>JAVVDY010000005.1:0-149825 GCA_032251255.1 Desulfuromonadales bacterium
CACCCTCGCCGCCACTAATTGAAGCATCTGATCGAAAAGGGTGCTGAATAGTTACTATTATTTTTTAAATTTTTTTATTTTCAAACCCTAATCATTGTGATTCTCCAACAAACTGCTTGCGGCGATCAACCAGGTAATTACTCCCTGAAATATTTTTCAGATGCTGTTTCATGCTGGCAGATTCACGGCTGATTGCCAGCAGTGAGGGCTGCTCGAAATTTTCCGAGTTGGTAATCGCAATGGAGATCGTCAGCAGCGGAAACTCCCGTTCAACCCCGTAGCGATCGGTCCCGGTAAAGCAGCCCTTTTCGCGGTCCTCCCGGCTATAGAAATCCGGAACCAGATGATCAAAAGCGTCAACCAGTACCCGGGATATTTTTTCCGCAAGATCCGGCCTGGTCAGAACAACATAGTCATCGCCACCGATATGACCCACCAGGTCGCCCTTCGAGCCTGCCCTTCTCACCACATCCAGAATCAGCCCACCGACTTTCGCGAGAACATCACTCCCGGCCTGATAGCCGTACCGGTCACTGTACGCTTTGAAGTTATCAAGATCGATATACAGATGAGAAAAAGGGATCTGCTGCTGGATCCGCCGTTCGAGTTCCCGGTCGATGGCGAGGTTTCCCGGCAAGTTGGTCAAAGGGTTGGCATCAAGACGCAGTTGTTCCAGTTCACGAAGTTTGCGCCCCATGCTGGCGAAATCCAGGGCCAGAAGACCGAATTCATCCCGGCTGCGGATATCCAGCTTTGAATCGAAGCTGCCCTCGGCGATTTCCCGGGTCGCTTTCTGCAGAGCCCTGACCGAACGCTGGATGCTGTAGATTACTGTCAAGGCGACTGGCGCAGACAGCAGAATCCCGACCAGAGAAATAATCAGGGTAAAGCGATAGGCCTCGCTGCTCTGTCTGGACAGATCCCTCAGCCTGAGATCGATCGCCCGCTGATGGCTGTCCCGAACCTCCGAGAGCAGGTCAAATAGCTGGCTGCGCAACGGGCTGGTCATCTGTGAGGACATCGTGGCGGCCAGTTGCCAGTGTTCATCTGCCAGAGCATCCATCAGCGAGGACACTTCCTGGGTATATTGCTGCAGAACAGGGCTCAAGGGCTGCCGGTAGCTGTCAGGAAAACCTCCCTCGACCTTGCTGACAAGTTGTTCGAAGTCGACAAGGCGCAACCCCAGAAGATCGAGAAATTCTTCTTCGTGAAGAATCAGTAGCTGCTTTTCCAGTTTTTCCTGGGCAAGCAGGTTCTGCCTTAAATCTTCCAGCAGGGGAAACACTTTAAATTGCGAGCCGACCAGGCTTTGCGTCTGGCGCGTGTGCTGGTGAAAATTGGTGAGAGCGTACACGATGGCAGCGAGGCTGAAAAAAAGAATGACCAGGTAACCGAAGGCCACTTTTCTGGTAACAGTGAAAAAGTCTTTCATCCTGGCATTCCTTGCTCCGGAAACACTGAGATTCCAGCGGCATGAATGATTAGCATACCACATTGCCGGGTACGCTTCAGCAATGGCCTCAACTGACCAGCCGAGCAATGCCAACGGTGAGTCAATGTGGAGACCGGTAATGCGAAAAAAACCTCTGGACTAGCGTTTTCCGTTCAATGCCTGCACCACGTCACACCCATAAACGAACGAGAAAGGGCTCCCGCGGGAGCCCTTTCTCGTTCGTTTATGTCGGGACCTCTAAAGCCCCAGATACGCCTTCCGGACGTCATCGTTTTCCAGCAGGCTGTCTGCCGAATCGACCAGGGTAATCCGACCGTTTTCCATGACATAACCGCGATCGGCCAATTTCAGCGCCTGATTCGCATTCTGTTCGACCAGGAAGATCGTGGTGTTGCTCTCCTTGTTGATCTGGCGCAGGATGTCGAAGATCTGCTTGATGATCAGTGGCGCCAGACCCAGGGACGGTTCATCCAGCAACAGGATTCGAGGCCGTGCCATCAATGCCCGGGAGATCGCCAACATCTGCTGCTCGCCACCCGACAGGGTTCCTCCCAGCTGATTTTTCCGCTTTTCGAGGATAGGGAAAAGGGTCATCACATAGTTCAGATCCTGCTGAACCAGCTGCTTGTTGTTTCGCAGAAATGCGCCCATCTCAAGATTTTCCTGCACCGTCATATCGGGGAAGATCCGCCGCCCTTCAGGCACCTGGACAATCCCATGCTGCACAACCTTGTCGGCACTCATGCCATGGATAGGATCACCATCGAGCAGGATTTCTCCGTACCGGGGCGGGGTGATGCCGCAGATCGACATCAGGGTGGTGGTTTTCCCCGCTCCGTTGGCCCCGATCAGGGTGACGATCTCCCCTTCGTTGATCTCGATGGAGACATCCTTAAGAGCCTGAATATTGCCATAGAAGGTCTGAATATTATTGACTTTAAGCATCGGTTTCCTCTCCCAGGTAGGCCTCTATCACCTTTGGATTATCCTTGATCTGCTGCGGACTCCCTTCAGCGATTTTCTTGCCGTACTCCATCACGTAAATGGGATTGGAGATGTTCATGACCAGCTTCATATCGTGCTCGATAAGCAGAATCGCGATCTGCTCCTCCTCGCTGATCTTGCAGATCAGCTGATCCAGTTCGGACGTCTCCTGCGGGTTCATTCCGGCGGCCGGTTCATCAAGGAGCAGCAGAAACGGGTCAGTCGCCATGGCCCGCGCTATTTCCAGGCGACGCTGGGCACCGTAGGGCAGGTTCTTGGCAAATTCGTTGGTGAATTCCGCCAGGCCGACCTTCTGCAGCAACTGGTAACTCGACTCGACAATCTCCTGTTCCTCTTCGCGGACAGCTTTGCCACGGATGATCGAACGGAAGATGCCCGATTTGGTCCGGCAGTGGCGACCGATCATGACATTTTCCAGTACCGTCATATCCGAAAAGAGGCGGATATTCTGAAAGGTCCGCGCCAGTCCCATCTCGGTCACCTTGTTCGGCTTCAGACCATTCAGGCGCCGGGTTGGCAGACCCTTGGGGTGCAGCAGGATATCCCCCTTGGTCGGATCGTAAATCCCTGTGACACAGTTGAAAAAAGTCGTCTTCCCGGCGCCGTTCGGACCGATCAGAGCAGCAATTTCACCCTCGTGGACTTCCAGGGAAACACTGTCGACGGCCCGCAGTCCGCCGAAATCCATGGTCAACCCTTTGACTTCGAGCAGTTTATGTTTTTCAGCCATTTTCGGTCTCTTCTTTCAATCCTTTATATTCATATTTCTGGCGAATATTGCTGATGATCCCCTGGGGCCGGAAAATCATCATCAGCACCATCGCCGCGCCGAAAGCCAGCATCCGGTATTCGGAAAATGCCCGCAGATATTCGGGCAGCAGGATCAGAATGAACGCCCCGAGGATGACCCCGAGGATCGAGCCCATCCCGCCGAGAACCACGATAGAAAGGATGATTGCCGACTCCATAAAAGTAAAGCTGGCCGGATTGATGAAAGTGGTCTTGGCTGCGAACAGAACCCCCACCATCCCCGCCCAGAAAGCCCCAAGGGCATAGGCGGACAACTTGGTCCTGGCCATGTCAATACCCATGGCGACGCAGGCGATTTCATCTTCGCGCAGCGCGATCCAGGCACGGCCGATCCGGCTGTTGCGCAGGCGCATGGTGACCAGGATGGTAAAGACAACCAGGGCAATCATGATGTAGTAGATATAGACGGTTGAGCTGTCGATATTCATGTCCATGCCGAACAAGCCCGGCTTGTCGATGTTGGCGATACCACTGGGACCGAAGGAGAACTCGCTCCAGTTCTCAAGGACAACCTTGATGATCATCCCGAACCCGAGGGTGACGATGGCCAGGTAGTCGCCGCGCAGACGCAGAATCGGAAAGCCGAGGACCACTCCGAACAGGCAGCCGAGAATCCCGCCGACAGGCAGAATCGTCCAGAAACCGAAGCCGAAATGATGATTGAGCAGAGCATACGCGTAGGCGCCGACAGCAAAAAAAGCGACATAGCCAAGGTCTAGCAGACCTGCCAGACCGACACTGATGTTCAGGCCAAGGCCGAGCACCACATAGATCAGCGCCGAAATCATGATGGTTGTCTGGTAGGTATCGAAAATCTGCGGAAAGGCCAGAGCGATGATCAGCAGAACGCCCATCGCCTTGTAACGGAAGGACATGTCCTCCAGCAGCACCTGCAGCTTGGTCTGCTGCTGGATCCCCTCTTCGGCGACCTTCATTCTCGCCTGCTTACGGGCCAGCAGGTAACGCCAGACATAGGACAGGACAAAAGCCGCAATCGCCACCCAGACCAAATTCATCCAGCGCCACTCAACCACATTGTTCATGGTATTGACCCGCACCACCATCAGCGGGAAGGTCAGAAACACAAACCAGAGCGCAACAAGAACCGACTGTTTAAAATCTTTCAGCATATCTGTCACCCGTTACACCTTCTGCTTGCGCGCCTTGCCGAGAATTCCGGACGGACGCAGGATCAGGATCAGCACCAGCAGGCCGAAGGCGAAGACATCTTCATAATCACTGGAAACATAACCGGCAGCAAAACTCTCCGTCCAGCCGAGCACCAGCCCCCCGAGCACTGCACCCGGGATCGAGCCGATCCCGCCAAGCACTGCGGCAGTGAACGCTTTTACCCCGGCGAGAAAACCGATATAGAAGTTGACCTGACCGATATAGGAGGCCACAAGCACGCCGCCGATGGCCGCCAGTGCGGAACCGATGACGAACGTCAGGGAAATGATCCGGTCAACGTTGACCCCGACCAGGCGCGCCATGCTCATGTCCTGCTGGGTGGCGCGCATCGCCTTGCCGATCTTGGTTTTTTTGATCAGCAGGGTGAGCAGAACCATGGTGATCACGGTTGTCACTAGGATGACCAGTTCCGGTGAACCGATAATGTGTGCAACCGGCTCCATGAAGGCGAAATCAGGAATCAGGTTGGGAAACGGCAGAAAGTCGGACGTCTGCGCCAGCAGCACGTAATTCTGCAGAAAGATCGACATCCCGATAGCGCTGATCAGCGGCGACAAACGCGGCGCGCCGCGCAGTGGCCGGTAAGCAAGCTTCTCCAGCGTATAGCCGTAGGCGCTGGCATAGATGATCGCCGCGATCGCGGCAATGATCAGTATCGAAATGCCGGTAAATCCGTAGATTGTACAGACACCGGCCACAATCAGCGCGACAAAAGCCCCGATCATATAGATTTCGCCATGGGCAAAATTGATCAGCTGAATAATGCCGTAAACCATTGTGTAACCGAGGGCTATCAGGGCATAGATGCTGCCCCGGGTCAATCCGCCGAAAAATAGTTCGAGAAAATAATCCATAATACCTACTACCGCACAGCAAAGAGTTTAGTCGGAGTTTTAGTGACGCCGGCTAGCTGTTTCAGCTCAGGGGAAGCACTCAAAACAACAGGAAAATTCAGGCTGTAAACAAAGCTTCAGGGGGCTGGCGAATCCGCCAGCCCCCTGAAGGGGATTCATCCTGCAGCGCCCCGATCATCAGGTTTTTCGCTGCGACGTGTCAATTCAGCTATTTAAGCTCTGTGAACGCGCCATTCTCGACCTTGTACACTGAGAAGCCGACACCTTCAGCATCGCCCTTGTCATCGAACTTGATCTTGCCGACCGGAGTCTCGACATACTGGCTGCGCAGAGCGTTGGTCATCGCATCGTAATCAGTGCTGCCGGCCTTTTCAATCGCATTAAGCAGGGCCAGAGCCGCCGAGTAACCTTCCTGGAAGAACGCACCCGGGTCAGCACCGTACTCGGCCTTGAACTCCTCGGTTGCCGCGGCGTTCAGAGGAATGCTGGACAGATCGCGGGGTCCGGTGACATAGGCCCCTTCTGCTGCGGAACCGGCAACCTTGAGGAAGCTGTCGTCCTTGACGCCGTCATCAGAGATGAACACCGTATCCAGCCGCTTGCGTTTCATGGAAGAGACCAGCTTGGAGGCTTCGGGATGATAACCGCCGAAGATCAGCGCCTCGGCCTGCTCTTTACGGATTTTACCTACGATCGAATCGTAGTTGATTGCGCCCGGGGTGATCCCCTCGAAAAGGACAACCTCGGCCTTGCCGGAATCTTCAAGGAACTTCTTGGCGAACTCCGCAAAACCCTTGCCATAGTCCCCCTTGTCGTGCAGGACGGCAATCTTCTTCAGGCCCAGATCGTTCAGGGCAAAATCGACGGCCATCTTGGCCTGCATGTCGTCCGACGCGATCGTCCGGAAGAAATTCGGGTAGTCACCACTCTGGGTCAGAGGCGGGTTGGTCGCCGAGGGGGACATAACCGGAATCTTGGCATCCTTGTAGATACCGAGAGCAGCCTTGGTCGCACCTGAGCAGATATGGCCGAGCACCACGTTGGCACCTTCGGTGACCAGCTTGGTTGCGGTATTGGTTGCAATTTCCGGTTTACACTGATCGTCCTGAATCAGCAGTTCAACCTGCTTGCCGAGGACACCACCGGCCGCATTGACTTTTTTTACCACCAGCTGGGCAGCCTTCATCGCCGGGATACCATAGGGAGCAAGGTCACCGCTGTGAGGACCGGCAACGCCGAGCTTGATGGTGTCGGCCGCAAAACCGCTGGCGGTCAGGACCAGGGACAGGGCAGCCGCGACAAAAAGAGCACTGATCTTTTTCATTGAGGAACCTCCGACAGAATAAATTTTAGCGATAAGAAACCATTGTTTGACATACCTGCCTAGATATAGTTGAAACATCAAAAACGGTCAAGAATAAAGCAGGTTTGACCGAAAAACTGAGCCCAGCAAGCGCCCAGATGGCCAATTTCAGCCGATAATGGCAGGCATTGGACAGCAGCGCGGGCGCAAGGGTCGATTATAGCACAAATATTTGTCCGGCTGGCAAGTCAGCGGAGGTCGGGAGCGAAGGAACAGAGAAGATAAAAACCGGGAGGGAGGAATGAACCGGACCGGCCAGCTGATTCCCCGGAGAAAACAGGGTTATTTTCCCACCGTGGCGCGATCTCAGTTCACCGCGCTGCGCAGCTTGCGCCAGATCATCCCGAGGTCAGCGGAGGCCATCAAGTCGGCAAGCGGAACGTCCTCCGAATGTCGGGTCGCCAACAGATCAAGTTTGGCCCCGGGAAACCTGGCAACGGACCGGCTGACATCTGCCGTCTGCTGCAGTCGACTGAAACCATCGAGAAAGAATCCCTTGGCGCAACCCTCCCGATAAAAGATCAGGGCGACCTTGTCTTCGGCATATACGCGCAGGCAGCCGGTGAGGCAGGTCCTTTTGATGGTATCCAGCAATGAACGGACATCGACGAGCTTCATCTCCTGTCCCCGGTAGACATAATCGCCATGCAACAGGCCGTGAATACCGAGGGCGAGTTCAGCATCGACCCGATAGATATTCAGTTCGGCAGCGCCCTGGATGGAAATCTCAAAAACACGCGCAATGGCATCATATGCAATCAGTCGCTTGCCACTTTTGCGGGACTGAAAAAGCGCGCTGATCAAGCGACCCTTTTCAAAGATTACGACACCGACCCCCTGGCCGCTGTCAAAGCGCATATAACCGGAAAAAGAGCCACCCCTGAGTTTCCCCATGGCCTCGGGCAGATTAACCCTGGCCGGGTTGACTTTTTCTTTGACTGGGTTTCCGCGGGGGAGAAATATCATAACAAGCACCGATCAGCTTCTGGTAGACTGCGCAGCAGGTATTAAAAGGCACTCACAGGAAATTGTCAATCTCATTGCAGCAAGGCCAACGGGATCGGCCTGCGCTGCAGCCATTAGCCGCCATGACGGGAAGGGGATCAGAACTCCTCACGGCGCAGGCGATGCAGAACGTTCCGCTTCTGTTCCTGGTAGAGCCGATACCGCCCCGGACCCAGCAGCACGGCCGCCTCCCCTCGCCCCGAGACAACCAGCACCCCGGCTTCCTGCTCATTCAGGCTGCGGCCGGTGACCGCGCGCAACAGGGCATCCCACCCCGAGCTGCTCTCCGGCAAAAGGAGTTCCTGTTCGGCAAATCCCCCCCGCTCTCCCGGCAGCAGTAGCCGAATTTGATTGCGCAGACCTTCTCCTGCGACACCTGTCTCCACCAGCAAAAGACCTCTGCGCGGCAAAAAGGCGCTCATCCCTGTCCCCTGCAGCAGGTTTTCCAGGCACTCGGCATGCAGCAAAGCACGATAGCGTCCGGGCAGAGCCTCAAGATAATGCACCTGCGGCCCGATCGCCGACAACGCACAGAGAGGGCAGACCAGGTCAACCCTGCGAGCACGGCGCGGCAGCAAGCCGTCAGCCAGCATCCGGCGGCCCTGACAATCCGCATCGGGACCATCGGCATATTTACGCAGAACGAACTCGGCCAGCCGGCGGAGCTCCCCGTGGACATGGCTGCCGGGCAAGCGGGTCAGAACGGTGCGGTTCTGTCCGGTCGCCTGCAGGTGGACCCGTCGGTCTGCACTCAGGGAGTGTTTCAAAACCTGGTACCCCCGCTCATCGGCAGCAAACCGCAACAGGGCCTGTACATCCTCTGCACTGGAGTCATCCGCCGGTTCGCCGAGCTGGCTCGGCAGCAACCAGAGCATCTCCTGCTGACCACCTCCCTCCGCGAGGGCCCGCCGCAAGCGACTCAGCTTTGCCAGGGAACGGTGTTCGCCGATCGGCGCCAATACCAGGTCCGCGGCCCAGACCGCTGACCGCCAGAGATCATTCTCTTCGTTCCCGGCATCAAAGATGACGATGCCGCCACGATTGTCCCGGGCAAGAATCCGCCGCAGGCGGGTGGTATCACCGATCTGCTGAGGCTGCTCCCGTGCCGACAGATAAAAGACACCGAACTGGCCCATCTGCGCTACCCTCGCCAGGTCGCCAGCGGCAAGCAGATCCACCACTGTCGCTGCTCTTCCATCTTTCAGCGAGAACATCTCGTCCAGCGCGGGCCCCCTGGTAAAAGAGATCAGGGTCACCGGCAGGTCTTCACCAAGGGCCTTCAGATAAACCGCAAGGTTATTGGCGATCGTCGACTTGCCGACCTTCTCGGCTACGCCCGCGACAACGACGACGAAAGGCTTATGTCCGCTCATGCCTGCTCCTGCAGCTCTTCCCAGCGCCGGTAAGTCTCTTCCAGCTCCTCCTTGAGATGTGCATGTCTGCTGCTCACCTCTTTCCAGCGTTGCTGATCCTGATAGAGCTCAGGATCAGCCATTGCCTGTTCCAGATCGACGAGTTGACCTTCAAGCGATTCGATGCGGCACTCCAGAGACTCAACCTCCTTCTGCAGTTTGCGCTCCCGCCGCTGACGCTCCTTCCGCTCGGCATGGGCCTGCCGTCGTGAATCCTTATCGAGGGGCAGCCCTTTTTCAGCGCTGACCTCGGCCTGCTGTTCAACACGCTGACGACTGTGACTGTGGTCGCCGAGCCCTTCCTTGGCCCGCAGGAAGTCTTCGTAGTTGCCGAGGTAGCTCACCACCCGCCCTTCTCCGACCTCGAGCACCCTGGTTGCCAGCTGGTCGACAAAATACCGATCGTGGGAGACAAACACGATTGTCCCGCGGTAACTCTTGAGCGAGTCAAGCAGGACCTGCTTCGACTGCAGGTCGAGGTGATTGGTCGGTTCATCGAGCAGGAGCAAATTGGCCGGCCGCAGCAGAAGCTTTGCCAGAGCCAGGCGGTTGCGCTCACCCCCGGAAAGAACTGAAACTCTTTTTTCGACATCATCTCCGGAGAACAGAAAAGCTCCGAGGATATTGCGCAGTTTCGGCACCATGGTGAAAGGGGCGTCTGCGGACAGTTCCGCATAAACGTCCCGTCTCGGGTTCAACTCCGCCGCCTGGTCCTGGGCGAAGTAGGCCAGGGCCAGGTTATGTCCCTCTTCACGCCTTCCCGCGACGGGGTCCTCAGTCCCCGCCAGCAGACGCATCAGGGTTGACTTGCCGGCTCCATTGGGCCCGACCAGGGCAACCCTCTCACCCTGCTCAACCAGCAGATCGACGTCTCGCAACACCTGCAGTGACCCGTAACTCTGCGCCGCCCCCTTGAGTTCGAGGACAATGCGCCCACCCTTTGGCGGTGGCGGGAAAGTAAAAAAGATCCTCTTTCTCTCAGGCGGCAGACTGATCCGCTCGACCTTTTCCAGCTGCTTGACCCGGCTCTGAACCAGGGCCGCCTTGTTGGCCTGATAACGGAAGCGGTTGATGAACGCCTCGGTTCGCGCAATCTCCTCATCCTGCTGTTTCTTGGCAGCCTTGAGCGCCGCAACCCGCTCGTCCCGCGCCAGGAGATACTTTGAATAGTTGCCCGGGTATTCGGTCAATTCGCCGTTCCAGATTTCGACGATCCGCCCCACCACCTTGTCCAGAAAAAAACGGTCATGCGATACCAGCACTACCGCGTGCGGATATGCCAGCAGGTAGTCCTCCAGCCAGTCCCGGGCGGGCAGGTCCAGGTGGTTGGTCGGCTCATCGAGCAGGAGCAGGGTGGGCCGCTGCAGCAACAGCTTGGCCAGGGCGATGCGCATCTGCCAGCCCCCGGAAAAATGTTCGCAGGGTTTGCCGAAATCGGCATGACTGAACCCCAATCCGGATAACACGCGCCCGACTTCCGATTCCATGGTATAGCCGCCGCGCTGCGCAAAAAGATCCTGAAGCTCTGCATAGCGTTCCAGGATATCCGCACCGGCCCCCGCGGCAATGACCTGCTCGAGCCGCCGCAGTTCCGCCTCGGTCTCCAGCAGTTCCTGCAGCGCGCCGTGAACCTCATCGAACAGGTTGCGGCCACCGTGAACCAGTCCGTCCTGGGGCAGGTAGCCGAAGGTCGTCCCCTTGGCTGACTGGAGGACGCCAGCATCGGCCTCGACCAGGCCGGCGAGCATCTTCAGCAGGGTCGACTTCCCGGCTCCGTTTTCTCCACAGAGGCCAATCCGGTCACCCGGACGGATATGCCAGTCAATATTATTGAAAATTCGCCGGTCGGCGAAATCCTTGATGATTTGTCTGAGCTGCAACATCTGCGCTGAATCCCTTTTGCATGAGTCGGCAGATTGTTATAGCACAAAGTGAAACGGTTGGGGATACAATGCGCGCGGACAAAGGTTCGCCGCAACTGTTCGCGCTATCCCTCAGAGGGAAGCGATCTGAATCGTAACATGGCAGCACGGAACGACACGCTTTCTGCAGGGGGGGATTTCTCCCCCCCTGCAGGAGACCGGTCTCGATCAGTTGTCATAGTGGAAGTGAAAGGTTCGTTTCTGCCCGTCAGCCAGCTTGGTTCCCACCTTGAAATGGTACATCCCTTGCTGGTCGAGGGTTATGTCGGCACCAAAGGATCCGTCCATGGCCATCATTTTAATCGGCTTGCTGACCGTGCCGTCCGGGCTTTCAACCTTCACCGCCGCGCTCCCGTTATCAACCGGGTTCCCCTCGGTGTCCATAAAACCGACCATGAAGTGATGAGTCATGCTCATGCCATGTTCGGCCATTTTTTCCTTCACGTCCATCATATGGGCCGACCCCATCACGCCATCGACCTCATGGTCCTGCAGCATGATCATTTTTCCACCCATCTGCATACTGTCGTGGTCCATCTTCTTTCCGTGGTCCATCCCCTTCATGTCCTGGCCCGTCGATCCTTTGGCCGCGTGATCACCATGATCCATCCCCTTCATGGCGACCGCTCCGCTCGGGATCATCAGGGCCGCGACAATCGTCATTACCAGCATCTGCTTCTTCATCATATTCTCCTGTCCAGTTGAGTTGATTATGTTTCCAGTTCCGGTGGAAACTCGTTGTCACGTACGCGTGAGTTAAAATCCGCTCGACTCACACGCTTGATATAGGTATCGGATTCATTCAGTTCCTCGGTTGTGGTCGGAGTCATATCCTGATCCAGCGTCCTCCCCCGCCAGAAGAAATAAATAACCGGGAACACCAGCAGTTCCATCACCCCTGAGGTAATCACCCCACCGACCATCGGTGCGGCGATCCGCTTCATGACGTCGGCCCCGGCACCGTGACTCCACATGATCGGAATCAGTCCGGCGATAATGACGCAGATGGTCATGACCTTCGGTCGAATCCGTTTGACCGCTCCATGGTGGATCGCCTGAACCAGATCGCCGCGAGTGCTCATCCGGTTGTTCTTTTTCCAGAGTTCGTAGGCCAGATCGAGATAGAGCAGCATGACCACCCCGGTTTCCGCCGAAATCCCCGCCAGGGCGATAATCCCGACCCAAACCGCCACCGACATATTGTATTCGAGCAGCCAGAGAAGCCAGAAGCAGCCGACCAGCGACAGCGGCAGGGCGACAAAGATAATGCCGGTCTTGACCATCGACTTGGTGCTGATATAGATGATGATAAAGATGATCAGCAGGGTCAGCGGGATCACCACTTTGAGCTTGGCCGCGGCGGCCTGCATGTATTCGTACTGGCCGCTCCAGACGATATTGTATCCCGCCGGCAGCTTGATCTTCTCGTTCACCACGGCTTGCGCCTGCTTGACATAGCTGCCGACATCGACCCCTTTAAGGTCGACATACACCCAGGCTGTGCGCCGGGCATTTTCGCTCTTGATCCCCGGTGGGCCCTTCCTGATCTTGATCTCGGCGACCTGCGAGATCGGGATATGCTGACCGCCAGGCGTGGCGATCAGGACCCGCTCCAGCGCCGGCAGGTCGTTCCGGTAATCCCGGGCGTAGCGGATATTGATCGGGTAGCGTTCCAGCCCCTCGACCGTCTGGGACACGTTCATTCCACCGATTGCCGATTTGATCGTGTCCTGGACATCGCCAACGGTCAGACCGTAACGGGCCACCGCACTCCGATCGATTTCGAAATCGAAATAATTGCCGCCGACCACCCGCTCGGAAAACGCGCTCAGGGTTCCGGGGATCTCCCGCACCACCGCCTCGATTTCCTCACCTATGCGCGACAATACTTCCAGGTCGTCCCCCATTACCTTGATCCCGACCGGGGTTTTGATGCCGGTCGAAAGCATGTCGATACGGGTCTTGATCGGCATGGTCCAGGCGTTGGTCAAACCCGGGAACCTGATCGCGTTGTTCAGCTCTGTTTTAAGCTCTTCAACATCGATCGTGCCCTGCTCCGGCCAGACGACCCTTAATGGCTTTTTGGCCCACTCATAGTCTTCCGACCAGTCGGAGTAGAAACGCTGCTTCGGTACAATCCGCCACTCAGACTCCGGCTTGAGCATGATGGTGGTTTCGAGCATCGCCAGCGGTGCCGGATCGGTTGCCGTCTCGGCCCGTCCGACCTTGCCAAAGACCCGTTCGACCTCTGGAAACTGGGAAATAATCTTGTCGGTCTGCTGCAGCAGCTCCTTGGCCTTGGTGATCGAAATACCCGGCAGGGTGGTCGGCATATAAAGCAGATCGCCCTCGTAGAGGGGTGGCATGAACTCGGAACCCATCTTCTGGATCGGAACGATGATCGAGACCGTGATCAGCAGAGCGACGACCAGCACCGTTTTGCGCCACTTGATGACGAAATCGACCAGCGGGTTGTATAACCAGATCAGGAAACGGTTGATCGGATTTTTGTGCTCGTCGGGAATTTTGCCCCGTACGAACCAGCCGAGCAGCACCGGCACGAGGGTCACCGACAGCAGCGCGCCGGCGGCCATGGCGTAGGTCTTGGTATAGGCGAGCGGCTTGAACATCCGGCCCGACTGCTCGCCGAGACTAAAGACCGGGAAAAAGGAGACGGTGATAACCAGCAGTGCGTAGAACAATGAAGGCCCGACCTCTTTGCAGGAGGCGGTGATGATGGACCAGTGGTTCTTCCTGCCGCGATCACGCTCCAGATGTTTATGGGCATTCTCAATCATGATGATTGCGGCATCGATCATCGCACCGATGGCGATGGCGATCCCCCCCAGGCTCATGATATTGGCATTGATCCCCTGAGCATACATCACGATGAACGCCATCAGAATCGCGATAGGCAGAGTCAGGATCGCGACCAGAGAGCTGGACAGGTGAAATAGGAACAGCGCCGTGACCACCGCGACAACGATGCTCTCTTCGATCAGCTTCTCGGTCAAATTGTCGACCGCCCGCTCGATGAGTCCGCTCCTGTCGTAGACCGGCTTGATAGTCACCCCGTCAGGCAGGCCGGCCTGCAATTCTTGCAATTTCTGTTTGACGTTCGCTATGGTCTTCAGCGCGTTACCACCGTAGCGCATGATCACCACGCCACCGACCGCTTCACCCTGGCCGTCCAGTTCCGCCGCCCCCCGCCGCAGTTCGGGTCCGACACTCACCCGCGCCACGTCGCGCAGCAGGACCGGGGTTCCCCGCCCGTCATGGCCGACAACAACCATCTCCAGATCTTCGATGGACTTGATATAGCCCAGTCCGCGGACCATGAATTCGGTTTCGGCCATTTCCACCAGTCGTCCACCGACATCGTTGTTGCTCTGTTTGATGGCCATGCGGATTTTCGGGATGCCGATATTGTAAGCGAGCAACCGGTCGGGATCGACCTCGACCTGGTACTGCTTGACATAACCCCCGATCGAAGCGACCTCGGCAACACCGTTGACGGAAGTCAGCTCGTACCGCAGGAACCAGTCCTGCAGTGACCGTAGCTGCTGCAGATCGTGCCGGTCGCTCTCCAGCACATACTCGTAGACCCAGCCGACCCCGGTTGCATCCGGGCCAAGGCTCGGGTTGACACCTTGCGGCAGCCGCCCGGCGGCATAGTTCAAATATTCCAGAACGCGTGAGCGTGCCCAGTAGAGATCGGTTCCATCTTCAAAGATGATATAGACAAAAGAAAGGCCGAAGAAGGAATAGCCGCGCACGGTTTTGGCCTGCGGCACCGCCAGCATCTGGGTGGTCAGCGGATAAGTGACCTGGTCCTCGACCACTTGCGGCGCCTGTCCCGGATACTCGGTAAAGACAATCACCTGAACATCCGAAAGGTCAGGGATGGCGTCGAGCGGGGTGTTTTTCAAGGCATAGATGCCGCCGACAATCATGAAGAAGGTCAGCAGCACCACCATGAATTTATTGGTTATCGACCATTCAATTATTTTTTCCAGCATCGGAAACTACCTTGTCGCCAGACCGGTGTCGGTCGATTAATTAAACAGATCTTCCAGGTTGTCTTTATCTACAGGCTCCGGGTCCCCAAACAGATCGTCAAGTTCGTCATCCGACCCCGCTTCCGGTGTCTCGGCACGGGTCGGGTTCAGCATTTTCTGGATCGCTTCACGCAGCTTGCTCTCCGAATCAAGCATGAACTGGGCACTGGTCACCACCTGCTCCCCCTCGAACAGACCCTGAACAATCTCAACGTGACCGTTTTCTCCCTGCAGCCCGGTCTTGACCAGACGCGGCTCGAACCGGCCGCCAGACAGGGCGACAAAGACGGTCTTTCTTTCACCGGAATGCAGGACCGCCTCCTGGGGAATCAGCAGGATGTCAGCGGCCTTTTCGCCTTCTAGATAGACACTGACGTACATATCCGGGCGCAACTCAAAGTCTGCATTGTCCAGCTCGATGCGCGCCTTGACGGTGCGGGTCTTTCCTTCAACATAGGGGTAGAGATAACTTATGCTGGCCTCGAAGCTGCGATCCTTCACATAGGGCAGCACGACCCGGACCTTCTGCCCCTGCCTGACCCAGGGAAGCTGATATTCGTAAAGGTCGGCCAGCACCCAGACCCGGGAGATGTCGGCCAGGTTGAGCAGGGTCATGCCCGGTTTGAGGTACATCCCCTCGCTGACCATCTTCATGGTGACGATGCCGCTATAGGGAGCGTAAAGGGTGACCGTCCTGCGGACCTCACCGGTCTGTTCCAGGCGGGCAATCTGTTCTGTGCTGACATCCCAGAGCTGTAATCGCTTGCGTGATGCTTCAAGCAGCCGCCGGGAACTGTCGGCGATCTGTTGAAAACTACTCTCCTTCAGCGAATCAAAGTTGTCACGTGCCAGCAGCAGCTCCTGCTGGGCAGTGACCAGCTCAGGACTGTAGATTTCCAGAAGCGGCTGACCCTGTTCGACCTGCTGACCCGTCGCGGTGACATGGAGCTTTTCCACCCAGCCGGCGATCTTGGCGTTGACCACATACTGCTTCGGCTCCTCGTAACTGACCAGACCGACGGTGCGAATGGTTCGCGACAGGTCGCCCCGGGTCACGGCCGCGGTGCGCACCCCCATGTTCTGGATAGTCGTCGGATCAATGGTTATCAGAGCACCACCGGTCGCTTCATCTTCGTAGACCGGGATCAGGTCCATCCCCATCGGCGACTTACCCGGTTCATCACGGATATAGGTCGGATCCATCGGTGCCTGCCAGTACTTGATTTTGCGCTCTCCCTGGGCAACCGAACTGCCACTCCCCCCGGTCCCAGCTTTTAATGGCGTCAGATCCATGCCGCAGATGGGACAACTGCCCGGCTCATCGACAATGATCATCGGATGCATGCCGCAGGTATACTTGGTCCCTTCATCAGGAGTGGTTCCGGTATCGGCTGCGTGGCTATGCCCTGAATCGATGGAATCATGGTTCAGACCAGACAGCACCGGTTGGCCGCTGACCAACAGTACGGCCAGGCACAGGGAAAGAAGTATTTTGAGAGGTTGATTCATGACAGTTCCTGTCCTTCAATCGGTGTCGGTGGCAATTGATCGATTTCCAAACCGGCGGCCGCCTCGATGCGCGCTTTGCTGCGCAACTGATCGCTGAGCGCACGTGCATAATCGATCTCGCTTCGGTAGACGCTCGTCAGGGCATCAAGCAGGCTGAGAAAATCGGCCTTGTCCACCTGGTAAGCACTCAGTGTCGCCTGAAAGGTCTGTTCGGCCTGCGGCAGGATCCCGTCCCGGTAAAGCGCTGCGAGCGTGGAGGCCTGCCTGAAGCTGGACAGCGCCTGGTGGATCGCGAGCTTGACGTTACTGTTGAAATCGTTGCGTTTCTGATAGGCCAGGCGGAGAGAAGAATCGGCTTCAGCGATCCCTGCGGCAATCCGGCTGCGGTAAACCGGCAGGTTCAAGCTGACGCCGGCGCTGACGAAATCCGTACCACCATCGACGAGTCCGTCGTCCCGCCAGCGATATCCGCCCCAGACGGTGATGTCCGGACGGGAGTCAAGTTCCGCCAGCTTCCGCTCTGCCTTGTACTGGTCGATCAACGCGGCAAAGGCAGCAAACATAGGTCGATTCTGTTCAGCCTGCCTCTGCAGCTCCTCCAGTGAATAGTCCTTATCTGCGGTCTCTGCCCGATCGTCAATGGCGAGCGGCTGATCGGTTTCCCGCCCGGCGAGGCTGTTCAGTTCCGCCAGCGTCGCCTGCTGTTGCTGCTGCAACTCGATCAGCTTGTCCATTTGTCTGGACCGTTGCAGATGAGCTTTCAACACATTCTGCTGCAGCCCCTTCCCGACCTCGTAACGCGTTTCAGTCATGGTGATAAAATCGTCCAACAGTTCCAGATTGCGGTTGGTCAGGTCAATCGCCTGCTGCTGGAACTGCAGCCGGTACCATGCATCCTTGACCTGTCGGCGGACCTGCAGTCTGGCATCCTGATAGGCCGAGACAAACCAGCGGCTTTTCTGTGCCGCGATTCTGCCCTTGGCGTCCAGCTTTCCTGGAAACGGAAATTTCTGGGTCAGCCGTAATTCGTTTCCGGTCATTGGCGTCACATCAGATTTCAGCTCATCGATCGGATAATTGGAGAGTGCGAGAGAGAGGACCGGGTCCTGCAGTGAGGTCACCTGATCGATTTTGCTCGCAGCGACAGATATCTGCGCATGGGCGGCCAACAGCCCGGGGTTCTTCAGGTCAGCTTCTTCAAGCAACCGGACCAGGGCAACCGGCTCTGCTGCAAGTAAACAGGCCGGCGCAAACATTGCCGCAAGGCATAACAGGACGGAACCGACAAACTTGTTTTTCATCCCTTTTACCGCCGAATCACAAAAAAAAGGGGGTTGACCCAGAGCGTTCAGCACACCGAACAGCCCCCTTTGGTTATTGCGCAGAGAAACCTTCAGGTTCTTCAAACTTATTCACAATTGTTATGCCAACAAATGATCCTCTTTGTTCTTGGCAACTTACAGCCCTGTCAAGACGAAAAAAACGGCAAACTGTAGAATATTCGACACCTGGTTCGTTGAATATCCTGCATCTCGCCGCATCCATTTTGACAAAAGAATTCAATGCGAGCCCTGCCATTGAAAGTAAATTCATATGTGCACTTCTTTAGCGATTCCTAAACCTTGAGAACTCTGCTATGATACCTAAAGCTATAAGCTTTTTACCGGTCAACTCCGCACTCAGCGTCGAGGTCCCCGGTTTGAGAGACGTCTCTGAAAAGAGGCAAAAATGGTTACAACGGCATCTCAATGGGAGCTGCCGCGAGACCGGTCGGTTTCAACAAAGTTATCCCGAAGACCCACGACGGAGACCCCGCTGCTGGCGGTGCGGTCCATAGTCCTGAGGATACCGGGGATGCTGCGCGTTGCAGCGAGAAAGGTCTACAATGAGCAAGAAGATGTTGATCAATGCCTCCCACCCGGAGGAAAATCGGGTGGCGATAGTTGTTGACGGGATTCTCAGCGAACTCGACATCGAGATCGCCGGACAGGAACAGACCAAAGGGAATATCTACAAGGCGGTGGTGGTCCGGGTTGAACCCGGGTTGCAGGCCGCCTTCGTCGATTATGGTGCGGAAAAAATGGGTTTCCTGCAGATCGGTGAAATCCATCCGAACCTGTATCCTGACAAAGAGAATCCCGATATCCGCAACCGCCCGCGCATCAACGACATCCTCAAGCGGGGGCAGGAACTGCTGGTGCAGATTGTTAAAGAGGAACGGGGGACCAAGGGCGCCGCCCTGACCACATTCCTTTCCCTGCCGGGCCGCTACATGGTGCTGATGCCCGACAGTAAAACCAAAGGCGTGTCCCGCAAGATATCGGACGAAAAAGAACGTAAAGAGCTGAAAAGAAATATGGCCGCCCTCGACCTGCCGGACCGGATGGGTTACATCGTTCGCACCGCCGGCATCGGCAAGGAACCGGAAGAGCTCAAGCGCGACTTCGACTACCTGGTCAGTCTGTACCAGGGGATTCTCAATCGCAAGGAACAGGTCAAGGCCCCGGCGCAGCTCTACCAGGAATCCAACCTTGCAATCCGTTCAATCCGCGATTATTTCAGCAGTGAGATGGATGAGGTCCTGATCGATGACCCGGGTGTCTTTCGTGACGCGAAAGATTTTTTCTCTCTGGTCATGCCGGAGCAGGCCGGTCTCGTCAAACAGCACAGGGAGAAAAGACCGATCTTTTCCCGCTACCAGATAGAGGAACAGATCGACGGCCTGTCCCGCAACCAGACCCCCCTCCCCTCAGGTGGTTCCATAGTCATTGATCAGACCGAGGCGCTGGTCGCGATCGATGTCAACTCCGGGAAGATGTCCAGCGAAAGCGGCATTGAAGCAACCGCCGGCAAAACGAACCTGGAAGCCGCTGCGGAAATTGGCCGCCAGTTGCGCCTGCGCGATCTCGGTGGACTGATCGTCATCGACTTTATCGACATGCGCGATCGCAAGCGAATTCGCGAGGTTGAAGATATGCTGCGCAAATCACTGCGGGACGACAAGGCGAAGGTCACCGTCGGCCGGATCAGCCAGTTCGGCCTGCTGGAGATGAGTCGTCAGCGGATCAAGGCGGCCCTGAGTGTCGGTGCCTATCTGGACTGTCCCCACTGCAAGGGGAAGGGCCGGGTCAAAAGTGTCGAGGCCCAGGCGATCGCCCTGCTCCGCCAGCTTCATGCCGCAGCCTCGAAAGGGCAGATCGGCAAAGTCGAGGCCAGAGTGCCCCTCGATGTCGCCAACTACCTTCTGAATGAAAAACGTTCGACGCTGACTGCGCTGGAAAAACAGCTTGATCTCGCGGTCAGCATTGCGGGTCGTCCTGAGTTCATTCCCGGGCAGGTCGATGTAGAACTGCACAAGCGGGAAAAACAGCAGCAACAGGAAGAGGATTCGGCGCCGATTTCTCACGCCAACCAGATTGAAGGTGCGCTTGCTGCAGCGCAGCAGGACAAGCATGAGGAGGAGAACCCGGAGGTCGAGCAAACCGCTCCAATCGAGACCGGTGATGATCCTGTGACGACAGAAGAAGTGACCGGGCGCAAACGCAGAAGACGGCGCCGCAAACGGAGTGACCGCCGCGAAACGACTGAACAGCAGACGATCTCAGCGGACCCGGAAATATCCGCAACCGTTGAAGATGACAGCCCGGGCGAGCCTTCCCCCGCCGAAGAGCTGGTCAGCAATGACGCATCAGCGGTAACCGGCGAGGCCAAGCAGGCGAAACCCCGTTCCCGCCGCAGTCCGCGCAAAGCGTCTGCGGCAAAAGCGAAAGAAGAGTCCGAGCAGGTCCCTTCCGCAGCGGGAATCGATCCACAGCCTGCTCAAGAGGCAGGTACCATTGAGGTCGAGCCGAAAGAGAAACCGAAGAGGCCCTCGAGGAGAAAATCCCCGGCACGAAAGGCTGCCGAATCCGCTGAGCAAGTCCGGACAGAACATGGACAGGTGGAACCCGCAACAGAGCCTGCTCAGCCGCTAGCTGAGAAAACGGCGAGCGAACCAGGCCGGAAAAAACGTCCGGCAAGACGCTCATCAGCACTGAAAAAATCTGCCGGCCAGACTGCCGCAACAGCGGCAGACGAATCGTCTCCACAGATCGACATCAGCGCCGAGGCTGCTGAACCGGTCTCAACGGGCGGGGAGACAGTGAAGGAAAAAACGCAGCGGCGCACCAGGAAAAAACCCAAGGCTGCGGCTGAAGCAGAGCATACCGGATCGGCCCAACAGCAAAACGCAACGGAGCAAGAGGCCGACGCAGAACAGACAGAGAGGAAACCGAAGCGCCGTGCACCGCGCAAAACACCCAGCCCAAAGGCATCTGAAACGCCCCGGGAGGTAGCTGCCGATGATGTGGCGGCAGCTCCTGACAGTGAGAAGAAGCCGCAACGGAGGACCCGCAAAACAGCCGCGGCGAGCCAGGAGAAAAACCTGGCTCCCCGGGAGCAGGCCGATACGGCTGAGAAGACTGAGCGTAAGCCAAAGCCTGAAACCGTCGCAGCTCAGGAGGGCAAAGACGCAGTCTCAAGCGAAGCCAAGGCCGCGAGCAAGCCGAAGCGGAGTGCCACGCGTAAAACACCGACAAAAAAGACCGATGAAGGCAACGTGTCAGCAGCTTCGGAACAAGCCGAGACAAAGCCGAAGCGGAGAGCTCCCAGAAAAAAAACACCACCGAAGACCAAGCCGTCATCGACCTCTGATTGACCCTGTCATGACCCGCAATAAAAAAGAGCGGAACAGGCGCTGCTGTTCCGCTCTTTTTTATTGCAAGGGTGCGCCTCAGAACCAGTAGCGCCCGGCGGACAGGTCGCCATCCTCGGTTGCGCTCCCCCCCCAGACATAACGAACCACCTCGACAGCTGAGCGGATTTTTTTCTCGCGCTGACGGCTTTCCAGCCAGGCGAGGCCAAGCGGCAGGGAGAGCCAGCCCTTCTCCCATATCACCGTGCGGCCAGCATCAACCAGCGGCCTGGCTTCATCTTCCCGCAGCAGAGCCACTCCCTGGCCGTCTTCCGCCAGCTCCTTGACAATATACTCATCCTCCGTGCTGACAGCCTGCTTGACGGCCAGCTTCATGCCAGACAAGCGTTCCGCCAACTCCATGTAGGGCGGGGAATTCCTGGCAACCCAGACCCAGGGCAGCGCAGCAACAGCATTCCAGTCCTCCGGTATTTTTTCTGCAACCAGATGTGCCGGGATGACCAGGCAAAAGCGGGCCTGGGCGAGCACAAGAGTCTTGACGTCGGGCGAAAAGTTACCGGCGTAATGAAAACCGAGATCGATCCGCCCCTGGCGGAGCATCTGCTCGGTGTTTACGGACTGACTGGTCAGAAAGATGCTGTTCAACTCGGGGTGCAGCAACGTCAGGCGACGATTAATCGCCCGGATCTGAAGAAAGGAGGGACTGGAATTCAAACCGATGGTGACCGTTTCCCCACCCTGGTCCTTCATCGCCAGAGCCCGCTGACGCAGCTCATGGGCGTCATCGAGCAGGCTGCGAACCTGGGGCAGCAAGGCGTGTCCGTTCGCGGTCAACTCCATACCGCGAGCAGTGCGCTGGAAAAGCGTGATACCCAACTCCCCCTCCAACTGCTTTAACTGACTGGATAATGCTGACTGGCTGAGATGAAGAATCTTCGCCGCCCGGGTCAGGTTCTTTTCTCTGGCAATCGTCACGAATGTTTTCAACTGATAAAGTTCCATGGCCACCCGTTCGAAAATACCGAACGCTCTCTTATGGAAGGAGCATTGAATTTATCTTTATTTGACCTGTAAACCGCTATTTCAACAACTAACTTGAACAGCAGTGAGCAAAAACCTGTTTCCAAATATTTATAACTTACAACACCGAAGTTGAACACCTTGAAAACAGACACACCCGGAAACAGCCCCCGATGGAACACCTGGGTGGGCGGCACCGGCTGATTTGTACCGTCCTGCCGGGTTGTCCTTTCCCGCCCCTCTGGCCAGCCCTGTGCGCTCCGCCTGCATTTTTTATGCAATCCTGTTGTCCTGTCCGTGAATTCCGGTAAAGTAGTGTTTTCACCAACAAGGAGGTCATATGTCAAAAACTATCCTGATCACCGGAGCGACATCGGGCTTCGGAGCCGCCTGCGCCAGGCGGTTTGCCGCAGAGGGCTGGCAGTTGATCCTGACCGGACGGCGCCTGGATCGACTGGAGGCCCTACAGACGGAACTGCGGAGTGCGGTCATCAGAATCATACAGATGGATGTTCGTAACCGGGACAAAGTCCATGCGGCATTTGCACGGCTGGGCGCTATCGACGTCCTGCTCAATAATGCCGGGCTTGCCCTGGGTCTGGAACCGGCCTGGGAGACCGACCTGGACGACTGGGACACGATGATCGACACCAACATCAAGGGAGTGGTCTATTGTACGCGGGAGATTCTGCCGGGAATGGTCCAGCGGAATTCCGGACTGATCGTCAACATCGGCTCTACCGCAGGCAGTTGGCCCTACCCGGGCGGCAATGTGTACGGCGCGACCAAGGCTTTCGTCCAGCAGTTTTCCCGCAACCTGAGAGCCGACCTGCTGGGGACAAAAGTCCGGGTCACCAACCTGGCCCCGGGGATGTCTGAGAGCGAATTTTCCAATGTGCGCTTCAAGGGGGATGATGCGGCGGCGGCCAGAGTTTACCGGGGAACGGAGCCACTCAGGCCAGAAGATATCGCAGATATTGTCTATTACCTGGCCACCCTGCCACCGCATGTCAATATCAACAGCCTGGAGGTCATGCCTGTCGATCAGAGCTGGGGGCCCCTGGCGGTCAGCCGAGAAGAACGGAGCTGAGTCAGTCAGCAGGGAACAGGGTATCCCTGAACAGTGCCAGCTCGAACGGCAGGTCACTCTCAAGATCCAGCTGAGCACCACTGAAGGGATCCACAAAAGAAAGACGGCAACTGTGCAGAAATAACCGCGCCAGCATATTCGGGCAGGGTCCGCCGTAGCGCAGGTCTCCGAAGAGCGGGTGTCCGGCCTGGGCCAGTTGTCGGCGGATCTGGTGCTGACGACCGGTTCCCAGCCGAATCTCGAGCAGTGACGCCTGGCGGTTGCGCAGCAACGCCCGGAATTCGGTCAGCGCCTGTTTCTGTTTCCCCTTGGCGGGGACGTCGCTGCAAAGACGTCCCGCTCCCCGGGTTTCGCCGGAGACCATCGCCAGATAATATTTTTCAACTTCGCGACGCATGAACATTTTGCCGAGTTCAGCGCAGGCCTGCCTGCCTTTGCCGAAAAGGACGGGGCCAGAGGTCTCCAGGTCGAGACGATGCACAGGCGCAACGGAGAAGCGGTCGCCACGCCGGGAGAGCAACTCCTCGACCCGGCTGGTCAGGTTGGACTGCTCATGCCCCTGACTGCTATGAACCGCCAGGCCGGCCGGCTTGTCGACAACCAGGATTTCCCGACTTTCATACAGGACAGCAACCGGCTTGTCGAACGGGACCGGTGTCTCACACAGTTCCCGCAGGCGGCCGCTGTCGGGAAGACGGAGGACATCCCCCCCGCGCAACGTATCACCCAGTCCGAGCGGTTGAGTGGAGCGGCGCACTTTACCCTTTTTCACCAGTTGTTGGAGATAGGCCTGAGGCGCCGCCGGAACCCGCAGCCGCAGGAAATCGATCACGGTCTGGCCGCTTTCACCCGGTGCAACTTTAAATATCATCGATCCACACCCTCACAGACCATCGGGACACCCCTTCAGGAAAACAATCAGGGCCCCGTCCCCCCCGTATTGCCTTGGCGCTCGCGCCCACTCTGCAATCAGCTTCCGCCCGTCCTCCTGCAGGAAGGTTTCGACCTCCGACCGCAAGACCGGCTCGCCAGGTGAATGCAGTCCCCGTCCGGTGATAATCAGGACGGTGCGGAATCCCTGATATTGAGCATCCTGGAGAAAAAATCCGACCTTCTCGACAACCTGATGCCGCAACAGGCCATGCAGGTCGAGAGTTGCCTCGGGCTGCAGGCGCCCCTGCCTGAGCAGTTTCATGCGCCGCGGAACGGCCTGTTTCGAATCGGCGCATTCAGGCAATTGTTCCTCGAACCGCACGGTCATCTCGCCCAGTGCGGCAAGGAACAGATCTCGTTCAGAATTGGCATCATCGGTCGCAGGCGTGACTGAACCATCGATCGAGGGTTTTCCCCGAGCAACCGACCTTCCCGCCACCGGCTCGACACCCAGCATGCTCATCTCGCGGGCAAACAGGTCCTCCCCGGTGAGCTCCGGCTGGGGCCGGAGTTCCTGTTCCGGCTCTTCAGCCGGCCCTGGACCGCATGCCGAAACAGCGAACCCCTTCAGTTCCCTGAAGGGGTCGCTTTGAAATCCTTTTTCTTTCGGCTGTGCCCGCTTTTTCTTGCCCATGGCAACCCCTGCCCGGAAAGAATTAGCGAAGGACCATCTTGCGGCGCCCGGTCATCGCCTTGGTCTGTTTCTTGATCATCGCTCCCGGCTTTTCCAGGTGAAACTGGAACCAGAGGTCCCCGTAGAACTTCATCTTCATCTTTTTGCCCTCCTTGAGCAGGGCCAGGTTGCTGCTGATCCCCTCATCACTGCAGCCCTTCTTCAACGCCCGCTCAAGAACACTGATCGCCTTGCCCCGATCACCCGATTTTTCCATACAGTAGGCATAAAGCGCCCACAGCAGGGATTCCTTCTTGCTGGCGGAAACGGCCTTGTCAAAGGTCTCAACCATCTTATTCGTCTTGTTTTTCTTCATGTAGCAGACCCCGAGCATTCCCATCGCAATCCAGTTCCGGACAAAACTTTTCTCCAGGTAGGGGAAAGCTGCGGCGAAGTCTCTTTTGAGATAGAGAATCGTTCCGATCTGCGAATTAATCTGCGATTTCACCATGAACTGCCAGTTGCTGAACTTAAAACCGTCCTGAAGCGCCTTGATCGCCTTCTCGGCCCGATTGGCCTGTATGTCCCGCTGGGCGCCCTCCATCAACGCACCGATCCGCTTCATTATGTAGCGGGATATCAGATAGTAGCAAAGCGCGAAAACTGCCACCGAAACGGCTACCGCAATCCAAGGGTCGAGACCAATGACCTTGTTCAGCACAAATGACACAACAAGAGAAATAGCCATGGAGATGATCAGATTATACATTGGAGCAAAGTCCCTTTCGATCGAAGATATTACAGGGTGGGCGGACAGCTCAGTGCGCCCGGGCCAAGGTGCGAACTTTACCAATCCGGCATGTAAAAGTCAAAGCAATCCAAGGCTTGAAGGCATGAATATAACGACAAGGAGGGTTAACTCCGCCGGGTCTGGGACACCAGCAGGGTCAGCTTCTGACCGGGTTGCAGCAGGTGATCGTGATCCAGGTCGTTCCAGTTGCGAATCTGGTCCATCCCGACATCGAACTGGCGACCGATTCCCCACAGCGTATCGCCGGGTCGAACCTGATAAACCAGTTTGCGCGTCGGGCCAGATGAGCGCTTGGCAGTCTGCTTGCTCTTGCTGGAGACGGCCAGCACCTGACCGGGGCGGAGCAGATTGCTCCAGCCAAGCCGGTTCCAGACTCGCAGTTCCTTCTCCGATACCCCGAAACGCTGGGCAATCTTCCACAGACTGTCCCCCTTGCGCACCGTATAGACCTTTCGCTGACTGCGGACGTAATCGTCCGACATCTCGTCGATCAGCAGCCGGGTAAATCCTTCCTTTAACGGCAGAATCAGGTCATCACCGATCTGCAACGACCGCGGGTTGCTGATCTCGTTCAGGGCCATGATATCATCGACCCGGATCCGGTAGCGTTTCGCCAGAGCGCGCAGCGTGTCCCCCTTGGAGATCTGATGCCGGTGGTAGCGGGCCCTCTGGTCAACGGGCAGAACAGCATAACCGGCCATGATCCTGTGACTGCTGCCGAGCGGAACCCGCAGTCGGTAATTTTTCACTCCGGGCGGACTGCACCAGCGTTTCAGCTCGGGGTTCAACTCCTTCAGCCTGTCGTAATCGACCTCTCCCAGCCGCGCGATCAACTCGAGGTCGGTCGTAGTCGGCAGCGAGACGATCTCGTAGCTCTGCGGCTGCTGAAAATCCAGTTCCGTGAATCCATAGCCTTCGAGATTGCGGACAATGCGCAGTGTGGCTAAAAGTTTCGGCAGATAGTTTTTGGTCTCCTCACTGATCACATTGCCATCCGTCAGACTCCAGAAGTCGGCTCTGCCGCTGGCCCTGACCGCCTGACTGATTTTACCGCCACCGGCATTGTAGGCTGCGGCGGCAAGGTACCAGTCCCCATCGAAGCGTTTATTGAGGTCCTTGAGAAATCGCGCTGCAGCTAGCGTAGATTTTTCGATATCCCGTCTCTCGTCACGCCACCAGTCGTTGTGCAGACCGTAGATCCGGCCGGTGCTTTCGATGAATTGCCAGGGGCCGACAGCGTGCGCCCAGCTGTAAGCACGCTCATTGAAGCCCGACTCGATCATTGCCAGGTAGGCCAGGTCGAGCGGGATCCCTTCGTTGGCAAAAATCAACTGAATCTTAGGGATATGCCGACCCGCACGCTCCAGCCAGCGGCGAAAGGAGTTGCGACCATTGCCGGTATAGTAATCAAGCAGCCGGTCGATGCGGGGATGCTCTGCCAACGGCAGATCGCCCGCATAGGGGAGCCCGATCGGGGCCGATTCAAGGTAGGACTCAACCAGTTCAGGGAGAGGCGCGATGGCCGCGGCCATCACCGATGCCGTCAGCTCGGGATCAAACGGGTCGGGCTCCGCGGCAATAACAACTGGCTCGGAGGGGAGGGCGTCACCGGCAACAACGATCTGCGTATCCGGGCCGGCAATATCCTGCGACCGTTCCATCGCCGGGGAGTGCGGAAGCTGGGCAAAGCAGCCGGTAAGCGGGGCCAGCAAGAGCAGAACCCAGAGATATCTGAACATATAATGCCTCCAGACCGCCGTCTTCCAGACAGCAACGGTCTTTTTCGAAAAATATCATGCCCCGTCAGACACTGACAAAAGCGGGACAGTAAACAGAATTAGATTGGGACAATCTAACGGAGACCCTCTCCGGATGTCAAGTCAACTCCGGCCCTCCGGAACCATTCTCCGGCCAGAAACGCCGCTGCAACTCCTCGATTAACGGAGTGAAGCTGTCACGGTTCAAGGCGCTGACCGGGACAGCCTGAAACCTTCGGCAATACGCTTTGACCTCTGCCTCCGGGACCTGATCAACCTTATTAAAGACCAGCAGACGCGGCCTGCGGGCCAGCTCAAGGTCACTCAGAATCTTCTCCACTGAGCCGATCTGATCCTCAAAACGGGGATTGGACAGATCAACCAGGTGAAGCAGCAGGTCTGCGTCCTCCAGTTCCTCGAGCGTGGCCTTGAAAGCGCCGATCAGGCTTGATGGCAGGTCGCGGATAAAACCGACGGTGTCGGTGATGATCACCTCCCGGTCCAGCGGGAAACGCAACCGTCGGGTCGACGTGTCCAGGGTGGCGAACAGCAGGTTCTCGGTAAACACCTCACTCTGGGTCAGGGTATTGAGCAGGGTCGACTTGCCCGCATTGGTGTAACCGATAATCGAGATAATCGGCAGCCCCGCCCTTACCCGCTTCTGTCGTCTCTGCAAACGACCCCGCCCGAGATCGTCCAGCTCTTTCTCCAGCCGCCGAATCCGGTCACGGGTTCGCCGCCGGTCGATTTCAAGCTTGGTTTCCCCCGGACCCCGACCGCCGATCCCGCCCATCAGCCGTGACAACGCCGTCCCTTTGCCGGTCAGCCGGGGCAGAATATATTTGAGCTGGGCCAGTTCCACCTGCACCTTGCCATCACGCGACTGGGCTCGACCGGCGAAGATATCGAGGATCAGCTGGGTCCGGTCGATAACCTTCATCTCGGTGATTGCGGAAATGGACCGGACCTGATTGGGGCTGAGGTCCTGATCGAAAACCAGCAGAGTGGCATGCTGCTGCAGGGCACGGATAACGATTTCCCGCAGCTTCCCCTCCCCGACCAGGTAACGGGGATTGAGCTTGCGCGGCCGCTGAATCACCTGGTCGATCACCACCAGGTCGGCAGTCCGCGCCAGTTCGGTCAGTTCCGCCATAGAGTCCTTGACCTGCTGCGCCGTTCTCTGTCCGACACTGATCAGGATTGCCCGCTCACGGCCGTCAGACAGATCAACTGTCTCCGCCGCGATCTGCTCCATTTCGCGATCAAGAGCCGCGATCAAGGCTGCGAAGTTCAGCTCAAGACGATGTGTCTCAGCGATTGTCACCCGCTCGATCTGTGCTTTATCGCGGGTCGGCACCAGGTGGGCATACTCAAGCCGCCCCGGCAGGGCGTCTTCGCCAACCCCCAGGGCCACCATCGCGTCGAGTCTCAGCAGTTCGAGGTCCGTCAGATCATCGCGGGAGAGGGGTTCCTGCTTGAGGTGGGTATGGATGCAGCGCAGGCCGCGCAGGCCGCTTCGGCCAAGGGCAAAGCCGGTCAGGTCGGGAATGACGATTTCCCGGTCGTCTCCGACGATAACATGCTTCACCACCCCGGCCCGGTCGATAATCAGACCGATCTGCCTGTGAATCTGATGAGACTGTTCCGTGAGGTAGCGGGCCAACTCCTGGGTGATCAACTTGTCGGCCGGGATCCGGCGCCGGTAAATCCGCTCCAGAGCCTGGATCTGGCTCGCTTTGAGACCGCTTGTCTTGCCGTGAATCATGTTCTGCCCGAAAAAAGAGAAAAGGCCCCATACGGGGCCCTTCCTGGTTTAATACTGAGAATGATCAATCCACTTAACCTGCATTATTGCTGAACCCACCATCCACGTAATGGATTTCACCAGTAACAGCGGTGGAGAGATCGGAGAGCAGATAGAGGGTCGACTTGCCGACCTCTTCCTGAGTCACCAGACGTTTGAGCGGAGAACGTTCTTCGGCAATTGAAAGCTTTTCCTTGAAGTTGGCGATCCCCGAGGCTGCGAGGGTCTTGATCGGCCCGGCGGAAATCGCGTTGACCCGGATCCCTCTTTCGCCGAGTTCGGCCGCCAGGTAACGGACGGAGGATTCCAGTGCCGCTTTGGCGACCCCCATGACGTTGTACTGCGGCACCGAACGGACCGAGCCAAGATAGGTCATGGTGACGATGCTGCCGCCATCATTCATGATCGGAGCTGCATAGCGGGTCATGGACACCAGCGAGTAGGCGCTGATATCCAGGGCCAGCTGGAACCCTTCGCGCGAGGTCTGGCTGAACGGCTTCTTCAGATCTTCACGGTTGGCGAAGGCCACGGCATGCACAACAAAATCGATCTTCCCCCACTGCTTTTCCAGTTCAGCAAAAACAGCAGCAAGCTCGTCTTCGTTTACCACGTCGCAGGGCAGAATAATTTCAGACCCGAGGCTCTCGGCAAGAGGCCGTACCCGTTTTTCCAGCGCTTCGTTCAGGTAGGTGAAAGCCAGTTCCGCTCCGGCCTGCTTGAGTTGCTGTGCAATCCCCCAGGCAATGCTTTTATCATTGGCGAGCCCGAAAATAACCCCACGTTTTCCAGCCATTAAGCTCATTACAATCCGTCTCCTTGAGATAATAATCCGTCACCGGCAGGTCTGCCTGCGACAGGAGTTTTATAAGACTGTTCTTTTTAACAAAAGTCCCAGCCAAAGGCAAGAGAGCACGCCACGGCGCGAACATTTTAATCAGCGCTTCCCGCCGGCAAGCGGGTTGTCCGGGGAGCCAGGGCCCTGCAGGGGGAGGGAAATCAATCGACTCGACCATCCTGCGGCAGAACCTGGAACAGAACGGCCAGCCCGAGGTTTCGAGCTGGCCGTTGATCTCTGCGCAGAGGAAAGCGTCAAGCCTATTCTTCGTAAACCAGCACCCGGATCAGGCCGATGGTCTTGCCCTCCTCGGTGGTGGTGCTGTCGCTGACGGAAATGACCCGCTCAATGCCATTCTCCCGGATAAAGTCGTTCACCCGGGTATCGAGTTCAATGAGCTCTTTGTGGGCCCTGAACATCTCCAGTGGTTCTCCGAACGTCTTGACCTTAATCATGGCAACCTCCGCCTGGCTGTTTTACCTGACCTGAACAACCTCTTTCACTTCGGCAATCTTTTCCTTGAGAGTTCTTTCAATCCCCATTTTCAATGTCATGGTCGACATCGGACAGGACCCGCAGGCGCCGGTCAGCTTGACACTGACCACACCGTCTTCACTGACATCGACCAGCTCGACATCGCCGCCGTCTGCCTGCAGGGCGGGACGAACCATCTCCAAAACTTCTTCTACTTGTGCTTTCATGGATAAAACCTCCATTTCGTGGGTTGGTATGTACTTTATAGGTACGATTTAGTATAGCGCTTTACGCCAGCGCCGACAAACAACGGAAGTCGATTCTTCCGCAGTCAGAAAACAGTTGGTTGCGCCACAGGTTAAAACATTCCGGCCGGGACCCCGATATCCCTGATTTTCCTGGAGCAGAGCAGCTCGGGGGCACCGACATCCTTCCCCTGGACCAGGATCTTGAAGCTTTCCCCCATCCCCCCTTCCGGAAGGATCAGGTTCTTGAGGGTCATCCGCAGAGCCTGGGCTTTCTGCGGATCAGGCTCTCTCGCCTGCAGCTCGACCAGGGCTTCGAAAAACCCGAGCCCCATCAGGAACCGGTACTGTTCTCCGAAGTAGAGCTTCCGCAGGCCCTGCTGCTCACCGATCCTCTGCAGCGCGGTAAAGTCGATATGCGCGGTTATGTCCTGACAGCCGACCCGCTGGAAAGGGTCTTCACTGGTCTGGTGACGATGATAGCAGAGCAGGGTCCCGGTCTTGCGATAGGGAGCCATCAGCTCCTCTGCCTGATGGCCGTAATCGATGGTCATGACGAAACCACGAGAAAGGGTCGCTGCGACCTCTTTCATCCAGTCGAGCGCCGCAAGGTTAACTTCGCTCCGGTTCCCTTCTGCCGGCTGCAGCCCGACAAGTCGATGATAATCGGCAATCCTCGCCGTGGAGGGTGGGCGCAGTTCTTCGGCAAAGCCCTGGTCCCCGTTTACGACAAAGACCTCGAGGACCTCGCCCGCGCGCTTCTCCACCAGATGGACGGGAAAGGCATCGACCAGCTCGTTGGTGAGGAAGCAGCCCTGCATTCCCTGCAGGTCGTCAAACGAGCACCATTCAACCCGTCCGGCGCGGAGATGGCTGGTCAGATTAGCAGCCTGTCGCTGCTGATGATCCGGGCTGATCTCGATTATCCGGTAGTTCAGGCAGGCATAGAAATCAGGAAATTCCTCTGCGGCAGCATCAAGGATATCGCCGCAGAGATGCCCCTCCCCGGCACCCTGTTCTGCGACAGTGAATTCACCGCAGCCGAGCAACTGCCACATCTGATCCAGCTGGCGCGCGATCAGCCGACCGAAGAGCGCATGGACACTGGACGAGGTAAAGAAGTCACCCTCTTTGCCGATGCGGGTCCGCGCAGAGGTGTAGTAACCGTATTCGGGGTGGTAAAGGCACTGCTCCATGAAATGGGCAAAACTGATGCCACCCCGCTCAGCGATCAAATCACTCAGCAGCGCTCGCAACGCCGGGTTTTCTTCCGGGCAATCTGTCAGGGTTGATTGGTTCAAGAGATGACCTGCTGGATGTCCTGTATCATCGATCGTGTCGCTCTGCCGCCGGGTGATCAGGGACCACCCTTGAGGACGGGGTAGCCGCGCAACTGCCAGGCCCAGATACCGCCGTTCAGATTGTAAACCGGGCCGTAACCATTCTTGGCCAGGTAGTTGACCACCTGGGTACTGCGCGAGCCAACGGCACAATAGACCAGGATCGGTCTATCCTTGGGCAACTCGGCAATGCGGCGCAGCAACTGGTCGATCGGGATCAGCTGTGCGTCCTTCATGCGAACCTGCTGGTATTCAGGGAAGGTCCGCACATCCAGTAAAAAAAGCTGACTGTCCTGCTCGATCATTTCACGCGCCTGCGACGCGGTCAGGTTCTGCGGGACAGATGCCAGAGCAGGCCCGCCGGCCGCCAGGAAAAGCAGCAGAGCAAGAAGAAGTTTCCGTAATGTCAAGCTGATACCTCCGTCAATTTTCGAGACGACACTATATTCAACCCCTCTTAGAAATACTAGACCCAAATCGACCCAAAAATCCACCAGACCGGGATATTTTTTTTCAACAAATGTCAGTTCCGCGTCTCATCAGCAGCTTGAACTTGGCTTCGATTCATGCAATTATTACCCGCTATGGGAAAGATCAGTGTCCGGACCGGTGATTACCTGATCTGATCAGCCTGAGATCGTCAATACTTGCCAGGGACTCACAGCCCCTGTCACAGAAGCTAACTACGACCCCGGAGAAACGTTTATGGCAATCATTACCATCTCACGAGAAATGGGTGGCGGCGGCATCCCGATCGCACATCAGGCGGCAGAAGACCTCGGCTACAAACTGATCGACGGCGATGCCATCAAAGAACTTGCTCCGCAATACGGACTGACCAATGAAGTCCTCACCCAGATTGACGAGAAACCACCCGCCTTTATCGAAAAGCTTGATCGTCAGATTGAACTCGGGGTTCACCGTATTCAGCTGATCATTCTGGAACAGTCGCTGAAGGGAAATGTCATCATCTACGGTCGTGGCGGGCAGGACCTGCTGCCCAATATCAACAGCGTTTTCCGGGTCCGGATTATTGCTCCCTTTGAAGACCGGGTTGAGCGCTGGGCGGAACGAGAATGGATCGACCCGGACCTGGCCCACTCGATGGTCCGCAAAAGCGACCAGCAGCGGGCCGGTTTTATCAAGTACTATCATGACCGTGACTGGGAAGACCCCCTCCATTATGATCTGGTGATCAACACGGTCCGCCTCTCTTTCGACATGGCAGTCAAGCTGATTATTGAGGGCGTCACCGACAAGAACCTGGTCGAGAACAAGGACGCCGGCAAAAAGAAACTCCGAGACCTGATCATCCAGAAAAAGATCCAGATAGCCCGTCTCGCGGATGAACGGATCGAGGACATCTACTTTGACATCAGTGTCCTTGATGGCGTGGTGACCCTTGAGGGCCATGTCTACAGCGAAGCGGAACGTAAAGTCGCCATTGCCGATACCAGAGAGGTCGAGGGGGTGGTTAAAGTAATTGACCGACTCAAGGTCGTCGGCTATCGCTCAACATCACAAGACCAGTAAATTATCAATTCCAACATGAACCACTGAAACGCCGGCAGTTGTGCCGGCGTTTCCTGTAGAACAGAACAAGGAGTAAAGAACCATGGCAGGACACAGCAAATGGGCGAATATCAAGCACCGCAAAGGAGCCCAGGACGCCAAACGGGGGAAAATCTTCACCAAACTGATCAAGGAAATCACGGTTGCCGCGCGGATCGGCGGCGGTGACTTTGACACGAATCCTCGCCTGCGGCTGGCAGTCGACAAGGCCAAGCAGGCAAACATGCCCAAGGACAACATCGAGCGGGGCATCAAAAAGGGAACCGGCGACCTCGACGGCGTCACCTATGAAGAAGGAACGTTTGAAGGGTACGGCCCCGGCGGTGTTGCTGTGATTGTCGAATTTCTCACCGACAACCGGACCCGCACCGTGGCGGATGTCCGCCACGCTTTCAATAAGTACGGAGGCAGTCTCGGCGTCAGCGGCTCGGTCGCCTTCATGTTTGACCGTAAAGGACAGATCATCTTTCCCGGGGATATGGACTTCGACACGATTTTCGAGGCAGCTCTTGAAGCCGGTGCCGAGGACGTCAAGGAAGAGGATGGCATCATCGAGGTGGTGACCGATCCTGCTGAATTTGAAACTGTCAAAAATACTCTTGATGCCAAGGGCCTCGAATACCAGTCTGCTGAAATCACCATGATTCCCCAGAACATGTCAGCAGTCGAAGGGAAGCAGGCTGAATCCCTGATGAAAATGATCGATGCGCTTGAAGATAATGACGACGTGCAGAACGTCCATGCCAACTTCGACATCTCCGATGCGGAGATGGAAAGGATCATGGGGTAATTCGGCGTGTGACGCGCGGGCCAAACAGTCAGAACCGGTCCCGGACGGCGCATCGCGAACCCGCACATGATGACGCGATGAGAATTCTCGGCATTGATCCCGGCAGCCGTGCCACGGGCTACGGATTGATCGAACAACAGGGCAATCGTTTAATCCATCTCGACAACGGAGCAATCACCACGCGCAGTGGAGACGAACTGGCTCTGCGCCTGCAGCGAATCTACCATGCGCTCTCCGACTTGATCGCTGAATTCCGCCCGGATGCGATGGCCGTTGAGCAGGTGTTTATGGCCAAGAACCCGGCCTCGGCCCTCAAGCTCGGCCACGCCAGGGGAGCGGCCCTGCTGGCCGGAGTCAATGCCGGCCTGCCTGTCGCCGAGTACTCCGCACTGCAGGTCAAAAGTGCCGTTGTCGGTTATGGCAGGGCCGCCAAGAGCCAGGTTCAGCAGATGACCAGAACCCTGCTGAACCTTCCCGAGATAGCCCAGGAAGATGCCGCCGATGCCCTGGCCGTGGCGATCTGTCACGCCCACAGTCATCACCTGACCAGCAGGGTGGCCGTGACCAGCCTGCGACCACGCGGGAGATGCTTATGATCGCCATGTTGACCGGGCAGATCGCCTATCGCAGTACCGACCATATCATTCTCGATGTCGGCGGCGTTGGTTATCGCCTGCAGATCCCGCTTTCCACTTTCTATGCCCTGCCTGAAACGGGGCAGGTTCAATTGAAGGTCCACACCCACGTCAAGGAAGATGCGATCCAGCTGTTCGGCTTCTTCACTGAAGCGGAAAAAAACTTTTTTGCGATGCTGATCTCGGTCTCCGGGGTTGGCCCGAAGTTGGCCACCACGGTTCTGTCGCACATCCCGACGGATGAGCTCGGGCAGGCTCTGGTTGACGGCGATGTTGCCCGCCTGACTGCGATCCCCGGAATCGGCAAAAAGAGTGCCGAGCGACTGGTACTGGAGCTGCAGGACAAAGCCGCAACGCTGTTCCTCAACTTCCCGGCGCCGGTCAAAGGGTCGGTCCCGGCGCGAATCGACAGCAGCCACCAGGATGCCATCTCAGCACTTGTCAACCTGGGCTACAAAGAGAGCCTGGCGAAAAAAGCCCTCAAGGGGATTGAACTTCAGCCGGACACACCGCTTGAGGAGATCCTCAAGGGGGCTCTCAAGATCCTGGTCAAATAAACCGGCAATGGAGAAATCGTGAACGACCGCCTGATAGCTGCCGACCTGAAACCTGAGGATCTGACCCTGGAGGTGGGACTGCGCCCGCAATCGCTGGCTGAGTACGTCGGCCAGTTAAAAGCCAAGCAGAACCTGCAGATCTTCATTGACGCCGCCCGCAAGCGCCAGGAAGCTCTCGACCACGTCCTCTTTTTTGGACCGCCGGGCCTCGGCAAGACAACCCTGGCGAACATTATCGCGCAGGAGATGGGGGTCAGCATCAAAAGCACCTCCGGGCCAGTCATCGAAAAAGCCGGCGACCTTGCCGCGGTACTGACCAACCTGGAAGAGGGTGACGTCCTTTTCATCGATGAAATACACCGGCTCTCCCCTGTCGTCGAAGAGATCCTCTACCCGGCGATGGAAGATTATCAACTTGATATCATGATCGGCCAAGGACCCTCGGCGCGCACCATCAAGCTTGACATCCCCCGCTTTACCCTGGTCGGGGCAACCACCAGGGCTGGGCTGCTCTCCTCACCGCTGCGTGACCGTTTCGGCGTCATCAGCCGCCTTGAATTCTACTCGACCGAGGAACTGACGACGATTGTCCAGCGGAGCGCCAGAATTCTCGATATCGAGATCGAAAGCGAAGGCGCGGTGGAGATCGCGCGCAGAAGCCGGGGCACACCGAGAATCGCCAACCGCCTGCTGCGCCGGGTGCGCGATTTCGCTGAAGTCGAGGGGGATGGCATCGTGACCCTTGGATTGGCGGACAGCTCCTTGGGACGGCTTGAAGTCGACAAACAGGGACTGGACTACATGGACCAGATTCTGTTGCTGAGTATCATCGAAAAATTCGGCGGCGGCCCGGTCGGCCTCGACACATTGGCCGCAGCAATCGGCGAAGAGCGTGATACGATTGAAGATGTGATCGAACCCTACTTAATCCAGCAGGGCTTCCTGAATCGCACGCCACGAGGTCGTATGGCGACGGAACGCTGTTATCGCCATTTTCACAAAACTCCCCCGGGTCAGGGCAGCAACGGGCCCCTGTTCGGTTAAAGAAAGGCGGGCTTTTGAAAAAGCTCTTTTCATGCGGTCTGCTCCTCTGGCTGACAGCCTGCGCTCCTCTGTTGGGCACCATCCAGGAACCCGCCCAGAAGATCCCTGCTGACCAGCAGCTCTTCCTCGACGGAGTTGACCAATTCACCCATCGGCAGGAAGCCTCAACGCTGCGTCTGTTACAGGACCGCTTCCCCTCAAGCCCCTGGAGCAGCAAGGCCGCTGCGATCCTGACCCTGATTGACCGGGCCAACCGCCAGGAACAGCAGCTGGCACAACTCCGACTGCAGTTGAACAAACAAGCAGATCCCGGCTCCGACGAAGAGCTGGAAGAACGCATGAAACGCTGCCAATCAGACAACCTGCGACTGCAAGAGGAGTTATCCGTCTTCCGCAAGCAGCTGGAAGCTCTGCGCGAACTTACCATCGAGCTGGAACTGAAAGAACCTTAATCAGCTGGACCGCTTGATGAAAGAAACCGATTTCAAACAATTCGCCAGGCAACTTGCTCTCTGGGCAGATCTGGTGATCGAACATGGCCGGACACCCTTTCGCCGGGTCGATCAGTTCCCCCTGCTGTATACCAGCAAAGGCTTTTTCCGCCCGCCCCTGGTGTTCTGGATCAATCGCCAGAGCCTGATGGCAGGCGGAATCATCCTCCTCCCGGACAACAACCTCCCCGAGCAGCTGGAACTCGGCTCCGCCACGGCCACAGCCCTCGGCCTTAGGCATTTCGTCACATGGGAAAGCAGCAGGATCTGTATCTGGAAAACCGATGGGGAAACATGCGGCATGGAGAAGCAACTTCCGGTGACCGCGGGGGATCAGCCGGAAACCTTTCGGGCCTTGCTGCTGGAGGTCATGGAAGAGATCAAACTGCTGTCCGTTCTGGGCATGGTTCCGGCCAATCAGCTGTCAGCCTCCTACCTCCACAACCTGTTCCAGGAGACTCTCAATTCAGCACGGGCCCCCCTGGTCAACACGTTCCGCCAGACCCGTGCCGATGGACAATTACAAGAGATCATCAGCAGAGCGGACCGGCAGGCAGAACAATTCAACCGCCTGACCCTGCTGCGCCTGCTGGCACTTCTCTGGCATGATTTGTTGCCGGAATCGATTCTTCCGGAAAAACTGCAAACGGTCATGCAACTGGTGCTCCCTTCCCTGCCGCCGCAGCTCCATCAGCCCCTTTCCCAGAACCTGCAAGAGCAGGAACCTGTGCTGCCGCTTGAGAGCGCAGTCTGCTATCATCATCTGCTGCTGCGTCTTCGTCAGATCAACTGGAACAGTCCCGTTGAACGGGCCAGACAGGCCATCAGCCAGTTTCTGTCCGCGGAGGGGATGCCCCCCGAACGCCCTTTTCAGCCTCCTGACACAGAGGTTCCACTTCTGCAGATCAACCCCAAAGTGCCGCTATTGGGCTATAACCTGCTCCATGAACTTTCTGGTTCGGCATCCTTCATGGCTTCGGCCGCCCTGCTGCGGCATGTCAACAATGCCCCACCCGCACATCAATACTGCGGCACCCTGTTCCGCTTTTCCGACCTTCCCCTGACAATTATGTGCATCCAGGGTCAAATAACCAACCGGAGAAAGGTTCCCCGGGAGGTGCGCCAGCGGTGCGATGCCCTGCTCAGGACCTCCTGGCCGACCCGCAGGTTCGATCTGCCACCCGACTCACCGTACTGGATACTGGAAACCGTACACCTGCTGGGCTTGACACCCAAGGGTGCTGAATTGGAGCTGGAAATCCCTTCAGTCTGGCTCATCGCACCATACGGGCAGACGCTGTGGACCCTGGTGGGCGAAAACTTCCAGCTGAACCGGGTAACCTGGGAGAAGCAGACAACGATCCTCACCCTGAAAAAACAACGGGGAGGCGCAGAAATCACTAAAGTCATGTACCGGCAAACGGAACGCCAGATCGACTGGAGTGAAACATCCTGCAGAACACGTGCCCTGCTGCTATTCGGCTTGCTGCTCCCGGATGTCATCTATCAGCAGTTGCGCTCAGACCGTTTTCAAACCTGCGATGAGATTCCAACGTCCGCGGCCACCGACCTGGGCCTGCTCGCCTACAGCAGAACGTTCCTGGGTCGCCGGCTCTGGAAACTGCTCAGCGGCAGCGAACCGGCTGACACTGCCGGGGAAATCAGACAGCAGGCCGAAATGCTCGGCTGGCCTGTGCCGGAAGAAGATATTCTCTGCCAGCTGGGCCTTTCAACGGCCGGCGAACACCAGCCTGAGCGTCTTCAGCAAGAACTGGATCGGACCCTCTCAGAACGGCTCAAGATTCCCGCTGTTGTCGACTTTCCGATTCCCCAATGGCAGGAAACACACGCGGGTTCGACCATGCGTCAGATGGCGTCATCCAACCACCGGCAAAAGATAGTCGACATTCTCAAGGCCCGCGGACTACCCGATTTTCCGGAACAGTATCTCTACCAGCTCGAGTCCCCACAGCTGATCCGCTACGCCTTCCAGCCTCCGCTGAAAGTCACCAGTGAACTCCTGGGGCAGTATGAGTTGACCGATTCGGCCCAGGCCTGCTTCACTGTCCAGGGGGAGGCAACGGTCGAAGCATTGAATCTCTGCGCCAATCTGGATCGCTGCGAGGTCGACCTTCCAGCAGATCAGCAACAGCTCAGCAGCATTGTCACCTCCTACCGCAACGATCTGCTCAAGCTGCGACAGGAATTGACCCGACAGGCGCATATCCTGCTGGAAAACCCGCAGGCCGCAGAACGGCTCTCCAAAAAGATCTGGCATGAGCTGAAACTCCCCGCCTGGAAATGGCTCGACCATTGACAATCCGGTTTTTTTCTGGCAATGCTGGTTTTTATCTTCAGGGGTGAACCAATGAACATTTTGCTGCATATCTGTTGCGGAAACTGCGCAATCTATCCAGTCAAGGTTCTGCGCGAGCAGAATCATGAGGTCACCGGCTATTTCCACAATCACAACATCCATCCGTATCAGGAATTCAAGCGCCGCCTTGAAACGACGAAGGAATACGCCGACCTGGTGGAACTGCCGCTTCTGGTTGACGAGGAGTATCGCCTGGAAACCTTCCTGGCCGAAGTCGCTGCCGATCCGTCCCGGCGCTGCAGCTACTGCTACCGGTCCCGCCTGACCGCAACCGCCAGGACGGCGGCGGAGTCCGGCTATGAGGCGTTCACCACCACCTTGCTCTATTCCCGCTATCAGCAGCACGCTGCCATTATCGAGTACGGTCAACAGCTGGCCACAGAATTCAATCTGACCTTTCACTACGAGGACTACCGGGAGGGCTGGCAGGAAGGAATCCGCATCTCAAAAGAATTGGAACTTTACCGTCAACAGTATTGCGGATGTATCTACTCGGAGAAAGAGCGCTACGCCCCGCGGCCGCAATAGCGTCGAGTTTCACCGTCAGAGCAGCAAGGCCCCCTTCATGGTCAACTGCGCGGCGTCCAGCATTACTTTTTATGTTATAATTTTCAAGAGTTACAAAGGTTGACTAACATCTTTTCGCGGGAGGTACGATTATGCTCGAATTTGCTGAAAAGACCTTGTTGGCCGGTATCGGCGCCCTTTCCCTGACTCAGAAAAAAGGGGATGAGCTTCTTCAGGAACTGAAGGAACGGCTCGACCTGACCGAGGAGGAAGGCAAAAAGCTGCTGAGCAGGCTTGAAAGTGTGGCCCGGGAGAACCAAGCTCACCTGGAGGAGGTGGCCCGCGACGAAGTCAAAAAAGCCTGCCAGAGAGTCGGATTGGTCAGCAGCGATGAATTTGAAAAGCTGAAAAAAAAGGTCACCCTGCTTGAGAAGCAGTTGAAATCCCTGAAAAAAACCTGAGCTGACAATTACAATAAATGCTGCCTTTTACCCGGATCAACCGCAATATCCGCTCCCTGAAACGTTACCGCCAGGTCCTCGGCGTCCTGATCAAGTACGGCTACGGTCATGTCATCGAAGAACTGAATATCAACTATTACCTGGAACTGGGCAAGCGGATTGTTACCTTGGGCGCCAAAACTCAGGACATCGAGCGGCTGACCCAACCGGAACGTCTGCGGCTGGCGATGGAGGAACTGGGTCCGACTTTCGTCAAACTCGGGCAGATCCTTTCCACCCGTCCGGACCTGGTCCCGAAAGAATACACCGAGGAATTCAGAAAACTGCAAGACAAGGTCCCGGCGGTGGATTTCCAGCAGATCCGTCAACAGATCGAGAAAGAATTCGACCGACCGATCTCCGAGACCTTTGCCGAAATTGATCCGGAACCCATTGCGGCCGGGTCAATCGCCCAGGTCCACAAGGCCAGGCTGCATTCCGGTGAGGATGTGGTGGTAAAGGTCAGGCGGCCGGGCATTCTGAAGGTTCTCGAGACCGATCTCGATATCCTCGCCGGACTCGCCTATCTGGTTGAAAATCATCTGCCGACCAGCGAGCTGTACGACCCGTCCGGAGCGGTCCGGGAATTCCGCCGAACCATTTTTCGCGAGGTCGATTTCACCCGCGAGGGGCATACCACCGACCGCTTCGCCAATCACGCCAAGGACAATAAATCCGCCTATACGCCGGGTGTCTACTGGGAGCAGACCGGAGAAACCGTTCTGACTCTTGAACATGTTGATGGCATCAAAGTCACTTCTTTTCATGAGCTGGAATCCCGGGGTCTCGATCGCAAGAAGATCGCTGAGAACTGCGCCAAGATTCTGCTCGAGCAGGTCCTGGTTCATGGTCTGTTTCATTGTGATCCACATCCAGGCAATATCATGGTCCTGCCGGAGGAAAAAATCTGTTTCCTTGATTACGGCATGATCGGCCGGCTGGATGATGAACTGAAACAACAGCTGGCTGAGCTTCTGGTTGCGGTCCTGCAGCGGGATGCCGAGCGGATTATCAGCCTGTTGATCTATTCCGGGGAGTTAACTGAAGATATTGACCGCGGCGCCCTCAAGCGGGATATCACTGAATTCATTGATGACTATTACGACCTGCCCCTTGCTGACTTCAACACCGGTCGGCTCCTGACCGACTTCGTCGATATCCTGACCCGTTACCGGATCCGCTTCCCGGCGGATCTGATCCTCCTGGCCAAGGCACTGGTAACGCTGGAAGGGGTGGCCCGTCAACTTGACCCGGAATTCAACCTTGTCGTTTATCTGAAGCCACAGGTTGAACACCTGGTGCGCGCCAGGCTCAACCCGATGTGGCTGTCGCGGGACCTTGTCGGACTCGGCCGCGACTATGGCTCACTGATCCGTCAACTGCCCCAGGATCTGCGGGAACTGATCCATCGGGTGAATCACAACAAATTCAAAATTGACCTGGAACACCGCGGACTCGAACGACTGATCACCGATCTCGACAAATCCACAAACCGCATCTCCTTCAGTATGGTCATTGCGGCTCTGGTGATCGGGTCATCGCTGATCATGCAAACCGACAAAGGTCCGATGCTGTTTGGCTTCCCCATCCTGGGGCTGCTGGGTTATTCTATTGCTGCATTTCTCGGACTGGGACTGGCGATTGCGATTCTCCGCTCTGGCCGCATGTAACGTCAACCCTGCACCGTTGTGTCTTTAACACCACAGGGTCCCGCAATTTCTCAAAGTATTGCTACAACAATCCTCCCCCGGTCCATAACACTTCAACCACCTCCCTGAAATTCCGAGCAGTTACAAAGACCAAAAACATGGCAAAGTATTTGCAGGTATTAGAGTCTTGTTTTTTAACCCTGAATATATGGCAGTATTATGATTCTACAACGCACCATCAGCACCCCGACCGAAATCAGCGGAATCGGGTTGCATTCCGGAGCCCAGATCAACCTCAAACTGCGCCCTGCGCAGGCGGATACGGGCATCGTCTTCCATCGTCAGGAGGGTGACAGAACCGTTGCCATCAAAGCAACGGCCGAAAATGTTGTCGATACCCGAATGGCAACCGTTCTCGGCTGCAGCGGGCTGACGGTTTCAACCGTCGAACACTTTCTGGCTGCCCTGGCTGCCTGCGGTATCGACAACCTGCATGTCGATATCGACGGTCCGGAAATCCCGATCCTTGATGGCAGCGCCGCTCCTTTCATCCAGCTGCTGCAGAAGGTCGGCACAATCAACCACGAAAAGACCCGCAAATTCATTGCGATTCGCAAGCCGATTGAACTCATCGAGGGTGAAAAACGGATCAACATTATTCCGTCCCGTTTTTTCCGGGTCACTTTTGACATTGTCTTCGAGCACAAGGCCATCGCCCTGCAGCAGTACAGCATGAAGTTCTCCACCGAGAACTTTTCCAAAGAGATCGCGCCGGCGCGGACTTTCGGCTTTCTTCATGAAGTCGAATACCTCAAAGCCAACGGTCTTGCCCTCGGCGGCTCACTGGACAATGCTGTCGTCATCGATGAGGGTGGCGTCATGAACCCCGACGGCCTGCGTTTCCAGGATGAATTTGTCCGCCATAAAATCCTCGACGCATGTGGCGATTTCAGCCTCCTGGGCCATCCGATGCTTGGTCACATCAGGGCATTCAAGGCAGGTCATGACATCAACGCCAAGATGGTTCGCAAAATCCTTGCCACCCCGGACTGCTGGACCTACGTCGAATTTGGCGAAGAAGCACTTCAGGAAGCCAGAAGAACCAGCCCGCAGTCATACGCCAACAACCTGGCCTGGCTCCAGGCCTGACCAGTTCCATCATAACGAAAAGGGCAGCCTTGTAGGCTGCCCTTTTCATTTTGGTCAACTTGCAATTCTGCCACAGCTTGCCTACAATCGACCAGTTGAGCCGGTTTACCGTATGAGCTGAAAACAACAGTCAACGAGGACGCAAGTGACCCCGACACCACCCGCCAGCGGTAACCAGAAGCCAGCGTCTCGCAGTCGTCGACGACGCGAATGGATTCTTGTTCTTGTCCTTGTGGCGGCTATCTCTCTCCTCCCCAAACTCGAACTTCAACTTCTTGATATCACTACCAAGTTTCCGCTAGGAAACGGCATCATCGCGCTGACGATGATCAACCTGAACCTGCTGCTGGTGATCTCTTTTCTGTTCCTGATCTTCCGCAACCTGTTCAAGTTGATTCTGGAACGCCGTCGAGGAGTGCCTGGCGCGCGCCTGCGCAGCAAACTCGTCGGGGCCTTCATCGCCTTATCGCTGATTCCGACCATGTTGCTGTTCATGGTCTCGGCCGAGTTTATCAGCAAAAGCATCGACAGCTGGTTCAATACCCAGGTCGAGTCTGCGCTGGACGAATCACTGCAGGTGGCCCAGACCTACTACCGCAACTCGGAGACCAATGCTCTTTATTATGCGGATCAGCTGGCTCAACGGATCAAAGACGAAAAGCTGATCAACGAGGAGAACCTGGACGCGCTGCGCACCAGGATCAAGCAAAAGCAGGAAGAGTACAACCTTGGGATTGTCGAAGTGTTCTCCGCGACAAATGAAGAGCTGGTCAGGGTCGCCAATCCAAAAATCCCGATCATCGAGATCACCACTGCGACCTCTGATCTCGTACTTGAAAGCCTTCAGGGGAATCGATTTTCACGCATCACCCCAGTAGCAAAAGCCGACCTGATCCGCGGATTTGTCCCGATCTATTCGAACTGGAACCCCAAAGACGTCGTCGGCGTTGTCGTGGTTAATTATTATGTCCCCTATTCACTGATCAACAAGATGAAAGAGATATCAAGTTCTGTTGAGCAGTATAAAATCACCAAACAGATCAAAACCCAGATTCAGCAGAGTTACGTCATTGTCCTGCTGCTGATCGCCCTGATCATACTGTTTCTGGCGACCTGGTTCGGCTTCCAGCTTGCCCGCGGCATCACCGTTCCGATTCAGGATCTGGCTACAGCCACCAGTCGGGTTGCGTCTGGTGACCTGGACATCCAGCTGGAAACCCGCAGCACAGACGAAGTCGGCACGCTCGTCAAAGCATTCAATAAAATGACCGCTGACCTGCGCCGCAGTCGCCAAGCCGTAGAGCAGGCCAACCTGGAGCTCAAGACCTCCAACCTGGAACTGGAACAACGCCGTGGCTACATGGAAATTGTCCTGGCCAATGTCACCGCAGGTGTCATTTCGGTGGATCGCTATGGCCGGATCACCACGATCAACAAGTCGGCGGAAAAACTGCTTCACTTCAACTCTGGCGAGGTCCTCGGCAAGGATTTTCGCGAAGTGATTCCGGGAGCCTATCAGACGAAAATCAAGGATCTGTTCAAAGAACTTTTCCAGTCTGAGCAGGGATCAATCCGGCAGCAGCTGACCCTGTCCATCGGCGATGAAAAGATCACAATCCTCGCCAACCTCAGTATTCTCCGCGACGACGCGGACAAGTTCATGGGCACCGTGATCGTCTTCGATGACCTGACCCAGCTGATCAAGGCACAAAGGATGGCGGCCTGGCGCGAAGTCGCACGGCGCATCGCTCACGAAATCAAAAACCCACTGACACCGGTGCAACTTTCCGCACAACGTCTGCGCCGCCGCTACCTCGATCGTTTTTCTGATGAAGATCATGTTTTTGACGAATGCACCAGGATGATTATCAACCAGGTCGATGAATTGAAAAACCTGGTCAACGAGTTTTCCAACTTCGCCCGGATGCCTGCGACCAAGCCATCACCGTGCAACCTCAACGAGATCATCACCGAAACGCTTATTCTCTACCAGGAAGGGCACAAAAAGATCGACTTCAAGCAATCCCTCGATCTCAACCTGCCCTCCGCCAATCTTGACCGCGAACAGATCAAGCGGGTCCTGATCAACCTGCTGGAAAATGCTGTTGCGGCAATGGACGGGGAAGGTGCAATCGGCCTGGAAACCCTGTATAATCAGGATCTGCAGATGATTACCATGACCGTCTCGGATACCGGCTGTGGAATTCCCGCGGAAGACAAGACACGTTTATTCGAACCATATTTTTCAACCAAGAAATCCGGGACGGGACTCGGCCTCGCCATTGTTGCAACGATCATCTCTGATCATAATGGCTACATCCGGGTCCGTGACAACCACCCTCGTGGCTCCAAATTTATCGTCGAGCTCCCGGCGGGACGCAGTTGAAAACAACCCAGACCTTTTAAAACTTCTATGATTGTTATCGGGGACCGCAATGGAAACAATACTCATTGTCGATGATGAAGAGAGTATCCGCTTCAGCCTGGAGGGGATCCTCAGCGATGAAGGATTCCGCACCGCTGTCGCAGCCAACGGGGAAGAGGCCTTGACCATTGCCCAATCCGAGGATCCGGATCTGGTTCTTCTCGACATCTGGATGCCCGGCATCGATGGGCTGGAAACTCTCCAGCGGCTGCGTCAGAACCGGCCGAATCAGCTGGTAATCATGATGAGTGGTCACGGCACAATCGAAACCGCCGTAAAGGCAACCCGGCTGGGAGCTTATGACTTTATTGAGAAGCCCCTGTCACTGGAAAAAATTCTTCTTTCTATCCAGAATGCGATGAAAGTCGGTCAGCTGGTGGCTGAAAACCAGGCATTGCGGGAAAAGATTGACCTTGATTACGAGATGATCGGCGAAAGCCGGGCCATCAGCCGCCTGAAGGGGCAGATTGCGGTTGCCGCTCCCAGTTCGGGCTGGGTATTGATAACAGGAGAAAACGGCACCGGCAAGGAACTGGTTGCCCGTGCGATCCACTATCAATCAAACCGCAGCCAGCGTCCGTTTGTCGAAGTCAATTGCGCGGCCATCCCGGAAGACCTGATCGAATCAGAACTGTTTGGACACGAGAAAGGCGCGTTTACCGGTGCCACTGCCGCGCGCAAGGGTAAATTCGACCAGTCACATGGCGGCACCCTGTTCCTTGATGAAATAGGCGACATGAGCCTCAAGACCCAGGCGAAAATTCTGCGGATCCTGCAGGAACAGAAATTTGAACGGGTCGGCGGCAACCGCACCATTGAAGTGGATGTTCGGGTCATTGCCGCGACCAACAAGGACCTGGAAGAGGAAATCAAGCAGGGAAGATTCCGCGAAGATCTCTATTTCCGTCTCAATGTTCTGCCGTTCCAGGTTCCCCCGTTGCGCGAACGGCGAGAGGACATCCCCATGCTGGTCAATCATTTTCTCGCCTACTTCTGCAGCAAGGAGAGTAGAGAGATAAAGTCGATATCAGAACGAGCCATGCAATCACTGGTCAACTACAATTGGCCGGGAAATGTTCGTGAGCTGAAAAACCTGATTGAACGGCTGGTGATCATGACCCCAGACCAGGTGATCGATCTGATCCACCTCCCTCTGTCGATAGGCAAACTTGCCGCTGAACACCAGGAGGGGGATATTGCGATTACCGGTATGCTGCCGGACTCGTACCGGGAAGCAAAAGAGCTCTTCGAAAAACGCTATCTGCTGGAAAAACTGCAGAAGAACGGCTGGAACATATCCCGCACGGCGGAAGAGATAGGGCTCGAGCGCTCCAACCTGCACCGTAAAATCAAATCCTACGGTCTGGAGTCAGACAAACAAGGATAGGACCTGAATGGCGGATGCTGAAGCGGTTGCAGATCACTCTTGCAGTTCGCGCAAGTCCAGTGATTCACGGTAGACCTCCCGGGCGGGAAGGTCAAATTCCCTGGCAACCTGCTTGACGATCTCCTTCCAGCTCAACTCGGTCTCTCTACGCAGACGCAATAAATTGTCCCTGACCGTCCCTTGCGGTCTCTGCTTCAGGGCCGGGCCGAGCAGTAGAACCAGTTCCCCTTTGACTTTACCTGCGGAAAAATATTCAGCGGCCTGATCGGCAGTTCCGTGAAACAGCTCCTCATGGCGCTTGGTCAGCTCCCGTGCGACTGCCAGTGTTCGCTCGCCTCCGAGCACCTCAACAATATCTTCCAGGGTGGCCTGGAGACGGTGCGGGGCTTCATAGCAGGCAACGGTGCGTGACTCGGCCACCAGCGCCTGCAGAACTCCACGCCGAGCCAAGGCCTTGGCGGGCAGAAAACCGATAAAAAGAAAACTGTCGGTCGGCAGGCCTGCGATAGAAAGCGCCGCAACCAGGGCAGACGGGCCGGGGACCGAGACAACGTCAATGCCCGCCTGCCGACAGAGCAGCACCAGCCGGTAACCAGGGTCAGCGATTCCGGGAGTTCCCGCATCGGAGATCAGGGCCAGGGATTCACCCTTTAGCAGTCTCTCACGCAACTGCTCCGAGCGTTTCGTTTCGTTATGTTCGTGATAAGAGATCAGCGGGGTCCTGATCGCATAGTGATCGAGCAGCCGGCGGCTGTGCCTGGTATCTTCCGCCGCAATCAGGTCGACCTCCTGAAGAACCCGCACTGCCCTGTAGGTGATGTCCTCAAGGTTGCCGATCGGTGTCGCTACAACATACAGGATGCCGCTCAATCGCCCTCCTCCAACTGCTCAAGCCAGAGCGCAACACTGGCATCGCTCGGCATCCGCCAATCACCGCGCGGTGAAAGCGCGACGCTGCCGACTTTCGGTCCATCAGGCAGGCAGGACCGCTTGAACTGTTGTGAGAAAAAGCGCTGATAGAAGACTCTCAGCCACTTGCGGACCTCTGCCACGCTGTATTCTGAACCAAAAGCCTGTTGCGCCAGAATCTGGATCTTCCACGGGGAATAGTGCATCCGTACCACCTGATAGAGAAAGAAATCATGCAGCTCGTAGGGGCCAACCACCTGTTCGGTAAACTGACCGATGTTCCCTTCGTCATCAGGGGGCAGCAATTCGGGCGAAACCGGAGTGGCGCAGATATCGATGAGGATCCTGGCAATTTCATCGCCAAACTCGACCTCTGCGCACCATTCAACCAGATATCTGACCAGCGTCTTCGGCACGCCGCAGTTGACCCCGTACATCGACATGTGGTCGCCGTTGTAGGTGCACCACCCGAGGGCCAGTTCAGAAAGGTCACCGGTCCCGATCACCAGACCTCCAACCTGGTTGGCAACATCCATCAGAATCTGGGTCCGTTCACGGGCCTGACTGTTCTCATAAGTGACATCATGACTGGATTCATCATGGCCGATATCTGCAAAATGCTGTCGAACCGCCTGATCGATGGGGACGACCCGCAAGTCGGTACCCAGCAACTCCGCCAGGCGTTCCGCATTGCCGCGGGTGCGCCCGGTCGTGCCGAAACCCGGCATCGTCAGGGCAACAATCCCCCGGTGATCTAACCCCAGGCGATCGAAGGCCTTGACCGTAACCAGCAGTGCCAGAGTCGAATCCAGTCCTCCCGAAAGACCGATCACCACCTTCTGGCTGCCGGTATGGCGCAATCGTTTTGCCAGCCCGCTGGTTTGCAGCTGAAAAATTTCCCGACAGCGCTCACAACGCTCGACATCATCCGGCGGGACAAAGGGTGTGCGACTGACCGGTCGCTGGAGGCGAGAAACCAGGGACTCGTCCATAATAAAAGGCAGCAGGCGATAACTCTTGTTTTTGCGTCCAGCGGCGTAACTGCTGCTACGCTGACGCTCGCCGACCAAACGGTCCAGATCGACGTCGGCAAAAGCCAGCTGGCTGTCAAACCGGAAACGTTCTGTCTCGACCAGCACCTGACCGTTTTCCGCGATCAGAGAGTGGCCGGAAAACACCAGATCGGTGCTTGATTCACAGGGTCCGGCTGAAGCATAAGCGTAGGCGGCAAGGCAGCGGGCGGACTGTGTCTCGACCAGGGATCTGCGGTAGGCATGTTTGCCGAGGATTTCAGGGCTGGCTGACAGGTTAAGCAACAGGGTGGCGCCGGCAAGGGCCATGGAGCCACTGGGTGGCTCCACCGACCAGGCATCTTCACAGATCTCAATGCCGACCAGGCATTCCGGAAAGCCATCGGCCTGAAACAGCAAATCAACCCCGAAGGGAATTGCGCTGCCATTTAAATCCAGTGTTGGACCATCACTCTCCCCGGAAGCTGAAAACCAGCGCTGTTCGTAAAACTCTCCTGTGTTCGGCAGGTAGGTTTTCGGCACAACACCGCATATCTTGCCCTGGGAGATAAAGACGGCACAATTAAACAGGCGCCCTCCCTGCCTGAGCGGCGCACCGACCACCAGAGTCAGCTTCTGCCTGGCGGAAAATTCTGTCAGTTCAAGCAGACCCTGTTCGACCCGCCGCAAGAGTTCCTGCTGAAAAAAAAGATCCGCGCAACTGTAAGCACTGAGGCATAGTTCCGGGAAAAGCAGGAAGCGGCATTTCTGGTCCAGCGCGGACATGCAGGCCTGCCGGATCGATGCGACATTGAAGGCAACATCAGCAACCCGGAGTTCCGGGGTAATGACCGCAAGCCTCAACAAGCCAAGATCCCGCAGTGAAATTTTTGTCCTGTCTGTCTTGTCTGCTGACATAGCCTCTCCCATCCCAATTCAAGGGTTCAGAAAATCTACCGAGAAGGCATTCGGCACATGCTCGATCCGTGCCTGGTTACGTAACCCGGGCGTGACCGCAATAACATCAAAACGGGGCTGAAGTTTATCAACCGGGTGCTCAGAAATATACCACTGCGCCGCGCGAATTATCTGCCGTTGCTTGCGCTCGCTCACAGCCTCTTGTGGAGTCCCGTAATAAGTGGTCCTTCTCGTCTTGACTTCGACAAACACCAGCTGTTTCCTGTGTCGAGCGACAATATCGATCTCGCCTACCGGGGCACGGTAGTTTCGTTGAAGGATTTTCACGCCGTTGCGGCGCAGAAAACGAACGGCCTCGTCCTCCCCCCAGCGGCCCAGGGCCAGTCGCTCTTCACTCATCACCCCTCCCGAGATACTCCCGGACACCTGCAAAACTTTTCCGGTGAGGTTTTACCGGACCCAATTCTGCAATGAGCTGGCGATGAAGAACGGTACCATACCCCTTGTGTCCGGCAAAACCATAAGCCGGGAACTGCCTGTCCACCGCGACCATGATCCTGTCCCTGATGACTTTGGCGATAACCGACGCCGCAGCAATCGACAGCGACCGACTGTCCCCTTTTTTCAAGGTCTGCTGCGGAAGCGGTATTGGCAACGGGGTAATACCGTCAATCAGCAGGTAGTCGGCCGCAAGTGGCAACCGATTCACCGCGCGGCGCATCGCCAGAAGGGTCGCCTGGAGGATGTTGGTCCGGTCAATCTCTGCCGCACTCGCCAACCCGACCCCTACCGCCCGGGCCCGTTTGCGGATCTCCGGGTAAAACGCCTCACGCTGTTTTTCGCTCAGTTTTTTTGAATCGGTCAACCCGGGCAGAGCGAAGCAGTCAGGCAGAATAACTGCTGCTGCGACCACGGGACCTGCCAGCGGTCCGCGGCCAGCTTCGTCGATTCCCGCCACCGCCTGGAATCCGTCGGCGCGCGCCTGGTCCTCAAAATGAAACGTCGATGGAGATTGATCAGGAAAAAGGGTCAGCGTTGTCACTCCACCTCCTGTCGTCATTACACCGCAGCCAACAAAAAAGCCCCGGCTTTTGCCGGGGCTTATTGTAACTGATGTTGCCTGATCAGGCCATACGCTTTTCTGGAATACGCGCGGCCTTCCCACGAAGATTGCGCAGATAATAAAGTTTGGCACGGCGAACCCGTCCGACCCGCAGCACCTCAATCTTTTCCACACTCGGTGAATGCAGCGGGAAAATCCGCTCAACCCCGATGCCGCCGGACATCTTGCGCACGGTGTAGGAAGAACCGAGTCCACGATTCATACGCTTAATACAGACCCCCTGATAAAGCTGGATCCGCTGCTTGTCACCCTCGGTGATCTTGACATGGACCTTGAGTGTGTCTCCCGGCTTGAAAGAAGGAATATCCTTCTTAAGCTGCTCCATTTCCAATTTATCAATGATGTTCATTTTTTCTTCCTCCTGCTGATCTATTCGTCTCAGTCACTTAGCTGTCACGTCTATGCTTGAAAACAGACAAAGACCTTCTCCCTGTCTGCGTTGTTACTCTAGTCATCCGACATTGTTTGCTGGCTGCGAAGTTCCGCAAGAACCCTCCGATCTTCAGCCGACAACCTGGCTTCGCCAAGCAGGTCAGGTCTTCGACGCAAGGTCCTCAGCAACTGCTGCCTGCGACGCCAGGCGGCAATTTTACCGTGGTCACCGGACAGGAGCACCTTGGGAACCTCCATCCCCTCAAAAACAGCGGGGCGGGTATATTGCGGATACTCCAGAAGTCCATCCGAAAACGAATCGGTTGCCGCACTCCCGGCATTGCCGAGGACTCCAGGCAGGTAGCGGGCGATAGCATCAATCATGACCATCGCGGGCAATTCGCCGCCGGTGAGGATGTAATCGCCAATGGAGAACTCTTCATCCACCATGCTCTGACGAATCCGCTCGTCAAAACCCTCGTAACGACCACAAAGAAAAATCAGCCCTGACTCTCCAGCCAGTCGTTGTGCATGTTGCTGCGAAAAGGGCTGCCCCTGTGGACTCATGAGCAGAACCCTGGCGTCCGGAGACTTATTTTTCAGAGCAGCGATCGCCCGGGCAACAGGTTCCGGTTTCATGACCATACCGTCCCCCCCACCATAGGGAGTATCATCAACGGTCAGGTGTCTGCCCTCAGCCCAGTCCCGCAGGTTATGTGCCCGCACCTGCAGCACCCCCTGGTCCGCCGCCCTCCCGAGAATACTCTCCCGCAGAGGAGCTGTGATCATCCCCGGAAACAATGTCAGAATATCAAAGATCATTGGTTTATCGAAACCAGGCCATCTGGCAGATCAACGTGCATAACCCGCCCGTCAATATCGATGCCGGTAATGATTTCCGGCACCGCAGGAATCAGGATTTCACCCGCCCCACCTTCAACAATGTAGGTATCGTGGGCCGCGGTGGTGAACATATCCACCAGTCGACCGAGCGGACCGAGCTGTTCATCGACAACCTGCAAACCCACCAGCCGGTGAAAACGAAACTGGCCGTCATCCGGTTCGGGGAGTTCGTCCTCGTTCAGTAGAACCTTTGCACCTATCAAGGGCGCTACCGAGGTCAGTGACTCATAGCCGTCCAGCCGCAGCAGGACGTTCCCTTTATGCAAAGTTTGACGAAGCGGGGTAAAAACCTCAGCTTCGCCATCTTTCCGCTGCAGATAGATTTTTTCTGCCGTCAGGAGATCCTCAGCAGCCAAGGCCGTCATCCTGACCTTGAGATCACCACGCAGACCATGTGTCCCGACAACCAGGCCAGCTTCCAACAGTGTTTCTGAGCCGGACAACATCTGCGAACCTATCTCTCCACCTCGACTGCCGAAAAGACCCGAAGGTCTATTCCATGATCTGCAGCGACGCCCGCTTGTTTTCCCGGGTTGCCTTGGCATTGAGCAAGGTGCGCATCGCCTTGGCATTTCGACCCTGCTTGCCGATGATCCGGCCCATATCTTCCTGGGCGGCCGCAAGCTTGACCAAGACTGAGCCATCCTCAGCCACTTCTTCGGAGATAACGATCTCCTCGGGTTTCTCAACCAGAGACTTGGCAATGAACTCGATCAGGTCTTTCATAGGTCATCCTCCGGGTAGCGGGGGCACAGGCCCCGGATTCGGACCAGTTTCAGGCGTCGGCGGATGCTCCTGCCTTAAACTTGGCCCAGATGCCGCTGTTACGCAGCAAACGGCGCACTGTATCAGTCGGCTGGGCTCCCTGGCCAAGCCATTCCAGGGTCCGTTCTTCTTTTATATTGAGTAAAGGCTGCTCCTGGCGCGGGTCATACTGACCCAGAGCCTCAATGAAACGGCCATCCCGGGGAAAGCGCTCGTCGGCCACAACGACCCTGTAGAACGGTTTCTTCTTGGCGCCACCACGGGCGAGCCTGATCTTTACCATGCTGTTGTTCCTCCTGGTACTTCGTTACGTAATTCTAGGAATTCCGTTCATCAATTATAGTCGGGAATTCCGCCGGGTCAAAATGGAAGCTGGCCGCCACGGCCGAGCATCCCTTTGAGCCCCTTAGGGCCCATCTTCTGCATCTTCTTCATCATCTTCTGTGCTTCAGTGAACCGTTTGAGCAACTGATTGACGTCCTGCACCCTGGTGCCACTGCCTTTGGCAATACGCAATCGGCGCGATCCATTGAGGATGCGGTGATCCAGTCGCTCTTTCGGCGTCATCGAACGGATGATCGCTTCGATTCTCTTCAGTTCATCTTCGGGCAGTTGCATGCCACCGGCCTTTTTCATGGCCTTGCCCGCACCTGGAATCATTTTCAGCAGGGATTCCACGGAACCCATTTTTTTAATCATCTGCATCTGCTCAAGGAATGTTTCAAGGGTGAAACCCTCCTTGCGCAGACGCTGCTCCATCTCCGCAGCTTCATCTGCCTCGACTGCTTGCTGGGCCTTTTCGATCAGGCTGAGCACGTCGCCCATACCGAGGATACGCTGGGCCATCCGGTCCGGGTGGAACTGCTCCAGGGCGTCGAGCTTTTCGCCCATCCCGACCAGCTTGATCGGCTTCCCGGTCACCGCACGAATCGACAGTGCGGCACCTCCGCGGGCATCACCATCAAGCTTGGTGAGGACAATGCCACTCAGTGGCAACTGCTCGTCAAAGCTGGCGGCGACATTGACCGCATCCTGCCCGGTCATTGCGTCAGCCACAAAGAGAATTTCCCGCGGCACGACAGCAGTCACAATTCTCTGCAGTTCCTGCATCAACTCAGCATCGATATGCAGGCGCCCTGCGGTATCGAGAATGAGTGTATCAAATCCGTTCAGTTCAGCATAGGCCCTGGCCCGGGTGCAGATATCGACCGGATCCTGCTCCGGTTGGGAATCAAACACCTCGACATCAAGCTGCCGCCCGAGGGTCTTCAACTGCTCTATGGCAGCCGGTCGGTAAACATCCGCAGGCACCAATAACGGATTACGCTTGTCGCGGCGCAACTTAAGCGCCAGTTTGCCGCAGGTCGTGGTTTTCCCCGCCCCCTGCAGACCACAGAGCATAATCGGCACCGGTGGCCGAGTCGCCAGGTCAAGCTTATTGTCTTCCCCCTCCCCCATCAGGAGAGCGAGTTCTTCCCGTACTATTTTGACAACCTGCTGACCGGGGGTCAGGCTCTTGAGAACATCCTGACCGACGGCACGCTCACCCACACGGGCAACAAAATCTTTGACGACCTTGAAATTGACATCAGCCTCAAGCAGAACCAGGCGTATCTCACGCATGGTTTCCTTGATATGCTGTTCATTCAGGCGGCCGTGCCCGCGCAGTTTCTTGAAAACTGAATCAAGCTTTTCTGATAGATTATCAAACATTATACGAACTTCGCGCCAAATTCACGAAAGAGTAAATATAGAAAACTCTCCGGTCGCTTGTCAAGCCAAAAACAGCCTCAAATCGGCTATTTCCATCAACAGCGAACAAAGTCGGCACCCCGTTTCTGAAACACCTCAACCGGCGACATGGCCGCCCTTTTCAGCACTCCTTCAACGAGGTCCCGGTCGGCTTCCGCATATCGAATTGCCAGACCGCAATCTGCTGTCAACTGTCGGGGAACCGGGATCAGCAACATTGGTGCGTGCTTTTGTTTCAGAATTTTTTCGGCTTTCATCACCCGGTGTACCGAGTGAAATATCGCCACATAGTCGCCTTCTGCGATCAAACAGCACCTCCAGACCATCTGCGTGCCCTATCCGGCCGCGCATAATGACACGTTTGCAATTCACATGCAAGGGGTGTTTCGAGGCCGTCCTGGCATTGACAGCAGAACTCTGGCGAGAGTAGAGTAACGGCAGAATCTGGGCGCCACCGCCCAGGACATCTCCCGACTCAAGGCTTTTCCGTGACATTCGAGCGCATTCTGCAACTGATCATCCTCCTGGTCTTCGCCTTCAGCGTCAACCTGCCTCTTGGATATCTTCGCGAAACCAGTCAAAGGTTCTCCTTGCGCTGGTTTCTGCTGATCCATGTTTCGATCCCTTTCATTATCGCCCTGCGCGTATTGCAGGGATTCAACTGGCACATTCTTCCGCTGACTCTTGGCTGCGCTGTTGCCGGCCAGGTGCTCGGTGGTAAATTGCGGCGCCGGAAGACCCCATGAGCAAATCAGGACGGGCCCCTATGCGTAAAGCGATCAGCATCGGCTCACTGCTGCAGCAGGTTCTTGACGATCAGGGCATGAACGACCGCCTCTCCCGCTATCAGGCCTGGCTCATCTGGGATCAGGTTGTCGGAGAACAGATCGCCCGCAGGGCAAGACCCTTGAGGTTCAGAGAGGGGATCTTGGAAGTCCGGGTCGACAACCCGGTCTGGATGCAGCAACTGCAGATGTTGAAGCCGAAAATCCTGCAGAAGTTAAACGACAAGTTGCCCAACGCCCGTATCGAAGATATCTATTTACGGCGGGGCAATCATACCCCCCGGGCAATGGCCGAGCCGCCTCCTGCGGTGCCGCCTGCCTGGCGTCAGCAGGAGCTGAGCAGTCAGGACTTGGAGCAGGTGGAAAACAGCCTGCGGGCAGTGAATGACCCTGAGCTCAAAGAGGAACTGCGGCGGCTTTTTTCTCTCCAGAAACGCCTTGAGAAAGCCAGACTGAACCAGCCTGACGAATCCTGATCATTTCCCGTAGAGCTTTAAAATATCTTCCGTATACTCACGACCTGAGCCGCGATAGACGTACAAAGGCGACTCGACAGTCAGGCCCGGACCACCGCACTTGCGCCCTTCGACCAGAACGATCCTGGCCTCCTCCCCCGGTCGCGAATGAACACAGCGGAGCCGTTTCGGCTCAAGCCTCACGCTCCTCATTCTCTCGAGCAGTTCGGCCAGACGTTCCGCCAGATAGACCACAACGAAACGGCCCCCGTTGATCAAAAGATAACTCGCCGCCGACAGAAAATCCTCGAGCCCGCCGGCCAGCTCATGACGCGCGGCAGCTCGCTCATCCTCGGGAGCAACCCTGCCGCTGCCCGGTTTACGGTACGGGGGGTTGGCCACCACCAGGCCAAAAGAAGCGGCAGAAAACAGATCGCGGATATTGCGCAGATCACCTTCGATGATCTGAATTTGCCCATCAAGATTATTCAACCGGACATTGCGCCGGGCCCGCTCCGCCAGTCCACTTTGCAGCTCCAACCCAACGATCCGGCCCGCGCCTTCCGATCTGGACAGCAGCAGCGGGATCACTCCGGCACCGGTCCCCAGATCAAGGACCGCCTGCCCACCGACCGCGCCGACAAAACCTGTCAACAGGACCGGGTCAAGGGAATAGCGGTAGCCGTTTTTGGCCTGGAGAAACTTGAATCCTCCGGGCTTAAGCAGATCAAGGGTTTCCAACGTCTCAGCCTTTTAACTAGTATTCGACGGCCCGGACCCGATCGTAGGTCTTCGCCTTATGACAGCCGGCCGCACAGCTTCCTCCGTTTTCAGTAGGACGGAATTTGACCGGCACCTGCCATTTCCCGAAACCGGGCACTTTGCTGACGATCATTTTCTGCTGCGCAGCTCCATGCACCCCGTGGCACGCCCGACAGCTTCGCCCCTTTGGAGTCTTATTGACATGCAGAGCATGCAGGTTTGTATAACCGTTCCGGAAATCGGTCAGCCCCGATGTCCGCATGAGGATAAAAGCCTGTGCATCATGGCAATTGAAGCAGAGCTGATATTCGTCTTCGGAAAAAGCGACATACAGCTGGTCGGCATAGCGTCCCTTGAGCAGGAGAGGAAGATCGGCCCCGTGCGGGTCGTGACAGCCCCAGCATTCTCCCGCAGCAACCGGCCGGTGAAGGTGACTGTGCATCTTCAGCCTGTCACTGAACTCAGGGTGACAGCCAAAGCAGAATGACCCCGGTTCCTTGGCCCGCATCAAACCACGACCACTTCCATGGGGATCATGGCAGCCGACGCAGCCCTGCTCCATCGCCAGGTGCGGAACTTGCGCCGAAGTCGCCCGAGCACTGACAGCTTCGTGGCAGTCGCCGCAAAGCTGATCACCGGCTCCGGAGAGCATCAACCGGGCCGCCCCGCTATGCGGATCGTGGCAAGTCGTACAGCCCTCCAGAACGGCGGGATGAAGATTCTCCTGCTCCACCAGGGATTCCTTGTCATCGTGACAGGAAAAACAAAGCCTGTTTCCTGAAATCGACAGAAGGGCCTTCCCGGGCGCCGCATGGACCTCATGACAGCCCTGGCAATTTCCTGTGGCGACCGGACCATGAACAAACCCCTGCGACCCCATACTGACGTGACACTGGTCACAGAGACGACTTCCCGTAGCAGGCAGCAATTTCTCGGACTGCCCCTGATGCGGGTCGTGACAGCTGATGCAGTCCCCCTCCGCTATCGGGCCATGCAGATAGGTCATCCCGGCTGTAACATCCCCATGGCAGAGGACGCAGAGCTCGACTCCGGCACCCTTCAGCATGGCCGGGCTGGAACTGGCGTGCGGATCATGACAGGCCAGGCAATCCCCGTCAGCAGCAGGCTTATGAAGACTTGCACCGGTTGCCGTTTTACTCTCATGGCAACGGTAGCAAAGTTCACTCCCCCGGGCAGGAAGCAGCATCTGCTGATCTCCGGCATGAGGATCATGACAAGCCCCACAGCCTTCAGCAAGGGCCGGATGGATAACCGTCTTTCCGGCAAGAAAATTATCGTGGCAGGAAAAGCAGAGCTGCCTGCCCTCCCAAGCCAGCATCCGCGGCAGATCCGATGCGTGAGGGTCATGACAGGCGCCACACTCGCCGGCTGCGACCGGCTGGTGCAGGAACGGCCTCCCCCGGCTCGGGTCGGCATGGCAGATCAAACAGAGGGCCGCGCCGGTTGTCGGCAGGAGAGTGTCTGCAGCCCCGGCGTGCGGATCATGACAGACATGACAACCATCAGCAATAACCGGGTGTACGAACCGCTTACCATCGGTCTGATGCTGGTGACACTGATAGCAGAGGACACTCTCTTCGAGCGGAAGCAACTTCGGCTGCGGACCGGCATGGGGGTCATGGCAGGTTCCGCAGCCTTCCTTCAGGGCGGCATGAACCGAGACGGCGCCAGCGGTAACAACCTCGTGGCACATATAGCAGAGTCCCGGCTCCTGCTGGTAGAGAAGCTTCTGCTGGCTGGACTGATGAGGGGAATGGCAACCGGTGCAGCCACCCTCCAGAACCGGGTGGCGGTGCTCTTTCCCTCTGGAGACACTGTCATGGCAGCGGTAACAGAGAGCGGCTCCGGGCTCACGCAGGGCAAAAGCCCCATTGACCTCGGGATGCCCCCTTTTTTTCTGTTTGTGACAAGCCCCGCAGTTCAGGTCAGCGACCGGCTGATGAACAAAGTCTGCCTTGCCCAAAATCGCATGACAGTCGGCTGTCACGCAGCCTTCAAGCGCCAGGGCAGAACCTGCCAGAAGGAGATAGAGCAATGTTGCCAGCAGAACAGAGCGCAGCATTTCGTGGATCCTTCCCCCTCCCCCAAAAAAAAACCGGACATAGCGATTCGGTGTTCATCAAAGTCAAATTAGACATCTATCATGATACATAATTAAAATTGAAAAAACCAGAGAAACTTGAGGGATGTGGATCGAATCGCTCGCCAGAAAAACAGAGGGCCGGCCTGGAAAATTCCAGGCCGGCCCTCTGCATGACAACCTCAAGTTAATTTACTTAACGTGACACTCTTTGCACTTGGTCGGGCCACCATTGTCCTTGTGGCACCCTTTGCACTGGTCATGGAAAGCCTTCTTGGCATCGGGAGCGGCCTTATCGACACCGTGGCAGGTGGTACACGTGCCTGCTTCAACGCCTTTGTGGTGGCATGTGGTGCAATCATTGGCGGCATGCTTGGCGTGGCTGAAAGTAATCGCGCCCATCTTTCCCCCTTTGAGCACGACATCATCAGCGGGAGCATCAACGGCAACAGCTACGGCAACACTGGCGACAAAAGCGAGAACAGCAAACAGAACGACCAATTTTTTCATGATTTTCTCCTTGACGACTAGATTGAATGATACAACGAAAATTCTGGCTGAAATTATTACAACTCAACCACTCCTGTCAACCCATATTCGTATACTGTATACGATTAAACAGTTCGGCTAGGCCAGCCCGTCGGCAGCCAGCTTCTGCTGGATCTTTTCCGACTTCTTGATGACACCACTCGCCATGTCCTGCTTAAATGCGACCAGCTTCTCAGCGATCTGCGGGTCTGCTGTCGCCAGAATCTGGGCCGAAAAAATTCCCGCATTGCGGGCTCCCGCCGGGCCTATCGCCATGGTCGCCACCGGAATCCCGGCAGGCATCTGGACCATCGCCAGCAGCGCGTCCAGCCCCTGCAGCGAAGTCGCGTCGATCGGGACGGCAACCACCGGCAGGGTTGTCTCTGCGGCGACCACCCCGGCCAGATGCGCAGCAGCGCCGGCGCCGGCAATCAACACCCGGATCCCCCGTTCCCTTGCTTCGCTGACATACTTCGCGGTTCTTTCCGGTGTCCGGTGCGCACTCGATACGATCATCTCAAAGGGAATTTCAAACTGCTTGAGAACTTTCGCGGCTTCGATCATGATCTCGTAATCATTGTCGCTGCCCATAAGAATTCCAACCAGCGGCTTATTGTCACTCATCTGTTTACTCCGTCGTTATTTAGTCTTGTTATCGGTTCAGCGCCCGCGCGCCGATATCTTTGCGATAGTGAGCATCCTGCCAATCGATTGCCGCTACACCTTCATAGGCCTTATCGATAGCCTCACGGACAGTGCTCCCCAATCCGGTCACACCGAGCACCCGTCCGCCATTGTTGACAATCTGCCCCTCTTTAAGCAGCGTACCGGCGTGAAAGACAACCAGATCCTCCAGCTGTGCGGCCTGCTCCAGACCTGCAATCGGCAGACCTTTTTCGAATGCCCCCGGATAGCCACCGGACGCCATCACCACGCATACGGCGGCCTTGTCATACCACTCGATGGAATCCTGCTGCAGCTCACCCCTGGCGCAGGCCTGCAGAACCGGTACGATATCCGATTTCATCCGCATCAGCAGCGGCTGGGCCTCAGGATCCCCGAAACGGGCATTGTACTCGACGACCCGGGGCTGACCGTCCTTGATCATCAGGCCGACGTAGAGGATGCCGACATAGGGACAGCCGTCTTCAGCCATCCCGGCAACGGTCGGCCTGACAATCGTGTCAACAATAATATCGTGCAATTCTTCCGTGACAACCGGAGCCGGGGAATACGCTCCCATGCCACCGGTATTCGGGCCCTCGTCATTATCATTAACCCGTTTATGGTCCTGCGAAGAGGCGAGTGGCAGAATATTTCTGCCATCCGTGAAAGCAAAGAAAGACGCCTCCTCGCCATCCATGAATTCCTCGATCACCACACTGGCACCTGCAGCGCCGAAGACCTTGTCGAGCATGATGTCATCAACCGCGGCGATCGCCTGTTCCTCGGACATCGCCACGATGACACCCTTGCCCGCTGCCAGCCCATCGGCCTTGACCACAATCGGTGCGCCCTGCTCCCTGATGTAGCTCACCGCGTCCGCGTGATCTGTGAAACACTGATAGGCTGCCGTCGGGATATTATGCCTCGCCATCAGGTCCTTGGAGAACCCCTTGCTCCCCTCGATCTGCGCCGCCGCCCTGTTGGGACCGAAGATCTCAAGGCCGGCGGCCTGAAAAGTATCGACGATGCCCTTGGTCAGCGGCACTTCCGGGCCGACCACGGTCAGGTCGATCTGTTCCGCCATGGCGAAATCACAGAGCACGTCGATTTCATCGGCGCCGATATGGACACATTCAGCCAGCTCGGCAATTCCGGGGTTGCCCGGCGCGCAGTAGATCTTGTCGACCAGCGGCGACTGGGCGATCTTCCAGACCAGGGCATGTTCCCGGCCGCCTCCGCCGACAACCAATACTTTCATCTCGCTCTCTCCTTGGCTTGAACCACTGAGACATGGAAAATGCCCGATAAAGCATTTCTCTCATTGCCTCTATGTCTCGGTAGTCATTTTCAAATCTTAGTGACGGAAATGTCGCATCCCGGTAAACACCATAGCGATGCCGTGTTCGTCAGCCGCGGCAATAACCTCCTCGTCGCGGATCGATCCTCCCGGCTGAATAACCGCCGTCACCCCGGCGGCCGCCGCATTGTCAATGCCGTCGCGGAAGGGGAAAAACGCATCCGAGGCCATGGCCGAGCCCTGCACGTCAAGTCCCGCGTGCTCGGCCTTGATAACTGCGATCCGGGCCGAATTGACCCGGCTCATCTGACCGGCGCCGACGCCGATGGTCATGCCGTCCTTGCCGTAGACGATCGCGTTCGACTTGACGAACTTGGCCACCCGCCAGGCAAACTGGAGGTCCTCCATCTCCCTGGCGGTCGGCACCCGCTTGGTCACCACCTGCAAATCGGCGCTCAGATCCAGATCAGCATCCTGCACCAAAAGTCCGCCGTTGACCCGTTTGAAATCAAAACGCTGAGCGCCTTCGGCAGGCCATTCGCCGCATTCGAGGAGACGCACGTTCTTCTTCGCCGCCACCACGTCAGAGGCCGCAGCGGAAACCTTCGGCGCGATGATCACCTCGACGAACTGTTTGTCGACGATCGCCTGAGCGGTCTCCTCGTCCAACTCCCTGTTAAACGCGATGATCCCGCCGAATGCGGACTCGGGGTCGGTGGAAAAGGCCCGCTGGTATGCGTCGAGGAGGTTCTCACCGACCGCTACGCCGCAAGGGTTGGCATGCTTGACGATAACGCAGGCCGGACCTTCATTGAACTGCTTGACGCACTCCAGGGCGGCATCGGTATCGCCGATATTATTATAAGAGAGCGCCTTGCCCTGCAGTTGCCTTGCCGTGGCGATGGACGCCTCGGTGACATTCTTTTCCACGTAAAAGGCCGCTTTCTGGTGGGGGTTCTCACCGTAGCGCATCCCCTGGGCCTTCTTGAACTGCAGACTGAGCGCCGAAGGGAACAGCGCCGACTCCTCATCGACCTTGCAGCCGAGCCAGTTGGAGATGGCGCCGTCATAGGCTGCGGTGTGCTGATAAACCTTGATCGCCAGCTTGAAGTTTGTTTCAGCAGAGACCGCTCCGCCATGCTGCTTCATCTCCTCGATCACCGGGGCATAGTCTGCGGGATCGACCAGTACGGTCACTGAGCGATTGTTCTTGGCCGCGCTGCGCAACATGGTCGGGCCGCCGATGTCGATATTCTCGATGGCATCTTCCAATGTGCAGTCCGGCCTGGCGACGGTCGCCTCGAAGGGGTAGAGGTTGACCACCACCAGATCGATCGGGTCGATGCCGTGCTGCTCCATGGTCGCGACATGCTCCGGGTTGTCCCGCAGCCCGAGCAGGCCTCCATGAACTTTGGGATGGAGAGTTTTCACCCGCCCGTCGAGCATTTCCGGGAACCCGGTAAACTCCGACACGTCCTTGACCGGAATCCCCTCGTCACGGATCATTTTTGCGGTTCCCCCGGTAGAGAGAATTTCAACTCCGAAACCGTTCAGATCCCTGGCCAGTTCAACGATCCCCGCCTTGTCGGAGACGGAGATCAGCGCTCGTTTGATGACAGCCATAGCAGCACCCTTTCTTGAATAAATAGGTAGTGAAATCTATAAGTCTCCCGGCAGGGGTACGGACGTTGCGATGCCGTAAACGCCGGATAAAAAAACGAAGAAAGGACAGTCGCTGGAAGACTGTCCATAACTGTCAGAGGCTCAGACTCGCCTATGCAAAATCAAGCGAACCGAGGAAGCTCTGTTCGAATGCGGGTGTACCCGAAAGGGGATAGGGCTTCAGCTCGGCAGCGAGTCGCTGCACCCGCTTTTCCCCGCCCTTTTCTAAAAGCTGAACCATCACTCCATCCAGTACCGCAGAAGGGAGGAAGCGGACCTTATCTAGCATGATTTCAGGGAGCATGGCAACCCCTTTCAGATCCGCTACCGGGAGCGCCGTCCCCAACGCCCCGGCAATACGGACCGAGGTGACATCACCGGGCGTCACACCGGTTCGTTGCAGCAGACAGGCGACCCCCGCCGAGACCGCTCCCTTGGCCAATTGAAACGCTCTTACATCCTGCTGGCTGATCAACAATCGGCGTCGCGCATCATAGTACAGCTGCAGAAAAACCTCCCCGGCTGATTCAACCAGAAATCGGGAGAGCGGGGTGTCCACTTCAGAGCAGGGGCGGATTCTCCCCTGTGAATCGAGCAGCCCCGCCTTGAGCGCCGTACTGATTGCCGAAAAAAAACCGCTGCCGCAGATCCCGACCGGAGCAACCGCGCCGACGACGTCCAGTTCGATCCGTTCGGAATCACAGCTGACACGCTGAATCGCTCCGGTCCCATGGCGCATTCCGCAGGACAGGTGCCCGGCCTCGAAAGCGGGTCCCGCAGCCACCGACGTCACCAGCCATTGACGGCCATCCCACAGGGCCAGCTCGGCATTGGTTCCCAGGTCGATATAGAGAGTCGGTTCGGCGGGCTGCTCACCGGCCAGCACAACCGCCACCAGATCACCGCCGACATAACCGCTGACCAGAGGAAAAAGGTAGAACGGGACCGGAAGGTTGATGCCGCTGCCCCGAGAGTCCAGAAAAGCACCGGCGAGATAGTCCGGCCGATGAGGAGGGAAGAGGATTTGTTCGACCGGCCGGCCGGCCAGCAGGAGCGAGACCGCCGGGTTTGCCGCAACAGCGGCGGCCGAGACATCTGCGAGCTCCGATCCGGCCTGACCAAGCAGCTTATCAACCAGCCGGTTCACGGCGTCTGCCAAAAGCGCCTGGAGTTCTTCAGCCTTGCCGGAGCAGGCAGCCTCCAGACGCCTGATAACGTCATCACCAAACTTGTTTTGCGGATTATCCGTCACCGCCTCGGCAAGCACCGCGCCATCCGCCGTAGCCAGTCGGCCTGCGAGGGTCGTGGTTCCCAGATCAAGCCCGAGGAGAATCGGTTCAGCCACCCTGCCCCTCCAGATAGCGGCGCGGCACCCGCTTACCGATCCGGCAGAAGACCTCGTAGCTGATACTGCCGACCCATTCAGCCCACTCCTCGGCACTGATCTGTTGACCATCCGCAGCACCGAGCAGGGTCACCGGATCGGCCACTTCAACCCCGGGAATCCCCGTGACATCGATCATGATCCAATCCATGCAGACTGTGCCGATCACCGGCGCACGCTGACCGCCGACCAGCACCTGGCCTCGATTGCTGAGCAGCCGATTGTAGCCGTCGGCATAGCCGATCGGCAAAACCGCAATCAGGGTCTCCCTGGCGGCATGAAAGCGATGTCCGTAGGAGACCCCGGTCCCTGGCGGAACCCGCTTCAACAGCGAAATTCGGGTGCGCAGATGCATGACCGGCTTAAGGTCAAGCGTCTTGCGGTACTTTTCCCCCGGGATACCGCCATAGAGCATAATCCCGGGTCTCACCAGGGTACATTCCGGACAGTCCCAGCCAACCAGTCCGGCGCTGTTGCCGATATGGATATCAGGGATGTTAAACCCTTGCGAACGGACTTCCCGCAGCAAGGCAGTGAATTTTTCCAACTGGCCCGGGGTAACATCATCCTCCATTTCATCGGCACAGGCCAGGTGTGACATCAGACCGACAAAGCGAAGCCCCCGAAGATGACCCAGCTCCGGCAACAGCTGAAGAAAGTCATCCGGGAGAAAACCGGCCCGCCCCATCCCGGTGTCCAGCTTAAGGTGAATGGCCAATGTCTGTCCTGCCTGCCGGGCACAACGATCCAGACGGATCAGGCTCTGGCGATCACTGACCGCAGGCATCAACTGGTTCTGCAGGAACTGTTCTTCCTGCCCGGGGTAGCAGCCTCCGAGCACCAGAATCGGCTGGGCGATACCGGCCTGACGCAGCTCAAGCGCTTCCTCAAGGAGCGCGACCCCGAACTGTTCCACTCCGGCAGCCGCCAACGTCTGACTGACGGGAACCGCCCCGTGGCCGTAAGCATCCGCCTTGACCACGGCAAGGATGCGTTGTCCGGGACGACAGAATCTGGCCGCCTGGGCGAGGTTGTGGCGCAGGGCAGCAAGATCGATTTCAGCAACTGTCGGGCGTGGAGTATTGGTCATCATCTGCTTCCCCTGAAAATCGGCAGAACTCTTAAAAATCGGTATTCTAAGCCGCTCTGCATGTCCCTGTAAAGCATCCAGCCGTTGGCAGTTAAATATTATTAATAGCAATTGACACAAAACGATTGAACCTGATACGATTTTTAACTTGCGTTGGAGTGCCAATGCTTATGGCAGCAGGTCATTTGCACAAGACCAACCCACGACTTGCGGCGTAAGGTTAACCCGACATCCTGTGCTGACGCCACCAGGCAACACTCATGGGACAACCAGGCGATGTCTGCGGGATAACCCCTAGGAGCGTACTGATGCTTTCTGGTCTCTACCTGATTACCGATGACAACCGCGACGGCAACCTGCCGAAGCGGGTTCAGCAGGCACTCCTCGGCGGGGCTCGCGTGGTCCAGTATCGCGCCAAGCACCAGTCCCCTGCAGAGCGGATGGCGACTGCCGAACTGCTGCATGCCGCCTGCCGTGAGGCCGGTGCCAAATTTATCATCAATGACCTTCCCGAGATGGTCCGCGAGATTGACGCCGACGGAGTCCATCTGGGGCAGGATGATATGCCGATCAGCGAAGCCAGGCAGATTGTCGGCCGTGACAAGCTGATCGGCATCTCCACCCACAGCGTGGACGAAGCGCTCAAAGCCGAAAGTCATGGCGCCGACTATGTCGCCCTCGGCAGCGTCTTTGCGACCGAGACCAAAGACGACGCAACGGTGGTCGGACTCGACACCTTGAGCAAGGTCCGGCGGGCGGTGCGCATCCCTCTGGTTGCCATTGGCGGGGTTGACCCTGCCGGAGCTGACCTGGCTATCGAAGCGGGGGCTGATTCGGTCGCTGTCATCTCCGGAGTCATGAATGATGCGAACCCGGCCATCGCAGCACGTGAATATTCCTTGCTGTTTAAACGCCACTGCGACCTCCCGCGGGGCCGGGTGATGACCATTGCCGGCTCTGATTCCGGAGGTGGTGCGGGCATTCAGGCCGACCTGAAGACGATTACCCTTCTCGGCAGCTACGGCAGCAGCGTGCTGACCGCCCTGACCGCTCAGAACACCCTGGGTGTCGATGCGATCGAACCGGTCCAATCCGGATTTGTCAGCGCCCAGATCGATGCGGTTCTCTCAGATATCGGGGCCGACGCAGTAAAGACCGGCATGCTTAACTGGGGCGGGATCATCGTTCGGGTTGCCAGGGCGATCGAGCAACACGCCCTGCTCACCGTTGTTGACCCGGTGATGATCGCCAAAGGGGGGGCCAAGCTGCTCGACAAGGAAGCCATCGACAGCCTTCTGACCCATCTGATTCCAAGGGCGTTTCTGCTCACACCGAATCTCCCCGAAGCGGAAACCCTGACCGGCATGCCGGTCGGGACCGAAGCGGAGATGGAACAGGCCGGTCGCAGCCTGCTCGAACTCGGTGCGCGCAACGTCCTGCTCAAGGGCGGACATCTGCAGGGTGCCGCCGTCGACCTGCTGTTCATCGGGGACCAGATGCATCGCCTGGAAGCACCGCGGATCGACACCCGCAACACACACGGAACCGGCTGCACTTATTCTGCGGCCATAGCCACCTTCCTGGCCCAGGGCTACCCGTTGCTGAAAGCCGTCGAGCGGGGCAAACAGTTCATCAATCTGGCCATCGGAAATGCCGCTGATTGCGGAGCGGGGCATGGTCCCGTCAATCATTTCCGGGCAGCGCAACTGCTCGGCCAGCAAGAGGATACAGATTAGCTATCGACCAGAAACCGGCAACGCCAGGTTTGCTCACTTGCAGCGTCGGCAGTCCCAGAACTGTGACGCTGTTTTTCTCTGTTTACAGGAAAGCATATGACCCTTTTGGAAATGGCCCGGGCGGGCCAGATTAACGACCTCATGCGTCAGGCCGCCAGCGCCGAAAATATTGACCCGGAACTGCTGCGCCAGAAGATCGCGGACGGCACTGCCGTGATCTGTCGCAACATCAAGCATACAAATGCGCCCCCCCTAGCCGTTGGCGCAGGCCTGAGGACAAAAACCAACGCCAATATCGGGACCAGCCAGGACGATACGAGCATCGATAAAGAGCTGGAAAAAGCCAAAGTTGCGGTTGCGGCCGGGGCGGATGCGATTATGGATCTCTCAACCGGCGGCCCGATCGATGAGATTCGTGCGGCGATCGCCAACCAGACCGATATCTGTCTCGGCAGCGTTCCGCTCTATCAGGCCGCCTGCGATGCGGTCCTCAAGCAGGGCAAGCCGATCGTTGATATGACCGTCGATGATATTTTTGCCGGAGTCATCAAACACCTTGAGGATGGGGTTGACTTTATTACCGTCCACTGCGGAGTGACCCGCGACACGGTTGCCCGGATGGAGCAGGAAGGTCGGATCATGGAGGTCGTCTCACGGGGCGGTTCCTTCACCGTCGAGTGGATGCTTTACAACAACGCGGAGAATCCCCTTTACGAACACTTTGACCGCCTGCTGGAGATCGTCCGCCCCTACGACGCGGTCCTTTCTCTGGGAGATGGCTTCCGCCCGGGCTGCCTCGCCGATGCCACCGACAGGGCCCAGATACATGAACTGCTGCTGCTCGGTGAACTGACCCAACGGGCTCAGGATGCCGGCATTCAGGTGATGATCGAAGGACCCGGTCATGTCCCGCTGAACCAGATCGAGGCCAACATCAAGCTGCAGAAACGACTCTGTCACGGCGCGCCGTTCTACGTGCTGGGTCCGCTGGTTACCGACATTGCCCCCGGGTACGACCATATCACCTCGGCGATCGGGGGAACTATTGCCGCGGCAGCCGGGGCTGACTTCCTCTGCTACGTCACCCCCAGCGAGCATCTGCGGCTACCAACGATCGAAGATGTCCACGAGGGGGTCATGGCTGCACGTATCGCCGCCCATGCTGCCGACATCGTCAAAGGCATTCCGGGCGCGATAGAAAAAGATCATGCCATGGCCCGTTGCCGAAAGGAGTTGGACTGGCCCGGTCAGTTCAAGCTGGCGATTGATCCCGACAAGGCGAGACGCTTGAGGGCCGAATCGGGAGTCGACGAAGAGCATGGCGCCTGTACCATGTGCGGAGCCCTCTGCGCTTACAAAGTGATGAATGAGCGACACGAAAAGGAAACGACAACCACTTGATTGGGGGTTTCGGCTCCAGATTGAGCTTAAACCCATTTTCTCTGTTATTGGCTGCCCGCATGGTTGCGGGCAGCTCGCACCAGTGAGACAAATGCCCTATGTGCGCAAAAAAAATGACACGGCCCCGCCGGAGCCGCAAACTGAGGCTTAAAGGGTTCAACAACCTGACCAAAACCCTTTCATTCAATATCTACGACATCTGCTATGCCAAACAACCGCAAGCACGCAAAGAGTATCTTGAATACATAGATGAGGAATATAACTCGGATCGCCTGACCCGTATCCTCACCGAGGTCGCAGATATCATCGGGGCAAACATCCTGAACATTTCCAGTCAGGATTACGACCCGATGGGGGCCAGTGTCACGATCCTCATTGCCGAGGAGCCCCTGACGCCGCAATCGGAAGAGACCGCGGCCCTGCAGTCAGAACAGGTCCTGGCCCATCTGGACAAAAGCCACCTCTGTGTCCACACCTACCCTGAAAGCGCTCCGAAAAGCGGCATCTCCACCTTCCGGGTCGATGTGGATGTATCAACCTGTGGCAAGATCAGCCCCCTCAAGGCCCTCAATCACCTGATCAACTCCTTTGAGTCTGACATTGTGCTGGTCGATTACAAGGTCCGTGGTTTTACCCGCGACATCCAGGGGAACAAACACTATATCGACCACAAAATTCAATCGATCCAGCAGTTTATCCGCAAATCGATTCGCGACCTCTACCAGTGCGTCGATATCAACATCTACCAGGAAAATCTTTTTCACACCAAGATGCTGCTCAAGGACTTCAACCTGGAAACATACCTGTTTGCCACGGCCTATGAAGACTTTTCCGATGCGGAGAAGCATCAGGTCAAGCAGTTGTTGCAAAGGGAAATGACCGAAATATTCTATTCCAAAAACGTTTACTGAGGGTGCTGACATGTGTCGACACATTATCCCCTTTCTGCTGATCTCCCTTTTTCTGGCCGGGTGTACAGGACCTGTGCAACTCGGCAATCCTGAACTGCCCTATCCTCCAAAGCAGAAGGCTGTCATTGGCGGGGTTATCCACCTGCCGACCGGTGTGGAGACCGACCGCTCAACCATGCTCGAGCATACCCAGCAAGCCAGAATTGTTTATGTCGGAGAGACCCACGACAGTCCGGCATCGCATGATCTGCAGTTGGAGATTCTCAGCCACCTGCAACGGCAGAATCCTGGCAACATCGCCCTGGCGATGGAGATGTTCACCCCTGACCAGCAGGAGACGCTGGACCGCTGGACAGACGGCAAACTGACGGAAAAAGAGTTCATCAAAGAGGCAAAGTGGTATCAGAACTGGAAAATGAACTTTGCCTACTACCGGCCGCTGCTTACCTTTGCGCGGGACAACCGGATACCGGTTATCGGCATTAATGCGCCCAAGGATCTGGTCAGTGCGGTCGGCATGGTCCCAATCGAGGAGCAGCCGGAGGAGATTCGAGAGCGCCTCCCCGAATTCGACTTAGGTGATCCCTACCAGCGAGCCATGGCCAAGGCGATCTATGCAGACCACCCCGTCAGCGACGCCATGAGAGACGGGTTTCTGCGCATCCAGACCCTGTGGGACGAAAGCATGGCAGAAAATCTGGTCGACTATCTGCAAAGCCAGCAAGGTCGGGACAAACAGGTCATGGTCGTGGCCGGCGGGAATCACGTCAGTTACGGCTTCGGTATTCCAAGGCGGGCTTTCCGGCGGCTGCCGCTCAGCTATCTGCTGATCGGCTCGAGGACCATTGAAATCGCCGAGGACAAACAGGTCGAGACGATGAAAGTCTCCATGCCGCGATTCCCCATGCCCCCCTACCATTTCATGACCTACACCCGTTATGAAAATCTGCCCGAAGAGGGCGTCAAGCTGGGCGTACACCTTAAAGAGCAGGAACAGGAGGTTACCGTCATCTCTGTGGTCCCCGGTTCGGCGGCGGAACATGCCGGCTTGCAGGCGGACGACATCCTGCGCAAGATTGGAGCTATCGGAATCCAGGAAACATTCGACCTGGTCCATGAACTCAACCAGTTGCAAGCGGAAGATCGGGTAACGCTCGAAATTGACCGGGCTGGCGAGATGCTGGAAATTGAAGTCGATTTCTCTAAAGCTGAAACCCACCCCTGAAGCCTGCCTGTGTGGCATCCATCCAGAAGGCCCGCCTGGCAACAGGCCGGGCCTTTTTCTTACCCCCCTCCTTCCACACCGAACTCCCGCTGGTAAAAAGCAGCCATCCATCTTTCCGGATCACCTGTCAGACCAGGTACCTCTCAGCTTGACCGGCAAAAAAAACCCCGTGACCTAGGAGGGGATCACGGGGCAAGGATTTGGGAGGTATTTCTTGGAAAGCTTTGTCATTCTTTTCAACGATCCGCCTGCCACAACGAAGCGTTGATGGTCTATATATTACCTTTTTAGTCAGATATGTCAACCAAAAAATGGCCGTTTTTGAAATTAATTTTCAAAAAGACCTATCTACCTGTTTTGTAAATGTTTTTTTTAAAATAGTTCGAACTAACGCAGAAGCTAACAGCTGGCACAGCCAGGAAATGCTCAGACAGACCTGCTCTGATGCTGGGCAGGGCTTCTTCTGCGGCGTATCGGGTCACGATTGACATCAACCCAACCGTCAGAACGCTTGAAACTCTCTATCCGCTTACTGACAATCAGGTCCTGCAGGGCGTGGGGGTGGACCTGGCTGAACGTTCCATCTGCGTATTTGACCGGAATCATCATGCGTCAAAACTCCTGAGCCGTGCAGGCCGATATCTACTCACCGCCCCTCCCCCGCAGACAATCAATGAAAGCTGTTTTATCTGCCTGTCAATTTTGCCATTCCCGTTCATCAACTGCAACCCCTTTTACTGCAGGACAGGATATCCGACTGATAAAAGACAGATACGTTATTATCCGTAAAAAAATCGCCCCTGGAGAACAAAGCAGGACTGTCGTAAAGCACACGTCCGGCCTTGAGGAGCATCGGTGATTGGCCGATTTCAACAAGCTGACAGTAAAGCACCCCTTAAAGGGAAAGGGCCGCGTCCCGTCCTGGAAGCGGCCCTCTACAACATGCAGCAAGCAGACAAATCAGGCCTTACCGGCGCTCCCCAGAACAGCCTGATTTTTGTGCTTGATCAGTTCAATCAATTCAGCGCGGGCAGCGCCAAGATATTTACGCGGATCGAATTCGCCCGGATGATTTGCAAGAAACTCGCGGATTTTGGCGGTCACCGCAAGACGGCCATCGGAATCGATATTAATCTTGCAAACAGCACTCTTGGCGGCCTTGCGCAGCTGCTCTTCCGGCACACCGACCGCTCCGTCCATCTTGCCCCCATACTGATTGATCAGCTCAACATAGGACTGCACCACGCTGGAGGCCCCGTGCAGCACAATCGGGAAGCCGGGAATCCGCTTTTCGATCTCTTCGAGGATATCGAATCGCAGTGGCGGAACCGATTCCCCCGGGCCCAGTTTGAACTTGTAGGCACCGTGACTGGTCCCGATAGAGATAGCCAGCGAATCAACGCCGGTCTTCTTGACAAAATCCTCCACCTCTTCCGGCTTGGTATACGTCGATGCTTCGGCGACCACATCATCTTCGATCCCGGCCAGCACCCCCAGTTCCCCTTCGACGGTCACATCACGTTCATGGGCATACTCAACGACCTGACGGGTCAGGGCGACGTTTTCATCGTAAGGGAGATGGGACCCGTCAATCATCACTGATGAAAATCCCGAATCAATGCATGACTTGCACAGCTCGAAGGAATCCCCATGGTCCAGGTGCAGGACAATGGGGATATCCTTCCCCATCTCTCGCGCCATCTCCACCGCACCCATCGCCATGTAACGCAGCATGGTTTCGTTGGCGTAACTCCTGGCCCCTTTGCTGACCTGGATGATCACCGGCGAATCGGTCTCCGCACAGGCGGTGATAATCGATTGTAGCTGTTCAAGGTTGTTGAAATTATAAGCTGGGATGGCATAACCGCCATCCACCGCTTTGCGAAATATTTCCCGCGAATTCACCAATCCCAGGTCTTTGTAGCTGACAACATCACTCATCGATTTCTACCTCCATTGCAAAGTTGGAATATTCTGAACCAATGAAGAGAAACTACGATTCAGAGATAAAAATGAGGAACGCGATACTAATAACAGCAGATCCGTCTCTTGTCCAGAGAAGTGTGAATCGCCACTCGTCAATCCATGTCAGACAAGAAAATGGCCCGCTCGTTAAACCGGGCTGGCCATTTTGTCATGCAGGTATTTGATCTGGTCTCATAGCTAGCCCGCGTACAGGGCCCGTGACGGGAAGTCCGGATCGCTGGTCAGGTTGACCCCGAGCCTGCGCAGGCCAGCTTCATCCCCCGGTGTCGGAATATGGGTCAGGTGCATTTCGCAGTTTTTCAGCTGTTTCAACTTGGCCATGGCCATCTGGCTGGTCGGGTTGGTCGTGGTGCTGACACTCAAGGCGATCAAGGTTTCTTCCAGATCAAGGCTGATGCTCTTGCTGCTGAGAATATCTTTTTTCAAACTGCCGATCGATTCGATGATCCCCGGGGCCAGCAGGTGAATATCGTCCGGAATCCCGGCCAGTATCTTGATGGCATTGAGGACAACACTGGAAGCGGCGTGCATCAGGGGTGAGTTCTTGCCGGTGACAATGGTCCCATCATGCAGCTCGATCGCCGCTCCGCAGTAGATCCCCTCGTTTCCCTTGCCTTTCATTGCGCCGTTTTCAATAGAGCCCCTGGCCGGTTCGACAACGCTGCGCCCTTCCGGTTTCAGGTCCAGCTCCTTCATGATCAGCTCTGACCTCTGGACCGTTTCCGCATCGACATAGCCCAGCGCGTACTCACAACGATAGCGGAAGAACCGGCTGATGATTTCCTGTTTGGCCGCCTCGCTGACCAGTTCATCATCGACAATGCCGAAGCCGGCCATGTTGACACCCATGTCGGTGGGGGAGCTATAGACCTCGTGCCCCATGATTTTGTTGAGGATGCGCTTGAGGACCGGAAAGACCTCGATGTCACGATTATAATTGATGGCGGTCTGGTTGTATTTCCCAAGGTGATACGGGTCGATCATGTTGAAATCCCCCAGGTCGGCGGTTGCGGCTTCATAGGCCACATTGACCGGATGCTTCAGCGGAATGCTCCAGATCGGGAAGGTTTCAAACTTGGCGTACCCTGAATTTTTGCCCTGCTTGTGCTCATGATACATCTGCGACAGGCAGGTGCCGAGCTTGCCGCTGCCCGGCCCGGGACCGGTGACGATCACCAGGGGGTGGGTTGTCTCGATGTAGTCGTTGGCGCCGTAGCCTTCATCGCTGACGATCGTATCGACATCGGTCGGATAGCCCTTGGTGAAGCGGTGCGTGTAGACCTTGATATGGCGGCGTTCCAGCTTGTTCTTGAAAATATTGACCGCGGGCTGGTCTTCGAAGCGGGTGATCACCACGGCCGTGACGTCGATTCCCCAACTGCGCAGGTCGTCGATCTGGCGCATGACATCGACATCATAGGTGATGCCGAAATCCGCCCGCATCTTGCGCCGCTCGATATCCCCCGCATAGATACAGAGGATGATATCTGCGTTCCCTTTGAGCTTCTGCAGGAGCTGCATTTTGACATTGGGTGAGAACCCGGGCAGGACTCTGGCTGCGTGGTAATCGAACATGATCTTGCCGCCGAATTCGAGGTAGAGCTTGTTGTCAAACTTCTGCACCCGCTCGAGGATTTTTTCGTGTTGTTCCTGAAGGTACTTTTCGTTGTCGAAGCCGGCAGCCTTGCCCATAGGGAAACATCCTCCATTGGTGGATAAGATTATAAAAACAGGGATTTGTCAGCGAGCGATCGGTATCGGTGGGCCTGAATCATCCTTTGTGCAGATAGATTCGGTTCCATAGCGATCCCCATCTCTTCTACAGCATGCCCCAAACCTTGTCAAACAAGGTTCGCTGGATCGAAAATAATCAGGGCATAATCCCTGTTTTGATGTTGGGAAAATGTTCCTCGGTCACTATCACGAGACAAAAACGCTATCTTCCAAAATGTCCTCCCCGACCAACTCCCACAAAATCTACGTACACTTCTTTTTATAAAATTTCCGTTGTTCCGGACTTGAAACCGGGCATGGCGTGACCACCCGTCCGATAACAGGTCGTCAGCCATGTCGAGGGTTACGGGTTCCATTTCAGCCCATTGAACACGCCGGCATCTATCAACCGCAGGAAATCGGGAAAGAAGTTGCATTGCCACCGGACATTGATTAGTATACCCGCGATTTTTGATTCCAGAAAAATGCGAAAGGCTGCAGAGGAAAGTCCGTTCTCGTGACCCATAGCACGAAAGGCTGGCACAGATGAGCATGCAAAAAGCAGAAGAGTATTTCAGGGACTGGAAGGAAAGAGAAGAGCTGGCAGAAGCGATGATCCCCATGATCGGCCATCTCTACCGCGAATGTGAAGTTATCTGTAACATTTACGACCGCACGCTGGTCCACAAATCGGCCATCGAAATTCTGCGGGTTCACCGTTTCGCCCGCCAGATTATCGACAAGGAGCTCTGGGTCAGTGACACCCTGCCTATTCTGTTTGCCATCTCCAAGCTTGACCTGGCTCCCGGAAAGATCGATCTGGCCAAACTGGCGATCCGCTACCAGGAGGTCAAGAACCGGATCAACATCGACAAATTCGTGGCTCAACAGCTGGCGGATCTGAACACCGGAAAATCACGCCAATTGACTGAACCACGCGATGTCGTCCTCTACGGTTTCGGCCGCATCGGTCGCCTGCTGGCACGCATTCTGATCGACCAGGTCGGCGGCGGCAACAAACTGCGCCTGCGGGCAGCTGTGGTCCGCAAAGGGGGGGACGAGGACCTGACCAAACGCGCCAGCCTGCTGCGCCGCGATTCGGTCCACGGGCATTTTGCCGGAACCATCCGGGTTGATGAAGAAGAGAACGCCATCATTGCCAACGGCAACATGATCCGGATCATCTATGCAGATTCACCTGACACTATCGACTACACAGCCTACGGCATCAATAATGCCATTATCATCGACAATACCGGCAAGTGGCGCGACCGGGACGGGCTGGGCCTGCACCTCAAATCGAAGGGGATTTCCCAGGCCCTGCTGACGGCACCGGGTAAGGGGGACGTGCCCAACATCGTCTACGGGGTCAATCACGAGCTGCTGCAAGGGGATGAGCCGATCGTCTCTGCGGCCAGCTGTACCACCAATGCTATCGTGCCGGTATTGAAGGCGATGAATGACAGGTTCGAGATCGTCAATGGACATGTCGAAACCTGTCACTCCTACACCAACGACCAGAACCTGATCGACAACTACCATAAAAAGAATCGCCGGGGACGGAGCGCCCCGCTGAACATGGTCATAACAGAAACCGGCGCGGCCAGTGCCGTTGCCAAGGCCCTGCCTGAGTTGACCGGCAAACTGACCGGCAATGCCATCAGGGTCCCGACGCCCAATGTTTCGCTGGCAATCCTCAACCTGACCCTGGCCCGGGACACCACTGTGGATGAGGTCAACAATTACCTGCGCGATCTCTCTCTCGACTCGCCGCTGCAGGACCAGATCGACTATACCAACTCCCCGGAAGTCGTTTCCACTGACCTGGTCGGGTCGCCATACGCCGGCATTGTCGACTCACTGGCGACAATCGTTCAGGGCAACCGCTGCGTGCTGTATGTCTGGTACGATAATGAATACGGTTATAGCTACCAGGTCGTCCGCCTGGTCGAAAGACTCTCTGGTATGGGACTTGAGCACTTCCCGCGCTGAAAACATGTTCGGCCAGCCATGACATCACGTCAGAGTCATAAACAGAGAAGGGCACAACCGGTTTCGGTTGTGCCCTTCTCTGTTTATGACTGTTGATTCTTATCGTTTAGCTGAATCGACGCATGGCGCGCTGCTTCTTGCGCAGCCGGCGTTGCGCTTCTTTTTCCTTGCGCTTCTTTTTCACGCTCGGCTTTTCGTAAAACTTGCGCTGCTTCATTTCGCGGAAGAGACCTTCCTGCTGCAGCTTGCGCTTAAGCACCTTGATGGCCTTCTCAACATTGCCATCCATGACTGTAATTTCCACGGGCGAATCACCTCACTCTCGTTGCTGGTCTGCGAGCAAAGCCCGCGAAAGTGGGTTTATAGCCTTCATTCAGGGCTGAAGTCAAGATTTTTCTCAACATACCGGCCGTTTACCCCTACCCTTTCTCTGCATCAGAGAGATATTAAGCCCCCCATTGGTGAACTGGAGGATGCTTTGCAAGTTGAGTCCGGTGGCCTGCGCAAGGGGGGTGCTGGGGCAGAGCAGCGCCGCCTGCCAACTGCTGAATTCCCCTGCATAAAGTTCGCCCAGCTCGCGATACAGCCCGGCAAGATCCCCCTTATCCCCCAGCCTCTCACCATAGGGCGGATTACAGACAATCAATCCTGTCTCCGGTGGAGCCTGTAAGGTCTGCATCGACTGCACGGAAAATTCGATGAGGGAAGCAACTCCTGCGGCTGCGGCATTTTTGCGGGCAGACTCGATCGCTCCGGGATTCCTGTCAACGGCCCTGATCTTGATCGGAACCGCCTCGATACGTAAGCGGTCGGCCCGTTCGAGAAGGGTCCGCCACAACCCGTCGCGGTACCTGGGCCATTCCATAAAAGCAAAGCTCCGCTGCCGCCCCGGAGGCTGGTTGCTGGCAAGCAGGGCGGCTTCAATGGCAAAGGTGCCCGATCCGGTCATGGCATCAACAAGTGCCTTGTCTCCGTGCCAGCCAAGCGAAAGCAGCACGCCTGCCGCCAGTGTCTCGCGAAGGGGAGCCTTGACCGCGGCCCGCCGATATCCCCGGCGATGAAGCAACTCACCTGAGCTGTCCACCGACAGCTGGCAGTGATCATCTTCCAGGCGGATCAGGACGAGTGGTCTGCTTCCATGAGCGGCGGGGACAGAGCCGAGAGCCTGCTCAATTGCCGCAGTCGCTGTTTCAGCGACCCTGCCGCTGTGGCTCAAGCGCGACCGATGGCAGCTAGCCCGGACTTCGAAGTGGCTTCCCGGACGGAGAAAACGTCCCCAGGGCATTTTCACCAACTTACGGTAGAGTCCCGGGAAATCGCGGACATGAGTGTCGCCAACCCGCACCAGAATCCGACTGGCGGTTCGCAGCCAGAGGTTTGCCTGATAAAGTTCACGCAATCCCCCCTCAAACTCGACCCCGCCATCAAGTTGCCGAACTGGCGCAATCCCCAACTGGACCAGCTCGGCAGCGCAGAGCGCTTCGAATCCGGGCTGTGTCACGGCAAAGTAACGGTCCAGACGTTGTTTCATCCCTTTTCTCTCCCGACTCATCCATTCACGCGAAGCAGACGATATCACAAGAAATCCGGCGAAACATCAGGATTCCATTTTCATGGCATTTTCTTCATTTCTCCTCTCCCTCTTTTCCTGTATAATGCGCACTCCCAAGTGGACCATCTTTAATCCGGCCCACCTATTAAATTCAGACAAAGGCATTCTCAGCAATGATTCATCAGCGATACTTCAGACCGGGGCAAAAAGTTCTGTTGAGGCCTTCAGCATCATCCACCCCCGAGGGGCATATCCGCCTGCTGAGCAGCTACCTGCAGGGCGGGGGAGATGACTATTTTGACTTGACTCTTCCCTACGGTGCAGATGCCGCCAATCAGTATCCGTTCCATGAAGAGATGGATCTCGAACTTAGTTCCGACAGCCTGGGCTTAGGCGCCCGGGTCAGCGGTCGCTTCCGTGAAGTCATTTCCGGGAATAAAATCCGGATCCACGTTTATCCGGACCTGCAGATGTTTCAGCGGCGCGCCAAACCACGCGTTGACTGTCGCCTCGGTATCCGCTTCACCAGAGGTCGTGGCACCCTGCAGATCATGCGTGAGACCTGGGAAAAAAATGTCAACCTGCTGAGCAGCGACAAATCACCGGCCAAATTGTCCGGCTTCAATGAATGTAAAATCAACCTCAGTTCAGGCGGCATACGGTTTGCCATCCGCCCCCCTGCTGAACCTGCTGACCTCTGCCTGCTGCTGATCAACCTTGATGATGGTCATCCTCCCATCTGCGCACTGGCGGAAATCATCTGGTCGATTCCGGATCAGCAGGGCGAGGTCCTGCTCACCGGCATGCAGTTTCTCGACATCCTTGAAAAGGACCAGCAGCGGATTGACAGTTTTGCGCAAAAGCACCGATAAAGGAAAGAATCTTCAACCTGGGAACCTATACCACCGCTTATTGCAGTCGCTGATGAACAGCGAAATGTTCTCAACCATCTACGGCAATACGCAGGAAAAAAATCCGTAATGCAACAGATACCTGAAACAGAAGTCCTGCATGCCTGTCGAGTCCTGTTTGGTGCAGACCTGCACTTAGGGCGTGATTTCCTCAACTACCTGCAGCCATCAGGCGTTCGCACTGCTTACCGCAAACAGGCCAAGGTTACCCATCCCGACCGCTTTACCGGTTCCTGCTCGCGGACCAGAGCCAGACAGGAAAAACTATTTCAGAACCTGAACCAGGCTCACGAGATTTTACAGAATTATCTCAAGCAACGTAATCTCCCGACCGGTGAAAGCCGGTTTCGCGCATCCAGACATCAGACTCCGCCAAGCCCGCCGGGAAATGGAGCCCAGCGCTACTACCGGGGCCCGCTCCCCGCCCGCCCCCTGCAGTTCGGCCAGTTCCTCTATTATCGTGGTCTGATTCCTTATTCCGCGGTCATCTCCGCGATCACCTGGCAGCGTCAACAGCGCCCAACCATAGGCGAGATCGCCCGTCGCTGGCGGTGGCTCAACAGCGCAGATGTCGACCGGATTCTTCGCCTGCCTGGTGGTTTTTCCCGGTTCGGCGAACGGGCGGAACGGTTGGGTCTGCTCAACTCACTCCAGGTTCGCACTCTCCTGCTCCATCAGCGCAGCCGCCAGCAACAGATCGGACATTATTTTATCGAGCGTGACTATTTTCCGGAAAGCGCCCTGGACCGATTACTGACTGAGCTTTCCGAACATAACCGCCGCTATTCTCACGGCAATTCGGGGCAGTTTTACACGCAGCGTTGAGTGCTCCCTTCCGATATTTTCATTAACTCCAAGAAGCATCATATCCCCACGACAGGAGGTACAACATGGGCATTCTGGCCGCATCAGCCAGCATCTGCCATTTTCGCATTAGCGGCTCTCTTCCAGACGGGACATCCCGGGACTGGATTGCAGAGCAACTGAGCAAGCAGGGCTTTCAATCGATCGAACAGACGTCTGATGAACTCTCCATCGGTTGGTCCCGGCTGGACGATCCCGATTCCGGCCGTTTCGAACACGCCGGCCACTGCAGTCACGATCAGCATATCTGCTTCTCCCTGAGACAGGACCGCCGCCGGATTCCAGCAGCACTCTACAAACGCCAGGTGACGCATCTCAGCGAGCAATTTCTGCAGAACCGACCCGAACTCAAGCGGGTTCCGAAAGGTGACATGGAAGAAATCCGTGAGCGCTCCAGGTCGCTGCTGATGGCCAAGACGCTTCCCAACCCTTCCATCTATGATGTGGACTGGGATACCGAGCAGAACATTGTCCGGTTCTGCAGCCTCAACCAGAAAATGATCGAAACCTTCCTGGGTCTTTTCCACCAGACCTTTCCGAGTCTGCGCCTCAACCTCTATCATCCCATGGCCCGGGCCGCGCAGGTCCTTGCGGGAGACCTTCTGCAGGGGTTGCAACAGGCCAACCGGGCTCAGACCGACAGCGCCATCGAGCAGATCGACGCCAACCGCTGGCTGGGCAACGATTTTCTTCAGTGGCTGATCTACCGGACCCTCAATTCGGATTCCCGCTATGCCGTAAAAAAACCCGGCCCGCTGCTCGACAATGAACCCTTTCTCGCCTATCTGGACGACCGCCTGCTGATGGTCGGTGGTGGCCAGGAGGGTCAGCAGAAGATTGTCGTTGCGGGGCCACAGGACAGTTACGGGGAAGTAAAAGCGGCGCTGCGTCAAGGGAAGCTGCTCGAAGAAGCAACCCTGCATATGCTCCGCGATGACGAATCGGCCTGGAAAATGACCCTTAAAGGGGAGCGCTTTTATTTCGGCAGTTTCAGGACACCGATGATTAAACCGGACAGCGATCCGAACGACGATCCCGCCGCTGAAACAGAAGCGGCATTTTTAACCAAAATCGGTGCAATCGAGGAAGGTGAGCAGATGTTTGACAGCCTGTTGCTCGAGTTTTTGACCAGGCGCCTTGCTGCAGACTGGGCAGATGAATTGAAAAAAATCCACGCATGGTTTCAGGAAAGCTGATTGCTCCCCTTTTATCAAACTGTTGTTCCCTGGTTCTGGCATTGAACACGTTAAAAGGCTTTGCAGTTCTTTCTTGACTTTAATAATTAGCCTACTATAATAATTTTACGCTAACTCTTTTAGCAATAGTAAACCTGCAGTGATGCAGGGACACAACGCCACGGGTCCTTGACCAAGACAGCCGGTTTGCCGAAGAGAGCGTAACGTGCTGCATGAGAAACGCTTGCCTTCGTTAACGAATGCAAGCGTTTCTAGGTTTTGGCTTTAGAAACTCGAGATCCTGAACGGGCAGCAGCAGTGCCCACACCAGAGGAGGCATCGACAGCATGGCCGCCTATTGCCCTATCGGGCCAAGCAATGTAGACCAGACAATCGTCCGCGGGGTCGCGTTCATGACGCTCTGTTCAATTGCATTATTTCTTGCCTATAATCTTGATTTCATTTTAGTCTACCTGCTGTTTGATTTCTTCATGCGGGGTTTTCTGAGCAGGAAAATGAGCGCCTTTGTGTGGCTGTCACAAAGGCTTACGCGCGCCTTTGCGTGCAAAATCGAGCCGGTCAACGCTGAACCGAAAGTCTTCGCAGCCAGAATCGGCTTCATCACCTGCCTGCTGATTCTGCTCTGCAAAGGACTGAATCTTGCTCTGCTGGCTTATTGTCTGAGCGCCGCCCTGATGCTGGCCGCTGCGCTGGAAAGCGTCTTTTCGGTCTGCCTGGGCTGTTACATCTATAACTTGATCAATCATGAACACACCCCATCAGCGGCAGCGGGAAAAGCCCACCTGGATGAATGTTAGTCGGGCGTTCGCTGCCCCAGATTCTTTCTCCGAGAGAGTAGAGAGAAAAGATGCCCCCTAACAGACGTGCCACCGCCCTGCTGCTGATACTGCTCGTTTGGCCTGGTTTCTCCTGGGCAACCAACGGATATTTTCAGCATGGGATCGGGGTCAAGGAGCAGGCTCTTGGCGGGGCTGCTATCGCTTATCCTCAAAGTGCCCTGTCAGTCGCGACCAACCCGGCCGCAGCAGCAACGCTGGGCAGACAGTTCGATATCGGGTTCAACTGGTTCACCCCGCACCGCTTCGCCGACAATGGCGACGGAACCGGCTACCACAAGAGCGATTGTGACGATTTCATTATTCCCCAGATTGGCTACAACCATCCGCTCAGTCCGAAAATATCCTTCTCATTTGCCGCTTACGCAAACGGAGGCATGAAGACAGACTGGCCCTATAACTTCTTTGGCACGACAGAGACCTATTCAGAACTTGAGCAGATGGTCATTGCTTCCACCCTGGCGCTCAATCTGAATCGAGAACATGCACTCGGCCTGTCAATCAATTACATCCGTCAGACCTTTGAAGCTCGAGGCCTGCAGGGTTTTGCGCCGGCGACGTCGAGCGGTACGGCAACATATCTCACTGACGGTGGAGAGGACGTTTCAAGCGGCTGGGGCCTGCGGATCGGATATTCGGGACAGCTGACTCCTGCTTTACGTGTTGGTGCCTTCTGGCAACCCCGCACCAAGATGACCGCGTTTGATGATTATCAAGAGCTCTTCGCCGAAGGGGGCGAGCTGGACATCCCTGAGACGTTCGGACTCGGTCTGGCAGTGGATCTTTCCGAGAAGCTGACCCTGGCGACCGACCTGGTAAAAATCCGCTATTCGGACATTCCTGCCCTGGGCAATTTCAATACGGTAGGAACCGATCTGCTGGGGACTGACAACGGGCCCGGTTTCGGCTGGCGGGACATCACCGTAGCCAAACTGGGAATCGCTTATTTCTACAGCCCCGCGCTGACCCTGCGTGTCGGCTGGAACCATGGTGAAAATCCGGTGAGGAGTAGCCAGACCGGAATGAACGTCCTTTCTCCGGCCACGATTGAAGACCATTTAAGCGTTGGATTCAGCTGGGCTTTTTCTGAGAAAACGGATATGTCGGTGACCTACTGGCATGGGTTAGAAAATGAAATCAAGGGAAACTTTGCGACAGCCAATGGGGGGGATGCGGCAGATATCAAGATGCACCAGGACAGCGTCAGTCTCGCCTGGTCCTGGTCGTTCGATTGAAGATAAATGTTTCAGTTAACCCCGTAGCGCCTCTTCCGTCATGACTCAAATGTCAACCAGTTGCCGAGGAAACTCCGATCTGAGCGGGAATTCCGGTCCGACTCCACCGTCCGCCAGCAGCTGAACAAACTCGTCCCGAGAGATTTCACATGCCCCGAGACTGAGCAGGTGTTCGGTCGTCTGCTGACAGTCGATCAGTTCAAATCCGGCCCGCGCCAGGGTCCGGGCCAGCCCCGCCAGGGCGACCTTTGATGCATCGGTCCGCAAACTGAACATCGACTCACCAAAAAAGCAGCGTCCCAGACAGAGACCGTATAGCCCACCGACCAGTTCGTTCCCCTCCCAGCACTCCAGTGAATGGGCAAAACCATGAAGATGCAGCCTATGGTATGCGGTCAACATATCCCGGGTTATCCAGGTCCCCCCGTGATCCTTGCGCTGTGTGCGGCAGCCCTGTATGACCCGGTCGAAGGCCCGGTTCAGAGTCAGCTGAAATTCCCCCCGCCGCATTTTTTTGCGCAGGGAGCGGGAAACATGAAACGTATTCGGGAAAATCACGCAACGCGGATCGGGCGACCACCAGAGAATCGGTTCGCCCTCATTGTACCAGGGGAAAATTCCCAGGCTGTAGGCGAATAACAATCTTTCAGGAGACAGGTCCCCACCGACCGCAAGCAGCCCGTAATCTTCTGCGGAATCAACCGAGGGGAACCAGAGCTGGTCATCCAGTTGATAACAGGGCATCAGGCGGGGTCAGCTGAAGGTGAAGGTGAATTTGCCACCGCGGAAACCGATTTTAACCTGCCCGCCGTCGCGCAGGCGACCGAAGAGGATCTCTTCAGCCAGCGGGTCGCTGATCTCGGCCTGCATCAGGCGTCCCAGCGGACGAGCGCCGAACATCGGGTCATAGCCTCGTCTGGCCAATTCCTTGCGTGCAGCAGACGAGACCTGCAGGCGATTTTTCTTGTCTTCGAGCTGACCGGCCAGTTCCCGCAGGAACTTGTCGACCACCTGGAGCATGGTCTTTTCATCCAGCGGGGCAAAGGAAATGATCGCGTCAAGCCGATTACGGAATTCCGGGGAGAAGGCTTTTTCCAGTGCCTGCTTCGGCGCGGCCTGGCTGCGGTCACCGAAACCGATCGGAGCCTGGTTCAGTTCCCGGCCACCGATGTTGCTGGTCATGATCAACACCACGTTGCGGAAATCAGCTTCCTTGCCATTGTTGTCCGTCAGGGTGCCATGGTCCATCACCTGCAGCAGGATATTGAACAGGTCGGGATGGGCCTTTTCGATCTCATCGAGCAGCAGAACAGAGTACGGGCTCTTGCGCACTCCTTCCGTCAGCAGACCACCCTGGTCAAATCCGACATAGCCGGGAGGAGCGCCGATCAGGCGCGCCACGGAATGCTTCTCCATATACTCGCTCATGTCAAAGCGGAGAAACTTGACCCCCAGCTGCAGCGCGAGCTGGCGCGCGACCTCGGTCTTGCCGACCCCGGTCGGGCCGGTGAACAGAAGGGAGCCGACCGGTTTGTCGGGATGACCGAGTCCGGCCCGTGACCTGTGAATAGAGCGCACCAGGTGATCAATCGCAGGATCCTGGCCAAAGACGACCCGCTTCAGATCCCTCTCCAGATAGCGCAGGCGCTGACGGTCGGAACCGCTGACAGTGCGGATTGGCACCCGCGCCATCCGCGCCACCACCCGCTCAATGTCATCGACGGTAATCCTGCTGCGGGGACCACCCTCGAGCCGATACTGGGCTCCCGCCTCATCAATCACATCGATCGCCTTATCCGGCAGATAGCGATCGTTAAGGTACTTGCAGGAGAGGTGCACGGCCGCTTCCACGGCGGCGGAAGAGTAGACCGTCTGGTGATGCTCCTCGTAATGCGGCTGCAGCCCCTTGAGAATCTCAAGAGCCTCCTCCTGACTCGGTTCCGCCAGGTCAATCTTCTGAAACCGGCGGGAGAGAGCCCGGTCCTTATCGAACAGGTTACGGAATTCTTCGTATGTGGTTGAACCGATGCAGCGCAGCTCTCCGTTACCGAGAACCGGCTTGAGGATATTGGAGGCATCCATTGACCCGCCGCTGGTGGCGCCGGCGCCGACGATGGTATGGATTTCATCGATAAACAGGATCGCCTTGTCGCGCTTCTGCAAGGCCTGCAGAACCGCCTTGAGCCGCTCTTCAAAGTCGCCGCGGAACTTGGTCCCGGCCAGCAGAGCCCCCATGTCGAGGGTGTAGATTTCACTCCCCTGAAGCAAGTCCGGCACTGCCCCTTCAGCGAGCCTCAATGCCAGGCCTTCAGCCATGGCCGTTTTGCCGACGCCCGGCTCACCGACGAAAATCGGGTTATTCTTGCGCCGTCTGCAGAGGACCAGAATCGCCCGTTCCAATTCCAGCTCACGCCCGATCAGGGGATCGATCTTTCCCTCTTTCGCGCGTTCCAGCAGATCAATGGTGTAAGCCTTGAGCGGGTCAGCCGGTTTGGGCTGTGGCTTGCCCTGTTCCTGGGTGCCGGGCTCGATGGGGCTCTCATCCGCAGACTTGTCCGACGGGGTCGCTCCGGACCCATGGGAGATATAGTCGAGCAGATCGATCCGTTCGATCCCCTGCCCCTGCAGGAAATGACAGGCGTGGGAATTCTCCTCTTCGAAAATAGCCGCCAGCAGGTCACCCACCCCCACTTCGTCCTGGCTTGAGGCCTGCATATGCAGAACGGTCCGCTGCAGCATCCGCTGCAGCGACAGGGTCTGGCGCGGGATTTCGTCGTCGTCCAGGCCTTCCGGAAGGGTTTCCAGATGCTGGTCAAAAAACTCTTCGAGCAATGCCTTGAGACCCTCGATATCCCCGCCACAGTCACTGATGATCTGTTGACCAAACCCTTCGAACAGCAACGCATAGAGGACATGCTCGGTGGTCAGGTACTCATGCCGCCGGCGCTGGGCTTCTCGAACGGCAAGAGTAAAAGCGATCTGGACATCCTGACTGAACATATGCGACACCATTTCTCTGTTATAGGGTCAAAGGGTCAAATGAGAGATTGCCCGAGGAAAATCCAGGCGTCGGCAATCCCGTTAGCAACTTTATAAAATTGTCGCGCAGGGACAGGCTCAAGTCAAGCCGGTGAGACAGGTTCAGGCTTCTTCAAGAACGGCTTTGAGCGGATGACCTTCGGCCCGCGCCAACTTGTGCACCAGTTCAACCTTGCTCTCGGCAATTGCGAATGGATAGGTTCCGCAGATTCCGGCCCCCCGGTAGTGGACATGGAGCATGATCTGATTCGCCTCAGGCGGCGGCTTGCGAAAGATTTTTTCGAGTATTTCGGTAACAAATTCCATGGGGGTGTAGTTATCATTGAGCAGGACGACTTTAAACAACGGTGGCGTTGTCGATCGCGTCTTTTGCTCAGAGCTCGTTCGTGTTCCCGACTTATCCTGACCCATCAGCTGACCACCCTGCCTTAATCGTTAACCCATAAATCGCTGAGACTTGATTTCTTAATCATTATCACCGGATCAACGTCACCATGCAACAGCTTCCGCGCGCTTTTATTGGGCTGAGAACTACCCCAGCTCATGCCAGTCAAGCATCTTTCCTGCCAGCAACGCTGCCTCGACCCGCGGCTTCATCAGGAGATACCGAACAAACCCGGTTAATTTCATACTGCGATGCTCAAGTCCAGCCCGTTCCAGTCCGTCGCCGACGCCCAGATAAACGGCTTCAAAATTTTCACGCTGAAAAAGGTTCATCAAAACCGGCCTGCTCTGATCAAAAAGCTGATCGGTGAGCGCCTGGCGACAGTTTTCGGCGCTGGTCGAGGTAATGCTCCGGCAGAGCAAGGGGCGAACCGGGTAGATCCGGCATGCCCCGTCGGCGTCAAGAAAAGCGCACGGCTGAGCGACACTGATCCGTTCGTCATCCGTCAATCCACGGATTGCCCGCCAGAGCTCGTCCAGTCGCGCAACGACCTCTTCCCGTTCTGCCTGAGGCCATCTCCGCAGATATTCAGCAATCGCAATGGCCTCTGGCAACAGTACGGCGACATTCACGACACAACAGCTTTTACAACCTGCGCGACAGGCGATCAGGGACCCGTCCATCTCATCCGAATCAACGAGACGCTGTTCGGCACGATGAATGGCCTCCCGTAAGGCCGTCATCAGCTGCCCGACATCCCCCCCGGCTGTTGCAATCGCTCGCGACACCTCTTCCCGGCAGCTGGAAAAATCATAATTCCCCATACCTTCTCCTTGCCCAACACGCACGGTTGCTACCCATTTCAACCCGGATTCCCCTGCCCGACCATTCCCCATCTGCTGAGATTTAGACACAACAATTTCAAATGTGACATGTTACACTTCAGCAGAAAGCGGGATTTTAAACCTTATCACCAAACCGAACTGGAGACAAAACCCATGAAACGATACGTGACTCCGCTCCTCGCCATTCTGCTGCTCAGCCTGTCCGGTTGCGGCTATAATACGATTCAGAAAAATGAAGAGGCGGTCTTTGCTGCCTGGGCGGATGTCGAAGCGACCTATCAGAGAAGACTGGACCTGATCCCCAACCTGGTCGAGACGGTCAAGGCCTATGCAGCCCACGAGCAGGAGACCCTGACTGCGGTGACCTCGGCCAGGGCCAAGGTCGGGCAGATCAACCTATCTGCTGATCAGGTCGGCAACGCAGCAGGCATGGCCCAATTTCAGCAGGCACAGGGGGACCTGTCTTCAGCCCTCGCCCGTTTGCTGGTGGTCGCTGAACGTTACCCGGACCTGAAGGCCAATCAGAACTTTCTCGACCTGCAGCATCAGCTGGAGGGAACTGAAAATCGGATCAATGTCGCCCGGCAGCGCTATAACAAGGCGGTACAGACCTTCAACAGCTCAATCCGGACCTTCCCCAACAACCTGACGAACAAGTTTCTGCTCCACCTGGAGCGCAAGGAAGCGTTCAAAGCGGATGCCGGTGCCGAGCAGGCGCCCACGGTGAGGTTCTAGATGCTCCGTTTCCTGCTCATTCTGTGTCTGCTGCTGCCGTTCTCGGCCCAGGCACTCGATCCCCCGCAAAAGGCAGGTTACGTCAACGACCGGGCCAGCCTCGTCTCTGCGCCGGTACGCCTGAAACTGGAGCAGTTCCTGCGCCAGTTCGAAGAGACCGATTCCACCCAGCTTGTGGTCCTGACCATCCCTTCACTGGAAGGAGAGGTATTGGAACAGTATGCGCTGAAAGTGGCTGAAAGCTGGGGCATCGGGCAGCGGGGCAAAGACAACGGCGCTCTCCTGCTGATTGCCGAACAGGAGCGCAAAGTCCGCATCGAAGTCGGCTACGGTCTGGAGGGGAAGCTCACTGACCTTCTGGCAGGTCGGATCATCGACCAGGAAATCACCCCCCGCTTCAAAAAGGGGGATTTCGACGGTGGAATTGTTGCCGGAGTCGCAGCGATGGCTGAAGTCGTCCGGGGGGAGTACCAGGGGACTGGCAGCTCAAGGCAGAGCCGGAAAAAGAGTCCGCTCGGATTTCTCGCCCTGCTGCTGTTTCTCGGGCCGGGGCTCTCCCTGCTCGGTGGCCGCAGGCGGGGAGGTCATCGCCGCGGTGGCTTCTATATCGGAGGTCCGTTTATCGGCGGCGGCCGGGGAGGTTTCGGTGGCGGGGGGTTTTCCGGCGGGGGGGGAGGTTTCGGTGGAGGAGGTTCGAGCGGCAGCTGGTAAACACCCCGACGCGGACAATGCAGCTTTCAACCTTTAAGCCACTGAATGCAGGAATGACCATGGTCACAGCAAAAAACTTTTTCAGTACGGACGAGCAGCAACAGATAGAAGCAGCGATCCGTGAAGTCGAGAAAACCACCACTGGCGAGATCGTCCCTCTGGTTGTCGATGCTTCCTACGATTACCCACGTGCAGAACTGATCGGAGCCGGCAGCCTGGCCCTGGCAAGCGCGATTTTTTTCAGCTGGGCATTCGGTGGAGAATCGATCTGGACGTTTCTCCCCCTGTTCCTGATCGGCTACCCCCTCTTCCAGGCGCTGATTCGTTTCACTCCGGCCCTCAAGCGCCGCCTGATTCACCCTGCGGAGATTGCCGCGGAAGTCGAAGAGAAAGCACTGGTTTCATTCATCGAACACGGACTGCACAAAACCCGTGACCATACCGGTGTTCTTATCCTGATTTCTCTCTTCGAGCACAGGGTCCAGGTCCTGGCTGACCAGGGGATCGACGCAAAAGTCCCGGCCGGAACCTGGGACAATCTGGTCAAGGATGTGACAGCCGGCATCAAGAGCGGCACGGCCTGTGAAGCTCTCTGCCGGGAAATCCGCATCTGCGGCAAACTGCTGGAGGAGCATTTCCCTGCCAGGCATGATGACACGAACGAACTTCCCAACCTGATCGTTGAGCAGTGATTCCGGCGAGAGAAAGAGCCCGAAACAGTCCCCTTCGCAATTTGAACTAAGCCGGGAACGGAATCCTCGTAAAATAACGGCCACCTGATCTGCTAAAATTAGACTTAACCGCCGGCAAAATCAAAGCGACTCTCCGCTTGCCGTTTTCCCGCAGGAGCTGTTCAACGATGAGCCCCCCGCAGGAGCCACTGAACGAGAAGAATGGCGATTTTGCCGAACTCTATCGCAAAACGCCGATCATGATGCATTCCATCGATCGCCAGGGCTGTCTGCTGGCCGTCAGTGATTTCTGGATCGAAGTCATGGGCTATACCCGGGAGGAGGTGATCGGCACCCACCTGACCAGGTACCTGAGCGAAAGCTCCCGGCGTGCTGCAGAGGAGACCTACCTGCCGCGATTTCTCCGGGTCGGTCAGGCCAGGGATGTACCCTACCAGATGGTCAAGAAAAACGGCGAGATCATCGACGTGCTGATTTCCGCCGCGTCGGAAAAAGATGCCGAAGGGAATGTGCTGCGCAGCATGGCGGGGATTGTCGATGTCACCGAGCAGAAAAGGGCCGAACAGGAAATCTACCGGCTGGCGCATTATGACCAGCTGACCGGCAAACCGAACCGGTTTCTGCTCCGTGACCGCCTGCACCAGAACATTGCCCAGGGCAGCCGCGAAGGGCACAAACTGGCGGTACTGTTTCTCGACCTCGATCGCTTCAAGTGGGTCAACGACACCCTCGGTCATCATGCCGGCGACAAGTTGCTGAAGATCGTCGCCGAACGACTCAGTTTATGCGTTCGAGAAGTTGATACGGTCGCCCGCATCGGCGGCGATGAGTTTGTTGTTGTCCTCTACGGCATTCTGTCCAACGAGGACCCGGCAACCTTTGCCCGCCGCTTTCTCGAAGAGCTCTCCCGGCCGACCCGGATTGAGGGGAGGGAGATTATCAATACGGCCAGTATCGGCATCGCCATCTACCCGGAGGACGGCCATGATGTTGACTCGCTGCTGCGCAAGGCGGATACGGCGATGTACGCCGCCAAGGAACTCGGCTGTGGCACCTATCAGTTTTTTTCCACGGAGATGGCCGAGCGGGCCAGAGAGAAACTCTTGATCCAGAACCAGCTGCGCCAGGCTCTCTACGGCACAGACCTCACTCTCAGCTATCAGCCGCAGATCGACCTGCGGCTCAATCGCATCACCGGATTCGAGGCGCTGCTGCGCTGGAATTGTCCGACACTCGGCCAGGTCTCTCCGGCCCGCTTCATTCCGGTTGCCGAGGAAACGGGCTTGATCCTGCCGCTCGGAGAATGGGTCCTGCAGACCGCCTGTACCCAGGCTGTCGCCTGGCGAAAGGCGGGGATGCCGCCATTGCGGATGGCGGTCAACATCTCCGCCCGTCAGTTCTCCCGTCCGGATTTTACCGACATGGTTGAACGGGTTCTCAGTGACACGGGGCTTGAACCGGAGTACCTGGAAATTGAATTGACCGAGAGTACGGTTATGGACCGGATGCAGGACGCCATAGCAACCCTGACCGACCTGAAGGTCAGGAAAATCAACCTGGCCATTGATGATTTCGGCACCGGATTTTCATCCCTGGTCTATCTGAAAGACTTTCCGTTCGACCGGATCAAAATCGCCCAGGAGTTTGTCCGCGACATCTCTCAGGGATCGGACAACAGGGCGATTGTCTCGGCGATTATCGCGATGAGCCGCACCCTGAACCTGCACGTTATCGCTGAGGGTGTCGAAAAACTAGAGCAACTGAAATTTCTGCAATCCCAGCAGTGCCATGAAGTCCAGGGATATTATTTCAGCCGACCGGCTCCCGCCGAACTGATCTCCAAAGCGTATGCCACCGGAGCCCTGAATTGACACCGGAGGAGCCAGGACGCTACCCGGCCCGCCTCACCGGCTCATAAAAATCGCGGTTCCGCCTTCCCCCCGGCCAGTTCTTCAGCAGCAGCGTGTAGTTGCGTGTTGCCCGCAACTCCAGCTCCAGCTGTTGCAGGGCCACCCGGTGAAGCCGGCTGCCGGAGCCATAATATCTTTTCAGCAGGGCATAGATGCGGGAATAGTTACCGACAACGGGAAACTCAGATTTTCTGCGGCAGTAGGCAAGGAACTGCTCTCCGGCGGCGCTGCAGCCGAGCAGGTGAAGGTAAAGCGGGCCATGCTCAAGAAAAGCTTCCATCTGTTCCGCCTGAACGTCGTTCAGCAGATAGCAGAGAATCCGCTGTATCCTTGTACGGGTCCACTGTCTGGACTTGACCCCACTGATCAAATCCTCGTATTCAGAGGTCTGTTCCGCGGCCTCGGCCAGCCGGTTCTCCAGGCCGTCACCGACCTGGTATAGGCAACGCAGCGAGTCAGCACCCTGATTGACCCGGGCCAGCAGCAGCCGGCACAGATAGCCCTCCTCCACGACCACACCGGCAGACAGCCACTGCTGCATCAGGCCAGCGACGTTTCCCGGCAGCAACCCCGCGACCGGCTGACCCTGCCGCAGCAGATGACGGATTCCGGTCGCACTGGCGATCTCATCAACCACTCCCCGCTCATGATAGCCGGCGCCGATCCGCTGGATGGTCAACGGGCGGATTTCGCTGGCGGCATCCTGCAGCGCACGCAGGTATTCGATTCCAAGAATATTGTTCGGCTGCGCCAGCAATCCGGCAAGGGACGGGTGATCCGTCAAACCGGCAACGACCTCGGCCCGTGCCACCGGATAGCTGATCCCCCGGCGCAGTAATTGAGTCGTTTTTTCGGCAATCGTCCCCTCGTGTTCCCGCAGGATCCGGGCACAGCGCTGCAACGGCTCCAGCCCTCCCGCCTCACTGCCGAAACAGAGCGCATCGACTCCACCGAGGCCGTTCAGGACCTGCACCGCCCCCCGGGCGAAAATCGGTGCGCTGTTGCAGGCCCAGGGGAACGGCAGCTCCAGCACCAGATCGACCCCAGCCGCCAGCGCCAGTTCTGTGCGGCGCCACTTGTCGAACAGCGCCGCCTCGCCCCGCTGCAGGAAGTGGCCGCTCATCACCGCAACCGACACTTCGCCATCCGCCTGCTTGAGGCTCTCGCGCAGATGATGCAGGTGACCGTTATGAAAAGGATTATATTCCGTGATCAATCCGACAGCGCGCATATCCCTCGCTTAATTCCGGCAGTAACGCAGATCAGTTTTTTGCTTCACGAAGCGCTGCAAAAAAGACTGACCATGCGGGGCAAGTCCTTCCCTGCAGAAATCATAATAGCACCGGTATCCGCTCCCCCACACGAATTTCCTCTGCCGTGATGACAGTCCTGTAAGCCAGCGCTTCGACCCCGGCGGCGACGACCTCTCTCAGCAGTCGCCCATAATCCGGGTCGATCTCATCGGCGGGAGAAAAAACTGTTGCCTCACTCCGCTGCACCAGGAAGAAGATGACCGCCCGATAGCCCTGCTTGAGAGCAGCGGCCAGTTCAAGGAGATGCTTCTGCCCGCGGAGGGTCACCGCGTCGGGGAAAATGGCGGTGGATTCACCACGGCACAGGGTCACATTCTTCACCTCCACCAGCACGTTTTCCTGCGGCTTCTGCAGGAGAAAATCGATCCGGCTCTCACCGAAAGGATATTCCGCGCGGACCTCATAGCCCGCCAGTTCGCGAATGGAGCCGTTACGCAGACCTTCTTCGACGACCCGGTTGGTGCGCAGCGTATGGGTATCGACCCAGCGGCCGTTGACCTCGATCAGTTCCAGCGTGTAGCCCAGTTTACGCCTGGGGTTGTCACTCGCCGAAACCAGCACCCTGTGGCCGGGAACCGCACACTGCTTCATGCTGCCGGTGTTGGGGGTATGCGCGGTCACCTGCGACCCGTCCGTCAGTGCTATGTCGGTAAAGAAACGCTTGTAGCGCCTCAGCAGGCGTCCCTCGAAGAGAGGAGCAGGCAGATCCATAAGGCAACCCTTCCGGAGAAGTTAGTTAATCGTTTTTGCTGTGTCCGCTCAGTGAAATTCTCTATTTCTTAACCAAGGAGCATGTCCTCATGGCACATAATATGCTAATCATTTTCTGGCGCACGCTGAAAAGGATTAGCCAAGCAAACATCCGGAGCACAACCCACATGAACCTGAAAATGAAAAACACCCTGATCACCATGGCTGTTCTGTCCGGCCTGCTGCTGACCGTAGTCGGTATCACCTACCGCAGCACGACCGCCATCGTTGAACAGGCCATCGACGACCATCAGCAGGCAATCGCCGAAGATGCCGCTAAAACAACTGAAATATGGCTTACCCAGCAGATGAAAATTCTCAATGCAACGGCAGAGTCCATCGACTATAACAGTTTCGGCAACAACCCGGAAACCCTGCGGCCGTTAAAAATGGCGATGAAAGCCGGGCACTTCAGCGATGTCTACATCGGCACGACCGATGGGGTCCTCATTGATGGCGCAGACTGGATTCCTCCTGAGGATTATGATCCCAGACACCGACCTTGGTTCAAAAGGGCCCTCGAAGCGGGAGAAACAGCCTTTACCACCCCGTATATCGACTTGGTAACCATGGAACTGGTTATCGCCATGGTCACGCCGCTCCATCTGGACGGTCGCTTCCTCGGCGTGATGGGCGCTGATACGGTTCTCGACAACCTCGTTGACAATCTCATCGATATCAAGATCGGCGAAACAGGGTATGCCTTTCTGGTGGAAAAGTCCGGCACGATCCTGGGGCATCCCAACCAGGAATTTGTCATGAAGGTCAAACTGCAGGAGACCGAACCTGACCTGCGCTTTAAGCTGGATCGTTTTCAGCAATCCTCCGCCGGCGTGATCAGCTACCTGGGAGAATCCGCAGGCAAGGAACATATCCTGGCCTACAAGAAGATCGCCAACACGGAGTGGTTTCTCTGCACCACTGTCCCCCACGAAGAAGCCTACCAACTGGCCCGGAAGACCACCCTGCTGTTTGCCGCGGAAATGGTCCTCAAGGTTCTCGGGGCACTGGCGCTGCTGACCTTGATCGGGGTCGGCGGAAGCGTTCTGGTTCTGGTTGTTTTCAGCCGCCGGTTCCAGTCGACGGTTCAGCAGCATCAGGAACAACTCACCGGCATCAATCAGGACCTGGCCTGGAATATCAGCAAAAGAAAAGAGGTGGAGACCTACTACCAGACACTGTTCAATGTCGCCAATGATGCAATCTTGCTCAGCAAGAACCTGCAATACGTCGAATGTAATGAAAAAGCCCACCAACTTTTCGGAGTCTCAAGACTGGGCCTGATCGGACGAAACATGCTGGAGATATCGCCGACCTTTCAGCCCGACGGTCGCAGTAGCAGAGACAGGGTCTATGAGATCATCAATAGCGCCAGTGCAGAAGAACCTCAATTTTTCGAATGGACTTTCAAACGCTTTGACGGTACGGAATTCCCCGCCGAGGTCGGCCTGAAAACCCTGAACCTCGATAACGAGGAACTGATTTTGTCCAGTATCAGGGATATTTCCAAACGGGTTGACGCCGAGGGACAACTCAGACAAGCACAGAAGATGGCTGCCATGGGCGAGATGCTCGGCGCCATCGCCCACCAGTGGCGGCAACCGCTGAACACCTTGTCGACCTATGTCGCAAGCATCCAGTCGGCCTACTATAACGACAAGATCAGCAAGGAATTCGTTGAAACCCTGACCAGTGGAGCGGATTCGCAGATTCAGTTCATGTCGAAAACAATCGACGATTTTCGCCATTTTTTCAGGCCGTCGAAAAAGAAGATACCTTTTGATCTTGTCGAGGCTGTCAACAGTGCGGTGAAGCTCATGCAAGCTCAATTGAAGCAGAGTGGGATCGGGTTAACCCTGTCCCACCTAAACAACAATGGTTCACTGATTGTGTATGGGTACCAAAGCGAATTTGTCCATGTCGTGGTCAATATCCTTGCAAACGCGAGAGATGCAGTAGAAAATAAGCTGCGTTATGATCAAAGCGCCGGAAAATTCCCGATAGAGATCGACATTCGCAGCGAAGCGGACGATATCTATATCGGCATAATCGACCATGGTTGCGGCATACCAAATCATCTGCTCGACCAGATATTCACCCCCTACTTCACAACCAAGGGGACTTCCTCGGGGACCGGCCTTGGCCTCTATATGTCTAAAACCATCATCGAAAAAGAGATGTCTGGCCATCTTTCTGCAGAGAACACCGAAGATGGAGCCTGCTTCACCATCAAGCTGCCAAAAGCGAAATTGAGCGATAAAGCACGTACGGAAGACGCATCATGCTCGACTTAAGCAAGCAAAACCCGCAGATTGTTCTGGTTGATGACGAAACATCGGAGCTGCAGGCCTACAGCTTTCTGCTGAATTCGATGGGCGTACAAAACATCACGACCATCTCTGACAGCCGCAAGGTTATCGATTCGCTGCAGGCGATTCCTTTTCCGATCGTCTTTCTCGATCTAAACATGCCACATCTCTCCGGGCAACAACTCCTCAGACAGATCAAAACTGAATTTCCGCAAATTCCCGTGATTATCCTGACGGCCAATTCCGAAATAGAGACAGCCGTGGAATGCCTTAAATTAGGAGCCCACGACTATCTGCTTAAACCGATCAGCATGAATACCTTCGGCTCCGCCCTGCGCAGCGCAATGGAGATAGGTGCTTTGCGTAACGAGGTGATGTCACTGAAAGGTGTCTCCTTCGGTGCGTCGACTGAATATCATCCAGCCTTTGCTGATATTGTGACCCAGAGTCCCGTCATGCACAGGCTTTTCCGCTATGTTGAAGCGATCGCTCCAAGCGGGCAACCTGTATTGATTCAGGGAGAGACAGGTTCGGGCAAGGAGCTTTTGGCCAAGGCAACCCACCGGATCAGCGGAGTTCCCGGGGAGTTCATCGCCGTCGATGTCTCGGGCCTCGACGACACCCTCTTCGCGGATACCCTGTTCGGCCATGCCAAGGGGGCCTATACAGGGGCAAACACAGTCCGCTCCGGGCTGCTGGAAAAAGCCGCAGAGGGCACCGTTTTCCTCGATGAGATAGGTGATCTGAGCGAACTATCACAGGTCAAGCTGCTGCGCCTGCTGCAGGAAGGGATCTACTATCCGCTCGGTTCCGACCAGCCGAAACAGTGTCGGGCACGTGTTATTGCTGCTGCCAACAAGGATTTAAGCCGCATGGCCATGCAGAACGAAGGCTTCCGGATGGATCTCTATTACCGGCTCAGCACCCACCTGGTGAAAGTCCCCCCACTACGCGAACGAAAAGAAGACATTCCACTGCTGGCTGAACACCTTATCTCTGAAGCCGCCTCGGGAATGGGCAAGCGGACCCCATCGCTTCACGATCAGGCGATGCACCTGTTGCTGCGCCAACCCTTCCGGGGCAATATTCGTGAGCTCAAGACCTACCTTTTCGATGCGGTGGCCCGTTGCCTGACGGATGAGATTCCCGAACAGTTGATCGCCGAACGACTCCCGAGCGAAAAACCTTATCCCGAAGGGGAGATGCAGACAAAAGCAGATTTGGAAAAAATCTTCGGATCTTTCCCAGCGCTGGACGAATTGATCGAGTACGCGATAAATCAGGCCCTGCAGTCAACCGGAAACAATCAAAGCCAGGCAGCCAAACTGCTCGGCATCTCGAAACAGGCCCTGCACAAACGGCTTAAAAACAGGCGAAAACGGAACTAGGCCAATCTCCAGCAGTCTCCTCCAAGAAGAACAGAAGTCAAGATCCCGCTCAGAAAAATCCGCAGAGTTCCGTCAACTTTAGCTGACGGCGTCAACCATGGTTGACCCTCGCGGTTGACGGCACCTTCGGCGCCCTCCCCACGTCTCTGAGTTAAAAAAATAACCATCAGTAATCATGGGGACTTATCCGACTTTCGATGCTTGGCACATCAGTTGCTTTTCCAATCGTGAGTTGTCAATCGACCTACATGGAGAGGGCTGCCAATCCGGTAAAGCCCGCATCAATGACTCCGCTGACGCGGAAATTCCAAATGAAGAGGAGACGCACATGAAATTGCTGAAGAAGTTGGTAATCCCCGTTGTCGTCCTGGCGATGACTGTCACCACCTTCGGGGTCAGCCAGGCCTCGACCACGACAGTTAAAATCGGCAACATCATCCCGCTGTCAGGCCCTTCGGCCTCGGTCGGCATCCAGGGCAAGCAGGCCCGCGAAATGGCCCTGGAGGAGATCAACAGTTCAGGCGGGATCAAGTCCCTGGGCGGCGCCAAACTGGAACTGCTGTTCGCCGACAGCAAAAGCGATCCGACCACCGGTGTCACCGAAGCCGAGCGGATGATCAACACCGAAAAGGTTCATATCCTGACGGGATGCTGGAACTCAGCCGTTACCTACCCGACGACCCAGGTAGCCGAACGCTATGGCATCCCCTTTATTGTGCCTGTTTCAGTCCGTGACACCATCACCGAGCGTGGCTTCAAGAACGTCTTCCGCATTGCTGCAAAAGACGGTTGGTGGGCAAAGGACCAGTTCAAATTCCTGAAAGACATGCAGGACGAGTTCGGTGTTGACGTCAAGAAGGTAGCTTTCGTCTATGAAAACGGCGACTGGGGCGTCGGCTTCGCCGAAAAGTGGAAAGTATTCGCCAAGGAAGCCGGCTATGAGGTTGTTCTTGACGAGCCCTATCCCAGCACCGCCAGCGACCTGACCCCGGTCGTCATCAAACTCAAGCGCGCCAAGCCCGACGTGGTCTTCATGACCTCCAATGCAGCCGATGCTATCCTGCTGACCAACACCATGGCGGAAATGAAAGTCAACGTGAAAGCGATCATCTCCAGCGGTGGCGGTCACGCCGATCCCTCCTTTCTCGCTGCCGCAGGCAAAAACGCCGAGTACCTGTTCGATATCGTCGAGTGGGAAACCGACCTCAACCGTCCCGGCCTGCAAGAGACCAACGAGAAGTACAAGAAACTCTACGGTCACAACATGAACGGTGAGTCGGTTGATGCCTACGCGGCCATGTACGTTATCAAGGAAGCCCTCGAGCAGGCCGGCTCCACTGATCCTGCAGCGCTGCGCAAGACCCTCTCCGAAATCCAGGTCTGTGGCGGCAAGGCGGGACTGCTGGCCTATGACTGCGTCGACTTTGACGAGACCGGACAGAACAAGAACGCGAGCCTGGTTATCGTCCAGACCCGCACGAACGGCGCAGAGATGGACCGCATCACCGTCTGGCCGAAAAACGTCAGACGTGCCGGTTACACCCCGGTATTCCCCCAGCCTACAAAATAAACGGACAGCTGACCAACAGGACGGAGAGCCATCTCCGTCCTGTTCCAGTTGCTGGAAGGAGCTTGAATGATAGGCATTATCGAAGCACTGATTAACGGCATCCTGATGGGCTCGATCTACGGCCTGACGGCTGTCGGTCTGACGCTGATTTTCGGCGTCATGAAGGTTATCAACTTCGCCCACGGATCGATCCTGATGGTGGGGATGTTCGCCGCATACTGGTTTGTTATCCTGACCGGCTGGAACCCCTATCTGGCAATCCTGATTGTGGTGCCGCTGCTGTTCTATTTCGGTTACTTCATGCAGAGCTGGGTGATAAAACCGATTTTCGAAGCGGAGAAGGATGTCCGTGAACCGATAACCGTCATTATCGTCACGACCGGGATCTGGTACGTACTGGACAACCTGGCACTGATGATCTTCGGTGCTGAATTTCGCGTCGCAAAGACCACGGTCACCGGCAAGATAGTTGAGTTTATGGATATGTACTTCCTGCTGCCGAAAGTAATCGGGGCGGGGATTACCATCGCCTGTGGAATCTACCTCTACTGGTTCCTGAAACATTCGAAGATGGGCAAAGCGATCCGGGCCACCAGCCTCGACCGGGAAGCCGCGTCGCTGATGGGAATTAAGCAATCAAAGATCTACAACATTGCATTCGGCCTGGGCAGCGCCTGCTGCGGCATGGCTGCCTGCGTCCTGGTTCCATTTTATTACGTCTATCCGACTGTCGGCGTCCCCTTTGATATCAAAGCATTCATCATTGTGGTGCTTGGCGGTCTTGGCAGTATTCCGGGGGCAATCCTCGGCGGAGTAATCATCGGTATTATCGAGAATGTCGGTGCTCAGTTCATGGCCGCCACATGGACCGAACTGCTGCTCTACGCAGTCTTCCTGTTCGTCTTGCTGGTGAAACCGTCCGGGCTGTTCGGACTCAAGCAGGACTTTTAGGAGATCATATCGATGAAGAATTATTTAAATCAGAATCCTGTTGTCTTGAAGCTTACGATTCTCCTGCTGGCCGCCCTGTTCCTGTTGCCCCTGGTGGTGACCAGCCCAACCCTCATGCAGATTTTCATCCTGGTGATCCTTTACGCCTACTTCACCTCGACCTGGAATTTTGTCGGCGGCTTTGCCGGGGTTCTCCCGCTTGGGCATTCAGCCTTTGTCGGGATCGGCGCCTACACCTCCACGGTCCTGCTGCAGACCTATGGACTAAGCCCCTGGTTCGGCATGATTGTCGGCGGTCTCCTGGCAGCGATCGTCGGGGTCATCATCGGCCTGCCGACCCTGAAGCTGCGTGGCGCCTATTTCGCCCTGGCGACGATCGCCGTCGGCGAAGGGATCCGGGTCCTCTTCGAGAACGTCAAGCAAGTCGGACCGTTTAAAATCAACGGCCCGAGCGGCATTTCGATTACCCTGACCGAAAACTCCTTCACAGCCTTTCAGTTCGACACCAAGGCGCCCTACTACTACATCATCCTGATCATGCTGCTGGTCGTGCTGCTGCTGACCTACTACATGATGAATTCGAAGATCGGCTACTACCTGGCCGCCGGCGGTGAAGAACCTGAAGCAGCCGAAGCACTCGGGATCAAGGTCTCCCGCTACAAGGTGATAGCCATGGCGATCAGTTGTTTCCTGACGGCCCTGGGTGGCACCTTCTACGCACAGTTGATGCTCTATTTTTACCCGAAGTCGATCCTTGGCCTTGACCTCTCGTATGAGATTGCCTTTATCGCTCTGATCGGCGGGCGCGGCACCATCCTGGGACCGGTACTGGGTGCCCTGCTGCTCAGGCCGGTCAGTGAATTGACCAGAATCTATATCGGCGACATGCTGCCCGGACTGCACCTGGTAATTTTCGGGCTGATCCTGATCATTGTCATGCGCTACTACCCGAAAGGCCTGGTTGTCCCGGTTAAGGCCCTGTTCAACAGGCACATCATTGACCGATTCAGCAAACCCAAGAGGATTGATGAATCGACAACGACAGAGAAAGCCGACTGAGGTGTTAAGGAGCAGCCATGTCATTACTTGAAGTAAAAAATGTCACCAAAAAGTTCAGCGGGCTGATCGCCGTCAACGATGTCTCGTTGACCGTCGAAGCTGGCCAGATTGTCGGTGTTATCGGTCCCAATGGAGCAGGAAAAACGACCCTCTTCAACTGCATCGCCGGTGCCTTGCCGCCGACTTCCGGAAGCATTATTTTCAACGGCAAGGAGATCGCAGGGAAGAAACCTTATGAAATCTGCCAGCTCGGCGTAACCAGAACCTTTCAGGTGGTAAAACCGTTCGGCAGCAAGACAGTTCTCTACAACACGATGGTCGGTGCCTTTGCGCAGACCCAGCACCTGCACGAGGCTGAAGAAAAGGCGCTTGAAGTTCTCAAGTTTCTCGACCTCGACCATAAGAAGGATGTCGTTTCGAAAAGTCTGACCCTCCCGGAGCGGAAAAAACTGGAGTTGGCCCGCGCGCTGGCCACCCAGCCGAAACTGCTGCTGCTCGACGAGGTCATGGCCGGATTGCGTCCATCAGAAGTCACCGAGATGCTGCCGACCATCCGCAAGATCAACCAGACCGGCGTCACCATCGTCATTGTAGAACACATCATGCAGGCGATCATGAACCTGTCGGAGAAGATCTATGTCATCAGCTTCGGCAAGAAGATCGCCGAGGGCGACCCGCACGACGTGGTCGCCGATGAAGAAGTTATCAAGGCTTACCTGGGAGAAGAATATGTCGCTACTCAACATTGACAAAATCAACGCCGGCTACGGCGAGATACAGGTTCTGTTCGACATCTCCCTGCAGGTCAAGGAAGGTGAAATCGTCAGCATCATCGGCGCTAACGGTGCCGGCAAATCGACCCTGCTCAAAACCATCTCAGGACTGATTGTCCCTGATTCGGGGACGGTCACATTTGATGGCAAGCCGATCCAGGGATTGCCCGCCGACGAAATCGTCGAACAGGCATTGATACATGTGCCCGAAGGAAGACGCCTGTTCTCGCTGATGAGTGTCTATGAAAACCTCGAGATGGGGGCCTACAGCAAGCGCGCGACAGAGAATTTCGACAAGAACCTGGAAGAGGTCCATAAACTGTTCCCCCGGCTGAGTGAACGAGAAAAACAGCTGGCGGGGACCCTCAGTGGCGGCGAACAGCAGATGGTCGCAATCGGCCGCGGCATCATGGCCCAGCCGCGCATTCTGATGCTCGATGAGCCCTCTCTCGGCCTGGCACCAGTTCTGAAAAAGGACATTTTTGCTGCCATCAAAAAGATCGCCGAGGAATACGGAACCACGATCGTCCTGGTCGAACAGGACGTCATGAATTCACTGGGAATCAGCGACCGGGCCTATGTTATGGAGCAGGGACAGGTGGTTATTGAAGGAACCAGCGATGAACTGATGAACGATCCGCACATAAAAAAGGCCTTCCTGGGATTATAAGATCAAGATAGAAGAGGATCTCCTGCGAAGTCAAATTGACCAATGGCCAGTAATTTTGTCAATGACATTGATTCCCCGTCCATGCGGGGAATCAATGTTCATACGGCAGCCCACCATCCCGACAAGCCGAGGACGAATCCCCAGGCTGTCCCCACAGACAAGCTGCTGTACTCACAATCTCCTTTCTCACCGCAACCCACACGGTTCTTCTTACCTGCTCCCTGCCACACTCAAGCCAGAAAGATCAAAGTTCAAAAGGATCCGGTCGTTCTTTAAATTCTCATGGCCCGTCCATCCGATCAATTCCAGGCCCTGCCAGAACGAAACTCATCGTCACGCCATGTTTCACAGAACATCGTTTTCAATTTGCCCGATAATAATAATTATAAATATTTCATTTTTTTAAGAAAATGAAATTTCCCCTTTTCTTATAGGCATTTGGCAGGCGTAAACAAATAGAACAAGGCTTATTGACAGACAATAATTTCTTGTATACATTCTGTATACAAACTTTCGACAAGGGAGTATTGCCTTGAAATCAGCCCCTGAAACAGAAATCAACAGCATCCCGATCAAGGTCTGCATTGTTGGAGGCGGTAACGCAGCCCAGGCAATGGCAGCACTGTTTCCCCACCAGGGGATCCCCTGTAATATGTTTGTTCCATATGGAGATGAAGCTGAGCGAATCCAGAGAGCAATTGACGATCAAGGCTTCATTGTGGCCGAATTTGCATCTCACAATGAACCTTCGGGGGAGGTCAGAGGAAAGCCCGACAAAATTTCCCAAAATGCCGCCGATGTCGTCCCTGACTGCAATGTGCTGATCCTGCCGTTACCATCCTTCGCCTACAGAGACGTTATCTCCCAGATCAAGCCTTACCTACAGAAAGGCACATATATTGGAGCAACCCCAGGGCAAGGCGGCTTTGACTGGCTCGCTAAAGAAGTTTTGGGAGACGTTGCAGAAGATATCGTCCTGTTTTCAATCCTGCCGATGCCGTTCAACTGCAGGATTATCGAATTTGGCAAACGGGTCTATGTGCAGGAGTTCAAGCGCAGATACAAGATTGGTGCGACCCCGGCCGAACACTGCGACGGCGCTGTGACAATCAACAACCAGCTGTTTGGCTACTCCGAAAGCTGTGGGAACTCCTTGAGTTGTTCCCTCTACCCGATAAACGCAGTGATTCATCCGGCACGCCTCTATGCCCTCTGCAAGGACTGGCAGCCCGGCACTTTTCTCGCGGAGAACCCTTTATTTTACGAAGACATAAACGATGAATCCGCGGAATTGATGGATGCGGTCAGCAAAGAAGTAATCGATATCGCACAGGCTCTTACCGATGCCGGAATCGAAGGCGTTTCCGTACCCCACATACAGGATTTCCTGGTCCATTATGTGTATCGCGACCCGTCTCCGACGCTGAAGGATTTTTTCGCAACGAACCGAGCTTACAAAGGTTTTCGTTGTCCCTTTCTAGAAAACAAGAACGGCTGGATTCCTGACTTTGCCAACCGGTATTTCACCGAAGATATCCCTCTGGGACTCTGCCTTTATAAAGGTGTGGCGGAAATCGTCGGAGTTGAGACACCCGTCATCTGCAAGATATTGAACTGGGCCCAGGCACATATGGGGAAAGAGTATCTTGTCGATGGCCACCTGACGGGGAGGGATGTGAATGAAACAGCCTGCCCGCAGCGCTTTGGGATAACAACCGTAGAGCAGTTAAAAACCTTATCAGAGGTATGAACAAAGGGGCAATTTTGAGCTGCCAATGTTTCCCTGACAACAGATCATCAACCCAACTGAAAAAGGAGAAAAGAAAATGAGAAAAACAATCAAGATCCTGATAACGATGTTCGCCCTTTGCGCCTTCCTGATCCCGATGACCGCAAGCGCCGGGATTATGGAAAAAATTTCCAGCGAGAAGGTACTCCGTGTAGGTGTCGCCCCATGGAAGAACTTTATTCAAAAAAACCTTAAAACCGGTGAATATGAAGGCATTATAGCCGATGACCTGAAAAACTTTGAAAAAGAGACAGGCATCAAAGTCGAAATCACTGAAACGACCTGGGGGGGCATGATTGCAGGGCTGCAGACAGGCAAATGGGACGCCATCATGAATGGGCTGGGCGCAACGGTTCAGCGATCCGTTGCTGTGGCGTTTACGGAATCTTATGGCAACTACGCCGAAGCCTCCCTGATCCGGGCCGGCGATGACGTTAAGTCGTTTGCCGATCTGGACCAAAAAGGCAATATTATTGCCTGCATTGGCGGGACAAGTGCCCAAACACTGTGGACGGGGAAATTCAAGAACGCGGAAGTGAAGGCATATTCCGATTCGACCACAGCCATTCTGGAGGTCATCCAGGGGCGCGCCAAGGCATTCATGAGCGACTCACTGGTCAATGCATTCCGCGCCAAAGAACGGCCGGAACTGGAACTGTTCATTCCGGAAAACACCTCCTGGTTCTACCAGGCACACGCAGTCAGGTATGACGACCCGGACCTGCTGGCTTTCCTCAATACCTATATCCGCAACATGCGTGTCCGCGGGTGGTATGACGAACTGGGGGCCAAATACGGCATGCCGGCAACCTGGGCCAAGGGGAAGCCATAAGCACACTGACATATTGCAGGGCAGATGCGGGATCGCGCGGCTCAACCAAGTGCGACAAAACCCTTCTGCCCTGCAATGTTGTCAGATCATAAAAGCCCTTTTCATGTGCACCTCAGTGATTTCTACGGGGAGTCAAATTCATGAGCTATAATTTCCAATTCAATGTCATTAATGAATACCTTCCCTACCTTATGGAAGGGGCATGGTTTACGATCCGCATTGGTTTCTGGTCGATTTTCTATGCGACAATTATCGGACTCATCCTTGCGACACTGCAGATGTCGCACAACAGATTTTTAAAAATCTGTACTGTTATCTATATCGACATTTTTCGAACGATTCCCCTGGTCGTATTACTGATCTGGATTCATTATGTGCTGCCGATTTTTATCGGAACTTCATTTACGCCTGAACAAAGTGCAATCCTCGCCCTCTCTCTCAATGGTGGCGCGATGGCCAGCGAGGCCTTCCGTGGAGGATTGGAAGCGATACCTCTCACCCAGATGCAGGCCTCCTACTCTCTCGGATTTTCTCATTTCGGGACGTTGCGTTATGTCGTTATTCCCCAGGCCGTCTTCTCTACGCTGCCACCCCTGACAAACGTCTATATCACCAACATCAAGAATATTTCTGTCACGATGATTATCGCTGTTCCCGAAATCATGTTCCGCGCACAGGAGGTCATGGTGCAAACCTTCAGGCCCCTGGAACTGTATACCGCAGCCGCCATTGTCTATATCGTCCTGATCGTTGTCTTCTCTTATGCCATGAGATTTCTTGAGAAATTAAGAAAATGGGAGCCGATTTAATCCTGCATGCTAACGTAAATGGAGAACTGACATGTCTGATCAGGCGTTTGTAAAAGTAGAAAATCTGACAAAAAGTTACGGGGATGACATAATCCTTCAGGACATCTCCTTCGATATGCCAAAAGGAAATGTCCTGGTCCTGGTAGGCCCCAGTGGTTGCGGCAAGAGCACCCTGCTGAGATGCCTGAATGGTCTGGAAGAAATCCAGGGGGGGGCTATCTTCGTAGACGGATTCCAGATTGACGGAGCATCAGCAAAAGAGTTGCGACAAGCGCGCCTCAAGATCGGTATGGTCTTCCAGCGGTTCAATCTCTTCCCGCACATGACCACACTCGACAATATAACCCTGGCCCCGATGAAACTTTTAGGCCAGAGTGGCCAGGAGGCAAGAAAAAACGCGATGGAACTGCTCGAAATGGTCGGCTTGCCGGACAAGGCCAAGGCCTACCCTTGCAATCTCTCCGGCGGCCAAAGCCAGAGAGTCGCAATTGCCCGGGCACTGGCGATGAAACCGGAATTGATGCTGTTTGACGAACCGACATCGGCATTGGACCCGGAGATGAAAGAAGAGGTGCTCAACGTCATCAAACGACTGCGAACCGAAGAGCATATGACCATGGCCCTGGTTACCCACGAAATTCATTTTGCCAGAGAGGTCGCGGATCGTATTATGATGGTCGCCGATCGGAAAATAGTTGAAGAAAACGATGCGGAGAGCTTCTTCAGCAATCCTCAGGAAGAACGGACGAAACAGTTTCTGCGACTGATCAGTCATTAAGCAGCTTACGAATTTCTCTCAGCAGCGGGAGCCTTCAAATGATTTTTCGTGGTGGACCTAATGTATATGGAGCACCTATCGGCATCTTAGGCCTGGAAACATATTACGCAAAGCTGCCGGGCCATGTAAAAAATGCCAGTACTTTCAACTACCCGGTTGTCTACAAAATAGTTCCGGGGGCCGTTGTTGAGAGGCTGTTGCACTCACCCGACCCAGCCCTTCTGGCCCCCTTCGTAGAAGCGGTCAAGGAGCTTGAAGCCGAGGGTGTGCGCGCCATTGCCGGAAGCTGCGGTTTTTTGGCGGCTTACCAGAAAGAACTTGCAGATGCTGTGAGCATCCCGCTGTTTACCTCCAGCCTGCTGCTGGTTCCACTGGTCTCTCGACTTTTAAAAAAAGGGCAGATGGTCGGCGTCGTCACAGCAAGTAAGCGCGGCCTGACTCCTGAACATTTAATTGCCGTCGGTTGCGAAAATGTCCCCATGGTGATTGCCGGGATGGACACGATGCCGGAATTCCGCGAGGTCATTCTGGAAAACAGACGGATTGAGCTTGACGGCGACAAGCTTCAGGATGAAATTGTATCAGTTGCCGTTGAGATGGTTGAAAACCACCGGGATATCGGTGCTGTGGTTCTCGAGTGCACGGAAATGCCCGTATATGCACACCTTATTCAGCAGCAGACAAATCTGCCTGTTTTCGATTTGATTACTCTCACAGATATGGTTTGTGCAGCATCTTTGAGGGTGCCGTTCAGGGGCATTATGCCTCTTTAAACGGGCACATACCTGCGACAGTAGCCCTGGTCATCAGGCCTGATTCCAGAGATGCTTTAATTTATACAGGACAAGGTTCACATGAGACAGAAAATCTGCAATATCATCCGCAAAAAAATAGTCACCCTGGAATACCCACCCGGTCACAGGCTGAATGAACAGAAGCTGGCCCAGGAACTCGGGGTGAGTCGCACACCTGTCCGGGAGGCCCTGATTCTACTCAGCTCGGAAGGACTTGTCACCATGGCGCCGAATGTGATGACCCATGTTTCAGAAATCAATTTGCAGAAGTTACGTGAATTAACCGAGTTAAGGCTGATCCTGGAACAGGGTGCTGCCCGACTTGCGGCAGCAAACAGGACGAAAGAACAGCTGGCGGAACTGGAAGAACTGGCCGAAAAGATAAAAAACACAGATCCAAACGATCCATTACAAATGATGATCTGCGATACCGAATTCCATAGAATAACCAGAATTGCGGCCAACAATTCCGAACTTGCTCAGCAAATGGTGGTAATCACCAATCAGTTCACCCGAGTCATGTACCAACTGGAAATTACCCCGACCCTTATCGCCCAGGACATTCCAAAAATTGTCGAGGCCATCAGAAAACAGGACCCTGAGACCACGGCAAAACTCATAACGGACCATGTTAATTATTTTATGGGGCTGGTCCGAAAAAAATTCGACCAGGGTCTGGGCGGCCAAGCCCTGGGGTTCTGAGTAAAGCATAACCACAGAACTGGTCACCTGAGTGGCGATGAATAAGTCTCGCAGTCGTGACCCAACAGTTAAAAATTTCCAGAGACAGGACCACGCCTCTCAGCAGGGGCATGAATGGCGTATTCCCTCAAGGTGAATACTTTTCAGTAGCGACACCAGCTCAATGAAACCTGGCCCAGCTCCCCCTGCCTGCTCCAATAAACCTGAAAATTCTGATCTTCTATCCCACCCCCCCCCACAATGCGTCACTGAATCACAGGATTCATAATTGCATCAACCCCTCAGCCGTGGTATAGCAACCATAAACGCTCGGCAGCCCCTACCGCAGACAATGGGTACCCATATGAAACCTTTGAATAAAGCCATAGAGACAGCCCCCTCCCGATATGTCAGCAGACTGCTCGAGGCTGTTGACGCCGGCCTGATTGCAGTGACACATTCAGGCGAGATCCTCTATGCCAATCAACATGCACTGAAATGTCTACAGCGGAGCACTGAACATCCGCTGCAGGTCGCCTTCCCCGAACTCTGGAACATCCTTGCGGAATTCAACCCGGCAAGCCGGCAACCGCTTACCTGCTCAGCGCCAGCTGAGGGCCAGAGCTACTCGGTCAACATAAATACCGTTTCAGAGGACAGCGGCCGGACAGTCTACATATGCTCCCTCTATGCCCATACACAGATAGAAAACCTGGCCCGGCAGACCAAGGCGTTTCAGGACCTTTCCCGAGAAGAGAGCGCCATAATCGACTTTTCCTCCGACGGCCTGTGGATCTGCGATGCCAATGCCAGGGTGGTTCGCATCAACCCGGCATCCGAGAGGCTGAACAATGTCAAGGCGGAAGAGGTTCTGGGCAAGCACATGGAGGAGATGATCGTTGAAGGGATTTTCGATAAATCGGTCACCCTTGAAGTCATTAAACACAAAAAGGTGACGAGCCTTTTGCAAAAAAGAGGTGATCGCGCCCTGCTGTTGACCGGCGCACCAGTATTCGACCAGGACGGGGTCCTGATCCGCGTGGTGGTCAGCGAGCGGGACGTGACCGAGATAGAAACCCTCCAGCGGGCGCTCGAAGACCAGGAGGCGCTGAAGAACAAGTACATGGAGCAGGCCCTTTCGTTACAGAAAACCCGCTCGGGGGAGCGTCAGATCATCGCCCGAAGCCCCGAGTTCATCAAAGTGATCGCCCAGTCGATGAAGCTCAGTTCGGTCGATTCCACCGTGCTGATCCTTGGCGAATCGGGGGTCGGCAAGGGCCTGATTGCCGACCTGATCCACGAGAATTCAAAGCGCTCAGCCAAGCCGATCATCAGGATCAATTGCGGCGCCGTACCGGAGTCACTGATCGAATCGGAGCTGTTCGGCTACGACAAAGGCGCGTTTACCGGGGCCCAGACCAGCAAAGCCGGCCAGTTCGAACTCGCTGACGACGGCATCCTGTTTCTTGACGAGGTCGCCGAGCTCCCTCTCTCCGCCCAGGTGAAACTGCTCAGGTTCCTCGAGGATGGCTGTATCTACCGACTGGGAAGCACACATAAGAGAAAACTGGACGTCAGGGTCCTTGCGGCGACCCACAGAGACCTCGATAAGATGGTCGAAGAGGGCAGCTTCAGGCTCGATCTCTATTACCGGCTCAAGGTCATTCCCCTGCAGGTGCCTTCCCTCAGGGAACGCCGCGACTGCATCATCCCCCTGATCCGCCACCATCTGGACTATTTCGGCGAGAAAGTGGGCACCCAGAAGCGCCTGTCGGCCGAAGCCTCCGATATCCTCTGCAGGTATGAGTATCCGGGCAACGTGCGCGAATTGATCAATCTTTGCGAGAGGCTGGTCGTGATGACCGATACCTCCGTCATCAAAACGCATGACCTGCCGCAGGACGTTATCAACTCCGCGGGGGGGAAAGGCTGGACGATCAGCGGCTGGTCCAAGGAGCGCAGGCTGGACGAAATCCTGAGCGAAGTCGAGGAGCGCATCTATCGCGAGGCGTTCGGCAAATATCGCAATCAGTACAAGGTTGCATCAGTCCTCGGCGTCAGCCAGGCCACGGTTGCGAGACGACTGCAGAAATACAGGATTACAGGAAACCTGGCCGACACCGCGGAATAAGCCCCTCCACAGACAGGCACAGGGATTCAATTTTGAATCCAGATGCGCGATTCCGTTCACGCCTGAGTTCCGCAGCCTCAACAAAGCCCCAGCGCGGCGCGCCGATCGCCTCCAGCTGCCCACTTCAAGTAGCTAAAAACAGGGCATTTTTACTCTTCCCCCGAAGCAGCCACGGGAAAACTTCACGCCACCCGATATCCAGCCACGGGTGGCACAGGCCTTGCTAGAAGACAATGAGTATTTGTCACACTTCAATCCAAACAAACAACTCCCATCAAAAAAGGAGAAATTTCATGTCCAATGCTGATCTGCTCAACCGTCGCAACGCAGCCGTACCGCGTGGTGTCGCCTCCGCAACATCGACCTTTGCCGTCAAAGGTGAAAATGCTGAAATCTGGGATACCGAAGGGAAACGTTATCTCGACTTTGCCGCCGGCATTGCCGTCTGCAATACCGGCCACCGCCACCCGAAAGTTATGGCAGCGGCGGCAGCACAGAGCGAGGCTTTCGTCCATACCGCCTTTCAGGTGCTGCCCTACGAAACCTATGTCGCCCTGGCAGAGCGTTTGAACAAACTGGCACCGATCAACAACGCCAAAACCATCCTCATGACCACCGGTGCCGAGGCGGTAGAGAATGCGGTCAAGATCGCCCGTCACTACACCAAACGCCCAGCGGTGATCTCCTTTGTCGGCGGGTTTCACGGACGCTCGATGCTGACTATGGGCCTGACCGGCAAGGTGATTCCCTACAAGGCCGGTTTTGGCCCCTTCCCGTCCTCGCTCTACCATGTGCCCTACCCTATCGAACATCACGGTGTCAGTGTAGAAGACAGCTTCAAGGCACTTGAAAAACTGTTCAAGGCCGACGTCGAGCCGGAACAGGTCGCGGCCATCATCCTTGAGCCGGTCCAGGGTGAGGGAGGTTTCTACATTGCCCCCAAAGAGTTCATGCAGGGATTGCGCGAGCTGTGTGACAAGCACGGCATCCTGCTGATCTGCGACGAAGTACAGACCGGCTTCGCCCGCACCGGCAAGCTGTTCGCCACCGAATATTTCGATATCGAGCCGGACCTGATGACGGTCGCCAAGGCTCTTGGCGGCGGATTCCCCCTCTCGGGGGTCATCGGCAAGGCCAACATCATGGATTCCCCCGAGCCTGGCGGTCTCGGCGGCACCTACGGCGGCAGTCCGCTGGGCTGCGCAGCCGCCCACGCCGTCCTCGACGTCATAGAGGAGGAACAGCTCTGCGCCCGCAGCAATAAAATCGGTGCCCGGATGATGGAGCGTCTGCAGCAGATGAAGGAGCGCAACGACACGACCGCCATCGGCGACATCCGCGGACTGGGGGCAATGGTCGCATTCGAACTGGTCAAGGAACGGGGCGGGCACACACCCGACCCCGACAAGGTCAAACAGTTGACCGCCAGCGCCCTTGAACATGGTCTGGTGTTGCTCTCCTGCGGGATTTACGGCAACACGGTCCGTCTGCTTGCGCCGCTGACCATCCCCGAGGAACAGCTTGAAGAGGGGCTGGACATCCTCGAACGGTCGCTCACTGAAATCGCATAGTGCCGTCACCTGGACTCCCGGGCAGGAAGACCCTGTTCTGCCCGGGAGCATTGCGAGATCAGTCCTTCCAGTGTAATCTGTACGAAAATTTCACTAGCGCGACACGGAGAGTATCTTATGAAAATCCAGACCAGCGATCCCGTTTCAGAACCTTCGGCGATCCTCTACAAACGCTGCACCGTAAACCTCTCCTCCGGTGAGCAGAAGACCGAGGACATCCCCTGCCGCAACCTGGAGGATGTTCTCGGCGGCTTCGGCCGTTCCTTTCAGGATCTGGCTGAGCGGGACATCACAACCGCCTACTGCGATGAGAACCCGCTGATCGTCAACACCGGGATTCTCACCGGAAGCGGCGTGATGACCGGCCTGCGGACCTACTTCTCCGGCTACAGCCCGATCAAGGGCTCGAAGAAGGGCCTGCCCGCCGCCATGTGGTCTACCGGCAGCGGTAAATTCGGCGCCAAGTTCAAGTGGACCGGGCTCGATGAACTGGTCTTCGAGAACCGCTCGGCACAGCCGGTCTATGCTGTCATCCGGGAAACAGACTCAGGTCCCACGGTGGAACTGAAACCGGCCGATCATCTGCTCGGCCTCTCTACCCATGACAAAATCATGGCCCTGCAGCGGGAGTATGACAACGCGCACTTCGCCGCTATCGGCCCGGCCGGCGAGAACTGGGAGCAGAACTACATGGGGGCGGTGGCCCTCTCGACAGAGAATCAGCTCAAATCGAAGGAAGACAAGTGCCGCTTCGCCGGACGGGGGGGCATGGGCAGCCTGATGGGATACAAGAACGTGCTGGCCCTGGTGGCACAGAGCAGCGACAAGGTCAAAGCTCCCTCCGATGCGCTCAAGAAAGCCCATCTCAACGTCATCAAGGGGGGCGGGTCCGCCCGCATCCAGCCGATCAGCCGCGGCGGCGGCGGGGGCACCTGGGCTGCCTATGACGTCCTCCAGGCCTTCCATGCGGTGCCGGTCAACAATTTCCGCCCGCAGGGCAACGACCTGCCGGAGAAGCTGTTCAGGGAGAACGTCGAGCCGGACTACGACATCAAGTCGGAAGCCTGCTACCGCTGCGGGATCACCTGCCACAACAACGTCTCCGAAAGGAACCCGGACGGCAGCAAGGGGGAGTTCCTCGCCAAGTTCGATTACGAACCGCTTAACCTGCTCGGCACCAACCTCGGAATTCACGACGCCGGCCAGGCCGCAAGGCTCATCCAGCTGGGCGACAACTACGGGATGGACTCCATCACCCTGGGGGTCACCGTCTCCTATGTGCTGGCCTACAATGAGCGGCATCCGGCAGCACCCATTCTCAACGGCGCCACCTTCGGTGATTACGAGAAGATCCGCGAACTGATCATCCAGGCCGGCGAGGGCAAGCTGCCGGAGATCGGCAAAGGATCGATGCGCCTCTCCGAGCAGATGGGCGAGACCTCCTACGCCTACCATGTCAAGGGACTGGAACTGCCCGCCTACCAGCCGGAGACCAACCCCGGCTATGCCTGGGCCATCGCCGGTGGCCACATGTCGATGGGCACCTACGGGCTGCTGACCCGTGAGGGGAAGTCGGACATTGAATCCTGGGTCCGAGGGATCACCGAGGAGAAGCTGCAGATCGTCGGCTTCGACATGATCGGCCTGTGCAAGTTCTTCGATATCGCCAAGGGGATCGGCACCGAAATGGTCACCTCCTGCCTGCAGAGTGAATTCGGCCTGATCGTCAGCGAAGAGGAGTTGAAAGCTGCGGTGAAGAGGGCCTTTCTGCTCGGTCTGGCGCTGGAGCTGAAACAGGGCTACACCAAGGCGGAATTCTGTCTCCCGCAGGAAGTCTTCGATAACCCGAACCACAACATTCAACTCCCCTGCATCACCACCCCTGAGTTCATCGCCGAACTGGAAACCCGGGTCTGGGAGATTTTTGAGCCACAGCTGGAGAACATACTGAAGAGGTAATCCCCTCCTGAACGGGAATGTTCCATAGTCGAGGCCCCCCGCTTTTTGCCAGGCAGGGGGCCTCAACTCATCTGCCCCTCCATTCCCCCCATTGACATTGAAAAAATATCTGCTTTAAGTGAATTAGAGTTCAATCCTCATCCGGAGAGCCACATGCATTGCATCCGAGGAAGAGGAACGTCAATGGCCTTTTCCCTGTTCAATTAAAAATCAAACCAGCCTACTAAAGTTTTTTGGCCGTTCGGTGTTATCCTGTATCGGAAGAGGTCAGTAAATTGCCGGGCTCCACTTCCTGGAACAGGGGACGATATGAAACATATAATATATCTTCTGATGGCAATATTCTTCGCGACAACTGCGTCACTGACAAGTTGCGGCTACAATGAACTCGGCGGGCACACTCCTGTTGCCGACGCCGGCCCGGACCAGAATGTCAAAACCGGCTCACTGGTCATTCTTGACGGCAGCGGAAGCAGTGACGCTGACCCTGACACACTGACCTACAGCTGGTCCTTCAGCTCGCTCCCGGTTGCTAGCGAGTCGATCCTTTCTGGAGAAAGGACCGTCAATCCCACATTTATTGCTGATATTGACGGAACCTACATACTGAGTCTTGTAGTCAACGACGGAATTCGAACGAGCACGGAAGATACAGTCACGATCATCTCCGCCACGGACAACTCAGCACCGGTCGCACATGCCGGACCGGATCAAAATGTTGAAACCAACTCACTAGTCACACTGGATGGCAGCGGGAGCTCGGATGCGAATGGTGATACCATTACCTACCTCTGGGCTTTCAAATCCCTGCCGGAATCCAGCATTGCCACTCTTTCAGATGAAACGGCTGTCAACCCCACATTCACTGCGGACCTTGACGGAGAATACGTTCTGAGCCTGGCGGTCAATGATGGTTCGGTGGATAGCGCGGCGGACGATGTCAGCATCATTGCTGCGACCGCGAATTCCGCCCCGACCGCGAATTCCGGGCCGAATCAGAATGTCGTGACCGGCTCAACGGTGACCCTTGATGGCAGCGGCAGTTTCGATGCCAATGGTGACAACCTAACCTATAAGTGGGCATTCTCCTCCAGACCGGACAAAAGCACGGCGACACTCTCCGACCCCACTACGGCCAAGCCCTCTTTCACCGCCGACCTGGACGGGTCATACGTCCTGACCCTGATCGTCAACGACGGTCAGCTGGACAGTGCCGTGGATGTAGTGCTGATTGTTGCGGCAACGGACAACTCGGCACCAGTGGCCAATGCCGGCCCGGACCAGAATGTTGCCACCGGAACGCTGGTCACATTGGACGGAAGTGGCAGCTCCGATGCAGACCTCGACCCGCTGACTTATGACTGGTCATTTGTGTCGGGGAGTGGAACCCTTTCTGACTCAACAGCTGAAAATCCCACTTTCACCGCCGACCTTGACGGAACATATATCCTAAGCCTGGTGGTCAACGACGGCCAACTGGACAGTCCCGTGGATGTGGTGCTGATTAATGCAGCGACGGGCAACTCGGCACCGGTCGTCAATGCCGGCCCCGACCAGAATGTTGCCATCGGAGCCCTCGTTACATTGGACGGAAGTGGCAGCTCGGATGCTGACCTCGACCCACTGACTTTTGACTGGTCATTCAAATCGTTGCCGGATGGGAGTAACGCAACCCTTTCAGACTCAACCGCAGAAACTCCCACTTTCACCGCCGACCTCGACGGATCATACGTCCTGCAACTGATCGTCAACGACGGAACAGTGAACAGCGCTGCTGACGCAGTCACAGTCATCGCAATCACGCCTAATTTGCCGCCAGCCGCAGATGCCGGGGCGGACCAGGATGTGGCGACCGGCACCACAGTCACACTAAGCGGCAGCGGCAGTGTCGATCCGGATGACGATCCGCTGACGTTCAGTTGGGCCTTCACGTCCAGACCTGCCGGGAGTACGGCAACCCTCTCCGATACTGCCGCAGAAAACCCCACATTTACTGCCGATCGTGAGGGCACTTACGTCCTGCAACTGACAGTCAACGACGGAACAGTGAACAGCACTGCTGACTCAGTCACAGTCACAGCAACGACTCCAAATTCACCACCCATTGCCGATGCCGGGGCAGACCAGAATGTGGCAACCAGTGGAACGGTCACATTGGACGGCAGCGGCAGTTTCGATCCGGATGGCGATCCACTGACGTTCAGTTGGGCCTTCACGTCCAGACCTGCCGGGAGTTCGGCAACCCTCTCCGATGCGGCTGCAGAGAATCCCACCTTCACCGCTGACCTTGAGGGAACTTACGTCCTGCAACTGATCGTCAACGACGGAACTGTGAACAGCACTGCTGACGCAGTCACAGTCATCGCAGTCACGCCAAACTCGCCGCCAACCGCAGATGCCGGGGCGGACCAGGATGTGGCGACCGGCACTACAGTCACACTAAGCGGCAGCGGCAGTGTCGATCCGGATGACGATCCGCTGACGTTCAGTTGGGCCTTCACGTCCAGACCTGCCGGGAGTTCGGCAACCCTCTCCGATGCGGCTGCAGAGAATCCCACCTTCACCGCTGACCTTGAGGGAACTTACGTCCTGCAACTGATCGTCAACGACGGAACTGTGAACAGCACTGCTGACGCAGTCACAGTCATCGCAGTCACGCCAAACTCGCCGCCAACCGCAGATGCCGGGGCGGACCAGGATGTGGCGACCGGCACTACAGTCACACTAAGCGGCAGCGGCAGTGTCGATCCGGATGACGATCCGCTGACGTTCAGTTGGGCCTTCACGTCCAGACCTGCCGGGAGTACGGCAACCCTCTCCGATACTGCCACAGGAAACCCCACCTTCACCGCCGACCTTGAGGGGGCTTATGTCCTGCAACTGATCGTCAACGACGGAACAGTGAACAGTGCTGCTGACGAAGTCACAGTCATCGCAGTCACGCCAAACTCGCCGCCAACCGCAGATGCCGGGGCGGACCAGGATGTGGCGACCGGCACTACAGTCACACTAAGCGGCAGCGGCAGTGTCGATCCGGATGACGATCCGCTGACGTTCAGTTGGGCCTTCACGTCCAGACCTGCCGGGAGTACGGCAATCCTCTCCAATGCGACTGCAGCAAACCCCACGTTCTTCGCCGGTCTTGACGGTTCGTACGTTCTGAGCCTGGTGGTCAACGATGGCTCGCTGGATAGCACCGCCGATGAAGTCATAATAACCGCATCCAACCTGCCACCAGTTGCCGTTGCAGACGCCCCGCCCGAGGTAACAATCGGGACTACGGTAATCCTGGACGGCACCGGAAGCTACGACCCGAACGACGATCCTCTGAGCTATAATTGGTCTTTCATTTCTGTCGCAGAGGATGTCGGCGTGACCCTCACCGGTGGCAACACCACCACAGCCTCTTTCACTGCAACCAATGCCGGAAAATACACTCTGGAGCTGATTGTCAATGATGGCACTTTCGACAGTGCGCCAGACAAGGTAACGATCAACAGTCATTAACCTTTAATTATGGAGAAATAAGGCAGCATAGGGATCGGCAAAGGTTCTTCATTTCCGCTCGAAAAAAAACCAAATAGGTGCGGCCTGGAAGAAGTTATATATAGTTTACCAAACAAGCTCTCCTGAATCTTCCGGAGGGCTTGTTTGGTAAGAGCAAGGGAATCCCATCTGCTTTTCCAGAGAATGAAATACCGGGGGTTGGCGCTCCCCTTGACAAACGATTTTTCTGCTATTCAATTCTAAGTAGACATCCCCTATATCGAGCCAATTGCAAGTGGAGGAGACCATGAGAAAAACCCTGTCAGGCAACAAGATGTCTCTGCTGCTGTCTGTTCTTTCACTTGGAATGCTGGTGATGCTTTATGCCTGTGGTGGCGGCGGTGGCGGTGGCAGCGATGAAGTCCCATTGGACCTTGGCCTGGATGGCCCCGGTGATGAAGGCAACTATTTCCCCCTAACCGTCGGCAACCTCTGGCAGTTTCAGGGTACGGAAATATCCCCGGAGGGCTCTCGTCAGTACCGGAATACTGTCAGTGTCACTGGAACCAGAAACATCGACGGCATTATCGCTCAGGTCGTACAGGACACAAACTCATACGGCGACGGTCCATTTGAGAGCTACGTGGTCAAGGATCTCAACGGGATTGCCAATATCGGTACAAGTGATGCTGACCCCTTCGGTGTTCAGCTTGCCTATTACTGGGAGGGTCGCTTCCCGCTGATTGCGGGAGAGAGTTTTGTACAAATCGACCGCTCAGGCGTTGATTTCGGAGAGGATCTGGACGACGACGGCACCAATGAAAAAGTCGATGTTCGCTCCGTTGTCACTGTCGTCGGCTTTTCCAGTGTGACGACCCCGGTCGGCAACTTCAGCGATACCGTGCATATCGCGAAGGAACTGACTCTGACCTTAAGAATGTCTTCCGACGGAAGCAGAGTACCGGTAACTGCCACAGAAGATTCCATCTTTGCGACCGGTATCGGATGGCTGGAAAGGCGAGTCGAAATTTCACTGCTGGGTGAAACGATCACCACCCATGAGACACTGACCGCCTACATGGTTGACGGCGAAGCCTTCGGCATAATCCAGGTCCCGGGCATGACAGTGGAAGGAGAAGGGTCACCAGCCGGCACAGACAGTTACTATGCGTTTGATGTCACACCGGGCGAAAACCTGACTGTTGCCCTGACCGGTCTGACCGACAACGCAGACCTCATACCCCTGTTGCCGGCAACCTGCAACCAGGCCTACAACCTGCTGCCGGGCACAAGCCCTGAATACTGTCACCTGACGACAACCGGCAGCCGGCTGCTCGTTGCGGTGACTGCCCTGGAGAGCGCGAGCTATCTCCTTTCACTCTCACCCACTCCAGTTGTCACTGAACCTGCCAACGAAGGGACAGGGGAGAACCCGGTACAAATTCCCCCCAGCACACCGACCGTAGGACAGGTGGAAACTCGGGGTACGAGCTATTACGTAACAACAGGGCTCGATCTGGCCGCACATACGGTGAGCATCTCGGGCTTAAGCGGAGATGCGGCTCTGCATGTTTACGCGGACGAAACATATTCCTTTGAACTGGACTGCACTCTGCGTTCAAGTACGACAACCTGCACGGTCGAGGACGCCACCGCCCTCTACTTTTCGGTGAGCTCAGGGCCGCTCAACAGGGATGGGGCTTCATACACCATTCTGGTTTATTAGATAAGGTTTCAGGTTGACTTCGTAGAATTGCGCCCAGGCGTCATGCCATGTATATTCAGAGGGTATCTGTTGTCGCGGTAGGGGGAACATCTTTATATGATTTATGTGAAAGTCATTCTTCCACCTGCACCTGCGAGAATGACTTTTTATTGCCTTCCGGAGGGTCAATCATGAAAAAATCAGTTTTATTTTTTTTAATTCTATTCCTGTCAGCCTGTAGTCCCGCCATTAAAAAAGAGGCCACCATAGAAGGTAACCTCTTTACTGATGAACTCAGACCCTACACTGCCATAAAGTTCCCTTTTAAAATCACACTCAACGATAAAAAATCCGGATCCTACAGAACTGACAGCAATGTCGCGTTGTACTATGAGACCTATACCCTCGGCACAGGACAACAGAACAGGCTAGCTGTTATTTCGAAAAAGCATCTGGCAGTTGGCCGTGAACTGACATACTTCACGACAGCAGATGACGCGTCTATTGATAATAAATTGTTTCTATACAAAAACAAAAATGGTCTTTGCTGCGTCAGCGCAAGCAAGGAAAATGGCTACAATTTGCTCATTGGCACAGTGATAAAATATTCCGGTAAACAACACAGGGCATCCATACAAGTTTTTGAAAATCTTGGAGACGATTACGACTATTCGAGACTGATGGGTGCCGACAAAGAACTCGTTGAAAAGTATCTGGGCGACATTGAGGATATATGCAATCAGGTCCTGACGACTGAGACGAAACTCACACAGGTTGCAAACTGACCCCCCAAAAAGCTCACATCCACCCTCTCATGCGGCAACTTAATTCGAACTGTCGATGTGTCTTCTCCAGAAAAGGCGCTAAAATTCAATATAGGTCTGACAACGAACCTGAGAACCATCGTGTGCGGAGGACAGGAGGGCAGCCGATGAAAATTACCTTCCATGGCGCGGCCGGCACCGTAACCGGGTCACAGCACCTGATCGAAGTGAACGGCAAAAAGATCATGCTCGACTGCGGCCTCTTCCAGGGGAAGCGGAAAGAAGCATTCGAACGCAACCGCACCGAGTTCTGCCAGGGGAAGAACGTCGACTACCTGATCTTATCCCACGCCCACATAGATCACTCGGGGCGCATCCCCTGCCTGGTCAAGAATGGTTTTGTCGGGGATATCTTCTGCACGTCGGCCACCAGGGATTTATGCGCGCTGATGCTCATGGACAGCGCATATCTTCAGGAAAAGGACGTCGAATTCGTCAACCGGCAACGCGCGAAAAAAGGCAAACGCCTGTTCGAACCACTCTATACCAAGGCGGATGTCGCCCGCAGCATGGAGCAGTTCATCGGCCTCAGCTACAATCGTCGGCACCTGCTTTTCCCCGGCGTTCACCTCACCCTGGTTGACGCCGGCCACCTGCTGGGCAGTGCCCACGTCATCCTCGATATCGACAACCCGAAAACCGGTCAGAACCGGCGCCTGGTTTTCAGTGGCGACATCGGCCGGCCGGGTATCCCGATCATCCGCGATCCGGTCCCGCTCACCGGGGGTGCCGATATCCTGATCATGGAAAGTACCTACGGCAGCCGGCTGCATCCACCCTACCCGGAAACCGATGACGCTCTGGAGCGCATTGTGAACGACACCGTCGGTCGTGGCGGTTCATTGCTGATTCCGGCATTCGCCGTCGGCCGGACCCAGCAGTTGGTTTATGCCCTGCACAAACTGCACAGTGAAGGCCGCATCCCCGATCTGCCGATCTTCGTCGACAGCCCCCTGGCCACCCGGACCACGGAAGTCTACCGCCTGCATACAGAAGTCTATGACGAGGACATCCGCGAGTTCCTGCTGACGGACGACGACAGCAATCCTTTCGGCTTTGGCCGCCTCCAGTACACCCAGACGGTGGAACAGTCCAAGGCGCTTAATCTGCTGAAAATGCCGGCTGTCATAATCAGCTCCAGCGGCATGATGGAAGGTGGGCGAATTCTCCACCACCTTCGCAACAGGATCTCTGACCCCCGCAACACGATCCTGATTACCGGTTGGCAGGCCCCCAACACCCTGGGCCGACATATTGTCGACCGGGAGCAGGTGGTCAAAATCTTCGGCGAAGAGTTCAAAGTAAAAGCCAAAATTGAGATATTGACCGGTTTCTCAGGGCACGCAGATCGAAGCGGGCTACTGGATTTCGTTCGCAACATGGAGAAAAAACCGCAACAGACATTTATTATTCACGGTGAGGCGGAATCCTCCGAGTCGCTGGCTCAGGCTCTGCGCACGGAAATCGGACTCGAGAATGTGAGAATCCCGGCATCCATGCAATCCTTTACCCTGTGAACCGGTCATGAGTCAGCTCACCGGAAAGGATGCCCGTATTTGTTGCGCGGGCACCCTTTCCGGCTGCACGATTTGACATCCTTCTTCATTCTTTGTAAGGTAGTATGTTGTAGGCGGCACCCTGCCAGGGTGTTCCGACCTTGCCCCGCAAGGGAATCGTTAAGAACGTCGCCCCGTGTGATGCTTCGCAGATTCCCTTTTCATTCAGAGTAGCGCTTGATTCTTGCAGGTCCTGCAGAACCGGGTCGCGGGTCGCTCTGTCCTTTTAAAAACAAAATAAGACGCTTACCCCAGGACGCTGCTGCCAGCAGACGACCATTCTCTCTCCGTTCTCTTTCGGCCGCGGCCTGTCGTGTATTTTCGGTTCGTCTAAACCATAGTCCCATCACGCAGCTGTCACCGAAGATACCAAGCAACCAGAGAGTAAGGAGAAAAAATGTCAACCGAAGTAAAAATTGCCGTCAAAAACCTGTTCAAGATTTTCGGACCGTCGCCGAAAAAAGCCATGAGCTTGTTGAAGCAGGGATGGGACAAGGAGGCAATTTTCGAAAAAACCGAGACAACCATCGGCGTTCAGGATGCCAGCTTTGAAATTCACAGCGGCGAAATTTTCGTCATCATGGGGCTGTCAGGTTCAGGAAAATCGACCATGGTGCGAATGCTTAATCGACTGATCGAGCCGACCGCCGGACAGGTCTTTATCGATGGCGAAGATATCACCAGAATGGATGAAGACCAGCTGGTCAAACTGCGCCGCAAAAAATTGAGCATGGTATTTCAATCCTTTGCCCTGATGCCGCACATGACCGTTCTGCAGAATGCCGCCTTCGGCCTGGAAATGGACGGAGTCGACAAGCAGACCCGCGAGGCTCGAGCACTCGAGGCCCTCGAGCAGGTCGGCCTGGAAGCCTGGGCGGCGAGCATGCCGCATGAGCTGTCCGGCGGCATGCAGCAGCGGGTCGGCCTGGCTCGCGGCCTGGCAGTCGATCCCGACATCCTGCTGATGGATGAGGCGTTCTCTGCTCTCGATCCGCTGATCCGGACCGAAATGCAGGACGAACTGTTGAAGCTGCAGGACAAGGCAAAACGGACCATCGTTTTCATCTCGCACGACCTCGATGAAGCGATGCGCATCGGCGATCGGATTGCCATCATGGAAGGGGGGAGCGTTGTCCAGGTCGGCACCCCGGAAGAGATTCTGCAGAACCCGGCTGATGATTATGTGCGAGCCTTCTTCCGCGGTGTCGATCCAACCAATATCCTCTCCGCAGGGGACATCGCTACCGACAGCCAGGTCACGATCCCGATCACCGACGGCAAAAGCCCGCGAGCAGCGTTGCAGAGGCTGATTAAAAATGATCGTGATTACGGCTTCGTCGTCGACGCCAACCGGCATTTCAAAGGGATAGTGTCAGCGGATTCACTGCGCGAACTGCTCGATCAGGACGTGCAACCGCAGCTGATCCCGAATGCCTACCTGGAAGATGTCGTGACCGCCCACCACTCAGACTCGATGCAGGACATCCTGCCGCAAGTGGCTAACCACCCCTGGGCCCTGCCGATTCTGGACGACAACGGAAAATATCTGGGAGCCATTTCCAAGAACCTGTTCCTGAGGACTCTGCACCGCAATCAACCCGAGGAAACACCTACTGCTGAAACCGTCGCAAACGGAGCATCATAACCGATGAGAATCTTTAATTTCGATAAGAAAATGATACCGCTCGACGAATGGGTTCAGGCCTTCGTCGATTGGCTGGTCTTCAATCACCGGGACATCTTCCAGGCGATCAAAGCCCCGATTGAACTTTGCCTGAAAGGGTTTGAGTGGGTTTTCACTGTTCTCCCCCCGGAGCTTGTGATTCTGTTCTTTGTCGCTGTTGCCTGGCGCTATGCCGGAAAGAGGGTCTCACTGTTTTCGTTCATAACGCTGGTGCTGGTCGGCTACCTGGGGCTCTGGGAAGAAACCATGACGACCCTGGCGATGGTCATCAGCTCGGTCTTCTTCTGTGCCATCGTCGGCATCCCGCTCGGCATCATGTCAGGTCGCAGCGACCGCTTTGAGCTGCTTCTGCGCCCGGTTCTCGACGCCATGCAGACCATTCCCCCCTTTGTCTATCTGGTTCCGGTGGTCATGCTGTTCAGTATCGGCACGGTGTCGGGAATCCTGGCGACCATCGTCTTTGCCCTGCCACCGCTCGTGCGCCTGACCAGCCTCGGCATTCGCCAGGTCCATCCTGAACTGATTGAAGCCGGGCTGGCGTTCGGAGCCACATCAGGCCAGGTATTGCGCAAGGTCCAGTTTCCGCTTGCCTTGCCCTCAATCATGGCAGGGCTTAACCAGACGCTGATGATGGCCCTCTCGATGGTCGTCATCGCCGCGCTGATCGGCGCCGGCGGGCTTGGCAATCCGGTGGTTCAGGGATTGAACACTCTGGAAATCGGCCTGGCGACCATCGGTGGCCTGGCAATAGTCCTGCTGGCAATGATGCTTGATCGCATCACCCAGAGTTTCGGGCAAAAGTAGGTTGGTCCGATTCTTTCAACATGTAAATAACTAATTTGAGGATTTTGGCCCGTAGATTCAATTCAGATTTACGTTGCAACGAATCCCCCTCATGCAAAGGAGAAAAACATGAAACGTATCCTGTTCGTCCTGCTGATGCTGTCGATTAGCTTGCCGGCATTCGCCGCCCATCACATGCCAGGCAAGGGGGTCGAGGTGAAACCCGGCCGGGCCACCTGGAATACCGGCTACTTCCAGGAAGCGCTGGTCCGTACCGGCCTGAAGGAACTGGGTTATGATGTTGAAGACCCCAAGGAACTTCAGAACCCGCTCTTTTATCAGTCGCTGGCATTGGGAGATCTGGACTATTGGACCAATGGTTGGTTCCCGATCCATTATTCGCAAATGCCGAAGAACTATGAGAAAAGGATGGAGCTGGTTGGCTATGTGGTGAAGGCCGGTGGTTTGCAGGGCTATCTGGTCTCAAAAAGGGATGTTGAGAAGTACAACATCAAATCCCTGGAGGATTTCAAGCGGCCGGATGTCAAAAAAGCCTTTGACGCTAACGGTGATGGTAAAGCAGACCTGACCGCCTGCCCTCCAGGCTGGGGTTGTGAAAAGACCATTGCTCACCACATGGATGTTTATGATCTCGAAGACCATGTCAATCTGATCAAGGCAGGCTATTCGGCCAGCATGGCCGATGCCCTGGGCCGTTATCAGTCCGGCAAGCCGGTTTTCTTTTACACCTGGGCGCCAAACTGGACGATATTCAAGCTCAAGCCGGGCGAAGATGTTCTCTGGATGAATGTCCCGGAAATTAAACCGACCGAAGCACAGCAGGCGCAGGCAGAGTTTTTGACCGCCAGCGGTGTCGTTGGAGCGGTAACCGATCCTGTAAAGCTCGGCTTCGTTGCCGCAGATATTCGTATCGTGGCCAACAAGCAGTTCCTGGCCAAGAACCCGGCCGCCAGGAAATTCTTCGAACTGTTCACGTTGCCACTCAGTAATATCAACGAGCAAAACACCAAGATGCAGGATGGTGAAAAATCCCAGGAAGATATTGAGCGCCACGTCCAGGAGTGGATCAGTGCCAACCAGGAGACATGGGACGGCTGGCTTGACGCAGCCCGTAAAGCAGCCATGTAATATTGGCTGAGTCGGATTTAACAACATAAAAAAACCGGCCGGAGATTTTTCTTCGGCCGGTTTTTTTGTTGCCTACAGGATGCTCTGCCCAAACAGGGACGCCGTCAGGTCCACCGCCATCCGCGCAGTGCTGTTGGCGTGATCGAGAATCGGATTGATCTCGACGATATCCGCCGAGGTGACCTTGCCACTATCCGAAAGGATCTCCATCAGCAGATGCGCTTCGCGATAGGTCAGTCCGCCGGAACAGGGGGTACCGACGCCCGGCGCTTCGTGGGGATCGAGACCGTCGACATCCAGGCTGACATGAATCCTTTTCCGGTGATTGAGGCGCGCGAGGGCCTCGCGGGTGACCGTACCGATACCACGCTCGTCGATATCGCGGATGGTGTAAACGGTGATCCCGCTTTCACGCAACTGCTCACGCTCCACACTGTCCAGGTCACGGACACCGATCATCACAACGTCTTCCGCATCGATCTTCGCCCCCGGCCGGCCGATATCGACCAGTTCCGGATAGCCCTCACCAAGCAGCACTGACAGCGGCATACCGTGGATGTTCCCCGAGCGGGAGCTTTGCGGGGTGTTGAAATCACCGTGGGCATCGATCCAGATGACCCCCGACGGTTCATCGTGGGTGACCCCGCCGATGGTGCCGATGGCGATGGAGTGATCACCGCCAAGGAAGATTGGTATATAGCCTTCGGCGACCGCCTGCCTCCCCTGCTGATAGGCGGCTTGGCACACCCTCTGGATCGATGGCAGGAATTTACGTTCCGCCCCGCCGGGCAGAGAATCGCGTACCGGAACATCCAGGTTGCCCGCGTCGTGGATATCATAGCCGAGGGACCTCAACCGCGCCGAGAGCCCGGCATAGCGGATCGCGCCGGGACCGAGGTCAACCCCCCGGTGCATCTGGCCGAGGTCCATCGGCACCCCGATGATGCGAATAGACTTGTCCATCCCCGCCCCTAAGGTTTCAGATTGTTCCACAGGTTCATCATGAAATCCTGAACATTGGTCAGGATCGCCACCGCCTGTGCCGAACCACGATTGGCCAGCTTGTCTGCGCTGAACTCAGACATGTCGACGATATAGAAGAACACCGGCCGCACCTCACCGTCCTCCATCACCCGGTAGCTCGGCACCATGTTGCCAAAGGCGATGGAGTGCAGCTGGGTCGCCAGGGCGATGACCGTTGTCGCTGTGCGGGCATGGACGCGCATCGCGTCCTGTGCCTGATAGACATCCGGAATCACCTCGGGCAGCGGTCCGTCATCGCGGATCGAGCCCGCCAGCACGTAGGGCACCTGCATTTTTTCACAGGCGCAGATGATCCCATCATTGAGCTGCAGGGCATCGATCGCCTTGGAGATTGAACCGGCCAGACGCACCTTGTTGATGATATCGAGATGGTTGTAGTGCCCCATCGGCTGAAGGTGCTGGGTATAGATGTTCTGTCCCAGGCCGGTCTTGAAATAGGCCGCCTCCAGGTCATGGGTCGCCAGGGCGTTGCCGGCCAGCAGCGCATCGCAGTACCCGTTTTCGATCAACCCCTGCATGGCATCGCGACTGTCCTTGTCGAACGCTACCGCCGGGCCGAGAACCCAGACGATATTGCCATGTTCACGGTCATGACGCAGGACAGTGTAGAGATCGTCATAGGAGCGCGAAAACGGGGTCTCCCGGGTGCCTCGGGTGCGGAAGGAGAACTTGTCAACCGCGGTATCCTCCAGCGATTCAAAGCCATGAATGTGGACAAATATGCCCTCTTCCCCATTCTCGGTCCGACCGACCACCACCGGATCTCCCTGCCGGACCCGGCGCGCCTCGACCACATCGAGGTCCCTGCCGCGCAGGACCATCACCGAGTCCATCCGGCTCTCCGGCGCGAGAACCCAGTCGCCATTACCCAGATGAACATATTCCGGATGGTTTGACGTGCCATGAAAGTTCTCCGGGACCACCCCGTCCTTGGGCGCGGCGACCGTCTCAACGACCGGAGCCCTGACCAGTTCGGGAAGGCTGAAATCGGGAGGAGTATAGGAGGGGATCAGCTGACTCATCATCTTCGTCTCCATTGACATCAGTGAGGGTGCAGGTTTCAGCGACTCAACATCAATTCTAATATTATCAAAACTTTTTCTTTCTAACCTCTTCTCAGCGAGATAGCAATACCAAAGCGTTGCCGAAGCTGGTATAAAGAAGGCCATTCAGCCAATATTGAACAAGTGCAGAGATAAATTCAGTTCTATCGTATGACTATCATCCTGTTCATTCCGCTCGGCCTGCTCTGTCTGGTAATCTCCCTTCTCGGGCTGCGACGCAACCACAAGCGCCACGCTATCGTCTGCGCGCTGATGGGGTTGTTCTTTCTCGGTGTCGCGGCACTGCTGAGCTATGGCACCAGTCTTTTGATCGACAACCTCCCACCCCTGAGCTGAGCAGCGGGAGTGCCCAGCTCCCCCTTGATCAAGCTTAACAAAAAGGCCCGGCAAACCTGAAAACAGTTTGCCGGGCCTTTCGTTTGTGACCTCATCCTGCTTAAGCAGCAGAACGTTTTTCCTCTTTCTTTCTCGCCTGCAGAGCAGGACATCGGGAAAGGCTGGTTGCCAGTATCCCAATCAATCTCCGCCCTTGTCGACCTCTTCCACCTCTTCTTCGGAATGTCCAGCGTGCATCTGCTTTTTCACCTTTTTACCGAAGAAAATCGGCAGGACGAAGCCGGCGATCGCTATAACCCAGATGCCGATGGCCAGCGGACTGCCGACAAAAATCGACCAGTCGCCGTCCGACACCTGCAGTGCTCGGCGCATGTTGACCTCCATCTCGTTGCCGAGCAGGATACCGAGGATGACCGGCACCAGCGGCACTCCGAGCTTGCGAAGGAGCCACCCGGCAAAGCCGAAACCGACCATCATCATGACGTCGAAGGTCGAGCCTGTGAGTCCGTAGATCCCGACGAAAGAGATCATCGCCACCACCGGCATCAGGATCCGCGTCGGCACCATCAGCACCCGCGTGAACAGGCCGACCATCGGCAGGTTCAGCGCCAGCAGCATGAAGTTGGCGATAAACAGTGCCGCGATCAGGCCCCAGACGACATCGGGGTTGTTCCTGAACAGGAGTGGTCCCGGGGTGATATTGAGCTGCAACAGCACGGCGAGGAGTACCGCGGTGGTGCCGGAACCCGGCACGCCGAGCGCCAGCATCGGCACCAGCGCCCCGCCGGCGGCGGCGTTGTTACCGACTTCCGGCGCGATGATGCCGCGCGGGTCTCCTTTGCCGAAGGTCTTCCCTTCACGGTCGACAGTGTTTTTTTCCACCGAATAGGAGAGAAAGGATCCCAGGGATGCGCCCGCTCCAGGCAGAACGCCGGCGAGGAAACCGATGATAGTTGAGCGGAACATCGTCCCGCCGGAACGCTTGAGGATACCGAAATCGGGCAGCAACTTGCCGATCTTCGCGCCGGATTTGGCTGCGGCTCCGCCTTGATGATGCTCGATGAAAATCAGGACTTCACTGATGGCGAACAGGCCGACAATGGCGATCAGGAAATCGATGCCGTCGTACAGGTGGATATGGCCGAAGGTGAAGCGTTCCGAGCCGGTCTGAGAATCACTGCCGATCATCGCGATGCCCAGGCCAAGTGCAGCGGCCAGGGCCGACTTCGCCTGGTTGCTGGAGGTGACGCCGCCCAGGGTCGCGAAGGCCATGGTGAACAGGGCGAAATACTCCGCAGGGCCGAACAAAAGAGCGACCTTGACCAGTTGCGGAGCGATCAGCACCAAACCCCAGGTGGCGAAAAAGGAGCCGACAAACGAAGCGATACCGGACAACGTCAGCGCCTCCCCCGCCTTGCCCTGCAGGGCCATCGGGTGACCGTCCAGGCAGGTCATCATCGCCGGTTCATCGCCGGGGATATTCAGCAGGATCGAGCTGATCCGCCCTCCATACATGGCGCCGTAGTAGACGCTGGTCAGCAGAATCAGTGAGGGCGCCGGTCCGAGGCCCAGGGTGAACGCGATGGGGATAAGAATCGCCACGCCATTGGCCGGCCCAAGGCCCGGCAATGCACCCATGAGTGTGCCGAGAAAGCAGCCCAGAAGCGCCAGCATGAGATTCTGAAAGGTCAATGCGACGGCGAATCCGTCAGCCAGATTGGTAAAAATTTCCATTACGTTACCCTTTTAGAAACCCAGTGGCCCTTTGGCCAGAGAGAGGCCGAGGACCAGGTGAAAGACCACGTAGATTCCCGCCGACGTCGCGACGCCGGTGATCAGGGAATTGAGCGGTTTCGTTCCGAGACGCCACGACAGGTAGGCGGTGGCAAAGACGGTCGCGATCACGAACCCGACCCTGGATAATGCCCAACCATAAAGAAACATCACCGCCGTGGCGAAGATGATCTCAATGAAGTTCATCAGGTTCGGCCAGTCCGGCTCCGCATCCGGACGGAGCAGAATGTACAGCGAACAGATCGCGAGTACGGTGCCGACGATATAAGGGAAGGCCCGCGGTCCGACGACATCAACCATGAAACTGTCAGGGATGATCGACGTGGCCCAGAAGTAAAATGCTGCAAGCACCAGCCCGAAAAGGCCGAATATCCGGTCGCTCATGAGATTCTCTTTCTTCAAACGAGATAAAACAAACGAGAGGCTGCCCCGGAGTTCGGGGCAGCCTCGATGCTGATATTACTTGAGGATGCCGATTTCTCTGGAGAGGTCGGCAATGTCCTTGATGCTCTCCATGACGAACTTGTCCATGTCCGCGCCGAAGTTGTTGAAGGGTTCGATCGCCTTGGCCTCCAGGTCTTTCTGGAAAACTTCGGACTCGGTCATCTTCTGGATCGCATTCTTCCAGAACTCCTTCGCTTCAGCCGAAGCACCTTTCGGCATGTAGAGACCGCGCCAGTTGGCGCCGACCACGTCATAGCCCTGCTCCCTGGCCGTCGGAATGTCAGGGAACCCCTTCAGGCGCTGGGGCGCCAGGATCGCGACGATGCGGATATCACCCGACTCATAGAAGCCGCGGAGTTCAGAAAAATCGCCGGACATCACCTGGACCGCGCCGGAAAGCAACCCGGTCATCGCCTCGCCGCCACCTGCGTAGGCAACGTACTTGAGCTGACGTACGTCCTTCAGGCCGGCTTTACGGGCGACGAGCATCGGCTTGATATGGTCAAAGCCGCCGACCGACGAACCGCCCGCAATACCGACCGAACGGGGATTGTCCACGATGGCATCCATCAGATCTTTGAGAGTTTTATATTGGGAATCCTTCTTCACGGCGAGAACGCCATACTCGGCGCCGAAGGTCGCCAGCCAGTGCACGTCATCCGCAGTTGCACCCTTGAAAATGCCCTGCGCCAGGCGCGCGGAGGTGCTGGTCGAGGCAGCAACGACCAGGTCGTTGTCGTTGTTGCGCTCCTTGGTGACATGGGCGAATGCCACGCCACCGCCGCCACCGGACATGTTGGTGACCTGCATCGCGCTTTCGATCAATTTCAGATCAAACAAGTTCTTGGCCGTTGTGCGGCAAATAAAATCCCAGCCGCCGCCCGGGCCCGCAGGTGCTATGCACTCAGGGTTCTCTGGCTGGAACGCCTGCGCGTTACCGGCAGGAATCGCCACGCAAACCATGGCCAGCAACAGCGTCAACTGCACCAAAAAATTCTTCTTCATTGCCACTCTCCTTTGATTTGACAGTTCCAGCACCATTACCGGAACGAAATGTTCTGCCTATCGTGATCAGTCACCGCAGTAAAGTATAGCGGTTGATATGATTTTCACCATAAAGCGTCAATAAAAGAGAGTAAACAATCAGCAAATAAGAAACTTTTCCTCTTTTAAGATCATTCTGTTCATATTGTTTACGCTATCTGTTTTCACCTGGTCCAGAACTGAAGGATGCGGCTGATCACCGGTACCAGCAGAAACAGGAGAAAAATTCTTACCGTGTGCAACATGGCGACAATATCGATCCGGTAGCCTTCCGCCTGGGCCATCAGAGCCATTCCCGACATCCCCCCGGGAGCCAGTCCGAACAGTGCGGTGGCAAAGGAGACCAGCCCGAGCCGTCCGGCCAGCCAGGCAAGCAGAATCGTCACCCCCAGCAGGACAAAGGTGCTGAGAATTGCCACCGGCATGATCCGCGGGATCAGCTCCAGGCTTGAGCGGTCAAAGCTCATCCCCAGGGTGATCCCCAGCATGATCTGGATCAGGGTGGAGATATTGTCGGGGATCACGAAACGCCCCGGGATGGTGATCGCGGCAACCGCCGTGGCCAGCATTGAGCCGACGATCGCGCCACCGGGAAAGTTGTTTTTTGCCGCCAGCAGTCCTCCGGCGCAGCCAATCACTATAACCAGCAGAATTCTCTCCATCAGTCGTCTCCCCTGTCCAGTTGGCGAAGTTTTCCCCGTGCAGGTCCAGAGATAATCTTACGACATCGGCCCCTTGTCTCTGGCGGTGCCCTGGATAATCTGATCATAGGCGGGCTGATTGCGCAGTGGCCCGGTTGTGTCCAACAGAATTTTATTCTACGCTGAAGAACAGAATAAACAACCAACGGAGATAAAAGAAAGGTCAGCACATGGCCAATGATCGCGTAGAAGCCGTTGAACGGGCCCTGGAGCGGCTCAACTGCTGCAGCAGCGAGCGCCCGGCCCTCAGCCTCAAGCAGCTCGCCGAGCGGAGCGGATTTTACAAAAGCACCATTCTGCGCAGAAGAGCAGCTGCATGGAGCCCTCTGTGTCTCCGGCCCGATTACCCGTATTGATACATCCCGGCAACAGGAACTGGCAGAGGCATTGCTGGCGGGTGCGGCCGGATTAAGCACCAGCCTGATGTCCCGCAGCACCTGCTGATGCCGACCGGCAGAATCAACGACTCCCTTTGACGGTAATTGATGTATACTGACCCCGCTTTTGCCACGATTATCAGCTTGATGGATGAGCATGAATATACCGGCTGAAAAAAACCGTCTGCGTCTTCTTCCTCACTCGCTTAAAGCCAGAATGATCTTCCTGGTCTGTCTGCTGGTGCTCTCTCTGACGCTGATTTCCGGAGGGATGTACACGGCGATGATCGGGGAAGTCCTCGAGGACCAGATCGGCAAACGCGCCCTGCAGGTCTCCCACAGCGTTGCGCAGATCCCGCTGGTTCGCCAGCAGATCGTCAAGCCTCGACCGGAGGGCCTGCTGCAGCCCCTGGCTGAAGACATCCGCCGGAAAACCGGCGCGGAATTCATCGTCATCGGCAACCGGCAGGGGATCCGCTTTTCCCACCCCAGGCCGGACCGGATCGGCAAGCAGATGGTCGGCGGCGACAATGCCCGGGCGCTGGAACGCGGCGAGTCCTATATCTCCCGTGCGGTCGGCACCCTCGGCCCGTCGATCCGTGGCAAGGTGCCGATTTTGGACGACGAAGACAGAATTATCGGCGTCGTTTCCGTAGGCTACCTGCTGGAAGACGTACGCGGCATCGTTCACCAGCACCAGCTCAAGGTCGGCCTGCTGATCGGCGTCCTGATGATCCTCGGCATTCTCGGTGCGGTGAGCATCTCCAGCCGCTTCAAACGGGCCATCTTCGGCCTGGAGCCCGAGCAGATCGCCCGCCTGTTCAGTGAACGGGCAACCATAATCGAATCGATCCGCGAGGGAATTGTCGCCATCGACCCGGACGCCAAGGTAACGGTTGTCAATCGCCAGGCGGTGGAGATTCTCGGCAGAAAAAGTGAAGAGGAAATCATCGGTCAACACATCCGAGAGGTCCTCCCCGGGGCGCAGCTGAGCCGCATACTGGCCGGAGGAAAGCAGCGGCATGACCAGGAACTTGAGGTCGGCGACACCACGATGATCATCAATACGGTGCCGATGCTTGAGAACGGCAGGATTACCGGGGCCGTCGCGAGTTTCCGCCGCAAGGACGAACTGGACGTCGTCGCCAGGCAACTTTCCCAGGTCAAGGAATATTCGGAAATGCTGCGCGCCCAGACCCACGAATATTCCAACAAGCTCCATACCATCGCCGGGCTGATTCAGATCGGTGAGCATGACAAGGCCCTCGATCTGATCGGCAGGGAAGCAGCAGGCTACCAGGGCCTGATCGCCTTTCTCGCCAAGGCGGTACCCCATCCGATCCTTGCCGCCTTCATCATCGGCAAGTACAACCACGCCCAGGAACTGCGCGTCAGGCTGGAGATCGACCCGGAGAGCGAACTTCGCGACGTCCCTCCTGAACTCAACCGGGAGAAGCTGGTGACCGTGCTCGGCAACCTGATCGACAATGCCTTCGACTCGGTGCTGCGGGCCGGCGGCGAACCTCTGGTCAGGCTGGCGATGACCGATGCCGGTCGCGACCTGGTCTTCGAGGTGGAGGATTCAGGAGTCGGAATCCCGTCCGATGTCGCCGACCGTATCTTCGACCGGGGGTTTTCAACCAATCCGCAGGCCCATCGCGGTCAGGGGTTGCACCTGGTCCGGCGGGCGCTAGACGATCTCGGCGGACAGATCACTCTGGCGGACGGTGAACTGGGCGGCGCACTGTTCACCGTATTCATCCCGAAACACAGGCAGAAGAGATAGGACAACGGCCATGGAATTGACTGTACTGATCGTTGATGACGACCCGAAGATTGCTGAAATCCATCGGCATTATACGGAAAAGGTCGAGGGCTTCAATGTCTGCGGCATCTCTGACAGCTTGGACGATGCCATCAAGATGGCCGGTATTCTCGAACCGGACCTGATCCTGCTTGACCTCTACTTTCCCGAAGGGCTGGGACTCGATGTCCTGTGGAAAGTCCGTTCGGAGCAGCAGGCCTGCGACGTGATCATGATTACCGCGGCAAAGGAGATCGGACCGCTGCAGCAGGCGCTGCGTGGTGGGGTATTCGACTACATCGTCAAACCTGTCATGTTTCCCCGCTTCAGGGACGCGCTGGAAAAATTCCGCGCCCACCGCCTGCGCCTGCATGACGGCTTCCCCGTTGACCAGCAGCATATCGACCAGTTGCTGCACCCTTACCGCGGGAGCAGCCCGGGAGAGCCGGAACACCCGAAAGGGATCGATCCGCTGACGCTGAAAAAAATCAGCGGGATTTTCGCCCAGGCCTGCGCAGAAGGGTTCAGCGCTGAGGAGGTCGGCGAGCAGACCGGGGTCAGCCGCACCACCGCCAGGCGGTACCTGGAATACCTGACCGCGAACGGAAAACTCGCCGCGGAGCTGGTCTACGGGGCCGTAGGGCGGCCCGAGCGGAGATACTTTCCCCTCTGAGCCCGGGTGTCTCAACCCGCCCCGGCGAAGCATCAAACCGCTGAAGCAGTGCTTTCCAACCAGCCACAGAAAGCGGTCTCAAGACCCTCGGGAATCACTGCCCCCCCCTTCCGCATTCCGATCTGCCCGTGCTAAAATGACTAAATATCTACCCGACCAACACTGTGAACAATATATCAAAGAACCCAAAGGAGCGGAAAAATGATCAGATTGCTGCTTACATTTTCGCTAATCATCATGATGGCCACCGGCGCCCTGGCTGCCGGACAAACCATCGACTATCAGGTGGATGGCGCCGACTACGAAGGCTACTTCGTCAGCCCCTCCCCCGGGGCCCCGCTGGTGCTGCTGATCCATGACTGGGACGGCCTGACGGACTATGAAATCAAGCGGGCCGGGATGCTCGCCGAAATGGGCTACGCCGTATTTGCCGCCGATCTGTTCGGTAAAGGGATAAGGCCGACAGAGATGAAGGACAAACGCCAGCATACCGGAGAACTCTACAAGGACCGTGAAAAAATGCGCCGCCTTCTGCAGGGGGCAATGGCCACGGCCCAAGGGCTGAAAGCGGACGTGCAGAATGCCGTGGCGATGGGCTACTGTTTTGGTGGGGCAGCAGTGCTGGAATACGCCAGGTCGGGAGCCGACCTGAAAGGATTCGCCACCTTCCATGGTGGTCTCAGCACTCCCGAAGGTCAGGACTATTCGGCAACCCGGGGGGCTCTGCTGATTATGCATGGTACGGCCGATACAGCCATCACCATGGAGGACTTTGCCAAACTGGCCGCCGAACTTGAGCATCAGGGGGTCCCCCATGAAATGATCACGTACGGCGGCGCACCGCATGCGTTCACCGTTTTCGGTAGCGACCGCTACCGGGAGGATGCCGACAGGAAATCCTGGGATCGTTTCAGTGATTTCCTTGCCGCGACCCTCAAATAACACCAGTCCGCACCAATGACCGGAAAGGCCGTCTGATTAATCAGACGGCCTTTGTATCTGTCCGCAGAGCCCTGAACTAGAGGATTATGCCCTTGCAAAGAGCCGCAAACCATGTACTATGGGGAGCATTAATGTACTGATATGTGTGATATGTGAAATACGGAAGGACACTGCGGGGGAACCCATGGACCTTTTCGACGGCAGTCGGAAAATCAAAGTGGTCTACAAAAACGGAGCGGAGGACCGAATCGCTCCGAGCCTGCTGACAAGATTGATCGATCTGCAAGAGGTCGCCCGTTTTCACCGCGCTGAAGGCTGGGTGACTATCGGGATCGACCGCATTCGCGGAATGGGCGGTCTCGCTTATCTGGGAGAGGACCGACGTCCTGCCTGACCCTGATGCGCTGTCCCTTTTCAGCCGCTGACTGACTCTGCAGAGCTCACCCGACTGCGCCAGAAACAGAGAATGGGGCGACCGGCAGGTTGCCCCCTGCTATATCCGGTACCGCAATGCTGGACCCGCTTTTACCAACACCTGTGGACTGTAAATGAACAAATCATCCCCCCCGAAGAGCCCGGAGAGAACCGACAAACAGCTGGACCTCGCTGTCGCAACCCCCCTGCCGCAGGATGTGCAGGTCTCCTTCGAATTTTTCCCGCCGAAAACGGAGCAGGCCGAGATCGACCTGTGGACCGCGATTAAACGCCTGGAACCCCTGCACCCCGCTTATGTTTCGGTGACCTACGGCGCCGGCGGCACAACCCGCGAACGGACCCACACCACTGTCTCCCGCCTGCGCCGTGAGACCAGCCTGGAACCCGCTGCGCACCTGACCTGCATCGATGCCAGCCGGACCGAGATCGACGAAATCGCGCGACAATACTGGAATGAAGGAGTCCGTCATATCGTCGCCCTGCGTGGCGACCCTGCCGATGGGCAGCAGCGCTACGTTCCGCATCCTCACGGCTACGCCTATGCCGCCGACCTGGTCAGCGGACTGAAGCAGGTCGCTGATTTTGAAATCAGTGTCGCCGCCTACCCCGAAGGGCACCCGGAAGCCCGCAGCCCTGAAGCCGATCTGGACAACCTGAAGCGCAAAATCGACAACGGAGCGACCCGGGCGATCACCCAGTTTTTCTTTGATACGGACGTATTCCTGCGTTTTCTCGATCGCGCCCGCGCTGCGGGAATCGAGGTGCCGATTATTCCCGGGATATTGCCGGTCACCAACTTTGCCAGGGTCAAGGACTTCGCTGCAATGTGCGGAGCAACGATTCCCCCGTGGATGGCGGATCTTTTCGAAGGGCTGGACAATGAACCCGAGACCCGCAAGCTGGTCGCTGCCACCGTTGCTGCGGACCAGTGCCGGGCCCTCTACGCCCATGGCGTCAACGCATTCCACTTCTACACGCTCAACCGGGCCGACCTGACCTACGCGATCTGTCATATCCTCGGCGTGCGGAAGAAGGCCGACTGATTTCGGAGTGTGTCACTGCCCTGTGCTGACGCGTCCCATACCGGAATCATTATACTTTTTTTGAAAGATCTGCTATTTTTCAATTTCTATCTAAAGGATTATGATCGACCTTGTCATTCTGTCCCCTGAAAGGCTCGCGCATGCTTGAAGACGGACACTCCAACCTGACAGCTCGCTCGGTGGACATCCTCAATACGATGTTCCTGCTCTGCAAGCATCTCAGCCTCTACAGCGAAGAGAACAAAGTGGTCCAGCAGACCACTACCAAACTGCTGCACAGCATTGAGGAGTTCCATGCTCAAGACGGGGATTTCCTGGTCACCGTGGCCAAGCACGGCTTTCTGATTCAGGGCGAATTGAGCAGCAGGCGCAACCAGCTGTTCGCCAGTTTCGCCCGCCGCATGTTCCAGCATGGCATCTCGTCCTTTTCCCTGCTCCCCGGCGTAACAGTCCCTTCACTCTATGCGTTTCTCCGGATTCTTCTGCGCAACCCAGCCGAGACCTGGGACGAGGGGGGCATCGGCGCCAGCCTGGCCAAACGGAAAGTGGCCGGGATTCTCCTCACCGAGATGTCCGAAAGCGACTTCCGCCTGCTCGACTCCGCAGAGAGCCAGGGCCAGGAAAAGGAACTGAGACCCTCATCGGAGATCTGGCTCAATTTCGCTCGGTCGATTTTCAACTCCCTGACCGGGGAAGAGATTGAATCCCTGTCGGATAAGAATTCCGCCGCCGAACTGGCCGACCGGATCAGTGAGGTGCTCAGCGGCAGACCGGCCGCCGAACAGGATCAGCTCTCCCTGGAGCTGAGCCGTTTCGCCACCACCCTGCAGCGGGAAAAGAAAAAAACCGCCCGGACCCAGGCCCTGCTCTGTCTCGCCGACTTCGTCAACAACCTGAGTCCGGATCTGCGCAAATCCGTCCTTGGCGACCTCTGCAAGCTGCAGGTCCCGAAGGAGTTCACCGAAGAGTTCTTCAACGGGCTCTCGGACCAGGCCATAGTCGAAGCGTTCCGCCAGGTCACCAGCCAGCAGGGCTACACGCCGCCGGTGGTCATGTCGCTGGTGAGCAAACTGGCCGGCGACAGAAAACTGGTCCCTCAACCGGAGCTGGCCGCCCAGGCCGCTGCCCTGGAGAAATCCGCCCAGCAGATCAAAGAACTGTTTCGCCCGGACGAATTCAGCAAATACGTTCCCACCCGTTACCAGAAAGCGCTGATGCAGGTGCTCAACAATCAGCAGCTGCCCACCGGCCTGACCGACAAGCTCCAGGAGCTGAAAAAATCGCTGGAGGATTTCCGTCAGGAGCAGCAGATGTCCAGGTTGTCACTGCATATTCTCTACAACAATCCGACGCCGAATATGTCCGACGGGCTGCGGGAGCGGTTGATCGCCTCCATGCAGTTCCATCTCAATGAAGGCGACTATACCAGCCTGATCAACCTGTGTCGCACCTGTTTCGAGGGCAAGCCGGAAGAGGAAATCCGACCGCTGCTCGACCTGATATCTGACTCATTCACCGAACAGGTGCTCGGCGACACACCCCGGCTCGGCAAAGACTATCAACCGCAGATTGCCGAAGTGATTGCCCTGATCGGCGCACCGTTCGTCAGGCCCCTGCTGGAACATACCGCCACCGAAAGTGATCGGTCGATCCGCTTTTTCTACCTGACCTGCCTGAGAAAGCTGGGTGGCAAGGTGGCCGACCATGCGGTCCTTTTTCTCGGCGATGAACGCTGGTTCGTGCAACGCAACATGCTGATTCTGCTCGGCGAGCTGGGCGCTGCCGACAAGCTGCCGAAGATACGGCCGCTGCTCAACCACAATCATCAGAAGGTCCGCCAGGAAGCTCTCAAGACCTGCCTGTTACTGCAGGACGAGGAATCGATCCAGAAACTGATCAAGAACCTCTTCTCAAGAAACCGTCAGGAAGTGATTCACGCCATCACCATGAGCCAGCTGATTGACAACGAAAAGCTCGCGGCAAAACTGATTTCCATGCTGCGGGAAAACCGTCTGTTCCACTTCGACTTCGACATCAAGAAAGCCCTGGTCCACACCCTGGCCGAACACAACAATCCGGAAGCCCTGACCCTCTTCTCCGAGATGCTCAACTCCAGCCGTTTCTTCAAAGCCACCCCCTTCAGAAAACTGAAGGTTGAAATCATCAAGGCGCTCGGCAAATATCCCGCGGCAAGGGTTTCGCTAATCCTCAAGCAGCATGTCGACAACGATATCAAAGAAGTGGCAACCCAGGCCCGACAGACCCTGAAAAAGCTCGCTCAGGAGGAGGCCTGATGACGCCGACAGTTAATCGCCAGTCCATTCAGGAAGCGTTGCGGCAGATTTCCGCGGCCCTGGCGGCCGCAACGCTCTATTCGCTTGAGCACCAGCAGGTGCAGTCTCTGGTGCCCAGGATTCTCGAGAGTCTGAGCCGCTTACTCAGCGGACAGAACGACATCACCTTCATGGTGGTCAAGAAAGACCTGCTGTTTGATGGCAAGCCCCTGGAAAGAACCCCGCACACCGAACGGATCGCCCGGCTGCTCTACTCCAGATGGGTCGGATTTATCCGTTTCACCCCGGGGATCACCACGGAAGAGATTCAACTGCTGCTGCGGGTCGCGATCGGCCAGCAGAGCGCGGAAATGTTCAAAACCTCGGCCCCGCATATCGACTACGGCGAGGTCGACACCGAAGACGATCAGCAGAGAGTCCGGCCGATCGCACGTTTCGCCGAACTGACCGACGAGGAACTGGACAGCATCAAAGAGTTCTACGACACCATCGGCGAAAAGGACAACCTCGACATCAAGGAGCTGTCATCGGTCATCGCCGGCTTCGTCTCGGCGTTTCAGCAGGAGGCCAATCCGCTGCTGGCCCTGGTGCCGCTGAGGATGGAAGACGAGTACACCTTCACCCATTCGGTCAATGTCGCGATTCTCAACATCGCCCAGGGGACGTCCCTCGGGCTGGATGAGCAGTTGCTGCATGATGTCGGCATTGCCGGCATGCTGCACGATGCCGGCAAGATCTTCATCGACAACGAGATCATCCGCAAACCGGGAAAGCTGAGTGACGAAGAGTGGCAGATGATGCAGCAGCACCCCCCGCGGGGGGCCCAGTACCTGATGAGCCAGCAAGGCATCCCGGCCCTGGCCATTCTCACCGCCTTTGAGCACCATATGCGCCACGACAAAACGGGCTATCCGAAGGTTCCCGACAACTGGCAGCTCAACCTGTGCAGCGAGATGACCATGATCTCGGACACGTTCGATGCGCTGCGCACCCGGCGGGCCTACAAGGAGCCCTGGGACTTTCCCAAAATCAGCGGCCTGCTGCTCGAACTGGCCGGTTCGCAGCTCAACCCCTACCTGGTGATGAACTTCCTCAAGGTGCTCGAAGGGCTGGGAGAGGAGATCATCGAAAGCGGTTTCAGCCTGTCCGCCGACGCGCCGGAAATCTCCGAAGAGCAGCTGGCCACCCGCCATGTGTGCGAGTAGCACCTCTGCCCCTCTCCCCGGTGCTAAGGCGGAGACGAAGCGCTCTCGAACAGCGTCAGCTCCCAGAAGTCCGCGCCGGTCTCGTGCCGCAAAACATACAGATCCCCCTCCGCGCTGCGCAGTTTGAAATAACGATGGTCGGGAGCCAGCCAGCGATCCAGCACCTCAGCGACGTCAACGCATCTCCCGTCGATGAAAAAACGGCGCGGCGTCTCCTCCCCCCGATAACCGGAGTAGCATTCGACACGCACCATGAACGGCGATTCACTCATCTCATCCCACCCCCATGTCCCAACGTCACTGGTCATCTCTCACCCGGTAACGGGGCTGACTGATCGACTCGCCGCGGCAGACCGGACAACGCCCCGGCCGCTTCAACCTGTCCCGCTTGGCAAAAACGAATCCGCAACCACGGCATTCGGCGGGCAGCACCGTCAGGCTGCCCCCTTCCCGCTGGAGGCTGAGACGGATATGGTCCAGATGGCCATAAACATCCCTGACCGACACGCCGACCGCCTCGGAAATCTCCAGCGCAGTCATCTCCTCCTTGCGCAGTAGTGAAAGGATCGACTGCCTCAGGGTATCGAATCTTTCGGCTGGGGTCGCTGGCGGCTTCGGTCTCATTGCGGTCTCCTCAATCAGAAGGATACCATGCGAAGGACCGCCCCGGATATTCCGCAGATTAACTCATTGCTCGATTCTCACTCTTCAAAACGACCGCCGCATGTTAAGATATCAGGATCGATCAAATTCCTGCGAACCTTGAACCCTGAAGGAGAGAATGAATGCGTTGTCACGAGGTCGATTACACTATTGTCGGCGACGACATGCAGATGGTCCAGGTCGAGCTCGACCCCGGCGAAACGGTGATCGCCGAAGCCGGGGCGATGAACTACATGGAACAGGATATCCAGTTCGAAGCCCGCATGGGCGACGGGTCGCAGGCCGACTCGGGACTGATGGGAAAACTGTTCAGCGCCGGGAAACGGGTGCTGACCGGAGAATCACTGTTCATGACCCACTTCACCAACCGGGGCAGGGCCAAGCGCCATGTCGCCTTCGCCGCGCCCTATCCCGGCAAGATCATCCCGATGGACCTGGCCCGTCACGGCGGCGAGATCCTCTGCCAGAAGGACTCCTTCCTCTGCGCCGCCCTCGGCACCCAGGTCGGCATTGCCTTTCAGCGCCGCCTCGGCACCGGCTTTTTCGGCGGTGAAGGGTTTATCCTGCAGCGCCTGCAGGGGGACGGGATGGCCTTTGTCCACGCCAGCGGAACCATCATTGAACGGCAATTGCAGGGCGAAACCCTGCGGGTCGACACCGGCTGCCTGGTCGCTTTCGAGAAGGGCGTCGATTACAATATCGAACGGGCCGGCAACCTGAAAAGCATGTTCTTCGGCGGTGAGGGTCTGTTCCTCGCAACCCTCAGCGGCCACGGTAGGGTCTGGATCCAGAGCCTGCCCTTCAGCCGCCTGGCGGACCGGATCATTGCCCATGCACCGAAAGCCGGCGGCAGCGACAAGGGGGAAGGCTCGGTCCTGGGCGGGATCGGCCGGATCCTCGACGGCAACTGAGCAGAGTCCCCGCAGCGGCCGGAAAAACTTGACAAACAGGAGTTTTGCTATTTAATGGCAGCTAATCAATACTGATCTTGTCGCAATTGAACGACACCTAAACGGTTCATGACACTTGTTTTTTCCACCAACCTGAACGCTTCCACCCGGGTGCAGGCGTTCGCTCACCACAGACGGAGGCAATCCACGATGAAAAAACTGATTCTTGTCCTGATAGGCTGTTTTCTGGCCACCGGAGCCCTGGCAGAAACCCGCGGCTTCCAATTGAGCCTGACCCCGGACCTCGCCATCCACGCGAAGACCACCCAGATTGAAGGCGCCACCCTCGGCCTGTGGAGCGAGAACCCGCAGAACGCGTTTGCCCTGGGCATCGTCAACGGCTCAACCGGCAACAGCTCCGGGCTGTCCCTTGGCTTTGGCAACTATTCGGACAACTATAGAGGCGCCCAACTCGCCCTGGTCAATTACGCCAAGGGGGAGGTCAGAGGGTTGCAATGGGGGGGCTTTAACTATGCCGCCAAGCTGCATGGCCTGCAGCTCGGCTTTATCAATTATGCCGAGTCCTCCGACCAGGGCGTCCAGATTGGCTTCGTCAACATCATGAACCAGACCAAGAACTGGTTCAAAGGTCTTCCCGATGAACTCACCCCGGCAATGGTTTTTGTCAACTGGCGGCTCTAGTCCGGCCGGATAACATCGGTTGATATAAGAAACGGCCAGCCCGGTCTTCCGGGCTGGCCGTTTCTCTGTTTCATCGATCGTATGTCAAAACCACATCCCTTGCGGCATCCCTCTCAGATATCCTTCTCCCTGCCAAACTGGCTGAATTCGCTCAGGTTGCTGAATTCGGCCCAATCGAGCGACTGGTTGGGCGCGTTGATGAAGCTGTAAATATTCTCCAGAATATTGTAGTGCTTGCGCTCCTCGACGGCGATTCTCGTCAACAGCTCTTTCGTCCCCGGGTCCCTCTCTTCGCGGGCGGCTCTCTCGTAAAACTTGAAGCTCTGCGCCTCCAGATCCATCGCGTGGTCATATCCGGCGAGGGCGTCCGCCATCCCCTTCAGCGCGATCGTTCCTGTCGGCAGGGCCTCGAAGACATTCTTGGCCTCCTCAAGCACCTGGCTGTCCTCCATCGAGGGAGCGGCCTGCCCTTCCTGCAGCGTCCGGAAGGTTTCGAAATGCTTCTGTTCATCCTCTGCCAGCCGGGCAAAAACGGTCTTCAGCCCCGGATGAGCGGTCCGCTCAGCCAGCCCCAGGTAATAGGCCTTGCCGTCCTCTTCCATCTTCATGGCGAATTCAAATACATTCATTCCTGCCTCCATCGGTTGATAGTGCATGTCCAGCCGGCCGGCCTACAATCGGTCGAGGACGCTCTGCAGTTTCTGCCGGATCTCTGCCGCCACCGCCCCCAGGTCCTGATTGTCGATCGACGCCATCGCCACCAGGGGATCGACCGCCGCAACCTCGATCAAACCATCCTCCAGTTCCTCAACCACGACATTACAGGGGAGCATGATGCCGATCTTCGGTTCCGCCTGGAATGCCCGGTAGGCATACGGCGGGTTGCAGGCGCCGAGGATCATGTAGTTGCGAAAATCGACATCCAGCTTCTTTTTCAGGGTCGCCCTGACGTCGATCTCGGTGAGAATGCCGAAGCCCTCCTTCTGCAGTTCTCCGGTCACCCGTTCAACCGCCTGTTCGAAACCGCCTTCGATTCTGGTGCTGAAGTAATAGGACATTTTTGACCTCCCTTGATCACTGACAACAGTATAGCAGTCCCCGGGGAGTGAAGACGAGGGCAGCAGGGGATATTTTTGCCACAGGAATAAATGAGACAAAAAAAGGACAACCCATCGTTAGCGGGTTGCCGGGGCGGGCATACGCCTGTGTTTCACTCAAGAGGCTCAATGGCATGGAAGCAGTGATTGAAAATCAAACGGTGAAGACCCTGAGCGTCAGGACATCAGTGCAGATGGGAAAGCACCTCGCGCACATCATTTTCCAGGGGTTGCGACGGGGTGACAACGATGTCCTTGTCGGCGATCCTGGCATGAAACCGCTTGTCCCCCAGATGCCGCTCGTAGACCTCGCGCAGCTCGTTGGAAAACTTGATCGCCTGATCGTTGGTCATGCCATGTTCTTCCATCATGGTTTTGAAGCTCTTCACCTCGCCCCCTTCAATCCAGGCGATCCCGAATTTCTTGGGGGGTTTGCCGATGAAGACATAAGCGCCGTCGTCGGTCGGCACCACCTCCATCTTGTCATGAACCTCCGCCGCCAGCTTTTCCAGCTTGCCGCGGATGGCCGCCAGCTTCCCGGCCGCGTCGCTCTCTCCCGACAGGTCGGGGTACTGGGACTCGCTGCCAAACATCTTGCCGAACAAACCCATAATGACCTCCTCTCTGTGACAGGGGTTGTCTTTTTAACATAACCGATATTTACAATATTACAACTCATTGATCTATATAGAGAACCTCTCAAAAATCTCCCCATGCGACCGATTCACGAAACTGCTTTTAGAAGCCTGTCGCTGGAAGCCCGATGAATTCGTCGGAGCGCACATGGACGATGATAACAAACCTGATACAATTGAGAACTGTTTCCGCCACACTTCCAGATCAGCCACTCCGGGTGGACGCTTGATTTTTCCAATAAGAAAGGAAACAAAAGATGAGAAATCTTGGCAGACTGGCTTTCCTCCTGGTGCTGTTGATCGGCCTGGCGGGCTGTACCGGCTCGACGCTGAAAGTCGCTCCGATCAGCATGTCAGACAATCCGAGCACAAACATTGCGCAGCTTGAAGAAGACCTGGCCGAAGCCCGCGCCACCCAGATCCATGTGCTCGCCCCCACCTGGTATGGCGAGGCCGAAGACTTCCTCACTAAAGCCAGGTCGGGCCTGGCCAATAAAGATTCAGTCGGAAAAGTGCTGCAGAATGTCGCCTATGGCCACGCTCATCTCGACCGAGCCAAGGAATATGCCCTCATTGCGCAATCCGCAATAGCCAAGGCGATCAAAGCCCGTGAGCTGGCCAATGCTGCCGGAGCGGGGGTCTTTGGTGCAGATTACCAGCGGGTAGAAACGGCATTCATCGCCCTGACCGCCGACATCGAAAACAACAACCTCTCCCGCGCCGAGAAGAATGAAGCCAAGGTGGCCCAGAATTTCGCCGATCTCGAACTCCGCGCTATCAAGGAGAACACCCTGGGGACCGTCCGCCAGCTGCTGGCAGCCGCCGAGTCAGATGATGCGAAGAAGATCGCGCCGATGACCCTGGCCGTCGCGCAGAAGGCCCTGGAAGAGGCGGACCTGTTCATCACCCGGCAGCGCTACGAACGGGAAAGTATGCAGGAGAAGGCCAACCATGCCCTCTTCCAGGCGCAGCGGCTTGGCCAGGTGATGACGGTCAGTAACCAGGTTAAAACCATGCAACCCGAGGACATCGCGCTCTGGCATGAAAGCAGCCTGCACCAGGTCACCAGCAAACTTGGCGTGCGGGATCTGCGCAATGAAGCACCGGAGCTGCAGCTGCAGAGCATCATCGAGTCGGTGGCTGCGCTGCAGAACGACAGCCAATACCTGAAAGAAAAACGCCAACAGGAGAACAGCGAACACCAGGCCAAGGTCGCGCGGCTGCAGGCGGAACTGGACGCCCAGACGAAGCAGAACACGCTGCTAGAGGGGAAGAGCATGGAAGTTCAGCGCGAACGTGAGCTGATAGCCCTTCAGGAGAAGGAAACCAAAGCCCGTCTGGAGGCGGAGCGCAAGTTCCAGCAGCTGTTTAACGAAGTCCAGGGTCTGTTCGCCGTGGACCAGGCAGAGGTCTATAAACAGTCAGACAACCTGGTCATCCGTCTCAAGGCCATGCAGTTCCCGGTGGGCAAAGATTTGATCATGCCTAACAACTACGCCCTGCTGAGTACGGTGCGCAACGCCATCCACACCTTCGGTGAGCCGCTCGTGGTCATCGAGGGACACACCGACAGCACCGGATCAGTTGCGGTCAACGCCAAGCTCTCTAAGGACCGCGCTGAAGCCGTCCGCCAGTACTTCATCGCCAACGGCACCCTGTCCGAGAATGAGGTCACAGCTATCGGCTACGGACCGGAGCGGCCCCTGGCAACAAATGACACCCCGGAAGGGCGCGCCATCAACCGGCGCATCGACGTCATCATCAAACCCAGGCCCGCGGCCAACTAGCCGCTCACGCCGAACCCCGCATCCCGGCGTCCGGCATCCCGTGGGGGCAGACGACTTCATGGTCAACTGCCCCCCCTTTTATTTGTAGCCTTCTGACCAATATCAACGCACGATCCGCTGTGCACCAGCTATCTTCTTACCCAATTTTTACCGTCCCTTTATGCTGTTCATTAAAACGACCTGCTATCGTTGCCGTGCCGTCAACAAAACCGGGGTTAAAAGACTTTCAGACTGACCAGCCATCATTCTTATCGTGGACAGAAAGGAGCTATACCATGATAAAGATTCTTTTATCCGTTGCAATACTCCCGCTACAGCTGCTTGGCTCAGAAATTGTGCAGGCAGCCGTCTTCAATGTTGAGCTCACCAACAGCACCCACAACATTTACTTCACCCCCTGCTGATTACCGCGCACGCTCAAACCGACCACCGGCTCCAAGTCGGTACCGCGGTCTCAGCCAGTCTGCAGGCAATGGCCGAAGGGGGCGAGACCAGCAGCCTGTTGAGTGATGTCGGCGGAGCCGATGCCGACACCGTCAACACCCCGTCCTCCGGACTGCTGGGTCCGGGATGACGGCGATGTATGGCCGTTCACCCCAGGGTTGTTTCTGCGGACGATGGGCAGGCAACGTCGGTGCTGGACGAAAGTTACCGCATTCAGAACCGAGTCGCGCGCCTGAAGGTGACCCGGACCGATTGACAGATGACCAGCGGCAGAAAACAATGACTGACCAAAACGACAAAAGGGACGCACGATCTTGTCATCGTGCGCCCCTTCGGTCGTCAAATCTCGCTGAGTCTTCAGGTCGCCTGAAAGGAACCCGGGCTCCCGGCCGACGCAAACGCTACCTGCGCCGGCCCTTCGGCGGACGCCTTGAGCGTTCCCTTGGCGGCGTGTCCGCAGGGGGGGCTGCTTCGGCCGGTTTGGCCTCGTGGACCCTGATGCAGCGGTTGATCAGGCGGGCCCCGTCAAGGGTCTTGATCGCATCCTGGGTCTCCGCGTCATTGCCCATCCTGACAAACGCCCGGCCGGTGAAGTTTCCTGTCCTCTCATCGGTCATCAGCTTGACCGAACGGACCGTGCCGCAGACCGAGAACAGCTTCCTGATGTCCTCCTCGTCAACATCGAAAGAGATGTCGGTGACATAAATATCCCTGACCTTGGTATTTTTCTTCATTCTCTTCGTCCTGTCTGTTCAGCAGCTGGCGTCGCCGTTCCGGTCGAGGTCAAACGGGCGGACCCTACAGGGAGGCTCCGTCAAAAACCTGAGTCGGCAATTCAAGCGGATTGATCCCCTCGAGGCAGGCGAGGTTCGCCCGGAAATGTCCCGGTTTGCGCAGCGTTTCGTTAAACGTGTAGATCCCGCACCTGTTGCAGAAGTAGTGCTTGGCGACCTTCGAGCCGAACTGGTAGACGGACAGAGCACCCTCTTGCGCAGCGATCTTCATGTCGTCCTGGGCAATGGTAAACGCCGTCATCGCGGCGCCCTTGCGGAGACAGATCGAGCAGTTGCATTTCAGGCCTTCATCGATTGCGGGACCGGTAAAGGAAAAACTGACCGAGCCGCAGTGGCAGCTTCCGTTATAGGTGTTCATCGGGGTCTCCTTCTGCGCTTCAGGGGAAAATGTCGATAATCGTCATTGTAACACCGAACCTGTCCCCTGGGGAGTCGGGCACTATGGCACAGGCCGGTTCATTTAGCCAGAGCGGAATCGCCTTGCCGGCTCGGCGATGTGGTCGGGACCGACCTTGAACCAGCCGGCGGAAAAATCGGCGCCGATTCTGGCCCATTCCGCCGTCCAGGAGGGTGATGTTCATGGTGTCAAGTTTAGCCGAGTTTTGCGAAACATTTCGGCACGGCTATAGATATTTGGGAGACTGTGATGTTCTCTATTGATGAACTCACAACCGTGGAGATAAGCAGCGACGCGAGAAATCGGCCACCACCGAACTGTTTCAAATTGAACCGCCTGAGTATTCAGTCCGCTTGATCTGGTTATAAAACTATTTCCGCTTGTCTTTGATATACATTGCAGTGTTGTTTTTTCTCATTTCCAGATCGAAAAGTTCGCATTTCCTTATCAAATCAGTAAGTTTTTGGTATCCATAATTAATTGGCGAAAACGAACTATTATTAGAAATATAATGGCCAACCTTGCTAAGCTGAGACCAACCATCTTCGTCGGACGCTTGCTCAACCGCAGTCCTCAATAGATTTACCAGCCAAGTGTCGCTACGCAGTTCATTTCGCGATTTTTGAACACGACCAGTTCCATTTGTCGTTTTACCTTCAGGAGACTTTTGAAGATTTTCCGTATAAATAAATTGAGAACATGCATGCACAAATGGTTCAGGTGTTTTCTTTTCGCCAAATCCATATACAGTCATTCCACTTTCAAGAATACGTAATACCAATGGTGTAAAATCGCTATCACTGGTCATCAAAGCAAATGCATCAACTGTATTGCTGTAAAGAAGATCCATTGCATCTATTATCATCGAAGAATCAGTAGCATTTTTCCCAGATGTGTAGGCAAATTGCTGAATTGGCCGAACTGCAAATGGGTGAAGTTTTTCTCGCCAACCAGATAAATGAGCACTATTCCAATCACCGTGGGCATGCCTAATATTGACTTTTCCGTGCTTTGCTAATTCCTCAAGAACACCTTCAATTGAATTGTGGCTGACGTTGTCACAGTCAATTAAAAGAGCAATTCTAGTATTATCCTTCATTTACCCTCCAAGTTTTATAAAACGTTTCATGACAACCGGCGGCGACGCGAAGTTTCGGCCAGCACAGCAATTTGGTTTTGCTTCTCGGGAAGCCCCCAGCTATTTTCCGTCCGCTTGATTTGGTGGTTGGGCTGATTCTTATTGTTCAAATAATACTCTTTAGTTGCCTCTTTCCTTTATTCAAAAAGGGCAAAACCCAATCTTCCTTCAATGCATGAAAACAAAACCTTGTAGCATTGTGTGCTGTCCTTCGATTCAATTCCATAACAACTTGCTTATTTGCCGGGAAATAACCTTCTGCATGTTCGGGATTCCGTGTTGCTTGTAACGTTATATTGCTCGAAATCGGAAATGATAGCTCCGAGTTAGATTTTCCAATGCCAATGCCTGAAAAAAAGAACACCGGATTGTCGCAAGTGAGAAACACCGGTTTTTCATCATGGACAAAGTATCGCCATGTCATTTCCGACAATGCGTCAATCATATTTGGGGTACTCCCCGCGGGTATTACCTGATGCCAAATGTCATCGGGAGGATTTTCAGAAAATCTTTGAATTACACTTTCAACTTCATTCTTCCTTTTTTCCCCGAGATCAAACAGGTGTGATTCTTTTTTGACCAGTTCGTCAATCCCTTCATTAATTTCAGTCTGGAGTCGTTCAGCGATCTGTGGAGCACTATTAATAAATCGAACTTTTCCCTCAGGGACTCTTTTCCATAGAACTGCAATGTACTCAGCAAGTGTTACTTTGTCATTTTTGCTAATTTCTGTCTTTTTCCTGATCTTGTCCAATACGAAATTTGCAGGGTCTTCTACTTTTTCAGCTAAATGTGATTCCAATTCATCTGAGTAGAATTTGCAAATATTTGCAACGCTTTTGACATGTGATGAGAAAGGTTGCTCCTGCTGCTTATCATATACCCAAAGTTTCTGGCCAAACCCTGGCGAGAAACCTCTTAGATAATATTGAGGTACGTAATGGTGTCCCATAAATTTATTTTGCAGCCCAACAGGAATTAGACGGATCATCCTATCATCCCGAAATGAATTTCGGTCCGCCTAAGACATCCGAGTTGAAAAAACAGATTATTCCTAATTTTCAATATTGTTAAGGGGCTTAGGAAGCAGAGAGCGGATTTTCTCTGAGTAACCTAAGCAACTCTCG
>JAVVDY010000006.1:0-149779 GCA_032251255.1 Desulfuromonadales bacterium
TATTGTGCCAGAAAACTCTACTTTTGACATGTCAACCTACCGGGGAAGCTTACGAGGACATATCACCTGTGGAGACATTTCAAAGTTCAATTTCCCTGTTTTATTATTGAATGGTGAAAAAAGCCCCAAACATTATGCCTACATTTATAAAGAGCTTCGGAAGTGTAGATCGGACCTGCCGGAGCCAGTCGTCGTTCCCAATGCAACACATATCATACATGCCACGAACCCAGAATTTTATAATGCCGCTGTTTTGGATTTTTTAAATAAGCACTAAATTGCACGCCTTTGTATCCCTATCCGCCGTACTCAAGGACACATGATCGGGATGTTCCGCAGCCTGTACGCACAGAGGAGCGATAGCAGATCTTTTGACTGCTTCGGGAACAGGTGCGCTCTACGAGGAAAAGCAGGTGGGCTATCAAATCATGACTAATTCCCCACCGTTTTACAAAACGCCACACGCAACACATATAAAAACGGGTATGCTTCAGGCGAAATCGACCACGAGGAGTTTCTGCAAAAGAAACAAGTCCTGAGTGGCTAATCTGGTCGAAGCATCATTCCGTGTAAGGATGCCGACTCTATCCGCAACCTCCAGGGAGCAACCTTCCGGATCACTACAGGCCTGGCACGCACTGTTGAGCATTCGCGGATCTGACAGCGTCGGAACAGGTGTTAAATGGCCAACCTCAAAAAAAACAGATTGGCCATTGTTTTGATACTTATATGAAGGATCCAATTAGTGATCGTGCCCACCTCCACCGTCTCCTGCGGTGCCACTAACAATGTTGATATGAGTCGCATTGTCCAAGCCATTAGTCACTAAAATCTCGTCCCCGCCATGTTTAAACAGGAAAGTATCTTGCCCTTTCAACTGGAGGAAATATCCTCCAACAGGTTCACCAGTCAGGGGAAGATCATGGGCATGGTCTGGCCAGCCATTCCAGTGAAAATGAGTATAAGCTCCTGGAAGAGGAATATGTGCACGCATCACTTGCCAGATTGGGTGGTCTCCCATCTGGTGAGAGAGAAATGTCGCATGACCCGGTATGCCGCGAATTTCCCATCCGACACGGCAAACAACACCCTCATCATTGCAGTTTTTGTGCTGGGCTATCGGGATGCCATCTTCATTAGTTTCACCAGTAAAAACTATGTAGAGATAACCGAATAGGCTTCCATCGGGCAGAACTTGCAGCTGCTGGTGAGAGTCGATATGGTTGCCGAATTTAAAATCAAAAGGACTCTGATGGTCCAACCAGGGTAGTCCTTTGGCCAGAGAGCCCGACGCTGAAAAAAACAGAATCAGAAACATGACGGATATTGACCTGAGTGCTCTCATCTACCTTCTCCTTTTGAAATGAGTTTTCGTTTTATTCATTTATTTTTAAACTATAGCACTCACAAAAGACAAATCCTACCCCACAGGTAGGCTTTCCATAAAAATATATCACCATTTCATGCGTGTTAATGCAAACTCTGGATGCCCCATCCACCATACATTGGGAATGACAATCGGGGTGTTCCTCAGTCTGGTACGCACAGTGAAGCGTAGCTGAACCGATCTGCTTCGGGAACAGTGGGTCGCTGGTTCGAATCCAGCCATCCCGACCATTCCCTGGTTGAGATAGACAATAGAAAGACCTCACTCAGTGACTTTGAGGTGGGGCTTTTCTGTTTCTGGGCTCCGGGGCTATTCCGGTCCAAATAACTTTCAAACGGACACCTTGATTGCTTCAGGAATGTCGCGTTGGCGTGTTCAGGTCCGGGGTTGTGGTTCCGGGGCAGGTATGAGGCGTTCGTGAAGCACACAAAAAAAAAGCCCTCACTACTGGATTACAAAGGCGATGTAGATTTATCCAAAAAAACTGCGGCAGTGGGAAGATTATTACAACTTTTATCTAGCTATTCAGCGCACGCGGGGAGAACTCCGTACAAAAAACTTCGGCAAACCATGTTATGCTGATTTCACTGTCAGGCTAGGTAGGGAAGAAGACATCCCTTGCAGTAAATATTAACGGAAAAGCCCTATTCCGAAATTATGGAATAGGGCTTTTCCGTTTTTTGTTCTCTAATTAAACTCAAAATCAACTTAAGACATTAGATCTTAAAAATTCCACTAATCTGTGAAGAAAGACGATCCATTATAACTCCACATGCTTCTGTACGATCCATTCGAGTCTGCTTTGCTTTAACCATAATACGAGTACGATACTCTTGACGGGTATCCTGAATATTCCGAGTAGTCTGGGTCGAAGTTGAAGAACCATCCTGAACATTCGCTTTTACAACGCCTGCCACACCACCCTCTACGGTCTCCTTAACCTGCAGATCAACGATTCCGTAGTACTCATCAACGTGGAAAACCCCGCCAATAACAGCAGAACCAGCTGCAGAGGCAAGACCGACAGCAAGTCCTGCCGTTCCAGCACCACGCAAACTGGAACCTGAAGTAGCCGCAGCCAGAGCACCGATACCAGCACCACCAAACCCAGCAGTGAACATAGATTCGGGATCAATTTCAGAGGTCTTTTCACCCATATATAACAAATTTGCAGTGACAAGATAGTCTGCTTCTTTTGCTTTGCGGGTCACTTGATAACCCATTGCACCAAAACGCTCTATAAGCTGCTGACTAAAATCAATCTCTTGAAAATCGCTGGTGTTTGCGACACGCACGAAAATTTTAGGTTCATCAGTTAAGGCCTCAGCATCAAGGAAAATGGTCTCTGACATTTTTGCCTCAACTGCTAGCTCTCGGTTGTTGACGGCGTTCATAGTTGCGGAGCAACCGACTAGAAGAGCCATCATTATCACCAACGCGACCAACGCTACTGTTCTGTGTTTTTTGTACATGATTTCCTCCTTAAAAAAATTAAATAAGGCTATGACTAGCTGTATCAATGCTTTAGGCGAACGAAATTGTAGTCATAACCATGACGATATTGGTGCGCAAATGCCCACCAGTTGACCTCTAAGTGATCAAGATATTCGCGGCAAGGAAATGGAGAAATGCCCCCTCTTACAGATTGTGCAATATCACTTAAACACACTAAAATCGCTACACTTATAATAAAACGACTTTGCACTGTCAAACACAAAAACAGATTTTATAAAACTTTATTTTGCTCAAAATAACATGATTTCACTCAATGCCATCAAAATGCTGCTCTACACCGGCTGGCGGAAAGGAAAGATCCTGCCTTTGAAATGGGATCAGGCCCGTCTGAATGAAGACACCCGCATCTGCCGTATCCTCCACACCGATTACGTCCTGTTTGTTCCCGGACCCCGTGAGCCAGCCCCACAAATCGATATCAACAATCAACCTCTAAACTCTGTCAGCAGAACTACAAAGGCTGTTTGCAAAGGAGACGTACGCCATGAAGCGTTTCCCGTCCACCAAGAACAGCTCTATTGGACCTGCCACCCCATGATATGAAAAACTGCTGGAGCATTTTCTTTGGCGAAAAAATGTAAACAGCACACTGAGACCTAACACCCAAACAGGCAATCGGCACCTCCTAAACTACTGTTTTATCGTTATTTTCCGCTTGAAAGATCGCTGAAGAGTGATATAAGGAAATTATAAGGCAAGAAAAAAGAATGCCTGAGGAAATACAGTTTAGTGATGACTCTGCCTGAAGTGGGGGGATTGTCGCTCCAGTGCGAATGTGGGTGACCTTGTGGAGCCTTTTCCGCAAAGGAGAATCATCATGAGACACTTAATTCTGATACTTACACTGGTGTTTTTAGGTGGCCTGCTGATGACCAGTCAGGCCTTGGCTGTCGGCCAGAACCAATCAGGAGAGACAATACAGGTTGCGGCCCTGACCGGCGAAGACCTCCGCCAATGGCATCTCGCTCAAACACCCCGGCAAGATAACCAGGTGCAGGCCCAACAGCTCACCCCTCAGCAGGTCAAGGCGTTGCATGCCCTCCTGAGTGGATACTATGGCGGCGAGTACGAGTCTGAGGGGATCGACCGAGATGAAGGCATAGCCACGATCGAAAACTTCCAGAGGGAACAGAACTTGGCCGTCACCGGTGAACCCAACGAAGAAACCCTGCGGGCCCTCATGCGTAATACCATTATGGATGAGTACTATGGCATTGCCCCAGCCTTTGGTACAGATGATGAAGTCAATGCCCCGGTCTTTGGTAATGACGATAAAGTAATTGGCCCTGTATTTTGTGGTGACGATGAATAAGCACTTCTATCTAGAGGCCGAAGAACACAACCCATAACAAGAGCACCCATTCATTCAGCCGGGATTTTCATCCCGGTTTTGATGTTTAATACCGAAACGGCGGACAAAAAGGTATTGCGGCCGGGAGAGTCGGTCTGCGCATCCATGACCTGATGTAATTTCTCTGAGAAACTATCAATTGTTGATTTTTTTGGTAATATATCTTTCAATACCGAAACAAGCTCTTAATTTCCATATTGCATGCGTATCTATCAAAAACACGAAAAGGGATTGGTTATGCCTAGAGAAGCTGACAAGCTGCGAGAGTTAATCAAAAAAGCGATTGAAGATGGGGTCGTCACGTCCAAGGAGTACAATGATATTTTGTCCCAAGCCGGGGCGGACGGACACGAGGACGCTGAGGAGAGGGCCCTGCTGGCAAATTTACAGGGAATGATCGCAGACGGAACGGTCAAAAGGACCGCTTGAGCATTAACAGGGCTTCAGGGATACCTTTTGCCTGATGCGATAGAAAAATTCTCATGAAAGCACCATCTGTTGGCCTCCTTTTGATGCTGCCAACATCCCTGGCAATGACATTATGTGGAGTGCTTGCGGAACCGGTCCGCCCAGGCGTGAAGTGCGGATCTATTGAAACGGCAGAGGCACATGTGGAAAACCTAGGGGACGTCTTCTCTGGACGTGAGCTTACTGTGGAGTGAAGCGTACCCATCCAGCGCCTTCGGGAGCAGGGGATCGCTGGTTCGAATCCAAGTCACCCCGATCATTCCCAGGTTGAGATATTCAATAGCAAGGCCCCAACCCTTAAGCAGGGAGTGGGGCTTTTCTGTTTCTATTCTCCGGTTCATGTCCGGTCCGGGCGAACTTCAAAGTGCCAATTTGATTGCTTCAGGAATGTAGCATAGGTGTGTTCCGGGCCGGGGTTGTGACTCCGGGGTTGTGACTCCGGGGCGCTTAGGGCTCCTGGACAGCGGTCTTGTGAAATAAATCTTCCAGATATTGGCAACTGGCCAGCAACCAGAGCAACAGTGGCAGCAGCCACCTCCCATAAGCTTTCCATACCCAGAAGAAGGCCTGACTTGGCGGGGTATTGTAGACTCCGGTCTGCTGGATGTCGGTCGGTGTCGTGAAAAAGTAGGCACTGACATCGATCGCGACAAAGATGGCCAATCCCGCGCACATCATCCCGACCTTGCGAATCCATGGCATACCGGGCATTGCGGCCAAGAGGGCGGCAAAGGGGATAAACTTGTCGAGACTGTCATTGTAGAGTGAAACACCGGCACCGGCACCGGGAAGCAAATGGCAGAACCCGTAAATCACCATACGATATGCCGGAAGCAGCCAGTCCTTGGCAGCAAACAGCACCATGGCAATCAGTAAGGTTCTAAGCAGAAACAGCAGGATTCTTTTCACGCTTTACCACCCACTCAATCCATGCCAGCCACATTCCGACAACCATAAACAAAAAGCCCATCTGCCAGACGAAATCGTGGCAGTAGTCGGCCAGCTTGGGGCTGAGATAGGTTAACCAGCCCAAGGCTACCAACCTGACAATGTTGACCGCAAAGATGAAGGGAACGCCAATGCCGGTTGCCAGCAGTTTGGCTTTCTTTGACGAAGGAAATGCCAGAACAAACGAGATGAAGATGACCTGCGCACCGATCGCCGTACAGTCCGCGATCACCTCCCACCGGGCATTGGGCAGGATCATGTGAATGCCACTGGTCACGACCTCTAGACCTGTCGCCTGGAGGAGAAATGTCGTGATCGATGCAGTTGCCAACTGCAGGGGAAGCCAATCGACAAACAGTCCCACAATGATCTCGAAAAAAACGACCATCGCGGCAAAAAGCAGGGCGACTTTACGAAATGAAGAGAATGTCGAAGATTGTTTCTGCTTCGGCATCTCCTGCCTGGCTCCTTGTTTTGCTTCTTGTTTTAATCGACTCTTGCGGCCCATTCTGATCAGCCTTGGACAACTCGCCTGCGGAACAGCACCATAGCGGCCAATACAATCGGCACAAGCCACCAACCATCCATCACCGGAACATGTTTACCCGTTGTGGATGTTATCTCCAGTGAACCCGAGTCACTCTGCACCACCGATCCGCCGACAGCTGGACTGATGACAATATTTGAATATCCGCTCTCAATCCCTTCTGCGTTGTAGGCCGTTACTGCAAAATAATGGGTCTGCTCATCCGGCAGGTCCGTTAGGGTCGTTCCCAAAACATGACCAACATCTATCGGCGAACTCCCTTCAGCGGCACCGCTGCCGTTAAATGGGAAGGCCGAAGAATCTGCATTGTAATATATTTTATAGCCCAGGACTTCGCTATCCGGACTCGGATCCCAACTCAAATCAACCGTCTTTGCGCTAACGGAATGAGCCAGAGACAAAGACAAAAAAACAGCAAAGAACATTATTCTGGGCACGGTACTATCCTCTTTTTCTATACTGAGAGACGGCTCAAGTTTCTACGGACCATGGCTTATCTTTTTTAGCCATGCCAAATTAACTTGGCCTTACCGAAGGAGTGCAGAGGAGGATTCGCAAAAATCGCTGCGGGCCAAGACATGGCGTAAGTGTGCGTTTGCGCGAATTTTTTTCTCGAGAAAAGATTTTTTTCTGCTGGTTCAAATATTTCCAGGGAGTTAGCAGCCAGCAACACCAAACCACCTTTTTTATGCTGCAACAAATAAAAAAACACTTATCAGCAATCTAAATTTTTGCGGTTTCTAGCAAGATCATTTGCACTATCCATTGGCAGAATCGGCAAAGGCTAAAAGGCATGAAAACTTAACCAATCTGTCCGCAGTTCGGTGACAAAACAGAAAAATCGGCATAAAAGAGGTGGATGCTGGCTCGCATCCGGTCATCCAGATCATTCCCCGGAGGAGAAGGACAAGAGGGAGTCCCCACGCAAAGATTTTGAGGCGGAGGGGTCCCGTTTCTCCCCTGCGGTCCATGAGCGGTCCACGGTGATGTTGTCTTTTTTTATCCGGACGGGAAGGGATTCAGGGAAGACAGAGGTGTCACGTTTAAAATCGGGGAAGGGGTACACAAGAGAGTTTCAACTTTCTCAGATTCCCGATGCGGCTTGCCGCTAGAATCGGAAAGCATTATGCCTGCATTTACTTGTTGACAACCTCCATCCTGGTCATCTTGTTCCCGATAAGATTCGCGGTAATGACGAGGGTTGAAGAGATCGCGATCATAATGATCCCAAGAGCGGAGAGTTCCCCCCACAGTCCATCCTCGGCGAAATGGAGAATTTGAACGGCGAGGACTTCGGTGCCCGGCCTGGAAAGAACCACCGAAAGGGTCAGCTCGCGCAAAAACATGGTCGCCATGAGAATCCAGCCGGAAATGATGCCGGGAATGAGCAGGGGGATGACAATGCGTCGCATGGTGTAGAAGGGGCTCGCTCCGCAAACCCGTGAGGATTCCTCCAGGTGGCTGTGGATCTGGACAAAAGCGCTGGAGATCGGCCGGATCCCATAGGGCAGGTAGGTTGCAATATAGCCGATCAGCAGGGCCGTAATCGTGCCGTACAGCGGCGTGCGGACAAAAAACCACATGAAACCGACGCCGATGACGATCCCGGGAAATGAGAACGACAGGAAACTGAGGGATTCCAGAACGCCGGATGCGGTGGAGCGCACCTTGACGATGACATAGGAGACAAAAATCGACAGCGCCGTCCCCAGAGTGGCGCCGACGACGCCGAGGAAGAGACTGTTTTTCAGCGACAGGAGCGATATGGGATCGCGCAGGACCTCACTCCAGTTGCTCCAGGACATCATGGAGAACGCCTTGGCGCTCGGGACCATCGAATAGGGAAGCATGGAGGTATAAAACAGCACCAGCACCGGCAGCAGAATCAGGAGAAAAGAGAGAAACCCCACCAGAAAGAACATGGGGTACTTGGCCTTTTTCAGCTTGATCAGGGTCGGTTTGAACCCCCGGCTGGAAATGGTCACAAATTTCCCGCTTTCGGACGTCAGGTAGCGATAAAGGTAAATAAGGGTGATTGACGCGGCCAGCGCACTCATGCCGATCGCCGCCGCCTTCCCGTAGTCCGCAGCAAAACCGCTGGAGATGCTCCGGTAGATATGGGTCGAAAGCACATAGATGCGCCCGGGCATGCCGACCACCGAAGGGACTGCAAAAGAGGCAAGGCTCCGCACAACGACCAGGATGGCGGAGGCGAGAATGGCCGGCCTCAAGACCGGCAGGGTGACCTTGAAGAGGGTCCGCAGATTGGATGCGCCACAGACCTTGGAGGACTCCTCAAGAGAAACATCAAACGCGCTCATCGCCGGGGCGATGATCAGGTAGGCAATCGGCAGATCGAGCAAGCCTTCCACCAAAATCATGCCAGGCAGGGAATAGATGTTGAACCAGGCGCTCTTGAGCCCGAACAGGTCCATCAGCAGCTTGTTGAGGATGCCGTTGCTCGGATTGAGCAGCAGAACCCAACTGACCGAAAACAGGATATGCGGGATCATCATCGGGATGATGGAGATGATTTTGAAAATAAACTTGAAGGGCAAGTCGGTGCGCGTGTTGGTGTAGGCGAGAAACAGGGCAAGCAAGGTGGCCAGCAGAGCTGAGCCAACAGTAAAAATCACCGTATTGAACAGAATATCGGCAAAGTCGGGATCCGTGTAGACTTCCAGGTACTTGCGGAGGGTAAACTGCCCGAACGAGACAAAATCCTGGGAAAAGCTGCCGATGAGCAGCATGACCACCGGGCAAAGAGTCAGGAAGCCAACAATGACAATCAGCGTTGTCGTCAGGCTCGGTTTTTTAAACATCATTCCCTCTATGCCGAAAGCAGGAAACAGTGATCGGGATCGAAGGAGATGGTGATCGTATCTCCTTCCGAAATGTCCGCGGTTGGATCGATGGTGGTCGTCAGCAACCTGTCGCCGATACGGATTTCCCCTTCATAGGCCTCGCCGATAAAGATCAGGGTTTCCATCCTGCCACTGAAGGCGTTCTCTCCTTCTGCGTCCTGCCGGGGCGTCAACCTGATGAATTCGGGACGGACGCAGAGCATCGCCTCCTGCCCGATGGCGATATTCTGGGAATTCAGAGCCTTGATTGTCCCGATCTCCGAAGCAAACAGGGCATGCTGTCCCTCATGCCGGGTGACGCTCCCTTTAATCAGGTTGGCACGACCGATAAAGTCGGCGACGAATTGACCATCGGAATGAAAGTAAATTTTCTTCGGATCACCGATTTCGATAATTCTCCCCGCCCGCATCACCGCAATCAGGTCTGAGAGCGCCAGCGCCTCGATCCGGTCATGGGTTACGTAGATGGCGGTAATTTCCAGTCCGCTGAGAAAATTACGCAGCTCCTTGCGGGTTTCTTCACGAAGTTTTGCATCGAGGTTGCTCAGTGGCTCGTCAAACAGGATCACCTTGGGCTCAGCGACCAGCGCCCGGGCCAGAGCCACCCGCTGCTGCTGCCCGCCGCTGAGCTTGGTTGCCGGACGGTTTTCAAAACCATCCAGTTGGACGAACTGAAGCGCCTTGGCGACTTTTTGGCGAATCTCCGCTGGTGGCGTGGCGGTGGTTTTAAGCGGATAGGCCACATTGTCGAAAACATCCATGTGCGGCCAGATCGCATAGGTCTGGAAAACCATTCCCAGGCCCCGTTTTTCCGGCGGCACAAATAAATTTTTCTCATGGGACCAGACAAGTTCGTCGCCGATGTAAATTTCACCGCTGTCAGGAACCTCGAGCCCCACTATGCAGCGCAGCAGCGTGGTCTTGCCGCAGCCACTGGGCCCCAGCAAGGTAAAAATTTTATTCGCAGGAATTGTCAGATCGACATTATCCAGAGCCTTGATCTGTTTGCCCTCGGAATAATAATGCCTGCTCAGGCCAGATATCCGGATCTCCATAGCACCTCAACCAGGGGTCCGGAGTCACTACCAGCGGCTCCGGACCCCTGCATCATGACGGAAAGGAATTTTCAGTTCGCGTAGAAAATTTCCTGGAACTTTTTGCCCCATTCGCGGATCTCTTCATCCGACAGTTCCCGGATCGGCAGGACCTTTGCCTTATTCATTCCTTCGATGGGCGGAAAAACTCCCGGAGCCAGGACATACTCCCCGACCTTGTCGGCCAGCAGCTGCATGGCGTTGGTGCTCAACCAGTAGTCGACAAAGACCTTTGCGGCTTCAGGATGCGGAGCATTGGCAGCCACGGCAATGGCCCGGGTGGTCCCGAGCAGGGTGTCAACCTTTGCCCAGGCCAGGGGCGCGGGAGCCTTGGTGATGATATATTTGGGCATCGAGATCCCGATCAGCTTTTCTCCACTTTCAATGGGCGCCGGGCTCGGTCCAAAGGACTTGACGAACATCGGCTTGTTGGCGGCAAGACCCTTGACAAATTTCATCCAGTCGTCATCGCTGGCGAAGATGTTTGCTTCTTTAAGCCCCACCAGCCATGAAATCGTGGTTGCGTGTGACGCCGGGTCAGGCATGACGATCTTGTCGAACCATTTCGGATCGGCCAGATCCTCGTAGCGTGTCGGCACATCCTCTGGCTTCACCAGCTCTTTGTTGTAGATCGGGGCGACGTATTCAATTCCGAACTGGACGATCGTGTCGTCCTGTTTCGCCCAGTCGGGATAACCGGCCGCCGAAGGGGACGAGTAAGCCGTCAGCACCCCTTTGTCCTTAAGCATCTGGATGATCGGCAAGGGGCCCTGAAGGACGTCAGCCTGCAATTTCCCGGCAGAAAATTCTGTCAGCACGGTCGCCAGATATTTGGATGTGGAGATTCGGGTATAGACACCATCGATCTTATGACCGGCGTTAAAATCATCCATGATCGGCTCGATGGCTGTGATGTTCGCGTAGAAGTTAACCTTCCCCTCCTGCTCTGCTTTTTGCACATTCGCGGCCCAGCCGCCCGAAGACAGAGAAAGAACCAGTAGAAAAGCGAGAAAATGTTTCATGGCTTAGCTCCTTTAGGATAGAGGTTATGGCAATTCCCATAACGCATTAGAACGGTCCGGACGTGTTGAAAAAAATCTGCCGCCAATTTCCTGCGGTTGAAGAAACACACATAGGAATAGTGCCAGATTATTTGTCCTTTTCAATTCCAAAGGGGCATTTTTGATGAGCCTTTGGCGTCTCCCTGCAGCAAAAGTGGCCATGTTTCATTCGATATTGGGATATGAGTGAGACTATAACGTTGGGGCAGGTCGTTTATTGGCTGAAAAAAACTCCTTCCCCGTTGAGTGAAATGCCCTTTCTGCTGAGCAGTCACCGACCGGAAAATACGATAAAATGAGAGAAGCAGACCTCTCTCCCTAAAGGAGAGGGACGCAAAAACAGTCCATTCGGGGGACCCTCAAGTGGATTTCCGCTCAGGAGGCTCGCATGAATAGTCAAACGCTTGTCCTTGCGCTGATAGCGATCTCAATGTCCGCTTGTGCGACCAAGCAATATCCGATTGCCACAACTCTCTCACCAGCGGAAATAAACCTGATGACTTGCCACGATCTTGACCTGGAGGTGCTCAGAGCAGATTAGGTGGAGCGCAAGATTATTGAAACGGGTGAATTTGACGGCAAGTCCGTTCTGGGCTGCCTGGGGGATTTCGGGATCGGCAATGCGATGGCAAAAGACGAGGCACAGGCGGCAATTTTCGCCCGCAGGATATCGATCCGTGACGCCCAGACAAAGAAGGGGTGTAAATATGTCGCGCCAGGAGAACCGGCGGAAACAACAGACACCGCCGATCTGTCGGAATTCTCAACAGGGGATATCGTTTTAATTGAATTCAACAATGGAAGTAAGCACCAGATGACGATAACACACGTCACGGAAAAAACGTTTAACGGTTACTACAGCGGCATTGGGGAACCTCAGATGACGTCTAGAACGTTTGACAAAAGCCAGATAAAGAGCCTAACCATTCTGAAAAAAGCGCAATAGATGAGCGACCCGGACAAACCAGCCGCAGGGAGGGGAGAAGATCAGTGCATGGTGGGCGACTCGTCATAGATTATTGTCGCGCGCCGTTCCACCCATTTGGCAACATCATAGGCATTGAACGGTTTTTTGATGAAACCGCAGCCGAGGTTTTTAAGCGCCCGTTGCTGCTCAGCCGTCACCTCATCGCCAAGCAGCAACTTGTTTCCGTCGGGGGCTTTACAGCCCTTCTTGCGCTGATGCTCAAAAAATTCAAGGCCCGTCATCTTCCCCATGTTCATGTCAGCGATGAACACATCGGCACAGGGGGAATCCTGCGGGCAGTCACATTGCAGATCGTTGAAAAGGGGACAGGCGGCCGGCTCGGAATAGGACAGCACGTCGTGACCTTTAAATTTGAACAGGCCCTTGAACCGGGTCAAGATCGTCTGGTCATTTTCAAAGATGATGACCTTGAGTTTCTTCTCGGCTGCCATGATCAACCTCCTCTGTCCGAAGCCCCTCAAAAGGCATATGCTCTATTATACATAACAGAACCGTTTGTATTTATACCTGTTCGTAAAGCATGGTCAGCGCGCGCCAAACTTTGCCAGGCAGGGATCGATCCGCCCCAGGATAACTCTTTACCCGTATCGAACAGAAGGGGATGAATATGAAGACATTATTGGTCATTTCTTCACTGAGCCTCTCCCTGCTCCTGGCTGGCTGCGAGAGCACCCAGCAGAAGGCCTATGATCTGAAAGCGGACACCGTCGGCACCCATCGCGCTGTTGAGGTCTACACCGAGGCCGGGACCAAAGTCGCCACGATAGAAGACAAGCGGATGAGGTTCGAATTGGTGGGGGAACGTTCGGTCCGGCTGTGGCTGGGGGACAGGAACGAGAAAGTGATGATCGGCAATATGGGGTTCATTATCCGTGACAAGTAAGAGTCAACCCAAAGAGCCGGTTTGAGGTTCAGATCGGTTCTTTTTTCACCCGCGGCATGGCCTCTGGCGCTGAAAGACGACCTCCGCTGATCGATGTCAAGGCCGCGAGGCTGGGAAGCCCTTTTTTCTTTCCAGGCATTGATCCAACCACCGGACGATTTCAAGGGTCAGAAAGGGTACATTAAAGTACCGGCAGCCAAGCTCTCTCACTTTGCCGGCCTGCTCAGGTGAAAGTTCTGCCCCGAGCAGGGCAATATTTTCTGCCGGAGCCTTGCAGCCGCGATCCCTCTGCCGGCTGAGAAAGTCCACACCGGACCGTTCCTCCAGATCTGTGCCTATGAAAATCACATCCGCGCAGGGCTCGTCATTGCTACAGCTGCACCGGGGGTCGATATAGAGGGGGCAAGATTGGGGATCGGCATATACGAGGGGATGATGCCCGAAATACTTCAGAATGTTCGCAAGCAGATCGGCAATGAAACGATCATCTGCAAAAACCAGAACCTTGAGAACATCCCTGCGCATTACACACCCCACCATAAAGGAAGCCGTCAATTAATACCAAAATCGTAACAATTACTGTCCGCAAAAATTAGTTGCCCGGCGTAGATTTGTCAACTGTTTTGTGTGCCTTTCTTTTCGCAAAAATCTCAAAATCATCCTGATATATCTGATCCCGGTCGACGCAGTCGCCGAGGGCAGGGTTCTGATCTTGATAATTTGAAGTTGGCTAAAACGGTCGTTTCCTCTATCATGGCCACGAGCAAAGAGACCCGCCCTTCAACCCTTTGCGCGACCGATAGTGACCATGAAGATACCTGTCATATTGAACAACTGCGAAGAACTCCGGGCCAGCAAAGATGAACTGCAGTCTCTTCTGTCTGCCAATCAGGTCATCTGCTTCAGGCGTTCTGACGGCTGGGCCTTTGTCGGCTATGATCGGATGCGCGGTCTTGGCACCCCGTATGTAGGGACTGACCGGCGCATAGACGAGTCACTCCTGGCCTCCTAGCTGCAGGCCCTGGTCCACCCTAAGGCCTGCTCCACGTACGGCACCATTTCAGCAAGGACCCTGCAGTCCTGCCCGCCATTTCTTGCTTCGGGCCATAAAACATGGCAGAATGCCTCTCTTTTATCTTCAGGCGACACAGATACTGGAGCGGCTCCGATGACAAACTTTTTCCTGGTTCTTGCTGCCTACCTGATCGGGGCGATCCCCACAGGAGTGATTCTCACCAGATTAAGCGGCAGCGAAGACATCCGCCAGAAGGGCAGCGGGAACATCGGCGCCACCAATGTCTACCGGGTGGCGGGCCGGACCCTCGGCATCCTGACCCTGGTCGGGGACTGCCTGAAGGGGATGCTGCCGGTACTGCTGGCGGCCCAGTCCTTTAACCTGGCCGGAATCCCCCTCGCGCTGGTTGCCTTCGCCGCCTTTATTGGTCATTGCTATCCGGTCTATCTTGGCTTCAAAGGGGGCAAGGGAGTTGCAACCGCGCTGGGTATTTTCCTGGTCATCTCGCCCCTGTCGGTTCTCTGCGCCCTGGTCCTGTTTGTGCTGGTCCTCTGGAAATGGCGCTTTATTTCCCTGTCATCGATCAGCGCCGCAGCAGCCATCCCGTTTCTGGCTTTTTTCTTCGAGCGATCCTGGCCGATCTTCTCTGCCTCAGTGCTGATCGCAGCCGTCGTTATCTGGCGACATCGCAGCAATATCGCCCGACTTCGCTCCGGGGAAGAGTCCCGCTTCTCACTGTAAAGATCGGCTGATGGGTATTCTTTCGCTGAAATCTGTCCTGCTGACAACACTCCTTCTGGCCATGGCAAGCTTCGCCCTGCTCGGCTACTGGTTTCTCCCCGTCACCCCCCCGTCACCGGTTCTGCTGAACGTCGAAAGCGGGACATCGCTCTCCCGGGTGGCCCGGCAACTTGAGCATCAGGGTGTTGTCCGCTCGGCCACGGCAGTCAAGCTGCTGGCCCGCCTGCGCGGCCAAAGCAGGGAAATCCAGAGCGGAAACTATCGCTTTACCGATCCCGCCACCCCCGCAGAAATCCTCCGCCGGCTGGTCAGCGGCGATGTCGAGCAGGTCAGCCTGACCGTCCCGGAGGGCTTCACCCTTGAGCAGATTGGCGCCCGGCTTGAAGAACAAGGGCTCGCTGACGGCAAACGTTTTCTCCAGCTCTGCAGGGACCCTCAGCTGATCGCCTCCTTCGATATCCCTGCGGCAAGCCTGGAAGGGTACCTGTTTCCGGAAACCTATCGCTTCACTCCGGGCCTGGCGGAAAGCGAGCTGATCCGCATGATGGTCCAGCAGCTGTTCGCCCGACTGGATGACGAACTGCTCGCCGCAGCAGAGCAGCGTGGGCTGAACCGCCATCAGCTCCTGACCCTGGCGTCGATTATTGAAAAGGAGACCGGCCAGGCCGATGAGATGCCGCTGATTGCGTCGGTCTTTCACAACCGACTGGAGCGCAAGATCCCGCTGCAGACGGACCCGACGGTGATATACGGCATCGCCGATTTCGACGGCAACCTGACCCGCAGGCATCTGACCACGGCAACGCCCTACAACACCTACCTGATCCGCGGTCTGCCGCCCGGCCCGATCGCCAGTCCCGGCGTTGCCGCCCTGCATGCCGCGGCCCACCCTGCTGAGACCAGCTATCTCTATTTCGTCTCGCGGGGCGACGGGCAGCATGCCTTTTCCGCGACCCTGCAGGAACACAACCGCGCCGTGCGCCGTTACCAGCTGAAAAGACGGGACTGACTGAAAAACATGCTTCTGCTATACTCGGCATGACTGCAGACTACGGAGGAACCATGTCTGACTATTACGAATCGGAAGATCTGAAAAACTTTGCCGACATAGGCAAGGACGCACCTGAGCTGGCGAAAAAGTTTTTTGACTACTATGCCAGTGTCTTTGCCGAGGGGGAACTGACCGCCCGGGAAAAAGCCCTGATCGGGCTGGCCGTCGCCCATACCGTCCAGTGCCCGTACTGTATCGAAGCCTATACCGGCTCCTGCCTGGAGAAAGGCTCGAACCTGGCGGAAATGACCGAAGCCGTCCATATCGTCAATGCGATCCGCGGGGGGGCGTCTCTGGTTCACGGCATCCAGATGCGCAAACTCGCCGAGAAGTTATCTCTTTAAACTGATGACCGCCATGCGCAACAGAACCCCGGAGCTTGATGGCCTCACCCGGTTTGCCGACCTGCTGCAAGAAAACGGCATCCCCCTGGAACGTGGCAGGACCACCACCCTGCAGCTCAACCTGGGCCTTCTCTGCGATCTGAGCTGCCGCCATTGCCACCTCTCCGCCGGCCCCCAGCGGACCGAAATCATGGACTGGCAAACCATGCAGCAGGTGATCGCCTATGCGGAGAGGATCCCCTTTCAGGTCATCGATATCACCGGCGGCGCACCGGAGCTGGTCCCCGACCTGCCGGAGCTGGTCAGGGGGTTGGCGCCGTTGACACCCAGGCTGATGCTGCGTACCAACCTGACCGCCCTGGCCCGACCGGACAAGGCCCCGCTGCTCGAGCTGTTTCGCCAGCAGCGCGTGGTCCTGATCGCCTCCTTTCCCTCAACCAACACCGGGCAGCTCGAAGCACAGCGCGGCGAAGGGGTGATGGATCCGTCGCTCGCCATGCTTAAACGGCTCAACGAAATCGGTTACGGAATCGAGGGGAGCGGCCTCGAACTGCATCTGGTCGCCAATCCCTCCGGCGCCTACCTGCCCAGTGATCAGGAGCAGGCAGAGCGCAAGTTCAAACGGGACCTGGCGCGCAAGTGGGGGTTGTCCTTCAACCAGCTGTACCTGTTTGCCAACGCCCCGCTGGGCCGTTTTCTCGGCTGGCTGAAGAGTTCGGGAAACCTGCAGGGATATATGGAGAAGCTGGCAAACGGGTTCAACCCCTGCACCATCGACGAGCTGATGTGCCGCAACCTGGTCTCGGTGGCGTGGGACGGCACTCTCTACGATTGCGACTTCAACCTGGCGGCTGAGCTGCCGATGAGTGGCAGGAGAATTCATCTCAGCGAGCTAGACTCGCGACCTGAAAGGGGGCAGCCCATCGCTGTCGGCGACCATTGTTATGCCTGTACGGCCGGCGCCGGCTTCACCTGAGGCGGGGAGATATCGACCTAGTTCAGGTCGACCGCTGAGCCGACAAAAAAAGCCGCAGAGACCCACTTGCGAGGACCATGCGGCTTTCCCGTTTTGTCCACCCGAGAGGAGAGATCTACTCTTCGAGGGTCTCGTCCCCTGCCACATCATCTGTCTCTGTTTTTTTCTTGCCGAACAGTCGCGCCGCTATAATCCCCACCTCGTAGAGGACAATGAACGGCAGTGCGATCGAGACCTGTGAAAACAGGTCCGGCGGAGTCAGGATGGCGCCGAAGACGAAGGCCAGCAGCAGGGCGAACTTGCGGTTTCTTGCCAGCCACTTGTGATCGACCACGCCCATCCGAGCCAGGAAGAAGATCACGATCGGCAGCTCGAAAACCAGGCCGAAAGCGAACAGCAGGCGGGTCGACAGGGTCAGGTAGGCGCCCATCGAGAGCATCGCGCTGATGTCGCCGGTCCCGGTGCCGAACTGCACCAGGAAGGTGAAGACCATGGGGAAGACAAAGTAGAAACCGAAATAGGTGCCGACCCCGAAGCAGAGGCAACTGACCAGCACGAAGGGAATGGCAAAGCGCTTCTCATTGCTGTACAGGCCGGGAGCGATGAAGCGCCAGACCTGCCAGAGGATCACCGGCAGCGCCACCAGGACCGCCGCAACCGCCGCGACCTTCAGATAGGTAAAGAAAGGTTCGGTGGCGCTGATAAAGACCAGCGAGCTCCCTTCGGGCAGGGCTGCGCGGACCGGCGCGGAAAGCTCTTCGAAGATCCGTTCGGCGACACTGTAACAGCCCAGAAAGGCCACCAGCCAGGCCCCGGCAGCATACATCAGCCGTTTTCGCAATTCCTCCAGGTGGGAGGTCAGCGGCATCGACTCAGACATCGTTACCCCGCTTTTCGCCCCGGTGGTCTTCTGCCGCCGCTGCACTCTCCCCGGCAGAGACCGAAACCGGTTCCTCGGAGGGGGCGGACTTGCGGCGCGGTGCATTCACCCCGCCCTCGATCCCGGAACCGGAGAGATCGGCATTGGGCGGTGTCAGCTTGCCCTCTTTGAGCAGTTGTTCCCTGGTTTCTGCGATCCGGGTCTCTTCCTGGATGGTGCTCTTGAAATCGTCGGTTGCCCGCTTGAATTCGGCGAACCCCTTGCCCAGGGCACGGGCCAGATCGGGCAGTTTTTTGGGTCCGAGCACAATCAGGGCCAGTCCCATGATCAACAGCAGTTCGGTCATACCGATTCCGAACATAATTTATCCTCTCAGAGCAATCATCAGTCAGTTGTTACAGGCTCGGCGAGAATAGCCGTATGCCACCCTTGCTGTCAAGCATCCCGGCAGGGTGAAAAGATTGACATATCAGGGGCTTTGGTCTAGCATTCCAGGTTTATTCCGTATACCTGATCCTGAATTCGACGGGATGTCGATTCAGGGCCTCCTCAGTGAGAAAGACAGATGGATCAAGAACAGTTGAAACTGCGGATCAAGGAGCTGGTCAAGGAGCGCAATGCGCTGTTGATGGCGCATAATTATCAACGTGACGAAATTCAGGAAATTGCCGATATCACAGGGGATTCCCTGGCTCTGTCGATGGAGGCGGCGAAAACCGACAAGCAGGTCATCGTCTTCTGCGGGGTTCATTTCATGGCCGAGAGCGCTGCGATTCTTGCCCCGGAAAAGACCGTGCTCCTGCCCCGCGAAGATGCCGGGTGCCCGATGGCCGACATGATCACCGCCGAGCAGCTGCGCGAATTCAAGGCACAGCACCCGGGTGCCACCGTGGTGACGTATGTCAACTCGACTGCAGCGGTCAAAGCGGAGAGCGATATCTGCTGCACCAGCTCAAACGCGGTCAACGTAGCCCGCTCACTGGATGCCGACCAGCTGCTGATGGTGCCCGACCGCAACCTGGGGCGCTACATTGCCAAGCATGTCCCGGAAAAGGACTGCATCTGCTGGGAGGGCTACTGTCCGACCCACGACCGGCTCCAGGTCGGAGAGATCCTGCAGGCCAAGGCCGACCACCCGGAGGCCCTGTTCATGGCCCACCCGGAGTGCACCCCGGAAATCCTCGAACTGGCCGATCATATCTGTTCGACCAGCGGCATGTACGAGTTTGCCCGGCAGAGTCCAGCCCAGAAGTTCATCGTCGGCACCGAGAACGGCATCCTCTGGCGACTGAAGAAAGAGAATCCGGAGAAGGAATTCATCATGCCGAGCCGGGCGCTGGTCTGTCCGAACATGAAGCTGACCTCGCTCGAGGATATCCTCAGCTGCCTGCAGACCATGGCACCACGCATCACGGTTCCCGAGGATGTCCGGGCGCAGGCGAAGCTGACGCTTGACCGCATGCTGGCCGTTCCGCGGGATTGAGCCGGAGCAATAAAATCGATTATCGTGTCAGGGGCGTGCGAACTGCACGCCCTTTCCATTTGCCCATGGATCACTGATGGATCAGGATTTCTCACAGGATATCAAGCACGCAACGGTCAAAAGCTTTGTTGATGAAGCATGCTCCGGACGACGTCCCTGTGAAGTCCTCGGTCTTTACGGCTCGGCGGATGCCTATCTGCTGGCCCAGCTACTCGTCGCGACCAGCTCTTTGCAGGTGCTGCTGACCGCTGACCTGGCGCAGGCCCGGCAACTGACCGCCGATCTGCAGTTTTATCACCACCGCCCCGCCGAAATTGCCCTGCTGCCGAACTGGGAACTGTCCCCCTATGATCCGTTGACACCGCACCCGGAACTGGAAGCGGTCCGACTGACCACCCTCGCCGCGCTGATCCGGGGAGACCTGAAAACGCTGGTTGTTCCGGTGCGGGCGTTGATGCAGAAACTCATCCCGCGCCAGGTTCTGTCGAACATTTCACTTGAACTGATCGTTGAAGAGGAATATCCCCACGCGCAGCTCACAGAAGCCCTCCTCCAGCTTGGCTACCAGCCTGTCCCGCTGGTCGAAGAACGGGGCAGTTTTGCGGTGCGTGGAGACATTGTCGACCTCTTTCCGCCCGATGCCGGGCAACCGCTGCGCCTCGATTTCTATGGTGACTGGATCGAAAAAATCCGTCCTTTCGATCCGCTCAGTCAGCGCTCCGGCGAGAAGACCGTCGACCGGATCAGACTGATTCCGTCAAAAGAGATGATCCTTCACGGACCGTTCCTTGACACCTTCGCGCAGCGTCTCAAGGACCGCTGCGATGAACTGTCGTTGCCGCGTACCGAGCGGGAAACGATAATGGAAGAGGTTCGCGAGGGAATTCTGGCCCCGGGGCGTCATTTCCTGCTGCCGTTCAACTACCCGGCCCTCGACCCGTTGTCTGCCTATCTGGAACAGCACCGCTGGGTGCTGATCGACCCCCCCGCGATCGAGCAGGCGATCGATCAGATGCACCGCGAAGTGCGCGATGGCGAAGCACGGATGCAGGGTCAAAAACTGCCGCACGCGGCGCGCCGCGAACTGTTCCTGGACCCGGGTGAACTTCAGCCGATGCTCGCTTCTGCGGGCCGGATCGAGATTTCCCAGCTGCGGGTTTTTCAGCTCGACGATGAACGGGAACGCTTCCATTTCAGGTGCCTCGGCAACGCTGATTTGCGTGCCCACCCGGGTGACGGGCAGGATGGACTGGAACCACTGGTCGACAAACTGCGTCAGGCGGAAAGCGACAACTGGCGGACCCTGCTGGTCTGCCACCGGGAAAGCCAGGCCTTACGACTGCAGGAGATGCTTGCTGCACACGACATAGCGCTGAACATCAATCCCGCAGTGCGGCTTGACAACCTGCACCCCGGTTCTCCGCAACTGACAGTTGGTGAACTCTCCGGCGGCTTTTGCCTCCCTGAAGAAAAACTGCTACTGATCAGCGAAGAGGAGATTTTCGGCAAACGCAGCCACCGGCAGAAAAAAACCGGCCAGCAGCGCGTTCGCAAGCTGATGAGCAGCCTTGCCGAGCTCAGGGATGGTGACTTTATCGTTCACACCGATCATGGCATCGGCAAGTATCTCGGCCTGACGCACTTGAAAACCGGCCCGATCGAGGGGGACTTCCTCAACCTGCAATATGCCGGTGGAGACAAACTCTATCTGCCGATCGACCGGATCGAAAAGGTGCAGAAGTACATTGGCGGTGAAGGATCAACCCCCAGGCTGGACAAGATGGGCGGCCAGGGCTGGGAAAAAGCCCGGCTGAAAGCGCGTGCTGCCGTTGAAGAACTTGCCCGCCAGCTGCTTGACCTCTACGCCAAACGGGAACTGCGCAAAGGCTTTGCCTATTCCCCTCCTGACCAGCTCTACCGGGAGTTCGAGGCCACCTTTCCGCATGAAGAAACGGACGATCAGCTTGCGGCCATCGAAGATACCCTGCGCGACATGCTGTCGGCACGACCAATGGACCGGCTGATCTGCGGTGATGTCGGTTATGGGAAAACCGAGGTTGCCCTGCGGGCGGCGGTCAAGGCGGTCCTCGACAACAAGCAGGTTGCCGTGCTGGTCCCGACCACGGTGCTGGCCCGGCAACACTGGGAAAGTTTCAAACAGCGCCTGGCGGACTTTCCGGTCCGGGTCGGGATGATTTCCCGTTTCCGCACCCCCGCACAGAACAAGAAAACGCTTGATGAGGCCGCCGCAGGAAAGATCGATATTCTGATCGGAACGCACCGGATCCTCCAGCGCGACGTGCGCTTCAAGGACCTGGGGCTGGTGATCGTCGATGAAGAGCAGCGTTTCGGCGTCAGCCACAAGGAAAAACTGAAGCAACTGCGCGCCGAGGTCGACATTCTGACCCTGACCGCGACCCCGATCCCCCGCACCCTGCACATGAGCCTGGCCGGCATGCGTGACCTGTCGGTCATCGAAACCGCACCGGTCGACCGCCTGGCGATCCGCACCTATGTAACCCGCTTTGACGACGAACTGCTGCGCCAGGCGATTCTCCGGGAGCTGCGCCGGGGCGGGCAGGTCTACTTTGTCCATAACCGGGTCCAGACGATCAATGCGATGGCCGAGCAGCTCAAGCAACTGGTCCCGGAAGCGACCATCGCGGTTGGCCACGGGCAGATGGCGGAAAAGGACCTGGAACAGGTGATGCTCGACTTTATCGAAGGAAGAAGCAACCTGCTGCTCGCCACCACCATCATCGAGAATGGCCTCGATATCCCCCGGGCCAACACCATGATCGTCAACCGGGCAGATTGCTTCGGCCTTTCACAGCTCTATCAGCTGCGGGGGCGGGTGGGGCGTTCGGACCGGCGGGCCTATGCCTACCTGTTGATCCCCGGTGAAGCTTCGTTGACCAGGGAGGCCCGTGAACGGCTGAAGGTCCTGCAGGAACTGACCGAGCTCGGAGCCGGCTTCCGGATTGCCAGTCACGACCTCGAACTTCGCGGCGCCGGGGATCTGCTCGGAGCCAAACAGTCGGGCCCGATTGCAGCGATCGGTTTTGAGCTCTACACCGAACTGCTGGAAGAGGCCGTTGATCGCCTGCGCGGCAAGGAGAGGGAAGAGAAAATCGATCCGGAAATCCGTCTCGGCCTGTCGGCCTTCCTCCCTGAGTCCTACCTGCCCGACCCCAACCAGCGGTTGCAGTTCTATCAGCGGATGGCCGCGGCCGAAGAAGAGGGCGACCTTCTCGACCTGACCGAAGAGTTGCGTGATCGTTATGGCGAGCTGCCGGCAGCAGCGGAGTTACTGCTCGGCACCATGAAGCTGCGCATCCTGCTCAAGCGGCTGCAGATTGAATTGATGGAGTATGACGGGCATCGCCTGAGTCTGCTCTTTCATGCCAGCACAGAAGTGTCTGTCGAGCGAATCCGCGAGCTGCTCACCGGCCAGCCCAGCCGTTACCGCTTTTCCGCTGACTACCGGATGACCATCGATATCGGTCGCTGGCGGGACAGGGAGCTGCTGATACAGATCAGAAAAGAACTGCTGCTGTTTGCCTAGGGGCGTGAAAAAATGTCGTTTCCGGAGTCAAACTGTGCTAGCGTTTCGCGTTGACTCGACAAGTGGTGCGGGACCCATGCGGATACGGAAAAACTCTTTACCGATAGCCCTTTTGCTGCTGACCCTGTTTCTTGCTCTTGGTGGCTGCAAAGAACAGCAACCGACACCCCCGCTGGTGCAGATCGGGGATCTGGAAATCAGCCTTGAACAGTTTCGCGAAGAGACCGGGGCGTCGCTGGATGCCGTCAGTGAACAATCTGCGGCGGAACAGCAGCTGCTGCAGCGCAGGCTGCTGGCGCAGCTGATCGATCGCGAACTGATCCTGCGTGAGGCGCGACGCCTCCAACTGCAGATTGAACCCGAGGAACTCGAGACGGCCCTGGCCGATCTGCGCGGCGCCTATAGCGCAGAAGAGTTCGAGGAAGTTCTGCGCACCTCGGGACAGAACCCTGAGCGTTGGCGCCAGCAGCTCAAGCTGCGCCTGCTGACGGAAAAGGTAGCCGAACAGGTCACCGCAGAGGTTGCCGAAATAGCTGCGGAGGAGGCAAGCAGCTACTACCAGGAAAACCGGGAGCAGTTCCGCCGGCCCGCACAGCTAAGGGCCCGACAGATCCTGGTGACTTCGCGGGAAGAGGCGGAAGCGATTCTCGCCCGACTGGACGAGGGGGAGGCTTTTGCCGAACTGGCGCAGGAGGTTTCGCTGTCACCCGACCGGGAAAATGGTGGTGATCTCGGATTCTTCGCCCAGAATCAGCTGCCCAAAGAGTTTGATGAGGTGCTTTTCAAACTGCCGATCGGCAGGGTCAGCGAACCTGTCCCCAGCCCGTACGGCTTCCATCTGTTTCTGGTCGAAGAGAAAAGCAGGGCGGGCATCGAACCCTTTGAGCGGATCAAGGTTCAGCTGACCGAACGCCTGCATCGGGAGCGAAAAGAACGCGCGTTCGCCGAATGGCTCAATGAATTGCGGCTGAAGACTCCAGTCTATATCGACTGGGTGCAGCTGCAAGCGGAACCCAGGTCAAAATAGCAGAAAGAAGAGGATAAGAAGGAAAACCATGAAACTGATCATTACGTTGACTCTGCTGACATCCCTCCTGGCCGGCCCCGTCTGGGCAGAACCGGTCAGCAGAATCGCTGCCATCGTCAACAACGACATCATCACCACATTTCAGCTGGAGCAGGCGATGGCAGCTGAGCAACCAGGCGTTCACGGCTCAGCAACTCCCGAAGAGGCCCAGCAAAAGCTGCGCAATAAGGTCCTCCAGCAGATGATCGATGAGAAACTGCTGAAGCAGCGCATCAGCGAACTGGGGCTGAGTGTGGCGGAAACCGAAGTGGATGCGGCGATTGACGACGTGCAGCGACAGAACAACCTGACCCGCGAACAACTGATTGATGCGTTACTGGCCCAGGGGATGGATTTTGCCAGCTATCGGCAAAACCTTCAGGAAGAGATCCTCCGCTACAAACTGATCGGCCGTGAAGTCAACAGCAAGACCGAAGTGACCAACAAGGAAATCCGCGCTTACTTTCGTGAACATATCGACGAATACCGGGTCACACCGACGGTTCACCTGCAACGAATCAGCTTTGCGCTCCCGGCAGACCCCGAAAGCGAACAGACAGCGGCGGTCTACGAACTGGCCGCAGCGGTTCGGGACAAGTTGAGTCTCGACCGGCAGCCGTATGATGCCGTTCTGGCATCCCTCGGCAACGCGGCAGAGGGTGCCGACATGGGATTTCTCGAGGAACAGGAACTGCTCCCTGTCGTCCAGCAGGCGATCGGCGGTCTTGAGACTGGTCAGGTCAGTGAACCGGTAGCGGCCGCGAATCAGCTCCACCTGTTCCTGGTTGCTGAACGCAATCCGGGGGATTCTGCGCTGTTCGACCGGGTCAGCGGCGAGATCAAGGAGATCCTGATGAAGCAAAACACCGAGAAACGTTTTCTTGAATGGTCACGGGAATTGCGCGAGCAGGCGTATATAAAGATTCTCCTGTAATCTCGACAGATCAAACATCCGGCGTGACATGTCGCCGAACCGGGGAGGCGGAACATCCTTTATGCCCGCAGCGGTCCGATATCTTCAGTTCTGGCTGTTTCTGCTCTATTGCAGTTACCTCAGCCTGACACCCTCGCCCCATGCTGAACTGATCGAAACCTTTTCCGATAAGTTTCTCCATTTTACCGGTTATCTTCTGCTGGTTGCCTCCTGCAACATGGCATATGCGCCGGGCCGCCGACTGCCGGTTAAAATAGCTCTTCTGTTCGGTTATTCGCTGCTGATAGAGGGCGCCCAGCATTTCATCCCCAACCGTTCTTTCTCTCTCGGGGATCTGGGCGCCAACCTGTTCGGCCTGCTTGTCGGCGGCGCCTGTTTGTTTCTCCTGCAACATCTCCGCACACCCGACTATCGCCAGCCTGGCTGAGGAACCCGCCTGACAGGTCATCCCTTTGACAGCCCGCCGAAGAGCCTCTAGACTTTCCTGGTCGGCTGTGACACCGGACCCGCTAAAGGAGAACATCGTGAAATCGATTTTCATTGCCTCACTTCTGCTGCTGACCGGGTGTTCTGCAACGCCCCTGGACCTCTCCGAACAGATCTCGCGCAGCAGCCCACAGTCCTTGCAGCTTACGGCTCCGCCGCCGAGCAGCCTGAGTCTCGCGTGGCAGCCCCGGCCGATTGACGATTTTATCATTTCCCAGAACGCCGACGGTTTGATCGGCGGCACCCGTTACCAGGATATTGCCATCGGCCGGCTGATCTCGCGACGGGTCGCAGAGCTGCTCGGATCGGTCACCACCCTCGACCCGCTGAGTGCCAACCAGGTCATCGTAACCATCGAGGACGCCCGGCTGGGCTATAAATATGGTATCAGCCGCCTCGCCTACGCCAACCTGCTCCTCAATGTGACAATCTCTGCCGATGACCGCTCTCACAGCAAAATCTATTACCGGCAGAGCTCCGACGGGACCGAGCGTTCGGCGGCGGAGTCGCTGGACGTCCTATTCGACAGCATCGCCATTGAAATTGCTCAGGACGTCCTCGCGACCCTGATTTGAAACCGCAACCCGGCAGGTTGTTCTCCTCCCCCTTTTTCCGCTATACTGGCAGATTGGTCAGCTGAAAAAGGAAAGGTTGTTGTGAATCCGATCATCATCTCAATGGGCGATCCGACCGGAGTCGGCCCTGAAATCATCGTCAAAGCCCTGTCCGCAGGCGAACTTGACGGATTTTCGCGACCGCTGCTGGTGGCGGGAGATCCCGGGGTTCTGCTGCGCGCGGCGCGGCTGTTCGAGCCCGGAGCGGTGATTGAGTCGCCGGAGCGGGCCGAGTGCAGACTGCAAATGGGCAGCCGCAAACTCCGGATTCAGGCTCTTTCCAGGCTCGCAGCAGAACGGATCGCCTATGGCCATCCCGACCTTGCCTGTGGCGCGGCGATGGCCAGCTATATCGACTGGGCGGCCAGCCGGTGCATTCGCGGGGACGCGGCAGCGATTGTCACCTGTCCGATCAACAAGGCCGCGATCAATGCTGCCGGGGTCCATTTCCCCGGCCATACGGAACTGCTGGCCCAGCGCTGCGGTGTTGACAGGGTTGTGATGATGCTGGCCGGAGAAAAGCTCAAGGTCTGCCTGGTGACCACCCACCTGGCGCTGAGCGATGTGCCTGCAGCCCTGAGCAGGGAGAATATCCTGGCGACAATTCGCATCGTCGATAACGCCTTTCGGCACCAGTTTCAACGGGCCCGGCCGCGCCTGGCGGTCCTGGCGCTGAATCCCCATGCGGGCGAGGACGGCCTGTTCGGTGACGAGGAGCAGCGCCTCATCGCACCCGCCATCGCAGCCGCCCGCAGGGAAGGGATCGGGGCGAGCGGCCCGCACAGCGCCGACACCCTGTTCCATTTTGCCGCCCGGGGAGAATATGACGCGGTGATCTGCATGTACCACGACCAGGGGCTGATCCCCCTCAAGCTGCTTCATTTCGAAGACGCGGTCAACGTCACCCTGGGTCTGCCGATTGTCCGCACCTCGGTAGACCACGGCACTGCTTACGATCTGGCCGGGACCGGCCGGGCAAGCACGGAAAGTCTGCTGGCAGCCATCCGGATGGCCATCCGGATGGCGTGAATCGAGGTTCCAGGGACACTGCCCGGGAGGGCACCTCGGTCGAAACCCTTTGAGAGATCCCCTTTACCCTTGAGTCTGACCCTATGATCGACAAGATAAAAATCCGCGGAGCCCGCGAACACAACCTGAAGAATATCGACATCGACATCCCCCGCGACAAGCTGGTCATCATCACCGGAGTCTCCGGATCCGGCAAGAGTACGCTGGCCTTCGACACCATCTATGCAGAAGGTCAGCGGCGCTATGTGGAAAGTCTCTCCGCTTATGCCCGGCAGTTTCTCGAGCAGATGGAAAAGCCGGACGTCGACCAGATTGACGGTCTCTCTCCGGCCATCTCCATTGAGCAGAAAACCACATCGAGAAACCCCCGCTCCACGGTCGGCACGGTCACTGAAATCTACGACTACCTGCGGCTCCTCTATGCCCGGGCCGGACAGATCAGCTGCCACCGCTGCGGTCATGAAATCACCTCGCAGACGGTTCAGCAGATGGTTGATCAGGTGCTGCTGCTGCCGCAACAAAGCAAGCTGATGGTGATGGCGCCGATCGTCCGGGAACGCAAAGGAGAGTATCGCAAGGAACTTGCCCAGCTGCAGGCCGATGGTTTTGTCAGGGTAAGGATCGACGGTGAGATGCAGGAGCTCGGCAGCACCGGCGAACTCGAGAAAAACAAAAAGCACACCATCGAGGTGGTTATCGACCGGCTGGTTATCAAGGAGGGGATAGAGACCCGCCTGGCTGACTCCATCGAAACCGCCCTGCGCCTCGCAGACGGACTGGTTCGGATCGAGATCCCCGGCGGTGAAAGCCTGCTTTATTCGTCAAAGCATGCCTGCATCGAATGCGGCCTCTCCTATCCCGAGGTCACCCCGCGGATGTTTTCCTTCAACAACCCCCACGGTGCCTGCAGCGAATGTTCCGGGCTCGGCACACGCAACTATTTCGATGCCGAGCAGGTTGTTCCCAATCCCGAGCTCTCCCTGCGTGAAGGCGCCATCGTCCCGTGGGACAGCCGCACCGGGTATTACTACCAGGCACTGCTGGAAGCCCTGGCGGCCCACTACCAGTTTGATATCCGCACCCCGTTTATGCAGCTGCCGAAGAAACTGCAGGACATTCTGCTGTTTGGCTCCGGCACTGAAAATGTCCGGTTCTTCTTCGACCAGGGAGACCGCCGCCATTACTACGAGAAACCGTTTGAAGGCGTTCTGAACAACCTGGAACGTCGCTACCGCGAGACCGATTCCGATGCGGTCCGGGAGAATCTGGAACGCTTCATGAGCGTCGTTCCCTGTCCTACCTGCGAGGGAACCCGGCTGCGCCCGGAATCGCTGCATGTCCACATTGCCGGGAAAAATATCCATCAGACCTGCACCATGTCGATCGCCGAGGCTGAGGCCTTTTTTCATAACCTGCAGTTGCCCCCCAAACAGGCCGCCATTGCCCGTCGCATTCTCAAGGAGGTCTGCGAACGGCTCTCCTTTCTCAGTCATGTCGGCCTCGACTACCTGAGTCTCGACCGCTCTGCCGGCACTCTCAGTGGCGGAGAGGGGCAGCGGATTCGTCTGGCGACCCAGATCGGCTCGTCGCTCATGGGGGTTCTTTATATTCTCGATGAACCCTCCATCGGTCTGCACCAGCGGGACAACCAGCGTCTCCTGCAGACCCTGAAGCGCCTGCGCGACCTGGGCAATACGGTGCTGGTCGTTGAGCACGACGAGGAGACTATCCTGGCCGCTGATCACCTGATCGACATGGGTCCGGCCGCGGGCATGCATGGCGGCGAGGTGGTTGCAGAGGGGACTCCGCAGCAGGTTCTGGACAATCCGCGCTCCCTGACCGGGCAGTACCTCTCCGGACAACTGGAGATCCCGATCCCGCAGAGTCGTCGGCAGAGTGACCGATTGCTGCAGATTCTCGGCGCCCGCGCCAACAACCTGCAGGATGTCGATGTCGTCATCCCGCTGGGAGTCCTGACCTGTGTCACCGGCGTATCCGGCTCGGGCAAGTCCTCTCTGATCATCGAGACTCTCTACAAAGCCCTGGCGCAAAGACTCCATCGGACGCGCGAAAAGGCGGGACCGGTCAGGGACATTGTCGGCCTCGACCAGCTTGACAAAGTGATCGACATCGACCAGTCGCCGATCGGCCGGACCCCCCGCTCCAACCCGGCCACCTATACCGGTGTCTTTACCGAAATCCGTGAACTGTTCGCCCGTCTGCCGGAAGCGAAAATCCGCGGCTATAAACCGGGCCGTTTCTCCTTCAATGTCAAAGGTGGGCGCTGTGAAGCCTGCAGCGGAGACGGGATCATCAAGATTGAGATGCACTTCCTGCCGGATGTTTATGTTCAGTGTGAGGTCTGCAAGGGAGCTCGCTACAATCGCGAAACCCTGGAAGTGAAGTACAAGGGGAAGAGTATCGCCGAGGTTCTCGACATGACCGTCAACATGGCCAGCAGATTCCTGGAGAACATTCCGCGGATCAGCAACAAGCTGGAAACGATCCGCGATGTCGGCCTCGGCTACATCAAGCTGGGGCAGAGCGCCACGACCCTCTCCGGTGGCGAAGCGCAGCGGGTCAAGCTGGCCCGGGAGCTTGGCAAGCGGGCGACCGGCCGAACCATCTATATTCTTGACGAACCAACCACCGGTCTGCACTTTGCGGATATTCAGAAACTGCTGCAGGTGCTGAATCGACTGGTCGATGCAGGGAACACGGTAGTGGTTATCGAGCACAATCTCGATGTCATTAAAACTGCCGACCACATCATCGATCTAGGCCCCGAAGGAGGCCGGAAGGGCGGCGAAATCCTGATTTCGGGGACCCCCGAAGAGGTTGCACGCTGCGAGCGTTCCTATACCGGGCAGTTCCTGCAACGCTACCTGCCCGTCAGTTGATCATTATTTGACCTTTTACCACGACCGGATGCGGTGTTTTCACCACAATCCTTGCCGATTAACCCCACATTCACCTCTGGCGGCATCTGTTTCTGGTCTGTCAGCGGATTACAGACGCACAATATTTGTCCCTTTTCTTCCGACACTTAGCTGTTATCACATAACTTTTTCCTCCGCGAGGGATATGTCATAAAATCTGACCGCCGATTCCTTGAAACCGGTACAGCGATTGCATCAGAGAATCGTGCTCTCCAGCAAAGGAAGGATGTTGTCGTGACCCTGCAACTCATCAAAAAACTGTTTGCCCTGCTGATTCTCATCACCTTTTCCGCGGCATGCGCTCCGCACCAGGCGATGATCCATTCCGAGCCGCCCGGGGCGCTGGTGCTGATCGACGGCAAAGAGGTCGGAGCCGCTCCGGTCGCCTACGATTATCGTCTCAGTAATGGCAAAGAGCATCAGATCAGCGTGGTTCGAGATGGTTACGAGACAGTGGATCTGACTATCTCTGCCGACAAGACCGACCAGAGTGCCATGAAACGCTGGATGATGGCCGGCCTGGTCTGGAGCCCTCTCTGGCTGGGGACAGTGTTCACCAAAAAGCTCAAGGAGAGCTATCGGTTTGTGATGAAACGCAGCGAGCCGCAGATGACTGCGAAACTGGAAACGCCGCTGGACTGACACCCCGTCCGGCGATGATTTGTAATTAAAAAGAGACGGCTGGGATCAGCCGTCTCTTTTTCGTTCCTCACTGCCGTCCGGCAGGGTTAGCTCATGACAACCCCGTGAATCAGGTTCATATTGACCAGGTAATCATGCCCACCCGACTGCATGGAAAAATACTTCTCACCGCTGTTGAAAAAATCCTGAACCCGACTCTTTCCAGCGGGCATATCGATCCTGACCGTCCCCTGCAATTCCTCCCCGCCGAGAAAGGTGATCTTAACCTTCCGTTCCGGCAGTTCAAGGTCTGACTGTTCCCTCTCCTCATAACGCAGATGGCTGATCATGCTTTTTTTGACCAGGTGAAATTCGCCCCCGGTCGTTTTCAACGGCAGAAAGGGCTGCTCTTCACTCAGCAGCTCCGCAACAGTCTGGCCGCCGGTACGATGCTTTGCAAACGGGCTGAGAAAGAGTGCTCCCTCATAGACTATGCCATCAGCCATAAAAATCACGACCGGCTCTTCCCGTTTCTCGATTCTGAACTCACTCATTTCTCGTGACTCCTGGAAAAGTATCCCCTCGCGCGTGTAGGTTACCGATCATAACAAGAATCCGTCCAATGTTTCAAGACATTCTTTGCATTTGCCAATTAACCCCAGCTCACAAAAATGAGGTGGATTTCCCGCCTGAGTTCGTTCTGTCCCAGTTGAACAATCACCCTCCAAGGCCGGATCTACGGATGGTTGGTTGTGGACATCCTCAGGAACGTCTGCTAACCTCCCAGAGAAATTGATCTTTATCAGTTGAGGACACCCTATGCTGACCCTGCTGATTGTCTTTGTCTGGGGCATATCGATCTTTTCTGCCGGACACGCGCTGCTCTCCAAGCGTGACCCCCGGGCCGGACTGGGCTGGATCGTCACCTGCCTGGCCTTGCCGGGATTCGGTGCTTTCTGCTACTGGCTGCTCGGAGTCAATCGCATCCGCACCAAGGCCCGCGAACTCCAGAGCCAGGGGCAGGGGATGCACTGGATGGAAACCGCCTCCACAGAATCAGCCAGCACCGCTGAAGTTGTGGCCTGCGGCTGCCTGCTGAACCTGTCCAATGAAGTCACCCGCCGACCGTTGACGTTCAATAACAGGGTTGAGGTCCTTTACAACGGAGAACAGACCTATCCCGCCATGCTGGAGGCAATCCGCACCGCCAAGGAACACATCTTCCTTTCCAGCTATATCTTTCAGGCCGACAAGACGGGCCGACTTTTTGTCCGGGAATTAATCGCAGCGGCGGAGCGCGGCGTGGATGTCCGGGTCCTGACTGACGCCTTCGGCGAGCGCTACTCCCTGCCGACGGTACGCAGCCTGCTGCGTGGCAGCAAGGTTAAAACCACCAGCTTCCTCCCTCCATCGCTGTCCAGACGCAGCTTCTATCTGAACATGCGCAATCATCGCAAACTGCTGATTGTGGACAGCAGATATGGGTTCACCGGCGGGATGAATATCTGGGACCGGCACCTCGCGGCGATAAAAAACAATTCCCGGCGGGTCATCGACATCCACTTCCGCCTGGAGGGGCCTGTCTGCGCCCACCTGCGCGACGCCTTCATGGAAGATTGGCACTTCGCCACCAATGAAGTTCGCCACCACCGGGAATGGCCCGCATCCCCGAGCAACGGAACAGCCATTTGCCGCGGAATCAGCGCGGGTCCCAACGAACTCCATGAGAAGCTCAACTGGATCCTCATCGGAGCCCTCAGCTGTGCCCGGCACAGGGTCAGAATCATGACCCCCTACTTTATTCCCACCCGTGCCCAGCTGGCGGCTATCAACGCCGCGTCCCTGCGCGGCGTGCAGGTCGAAATTCTGCTGCCGGAAAAGAACAACCTGCCCTTTGTCGACTGGGCCTCACGTGGCTACCTTTACGAGCTGCTGGAATACGACACCAAGGTGTATTATCAACCGCCCCCCTTCGTCCACAGCAAGATGCTGCTGATTGACGAGGAGTACGCACTGGTCGGTTCAGCCAACCTGGATCCGCGCAGCCTGCGACTTAATTTTGAATTTAACGTGGAAATTATCGACCGCACCCTGGTCGGTGAATTGATCCGGCATTTTGATCATGCCCGGCTGCATTCTGCGGAAGTCTCGATGGAACAGCTGGAGCGGCGCTCTATCCCCGAGCGCCTGAGGAACGCTTTCTGTAAGCTGTTCTCCCCCTACCTGTAGCTCTTTTCAGGAGCACCCTTTCGGCCATAAGCCGTTATTATTCGTGATCCAGGCCCCCAGGATAACCAGGACCCCACCCTTCACAAGCCCCGCCGTCAACGGTTCGCCGAGCAGCAGAAATCCGAACAGCAGCGCAAAGAGCGGAACAAAATTAATAAACACTCCCGCCCGGACCGCACCGATCTCGCGAATCGACTGGTAATACCAGAAGAACGCCACAACGGTTCCGAACACCGCCAGGTAAAGGAGACCGCACCAGGCCTTGGCCCCGTAGTCCAGAGCAGCGGGGACAACCCCCTCAGCCAGGGCGAACGGGGCCAGCAGAATGGCTCCGATCACCGCCGACCAGGTCACTGCCACCAAGGGGGTCAGCGTCCCCATCACCCTCCGCCCGATCACCGAATAGAGCGACCAGCACAGAACACAGCCAAGCAGCACCAGCTCGCCTTCGGTCATTTTGGAGAAGAGTAACGCCAGTTGGCCATCACTGATAACCAGCATCGCGCCGATGACCGACAGCAGAATTCCGAAACATTTGGCAGGCCGTAATGGCTCGCCCCCCGAAAGAGCCGAAATCAGTGCAATGCCGACTGGATTCAGGGCGATAATCAATCCGGCCCGGCCTGCGGAAACAGTTTACAGTCCCTTGAAAAAGGCCAGATTATAGCCCACCACACCGGTCAGACCGAGGAGCAGAACAGCACCCAGCTCGCGCCGGTTGAGGCGGGGAAAGCGGCCTTCATAACGATACAGGAGCAGGAGCAGGAGTATCCCCGCCACGGCAAAACGGAGAAAGGCCGCGGGCAAAGGGGGGACCACCCCGGCCAGCATCCGTCCGGCGATGAACGTTCCGCCCCAGAATGCCATGGTCGCCAGAAGTTTCAGATAGATCAACATCAACGCTCCAGACAAAAACAGCGCAAGTATGCACCATCGGCCTGAGTTGATAAATAGCAAACAAAACAATTCCACGGCCCGCCGCAAAGGTGCGGATAAAAAAGTCGGCCGGTTATCCATAACCGGCCGACTTTAAATTACGATTCCGTTTTCTCCGGAGTCTTTTTTCCCTCACGGGGAAGTTCGCAACTGCCGGAGAGTCATGTCTGGACCCCCATACGTGGCAGCACCCAGCGGTTCAATACATACCAGATCACCACGATACCGATGAGCAGAAAAATGTCCATTCGCAACTCCTCTCTTATATTCAATTATCAATATATATATTCCGCTCTTTTATTGCAATCCCTATTTTGGCTCCCCGGACCGCCTCACCGAGATCGGCAGCATGATATTCACCCGCAACCCTCCTCCGATCGCATTTTCAGCGCAAATCGTTCCGCCACTGAGGCGGATCGCTCGATCGGCGATCGCCAGACCGAGACCGGTGCCCCCACTCTCCCGGTCGCGCGCATCAGCCACCCGGAAGAAGGGTTCAAAAAGCTTGTCCAGGGACTCTTCTGGAACGCCCGGACCCCGATCACGAACAACAACCTGAACCTGACCATACTGACGATCGGCTACCTGAGAGACCTCGACGGTCGTCCCTCCTCCGGTATATTTCACCGCATTGCGGATCACATTCTCGATAGCGCGGCGCAGCATCTCTTCGGCTCCTTCAACAAAGACCGAGTCGCACGCGACCAACGTCACCTTCCGCCCATGCCCTCCAGCTTCAAAGTCGGCATCCAGCACCACCGAGCGGAGCAGCGCCCCCAGATCGAACCTCTCCACCCGGTATGAGCCGATGCCGCTTTCCAGCTGGGTCAGCCTCAGCAGCTGCCCGATCATTTCATTGAGCTGACCGGCTTCCGCTTCGATCCGTTCCAGCGCACCGCGGGTCTCATTGCCGGAGCGCTGACGGGCCAGCTCCAGAGCAACAGCCATCCGCGCCAGCGGTGATCGGAGTTCATGGGAGATATCCTGCAGCAGGCGCTTCTGGGTGGTGATCAGGGTCTCAATCCGCTCCGCCATGAAGTCAAAATCCCTGCCCAGGTCGCTGAATTCGCCCTTCCCCTGGATTTCCGTGCCGACCCTCGTCGTCAGATCGCCTCCGGCAAACTGGCGGGTCGCCTGCCTCAGTTTGCGGATCGGTGAGGTCAGGGAGCGGGCCAGGAAGAAGCAGACCAGCGCTGCGACAGCGAGGATTACCAGTGCCCTGGAGCCGAAGATTGCCGGGGGCATGGCCTTGAAAATATGCCGCAGCGCCGGGCGTTCAGGAAGCCCGACAACGATGACATAGCGATTCCCGGAACTGCTGCTCAGCGGACTGGCCATCCAGGGGAGTTCTCTGCGCTCGGAAAAAATCAGCTTGTCGGTGATATACGCACGCTCCGCCATCCGCTTGATCAGCATGCCGATGCGTTTCGGCACACTGAACGTGGCCAGGGTTTCCCCCCGCGCCGAAAACAGAAAGACATGGACATCCGCAGTTTCGCGCATCTCTTCCATATATTTCTCTAACGCCGGGGACCCTCCCTGTTCATAAATCTGCACGGCCGCACGTCCGTATTCCGCCAGCGCCTGCTTGGCAAAGTGCTTATGGCCCATCGGCGGGAACTCATGGTCCCGGGAGTAGGTCAGAACGATGCCGATCGCCGCTGAAATGACGATAATCAGCAGAAAATAGAGAAATATTTTTACAAAGAGGCTGCGCATGTGACGAAATCCACTGGCACGGGTCAGGGCTGATCCGAAAACGTATAAAGATAACCGACCCCGCGGACGGTCTTTATCCGCTCGCTCCCTTGTGGCAGGGGGCCGAGCTTCTTCCGCAGGGCACTGATATGAACATCGATACTCCGATCATAGGGTGACAGCTGACGACCCAGCACCTGTTGCACCAGGTCCTCTCGGGAGATGACCTGTCCCGCCCGCCGCAACAGGACCTCGAGCAGGTTGAATTCAACCGAGGTCAACTCTTTCTCCCCCCCCCGGCAGAAGACTTCACGGCTCCTGCTCTTCAGCACCAGATCGCCGATCTGGAGATCTCCCATCGCCGATTCCTGCTGCGGCAGGTCCACCGAACTTTCCGCCCGTCGCTGTATGGCGCGAATCCGCGCCACCAGCTCACGTGGATTGAACGGTTTCGGCAGATAGTCATCGGCGCCCATTTCCAGCCCGACGATCCGGTCGATATCGTCCCCCCGCGCGGTCAGCATGATGACCGGAATCCGTGACTTCTCCCGGATATGCCGCAACACATCGAATCCGTTCATTCGCGGCAGCATCACATCCAGAACCACCAGCCCGTACTCTTCACTCAGTGCAGCCTCGACCCCCTGCTCTCCGTCGTTCACGGTCTCGACCTCGAAGCCCTCCGGGATCAGATACTCGACCAGCAACTCGCAGAGCGCGAGATCGTCATCTATGACCAGTATGCGGTTCATTGCCACCCCTGTCCGATTAGATCCAATGTTATCGACAGTCTAACCCAGATCGGTGCGCCTGACTGTTAAGAAGTGTCAACCACAGTTCCCGAACTTGACAAAACTTTACACAACCTGCGGCCATCTTAACCCCTTTTTGCATTCATTTCTCCTACACTGGCTTCCATCAAACAACTTCATGAAAAAGGAGCCCGATATGAACAAAAACAAACTGCTGACTATCCTGATCACCTCAACCCTGATGACCGGCCTGGCCTTCTCGCCGGCAATCGCCGGATTCGGTCCCGGCAGATGCAGCGATTCCGACAGCAACGCGCGACAGGAAAAGAGAGCCGAACGAATGGAACAGCACCTGGCACAGATGGCAACGGCTCTTGACCTGACCGAAGCTCAACAGACCCGGATCAGAGCAATCCTGGAAAACAAAAAAGAGCAGCATCAGGACATGTTCGAGCAACGCAGGGCCGATCGGCAACAGATGCGTGAATTCAAATCAGCGAGTTCTTTCGACGAAGCTGCGTTCCGGGTCATGGCGGAAAAGCGCGCGGCACAGCGGATCGACATGCAGGTCGAAAGGATGAAAACCAAGCAGCAGATATTCGCCCTGTTGTCCGCTGATCAACAGGCAAAAGCCGACATCTTTTTTGCGTCGATGGACAGGCGCGGCCCCGATCATGGACACGGCATGAGGCACTAACCACGGGACATCTACAGGGTGGCATTGTCAAATGCAGACGCATTAGGCCACCCCGTCAACAGCTTCGTTACCTCCTACGACGAAGACCCTGGAAAATAGCAGCAGACTGTTTTCCAACCCCTTGCCCGCCCCTGTTCATTGCCTCCTACGGGGGCGGGTTTTTTTCCACAAGCGCAGAAAGCAGGTGCAACAATGCAAACCATTTTGCTGATCGACAACAGTTCGCAATTCTTTGGCCTGAAACAGTCCCTTGAACGTGCCGGGTTCCGGGTGGCCTATGCCAATAACGACCTGGAAGGGCTCGAAGCTCTGCTCCATGCAGAATTCGACCTGATCCTCCTGGCAAAGAAAAAATGCGGCATCGATGCAACGCTTCTCAGCGAATACCTTGCAACCTTTGCGGCTGACACCATTCTGGTAACAATCTCGGCAAAAAACGAACTGGAAATCTCCCAACTACCGGAAGGAGAACTGCCGGACTATTTCACCCGTTTCTTTATCGAAACGATCCAGTACCTGCACCACAAACAGCAACCGCATAAACCCTTGTACCCCCGGCTGCGGGCCGCGACAGCCACCTGAACATTCCGGGCATTAACCGGTCACGCGCATAGTCGCGCCAATAAAAAAGCGAACCCGCAGGTTCGCTTTTTTATTGGCGCAGGTGCAACGGGCTCGCTAAAACAGCAGCACCGGGCACTTCACATTATGCAGCACATAGTTTGCCACCGAACCGAACAGCACATCGCGGATTTCTCCACTGCTGGCATGCCGGCCGATCACCAGCAGTTGAAAGTTCTGGTCATTGGCAACCCTGGGAATGACCTCCCGGGGGGAGCCCAGCTCCAGCAGCAGGTGCGGTTCAAATCCGGCCTCGCGGAAAGGTTCGGCCTGTTTTTCCAGCAGAACCTGTCCGGCCTTGCGCGCGTTCTCCCGGACCATCTCCAGTTGAAAATCGGGAATCATCCGGTAGGCCAGCTGAATATCGACCACATGCAACAGGCTGATCTGCTCGGGGAAACGCTCCTTCTGCTCGATAATGGACCTGATGGTCTTCTGCGAGGTTGTCGAGCCATCCACCGGAACCAGAATTTTCGGAGTCATGTGCTCCTCCTGTTAAAGACAATGGACCCTCTAGCTGTCGGAGACAAGCAAAACAGGGACCAGGACAGTTGTCAACCGCGTCAGTCTTTTCAGCCATAAACCAGGCGCGGCAGAAACAGCACCAGGTCGGGCCAGTAGGTCAGGACCATCAGGATCGCAACCTGGATCAGCAGAAAGGGGACAACGGCTCTGGAGACATAGATCAGGTCCCGGTCGGCCACCGCTCCGGAAATATAGAGGCTGACGCCGAGCGGCGGCGTGCAGTAACCGATCCCCAGGTTGAGCGTCATCAGCAGGCCGAAATGCATGGTATCGATGCCGAACTTGGAAAGCAGCGGCAGAAAGATCGGCGTCAGGATCAGGGTCGCCGAAATGATGTCCATGAACATGCCGATGATCAGCAGCAGGATATTGACGGCCAGCAGGAACACCCAGGGGCTCTGAATATTGTCGACCACAGCATTGGCGATCTGGTTGGGAATCTGCTCGAAGGTCAGATATTCACCGAAAACCGAAGCGCCGGCGACGATCACCAGCAGGGTCGCCGAGGTCATCGCCGAGGAGACGATGACTTTCTTGATATCACCGAAACGCAGGTCCCGGTGGATGAACAGTTCGACGGTGAAGGCATAGAAGCAGGCGACCACCGCAGCCTCGTTGGCAGTGAAAAAGCCGGAATAGATCCCGCCGAAAATAATCACCGGCAGCAGCAGAGCCCAGACACTCTCTTTCAGGGTTGCCACGACCTCGCTGAAGGTCGGTTTCGGCATGGTGTCAAGATCGGTCCGCTTGCAGAAAAAATAAGCGTACAGCGACATCCCGATGATGATCAGGATGCCCGGGATAAAACCGGTCAGAAACAGCGCCTCCAAGGGGTCGTTGGAGACCATCGCGTAGAGAATCATCGAGATCGACGGCGGGATGATGACCCCGAGGATCGGGGCCGTGGACATGATGCCGACGGTGAATTTCTCATCATAGTCATGCTTCAGCATGGACGGAATCATGAACCCGCCGATGGCGACAACGGTGGCCACCGTAGACCCGGAGATCGCGCCGAAGAAGCCGCAGGCGAGCACCCCGGCCATCGCCAGGCCGCCCGGCAACCAACCGACGATGATATTGGCGGTTTTGATCAGCTTCTCGACAATACTGCCGGTGGTCATGATGTTCCCGCAGAGGACGAAAAACAGCACCACGATCAGGGCAAATTTGTCCATGCTGCGATAGAGCACCTCAATGGCGATCATCGGATCGATTCCGGCGATCCAGACCAGGCCGACCAGCCCGGTGAAGAAGAGCGACATGAACACCGGAACGGTGCCGGCCAGGCAGCCAATCAGCAGGGCGACTATGAGCAGGTAGTTGTTATCCATAACGAGCGGCCTAGTCGGCCTCCACCTCCCCCTTCACCGGTTCCGCGCAGAGATCGACGCCGAACCAGTCCTCGAAGGCGACAATCAGGGTCCTGATGAACATCATCACCCCCATGATCGGCAGAACAGCGTAGAAATACCACTCGGGAATCTGCAGGGAGGCGGTCTTGGCAAACTGGTCCTCGTAGACCATCAGGGTCATCGTGTAACCGAGCCAGACCATACAGCCGGAAAAGACCAGGACGGCAAGGTGGCTGAAGAGGGTCAGCGGCTTCTTGAGGGCCGGCATTAGCTGTGGCAGGGCGTCGATCCGGATCAGAGATCTGGCGCGGATTGCCGAGATACTGCCGACATAGGTGCTGAAGAAAATGACCTTGCGGACCACTTCGTCCGACCAGTAGAGGTTGACATCGTTGGTCAATTTACGCAGGGCGACATTCGCCATGGCGACGACCAGGGCCACCGAAACCGAAATAAACAGGCTCCAGTCCTCAACAAAGGAAAAGACACGATTGATATTTCTGATGAGTTTTTTCATAGACATGCCGGTCGCACGGAACAGCCCGATGACGTGCGCAAGCCCTATTCCTTCTCGACGATTCGCTGTTTAGCCCCGCGCAGAGGCAGGGCACAAAAAAAGACCGGGGAGAGCATTCTCCCCGGCCGCCAAGCATATCGGTTTTCAGCCAAAGAATCAATTATTTGAGCGCGGCCTGGACCTTTTTGAAGTAATCCATGCCAATCTTTTCGCCCCACTTCTCGTAAACCGGGGCGGTCAGCTCAATCAGCTTCTGCTGCTCGGCGTCGGAGAGCTTGAAGAAACTGACGCCGGCTTCCTTGGCCTTGGCCACCTGCGCCTCATGCTGCTGCTTGGTCAGTTCGCGGGTCTTGGCACTCTCTTCGGTGATCGCCGTTATCAGAATCTTCTGCAGGTCGGCGGGCAGCTTGTCGAACCAGCGCTTGTTCATCAGGTGGATGAACAGGCCCTGGGCGTAATCAAGGTTGGTGAAGTTCTTGGCGATGGTGAACTTCTTGGTGATGTTGCAGACGATCGCGGTGTGGTCAAGGCCGGTGATGACACCGGTCTGCAGGGCCTGAGGGACGTCCGGCCAGGGCATGACCGTGAACTTCATGCCCCACGCCTTGTAGAAGTCGGCATTGAGCGGGGCCTGGGCAATACGGAAGTTGACCGACTTGGCGTCCTCAATCGTCTTTACCGGAGTGTTGGTCGCCCAGCCATAGGGTCCGTAGCCGGTGACGTCAACCGTCATGATGCCACCCTTGAGGGTGCTCTGGACAAAAGGCTCCCAGAGTTCGGGGGTGTTACGGAACGTGTCGAGCTTGTCAAAGGTGTCGACAACATACGGCATGTTGACGATGCCGAGGGTGTCCGCGACGTTCTGTGCGGCAACCGAGGAACTCAGCATCCCGTGCACGGCACCCAGCTTGAGCTTGTTGATGACGTCCTTCTCGCCGCCCATCTGGGCCAGGGGGCGGAAGTCGACATAGAGCCGGCCGCCGGAGTCCTCCCAGACCCGGTCACGCAGGCGATAACCGAAACCGACACCCTCGATAACCGGATGAGAAATGTTGGAGAGGATGTAGCTGTACTCTGCTGTGGAGGGATCAAATTTCGGCGTCCAGGCCGCCAGTGGGTCTTTTTTCTCTTCAGCAGCAAAGGCAGGTGCCGCCAGGCAAAGGGCCAACAACAGTACGAGCAGTTTTTTCATCGCAGTAAACCTCCTGTAAAGTATGAAGAAACAAACAGTGTTTGACATTATCGAAACTTTGTTAATTATCAATAAATACAATTACTTAGAAAAAGAATATAGCCTTTTAAGATTATTCCGGTCAAGGGAATTACTCCCGGAATAAAATAAAAAAACGCCGGGCACGATATGTCCCGGCGTTTAAAACATGCTTTCAAAAAATGGGGCTGTCTTTACTCAGCGAGATACTCTCGAACCTGCGTCAAATAGTCCAGGCCGATCTTCTCCCCCCACTTCTGCACAATCGGTTCGGCCATCTCGGTCAACCTGGCGATCTCCGCCTCGGGCAGCTCGACAAAATTGACCCCCGCCGCCTGCGACTTGGCGATTTCATCCTGCTGCTGCTTTTCGGTCATCGCCCGCGCCTTGGCACTCTCTTCGCGAATCACCTTGATCAGGATCTGTTGCAGATCCTGAGGAAGTTTGTCAAACCAGCGCTTGTTCATCAGGTGGATGTACAGACCCTGTGCGTAATCGATCCCGGTGAAGTTTTTTGCGACAGTGAATTTTTTGGAGATGCTGCAGACGATCGGGGTATGATCCAGTCCGGTGATGACACCGGTCTGCAGCGCCTGAGGGACGTCCGGCCAGGGCATGACCGTGAACTGCAGCCCCCAGGCCCGGTACAGATCGATATTGACCGGCGCCTGGGCGATCCTGAAGGTCATTTTTCTGGCATCTTCAAGCGAACCGACCGGAGAATTGGTCGCCCAGCCATAACTGCCGTAGCCGGTAAAATCGACCACCTTGATCCCCTGCTTTTCCGCTCCGGCACCATACTCGGCGAACAGAGTCTCGTTATCCCGGAACCGGTCGAGCTTAGCAAAACTGTCAAACAGGAACGGCAGGTTGACCAGCCCGAGGCGGGGATCGACGTTGGGCGCCATCACCGAAGACGACATCATGCCGTGGATAGCGCCCAATTTCAGCTTCGCCAGAACGTCCTTCTCGCCGCCCAGCTGGGACAAAGGACGATAATCAACATACAGCCGGCCACCACTCTCTTCCCAGACCCGGTCACGGATTTTGAAACCGACACTGACCCCCTCGATCGCCGGATGACCGACATTGGACACCAGATAGGTATACTCGGCGCCACTCGGGTCAAAGGTCGGCTTCCACGCCGCCAGAGGGTCAGTCGCAGCCAGCGCCAGACCTCCAGCCAGACCGAAGAACATCATCAGACACAGAACAATTCGCTTCAGCATCACTACCTCCTAAAAAGAGTCTCTCAAGACAAACAACAGGCAAGCAAACATAACCCGCCAAAACACTGGAGTATGCTACTTTATATGCTAGAATTTCTCAATTACAAAACCTTGACATTTATAATATTATTAATATATATATTTTTTAGAATATATGCCCCGGGAGGACAATCCGCTGATGAAACTACGCCTGACCGATCTGAGCCTGCGCTTTCCCCGCACCGTGCTGCTGCTGGCGGCCCTGCTGACCCTGTTGTTTGCCTGGCAGTTCCCCAAGGTCAAGTTCGACAACGACCCTGAAAACATGCTCTCCGCCAATGAACCTGTCCGTGTCTTCCACCATGAGGTAAAAGAGAAATATGCCCTCTACGATTTCGTGGTCGTCGGCATTGTCAATGAAACTGACGCCGAAGGCATCTTCACCCCCGCAACGCTGACCCGCATCGACCAGCTGACCCACGAGCTGTTGAGCCTGCGCCTGGCTGAGAACGGCCTGCCGGAAGTCCGTGATTTCAGCCGCGGGGGACAAAACCCAGGCGGTTATCGCAGCATCGACCTGAACCCGGAAAGTTCGTGGCAGCAGGCTCTCAATGTCGCCTTTAACCATCAGCCGAACAGGCTGTTCGACGAACAGGGGCAGAGCGTTATCATCGGCCGCGAGCTGATCGCGCCAAGCGTGGTCGACAATATCAAGCAGGCCGATCTGGGCTCGCTCAAGCTCGAATATCTCATGGAGCGAGCCCCGACCACCCTTGAAGAGGCCAGGATCATTCGTGACGACGCCATGAACAACCCGCTTTACGCGGGAACCCTGGTCTCCGAGGACGAAAAAGCGATCTGCCTCTACATCCCGATCATCAAAAAGACCTACAGCCACAATGTTGCCAACCTGGTCCGCAACCTGACCCAAGACTGGCCTGAGGAGGACGAGGTCTATATTACCGGGCTGCCGGTTGCCGAAGACACCTTCGGTATCGAAATGCTGGTCCAGATGGCCACCTCCGCACCGCTGGCCGGGCTGGCCATCTTCATCCTGCTGCTGCTGTTCTTCCGCAATCTGAGTCTGATCATTGCACCGATGGTCGTTGCCATCGTCAGCGTGATCTGTACCATGGGTCTGCTCATCGGCCTGGGCTATGATGTTCACATCATGAGTTCGATGATCGCCATCTTCCTGATGCCGATTGCAGTCGCCGACTCGGTCCATATCCTCAGCGAATTTTACGACACCTATCCCCGTTTTCAGGACAAGCGGGAAACGATCCGCTATGTCATCGGTCATCTGTTCCGCCCGATGCTCTATACCAGCCTGACGACAATGGCCGGTTTCGCTTCGCTTGCCACCACCCCGATCCCGCCGGTCCAGGTATTCGGCCTGCATGTCGCCTTCGGCGTCGGCCTGGCCTGGGTGCTGAGCATGACCCTGGTCCCGGCCTACATCATGCTGCTGGTCCCGCAGAAAAAACTGCAGAAACTGACCCCGAGAGAGAAGAAAGAGATCCCGGCTGGCGGCCCGCTCAATCGTATCCTGGAGAACCTGGGCAGCTTCAGCACGCGTCGCTGGCGGCCGATCATCCTGTTGGCCTCGGCGCTGGTGGCGATCGCCATCTTTGGGATCAGCCGGATCCAGGTCAACGACAATCCGGTCAAATGGTTCAGCCCGAAGCATGAGATAAGGGTCGCTGACAGGGTTCTGAACAGCCACTTCGGAGGCACCTATACCGCCTACCTGACGCTGGCAGAAACGCAACCGGGAATCTGCGACTGCGAAGCAAACTCCAATGCCATGAGCATCGAAGTGGAGCAACGATTCGCAGAAAAATACCCTGCAGCCGTTGCCACTTTCCGGGAGAAACTGGCGGAACTGAAAAAGCGCTACGGCCAGATCAGTGGACCGGATGTCAGCCGGGCCTTCGTCGAACTGGTGGAACTGGCGGAACACCTGGACAGCAAGACCACCGCCCTGTGGGGGGAACTGGCCGACGAAATCAACTATCTCAACCCGGTCGGTCTCAACTCGCGCACCTTGCATGAGAGAATTGCCCCGCTGGAAGAGATCCCTCAGGAGTACAAGCGGATCCTGCACGAATACGTCGAGCCGCAGAGCGAACTTGAAGGCGAAGAACTCCTTGAAGCCGCGCTGGAGATCACCGATCTCTACACCGCTGATTCGTTTGTCGACTTCGTTTACGAGATGCAGGCGGAACTGACCGCGCCGCTCTTCAAGAAACCGAAAATCCTCGCCTACCTGGCGCAGCTGCAGGCGCACCTTGCCGGCAACCCGGTCGTAGGCAAGACCTCTTCGGCGGTCGACTCGCTAAAAAAAGCGGCCTACGAGCTGAACTACCTGGAACCACCCGGTGGCCTCAGCCAAAGCGAACAGGCCGCCTACCAGGAGCGCAACCAATCCTACAATGCGATCCCAGAGACCGCCGCTGCGGTGGCCCAGGTTTTTGTCCAGCTTGAAGGGATGAAAAAGAAGGACAGCCTGTTTCACCTGATCACCCGCAATTACCAGGAAGCCAACGTCTGGGTCCAGTTGACCAGCGGTGATAACCAGGACATGGCGGCCGTGGTCAAGGATATGCAGGTCTATATGCAGGAGAACCCCCCGCCGACCCCGATGAAAATCGAATGGGCCGGGCTGACCTACCTCAACGTCGTCTGGCAGGACAAGATGGTCAAGGGGATGATGACCTCGCTGGGCAGTTCCTTTGTCGTGGTTCTGGTGATGATGATGCTGCTGTTCCGGTCCGTCCTGTTCGGCCTCCTGGCGATGCTACCGCTGTCATTCACGATCACCCTCAGCTACGGGATTATCGGCCTGGTCGGCAAGGAGTACGACATGCCGGTGGCGGTCCTGTCCGCGCTGACCCTCGGCCTGAGTGTCGACTTCGCCATTCACTTCCTGGAGCGGGCCCGGGAGATTCAGCTGAAGACCGGCAACTGGCTCGAAACAGCCAAACAGATGTTCAAGGAACCGGCCATGGCCATCAGCCGCAACGCCATCATTATTGCCATCGGCTTCACCCCGCTGTTGCTGGCGCCGCTGGTCCCCTACCAGACCGTCGGCTTCTTCCTCGCCACCATCATGGGCGTCTCCTGGCTGGCAACCCTGTTCATTCTGCCGGCGCTACTGACGCCGCTACAGAAAATTGCGTTTCGCAAGCCTGAAGATGAGGCTTAACATTAAAGACCCTCGGAGGAACACCAAGATGAAGAAGATCCTGCTGCTACCACTCGCGCTGCTCGGCCTCTTTCTCGCAACTGCACCGCTCCAAGCCGCCGGGCTGACTGCTGATGAGATCGTTGCCAGGGCCAACCAGGCCTCTTATTACGCCGGTGCCGACGGCAAGGCCGACGTCACCATGACCATCAAAGCAGCCGATGGCGGCACCCGCGAACGACAGTTCACCATCCTGCGCCTCAATGACGGTCCGGAGGATCAGAAGTTCTATGTCTATTTCCAGGCGCCGGCCGACGTCCGCAAGATGGCGTTTCTGGTCTGGAAGAACGCTGACCGGGAAGATGACCGCTGGCTCTGGCTGCCGGCGCTCAACCTGGTCAAGCGGATCGCTCCCGGCGATAAACGCACCAGCTTCGTCGGCTCGGACTTTTTCTACGAGGATGTCTCAGGCCGCGGGATCGATGAAGACACCCACAGCCTGGTGGAAGAGACGGCCGAGACCTACCTCGTCCGCAACGAACCGAAGGACCCCGGCAGCGTGGAATTTGCCCACTACCTGGTCTGGATCGACAAGACAGACTTCCTGCCACGCAAAGCCGAGTATTACAACAACCAGGGGAACCTCTACCGCCGGGTCGAGGCACTGCGGGTTGAGAACGTAAACGGCCACCCCACGGTGATGGAATCTCAGGCCAGTGACCTGAAGGCAGGCACCAGCACCATCAACAGCTTCAGCAACGTCAGCTACGACATCGGCCTCAACAAGCGGATTTTCAGTGAACGGTTCCTGCGCCGACCGCCGCGTGAAGTCTCCCAGTAAGCTGACGCGCCAAACAACCCTTGCAAAGGAAGACGATCCTTGAATACCTGGCGACAACTTCTGCTCCTGATTGCCCTGGTTCTCGGCGTGCCAGCCAGCGGGCCGGCGCTGGAACTGACGGAAGGGATCCCGCTGCACGGTTTCCTCGATGCACGCGGCGGCATACGTACCGGCAACGATCCGGGACAGCGCGACACCAGCCTGCTTGAGACACGCCTGCAACTGGCGCTGGAACATTACGCCGAGCGGAGCATCCTTCAGCTGCGCGGGGATTTTCTGTACGACAATGTCGCCGAGAAAAGGACCCCAGACCTTGAAGAGGGGAGCGGTGCGTTCGACCTGCGTGAAGCAAACCTGACCTTCTCACCGATCGACATCGTCGACGTCAAGCTGGGCAGACAGATCCTGACCTGGGGGACCGGGGACCTGCTGTTCATCAACGACCTCTTCCCCAAGGACTGGCAAGCGTTTTTTACCGGCCGCGACGAGGAATATCTCAAGGCCCCCTCAGATGCCCTGCTCGTCAGTCTGTTTCCCGGCGTCGCCAACGTTGATCTGGTCTATACCCCCCGCTTCGACAGCGACCGTTTCCTGACCGGCGAGCGCCTCTCCTTCTCCGGGTCCGGCAGTGAGCCGATCGACTTTGACAAGCCGGATGACTGGTTCGATGACCATGAGATCACCCTGCGCGTCTCACGCAATCTCCGCGGCTACGAACTGGCAGCCTACGCCTATCGCGGCTACTGGAAGCGCCCCCAGGGGTTCGACCCCGCCAGCGGCAACTATATTTTCCCCCGCCTCAACGTCTTCGGCGCCAGCCTGCGGGGGGGATTCAAAGGGGGGATAGTCAACCTCGAAACCGGTTATTATGATTCACGGGACGACAGCGACGGCGACGACCCCTGGGCACCGAACAGCGAGATCCGCCTGCTCGTCGGTTACGAACGGGAGCTGCTCCAGGAGCTGACCGGCAGCCTGCAATTCTATCTGGAAGAACTGCAGGACTACTCCGCCTACCGGCAGTCGCTGGCCGCAGGGCAGCCGATCCGGGACGAACAGCGCCAGGTCTGGACGCTGCGTCTGACCAAGCAGTTGCTCAGTCAAACGCTGACCCTCAGCCTGTTCAGCTACTGGTCACCGACGGATGAGGACTACTACCTGCGCCCCCAGCTGCGCTACAAGCTGAGCGATGCCTGGCTGCTGACCTGCGGCGGCAACCTGTTCGGCGGGGAGACGTCCGAAACGTTTTTCGGTCAACTGGAAGACAATTCCAATATTTATGCCGGAGTCCGCTACAGTTTCTGACGGACCCGAACCACAGGAAAGGATACCCTCTATGACAGTCAATCGTTACCTGCGCATGATTGCCGGATTTTTCGTGATGCTCAGCGTCGCCCTCGGCCATTTTCATTCGCCCTACTGGTTCTTCTTTACCGCCTTCGTCGGCCTCAACCTGTTCCAGAGCGCCTTCACCAACTGGTGCCCGATGATTACCATCTTGCGGAAGATCGGGGTCAAGGAAGGATAACAAACAGAGGGGCTGCCTTGGGCTGCCCCTCTGTTTATTTAAGCTCTATTTAAAGCATAACGGTTCATGATAACCGGCTGCGATGTGGAGTTACGGCCACCACCGCAATTTGGTTTTTCTTATTGGTCAAAAACAGAAGCGTCTTCCGACCGCGTTGATTCGATTGTTCGCTTTTTTTTAAATTTGTTCCAAGACTGCAGATAACATAGTTAGTAAAAAAACAATAACAGCGATAATTAATACAATGGAAAGATTCTTTCTTAGCTTTAACAATTTGGAAGCATATTGCGTTGGAGGTTTTTTGCAAAATGCCTTAAACTCCGCACTGGAACCCCGAAATTGTGGGATAATTTCCCCTCCGGTTTTTAAGAATTCAGACCTGATCTTTGCTGAGATCAAATAGACAAGAATCCCCACCGCAAATATTACAAAAAGCGTAAATCTCAGAAAAAACATGGCGAATAATAAACCCTCTGATTTTATAGATTTCGCCGGCAACGGTTCATGATACCCGGCCGCGACGGCTCTCTGCTCTTAACGTGTCCCCCGTTGTTCGCCTCCCCCTCGAACCAGGACAATCAATCCTTAGTATACACTCTATTTATACGCCTTTTTGCCAATTGTCCCGCAAACGCCCATAAACAGGCGCTTGCATTGAACCACAGTCAGCAAAAAAGGGCCTCGACCATGTCGAGACCCTTTTCAATCCGAATTTCTTCAGCGCCTGCTCAAGCGCTCATCTTCTCCCGCTGCTTCTCCATTATTCCAGCCAATGCCTGACTGAGTTGGTCTGGACAGCTGGTGCCGCTTCGGCACTCCAAACCACGCAGTCGAGCGATCACATCATCGACCGGCATCCCCCTGACCAGCGCCGCTACGCCTTTGGCGTTGCCAGCACAGCCGCCGATGAAGCGGATCTCCTTGACGAATTCGTCTTCCAGTTCGATGTCGATAAATTTGGCGCAGGTGCCGTAGGTTGTATAGGTTGTCTTCATTTCATTTCTCCTGAACACAGAGCTGCGCGATTCTAAGGGAGGAGAAAGGAAAAATCAATATATAAATATATGAATATTACCCGGACTCGGTTCGGGAGCGGAACGTCTCACCCAGACTGCGCAGTTCTTTGGTCAACCGCTCCAGCTCGGCGCTCTCCGCCGAAACGGTCGCCGCCCGGGTGACATTGGTGGACAACCGCTGCTGCGACTTGTCGAAATGCCCAAACAGGTGCTGTGCCGTTTCCTGCAGGAAGCGGGAAACCTCATTGGCCGCCTGAATCTGATCTTCCCGCTCGTTAAGTCCCCGGTCCAGCTCCTTGGTGGCGCGGACCTGCTCCTCCATGCCGCGGGCCACCTTGTCCGCGGCCAGTTTCATCTCGGTCACGCCCTCCTGAATCCGCTGGATACCGATCTTCTGTTCGTTCATCGCCCGGGCCACGGCCCGTACAGAGTGCAGGCTCTCCCGGGCTTCGTTGAGCATTCCCCGGGCCTTCTCGCCCTGCTCCCCGGTCAACTGGTTGATTTCATCGGTCGCCGCAGACGCCAGCTCAACCGAATGGACAATCTTATTCAGCGCCTCTCCGGTCTTCAGCGAATTTTCCTTGCCCTGACCGATCCGTTCCGCCGTCGCATCGACTGCGGTCAGCGCCTCTTCGGTATCCTTGCTGATCGCGCTGATGATCCGCTGAATGTCCTGGGCGCTCTCCGTGGTCCGGTCCGCCAGGTCCTTGATTTCATCGGCAACGACGGCAAACCCTTTCCCTTCGTCACCGGCCTTGGCGGCAATAATCGCCGCGTTGAAGGCAAGCAGCTCGGTATCACCGACCAGGTCCTTGATGACCGCGATAATCTTGCCAACCTGCTGCGCCTGCTGTGAAAGGCGCTTCATGGTTCCGGTCGCCTTCTGGCTCTCGGCGAAGATCAGGTCCATCCCCTGCAGGGTCTGCTGCATCATCTGCAGTCCGGCCTCGGCATCCTCCTTGACCCGCTGCACCGCCTCGTTCCCGGCTGCCGAGCCCTGCCGGATCCGGTCAAACGATTCGCCGATAACATCCAGATCCTGCGAGGTGCCCTCGACGGAGCGGGCAATCTCCTCCGCCTGGTTGCTGACTTCACGGACGCTGGCGGTCATCTCTTCAACCGTTGTCGTCGTTTCGAGGAATTTCATCGTCGAATGGTCTATCGCCCGGGCCATCTCTTCGAGCGATGCCGATAATTCCCTCGACAGGGCAGCCTCATCCTGGGAGCTGTGGGAGAGGGTTTTCATCAGACCGGCCACTTCCTGCTGCTTGGCTTCCATCATTGCAACGTTCTTGTGGTTCACCTGGGCGGAGGCCAAACCCTCCTTCGCCCGCTCCACAAGGTAAAGGCTGACCTGATTGAGGTTATTGAAATGCGGCAGCAGCTGATCCGAAATCTGCAGCATATCCTCGACCAGCTGCTGCACCTGGGAGACCCCGGAGCCGAGAGCCCGCGTCAATGCTTCGAGAGTTTCGTCGGCCACCTCGATTTCGCCGGTCAGCGGAGCAAGCAGCTCCATCTGCTGGCGCAACTGCTTTTTCAGGCTACCGCGGACAAAAAGGAACGACGAGACCGCGACCAGGTAGCCGAACACAAGGCACAGCGCGATAAAGCCAGGCTGATAGGCCGGTTCACCGACCAGGGGACGGGCGGCAAAGGGGAACAGGCTGCCGCCCGCGAGTCCCATCAGATGGGTAAAGAAAAAAACCTTTTTCAGGTAACTGGGTTCCGCAGCAATTCCTCGACCCATGAGGCAGCTCCTGTCGGGAGAGAAGAAATAGACATTTAAATTCCTTAACTAGCACAATTCGATACCGGCAGCAAGCGGAAGCCCCTTCCGTCAACACTCCTGCTGAGCTATACTGTCGCTTATTTCCGTTTCACCTGACACAGGAGCGAGAGAATGATCCGTCGGTTAATGTTTTGCTGTCTGTCCCTGCTCGTTTCAGCGACCCTGGCGATGGCCGCTGCAGACAATCCTCCCGGCGGCGTCGCCGCCGCCCTGGGCATGAATTTCCCCAACATTCAGCCCCAGAGAATCGCGCCGACTCCGGTTCCCGGGCTGTATGAGATCCTGCTGGCGAACGAGGAGATCCTCTATTTCAACCCCCAGTCCGGCCACCTGATAGCCGGTGAGATCTGGACCAAGGACGCCCGTAACCTGACCCGGGAGAGCAAGGCGGAGCTGATGACCGCCAAGGTCGGCATGTTTCCTCTGGAGAAAGCGATCAAGATCGGCGACGGGCCCAACCAGGTCATCGAGGTCGTCGATCCCGACTGCCCGTTCTGTCGTGAAGGGTCGGCCTTTTTCGCCGGCCGCGAAGACGTGACCCGCTATGTTTTCCTGCTGCCGCTGGAACGGATTCATCCCAACGTCACCGAGAAGGCCCGTTACATTCTTTCCGCCGAGGATCCGATCCTGGCCTACGAGGAAGCCATGGGCGGCCGCTTCGATAACGAACCGGTACCGACATTCAAGGACAACGGGCTGCTCGACGAGCATCTCGAAGTCGCCCGTAAAGTCGGCCTGAACGGCACCCCCAAATTCTGGATCAACGGCAAGTTCGTCTCCGGCAACAATCTGGACGCGATAAAAAAGCTGCTGACCCTTAAAAAGTAGGCAGGCCCAGGGTGCTGATTGCGACCCGTTCACGCCCGTGATAGATTGAGTTGATGACCAACCGCACAAAACAGACAGACGCCCCGGAACTGCTGGCCCCCGCCGGAAGTTTCGAGGCGTTTTTTGCCGCCCTGGATGCCGGCGCCGATGCCGTCTATACCGGACTCAAGTCCTTTTCCGCGCGGGCCAAGGCGAAAAACTTCTCCCTCGCCGAACTGCGCAAGATTACCCATTATGCCCAGGGGGAGGGGCGCAAGCTCTATGTCACCCTCAACACCCTGGTCAAGGAACAGGAACTGCCGCAACTGGTGGAGACCCTGGCCGAACTGGAGGATATCGGGGTCGACGCGCTGATCATCCAGGACCTGGCAGTGATGCGCCTGGCCCGCAGCCACTTCCCCGGACTGGAACTGCACGCCTCGACGCAGATGACCGTGCACAATGCGGCGGGGGTCAAGATGCTGGAGCGGATGGGCTTTAGCCGGGCGGTGCTGGCCCGCGAGCTGAGCCTGGCAGAGATCAGTGAAATCCGTCGCCAGACCTCTCTGGAACTGGAACACTTCATCCACGGCGCTCTTTGTTTCTCCTTCTCCGGGCAGTGCTATTTCTCTTCCTTCCTTGGCGGGCACAGCGGCAACCGCGGCCGCTGCGCTCAGCCCTGCCGCCGCCAGCACCGCCACCGCCAGCAGCAGGGCTACTACTTCTCCACCAACGACCTGTCGGCCATCGACCTGCTGCCGGAACTGCAGCAGGCCGGCATCATCAGCCTGAAAATCGAAGGGCGGATGAAGAGTGCCGAATATGTGCATAACGTGGTCTCCGCCTATCGTGCAGTGCTTGACGCTCCGCCCGCCGAACGCAGGAACGCCATCAGCAAGGGGAAACAGCTGCTGAAGACCAGCTTCGGCCGGCAGCCGACCAGGGGGTTCCTGCCCGGCGGGCAGCCGAATGACATCGCCATCCCCTCGGTCAAAGGCGCCACCGGTCGCTATCTCGGTGAAATCGAACGGGTCCGGGGCGGGGAGATCAGCTTCAAAAGCAATGATCTGCTGAGCATCGGTGACCGGCTGCGCATCCAGCCCCGCACCGATCGCGCCGGGACCGCCTTCACCATCCGTGAACTGAAACAGGGGCAGCGCAAGGTAAAGCAGATCTCGGCCGGGCATTTCGTCACCGTTCCCTCGACCTTCAAGAATCAGTTCAAAGCCGGGGACGGGGTGTTCAAGGTCAGTTCCAGCGAGGCCTTCACCCTCAGCGATGCCGCCTGTAAGCGCCGCCTGAGCAAGGTCAGGCCGCCCGCTGAAGCGGTCAAACTGCAGATCGAAGCCGGTGACGCTCAGCTGCTGATCACCGCCCGGGTCGGGAGCAGCAGCTTCCGTCGGGAATATCCTTTCGAGAGTTATCCTGCCACCGGCCAGGGATTATCAGAGCAGATTCTGGCGGATGCCTTCAGCGTCACAGCCGAAGAGCCGTTCCGGCTGGATCAGCTGAGCTGCGCCCCGCTGCCTGCAATCGTCATTCCGCCGAAACGGCTCAAGGAGATTCGCCGACAGTTCTATGCCGAGCTGCGCGAGCATCGCCTGCAGCAGAAGCAGCCGATCCGTGAAGCCCGCCTGAAAGCGGCCAGACAGGCGCTGCTGCCAGCCACGGGACCGCAGCCCGGCAAGCGCCAGCTCCGCGTCCAGCTGCAGAGCCTGCGGGAACAACGCATCCTTCAGGACCCGCAGGTTGAAACCATTCTGGTGCCGCTCTCTGCCCAGAACATGCAGTCCGCCAGCCGTATCCGCAAAGGCAAGGAGCAGGTCATCTGGGACCTGCCATTCATCCTCTTCGACCGGGAATGGAACGACTTTCGCAACGCGGTGCGCCAGCTGAACCAGTTCGGCTTCCGCCATTTCCGGCTCAACAACCTCGGCCACTTCCCGCTGTTTGACGGGCTGGAGGATATTTCGCTGCACAGCAGTTTTCGCCTCTTCAGCCTCAACAGTCAGGCCCTCTGCGCCTGGCGCGAGCTGGGGATCAGCGAAGCGGAGCTTTACATCGAGGACGACCGCGACAACCTGCGTGAACTCCTGCAACGCGACTGCGGCGTCAGGACAGCGCTCACCGTCTACGCCAGCGTACCGCTGATCACCTCGCGGATTGCCATCAAAGGGGTGCGCTCAGACGCTCCGGTGGTGTCCGACCGCAGCGACGCCTACCGGGTCACCCAGCGCCTGGGGCTGACCTGGCTGCGCAGTGAAACCGACTTCTCCTTTCTCGCCAACCTCAGCGAACTGGAAAGTTTCGGCTGCCACAGCTTTATTGTCGACCTGTCCCATCTCGACCCCTTCAGCCAGCGGGGCCGTCAGGTTCTCGACGCGGCGCGGCGCGGTATCGACCCTCCCGAGATCAGCAAATTCAACTACGAGATGGGGATGGAATAGTACGATGAGCGACGACCAGTGTTCCGGCAGGAGGTAGCGGCCCCATGATCCTGATCTTCACCCTGCTTGAGCAGATGTCGATCTTTCTGGTCATCACTTACCTGTTCACCAAGTCGCCTGCGTTCCGGCCGCTGACCAGTGATCAGCTGGGATTCCGGCACAAACTGCTGCTCTACCTGCTCTTTTCCTCCTTTGCCATCCTCGGCACCTATCTTGGCCAGCCGGTTCAGGACGCCATCGCCAACACCCGCTCGATTGGACCTGTGCTCGCCGGCCTGATCGGCGGACCGCTGCTCGGCGTCGCAACCGGACTGACCGGCGGGCTGCATCGCTACCTGCTCGGCGGTTTTACCGCCACAGCCTGCGGCATTTCGACCACTCTCGGCGGCCTGATCGGTGGCCTGGTACACCTCTACCTGGTGCGCCGCGGGCGGGGTTCACAGATCTACCTGCCCTTTCTCGCCTTCGCCACCACGCTCTGCGTCGAAGCGGCGCAGATGGCCACGATCCTGCTGCTGGCGCGACCCTTCGAACTGTCACTGGCCCTGGTCAAAACAATCGCCGTGCCGATGCTGCTGGCCAATTCGGCCGGGGCTGCCCTGCTGATCAGCATCATCCGCGACCAGCGCAGCGCCTACGACCGTTTCGGAGCCCACTTTTCCGCCCGGGCGCTGAAGGTGGCAGACCGCACCCTCGGCATCCTGAGCAAGGGGTTCAACCCAGAGAACGCGCAGAAGCTGGTAAAAATCATTCGCGAAGAGACCGGCGTCGGGGCGGTCAGCATCACCGACCGGGAGAAAATCCTCGCCTTTGCCGGGATCGGCGACGACCATCATCATCCCGGCCTGCCGATCATCACCGAGTACACCCTGCGGGCGATCAAAACCAACCAGGTTGCCTACGCCGACGGGGTCAACACCCCCTTCGCCTGTCCCCGCTCACCGGACTGTCCGCTCGGCTCGACCCTGGTGATCCCGCTGCGCATCGAGCAGGAAGTGGTCGGCACGATCATTCTCTTCGAGCCGAAAAACATGATGTTCAGCCATCTAAACCGCTCCCTTGGCGAGGGGCTGGCGAACCTGTTTTCCGATCAGCTGCTGCGCTCGCGCTACGCTGAACAGAAAAACCTGCTGGTCCAGTCAGAGCTGAAACTGATCCAGGCCCAGGTCAATCCACACTTTCTCTTCAACGCCCTGAACACCATCATCGCCGTGGTCAGAGTCGACGCGGACCGGGCCCGTGACCTGCTCATGCACCTGTCCAACTTCTTCCGCAAGAACCTCAAACGCAGCGGCGACGTGGTCACCCTGGAAGAGGAGCTCGATCACGTCCAGTCCTATCTGAAGATCGAAAAGGCCCGCTTCGGCGAGCGGCTCAAGGTTGTCACCGAGATCGATCCCGCTCTGTTGAAGCTGAAGCTGCCGACCTTCACCCTGCAGCCGATCATCGAAAATGCCATCAAGCACGGCATCTCCCAACTGCTGGAGGGAGGCCAGGTCACCATCTCCGCGCAGAAGTTCGACGGCCGCGCGGAAATCCTGGTTGAGGACAATGCCGGCACCTATTGTGATAAACTCTCCGACACGGGGCTGGGGATGACACTCGTTGACAAACGGATCAAGAACCAGTTCGGACCGGAATGCGGGGTCGAGGTTTCCTGTGAGCCGGAGCAAAAGACCCGTGTCCTGCTGCGCATTCCCCTGGCAAATGAGGATTTCGCATGATTCGCACCCTGATCGTTGATGACGAACGACATGCCCGCGAGGAACTCCAGGCCCTGCTCGAAGAGATCACAGACTTCGAGATCATCGGCAGCTGCGGCAACGCGCTGGAGGCCGTGCGGATAATCAACCGCGACAAACCGGACCTGCTGTTTCTCGATATCAACATGCCGGTCCTGAACGGCTTCGAGCTGCTCAGCATGCTCGAGCAGGAACAGCTGCCGCAGGTGGTGTTCGTCACCGCCTATGACGAGTATGCCCTCAAGGCCTTTGAGCAGCAGGCCCTCGACTACCTGCTCAAGCCGGTGGACGCGCAGCGGTTAAGAAAGACCGTTGAGAAGGTCAGGCAGTTCAGCCACGAAGATCTGCCCGCCCAGTACCGCACGGCGGAGCTGAAACGGATCCCCTGCATCGGCGCCAACCGCATCAAGCTGGTCGATCCGCAGAGCGTGGAGTTTGTCCGTTCCGACCTGAGCGGTGTCCACCTGGTCACCACCGACGGCGAGTTTTTCACCGAGCTGACCCTGAAAACCCTGGAGGAACGGACTCCCCTGGTCCACTGCCACAAGCAGTACCTGGTGAATCCCGCCGCCATCGACGAGATCATGCTGCTCGAAGGGGGACTTGCCGAAATACACACCCGCTCAGGCCACCAGCTGCCGGTCAGCCGCCGCTACATGAAACAGCTCAAGGAAACCTTTGAACTCTGAGAATCAAATTCATGCCCCGCTCCAAGGCGCCAAGCAAACGGGTGTGAGAGCGTAAGCTCATTCCAGGGTCTGCAAAAAAACCAATGGACCAGTAAGCGAAACAACAGGTTCTCACCACTGGGGGCACTGAGAGCACGAAGAAAACGGGACGATCACACCATGCTTACTGATTTACCCTCTGCGACTCCGTGTCCCAGTGGTAACGATTGAATGTTTTTATCCAACCCTTCTTTTGAGTTATAAATCCGCAAAGACAAGGAGCCTCTATGAAGATCGTTGTCCTCGACGGCTACACCATGAATCCAGGCGATATGGACTGGGCACTGCTGCGCCGGCTCGGCCCCTGTGACATCCACGATCGCACCGCCCCCGGCCAGGTGGTGGAACGCTCCAGCGGGGCACAGCTCCTGCTGACCAACAAAACCCCGGTCACCGCGGAGACCATCGCTCAACTCCCCGCATTGCGCTACATCGGTGTGCTCGCCACCGGCTACAACATCGTCGATACCGTCGCCGCTACCGAACGGGGCATCACCGTCTGCAACATCCCCGGTTACAGTACCGCCTCAGTGGCCCAGATGGTCTTTGCCCTGCTGCTCGAAATAACCCAGCAGGTCGGCCATCACGACCGTCTGGTCCGCAATGGCGACTGGACAGCCTGTGAGGACTTCAGTCTGTGTGACCGTCCGCTGATGGAGCTGGCCGACAAAACCTTCGGCATCGTCGGTTGCGGTCAGATCGGCCGCCGGGTCGCGCAGATCGCCAACGCGTTCGGCATGAAGACGGTGGTTTCTACCGCCAATCCTGACAAGCATCGCCACTGGTCGCAGCAGTTTCAGGTCGAACTGGTCGATCAGCCGACCCTCTTCAGCCGCAGTGATGTCATCTCCCTCCACTGCCCGCTGACATCCGACACGGAACACCTGGTCGACGGCGCCCGGCTGGAAACGATGAAGGCGGGGGCCATCCTGATCAATACCGGCCGCGGCCAACTGATCGATGAAGCTGCAGTCGCCGCGGCACTGGTAAGTGGCCAGCTGGGAGGCTTCGCCGCCGACGTGCTCTCAACCGAACCGCCTGCCGCGGACAACCCGTTGCTCGGCGCGCCGAACAGCTTCATCACCCCGCATATCGCCTGGGCAACCAGGGAGGCGCGCAAGCGCCAGTACGCCATGACCCTGGAGAACATTCGCGCGTTCCTGGCCGGCACCCCGCAAAACCAGGTCAACTGACGGTTCCGGTTGCGGGGAACCGGGTTTCAGCCCGATTCCCCGTATACGCCTCAAAACCGCTTACCCTTAATTACGACCTGTCACCTCAAGTATACGACCGGTCACCCCGAAACGACTTTTTTCTAAAACCGAATTGTCCTAACCTGCTTTTCAACAAAGCGACAGGACTTCTCCTGCCTGCATAACTTTTTTCGTAGAACGAAGGAGAAAAACAATGGGTGAAGCAGCAAAATCTTACTGGCTTGACAGGTTTATCGAAGAATCATTGAGAAAAGGCGTTGACGAAGAGGTGCTCTATTTCACCGCGCTGCCCAATGGCGAGTCCGAAGACGACTGGAAGTACGGCTCCGATTGATCAACCTGCCTTGATATAGAATTGCCCCTAAAATATGGCCCGGCAGCCTGGCTGCCGGGCCATTGTTGTTTTTTTTCCACAAAACTTGTCTATCCCCCCGGCTGCTGATATAACAGACTGAATTCATTCGGCAGGGGACGTATGGAACCGCGCTCCGACACATCAACAGCCAGATCAGCATCTGTGGTCAGAGGCCTTTCGGGCTGATTTCTTTTGTGCTCTCGCTCAACATCCCGGGAGAAAAAATGAAACAGCTGTTCGCGCTCGCTCTGCTCCTGATGCTCCTTCTCACCGCCCAGAACGGTCTGGCGACTGAGGAAATGGCGATGGCATCCGGTCAGGACTGCGGTTACTGTCATCTGACCGAGACGGGTGGCGGTGAACTGACCGCCGCCGGGGCGGCCTACCTGATCGATGCGACGGCCAGCGGGGAGGCGCAAACCCTCTCAAGCGCGAGCAAGGCCTTCCGCCTCATCATCGGCTACCTGCATATCATCTTTGCCGTCCTCTGGTTCGGCACCATCCTCTACGTGCATATCGTACTGAAACCCGCCTATGCCGAAAAGGGCCTGCCGCGCGGTGAAAAGTTCGTCGGCATCCTCTCCTTCTGGATGATGGGTCTCTCCGGCCTGATCCTCACCCATTACCGGATCGCTTCCCTGGATACCCTCTGGGACACCCGCTTCGGCGTACTGCTGACCATCAAGGTCGCGCTCTACCTGACCATGCTGATCTCGGCCATCCTGGTCATCAAAGTCATCGGTCCGCGCCTGGCTCGGCGGGACTCCGCTGAGCATATCCCGGGTCAGCCGTTCAACGAAAAGACCCTGCAGAACTTCAAGGGCAGAGACGGCGGGCCGCGTTACTTTGCCTACCGGGGGAAAGTCTATGATGCCGGCTCCAGCAAAATGTGGCCCGACGGGGTGCACATGAAACGCCACAGCGCCGGCAGGGACCTGACCGAAGACCTGCCACTGGCCCCGCACGACGATTCCGTCATGGCGCGCCTGCCGGTGGTCGGGGAATATGTTGAACATGGCGAAGGCGCCAAGGACCCCAACACCAGGGCGTTCTACTTTGTCGCATACATGAACCTGGTGATCGTGTTCCTGATTCTGTTTATACTTGCCCTGTGGCGATGGGGATAGCCGAGCAATTGACTGCAGCTTTCCGTGGCAAGAGAACACTGATCCGCCGCCAATTATGATAAATGTTAATAAGATTATTTGTCCTCAGAGGAGAAACCACCCATGAACTTCAAATTGTCGATCATCATTCTCCTGGCTGGTATTGCGGTCATTTTTATTGTGCAGAACGCCGCCGTCATTCAGGTCCAGTTCCTGGTCTGGTCGGTCCAGGTGTCGCTGGCCCTGCTTATCTTTCTGCTGCTGGCCGTCGGTTTCATTGTCGGCTGGTTCCTCCATAGCTTCGGAAAATACCGGCAGGGTAAAGCGAAGAAGGCTCTCACGGCCCCCGCTGCACGCGACAAAGAGAAGGGGACTGACTAGCCGGTGGGACAACCAAGGGGATCCAGGCAAAACCTGACAATCCGGGAAGCGGGGTTTCCCGAGCTGTTGCGCCTGCTGAGCTGAAGAACATTATGTGATCGGACAATTATGAAAAGAACGATCTGCGCCATGCCCCTTATCGTCACCTTGCTTTGCTCCTGTCTTTCTGCCTCAACCGCTCCCCCTGCCAATGCCCCCTTTTCAGAGCTGCAATCCATAAGTGAGCTGACCGGTGTTTACCGCAACCTGGGAGAATCCGCCGAAAACGTTGCACCCGTCTACCTGTCGCAGCTGATCTGGCCCACGGACGAAGCATTGCGCCATGCAGAGATTCAAAGAGTTGCTGTCGCGGAACGGGGGACGGGAGTTCTCGAGGTCAAGGCGATGATTGATAATAAGGTCGTAAAAGTCGGGAATTTCGTCCAGAATAAAGACTTTGCAATCGAATCAGGCAAAATTACCCTGAACCGCGAGACCGGCGTCGCCGGCTTCAGGGTCGGAGAGCCTCTGGTCGGCCCCTATCATGGCCGAACCGAACTCGGCATCGATACCGGCGGACAGGGCAAATACCGCCGTCATTTCTCTGCTGCCGGGCTCGCCTACCTGATCGTCCCGATTGCGGTCTCAGGCTCTGATAACGTCCGCTTTGTTAAACTCTCTGACAGAGAAGATTGAGCAGGTTTTCATGGTGGAAAACAGAAACGACCATCTGGAGAACAACCTTGAACTGGCTGGATGACGAACGCCGGGACAAGCTGCCTGAACGGGCAGCCTGGCGGGGCAAACTTCACGAGGTCATCTTCGAGGCCGACACCCCGCTGGGCAAGGCCTTCGATGTCCTGCTGATCCTCAGCATCCTGGCCAGCGTGGCGGCGGTGATGCTCGACAGCATCTATGCCGTACAAATTCACTACGGCAGGCTCCTCTATGCTATTGAATGGTTTTTCACCCTGCTGTTCAGCGTTGAATACCTGCTGCGCTTGATCTGCGTCGGCCGCCCCCTCAAGTACGCCGCCAGCTTTTACGGCGTCGTCGACCTGCTCGCAATTGTTCCGACTTACCTCAGCCTGTTCCTGGCTGGTAGCCAGTACCTGCTGGTCATCCGCATCCTGCGCATCCTGCGGATCTTCCGCATTTTGAAACTGGCCACCTACCTCGGCGAGGCGCGATTGCTGATCCAGGCCATGCGGGCCAGCGGACGAAAAATCGTGGTGTTCCTCTACACGGTGCTGACCCTGGTGGTGATTTTCGGCTCATTAATGTACGTCATTGAGGGGCCAGCACATGGCTTCAACAGCATCCCGCACAGTATCTACTGGGCGATTGTCACCCTGACCACGGTCGGCTACGGCGACATCTCGCCACAGACCCCGGTCGGCCAGGCAATGGCATCGGTGGTGATGATCTGCGGCTACGCGATTATCGCCGTCCCCACCGGGATTGTAACCGTGGAGATGAGTCACGCCTTCAAGCGCAAGGTCTCCACCCAGGCCTGCCCTGAGTGCAGTGCCGAGGGGCACGATGCCGATGCAATCCACTGCAAGTTCTGTGGAGGAAAACTGTAATGAGCCGGATCATCCTCCTCGTTTTGTGCTGGAGCGGCCTGGCGCTGACGGCCTGCGGCGGAGACAGCAGCGACGAACCCGGTTCGCGGATCGATCAGGATGCGGTTTTCGTCTCAAGCAGAAGCCTCACATTCACTGCAGACATTGACCCGACAAGAGTCGTTCAGCTTGACCCGGTCCGTTTTTACGAATCGCTGGACGAACCGCAGGAGGAGCTCTACATCATCAGCTCGCCGCAGGAACTGGACCGCTTCAACCAGCTCCTGAGCTCCAACGAGCAGCTGTCTTTCTCCGACCTGGGGCAAGCGTCCTATCTGCTGCTCCGGGCCCCGACCTGCCCGGACTGGGAGGAACTTGCCAGGATTGAGGACGACCCCGCGGCAGAAAGCGGCTATCTCCTCAAGGTTCACCGCTTCACTCTTCATGAGCAGGTCTGCGCAGCTGTCGTGGAAACAGTCTATTCTCTGCTCAAGGCCTACAGACACCCAAGTCCTTAATTGACCTCGGGAGAAATCCATGCTGATCACCATCGAATACTGCAATCAATGAGGCTACCGCGCCCGGGCCGCCAGTCTGGCGGCGAGAATAAAGCAACGGCTGCCCGCTGCTGAGGTCAAACTGATCGAATCAAGCGGCGGGGTCTTCGAAGTGGCCGTTGATGGCAAGCCGTTCCACTCCAAGCGGGCCACCGGATTCTTTCCCGATGATAGCCTGCTGCTGGAATCGCTCATCCGCAACCAGTAAGTCACGGTTTGTCATGTCCATAAAAAAGGGGGGAGTCTCACGCTGCGGAGACTCCCCCCTGAGCTTTAGAAAAAAATGGCTTCAGCTTAATAGGATTTGCGGAAAACCGTCTTATGGCACTGGGGACAGGGGGGGATGCGGACCGTCGCCTTGAAGTGCATCTCCTTGCCGCAGTCTTTGCAGGTGAGGGTCCCCGGACTGGTCACCTCGCCGGTTTTGTATTCAAGCACCTGCTCAGACTTGCCCGCCAGTTCCGTCAGCACGTCCGCCGCGGTGGTCAGAAACTTGGCCAACCCGCTCTGCATCCCGGCGACGATGCGATGCGGCTCCGTGGCTCCCTTCACCGACTCGCCCGCCTTCTGAACCCGGCCGCTGAACTCGGCGAGATCGCGGCGCAGGTATTCCCCGACCTTTTCAGCTTTTTCACGGGTATAGTCACCACTGGCAGAGATTTCTTCACTGGCCTTTTTCAGAGCCTCATCCAGGGTTTTGCGCCCTTCCTGGATCAGTTCGGCGGCCCGCTCTGAAATCCGCTGATACAAACCGACATCTTCATGCTCTTCGGGTTTCTGCTTTTCGTCGCTCATGAGGCTCTCCTTTTACAGGCAGGTCGTGACGCTTTGTCAACAGTTTACCAAGTCCGGGAGCGGTATCAATTGGCTCAGGGGCGGGAATTTCCTTTTTTCTGCAGTAAAATCCTGCCCCGGGGGAAATTTCCTCTGGCGCAGGGAGAATTCTGCTTGCCGAGCGCTTGCCTCCACGCAAATTGCTGGTACAAAGAAAGGAGGGACGGGACAGCCCATTTCGCTCAGCAGGGGGGTAGCTGCATGTCTGAAATTTACGGCTTCGATGCCTTTTCACCGAAAGAGATCGCCCAGCGCGTCGAAACGATCGGAGTCGCCAAAGCGCGCCTGTCTTTCCTTTCTATGTTGATGCTGGGCATCCTGGCGGGAGCCTTTATCGGCCTTGGAGCGCTCTATTTCGTTCTCGTCGCATCGGACCCGGCTCTGAACTTCGCGACCAGGCGGGTTCTCGGTGGGGTCGTTTTTTCGCTGGGACTGATCCTGGTTGTCGTTGCCGGGGCGGAACTATTTACCGGCAACAACCTGCTGGTGATGGCCTGGGCGGACCGTCAGATCACCACCGGCGAGTTGCTGCGCAACTGGGTTATTATCTGCGGAGCCAACTTTCTGGGGGCTGCGGGAATGGCGGCCCTGGTTTTTCTTTCCGGGCACCCGGAGATGAACGGTGGACTGGTCGCCGAACAGTGCCTGAAAATTGCCGCGGCAAAATGTCAACTCCCTTTCTGGACCGCTTTTTTCAGAGGCGTCCTGTGCAATACCCTGGTCTGTATTGCGGTGTGGATGGCGCTGGCCGGGCGGAGCGTCATCGACAAGGCGGTGGCGATTGTCTTCCCGATCTCGGCTTTCGTTGCCGCGGGCTTCGAACACAGCGTCGCCAACATGTATTTCATCCCTCTGGGCATGATGATCAAGAGCGCCGGTGCCGCTGGCGAAGGACTGGCAGCTATCGGTTGGACCGGCTTTCTCGGCAACCTGGCCCCGGTCATCCTGGGAAATGTGGTCGGTGGCAGTGTATTTGTCGGACTGATCTATCACATCATCTATCGCCGCAAGGGTACATAGCGAGACGCTGGACATTGACCGTGGAACCTCATATTCTCACATCAATTCACCAATGAAACCAATTCGAACAACCCGGGGAGCGACATGGTCGACAGAGCCCATCTCATCTATTTTTCACCGACCCGGACCACGCAGCAGATTGTCGAACAGGTCGCCGTAGGTCTCGGGGCGCACAAGGTCGAACACCATGACCTGACCCTGGCCCGGTGCGGGATAATCCGGCGGATCGATAACGGGATCGCGGTTATCGGCACCCCGGTCTACGCAGGACGGGTCCCCGAGATCTGCCTGGCGCGAATGCAGCGTCTGGCCTCGTCCGGCACTCCCGCGGTGCTGGTTGCCCTGTACGGCAACCGGGAGTTCGAGGACGCCCTGGTCGAACTGCGTGATGTTGCTCTCGCCAAGGGATTTTCGGTAGTCGCTGCCGGGGCGTTCATCGGCGAACATTCCTACTCGACAGCGGAACAGCCAATTGCCGCCGGGCGGCCCGATGCAAAGGATCTTGAAAAGGCAAAAGCCTTTGGCAAAGCGATCGCGGCAAAGCTGCGCACCGGAGGACCTCTAGACACGCCGCGCATTCCCGGCAAGCTTCCCTACCGGGAGAGGGTTCCGCTCGGCGGAGTCACCCCGGTCACGCATAAGGATCTCTGTACCCTGTGCGGAACCTGCGCCAGAGTCTGCCCGACATTCATTATCGAGGTCGACCAAGAGGTAAGAACGGCGGCAAAAGACTGCGTGATGTGCTGCGCCTGTGTCAAGGATTGCCCCGAGCAGGCGCGGACCATGAATCATCCCAGGGTTCAGGAGAGACGCGAGCTGCTGATCCAAGGCTGCAGTCATCGCAAGGAGCCCGCCATCTTTCTTGAATAACCTGGACAATCTCCCCGCAGAAAAAGGGGCCCCTGAGTGAGACCCCTTTTCCTGCTGTTGCTTGAATACGGCCTTAAGGTAGTGCCGGAGGGAGCGAAACCAGTCAGGATCGATGCTCCCTCACCGGCCCTCCTTGTCCATTCAAAGACTCGCCTCTGAACGAATCAGGCACGTTCGCTGTAGTCACCGATACCCAGTTCGCGGTCGTCTAGCCTCGGTGCGCCGTTATAGGCCTGCTCACCATATACGCCGATGCCAAGCTCCCGGTCGTCCAGGCGCGGGCTGCCGTTGTAAGCTTGCTCACTGAAGTCACCGATGCCCAGTTCTTTATCATCGAGCCTCGGTGCGCCATGATAGGCCTGCTCACCATATGCGCCGATGCCCAACTCCCGGTCGTCCAAACGCGGGCTGCTGTTGTAAGCCTGTTCACTGAAGTCACCGATGCCCAGTTCCTGATCGTTCAGATGGGTGGTGCCGGCCACAACGAGAACAGCGGCGGCAAAAATACTGGCGATTGCGATGGTCCTTTGAGTGCGTTTCATGATGAGTTCCTTTCCATTTGTATTGTTTGTGTTTTTTTGGGATTTCCATTCTGTTTTCTTGATTTAAACACTAATATATTCCCCTTTGAATTTAAACTGTGATATTTTGCATTTCATCTATTCCACCCAGGAATAAACAAAGGGGGACGATTATGGACCAGCTCGGCGCAATGAAAATTTTCACCCGAGTCGTGGAAACCGGCAGTTTCTCGGCTGTCGCCCGGGAGATGAATACCGGCCAGCCGGCAATAAGCAAACAGGTTGCGGCACTGGAAGAACGATTGGGGGTTCGGCTGCTCAACCGCACCAGCCGTAAGTTGACGCTGACCGAAGCGGGCGCCAACTACCATGAGCACTGCCAGTCGGTTCTGAACGAGATTTCTGACGCGGAAGAGATGATCCAGTCGCTGGCGACCACCCCGCGCGGCAGACTGCGAGCCAACGTATCGGTCGCCTTCGGCCGGCTGCACATCGCCCCGTATCTTCCCGGGTTCCTTGAGCGCTACCCGCATATCACCCTGGACCTCTCCATGAACGACCGCTTTGTTGACCTGATTGCCGAACGGGTTGATGTGGCGATCCGCATTGGTCCGCTGGCCGACTCCTCCCTGGTGGCCCGCAATCTCGGTCACAGTCTACTGGTGGTCGTCGGTGCGCCGAGCTATTTCGCCAAGCATGGCCGCCCCGCCCACCCGGAAGACTTGAAGAGGCACAACTGCCTGATCTATACCTTTCTGCTGAGTGGCAATATCTGGCATTTCCGGGACGGGGATAAAGAATTGGCGATCCAGGTGAAAGGGAACTGTCAGTCCGACAATACCGACGGCATTCGCGATGTGATTATTGCCGGAACCGGCCTGGCCATGGTGCCATGCTGGATGGTTCAGGCAGAGCTGAATAACGGTCTGCTGGAAAGGGCCCTGGACAAGTACATGCCCTGGTCGTCACCGATCAGTGCTGTCTATCCGATGAGTAAATATGTTCCACTGAAGGTCCGCTGCTTCATCGACTACCTGAAGGAGCAGTTCGACAAAAATGCCCTCTTCAAACGCACGAAATGATATGCTGAGAAAGGGCCGCCCACTATTCCGTGAGGATTCGTTGAGATGATCGTTTTCCGCCTTTACGTCATCACCCTGCCACAGACCCTGCTCCTCTTGTTGCTGGCCACCTGGTTTGATCTGCTGGGTGGCTGGAATCATTCGGATGCTGGCTTTCACGCCCTGATCCTGCTGAGCCTGGCCACTCCGTTCTTCACCCTGGCGCTGCTTGTCCTGGAACTGGTCAGGTACCGCAGGCAATATCGGCAGCACCCTGATCAGGCCACTTTTCTGTGGCCGGGGGTGGCCCTTTTCCTCTGCCTGGAGACCCTGTCCGTCAACCTGTTTATCCTCAGCCAGTTGCGCATGTAACGAGGCAAAAAAGTGAATTCACCCGGAGTAATCATGCCGCGCTATTGTCCGCGGCCGAGACAGCACAAAACCATTCAAGGAGAAGAATTCCATCATGACCTATGAACAGGTTGTCAGCTTCCACGGCCACAGCTGCCCCGGCCTGGCCATCGGCTACCGCATGGCACGCGCCGCTCTTGACGCCCTTCGGGCGCTGCGCGCGGAGGATGAGGAACTGGTGGCGATTACCGAGAACGATGCCTGCGGTGTCGATGCCCTGCAGTGCCTGACAGGTTGCACCTTCGGCAAGGGCAACCTGCTCTTTCGTGACTACGGCAAGCAGGCCTACACCCTCTATTCCCGCGCCAGCCGGAGCGGGGTGAGGGTGGTTTACCACGGCAACGGCGTTCCCCAAGAGCTGCGCAGTGACCGCCCGGCGCGGATCAAGAAAATTCTCTCGGCTGACGAGCCTGACCTGGTGAGCATCACCCGGATGACCATTGCGGAGCCGGAACCGGCGCGGATCATGGACTCTCAGCCGTGCGCGGGCTGCGGTGAGCGGGTGATGTCCTCCCGGCTACAGGAACGTGACGGCAAGCAACTCTGCATCCCCTGCCGGGAGCGACTCTGATGTACGATTACATGATCATCGGGGCAGGGATCGTCGGCCTGAGTACGGCCCTGCAGCTCCAGCAGGCCGAGCCGGGCTGCAAGGTGCTGGTGCTGGAGAAAGAGGCCGGGCCTGCGCGTCACCAGACCGGTCATAACTCCGGGGTCATCCATGCGGGGGTCTACTACCAGCCGGGCAGCCTGAAGGCCCGCTTCTGCCGCGAAGGGAACATCGCCACCCGGGAATTCTGCGACCTGCACGGCATCCGCTACGATCAATGCGGCAAACTGCTGGTCGCGACCGATGAGCCGGAACGGCAGCGCATGCAGGGACTGATCGAACGCTGCGAACAGAACGACATCGCCATCGAGGTCCTGGACGCTGCCCAGCTGCATGAGCGTGAACCGAATATCGCCGGGGTGGGCGCCGTTTTCGTGCCGTCCACCGGGATCGTCAGCTTTACCGAAGTCTGCGAAAAGATGGCGGAACTGTTTGTCTCCGCAGGGGGTGACGTCCGTTACGGGGATGAAGTCGTCGGGCTTGCCGAAACAGCGGCCCAGGTGACGGTCAAAACTCCCCGGGGTGTCTATAAAGGCCGCTTCCTGGTCGCCTGTGCAGGCCTGATGGCCGACCGGGTGGTCGCCATGCTCGGGATCTCCCCGGAGTTCAAAATCATCCCGTTCCGCGGCGACTACTATCAGCTGTCTCCGCAGCACAACCGGATCGTCAATCACCTGGTCTACCCCATCCCCGACCCCGAACTGCCGTTTCTCGGCGTCCACCTGACCAGGATGATCGACGGCAGCGTCACGGTCGGGCCCAACGCAGTGCTGGCCTTCAAGCGCGAAGGCTACCGCAGGACCGATTTCAGCCTGCGCGACAGCTGGGACGCTCTCACGTATCCGGGCCTGCTACGGGTATTGATGAAAAACTTCCGGGTGAGTCTGGTTGAACTGAAGAACGGGCTGTACAAGAAAGGGTACCTGGAACTGGTGCGCAAGTATTGTCCGAACCTGAAATCTGCTGATTTACTGCCTTATCCGGCGGGGGTGCGCGCCCAGGCGGTGACCCGCGGCGGGGAGCTGGTCCACGACTTCCTGTTCGTCAACAGCGCCCGCACCCTCTCGGTCTGTAACGCCCCCTCTCCGGCCGCCACCTCGGCCATTCCCATCGGCAGATATATCGTTGCGAAAGTAAAGGAGCTGACGGATCCGTTGTAGCCTGCACAGAGGCGTTTCGATCTAACTCGTGAGACCCTTCACGACCGTGTTCAGGCAATCGATCACTGTCCTGCCGCCTCCGGAAAGGGCATAATACTTTCGCTCGTCCTGCTGCACCAGGCTGGCCTCCTTGAGCACCTTGAGGTGGAAGTTCACCTTGGTGTGATCCTCGATCTCGAGCCTGCGGCAGATATCCATGAACCTGATTTTCCCCTCGCGGTCGATCAACAGCAGAATCTCCCGCCGGATTGAATTGGCCAGGCTGCTGAAGGTATCGTCCATATCGAGCAACATCTTGCAACTCTTGAACCTGGCCTGCTCCAGGCATTTTCTCACCGTCATGCGCAACTCATTGATCTTGAACGGCTTGGTGATATAGTCGTCGGCGCCCTTGCGCATCGCCTCGACGGCATTGTCGACGGTGGAAAATGCCGTAACCATGATCACCTGGGTAGAGGGACTTTCCCGCTTGATCATCGACAGGACGTCCATGCCGCTGAGACCGGGCATCAGGAGGTCCAGCAGCACCAGGTCAAAGGACTGCCCCTTGAGCTGGCGCAGGGCATCCTCTCCATCTTCTGCCGCAGCAATCTCAAACTCACTGTCCGTAAGGATCTCGACGATATTGTCCCGCATATCGCGATCGTCATCGACCACCAGTATTTTATGCATCGCCTGCTGCTCCTATCGGAAAATCGAGCTCGACCACCGTCCCAGCCCCAACCGGGCTGCTCAGTTCAATAGAACCGCCGTGCATCTCCATGATGCCGAAACAGATGGACAGGCCCAGCCCGGTCCCCTTGCCCACCGCCTTGGTGGTGAAAAAGGGGTCGAGCACATTCGGCAGAACATCCGAGGAGATTCCCGGCCCGTCGTCGATGATCCGGACCAGGGCCCGGTCCCCTCTGCGCTCGGAAGCAATGTCAATCCGCCCCCCTTCGGGCATCGCGTCCATGGCATTGAGAATAACGTTGAGAAAAACCTCTTCCAGTTTCCAGGGGATTGCCGAGATGGTTCCGGCAGCCATCAGCCTGAAGCTGATATCATAGTCATTGCGCCGGGAACCGAGAAGTTCAATGGTACTTTTCAGAATCTCGTTAATGTCCGTCGACTGGAAGTCTGTCTCTTTGCTGGTCGAGAAATATAGAAGCTCCTTGGCAATTTTCGACGCCCGATCCAGGTTCCTTTCGATCGCGATCAGGCGTTTCTCATAAAGGGGAAACTGCTCCGTCCCCTGCAGATCGCTTTTCAACAGTTCAGCATTTATCGATACGTTGCCGAGTGGATTGTTGATTTCATGGGCGATCCCGAATGCCAGCTTACCGAGGGAATGAAGTTTTTCGGATTGGGCGAAACGGCTTAAGCGCTCTTCGATCTGCTGCTTGCGCTCGACATCGAAGATGTGCAGGGCATGCATGACAAAATAGAGGATGAACAGGGCAGAGATCCCCCGGTACAATTCTATCGGTCCCCCCAGCAGCGGGAGACCTCCCCCAGAGGGGACCAGCCCGGCCAGAACCCCATAACAGGCCAGCGATACCCCGGCGCCGACAAAATTTAGCGCACCCCGCTGGCTGATATGCCGAACCGTCCGAAAATAGAGGATCAGCCCGAGGCCGGCGATCACCCCTCCGGGAAACCCGATGAAATTACGAATACTCAGATCGGCGACCGAAAAGGAGAAGCCTGGGCTGCCATGATTGCGATAAAGCGTCGCAGCGAACACCAGAAACACCAGCGTCGGCACCGTCAGATAAAGGTGTTTCTTTCTTTCGGGGAAAACAACACCCAGGATGCTGACCGCGAAAATCAAGAGAACGCTGAAGGAGAGCAGAACCAGAACCAGCTTGGCGAGATTGACCGGCTGCAGCAGAGCCACCGGAAACGAGGCTGAATGCAGAATCAGATACAACGAGTACCATTCCAGCAGGGCGTGGGTATAGGCAAACAGGGCAAACAGCCACAGCCTTCGGGCAATTTTCAGCTGACTCGCGCGGGTATCCCTGGAGGTAATTGACACGCCCATGGCAAAGAAAGCCGTGCCGTAAAACAGGTAAAGAGGATAGACGAGATATTCTTCGATCATCGTTCCATCATAGGCCAACCGACCTCAGCTGAAAAGCATCTTGCGATCATGTCACTCCCGTGCGGGAGACAATCAATGGCTTGAAGAAAAAAAGGGACCCCCGAAGGAGCCCCTTTTTCAGGTCAGCGTATAAAATGATTACTTATGAAACTTCTTGGCATTCTTGGCCGCCCATTCCTTGTCCCGGCTGGCATGGCAGCTGAGGCAAGCGTAGTCCAGGGTGACGAAGCCTTTGGCAAAGGTCGACTTTTTGCCGTTCTCTTCGATGGTCTTGAACATGTCCGCATCTTTATCGGTATTGATCTTGAAAATATGGGTCCGCACGTCACCGGTGTAGCTGGCCACCTTGATCGCCGACTTGCTCGCCTTAGGCATATGACACTCAACGCAGCGGGTTCCCTGTTTGCCGTGGATATCGCCGGCATAGCTCTTCGCGACATCGGCGTGGCACTCGGCGCAGTTGTCCTTGGCCAGGATCGCCCGCTTGTGAGGATCATGGCAGGTGACGCAGTCGAGTTCCTTGTGGACGCCCGCCTTCAATTCGTTGATCTGTTCGTGGTGCTTGATGAATCCTCCACTGGCAGGTGGCTCGGGGCCCATGCCACCGCGCTGGTGACACTTGCCGCAGGATTCCGCCGAGGTCTGGATCGCAATATTCTCCTTGCTCGGCTTGCGGATATGATCGCCGCCGGCGCCATGACACTCTTCGCAACCGATGCCATCCTCGGACCAGGTACCGATCATTCCGGGCTTGCCGTCCTGATTCCCGTCTTTGCTGTAGTTGGTCATATGACAGGGACCGCATTTGTAGGGTTTCTTTTCCCCCTTGTGATAGAACGACCAGGACCCGTCCTCGATATTGTACTGGGTCTTGGCTTCACTCCCGTCCTTGGCGGTGGTGACGATGTAACCGTCGTTGTCGATAAAGCGCGCCTTTTTATTGGCGCCGCCGATCACGTAAGAGATGTCGTCCCAGCTGTAGCCCGGAGGCAGGGGCAGCTTGGAATAACGGGCCTTCTCCATCTTGCGCAGTTTCCAGGGGTGACCGCTGGCCTGCCAGTCGTTGAATTTCCCCTCGTGGCAGCTGAAGCATTGATCCGAACCGACATAGTCCGTTGCTGCTGCAGGCAGCGCAAACATGACCAGGGCAGCGGCACAAAGAGTCCACAACATTACCTGTTTCTTCATCTTTGATCTCCTTTTGGTGAGCAATCTGTGACAAAACATTCCGAATGGGACCGGACGAACATGGCAGTCGCTTTCGTCTCCAAGAATCTCGGGGATGGAGTTTCCCGCATTGAGGATGAATATGGTCAACTCAACAAGGAATCTCAAGATAAGCCCTGTTGCCATCTCTGGCGTATCTGTGAAGAATTTTTCACAAGATCTGAAAATTGATTTTAAAATCAGGAGGTTAAATAATTTCACATGGTGAGCAAAAATGAACTAAAACTGAAAAAATTCAGATTTAGCTGTGTCTGCAGAAAAGAAGAGAGCTAAGCCTGCTGCTGGCGAACATACTCGTACATGACGATCGAGGCGGCAATACTGACATTGAGGCTCTGCACACTGCCGTACTGGGGAATGCTGAGACTGCGGATGGCGGGGTAGTCGCCGGGGTCGAAACTGCAACCGAATTCTTCATGGCCGAGGATGAATGCGGTCTTTTCCGGCAGACGGCAATTGCAGAGGGACTCCTGTGCGTGCGGGTCAAGCCGGAACAGGGTGTAACCCTCATCCGTCAGCTGGTGATAACAGGCTGCGAAATCATCGTGGAAAAGGGCTGGCACCTTGCGGAACGAACCCTTGGCCGGGGCCGGGTCGAAGGTGCCGATATTGACCAGGTGGACCGCTGCAGCGCCGAAAGCCTCGGCACTGCGGAAGATCTTCGGTGGATTGAAGAACGGCTTGAGCTGGTCGAGTACCAGGCAGAACCGGTGCTTTCCGGGCCGGGCCAGCAGATTGCGCTGCCGTTCCTTGTCGTAACGCTGCTGGACATGGTAGTCACGCCGCTTCATTCAATGCTCCGCAAAGGACTGGGGGAGATCAAGATACCTGCGGAGCAATGAGGTTTCAAGGAGGAAAAACAAACCGGAGCAGGACACCCCCTTTCAGAGCCCGGGGCCAAGGGTTGTGACCCTGCACCCTGGGATTCTCTCCCTCATAAAAACAAAAAGGGCCTGCCCAACGGCAGGCCCTTCTCATTGTCACAGGTTCTCCCTGTATCAACCAAAGTAACGCTTCAGCAGGCCGGCAAACGCCGAACCGTGGCGCGCCTCGTCCTTGCACATCTCGTGAACGGTGTCATGGATGGCATCCAGGTTCAGCTGCTTGGCCCTGGTGGCCAAGTCTTTCTTGCCGGCACAGGCGCCATGTTCAGCATCGACGCGCATCTGCAGGTTGGTCTTGGTGTCAGCCACCAGGACGTCACCCAGCAGCTCGGCGAACTTGGCCGCATGCTCGGCCTCTTCCCAGGCGATCCGCTTGTATGCCTCACCGATCTCGGGATAGCCCTCGCGCTCGGCCTGACGGCTCATGGCCAGATACATGCCGACCTCGGTGCATTCCCCGGTAAAGTTCATCCGCAGCCCTTCGATAATCTCCGGATCAACATCCTTGGCAACGCCGATGCGGTGCTCATCAGCCCACTGCAGGGCGGCAGAGGGGTCCTGCTCGACAAACTTCGACGCCGGGGCTTTGCACTGGGGGCAGGCTTCCGGGGGGCAATCGCCTTCATGGACATATCCGCAGATGGTACAGACAAATTTTTTCATGATGTGGCTCCTTCAACTAGGCAACAAATATTGGCAGATAAGTGACAAAAACGGTCACGATTATACACTGCGCGGCTCTCCTGTCAACCATCATTTTCGTTTCGATGATTGCCTGTAGCCGGTTGAAGGCGTAGGATAGGGCCCCACTGCTTGCGGAGAAATCATGTTCAAGGTCGGTGTCATCTATCTGGTCATCATCAGCATTGCCTACCTGGTCCTGCTGCGGATAGACCGGGGCAAAACACTCCTGTCGCTGCAGGTCGCCGGCCGCTCACTGCGCAAACTGATCCCCCTGCTGATCGCCGTTTTTGGCCTGGTCGGCCTGTTCCAGGTCTATCTCTCGCCGGCGCAGGTCGAACAGGCTCTCGGAGCCGGCAACGGCTGGCTGGCTCTTTTTCTCGGCGGGGCACTGGGAGCGGTCTCCATCGGCCCGCCGCTGGCCGCCTACCCGCTGGCAGGCTCGATGCTCGATGCCGGAGCCTGGCCCCCTGCGGTCGCGGCCTTCGTGATCACCTGGATCTCCATCGGGGTCATCACCCTGCCCTTTGAGGCGTCGGTCTTCAGCACCCGCTATGCGCTGCTGCGCAACGGCATCGGCTTTATCAGCGCCCTGCTGGTCGGACTGCTGCTGGGAGCGTTGCTGTGAATCCGCTGAAGAAACCCGGTCTCTGGGTGATGATCCGTTCACAGTGGCTGCTGCTGATGGTGATCGGCCTCTACTGCTGGGCCTTCAGCCGCGCCCCGGGAAAAGCCATGGAGGCGCTGCAGATCAGTGCCGGGACACTGGCTTCGGTGCTGCTGCTGATCGCCGCGGTGTTCGGTCTGGTCGGACTGCTGCAGGTCTGGATCAGCCGTGACCTCATCGTCCGGCTGCTGGGGCGGGAAGGGGGGATCAGGGGCTTACTGCTCGCCGCTCTCTGCGGCACCCTGCTGATCGGGCCGGCCTATATCATCTTCCCCCTGCTGATGAGTCTCCACAAGCAGGGCGCGCGCTGGGCGGTGGTCACCATCGTCCTGTCCGCCTACGCGGTCAAGCTGCAGATGATCCCTATCGAGATCGAATTTCTCGGCTGGCCCTTCGCCCTCGGCCGCTCACTGCTCACCGTGGCGCTGGCGATCCCCACCGGGCTGCTGGTTGAATCACTGATGGAACGGAACAGGCTCTGATTCTGCCCCCCCACCGGTAAAGCAGGCAGATCCCGCCGTCCGCCTGATGTCGGGGCAGCAAAATGAAAACAGAACTCACCCTTGCTTTTGCCTCCAACCCATAGCACACTGCGGTAATGATTCCGATCCAGCACACCCTCCAGACCGGCTACATGATCGGCCCGGTCCACTGCTACAGCGCCACCCTGAACGGTGAACTGGTGCTGTTCGACAGCGGCCCCCCGACCGAGGCGGCGAAAGAATATTTAAGCAACACTCTCGATCTGCAGCAGCTCAAGCATGTCATCATGACCCATTGTCACATCGACCACTACGGACTGGCCAGCTGGCTCGAGCAGGAGTCGGATGCGACCATCTACCTGCCCTACCGCGACAGTCTGAAGATCGAGAGACATCAGGAGCGGCTGGACAAACAGAGCGACCTGCTGCTCGATCTCGGTTACGACCGGGGCTTTGCCGGTAACTTCATGCTCTCGATGAATGACGGAACCACCTTCCCGGATTTCCCCCGACGGTACCGGATCGTTGAGCAGGACCTGCCGGGACATTTGGGGCTGGAGGTTCTCAGCTGCGCAGGACACTCCCAAAGTGACCTGGTTTACGCCACAGCTGAGTGGGCGGTCACCGGTGACGTTCTGCTGCGCGGCGTCTTTCAGTCCCCGCTGCTGGATGTTGATCTTGAAACCGGTCAGCGTTTTCGCAATTACGACGCGTACTGCGCAACCATCGGCAAGCTGGCCACGCTGCGCGGCCGGCGGATTCTGCCGGGCCATCGCAAGGATGTCGACAGCGTTGATGCGCCGATCCTGTTCTATCTCGACAAGATGCTGACCCGGGCCGCCGCGTTGAAGCCCTTCCGTGCTAGCGGCAATGTTGCCGAAATCGTTCGGCAACTGTTCGGCGAGCGGCTGGAAAAAGCTTTTCATATCTACCTCAAGGCCTCGGAGATCGTCTTCCTCCTCGATTTTCTCGACGCCCCGGAACAGCTGCGCAGCGTCCTGGAAGAAATCGACCTGTTCGAAACCGTTGCCGGCAAATATCGCCAGGCAACTGAGCCGTAACCCGGAGACGACCATGAACGGTTTCACCTACCTGCCCAGGCTGATCGAAAACGCCCGTAAATCAGACCGCTGGCTGTTGGTTCTCAACCGGTTGATGCGCCTGCTGATCCCCTTCAACGGCCCTCACGGAGTCAAAATAGTGGAGATGGGGCTCAACCGGGTCAGCACGTCCGCCCCCTATCAGCGCAGAAACTACAACCACATCCGGGGCATGCACGCCTGCGCCATCGCCACCATCGGCGAGTTCTCCGCCGGACTGATGTTGCTCTCCCGCCTCGACCCTACCCGCTACCGGTTGATCATGGCGAGCATGGAAGTCGAGTACCTGTTTCAGGCCAAGCAGGACATTATCGCCGAAACCGAACTGGATGAACTCTCTCTGCAGAACGAGATTCTCGATCCACTGGAAGAAAAATCGACTGTTTACAAAACCCTTCATACGCTGGTCACCAACAGCGATGGCAGAAAGATCGCCAAAGTAACAACCAAATGGCAGGTCAAGGACTGGGACAAGGTTCGCACCAGAGCCTGAACATCAACATTGCCAGCGGTTTCTAACGCCCGACAGGAACTCCGGCAAAACAACTGACGAGAGATCACCGCTATGGATTCGTTCTTGTGGGACAAACATTTTGAAACCGGCCTGCCCTCAGTCGATGACCAGCATCGCCACCTGGTCGACATCATCAATCAGTTTGGCCGCCTGTCCGCAGCGAACGAACTGATTTTTGAGGATATTCAGGAGATCCTTGCCAGACTGTCAGACTACGCAAATTGCCATTTCCAGGAAGAGGAAGAGTTGATGGCGCACGCTGGTGTAGAGCGGCGCTTCCTCGAGAGCCACATCAAAGCACACCGGGCCTTTCTGCGGGAGGTCACAACCATCCATAGCGAGATTAGCCCGGAGAACCCGGGGGCCGCCGGCCACCTTCTGGAGTTTCTAACCCACTGGCTGGCCTATCACATCCTCGGCACCGATCAGAAGATGGCCCGGCAGGTTGCTGCGATTCAGCAGGGAATGAACCCGGAGGACGCCTTCAAAGTGGCGGATAAGCAGGAAGACAGCGCGACAAAAGCATTGCTGGTCGCGCTCAACAACCTGTTCCAGATGGTTTCAGCGCGGAACAACGAGCTGGTCAAGCTCAACCTGTCTCTGGAAGCCAAGGTTGCCAGGCGGACTGCAGCTCTTTCACAAGCCAACCGGCACCTTGAGGAACTCGCCTTAACCGATGTGCTGACAGGAATTCCGAACCGGCGCCATGCAATGCACAGCCTTGCGAACAGATGGGAAGAGTCGGCACGAAACAACACACCCCTGGTCTGCACAATGGTTGATGCCGATCACTTCAAAACCATAAACGACACCTACGGGCATGATGCCGGAGATGCCGTGCTGATTGAACTCTCGAAAACCCTCCAGCTGGCCTTCCGCAGCTATGATATCGTCTGCCGTCTGGGGGGAGATGAGTTTCTGATTATCTGTCCCAACACCCCCCTGGAAAGTGGAGTACGAATTGCCGAGCGGACCCGCCAGATGGTGGCGAAGCTGCGGGTCCCCACCGGCGAGGGGTTCTGGAACGGCAGCATCAGCGTCGGCGTGGCGGCAAAAAATGCCGAAATGAGCCATTATGAAGATCTGATCAAGCGCGCCGACACCGCCGTCTATGCCGCCAAACAGGCGGGCCGCAATTGCGTCAGGAGCATCGGCTGACCGGGGCAAGGACCCTGCCTGCCGCACCGCGCGATGCCGATCCGGACCTGCTGGGAACTCGCCCCAAAATGGTCTGCCGGATAGCGGGAAAATCGGCAAAATCTTTGTTAGTCTTGGACTGGACGAGCAATCCCGGAAACTGATCCAGACAAGCCCCCCTCCAGGCAAAGAACAGAGGAGCAGAGCATGGGCCATCACCTTGGCAGCAAAAGCAGTATTGTTCCGCTGATCGACCGGCTCAACAAGTACCCGATCGGTCTGGTGGACAGCGAAAAGCTGCGGCAGATTCTGGCGATCCTCTTTTCCGAAGAGGAAGCCTATATCGCCTCGCGCTTTCCGCTTGAAGAAGCAACCCTGGCTGAACTTGCCAGACTCACCGAAGTGGACGAGACGTGCCTGGAGCAAATCCTCAATACCATGGCCGACAAGGGGCTGGTCATGGATCTGCCCTACGGCAAGCAGACCTACTACCTGCTGATGCCCGGGCTGATCGGTTTTTTCGAGTTCACCTTCATGAAACAGCGCGCTGATCTGCCGGTAGCGGAACTGGCCCGCCTGATGCACGATTACCTGCACGACGATCCGCAGACCGGCCAGGCGAAAGAGTTCTTCGGCAGCAAAACACAATTGACCCGCGCCATCCCCTACGACGAACATGTTCCGGTGAGTTCCAGCGTCACGACCTATGAAAGCGCCCGCGAGATCATCAAGAATGCCACGTTCGGTGCGGTGGGGATGTGCTACTGCCGGCACAAGAAGCAACATCTGGACGAAAGCTGTCCCAAAGGTGCGCCGCTGGAAAATATCTGCATCTCCCTCGGCACCGGAGCCAGATTCCTCGCCCGGCGCGGTTTTGCCGAACAGAAGAGCACCGAGGAACTGCTGGCGATCATCGACCGGGCCCATGAACTCAACCTGACCCACATCACCGACAACATCCGCCATCAGCCCTCTTTCATCTGCAACTGTTGCTCCTGCTGCTGTGAACTGCTGGCCGGGATCCATGAGGGCTACTGTGACGGCGTCGCCAAGGCCAATTTCATCGTGCAGGTCGATGCTGCATCCTGTACCGATTGCGGTCTCTGCACCCGGGCCTGCAATGCGAAAGCCCTTGAACTCCGCGGAGCGAATGAAAAAAGACTGAAGATCCTGGAGGAGGTCTGCCTCGGCTGCGGTGCCTGTATCAGCAGCTGTCCCAGCGGAGCCCTGTCGCTGGTGCCGATGCGCCGGCCCGACCCGCCGCACAGGAAGAAGGATCTGTTTTTGAGTATTTTGAAAGAGAAAAAGCGGCTCAAGCCATTTGTGATCGGGCGGTTGAAAAAGGGTTTGCGCAGGCCCTTTACCAAAAACTGATCGTACATGGCTGGCGAATTGTTGCTTGTGAAAACGTCCCCGGGAGCCTATGCTTTTCTCGCCCCCGACGGGTCTCATTGATCCTCTGTTCATCACTGAACCGTCCTGACCAACCTCGACAGAAACGGAACCACAGCATGGCCGGAACCACCGCTACAGAGATCAGGTTTCACCCCTTGCGTGAAACGCTCTACGACGAGCTTCACACCCGCCCCTTCTTTGCCGTCGCCACGCCGCAGCGGTATTCGTACCTGGCAATCAGCGCCCACCCGCAGGAGCAGGAGCAGGCATTCGAACTGCTCTGCCAGTTCTGCCGCAAGTATGGGGTGGAGGAACCTGTCCCCAAGAGCACAGGATTTCACAAGAGCTTCGGCGCCTTCACCATAAAATGGGAACGACACGCCGAATTCTATACGATCAGCGTCATCAATCCGGCCCCCTTCTCCGGCAACCCTTTCGCCGAACCGGCCATCAAGCTGATGCCGGGAGAATGGCTTGCCCGGCTGCCCGGTGAGGTGGTGGCGGCATTCCACCTCGTGCTGGTTGGCAGCGATTATCCCACGACGGACGAAGATCTGAACCGCTACTTCGAAGGGTATCGCTTCTCGATCAGCAGGACCAGAAAGGACAAGGCCACCATCTACAATGCCTTCAGGCTGCACAGTGACCGCTTCGGCCGGCTTTTGGTGCGCAACCAGGGAATGACCGACGAGCAGTCAGGCCGGCTGATACGACGCCTGATCGAGGTCGAAACCTACCGCCTGTTTGCGGTGATGCCCCTGCCACTGGCCAAGCAGCTGATGCCGCAGCTGGCTGAGATGGATCGCTCCCTGGCGGACTATCTGACCGAACTGTCGAAATTGACAGCCAATGAGGACGAACGGAAACTGCTGCAGGAACTTTCCAAGATGGAGGCGCGGCTGGAGACTTGGCGCACCCAGACTAACCGGCGCTTCTCCGCCGCCAAGGCTTATCACGAAATGCTGCTGGACCGTCTTGAGCGGATCGGCGAGGTGAAAATCGAAGGCTTCACCACCCTCGGCGAGTTCATGCGCAGGCGCCTCGATCCCGCGTTACGCACCTGCGCCTCGGTGCACAGCTGGATGGACGATTTGTCGCAGCGCATCAAGCGCGCCAGCGACCTGCTGCGCACTCGGGCCAACCTGACCCTGCAGGAGCAGAACCGCTCCCTGCTCGGCGCCATGAACCGCCGCAGCCGCCTGCAGTTCCGGCTGCAGGAAACCGTCGAAGGACTGTCGGTGGTGGCGATCAGCTACTACCTGGTGGGCCTGATCAACTATCTGCTCTACGGGCTGCCGCTTGGAGAGTGGGGGCTGCAAAAGCCGGTTCTGGTCGCCGCAGCCGTCCCCCTGGTTCTGGGCTACGTTCTCTGGCTGACCCGCCGCATCAAGCAGCGCTTGATTAAAACCCCACTGGTGGACGAGGATGGGGAATGAATTCGTCTTTTCCCCGGCGCCGGAGACATTCAACCACCTCGGGAACTGGCTTTTTTTTTAAGAAATCTGCTATGATAATGGCTGGTTGAAACATTTCACCTGAAAAGAGGTCTAGCATGTTCAGGCAAGACAATACGCACGTCGCCATCCCGAACGTCACAGTCACCAGCGGGTTCTTTTCCAAGGTCTACGGATGGATGACCGCCGGGCTGGCGCTGACCGCCCTGGCCTCACTGTTCACCCTCTCCAGCGAAGCGATGCTGCAGTTGATCTTCGGCAACAAGCTGGTCTTCTACGGCCTGATCTTCGGCGAACTCGGCCTGGTCATTGCGCTCTCCGCTGCCATCAACCGGATCAGCGCTGCCACCGCGACGCTGATGTTCCTCTGCTACTCGGCCCTCAACGGAGTCACCTTCGCGGCGATCTTCCTGGTCTACACGCAGAGCTCCATCGCCAGCGCCTTCTTCGTCGCCTCGGGCACCTTCGCCGCGATGAGTCTCTACGGCTACGTCACCAAGCGCGATCTGACCGGCTGGGGCAGCTTTTTCTTCATGGGCCTGATCGGCATCATTATCGCCTCGGTGGTCAACATCTTCCTGCAGAGCGAGATGATCTACTGGATCACCAGCTACATCGGCGTGTTCGTCTTCGTCGGCCTCACCGCCTACGACACGCAGAAGATCAAGATGATCGGCCAGGCCGGGTTTGCCGATGCCGAACAACAGAAAAAAGCGGCGATCCTCGGTGCTCTGCGCCTCTACCTCGACTTTATCAACCTGTTCCTGATGCTGCTGCGGGTGATGGGGAACCGGCGCTGATCCGCTCCTTTCCAGAGAAGAGACAAAGAGGTCTGATCGCAACGGTCAGGCCTCTTTGTTTTCCCCGGCACCAGACGACACCTTTTCCTGCGCAGCGCGCATGGGTTAGAATAAAAGCATGAGTCACGGGTTCAAACACCGCCACCTGCAGGAATACGTATGAAGCTCCTCCTGATGATCATGGTCCTTGGACTGGCGGGGCTGGCTCTGGCCAACTGTTCCGCAAACAAGGACTGGCGCACCGCCAGCCGCGAGCCGGCAGGGATCGCCCCCGACCCCACCACAACGCCAGAACCGGTCCTGCATGTCTACGGTGCCGACGCCTGGAGCTGGCGGGGCTGGTTTGCCATTCACACCTGGATCGCCGCCAAGCGTTCCGGCGAAGACTCCTACACCGTCTACGATGTTGTCGGCTGGCGCGGTTACCGGGGCCAGCCGGTGCTGAGAATCTCGCGCGATGTTCCCGACCGCTACTGGTTCGGAGAACGTCCCAGCCTGCTCAAAGAGCACAAGGGCGCGGGGGTCGACGCCCTGATCGAGGCCGTCGACGAGGCGGCCCAGGCCTACCCCTGGAAAACCACCTACAAAGCCTTTCCCGGACCCAACAGCAACACCTTCACCGCCTGGATCGCCAAACAGGTTCCGGAGCTGGAACTTGACCTTCCCTTCTCTGCCATCGGCAGCGGCTACGTGGACTCGTCATCTCCTCTCGGAGATAATCGTTGATTAATGTGCCTTTCAAAAATATGATATTTAGATCATGCGGCCTGGACCTGTGCGACCCGGGCCGATTGACAGAAGGGGGAAATGACGAGCAGAGTCACTCATCCCCTCACGGCGCCTTGTCCTGAACAGCTTTTTCCCGTTATCGCAGCCTTTGCCCTCTGCTCCGTCGTCACGCGTGGCGGGACGAAAACAGCCCAGCAAAGGTTCACTGGCGGGCGCTGACACAACTGCCGCTGAACATCCGAGGAGATTTTCATATGCTCTACGTTATTCACTGCTTCGACAAACAAGACTCCCTGCAGGTCCGCCTGGACAATCGCCCTGAACATGTCGCCTATCTGAAAAGTTTTGGCGATAAACTGCATGCCGCCGGCCCGACCCTTGACGCCGCCGAGAATATGAACGGTTCGCTGGTGATTCTCGATCTGGAGAGTTTGACGGAAGCCGAGGCGTTTGCGGCCAACGATCCCTACGCCAGGGCCGGCCTGTTCGAGAGGGTCAGTATCCAGCCGTGGAAGAAAGTTCTGCCATAGATCACCATGGATTCCCTGGAGACGGCAAAGCTGGCCCTGGCCGCCAACAACTTCGACGTCTATAGCGCCGCGGACCCGCAGCAGGCACGGCTGATCTTTCACGAGCAGATCCTGCCCCAACTGGAGGTCAGAACCGTCTCCTGGGGCGATTCGATGACCATGCTCGAAACCGGCGTCCTGAACGATCTGCTGCAGGACGAACGCTTCGAGGTGATCAAGACGTTTGACAAAACCATCCCGCCTGGGGCGGTGATCGCGCGGCGCCGGCAGGCCCTGCTGGCCGACCTGTTTCTGACCGGCTCCAACGCTGTCACTACGTGTGGGAAATTGGTCAATCTGGACATGATCGGCAACCGCACCTCGGCGATCGCTTTCGGCCCGAAAAAGGTGGTTATTTTTGCCGGGCGCAATAAACTGACTGCCGATCTGACGGCAGCCATGAACCGGGTGCGCACGGTTGCGGCACCCCTGAACGCGAAACGCCACGATTTTCCGACCCCCTGCGCAAAGACCGGTCTCTGCCACGACTGCAGTTCGCCAAAACGGATCTGCAATACCTGGACGATCATCGACAAGTGCTATCCGCCGGGACGGATCAAAGTGGTCCTGATTGATCAGGAGTGGGGGTTATGAGCCTGCAAATCTTTTCCTTCTGCACCGGTTGCGGCAGCTGTATCTCAGCCTGCCCGGAAAAAGCACTGAGCCTGGAGACCGAATTCTCTCATGGCTGGGGATCAAAACAAGCGGTCTTCGACGAGCAGCGATGTAAAGACTGCGGCACCTGCTCCCCGGCATGCCCGCACGAAGCCATCGGCTGAACATATGAGCTCAAGCTGACGCTTTCTTCCGGGAAGCCCTTGACCCGAGACAGAAAAATCCCGTCTTGCATCCGACCTCATTCAGGAACCGGCTCCAGCCTATTTCTTCTCCAGCGGGTAAAAAACCAGCGATGCCGAGTTTATGCAGTGCCGCTTTCCTGTCGGCGGCGGGCCATCATCGAAGACATGGCCGAGGTGCGACCCGCAGCGGCTGCAGATCAGCTCGTTACGGACCATGAAGAAACTGCGGTCGGTGCGGGTGGCGACATTCTCCGGCGCGACCGCTTGATAGTAGCTGGGCCACCCGCTGCCGGATTCGTACTTGTGATCGGAGTGGTACAGGTCCTGCCCGCAGGCAGCGCAGCGATAGACACCATACCCCTTGTGCTTGGCGTACCTGCCGGAGAAGGCCGGCTCGGTGCCCTGGCTGCGCAGAATTTTGTAGGCCATCGGCTCGTACTCCGGCTGCTCAAGCTGTTCTTTCCATTCCTCTTCGCTCTTGACCACCCTCTCGGTCAGGATGTAGCCCCCCTTTTCCACCGAGTAGACCTTGATCTGCTTCTTCTTATCCGTCATCATCTCATCCTTGGCAAATCCGCTGGACACCAGCATCAAAAGTCCGGCCATTGTCAGCAAAAGGGTGACAATACTCCATGCTCTCATCTTACGTCTCCTTCACCTTTTCCACGTCAAAGGGAAATCGATGGATATCGACCTCCTTCGGTCAGCCTGCCAGTTTTCATTGTAACCTGCAGCGGATTATAAATCACCCGGTTGACCTCGTTCCCACCCTGCCAGCCATGGCGGTTGCTGTGAGCAGCCTGCGCCCCGAGGCGGGACGTTGCGCGCTTGTCCGCACAGGCAAACCTGATAAAATCACAATATAAATTGATGTTTGCGGGACAGCTAGCGGGGGTTCATGAAACCGGTCAACTGGTTTGAACGGATCAATTGTGCGATCGACGGTATCCTCTGGGCGGTCAAAACCCAGCGGCACCTGCGCTATCACTTCCTGGCGGCCCTGCTGGTTCTCTTCTGCGCTTTTATTTTCAAGGTCTCGACTCTCGAGTTCTTTCTGCTGATTCTCGCCGCCCTGCTGGTCATTTTCGCCGAACTGATCAATACCGCGATTGAAACCCTGGTCGATCTGGTCACGGAGGAGTATAACGAACTGGCCAAACGGACCAAAGACATTGCCGCCGGGGCCGTGCTGGTGACCAGTGTCGGCGCGATCATTTTCGGCTACCTGGTCTTGTCCAGGCACTTTTTCCGCACCCTCGCCGGCGAACCGGCCCTGCAGGCCGAACCCTTGCATAACATGCCCCTGGGTGCGCTGCTGCTGGTGATCATTCTGATCATTCTCCTCAAGGCGTTGTTCGGCAAGGGCACGCCGCTGCAAGGGGGCATGCCGAGCGGCCACGCGGCGGTGAGCTTCTCGGTGGCCACTTCGGTGATTCTCTCCGGGGCCGGGCTGGTGACAAGCCTGCTGGTGCTGGGCCTGGCGCTGATGGTCAGCCACAGCCGCCTGCTGCTGAAAATCCACAACTTCCGTGAAGTTTTTCTGGGGGCCGTCCTCGGCAGCGGGATCACCCTGCTGCTCTACCTTTTACTGAAATAATGGCATATCAGCCGGGATGGGGAAGCGCAACCAGATGCGGGTCAGTCCATCAGCGCTTTCAGCACCGACCTGACCGCCGTGTGCCTCAACCAGTTCCCTGACGATTGAGAGGCCGATACCGGCGCCACCATGCTCGCGTGAACGCGACCGGTCGGCGCGGAAGAACCGTTCGAAGATAAAGGGCAGGTCGCTTGCGGCGATCCCCTCGCCACTGTTGCTCACCGAAAGCTCGATCCCGTCCGCCAGGCGGACCCCGCGGATGGTCACCACGCCTCCCTGCGGCGTGTAGCGCAGGGCGTTTTCCAGCAGGTTGCGCAGGGCCTGGAGCAGCTTGTCGAGATCGGCATGGACGGTCAGATCGGGCGGGTCGATGTCCACCTCAACCCGAATCGCCCTGTTCCGCAGACGAGGGTCAAACAGGGAAAGCAGCTGCTCCACCAGGGTTGCCACGGAAAGTTCACGGCGCTTGAGAAAAGCCCGCGCCGACTCTGCCTTGGTCAACTGCTGCAGGTCGTCGACCAGGTGCACCAGACGCAGAATTTCACTCTCCAGCATCCGGAAGGTTTTCTGCGATGGCGGCACCACCGCATCACTGAGACCTTCCAGGTAGCCGCGCAGATTGGTCAGCGGGGTGCGCAGCTCGTGGGCGACGTCGGTGACCATGTTCTTGCGCAGCTGCTCCAGCCGCTCCAGCCCGTCGGCCATCCGGTTAAAGGCATCGCCGAGCTGACCCACCTCGTCCCCGGTGACCACCTCGACCCGGCTGGAAAAATTGCCGGCAGCCAGTTCGCGCGAGATCCGGGTCATCTGCGAAAGCGGTCGCAGCACCCGCTTGGTCATCAGATAGCTGAGCAGCAGGGCCAGGGAGAAGGCCGCCAGGGCCGCCCAGAGCAGGTACCGGTGGACTGCCTCGATAAACATCTGGTGGCTGTCGTGGGGGGCGATCTCGTAGTTCTCCATCAGGCGCATGAAATAGACCGCTGCGAGGTTGTCGATCGCCAGCCAGACCACCAGGATGGTGACGCCGATCACCGGCACGATGTTGAGCAGCAGTTTCCAGAGCAACCTGTTTTTCATAGACGATCCGAAGTCAAAACCTGTCTCACGCCCGTCCGCTTTGCTCATTCAACCCGCAAACAGACCACGAAAACAGAAACGAGGGAGCTGAGAGAAAATCAAAATCAGCGCTTTATCAAAATTTTGATTGAGCCTTTCTTTACACTTTGGCGGCTTTGCGTGAGACCGCCTTTTTCTCTTATGTTTTTTCCGCAAAACGGTAGCCAAATCCCCGCACTGTCTCGATATAGATCGGCTTGCCGGGATCGGGTTCGATCTTCTGCCGCAATTTGTTGATATGCACATCGATGACCCGGTCGACCACCGCTTCTTCGTGCTCGTAGAAACGGCTGAGCAGCTCGCTGCGGCTGAACACCTTGCCCGGCGCCGCCATCAGGGCATGCAGCAGCTTGTACTCGGAGCCGGTCAGGTTGATCGGCCGTCCGCCGCTGCTGACCTTGTGCTTCTCCGGGTCGAGCAGCAGTTCGCCATGCTTGAGCAACAGTTCGGGCGGAGGAGTCGCCGGCCGCGCCCGGCGCAGGATTGCCTTGACCCTCTCCACCAGCTCACGCGGGCTGAACGGCTTGACCACGTAGTCGTCGGCACCGAGGCTGAAGCCGATCACCCGGTCGATCTCCTCCTCGCGTGCGGTGAGCATCAGGATCGGCACCTCCGACTCGCTACGCAACGCACGACAGATTTCCAACCCGTCGACCCGTGGCAACATCACATCCAGGATCACCAGGTCGAACGCGGCGCTGCGCGCCGTCTCCAGTCCGCGCTGGCCGTCGTGCTCGACCAGGGTGACGAACCCTTCGCGCTGCAGGTAGGTCTCCACCAGGCTCGCGGTGTTCCGGTCATCCTCGACAATCAGGATTCTGCGCGGTGCTTCATCCATGGCCGCTCCGTCTTTTATCGCCAGCTGCCTGCTCTGCGACATGACAATTTTCTTGAAGCTTATCAGATCAATCCCAACGCCTGCTTCATTTCATCCGGTATCGCCACCGGTTTCCCGCGCCTTTCGTCAAAACAGACCATCACCGTCTTTGCTTCGGCGAAGGTCGTGCCCTGGCCATCGTGCACCTGGTAGCCCAGCGCGAAGCTGGTACGCCTGATCTCTTCAGGCTGCATCTTGACAATCACCCTGCCATTCAGGGTCACCGGTTTCAGGTAACGACACTCAGCCTTGACGATCATCAGCAACTGCCTCCGATGCATCAGTTCAAGAAAGGGCTTCTTGAAAACAAGGGTTCTGGCCGTTTCGAGAAAGGTGAAAAAGGTGGCGTGGTTAACATGCCCGTAAGCGTCCAGGTCGGCGAACCGCACCTGGATTTCCGCTGAAAAGTCCACTCTGTTTATCTCCCGCAAGCAAGGAAGCCGTTCCACTCTCATCAGCACTGTCGATACAGTATGACCCAGGTTCCCGTTCATGAAAACCGTTGCTTCGAGAAAATGATTCTGCCGAACCCACACCATTTTTCCCCTGATCAGGCTATCGTCCTGAAAAACAAAACGTTTGACAATTTCTCCCACCTATTTTAAAACAACTGGTCTTACCATTTTAAAATCCTCGGGAGTTTTGCAATGTTTGAACTGTTTCTGATCCTGATCAGCGCGGTTTTCGTCAACAACTTCGTGCTGGCCCGGTTCCTCGGAATCTGCCCGTTTCTGGGCGTATCGAAGAAGGTCGAGACGGCACTCGGTATGGGCATGGCGGTTATTTTCGTCATGACCGTTGCTTCCGTGGTCACCTGGTTTATTCAGTATCTGATTCTGATTCCGTTCGGTATCGAGTATCTGCAGACGATCGCCTTCATCCTGGTCATCGCCTCGCTGGTCCAGCTGGTGGAGATGGTGATTCAGAAGACCAGCCCGGTCCTCTACCAGTCCCTCGGAATCTTCCTGCCCCTGATTACCACCAACTGTGCGGTGCTCGGCGTCGCGGTTCTGAATATCCAGAAGAGTTACAACTTCCTTGAATCGGTCGTTTTTGCCCTGGGCGCCGGTCTCGGTTTCACCCTCGCCATGGTGCTGTTCGCCGGTCTGCGTGAGCGCACCGATCTCTGCCCGGTGCCGAAGAGCTTCCAGGGGACCGCGCTGGCCCTGGTGACCGCCGGCCTGCTCTCCCTTGCGTTCATGGGATTTGCCGGTTTGGTCAAAGGGTAATCCAGAGGGTTGTCAAAGGGGAGACACTCCCTTGTTTTTTGGAGTCATAGATGCTTGCAGCAGTATTAAGTCTCGGTGGCATCGGCCTGGTCGCGGCAGCGGCCCTGGGCATCGCCGCTAAAAAGTTCGCCGTCGAGGTTGATCCGCGCGAAGCGGCGATCCTCGAAATCCTGCCGGGCGCCAACTGCGGGGCCTGCGGTCTGCCCGGCTGTTCCGGCTACGCCAAAGGGGTTGTCGATGGCAGTATCGCCCCCAACCTCTGTACCCCCGGCGGCAGCGACACGGTGGAAAAGATCGCCCATATCCTCGGTGTCGAAGCGATCACCGCCGAACCGAAGGTTGCCGTGGTGTTCTGCCAGGGCGATAACAGCAAGGCCGCGGAGAAGTACCGCTACCTCGGTCTGCAAGACTGCAACGCGGCCCAGAAGATTGCCGATGGGCCGAAAGCCTGTCCGGGCGGGTGCCTGGGCCTCGGCACCTGCGAACGGGTCTGCCCGTTCGGTGCCATCGAAATTACCGCCGAAGGGCTGGCTGTCATCAGCCGGGCAAAATGCACCGGCTGCGAGAAGTGCGTCGGCGTCTGCCCGCGCAAGGTGATCCGCATGGCGCCCCTCGAAGCCACCACCCATGTTCTCTGCAACAGCCACGACAAGGGTGCGCTGGTGCGCAAATACTGCCAGGTCGGCTGCATCGCCTGCACCATCTGCAAAAAGAACGCGCCGGAAGCCTACCAGATCGAAAACTTCCTCGCCGAAGTCGTCTATGAGCATCACAGCGAAGCGGCCGGGGTGCTGGAGAAATGTCCGACCAAGTGCATCCGGGATTTCGCCACCGGCTACCCTGAAGGCAGCAGTTTCGCGCCGCCAACCGTACCGGTCAAACCGGCCCAGATCGATTGAGAGGCCCAGATTTTATGAAACTGAAAACCTTCCCCGGCGGACTGCATCCACCTGACGGGAAACATTATTCGGCAAACAGCCCCATCGAAAGCTGCCCGCTTCCTGATGAACTGGTCATTCCCATGTCCCAGCATATCGGGGCTCCTGCTGCTGCATGCGTTGCCGTGGGCGATCAGGTCAAAAAGGGCCAGGTCATCGCTGACGCCAAAGGCTTTGTCTCGGTCCCGATCCACGCCTCGACGTCCGGCGAAGTCATCGCCGTCGAACCCCGCCTGCACCCGACCGGCAAAGCGCTGCCGGCGGTTGTCATCAGGCCGGACGGGGAAGACCGCTGGGATGAATCGCTGCAGGGCGCTGACCCGGCGAACCTGAGTGCCGATGAGCTGAAGGATCGGATCCGCGCAGCCGGGATCGTCGGGATGGGCGGCGCGACCTTCCCGACCCATGTCAAGCTGTCGCCGCCGGAAGAGAAGAAGATCGATACCCTGATCATCAACGGCGTCGAGTGCGAACCCTTCCTCACCGCCGACCACCGGTTGATGCTCGAGCAGAGCGAACGGCTGCTCGACGGCATTGACATCCTGCGCAAGGTTCTCGGTCTCGAGCGAACGATAATCGGTATTGAGGCCAACAAGCCGGACGCCATCGCCAAGTTGACCCAGGCAGGTGCCGCCCGCAACATTGAGGTTCAGGCCCTCGAGGTCAAATACCCGCAGGGTGCGGAGAAACAGTTGATCGACGCGCTGACCGGCCGTCAGGTTCCCTCCGGGACGCTGCCGATGGAAGTCGGCGTCGTGGTCCAGAACGTCGGCACCGCCGCGGCGGTCAGTGACGCGATCCGCCATGGGCACCCCCTGGTGGAGCGGGTGGCGACAGTCACCGGTCCCGGCGTTCATACCCCCAAGAATCTGCTGATCCGGATCGGAACGCCACTGAGGCACATGGTTGAGCAGTGTGGCGGGCTGAATGGCGACCCGGCCAAGATCATCATGGGCGGGCCGATGATGGGTCAGACCCAGTTGTCCCTGGATATCCCTGCGATTCGCGGGACGTCCGGCCTGCTGATCTTTCGTCGCGAGGATCTGCCTAAGCGACTCGAAGCGGGCCCCTGTATCCGTTGCGGGCGCTGTATCGGCGTCTGTCCGATCCACCTGCAACCGACCACCATAGCCGCCTACGCGCGCCTCGACATGATCGCCGAGGCCGAAGAATATCATGCCCTCGACTGCATCGAATGCGGCTGCTGTACCTATATCTGCCCGGCGACCCTGCCGCTGGTTCAGTCGATCCGCCATGCCAAGGGCGGCATCATGGCCAAGAAAAGGACGATCTGACGTGGACAACCAGTTGTATCTGTCATCTTCGCCCCACATTCACAGCGGCGAAACCACCGACAAGGTGATGCGCATGGTGATCTACGCCCTGCTCCCCGCCTGTGCGGTTTCCATTTATTTTTTCGGTCTGCCTGCCCTGAGCGTGCTGCTCATCTGCACCCTCGGCTGTGTTGCCGCGGAGGCGATCTGCTGCAAGATGATGGGTCGCAAGATGACCCTGGCAGACGGCAGTGCCGCCCTGACGGGGATCCTGCTTGCCCTCAACCTGCCCCCCTCCGCCCCCTGGTGGATGTCTCTGTTCGGTGCCTTCATCGCCATCCTGATCGGCAAGCAGGTCTACGGCGGCCTCGGCTACAATCCGTTCAACCCCGCCCTGGTGGCGCGGGTTGTCCTGCTGATCTCTTTCCCGGTACAGATGACCACCTGGACCGCGCCGGCCCCGATCGGCTCAGGCCTTGACGCGGTGACCACAGCAACCCCGCTGGGAGAGATGAAGACCGCAGTGATGCTCACCGGGAAACTTCCGGAACTTGCCACCAGCGGCTTCGGCAACTACCTGACCGGCAACATGGGCGGCTGCCTCGGAGAGGTTTCCGCCCTCGCGCTGCTGGCCGGCGGCCTCTACCTGCTCTACAAGAAAATCATCACCTGGCACACCCCGGTGAGCTTTGCCGGGACCGTCATCGTCATCGGCGGGATCTTCTGGATGATCGACCCGACCAAGTATCCCAGCCCGCTCTTCCATCTGCTGACCGGCGGACTCATTCTCGGGGTCTTCTTCATGGCCACCGACATGGTTTCATCCCCGGTGACCGACAAGGGGATGCTGATCTTCGGCTTCGGCTGCGGACTGATCACCGTGCTGATCCGCCTGTTCGGCGGCTACCCGGAGGGCGTCTCCTTCGCTATCCTGTTGATGAACGCCGCGACGCCGCTGATCGACCGCTATACCCGGCCGAAGATCTTCGGCCAGATTGAGCAGGAGGCGAAATCATGATGAAGGATATGAGTCGCCTGCTGATCACCTTGACCCTGATAGCCGCCGGAGCCGGCCTGGTCCTTTCGCTGGTGGAGAGCGTCACCCGCGAACCGATCAAGGAGCAGCGCCGCCTGCAGATGCTCAAAGCGCTGAGTGCGGTCCTGCCGGAATTCGACAACAGCCCTGATACCGATATTGTCAGCCTGGAGAACGGGGCCGACAAGAAAGGCAACCCGGTCGAGGTCATCTTCTACCGTGCCCGCAAGGATGGTGAGATCGTCGGAACGGCCTTCAACGTCGTCGCCCCGGACGGCTACAGCGGCAACATCGCCGTGATGGTCGGCCTCAAACCTGACCAGAGTGTCAATGCCATCGAGATTCTCGCCCATGCCGAAACCCCGGGCCTGGGAAGCAAGATAGAGGACCCCCTGTTCAAGGACATCTTCAAAGGGAAGAGTCTGGACAATGCCGACTGGCGGGTGAAGAAGGACGGTGGCGAATTCGACCAGATCACCGGAGCCACCATCTCACCGCGCGCGATTGTCGGTGCGGTGAAAAAGGGGCTGGAGTTCTACCGCGAGAACCGTCAGAAGATCCTCGCCGAAGGAGGTCAGCAATGAGCCTGGGCAAAGAATTCATCAAGGGGATCTGGAAAGAGAATGCGGTCTTCAAGCTGCTGCTCGGCATGTGCCCGGTCCTGGCGGTCACCACCAGCGCCGAGAACGGCCTGGGGATGGGGCTGGCGTCGACCTTCGTGCTGGTCTGCTCGAACATCGTCGTCGCCCTGCTGCGGAAACTGATTCCGTCCAAGGTGAGGATTCCAGCCTTTATTATCATCATCGCCACCTTCGTCACCGTGGTACAGCTGAGCATGGAGGCCTGGGTCTATGACCTGTATCAGGCGCTGGGCATCTTCATCCCGCTGATCGTGGTGAACTGCCTGATCCTCGGCCGGGCGGAGGCTTTCGCTTCGAAACGACCGGTGCTTGATGCCGCCGTTGATGGGATCGGGATGGGTCTCGGGTTCACCCTGGCGCTGTTCATTCTCGGTGCGGTGCGGGAGATTTTCGGTGCCGGTGAACTTCTCGGCTTCGCCCTGTTCGGAGCGGGTTACCAGCCGATTCTGCTGATGATCCTGCCGCCGGGAGCGTTTATCTCGCTGGGCTTGCTGTTGGCGGCGATGAACAAGTTTGAGGCGCGGAAAAGCTGAGCGCCCTGACATAATTGAAAAAGGGGGCATCCGACCAGGATGCCCCCTTTTTATTTTCTCTTGGCTGGCCACCCGCCTCTCCTACAGGCGGCCGATCTCCTTCTGTATGTTGTCTATCCGGTTCTGGTTCGACGGATGGGAACTCAAGAACCCTCCTCCGGAACCACCACCCTTCTGCAGGGTCTCGATCGCCCGCTCCATGGCATACGGGTCCTCTCCCATCCGCTTCAACGCCCGGACCGCGTACGCATCTGACTCCAGTTCATCGGATTGTGAAAACCGGGCAGCCACCGCCGTGCGCGCCAGCAGCCCGAGCTGGGAAGAAGACAGGGCACCAATCGTCCCCCCTACCGAAGCCACGGCTTCAAAGGCGACGTTGGTCAACATGATTTCCCTCATCTGCCGGTAGCTGTGCTTGAGCTTGACATGACCTATTTCATGCCCGATAACCGCCAGGACCTGGTCGTCCGGCATCACATCCATCAGCGCCGAATGCACCCGCACGGTGCCATCCGCCATGGCGAAGGCATTGACATCCTGCGAGAGATAAACCTTGTAATTCAGTTTGAGGCCGTCGTAATGACCCAGGTTGCTGGTGATTTTCGCCAACCGAACGGCATAACCGCTGTGCGCCGGCGCAACCTGGCTTTGCGCGTCCAACTCTTTTGCGGACAACGATGCCGCCTGTTTGACACTCTCTTCATCCAACATCGATGCCTGCAGCGCACCGGCGCCGATCGCAAGGGCCTTCCCCGCATCAAATTGACCATTCGCCGCACAACCACTGAGCAGGACTGCCGAGCAGAGGACAAGGAACAGTTTCAAAATCATCGCCATGGAAGATCCTTTTCTTTGCTTGCCGTAAGTGATGGGGCCGCTGAAAAGCTTAGCGCATCTTGCCTCCCGGCGCAAAAGAAACGCCATCAACCGACCGCTACAGCGACAGACCCTCCAGCCACATTAATCATATCAAAAATCATGACCGCGATGAATTCGATTCGTAGCACCCTCGATCTCCACCCGGGGGAAGGGCTCTCTTGCGCACCTTCCGCACCTGGCCTTCGTTTGGCTGAAAGATTCTGCCTCTTTGCTTCGCGCAGAAATCGAGTATAATTGAAAGCTGTCAGCACATAGCGATGAGATTGGCGAAGGCACGTCAAATCGAGACACGGAGGCAGATATGATTATACCGGTGAAATATTCTGACGGGACCATGGACCGGGTACAGTCGATGCTCCTGGACACTCTGATTCTGAGTGGCGCCATTACCAAGTTCAAACGGAGCAACGGCTGGGTCACGATCGGTCTGGATCCGATCCGCAAACAGGGCCAGAAGAAAAAGATCGCTGAAGACCGCCGTTCAGACCTGCTGACATTCTCTTTCCTATAAAACCGTCAAGCGTCATTCCAGAGACCCCGAGAAGGCCACCGCTAGTTGACGGTGGCCTTCTGCTCTGCTGATTCTATAAAGGCAGATGAATAACGATCCCCGGGAAAAGAGGCACCGACCAGCGATCGCGATAGATGACCCTGACCGGTTCATGCCGGTGGTTATGCCTGCGCCACTCTTTTTGGGCCCGGTGATGCTGCTTGCGATGTTCTTTCCAGGCCTTGTGCTGACGGTTGTGTCGATCATACCGCTGATAGCCGAACCCGTGACTGCGTGAATCGTCCTGGCGGTGACTGTAACTGTCTGCCCGATCGTTCTGTTTCCCGTCATGGGCCTCACTCAGTTGCGGGGTCATCAATCCGAATGCCAGGCCAATCATTAACACCAGAAGTGCTCTCATCATATCCTCCTGTCACTGAAAAAATGCGTTGCCCCTCCGTTGTTTACGACACTATCGCAGGGGAAAAGCATTGTCATTCGACATCAGGGCGAATACTGGTTGATGTCTATATGAATTCATGTGTTTTCAGAAGGTTAGGAAGCCAGACATCGAGCATTGAAGGGGCTGATTCAGCCCCTGACGAGGCTGTTTTCTTGACAGCGGATTGCGGAATTGACATGATGCGACGACGTCACAGGGCGGGGGACTGCACATCGGCTTCAACAACCGAACCACGCGCAGAGACCATGATTGCGGGTGGTTTTCTTTACCAGGGGGAGGTTTCATGTATCGACTACAATCATTTTTAACCCTGCTGGGCCTGCTCAGCCTGCTTTCATTCGCGCAGGTCGCTCTGGCGGACACTCCGGAGCAGACCGCATCGGACAGCACGGAAAGACTTGCCATTGCGGTTGAAAGGCTGGTCCAGCAGCTCGAGCAGGAGTCAGCGACTCAGAATGAAGATAAGCAGCTGCGCAAACTTGATATTGCCATCTCCTACCTGAATTTCCGCTCAAGGCGCATCGAAATTCTGGATCGCGACTTAACCATGACCAAAAGCGAACGGGAACGGTATGAGGATGTTCTGCAACAATTTCAGGAACGCAGGGAACTCTTAAAAACTGCGCTGGAAGAAAAGTCCCCAGAGGAAAAGAAAGAGCTGGAGCAGAATCTGGAGGAACTGGAGTTACGAGAAAAAAACCTTGAACTGAGGCGTTCCAGAATCGAAGAAGATATCATCATTATGGAAAACAAGATCGTCGATCTGCAGAACCAGCTCGACGCCGTGGAAAGCTATGTTCAACGCCACCTTCAACTGTAAATGAGGCCATGGCTTTAAAATCGACCATTTTCAAGGCAACCCTGCAGATCGCCGACATGGATCGCGGCCACTACCAGGAACACTCGCTGACCATCGCCAGGCATCCTTCGGAGACCGATGAACGGATGATGATCCGCCTGCTGGCCTTCGCCCTGCATGCCGATGACAACCTGCTGTTCACCAGGGGGCTCTGCGTCGATGAAGAAGCGGCGCTCTGGCGGAGAGACCTGACCGGCAGCCTCGATCACTGGATCGATGTCGGTCTGCCGGACGAGAACCGTCTGCGCAAGGCATGCGGTCGCGCTCGACAGGTCACCCTCTACTGCTATGGCGGTCGCAGCGCCCGCATCTGGTGGGAGAGGAATGCGGAAAAGTTGCGCCGGTTCGAAAACCTGCAGATCCTCAACCTTCCCGCCGAAGCAACCGGCCGGCTGGCGAATCTCGCCCGCAGGTCGATGGAGTTTCATTGCAGCGTCCAGGACGGACAGATCTGCCTCGGTGATGCGACGACAAGCCTGGTGATCGAGCCGGAAATCTTTCAGCAAGGACATTGAAATGGCACTCCCCTGGAAAGTACTCGACCGATTCAGCACCGAAGACGAGGGGATCCTGGAACTCAGGCAGCGAGGCCAAGACGATTTCCTCATCACCGTCGGCTCCCAGGTTCTGATGAACAGCAGGGCCCAGCGCTCTGAAATCGCCCTCGGCAAACTCGGCTGTCGCAAACTGAAGGACCACCCGAATCCAAAGGTTCTGGTTGGCGGCCTGGGGATGGGGATCACCTTGCGCGCGGTCCTCGACGAACTGCCGCAAACGGCCCGGGTTGTCGTCGCTGAACTCAATCCCGTCATTCAGCAGTGGTGCCTGGGCCCCCTCGCCGCATTGACCGCTGGAGCCGCCAGTGACCCTCGCGTCACGATTGAAATCGCCGATGTCGCCGTATTGATCCGCAACTCTTTACCAGAGAGCTTTGATGCCATCATTCTCGATCTTTACCGCGGTCCCCACCCTCAAACCGACAGAGTGAAGGACCCGATCTACGGCAGCCGTGCCATCGCGAACTGTCGCTCCGCACTCAAGCCGGGTGGAATTTTCGCCGTGTGGGGAGAAAACCCTGACGTGGGTTTCGAAGGACGCCTCGCCTCCGGAGGGTTCAGGGTGAAGTGCGAACGGCCCGGCAGGGGGGGGTATCGTCATGCGGTCTGGGTGGCGGAAAAGGGCTCCGCCGGCCCCCCCAAAAGACCGCGTCACTAGAGTCGCAGCAGACCATTCCGCGCGGAGAGACAGCCAGTGCTCAATTTCTCAATCGATGCAGACAAATGTACCAGATGCGGGCTCTGTGCCAAGGACTGCCCGACCAGCATCATCAAGATAAAGACGGGGGACTATCCTTACATCCCTGCGGAGAAGGAAAGGGAATGTTTCAGGTGCCAGCACTGTTTAGCGGTCTGCCCGCCCGGGGCCTTGTCGATTCTCGGCAGGAACCCGGAGCAGAGCCTCCCCCTCGAGGGGAACCTGCCCGATCCCCTGCAGCTTGAAACCTTGATCAAGGGGCGACGTTCGGTGCGCAGCTACCGGGATGAGAATCTCGACCCCGCACTGCTACAGCAACTGCTGGACGTTGCCTGGCATGCCCCCACCGGCCACAATGCCTGCCAGGTCAGGCTGACGGTGATTGATGACAAGCAAACCCTGGCAAGCTTCCGTGATGAGACCTATGCCGGGTTGGCGAGACTGGTGAAATCGGGGAACCTGCCGGCCGGCAAGGCATTTTTTGCTGATTTCGTCAATCTTTGGCAGAAGCTGCGCATCGATGTCTTGTTTCGCGGGGCACCCCACCTGGTTGTCGCTTCGGCACCGCGCGACTGCGCCTCCCCGCTGCCGGACTGCCTGATCGCTCTTTCCTATTTCGAGCTTTTCGCCCAGAGCCAGGAGGTCGGAACCCTCTGGAACGGCCTGGTCAAATGGGCGATCGATGACCTTGTGCCCGAGTTGCGCCAGCGCCTGCAACTGCCGTCACACCATCTGGTCGGCTACGCAATGGTTTTCGGCAAGCCGGCAATCCGTTACCAGCGGACAGTGGAGAAAGGGGCTGCCAATATCGTCCGCCTCAAAATCTAGCAACTGGTAGAGACGGTTCCCTGTGCGGTCTCGAAGGGCCCGAACCAAAGGTTGTTTGTCCTGCGAAGAGTTTTATTTCTGTCGATCAATAAAAAAAATACCCTTTGCGAAGCATTTATCCGCCGAAGAGGGGGGGGTCGTCCGTATACATGATCGTTCATTCAATTTACCGACCTTATGGTCGAACTATTTAAAATATCGATCTATTTTTAAAAGTTCCGTAAAAACAGTGCTTTTTCAGATTCATTTCTAAAAATTCCGACTTTCCCGTCGCAGATTATTTTCTCACTTCAAACTCGCGGTTTGCCCATCAAAACAAAAACAGGCTAACTCATTGTTTTTTCTTTGTTTTTTCTTGCATCATCGTGGAAAGGGTGTATAATTCCAACAAATCGACACTTATTGGTAAATTTAACCATATCAAGCAAAAAGGAGTAGTCCCATGAAATGCCCCGTCTGTAAGAAAGAGAGTCTGTTCGACATCGGTTCCCCCAGTGATGAATTCTCCCCGGAGCTGGCGAGCTGCGGTTACTGTGGAGCTTACTGGACCCACAGCCCCCGCCAGAACAAAGCGGTGCTGGTCAACTTCGGCTCAACCCGCAATACCTCGCTCTACTAGCCTGCCGCTCTAGCAACAGGACAAAACAAAAGGCCGCCAGCTTGGCGGCCTTTGTGTTTATTCCCTGCTGAGAATAAACTCCCACTGCGCCTCGGTGACCGGGGTGATCGACAGCCGGTTCCCTTTCCGCAGCAGCTGCATCCCCTGCAACTCATCGTACTGCTTCAGTTCCCCCAGCGAAATCAGTCGCTTCAGGGTTCGCACGAATCTGATATCGACCATGAACCAGCGCGGCTTGGCCGGGTCGCTTTTCGGATCGAAATACTTACTTTGCGGATCAAACGCGGTAAAATCGGGATAGCCTTCGCGCACCACCTGCATGATCCCGACGATCCCCGGCTCCGGGCAGTTGGAGTGGTAGAAGAACGCCAGATCGCCAACCCTCATCTCATCGCGCATCATATTCCGCGCCTGGTAGTTGCGCACACCGTCCCAGTGCTCGGTCTGCTCAGGCAGCGCCTGCAGGTCTTCGATACTGAACGCTTCCGGCTCGGATTTCATCAACCAGTAATTCATCTCCTGCTCCTTCTCTTTCCAGGGCAATAGGTGTATTCTGCAACACACTCGGCAACAACGTTTACTTTAACCCTTTCCGGCAGCGGATAACGAGACCGATGAGTCCTTCCTTGAAGCACCCCTTCGATCGCCTGACCCCGGACTTCATCATGGATGCGGTGGAAAGCCAGGGCTATCGCTGTGACTGCCGGACCTTTGCCCTGAACAGCTTCGAAAACCGCGTTTACCAGGTCGGCATTGAAGGTCGCGGGCCTATCATCGCCAAGTTCTACCGCCCGGACCGCTGGAGCGATGCCCAGATTCTCGAAGAGCATCTGTTCTGTTTCGATCTGGCTGACCACGAACTGCCGGTCGTGGCCCCGCTGAAAAATTCGCACGGCGAAAGCCTGTTTGTATATGGCGGGTTCCGTTTCTCGTTGTTCCCCCGCCAGGGCGGACACGCGCCGGAACTGGACAATCTGCACAACCTGTTCACAATGGGCCGCCTGCTCGGGCGTATCCACCTGGTCGGGGCCAGTCGCCCCTTCCTTCAGCGCCCCCGGCTCGACAGCCGGAGCTTCGGCCATGCAAGTGTAACACTGATCAGTGAGCGGTTTATACCGGCGGAATACAAGGATGCCTACGACACCCTGACCGCTGATCTGCTCAAGGCGATCGACCAGATCATCGCCCGCATCAATAATCCAAGAGCAATCCGCGTCCATGGTGACTGTCACTCGGGCAACATCCTCTGGCGCGATGAGGCGCCGCATTTAGTCGATTTTGACGATACCCGCTCCGCACCGGCGATTCAGGATCTCTGGATGCTGCTCTCCGGCGACCGTCAGCGGCAGATGGCCCAGCTCAGCGAAATCGTCGAAGGCTACAGCGAGTTCTACGATTTTCATCCGGAGGAACTGCAGCTGGTCGAAGTGCTGCGCACGCTGCGCATGCTCCACTACAGTGCCTGGCTGGCCCGCCGCTGGGAGGACCCCACCTTCCCGCGCAACTTCCCCTGGTTCAACACCCCCAGCTACTGGGGCGAACATATTCTGGAACTGCGCGAACAGTTTGCCGCCCTGCAGGAAGAGCCGCTGCAACTCCTCTAAAGCATCTCCGGCTCACCTTTGAAACGCCCCACGGAGCAGAAGATACCCACCACGCAGAGACCGCAAAACACCAGCAGTGCCATACGCATGCTTGCCAGAAAAGCGCCCTGCGTCTCTCCGGTGACCTGATCCCCCCCCATCAGAATCGAAAAAATGATGGTAATGATCGTCATGCTGGTCATCATGCCCAGGGTGCGCATGCTTGAACTCAGCCCCGACGCGATGCCGAGGTAGCGGGGCGGAACGCTCCCCATGATGACGCTGACGTTTGGCGAGGAGAAGAGAGCGAAACCGACCCCGAGAAAGGCCAACGTGGCAAGAATTGTGGCCATCGAGGAAGCCGCCGTGAGATTCGCCGCAACAGCAAGTCCGGTGGCGCACAGCAGCATGCCGACGGTTGCCACCCGCGCAGCCGGATAACGGTCGGCCAGTCTCCCGCAGAACGGCGACAAGAGGGCCTGCATGAGCGGCTGAACGATCAGCACCGTGCCCGCCTGTTGCGGACTCATCCCCTTGACATACTGCAGGTAGAGACTGAGAAAAAAGGTCACCCCGAAGGTTGCGGCGTAGTTGAACAGGGCCGCCAGGTTACTCAGGGCGAAGATCCGGTTGCGCCGCAGCAAACCGACATTGAGGACCGGGTATTCGATCCGCGACTCAAAGAGCAGAAAAAGAATCAGGCCGGTCAGCCCGAGACCGACAAGACCCCAGGCCCAAAGACCCTGATCCAGGTTGGAGGCGCCTGAAATCAGCAGCAGAATAGCGCCAGCATAGAGCAGGCTGCCCTGCCAGTCGAACGACTCGCCCCTGGCATCGGCCCATTCGCCGCGGAATTTGGCCAGCGAGACCAGGTACGCCGCCGTGCCGAACGGGATACTGAGATAGAAAATCGAACGCCAGCCGAAAGCAGAGACCAGCATGCCGCCGAAAAACGGCCCGCAGGAAATTCCCGCATAGACACTGGCTACGGCAATCCCCAGGGCCCGCCCACGCTCCTCAGGGGGAAACACCGAGACGACAATCGCCATGGTCGTCGCCATCACCATCGAACCGCCCATCCCCTGCAGAAAACGCAGGCCGATGATCGCTTCAATCGACCAGGCTTGGGAGAGCAGCCCGCCGACCAGGGTGAACAGGATCAGCCCGTACTGAAAAATCCGGCGCCGGCCGTGGATGTCCCCCAGGCGACCCATCGCCAGCAGAAAGATCGAGGCGGAAAGGACGTAAGTCGTTTCGACCAGTCCCAGTTGCATGGCACTGGCAGCGAATTCGCGCCCCATGGCCGGCAGGGAGACCCCGACCGCGGACATCATGAACGGCATCAGGAAATGGGCCACACAGACGACAAACAGAGTGGCTCGGCGGGATATGGCGTGCTGCATGAGTGGATCTCTCCGGACAGGCGCCTGGGCAGCTGAAAACATTTCATCACACAGAAAAGCATATTCTGCCCTGTCGATGAGCCCTGGTCGAGAAAATTCTTCTGCCTGGAAGAAACGGATGAAGGGGTGAAAGGAGTGAAAAAAACCAAAAGACCAAACCGATATTTCAAAATGGCCTTTTCACTCTCAGTTGAGTGAGAGAGTGCAGAACATCGCTCAGCTTAAGCCGAGCCCTGCTGTCTCAAGCTCACGAGGTGAGCCTTTTTCACACAGAATAACGATAAAGCGATTTCCGCCTTCTCCGTTGGTTTCGACACGCACAGTGCCATCATAAAGGTTGGCAATGTGTTTGACGATTGAGAGACCCAAACCGGTCCCGGAATGCAGCTTGTTGCGCGACTGCGAACAGGTATAGAAGCGTTCAAAAATCCGCTCCCGGTCGGCCTCGGAGATAAGGGGTCCCTGGTCATCTACGGTCACAGTCAGCCTTTCGTTGCGCCTCTGCATCCTGACTGAGATCTGCTCACCCTGTGAATATTTCAAGGCATTGTCGATCAGGTTGGTAATAACACTCTGCAGGTGTTCGGGAAGAACCCGCACCTCGGCATGATCGCTTTCCAGCACCAGGGTCTTATCGCTGTTTTCTGCATAAAAGGACTGAATATCGTTCTTCACGTCCTCAAGTGACGTCGCTTCATGAATCTCAAATCCCTCCCCGATCGATTCCAGCTTGTGCAGTTCAATGATATCGTTGATGAGGCCGTTCAGGCGCACGGATGACGCGTAGATATTGTCCAGAAAACGAGCTTTTATTTTTTCTTCGATGCCCGGGGTATCTCGCAGGGTTTCGGCATAACCCATGATCATCGCAAGGGGGGTTTTCAATTCGTGGGAGATGTTTCCCGTCAGTTCTGCCTTGAACGCTTCGTACTCAACCTGCCTGGTCACGTTGCGGATCAGCAGCAATCGCTGTTCGGCCACCTGCTTTAAGCTCACGTCAAAAACGTCCTGATGGAGAGAAAGCCGGTTTGTTTCCTTGGTCTGTTTCAGGATATCGCTGAAAAAGTTGATGAGGTGAATGTTGTTGGTGGCCTGGTAGATGCTGGTGCCGGGGAGAAATTTTATGCCGAATTCTTTCTCCAGCCATGGGTTGGCGTGCAGGATCGCGTCATCCTTGTCCAGCAGTAAAACACCCTGGTCCATGGTCGCGAAAATGTGGCTCAGTTTCTGCTGATCGCGGGCGAGCTCCAGGTTCTTCTTCTGCATCCCGGCGTAAATGCGGTAGATCAGGCCAGCGATCTTGGCCATCGACGGATCTTTAAAACGGGGAAAATGGACGTGGGTTTTACCCGATTCGATATTGTCAGCGATGTAATTCAATTTCTGAACCGGCAGCGAGACCTTGCGGGCGAAATAGAGGGCCAGCAGCAGAATCACCAGGCTCAGGCAGAAAAACGCCCAGAGGGCCTGCTCGGTGAACTTACGCTGTAAGGATTCGACATAGGTTGCCGGATAGGCAAGGCGCAGGACATGATCGTCGGAGAGGGTCCTGGCAAAATAGAGCATCTGCATACCGGTGGTGCTGCTGAAACGGGTGGCAAACCCATCACCTGAATAGATGGCAGCCTTGATCTCCGGGCGCCCCTTATGGTTTTCCATTTCAGCAATCCCCGCGAAGGGGACCAGCGAGTCGAGCAGAACCTTCCCTCCACGGTCAACCAGGGTGATCCGCAAAGACGTCTGCCGGGTCATTTCCGCCAGACGCTGATGGCTCTCCCTGGTCGTCAACCGCAGGTCTTTACTCTGCTGCGCCAGGATCACCCACTTGTTCTTCATCTCCTCCAGCAGTTCATTCCGCGCGTTGCTCATCATCATGCCGTGAGTGAAGTAAAAGGTCAGCAGCAGGGCGACAAAGATTGGAACAAACAGAACGAGAAAGACTTTGGCAAATGAACGCATTTACTCCACCTTGTAGCCGATTTTGGCGATCGACCTGATGACCTGACCCGCCTCACCCAGCTTCTTCCGCAAGGTGGAGATATGGGAATCGACTGTGCGGGTGTAGACATCGGCATCATAACCCCAGACAGTGTTGAGCAACTGGTTGCGGGTGAACACCCGCCGGGGATTTCTGACAAACAGCAACAACAGGGCGAACTCCTTGTTGGTCAGGGCAATCTCCTGACCGGCGACAAACGCCTTGTGATTGGTCTCGTCGACGGCAATCTGGTCATAGCTGATGAAATCTCCGGGATCCTCGCTTCGGGAGCGCTTCAAGATCACCAGAATCTTGGCCAGCAGGACCTTCATGCTGAACGGTTTTGTCAGGTAGTCATCCGCCCCGGCTTCGAGGCCCGCGACGATATCCTCCTCGCGGCTCTTGGCCGAGATGATAATCACCGGGATCTGGCCGAATTTATTATTGGCGCGGATCAACGACAGGAACTGATCACCCTTGAGCCCCGGCAGCATGATATCGAGGAGGATCAGGTCGGGCAGAAAATCCTCCAGGATCATCAGGGCATCGTTGGCATTCTCAGTGCCAACGATCGTGTGCCCGGCATTCTGCACATTGAAGGTCACGATCTCCCGCAATGCCTCTTCATCTTCAACCAGCAGTATTTTAGCCATCTGTTGCCTTGTCAGGAGTGCGGTGCTTGATAATTTCTCCGGTTGCCATGAAATAGATCATTTCCGCAATGTTGGTCGCGTAGTCGGCGATCCGCTCGATACTCCGGGTAATGAACATCAGTGCAAAGATATTGCGACTGTTGGTCAGATCAGAATTCATATAGCCTAGCAAGTCCTGGGTGATTTTGTCATCAAATCGATCAACGACATCGTCCCGCCGGATAATTTCAATGGCCGCCTGCACATCCTTGTTGAAGTAGGCGGTGATGGCATCCTCAATCATGGCAATCGCAGCGTCCGCCATCTTCGGCAGGTCAATATAGGGCTTGACCGGAGGCGACTGGTTCAGCTTTTTTACCTCCTCGGCGATACTGGTGCAGTGATCACCGACCCGCTCCAGATCAACGATGATCCGCAGGGCGGTGACCACAAAACGCAGATCAACGGCCTTCGGCTCGTAAAGCGCCAACATCTTCAGACAGTGTTCATCGATACCGGTATCGAGGGCATCCACCTCGTCATCCCGTGCGATAACACTTTCGGCCAGGGCAGAGTCGCGCGTGACCAGTGCCCTGGTCACATCCTGCAGCATGGAGGTCGTCACCTGGCACATACTGGCCAGCATGGTTTTTAATTCGATATATTCCCGCTCTACTTTTTTCATCACAGATCCCGTCTCTTGTTGTTCTGCCGACCTATGAACCCAGGGTTAACCGAACCGGCCGGTCACGTATTCCTCGGTCAGCTTTTCCCGGGGGTTGGTGAACATGGTCTCGGTTGGTCCGAACTCGACCAGTTCCCCCATATACATAAAGGCCGTCTGGTCTGAGATGCGGGCCGCCTGTTGCATGTTATGGGTCACGATGAGGATCGTGACCTGCTGCTTCAGGCTCACCATCAGCTCTTCGATCTTTCCGGTCGAAATCGGGTCAAGGGCACTGGTCGGCTCGTCAAAGAGCAGCACATCAGGCTCAACGGCCAGAGCCCGGGCAATAACCAGCCGCTGCTGCTGGCCACCGGACAAACCAGTGGCGGGCTGTTTCAGGCGATCATGGGTCTCTTCCCAGAGCGCCGCCTGCCGCAGGGCCTGTTCCACCCGGTCGCCCAGTTCCGCACGATTCCTGATCCCCTTCAGCTTCAGCCCGTAAGCAATATTATCAAAAATGCTCATCGGGAAGGGGGTGGGCTTCTGAAAGACCATGCCGATCCGGCTGCGCAGTTCGGTAATATCTTTCCTCTCCAGCAGGTTGCTCCCCTCGAAAAGGATTTCTCCCTCGTGGCGGTGCCCCGGATAAAGATCGTGCATCCGGTTAAAACAGCGCAAAAAGGTCGTTTTTCCGCAACCGGACGGGCCGATCAGGGCGGTGACCTGATTGCGTTGAATCGGCACGGACATGTCTTTGACCGCGTGGACGTCGCCCTGGTAGTAAAAATTCAAATTTTTTACGATCATGATCGAATCAGACATCGCTAACCTCAGTTTTTATACTTCCAGCGGATAATCAGCCGCCCCAGGATGGTCAGGCCAAGAATAAACAGGGTGATGACAAAGGACGCCGCCCAGGCCATTTCGTGCCAGTCGTCGTAGGGGCCCATGGCATACTGGTAGATGGTCACGGTCAGCGACGGCATCGGCTCATTCATATTGGTGGTCAGGAACATGTTGTTGAACGAAGTAAACAGCAGCGGCGCCGTCTCCCCGGCAATCCGCGCGATCGCCAGCAGAATGCCGGTAAAGATCCCGGTGGCCGCGCCTCGGTATACCACCTGGAGGATCACCTTGTAGTAAGGGGCCCCGAGGGCAAACGCCGCCTCGCGGATTTCCCAGGGCACCAGTTTCATCATCTCCTCCGTGGTACGCAAGACCACCGGAAGCATGATGATCGCCAGCGCCAGGGCCCCGGCAAAACCGCTGAAATGGCCAATAGGTTTGACAAAGATGGCATAGACAAAGGTGCCGATCACAATTGAGGGCACGCTGATCATGATATCGGACAGGGTACTGATAAATCGCCCGATGCTGTGATGGCGACCGTACTCCGCCAGCCAGGTGCCACCGAGAATCCCCAGCGGGATCCCGATCAGCACGGCGAACAGGGTGATCAGCAGCTGACCGATAAAGGCGTGCTTCAGACCGCCCCCCTCCATCCCCGGAGGCGCCGCCTCGTTCAGAAACAGCCCCGGGGTGATATAGGCGATCCCGTGGCGCAGCACATCGGCAAGGATGAAGATCAGCCAGAACAGGCCGAGGCCAGCGGCCGCGCAGGCCAGGGTCAAAGCGGCAGCGTTGACGATCTTCCGTTTGCCGATTTCGCTTGTGCCCCTCATCGCTTCGCTCCGCGCGCGAGAAAGGTTTTGGCGATGGACAGCAGCAGAAAGTTCATGCCGAGCAGGATCAGCGCCAGGTAAAAGAGCGAGGACAGGTAAAGATCGCTGTCGGCCTCGGTAAACTCGTTGGCCAGGGTCACGGTAATGGTTGCCGAGGCGTCAAACAGCGAAGTGGCTATAGCGTGCTTGTTGCCCAGCACAAAGGCGACCGCCATGGTTTCCCCCAGCGCCCTCCCCATGGCGATAATAACGCTGCCGAAGATGCCGGTCTTCGCATAAGGGATCATCACATCCTTGATCACTTCCCAGCGGGTCGCACCGATTCCATAGGCCGACTCCTTTAACTGGACCGGGGTCAGGGCGAAGGTGTCGCGCACGATACTGGCAATAAAGGGGGTGATCATGATGCTGAGGATGATGCTGGTGGTCAGGATATCGATCCCCAGGGGAACCCCGGTGAACAACTGGCCGAACAGGGGGATCGGTTCGAAGAGATGCTGTAGCAGCGGTTCGACGTATTCCCCCATCAGCGGGGCGAAGGTGAACAGACCCCACATGCCGTAGATGATACTGGGGATCGCAGCCAGCAGTTCGATGGCGGTAGCGAAGATCGGCTTGAGGACTTTAGGGCAGAGCTCGGTAATAAAGATGGCGATCCCGAGCGAAACCGGCACCGCCATGATCAGCGCCAACAAGGTTGTCACCAGGGTTCCGTACAGGGTGGTTGCAGCGCCAAACTGTTCGCGCACCGGATCCCAGGCGGTACTGCTGACAAAACCGATAAAGCCGAAGGCATCAATCGCAGTCAGCGATTCCCGGAACAGGGAAATAAAGATGCTGACGACAATCGCCAGCACCAGGAATGCCGCCGAAAAGGTGATTCCGCTGAAAAATTTATCGAGGGTCTGTTCTCGCTTGATGATACCTGCCATAAGCTATCCGTTCGAATATTTTGGCTATCTCTAGCAAGACCATGTGGGAGACGTGTCAGGAAACTGTTAAAGAAATGTAAAATCAGGCGTGAAATAAGAAACAGCGCGAGCAGGGGCAAAGCAGGCGAGCCGTTGTGAATTGCCAGGAGGAATCAAAGGGTCCCGACCTGGAGCAAAGACCGTCCGGTGAACATGTCACGGAGCCAAGCGCTCTATCGTCCAGGTCCCTGTCCTGTTACGCCGGTAACGCAGCCGGTCGTGGAGGCGGTTTTCCCCTTCCTGCCAGAACTCCAGCGATTCGGGAACAACCCGATAGCCGCCCCAGTGCAGGGGTCGAGAAACCTCTGCTCCCGAGAACTCCCGTGCCGCATCTGCAAACTGCTTTTCCAGGAAAGACCGGTCCTTAATGACCTGACTTTGAGGGGACGCATGGGCTTCGAGCTGATGGCCCCGGGGACGATTGGCAAAATAGCTATCCGATTCGCTCGCCGTCAGCCTTTCCACTGCTCCTTCGACTCTCACCTGGCGGGACAGTAGCTGCCAACGAAAGACCAGGGCAGCCATCGGGTTCTCCAGCAGATCCTGCCCTTTCCGGCTCTGATAGTTGCTGAAAAAGACAAAACCCCGGTCATCGACTCCCCTGAGCAGGACGATGCGCGCCGACGGGGTTCCTTGGCGGCTGGCCGTTGCCAGAGTCATCTCGGATGGCTGTGAAATATTCGCCTGCTCAGCGTCCTTGAACCAGCGCGTAAACTGGTTGAACGGATCGAGATCCATGTCGTTACGCCGCAACGGGGGCGTTTGAGTATTATTCATAATTCAGCCTCCTGCAGGAGAAGGTTATCATAAAAACACTCACGACAGACCACCACGGCATAGGCCATTGCGCAAGAACGGCAAATCTTTCTGGTTGAAGTTTACAGAAGAGTTTGGGGTGCTACCCTTCAAGGAGGAGAATAATCTCTGCACGGCGCATCAAGGGAGGAGACCATGACGTACGGACAGGGCAGAACCTACAAGAAGGTTGAAGTGATCGGAATTTCCCGCGACGGAATCGAGGAGGCGATTCAGCAGGCGATCACCAGGGCGCAGCAGTCGCTGGAAAAACTCTCCTGGTTTGAGGTACAGGAGGTTCGCGGCCACATCGGAGATGACGGGAAAGTGAACGAATACCAGGTCGTCATCAAGGTCGCATTTGAGTTGAAGTAGGGAATCACTGAACATTCAGCGGCGTGCATACGTTTATTCGCGCCTGTTGACAATCAGGGTTTACCCGTTATCGTAGATAAACGGAGATAACCATTCCCCGACAAAGCCAACCTTCTCGTGAGTGAAGTGCGGAAAGCGGCGGATCTTTCTCTACCAAAACAGTCCTAAGATGGCCGAGCTGCCGAAGGATATGATCCTGGGCATGGCTCGGCCTTTTCGTTTGCTTCCGCCAATCACTCCGCCTCTACCGCCGACAATGGCTCCGGTTCAGATGGTTATTTGCACTGCTCTTTTCGCTTGGACGTGTCTTCATCAACAGATCGTATGACGAAAACGGGAGGAACACGATGAAAAGCCAATATCACAGGGGCGTCCTTATTCCGGCCATCGCTTTTACGCTTTTTACTTTCGTCCTGACCTTGTCTGCAACCTCATCCGAAGCGATCAACGGGGGAGTTCCCGACAACTATGAACACCCTAATGTCGGTCTAATGGGCGTTTTTTGGGATGGTGAACCCGTAGGGGCCTGCACCGCAACATTGATCGATAAACAGGTTGTCCTGACTGCGGCACACTGTATTGAGAATGCACTGACCTTCGGGACCTTCCCGGAGGAGGTGACTGTTATGGTCAGCTTTGATGAAGACCCTGTGTCTGATCCAGGGGCAGCAGAGTGGAGGGATGTCACAGCGTTAATTCCGCACCCGGACTATTCCTGGAGACCGAACTCAAATCCCTATGATATTGGCCTGCTGCTACTGGCGGAAGAGGTTGAGGATATCCCCCCCGCTACGCTCCCAGAGAAGGGGCTCCTCACGGCCTTGAAAAAAGCGGGGGAATTGAACCATGGGAATGACAAAACCAGTTTTACCGTGGTTGGCTTTGGAATTACGCTGGACTGGCCCAGCCCTGCGTATGATTTATTGCCCCAGCCACGCCAGCAGGTTGAATCCGGATACCGCTCTCTGCTGAAGGTCTGGCTTCACCTGTCACAGAATCCGGCGACGGAAGATGGCGGCTCATGCTTCGGGGATTCAGGAGGCCCGGTTTTCTGGGAGGATGGCGAAGGAAATGAAACGATCGTCGGCATTACCTCATGGGGAGATCCGCATTGTGTGTCACCAAGTTTCAACTACAGGGTTGATCTCGAGGAGTCTTTGGACTTCATTGCGTCTTACCTTGATGGTGAACCAGCTGAGTGACAATGAACGGGGCTGAACAGGTTCGGCATAACATCGCAGAAATCGTTTGCCCTCAGCTATCCTCACAGCGCTGGGGCTTTTTTCACAGCCATCGCGCGCTTCCTCCGGGTCATTCGACATAACGGATCTGGCCGGAATCGGGGCAGGTGGCCAATTGCTGACTTGACAGGTCATCAATTGCTGGTATCGTGGTTCCATTGGTTCACGAAAAACCCAACCTGCTGAGAAGCGGGGGCGGAAAGCCACGGGTCTCGCCACGCTAACTTCAAGATCGCCGAGCTGCCGAAGAACTGATTCTTTCGGGGAGCCCGGCTTTTTCTTTTGGGGGAAATCAGCGAGATCCCGCGCCGCTTCCCAAAACACCGGGGCTCGCCCCGCGAAAAAGGAGCATCGCCATGATCGCTATCCATAAAAGATCCCGTTGCTGCTCGACCTTTCTGTTCTGTGTCGTCGTCTTCGTCATCCAGATGTCTGCCTCAGCGTTAGCCGGGGGGTATGACAATGCGCTGAAGGGGGTGAACAACTATGATGCGGTCTTTGAGGTGACCCAGGGAAATCCCGAAATTGCCAATATTGTCTTCTGGGCGGTCAGGAACGCCTACCAGGTATCGGAAGTGAAGGGTCTCGCCAGGGCACCAAGCGTTGCCATTGTCTTTCATGGCCCCGCAGTGAAACTGCTCTCTGCCGACAAGACACCTTTCAACGGAGCGCAGTGGGCTGAGGTGGAAAAGTTTCAGCAGACCCTCAGAGAGATGAAGGCCGATGGGGTGAAGCTGGAAATATGTCTCTACGCTGCCAAAGTGATGGGCGTCGACAGGGCCACGATTCTGCCGGAAATTGACCAGGTGGGAAATGGTTTCGTCTCAGTGATCGGCTACCAGATGCAGGGGTACGCTGTTGTCCGCATCCCCTAGGGCGATCCAGCGGTGACTCCGTGTCTCAGTGGTAAATATTGCCCGCCGGAGTCCGCTGTCCATCGGTGCCACCACCTCTCACGACGATGACCTGCTGCGCGTCCGGCACGGAGGGAAGAGCAGGCTCAACCGTTTCCAAGGTGGGCCTGCTCCATCGCCAAGAGGATTATTCCAGGCCGTTCGCTTTCCAGTAGCTCCGTATATCGTCTTTCAGGTTCTGCGGGAGTGGAACATAGACCAGCTTGACCGCCATCTCGTCGCCATTGTCGAACGCCCAGTCGTAGAACTTGATTGCGTTGCGGCTAGAGTCGACCTGGTCTTTGGCAAGCAGGATAAAAGAGGCGCCGGCAATCGGCCATGATTCTTTTCCCGGGGCATTGACCAGCCACAGGTAGTAACCCTTCTCCTGCGCCCATGTTGCGCCAGCGGCCGCCGCCTTGAAGCTGGCGAACGAAGCACTGACATATTGGCCATCGCGGTTCTGCAGCGTCACGTCAGCCAGGTTATTCCGCTTGGCATAGGCAAATTCCACGTAGCCGATGGAGTTTTTAACCCGCTTGACATAGTTGGTCACCCCTTCGTTTCCTTTGCCGCCGATCCCTACCGGCCAGTTCACTGATTTGCCGACGCCCACTGCATCCTTCCAGTCTGCGCTGACCTGGGCGAGATAGCTGGTGAAGATTGCCGTGGTACCCGATCCGTCGGAGCGATGAACAACGGTAATCTCCTCCTCCGGAAGTGTCTGTCCCGGGTTCAGCTCGGCAATCTCCGGATCATTCCATTTGGTGATCTTGCCGAGAAAAACCCGCGCCAGGACATCCCCGGTCAATTTCAGCCGGGCACTCTCTATCCCCTGGATGTTGATGATCGGGACCACGCCACCGATGATCGCCGGAAACTGGAGCAGACCTTTTTCGCTGAGGTCCTCTGGTGTCACCGGCGCATCCGACGCACCAAAATCGACCGTCCGGCTACTGATCTGACGAACGCCGCCTCCCGAGCCGATCGACTGATAATTGATTTTTGTGCCGGTGTCCTTCTGGTACTGAAATGCCCAGGCGGAATAGACCGGAAAGGGGAATGACGCACCCGCACCATTCACCGTTGATGCGGCAAGTGAGATGGTCGGGCAGAGCAGCAGAAACAGCAGCACGGGCAATAGATTTTTCATCTTTTTTCCTCCATAGCGAAATGATTTAGCCGGAGGATAAACAAGGGATGTTTCACAGTTATGAAGGAACTGTTAAAGAGATGTAAAATTGATCTTTTTCAGAACGGAGGCAGGCCGCCAGTTGCTACAGAGGTGTTGGGGACCCGTTGTGTCACCTGCCCCCCACGCCAAAGAGGCCACCGACGGATGGCCTCTTTGGCATGGGCCGGACAGGCAGTGAACCGCTACTTCAATTTCCAGCTGGTTCCTTCCCGCGAGTCGAGCAGCATGATGCCACGCACCTCCAGCTCATCGCGAATCTCGTCGCTGCGGGTGAAGTCCTTGTCCTTGCGCGCCTGCAGCCGCTCGGCGATCAGGCTTTCGATCTCCCCGGCCGAGATGCCGAGGCTGTCCAGCCCGGCCAGCTTGAACTGTTCCAGCCAGCTGTGGGGATCCGAGCGGAACAGGCCGATGACCTCACCGAGCTTGATCACAGTACGGTGCAGGTCGCGAACCTGGGCGACCAGCTCGGCCTTTTTGCGGAACTTCTTTTCGCTGATCAGCCGGTTGATGGAGCGCACCCCCTCGAACAGGTGGCCGATGGCCAGGGCGCTGTTGAAGTCGTCGTCCATCGCTTCGCGGAACCTGGCTTCCAGCTGTGCCCCCAGGCCAGATGCGACGTCACTTTCCGGACATCCTTCCAGCGCTTCGGCGGCAGCCTGCAGCGCCTCGTAGAAACGGCTCAGGCCGGAGGCGGCGTCTTCGAGGTTGCCGTCGGAAAAATCGATGGGCGAGCGGTAGTGGGCGGTGAGGATGAAAAAGCGCACCACCTCGGGATCGAACTTCCTGACGATGTCGCGGATGGTGAAGAAATTGCCCAGCGACTTGCTCATTTTCTCCTGGTTGACGTTGACGAAACCGTTATGGATCCAGTACTTGGCGAAGGGCTTTTCGTTGGCGGCCTCCGACTGGGCGATTTCGTTCTCGTGGTGGGGAAAGATCAGGTCGCGGCCGCCGCCGTGGATGTCAAAGCTGTCGCCGAGGAGCGAAGAACTCATCGCCGAACACTCGATATGCCAGCCCGGCCGGCCCGGGCCCCAGGGGGACTCCCAGCTCGGTTCGCCCGGCTTGGCCGCTTTCCAGAGGGCGAAATCCATCGGGTTCTCCTTCTGCTCGCCGGGGGCAATGCGGGCTCCCGCCTGCATCTCTTCCATGTTGCGCTTGGAAAGCTTCAGGTAGCCATCAAACCTGTCAACCCGGTAGTAGACATCACCCCCTGAGGCGTAGGCCATCCCCTTGTCGATCAGGGTCTTGCAGATAACGATAATCTCGTCGATATATTCTGTGGCCCGCGGTTCGTGGGTCGGCTTGACCAGGCCCAGGGTCTCCATGTCCTCATCGAAGGCACGGATGAACTCCTCGGCCAGCGCCTTGCTGTCGATCCCCCGCTCATTGGCGCGGTTGATGATCTTGTCATCGACGTCGGTATAGTTGCGCACGTAAGTCACATCATAGCCGGCAAACTGCAGATAACGGAAGATGATGTCGAAGACGATATTTGCACGGGCGTGGCCGATGTGGCAGTAATCGTAGACCGTCACGCCGCAGACGTACATGCCGACCTTGCCGGGGACCAGCGGTTGGAACTCCTCCTTCTGGCCGCTCATGGTATTGTAAACGCGTAAGCTCATAACCAATCTCCTGTATTTTCACCACCGAGAACGCTAAGTTCGCAAAGAAACCGAAAAATCAAGACCTCCTCTGCGCTCTCCGCGAGCTCTGCGGTAAGTCTGCTTATTTAACTTTTTCCCAGGTGTCGCGCAGCGTCACGGTCCGGTTGAAGACCGGAGCCCCGTCAGTCGAATCCTTCGAATCAACAGTAAAGTAACCGACCCGTTCGAACTGAAAGGTCTCCCCCGGCTTGGCATCGAGCAAACTCGGCTCGACCAGCGCGAAGGTTTCCTGCAGCGAATCAGGGTTCAGCGCCGAAAGGTAATTCTCCGCCTTGTCCGGGTTCTCCCGGTTGAAGAGCCGATCGTAGACCCGCACCTGCACCTTCTGCGCATGCGGGGCAGAAACCCAATGGATAATCCCCTTGACCTTGCGCCCCTCAGGGTTCTTGCCGAGGGTGTCGAGATCGGCCGAGCATTTCAGCTCAATGATTTCCCCGTCCGCATCCTTGATGAACTCGTCACACCTGATGATGTAGGAGTTGCGCAGCCGTACTTCGCGATCCGGCCCGAGCCGGAAATACTTCTTCGGCGGAGGTGGATTTTCCATGAAGTCTTCACGATCGATCCACAGCTCGTTGCTCATCGGCAGAACCCGGCTGCCCAGGTCCGGTTGCTGAGGATGGTTCGCTGCATCCAGCTCTTCTATCCGGTCGTAGTTGGTGATCGTCACTTTCAGCGGATTAAGCACCGCCTGACGACGGCAGGCGGTCTCGTTGAGCTCCTCGCGGACGCAGTCCTCGAGCACCGACAGGTCGATCCAGCTGGCCGCCCGGCCGACACCGATCCGCTCACAGAAGGTCCGGATCGCGGCCGCGGGGTAACCACGGCGACGCATCCCGGAGACGGTCGGCATGCGCGGATCGTCCCAGCCGGAGACATGCCTGTCCGTGACCAGCTGCAGCAGCTTGCGCTTGCTCATCACCGTGTAGCTGAGGTTGAGGCGGGCGAACTCGATCTGCTGCGGGGCAAAGATGTCCAGCTCCTTGATAAACCACTCGTAGAGCGGGCGGTGATCCTCAAATTCCAGGGTACAGATCGAATGGGTGACCCCTTCGATGGAGTCCTCCTGCCCGTGGGCGAAATCGTACATCGGGTAGATGCACCATCTGTCGCCAGTGCGGTGGTGATGGGCATGCAGGATACGATACATGGCCGGGTCGCGCAGGTTCATGTTCGGTGCTGCCATATCAATTTTGGCGCGCAGAATATGGCTGCCATCCGGGTGCTCGCCGTTCTTCATCTGCTCGAAGAGGGCGAGGTTCTCCTCGATGCTGCGGTTGCGATAGGGGCTTTCGACCCCGGGCTCGGTGAGGGTCCCGCGGTTGCTGCGCATCTCTTCAGCAGTCTGGCTGTCGACATAGGCCTTGCCCGCCCGAATCAGTTTGAGAGCATACCGGTAGAGGGTGTCGAAATAGTCGGAGGCAAAATAAAGATGCTCGCCCCAGTCGAAACCGAGCCAGGCAACATCTTCTTTGATCGCCTCGACATACTCGTCCTCTTCCTTGACCGGGTTGGTGTCGTCAAAACGGAGATGGCAGCGGCCATTGTAATCGGCAGCCAGACCGAAATTGAGGCAGATACTCTTGGCGTGACCGATATGCAGGTATCCGTTCGGTTCCGGCGGGAACCGGGTGATCACCTGGTCACGGCGACCGCTCTGCAGATCTTCATCGATGATGGTACGGATAAAATTTGAGGGGAGGGCTGTTTCCGGTGCACTCATAAGCGTCATTCTCTACCTGTGTAAAAGGGTCCGCCGGGACCTATAGTTTCTCCATCAAAACCACCGCGTGGGCGGCAATCCCTTCGCCCCGCCCGGCAAACCCGAGCTGTTCCGTGGTGGTCGCCTTGACATTCACCCGGCCGACAGGGACCTGGCAGTCGGCGGCAAGATTGGTTGCCATGGCATCAATGTGCGGCGCAAGCTTCGGCCTCTGGCAGATAATCGTGGCATCCAGGTTGCCGATCTGATAGGCATTCTGCCGGGCCCGGCTGATCACAGTGCGCAGCAGCTTGCGGCTGTCGATGCCGGCATAGGCGGGATCGCTGTCCGGGAAGTGCCGGCCGATATCACCCATGCCGAGCGCCCCGAGAATCGCATCGCTGATCGCGTGCAGCAATACGTCGGCATCAGAGTGCCCCAGAAGGCCAAGATGATAATCGATTTCCACACCGCCGAGAATCAGTTTGCGCCCCTCAACCAGACGATGGACATCATAACCATGGCCGATGCGCATCATTGCCCGGTCTCCCGTTCTTTGAGCAGCGCCTCGGCAACCACCAGGTCATCAGGGGTGGTCACCTTGAGATTGCGGTAGCTGCCCTCGACCATCATCACCGGCTCACCGAGCCGGGTGACCAGCGAAGCGTCATCGGTGCCGCGAAACCCCGCCCGGTCCGCCTCTTGATAAGCCCTCAGGATCAGCTCATAGCGGAACGCCTGGGGGGTCTGGGCCTGCCAGAGGTGCTGTCGCTCCGGAGAACCACTGATCCTCCCCCCAGCAACGACCTTGATGGTGTCCTTGACCGGGACACCGACCACGCAGCCTCCATGCTCACGGACAGTATCAACAATGCGGGGAATCGATGTCGCATCAAACAGTGGCCGCACTCCATCGTGAATCAGGACCACAGCGTCCCCGTTTAGGTCCTCTTCCTGCAGCGCACGCAAACCGCTCAGGACCGAATCCTGCCGCTCGGCCCCACCGGCGACAAGCCGGCGCACCTTGTTGAAACGGAAACGGTCTATGATCTCGGTCTGGCAATAGGAGATATCTTCTGCGGGGAGAATCGGGTAGATGCTGTCGATGGAAGGATGTCGTTCGAACAGTGCAAGGGTGTGAGCAAGGATCGGGCGGCCCGCCAGATCGAGATACTGCTTATGGATCGAAGCGCTCATTCGGCGCCCGATGCCGGCCGCCGGAACCAGAACCGTAGCGTTCATCATAATGCCGGAAAAAAGAAGAAGGGGCCTGCAGCCCCTGTGTTCCTGTCGCAAAAAGAAAACCAGGCATGTTGGCCCGGCTTAAAGATATCGCAGTCCATCAATGGAAAATTTCTTCAACCCGGGCCGCCACCAGATCCTCCTTGGCTCCCTCGGCCAGGGCCACTTCCGTCACCAGCAGTCGACGAGCCTGGTCAAGCACTTTCTTCTCCCCGTAGGAGAGTTCCTTTTCCGTCCGGATCTGGTAGAGTTCCCGCAAAACATATGCAACCTCGAGCAGGTCCCCGGTCTTCAATTTGTCGTTGTATTCCCGCTGCCGGCGACTCCATGAAGCGATTTTGCCATTTTCGGCGGGCGTTCCCAGAACGTCAAAAACGGAAGAGATCCGCTCCTGGTCGATCAACTGGCGCATACCGACCTGTGACGCATTGGTGACCGGGACCATGATGGTCATATCGCTGTCGACGATCCGCAGTACATAAAAATTCTGGGTATGTCCGGAGAACTCCCGGGATTCGATCTTCTCAATTACCCCGACACCCTGCGTCGGGTAAACCGCCATATCACCTTTTTTAAACAAAATTTTTCTCCTTTATGCTGAGCTACTCAGACTATCACAATTGCCCCTCCGCGTCAATGGACTGGTCCTCTTTTGCTCTCAATCCCTGCAGGAAAAATGCTTTTTAATAGCGAGGTTATCTTTCCTGTGCTAAGGTTTTCCGCAGACAACAACCTCCCAGCCACCGATATTCTGACCATGAAAACATTTCTTTCAGCTGCGTTCTTGCTGATCACCCTGGCTCTTCCCTGGTCCGCTCAGGCGCAGCAGGAGAGCCTTCTTTCGTTTGCTGACAGCCTTGCCGCCGAGGGGGATCATTACCGGGCGATTACCGAATACAAGCGCTTTCTGCATAATTACCCACAGTCCCCGGACAGCAACCGCGCCCGTCTCTCGATCGCTCGCAGCCTGATCGCCGGCAAACGCTGGCTGCAGGCAGACCTTGCCCTGGAGGCGCTGATCGAAACCAGTCCCGACAGCAGCGAGGCGACAGCCGCAAGGCGCGATTATGCTGACATTGCCTTTGAACGGAGCGACTACCGTCTCGCCCGCGAGCGCTATCTGGCCCTGGCGGAAACCAGCGAGGATCGTGCCACCCTCGAACATGCCCACTACCGGATCGGCTGGACCCTGCTGGAAGAAAACCAGCCTGAGCAGGCCCGCCTGAGCTTTGCCAGGCTGGCCCCGCAACGCGCCGAGCAACTCGTGGCGGCGCTTGATGACTATCAGCAGCTTCCGCACAAATCCCCCCTTCTGGCGGGGTTTCTCTCGGCGCTTCTACCCGGTGCCGGGCAGGCCTACACCGGGCGGTACAAACAGGCCGCCCTGGCATTCTGTCTTAATGCCGCGTTCATCTACGGATCAATTGAAGCCGTTGAGAATGACAACTACACGGTCGGCGGCATTCTGCTCTTCTTTGAGAGCGGCTGGTATACCGGCAATATCTATAATGCCGTCAACAATGCCCACAAATTCAACCAGCGCCAGCAGGCCAAGCACAAGGGAGAGATGCGCCAACGCTTCGGGCTTCAGCTCGGCTGGCAGGAAGACCGGCCGCTGCTGCTGGCCCGGCTCCGCTTCTGAGGCGCCAGGATTGCCCGGAGTTAGGATCGAGTGATGCGGAGATCAATCATTCACCTTGGCATAGCTGATCTTGAGCCCGCGAAACAAACGCCCTCCCGACTCCCGCACAGCGACCCGGGTTCGCACGCCAATTACCATCGCTCCCTGCGAAATCCGCGGGAGGGGGAGCGCCCCCGCTGATGCGCCGCCAAATCCGCGACAAGACCGGTCATCCTGCCAGTTCTCTTGCTGCCCTGCATACGGGCCGTCTTTCTCTGCCCGCCACCTGCGTGCTGCTGCTTCTCCAACTGACCTGGAGTCCGCTGATCAATGCCGGACAGAAGCCGAGCGTCGCCACCGGCAGCACCGTTGAACAGCCTTCTGAACCCGAACTTAATCTTCCGGGCGTCAGCGGTGCAAACGTCACCCATGCCTTCCTATCGACCAGGGTCGAAAATCTCGCCCGCAAGATTGACAGCTTTTTCGGCGAGGACAGTATTTATGAAGAATCGAGTGGAACCTACCTGCAGACTCGCGGCAGTGTTATCTACCAGCGGGGTGGAGAGGTCGACTTTGATGGCAATTTCAGGGCAAAAATTGATCTGCCACAGTTGACAGAAAAGTTTCACCTGGTGATCGAAAGCAGCGATAAAAAGGATACCGGCGAAGAGTTCAACCGGATCAGCACCGGAACCAGGCTGGTTGACGAACTGGAAGATGCCGAGGTGTCGGCCACCCTGCAATTCATCATCAAGGAGAAGCGGAAATGGAACTTGAGCATCCGCCCCGGGCTGAAATTTTCCGACCCGATCGAGTCGTTTATCAAGCTGCGCTTCAGGCGGACCCAGCCACTCGGCAAGACCTGGCTCTCCCGCGGTACGGCTGAAGTCGGCTTTTTCAGCCGGCGGGGGTGGGAAAATGAATGGGAAGTTGACCTTGAACGCGACTTCGGCGAGAACAACTTCTTCCGCTCAACCTCCTCAGTCCTCTGGCGCGAGGAGTTTCCGGGCAACCAGTTCCTTGGGCAAAAGCTCCTGCTGACGCACATATTGGACCAGCGGCAATCGCTGGCTTTCGAGGTGGGAACCAGCGCCGAAACCCATCCCGGACTGAGGGACCTGTCCTACTTCAGCAGCCTGCGCTATCGTCGCGATATCCACCGCGGCTGGCTGTTCCTGGAGCTTAAACCGCAGCTGCTCTTTGCCAGGGAGAATTCATATCGCGCAGATCCGGCTCTGGTGCTGACACTGGAGGCCTTGTTCGGCGCCAGGTATCTCGATTAAGGGGGAGAGGCCACCGTTGCCGGGCACCTGCGAAACGGCTAGAGGCTGATCACCGGACCGCTCTGCTGAAAGTGCTGCCAAAGCTGTTCCACGTTGTCCCGGGAGAGCAGCTCTCCTTCGGCAGGGTGTACCTGCCAGGCTCCGTGGGCGAGCTCCATCTCCAGCTGGCCCGGCGCCCACCCTGCATATCCGAGAAAAACCCGGAACCGCACGGTCTTTCCCTGGGCCAGCAACCGCTCCAAACCGGCGGGGCTGGTCAGATAGACGCCGGTAAGTATTTCCCGGGCCTCCTCGGGAGGCTCTTGAGCAAAGACCAGAACCGATACGTTGAAGGGCTCAACCGGTCCGCCGAAATAGAGATAGTGTATTCCGGCGGCAACCTCATCAGGCAAGCCATGCGGTATTAAATCGCTGCGATTGTTCATGATCAGCCCCACCGTTCCCGACTGATCATGCTTGAGCAGCAGAACTACACTTTCGGCGAAACGCGGGTCTCTCATCGATTCACCGGCCACCAGCAACCTGCCGCGCTGGGGAGAAAAACCGGTATGCCCCGCGAGAAGAGGATCTGCAAGCAGCAACATGAAGAGCAGGATCATCAGTCCGGCATGAATCAGCCATCTGTTCATCGGCATTCTGCTTTCCGGAGAAACAAACGGGGCTGCAACTGCAGCCCCGCTTGGTGTCCTCTCAGGGTTGTTGCTCAATCCAACGATTTCGGCGCACAGACATTCTCCGCCTTGTTTACCTTTGCACCACAGTTGGTGCAGACAAAGTGCGGGTCCTGATACAACTTTTCTATTTCAGCGTGCATCTCCTTGACTTTCAATGCACACACATGAAGGTGGTGTTCTTCCATCTGAAGACAGTTATCGCGATCACTCATAAGGCCCTCCCTGGTTTGAGATGGATACTTAGAGCGTAAAAAGAATACTGCTCAAAGTCAAGGACGTGAAAGAATAAATTCTGTGTTTTCAAGGGGATACTACAGGTCCAGAACAAACCCGTCATCCGCCAGCGGGAACGCGAGGGAATCCTGCCGCTGCAGGACATCATCGCCGGCATGGGTCAGAACAATCCGCCGACAATCGAGCTGGCTCCGTTTCTCCAGCAGGGTCATGTAGTCGAGGTGGGAGGCAGTCGGCCGGTCATACTGAAAGCACTCGCAAATCAGCAGATCGGCCCCCGCGGCCAGCAACGGCAGGTTCTCGTTCCACTCGGTATCACCGGTATAGGCAATCCGCCTGCCGCCTCCCTCCACCTGCAGACCGAGCGCCCGGTCGCCACTGCCATGTTGCATTCTCCAAGCGCTGATTTTCAGCCCCCCATGACAAATCGTTTGCCCCGGCAGCAACTCCTGATAGGTCACAGGAAAAGCAACGCCACCCTCAAGGGTCCCGGGATAGAGGGCAGAGAGTGCCGCGGAAACCTGCTCCTGAACCCCCTGTGGCCCGATGACCGCCAATGGCCTGGTCCGTTTTGACAGGTACTGACCATCGAGCAGCAGAAAGGGTATGCCGCCGAAGTGATCTCCATGCAGATGACTGATGATCACCGTATCGATCTGTTGGGGAGCGAGCCCGGAGCGGCGCAGTCCGACCAGGCTGGAGCAGCCGCAATCGAGCAGATAGTTCATCTCGGCAGTGGCGACGTGGATGCAGGTCTGCAGCCTCCCGCCACTGCCGAAAGCATCGCCAGTGCCGACAAAGCTCACCCTCACCGCTCCGGCCATAATCTCCTCCGCTTACCTGAGGGCCTTCAGTTCCTCTTCAATCATCCGGCTCATCTCGTCGAAGCTCCGCTGCTGGACTCGCCGACCGTTGATGAAGAGGGTCGGCGTCCCGCGCACGCCGATGTTGCGTCCCTGGCTGATGTCAGCCTGAACCTGCCGCATCAGAGCCGGATCCTTACGGTCCATTTCGAAGCGGGCCATGTCCAGCCCGGCCTGTTTTGCCAGCTCACTGATCTTCTGCGGGTTGAGCCGATTGAAATGTTCAAACAGCAGATCATGGTATGGCCAGAACTTGCCCTGCCGATCCGCCGCCAGGCCAGCGATGGCTGCCGCTTCTGCATTCCGGTGCATTTTCAGCGGGAAGTTCTTGAAGACCAGTTTCGACTGTTGCGGATAGGCCTGCTGGATCTGCTTCAGCAGCGGGACCGCTTTGGCACAGTATGGGCACTCAAAATCGTCGAAAACCACGATGGACACCGGTGCATCCGCCGGGCCGAGGCTCGGTGAGTTGCTGACGTCTATCTCTTCGCTCATCTCCAGCGAGACCAGCGTCAATTCCTGGCGGCCCGGTTTCTCCAGGATCAGCAGGTCGGGACCCTGGGGGGTAATTCCGGTGACATCGGCTCCCGCCGGGAAGTCGCCGATAAGCTGGCCGGAAACCGAATAGATCTGGACGGCCCCGTCTTGATTGAGAACGTAAATCCGCTTGCCGTCTGCGGTCGCGGCCACATCGCGCGGCGTTGCAGGCAACGAGAGGGTCTTCAGGGTTTTAACATCGACAGTCGCCGCCGAAAGCGGCGAAGCGAGGACCAGCATCAGCAGGATCAAGAGGGCTTTCTGCAAGATGGACATATCCGGGAATTCCTTTCTGCTATGAAGTTCAGAGAGATTTTCAGGCACGCATTCGCTGGATCAGGGCCAGGTCGGCAAGGACCAGGGCCGCCATCGACTCAACGATGGGCACAGCGCGGGGCACGACTGCGGGGTCATGCCGCCCCTTGGCTTCCAGGGTGACTTCCCTCCCCTGGTAGTCAACGGTCCGCTGCTCCCGGCCGATGGTCGCGGGAGGCTTGAAAGCGACCCGGAAGTAGACCGGCTCCCCATTGGAGATCCCGCCCTGCACTCCGCCGCTGCGATTACTGAGGGTGCCCAGTCGGTCCCCCTTCATGACAAACGGATCGTTATGCTGGGATCCGCGCATCCGTGATCCGGAAAATCCGGACCCGATCTCAAACCCTTTCGATGCCGGAATCGAGAGCATGGCCTGGGCCAGCCGCGCCTCGAGTCGGTCAAAGGCCGGCTCCCCGAGCCCGGCAGGCAGATTTCTGCAGACGCAGGTGAGAATCCCACCGACAGAATCTTTGTCCTGCCGCGCCGCCAGTATTTCTGCCGCCATTCCGTTGGCGGCATCCAGGTCGGGACAACGCACCGGGCTGAGATCAACCTGCTCGCGCGTCACCTGTTCAATATCGATATGCGGCGCATCGACGGCGCCCACCGTACTGACCCAGGCGACGATCTCAATGCCATATTCTTCGCGAAGAAATTTTTCCGCGATCGCTCCCGCTGCCACCCGGCCGATGGTCTCCCGGGCACTTGAGCGCCCACCGCCACTCGATGCATGGATGCCATACTTGGCCCGGTAGGTATAATCCGCATGGGAGGGTCGCGGGATTTCACTCATCGAGCCATAGTCGCCGGGGCGCTGATCCTTGTTGTGTACCAGCAGACCGATCGGGCTACCCAGGGTCAGCCCGTGCTCAACCCCGGAAAGGATTTGCACCCGGTCCGCCTCATCCCGGTCGGTCGCCAACTTGCTCTGCCCGGGACGGCGCCGATCCAGCTGTTTCTGAATATCCTCTTCAGCCAGAGCCATGCGGGGCGGCACCCCGTCGACAATTGCTCCGACCCCGGCACAATGTGACTCACCAAAGGTCGAGACCCGATAAAGGGTCCCAAAACTGCTGGACATAGCTACCTCTCGTGTCTGAAAACCGTTATCAATTTATCCGCCGCATCATAGCAGAATCTTCCCTGCTACGCTAACTGCATTCTCGGGTGAGCCCTGCGGGAACACAAATATTGTTTTACTTGAAGTAAAAAAATTTACCTTAGGTAAATTTTCGCTTGACCCGGCAACGCCGCCAAAGGTATAGAAGAACACGGAGTTGCCTCCTTTATTGTTTCAAAACGGTAATAAAACAGCATCTCCACTATGTCTCTCCAATTGCGTCCTGTTGCCCACAGGGCGCCTTTTTTTTCATCGCCGAATGTTTTTGCGGGGAGCTTTTTCGTTTCTCAGAAAAACGCTGGATAAGCGGCCAGAGGCGCAATCAAAATAAACCCAGGATCGTCATCGCCTGTTTTTTCTGTTAGAATAGCGTTCGAAATTGGAGGTCTCGGATGAACGATATCAACAAATTTATCGACGGTGTTGCCAGATTTCAGCGTCTTCACTACGGTGAAAACCCGGAACTGGCCAACGAACTGAAGAGTGGACAGAACCCTAAAACGCTGCTGATCGGCTGCAGTGATTCGCGGGTTGACCCGGCGCTGCTGACCGACTGCGCCCCGGGGGACCTGTTCATGGTCCGCAATGTCGCTAATCTGGTCCCGCCATACAAGCTGGACTCCGGCTACCATGGTGTAAGTTCCGCCCTGGAGTACGCGGTCTGCTTTCTTGAAGTGGAAAATATTATTATCATGGGGCATTCCGGCTGTGGTGGCATCGGCGGACTGATGGAAATGGCCAAGGGCAAAGAAGTAGGTGAATTTATTGGCAAATGGGTCAATATTGCCGCCCCGGCACGGGACAAAGTCCTGCGCGACTATGCCGGCGAGTCCGCTGAAAAGCAGGCCAGGGCCTGCGAAAAAGAAGCCATCCTCATCTCCCTCAAGAACCTGCTGACCTTTCCCTGGGTCAGGGAACGTGTCGAAGAAGGACTGCTCCACCTGCACGGCTGGTATTACAACATCTCAACCGGGCAGCTGAAATATTACAACAAGGACTCTGCGACGTTCGAAGTCCTTGTAGAGCGCTACTCCACCAATCTTCTCAATGCCAGAGAGGGGGCGTCATAGGGCTGCAGATACCGCCGCTCCGGTCTCAATTCCGGACCTGAATCAGTTTGCCGCTGTCCGTGAGCAGATAAAGCCAGCCATCAGGACCCTGCTCCACGTCACGAATCCTCTCTCTCAGCTCGGTCAACAGAGACTCCCGGACCACCTCCCTGGTCCCGTTCAGCTGCACCCGCCAGAGCGCTTTGCCGGCCAACGAACCGATCAAAACATGGCCCTGCCATTGCGGGAACCCCTTCCCCGTATAGAAGACCATCCCCGCCGGCGCAATTGACGTGGGGACCCAGTAGCTGACCGGCTCGGCAAACTGCGGCGCATGCGTGCCGCCGCCGATCCGGCAGGCGTCACCGATCGGGGCGCCATAATTACAACCGTAGCTCACCAGCGGCCAGCCGTAGTTTTCGCCGGGAATGATCCGGTTGAGTTCGTCGCCGCCCTGGGGCCCATGCTCGACAAGCCACAGTTCGTCAGTCCCAGGGCGCATCGCCGCTCCTTGCGGATTGCGATGCCCATAGCTCCATATTTCTGGTCGCGCACCATCGATCACCGGATTGTCGTCAGGCAGGCTGCCGTCAGGGTTGATCCGGATCACCTTCCCCAGCGTCGTCGCAAGATCCTGTGCGGGAAGCCCCTTCTGCCGCTCGCCGAGAGTGACGAAGAGTGTCCTGTCACTGCGGAAAACCAGCCGTGAACCGAAATGCCCGCTGCCACTGACCTTGGGCTGCTGACGATAAATCACCTCCACGTTCTGTAAGGCGCTGCCGATGAGGCGGCCACGTGCGACGGCCGTACCAGAGAGGCCCTCCTCGGCGTCGCTCCCCGGTTCCGCATAGCTCCAGTAGATCCAGGGGTCTGTGACAAAATCCGGGTCGAGGACAATATCGAGCAACCCACCCTGCCCGGAGGAACTGACAGGCGGAACTCCGCTCACCACCTGTTCGATAGTCCCGCCGCCTGCACCCAGGATGAGTATGCGGCCCCCCTTCTCAGTCACCAGCAAACGGCCATCCGGGAGAAAAGCAAGGCCCCAGGGACTGGACAGCTCGTCATTCAGGATGACCGCTTTCGCGCCCTCGGGCAGAGCCTGCGCCCCATGGTCGCTCCCACCACCGCTGCAGGCCGCCACAACGCCCAGCAGGGCCAGCCCGCCGAGCAAGACGATCCGGATTCTGTTACGTCTCTGCATATTCACCTCACCCGTCAAACTCAGAACCTTTATATGTATGATCCAGTCAATTTACCCAACACTTACACCCTCACTTATATCAGGGATTTATCCGCTGACAATATGCGTTTTGCGGTTTGAGCGAAGGATTGCCCTGAGCGGGGAAAGCCTTGAATCATGCGGCTAAACCTTGTTGGTGAAAGGATGGGCACTTAATCAGGACCCGGCGTTATCGGTTTTCGCTGTGTTAATCAGCGGCACCGGTTATACTGCTTTTCGTGCCAGGAACAAAAATGCGCCCTCCCAGGCCAACCACAAGGAGTGACCATGACCCCGGAAGAGATTATAGCCAGAGCTCTGGAGCTGGGGGCGGATGATGCTCTCATCTTCCGTCTTGAACAGATTGTCTTTGATCCGCGCACCCTGCTGAAGTGCATGTACGGCTGCGAGGACTGGGGAAAGGGGCATACCTGCCCATCCGCTCCGGGCTCTCTGACACCATGGGAATATGAGCGGATATTACAGCGCTATTCATGGGGCTGTATCGTTCATTCGACCAGCAAGAAAATCTCTCAGGAGGTCTCCTTTGCCCTGGAACGGGAAGCGTTTCTGGCCGGGCATTATTTCGCTTTTTCCATGAGCGATTGTGCGATCTGTCCGGAATGTGCGGGTTTCAAGGGCAAGCCGTGCGCTGCTCCGCAACGGGCCAGGCCGGCATTCCACAGTGTCGGCATCGATGTCTTTGCAACCGTCAAACAGTTCGGCCTCCCCCTGGACACCCTTAAATCCGAGCAGGACGTGCAGAACTGGTACTCGGCAGTTTTCGTCGCATGAGCTGCTGAAGAACTCTTCAACAATTGGTCCTCACCGGCTGGAGAGAGCTGTCCGGTACATATTCATAAGCCAGCCCGCCGATTTTCATCTTTTTTCTTTTGCTGGCCTTAACAGATAATTTCTCCGTCAAGGAGGGGCGCCCCGGGAAAAGTCCGCAGAGGGGATAGCCAGATCAGGCTTTTTTATCCGTGACAGGTGCTTCGGAAAAGACCTGAATGCCGCGCCAGATATAATGCAAAAACGCGATGATTGTAACCAACCCGGAAACTGCATAAAGCCAACCCAGCAAACCTTGATTGATCGCCCAAATCGCCGAGGAGAGGGCGGCACAAACGGCAACGAGCTGAAAAAGGGTAGACAGCTTGCCCCAGAAACTGGGAACAGCAACAGAGAGGTTTCCGGAGAAATGGAGAATCCCGGCACCGAGCACGATATAGAGGTCTTTGGCAACAACGGTCACCGCAAGCCATGGAGGCAGGAGACCCTGCAGGGAGAGAGAGACAAAGGCAACCGTAGTGAGGAGTTTATCCCCCAGCGGGTCGAGGAAGGTCCCGAGGACGCTCTTCTGTCCCAAACGACGGGCCAGATAGCCATCAAAAAAATCAGAGATTCCGGCAACAGCAAAAAGGACCAGGGCAGGTGAAAACTGACGATAGATAACCGCAATCAGAAAGGGGGCGACCAGAAAGATCCGCAACAGGCTGAGCACGTTTGGAATATTCACCCGGGGCCTCCTGCAGATGACAGAGGAAGTTTTCTCTTTTGCGGCTTCTTTCAAGTATGCCTTGTTCTCCCCCCAAAACAAGAATGGCCTCCCCGATTTCTGGGCAGGCCATTGCCGTGAGGGTAGATTTTCGGGTGTTCCGTTCACCAGGGCAACTCTTCGCCATTGCTGTGCCAAAAAGAACCGGAGTTTGAGAGGTTGAGATCCTCAATCCTTCTGACCAGGCCGGCAACGGCCTCTTCCGGAGAGATCAGGCCGCCGAAATTGACCATTCGGGTTTTTACAAACCCGGGATGCAATTGTGCCACGGCAATGCCGCGCTCTTTCAAATCAACAGCCATCGATCGACCCAGAGCATTGAACGCGGCTTTGGACGCACGATACCCGTAACGTCCTCCAGAGTCGTTATCGGCAATGGAGCCCATCCGACTGGTGATGTTGGCTATTTTGCTCCCCGCCCGGAAGTTGGGCAACAGGGCCTCACTGATCCTTAAAGGAGCAAATGCGTTGACCTCCATCTGAAGGCGGAGTGAGTCGAAATCGATGGAACCGAGGGATTCATCCTGCAAAATACCGGCATTGTTGATCAACAAGTCGATCGTCTGCCCGTCCAGGGCAGCGGCCAGCCTGTCGATACTTTCTTTGCTGGTGACATCAATTCCATCTATGACCTGCGCAGCGACCTTGTCAAGGTCCGGCGAGGTTTCTCGACAGACGCCAGTGACCCGCCAGCCTTCAGCGTGATAATGACGCGCCAGCTCAAGTCCTATGCCACGATTGGCTCCGGTTACAACAACATGCTTCATTCGGTCCTCCCTGAGAGAAAGGATGACAATTCCGGTTGCTGATCATTGCCCTGATTCGAAGAGTATAGCTCAGCTTGCAACTTATTGCCGGGGAGTGGCTCTCCCCGGCCGACTGCAGGATCAAACCCTCTGCATTACAGGAGCATTCGGAGAACAGGAGTTCACCGGGAACGGGAACTGGATGTCTTTAGCGCAACCATGTAGCCATAGATGACAAAACAGAGAGAAACGAGCTGCTGAATAGACAGTAAGGGTTTGTCCTGCAACAGCATCAAGGACGCCATACTGACATTCATCAGCTTGAATAACAGCCACCCCCTTGGATTGTTCTTTGCCAGCAGGTAACTTCCCAGCAAGAAACCGATCATCACCCCGATTTCCAGCAATTGAGACATCGAAGTGATCCCGCCGTAATCATGCAGGCTATAACTGAACGCCAGAAATCAAAGCGAAGTAGGTGAAAAACGCTGCAAGCAAATCTAATCTTTTATCGGGTTCGGCGGTATCTTTATAGACGTTGAACAAGCCGAAGAGCATTGCCAGCTGACAAGAATGATGACCCATGCCGCCCCATGTGTCAGCATAGTTGTCACCTTTAACTGAATTTTCTGAAGATTGGGGTAGAGAAGAGGCACATAAAAAGGGCTTACAGAAGAATTAACCTGTAAGCCCTTTCTGCTTGAATTCCTTGATGACGTTCCCCCGGGAGAGCGGACACCGGGGGAACGTCATCAACTAAAAGGGATACATTGCCTGAACAGATACGAAGAATCCTTCTCCCAAATCCTCTTTCAGCGTTTCACGATAGAGTGCCCGTCCGTCAAAAGCGTAACCGGCGGTAACGTTCAGCAGCGACACATCGACTGCGGCGAATAATGATTTGTAGTGCACCTCAAGGGTTTCGTCGTCGTCTTCATTCGCGAGATTAAACGCACCGTAGTTGTCGTTTTTAAATCCAATCGACACTCCTGCAAAGTCACCCCGTTCATCCTGCTCGGAGTAGGGGCGATATTCCAGTGCGACCACGTAAATGAGATCGCGTGAATCCCGAGATTCGTCCATACGAAAGTCTCCGCTAAGGCGTACTCGGCTTTGGGGTGCCAGGGCAAAGCTCAGATTGGGTGAGGTTAAAAATTCAAACTTGGTGTCTAGCCAATCAGTGTGATGGTTCACCCTCACCAGAGGGACGGGAATCACTGGCCAGTTTTTTCCATCGGAGGTTTCTACACCAAAATTGCCGACTGCGAGTCCCCCGCCAAGAACCAAAGACAGATTGGGATTGTTAATCATCTCAAAACCGTAGACTGCAGCCCCCTGATAGGTGTTGATATCACCGCTTACGGGTTGATCCGAATCGCTCTTAAAAAACCCGAGATATTGATGGCGGCCATTTTTCATATCCAGCAGCATATCGATGCTGTGATAACGGCTCGAAAAGCCATACTGGAGTGGTTCATCGAACTCATGTTGCGTATACAACCCGGTGAACATGAGATCATCGCTGTTGATGAGAAGGCCGACGCTGGATGATTGAATTTGCTGAGATGTCAGACTCAGGTTTTCAAACTGCACCAGCGGTACGATTTGAACGGTTTTGGGTTTGACTTCGCTCTGGGCTTCGGCAAAAGCCGTCACGGCGTACATGACCAGCAGACAGGAAAAGATCATTCGCTTAAACATTTTGTTCTCCTCCCATAAATGGTTGAGTTTGCCTGGAGTTTGGCCCGGGGGACTGGCGTGGATAGTTTCTGTTGAAGAAAAATTCCCGATCTGCAAAGAGCAGGTAGACCGAGAACACCAGCAACAGGCCTGTCTGGATAACCTTGCTGTCCGGGTGGGTCGCAAAGATTTCATTGAAGACGTTAGCGGTCAGGTGAAGCACCACAGCGACGAGAATATTTCTGTCGGTTTTGTAATAGAGCCAATTCATCAAGAGAACAAACGGGAAAAGGCTGATCAGAAAATTGAGGCTGTGCAGCGCGCCCTCAACCACCAGTTTGCTATGGTAGTAACCCTGGATAAAGGCGAGCGGCACATGCCACAGTGCCCAGTAAACGGCGAATATCATCGACGTGGTAAGCAGCGTAAATTTTTGCCGCAGGCAGTCGGTCCCGTAGCTGTGCCAGGCCAACTCCTCCAGAACCGGAGCAATGATCAGTAAAAACCAGACGGGGAACAGGGCTGAGCTGAAGCTTGCTTGACCGGTGATAGAGAACTGCCCGACGTCATAACCGAACAGCAGGGATATGGCCATGGCAAGCAGGATACTGGCGGGCATCAATAGCAGCGAAGCTAATAAATAGCGTTTTTCACCGGTGCGGACATTTAGCAAACGGCTGGCCACATCGCCCAGCAAGACCTTGTCTTTACTGATGTAGTAGACGGCGACGCAGAGGGGGCCACACAACCCGGCCAGTCCAAGTGCAACGATGTATCCACGGTATTCTTCAACGCCGGACTGGTGGCTCAGGTAGGCTGCCATCAGCCAGAGCGACCAGGGGATGACGGCGCTGAAAAAATAGAAACGAAACGGGTAACGGTAGTTGTCCATCATAATGCTATCTCCCAATGCTGGCGTGTTCAGTGCGGAAATGGTTCGTGCTAAGGCTAAATGTTTTAGTCGACTAAAAAAATAATAGGCGCAACAATTAGCCCTTGTCAAATATTTTTTAGTCGACTAAAATATTTTATGATTTTTCAATGGAGAACAAAGGCTTAATTGGAGGGATTTTGACAGTGGCTGACTTTGGAAAGCGAGCCATCAACAAGGCGCAAACCCGGCTGAATATCCTTGATACAGTCTATCGGCTCACTGAGACAGTGAATTTCAGGGATTTGAAGGTTAAGTCGATTGCTGAGGAGATAGGTATCACGGAAATGACCTTCTTTAATTACTTTCAAAAGAAGGAAGATATTCTCAAATACATGATGGGAATATGGGCGCTGGATCTAATGGTCCTGCAACACAGGGCCCCGCTGATCGGAGAGGCCGCTATACGCCGTGTCTTCCAGCACACCGCAGAACAGGTTAAAAAGCATCCCCGCCTGATGACCAATTTCGTTGCTTCCTTGCTAACCAGTGAAATCGATCCCATGGCCAATGACATTGAGGCTGCTGACCGGTTTCTGCTTTATCCGGGTACCCCCGAATTATATGAGGTCAGGATCTCCAGCGGGAATGAAATACTGCTGCAACACCTCGCCGAAATCGGTCCCGGGCGTGACCATACGCGGACCCTCCTGCATTTGGCTTCATGCTTTTATGGCGATGTCATCGTGGCACACACTGCGGGACTGGATATTGAGATGCTTTATAAAAACAGTCTGGATTTAATTTTATAAGGCTCTAGACTAGCAGAAAGGCCCCTGGACACGGAGATATGTCCAGGGGCCTTTAAAAGTCTGTCTTTGCTACGGCTCAATCCAGTTGGACAATCCGACCGCGCTCGACCTTCAGCAGGAACAGGATCTTGTCCGCATCGCCGACAAAGTCAAAGCTGGTCGCACCGGTCACGCCGGGATAGTTCTGCACGTTCGCCAGGGCATTTTTGAACTCTTCGCGGCTGTGGATATCGGGCCGCGAAGCAACATCGAGCAGGATATTGGCAACATCGAAGGCCTGTGCTTCGAGAATTGAAGGTTCCTCGCCGTACCTTTCCTGGTAGAGGTCGACAAATTCACGGACAAACGGATAATCACTGGCGGGGAAAAACCCGTCGACAAAGACCGCGTTTTTGACGAAGTTTCCGGCCAGCCGGATAAGCTCAGGCGAATTCCAGCCGTTGATCCCCAGCAGGGGAAACTCTTCGATTCCGTAAAACGCCAGCTGCGGTGCGATCAGACCGATCCGGTCGGCATAGTCCGGGATAAACAGGGCATCGAACGTGACCGCAGGATAATCAGGCAGCTCGGGGACAAAGAGGTCCTCCAGGATTTCCTCTTCGGTCAACGGTTGCAACTGAACCTCGTCCCGCTTTTCGGGGTCCTGCCCCATCAGCAGCTTGACCTGCTGCCTGAAGTCGGTCGCATCCTCGGCGTAGCTCTGCTCGTCGGTCACCAGCCCGCCCAACCTGAGAACCTCATCGGCAAACAGTTCGGACATCTCCCGGCCGAGGCGGTTCTCGGGATAGAGGATACCGAACGAGGACATCCCCCGCTCTTCGATGGCATACCGGGCCAGCGCGCGAACCTGATGGCGGCTGGTCAGGGAGTTGCGGAAAACATAATCGCCGATCAGGGGCAAATTGGTCCGCTGGGAAAGAGAAAGCAGTGGCGTTTTATTCTGCTGAGCCTGGTCCGCCGCCGCAATGGCAGCGGCTCCGGTCAATGGCCCGGCGATTGCCATCACCCGCTCTTCATTGGCTAACTCTGCGGTCATCCGCCGCGCTGCATCCGGCTCTCCAAGGCTGTCCCGGTAAAGAAAACGGAGCGGGGGCTGGGTTGCATTATGCAGTTCGAGGGCCAGATCCATGCTGCGTTTGACCAGTTCACCAAAAGCACTGTACCGCCCGCTCAAAGGGAGCAGCACGCCGATCGCATCCTGCTGCAACCAACTGCTTTCGCTGAACCGGTCAAGCAACTGGGTGGCATCCTCGCGGAAAGGAAACTCGACCGTGGAGGCAAGAATGATCTGCAGATGTCGACGCGCCTGTTCGTCGTCCTGCCTGGTCAGGCTGATGCGCGCCAGCTGCAGACGCGCATCCAGTCCGATCGGCCGGTCGTGCAGCATGAAAGCCGCCTCTTCCAGGTCACTCTCGCTGAGATACTGCTGTACAATCAGGTGAACCTCATCCAGAACAAGGTTCGGCTGATCCGCATAGGGGATGGCCAGATCGAAAAAAACCAGCGAGGAGAGGTACTGCTCCTGGCGTAAAAGTGCCAGGGCAAGACCATAATAAAGGCGCCAGGCGTCTTTCCGGCTGAGAGACTGTTCGTCGAGCAGCGCCAGCAGTTGTTGGCGTCCTGCTTCCAGTTCGCCGGTGAAAACCAGGCTGTAGCCGATCAGCAACCGCGCTTGCGGGCTGCGCTGAGCTGGAGGAATGCGCTCCAGGTAGAGCAGGGCATCGGTATACTGCTGCTTATCAACAAAAATGCGGCCGAGGTAGGTGTACGCCTGGGGAATCTGGGGCGAGCTGTGATAGCGCAGCACGAAGTTTCGCAGCAGCGACAGAGCCTGGTCGTAGTCCCCCGCGAGAAAGCTCTTCTCGCCACGGCTGAACGCTTCTTCCGCACCCCCGTATTGACGGATTTCGCCATAGAGACCCACCGCGGTTCCCGCCTGCGACAGGGCTGGAACTGCGGGGATCGAGACCAGAACCAGAGCGACAATCAGACTGCAAATCCGTTTCATTCCACCATCCCGCCTCTTAAGTGACTGAAAAGGGCCTACCCGAAAAGTTCCTTCACTTTATCAAAAAAACCTTTGCCGAGGGGATGAATATCTTCACCACCCTCCCGGGCAAACTCTTCGAGGAGCTCTTTTTGCCGCGCATTGAGGCGGGTCGGTATCTCCACCCGCAGGATGACCAGCTGGTCGCCACGCCCGTAACCCTGCAGCGAGACAATGCCCTTGCCGGAGAGGCGCAGAACTTTGCCGGTCTGAGTGCCGGCCGGAACCTTCAGCTTGACCTTGCCGTCCAGGGTCGGCACCTCGAGTTCACAACCGAGGGTCGCCTGGACAAAGGAGATGGGAACTTCACAGATGACGTCCTGCCCCTCACGCTGAAAGATAGGATGATCTTCAACGCTGATGACAACATACAGGTCACCGGGAGGGCCGCCGTGACTGCCGGCTTCACCTTCATTGCTCAATTTGAGCCGGCTGCCGGTCTCAACTCCGGCAGGTATTTTCAGCGAGATCGAACGTTGCTGCTTAACCCGCCCGGTCCCGCGACAATCGGGACAGGGGTCCTGGATAATCTTACCTTCGCCGCTGCAGTCGGGACACGGCCGGGTCATGGTAAAGAAACCCTGCTGATAACGGACCTGACCGGCACCGCGGCAGGTGGCACAGGTCTGCGGCTGAGTCCCGGCCCGGGCACCGGAACCGGAGCAGCTTTCACAGGGCTGGTGGCGGGGCAGTTTCAATTTCTTCTCGGCCCCGAAGGCAGCATCTTCAAAGGTGATCGTCAGGTTGTAGCGCAGGTCATCGCCGCGATGACCGCGGCTGCTGCGACGTCCGCCGCCGCCGAAGATGTCGCCGAAGATATCGCCGAAGATATCCTCAAACGGAGATCCGCCAAAATCGAACCCACCACCGGAAAAGCCACCGGCACCGTTCATTCCGGCATGACCGAACTGGTCGTAGGTTGCCCGTTTCTGGGGGTCGGACAGAACCGCATAGGCTTCGGTCAGCTCCTTGAACCTCTCCTCCGCCTTTTTATCACCGGGATTTTTATCCGGATGGTGCTGCACGGCCAGCCGTCGATACGCCTTTTTTATTTCCGTCTCACTGGCGTTACGGTTGACCTCAAGAACCTCGTAGTAGTCACGTTTAGACAATCTGACCGCCCCTGTTAAAACGGCAATCGGCACCGAACGGTGCCGACTGCCTGGATGTATTTAACCAACAGATTACTTTTTCTCTTCTTCGACGTCCTCGAATTCGGCATCGACCACATCATCGCCGGCGGCGTCGCCGGTTTTTTCACCAGCCTCGGCCTGTTCCTGGGCCTGGGCATACATAACCTCGGCCAGTTTGTGAGATGCTTGTGCCAGAGCCTCGCTCTTCTTCTGAATCTCTTGAGAATCTTCCCCTTCCAGGGCTTTTTTCAATTCATCAAGGGCCTCTTCAATCTGTTTCTTGGTGGCACTGTCGATCTTTTCACCATGCTCCTTGAGCGATTTTTCGGTGGTATAGATCAGACCATCCGCCTGGTTCCGCGCTTCGATCAGCTCACGCTTCTTCTTGTCTTCAGAAGCATGGGACTCTGCTTCCTTGACCATCCGCTCGATCTCTTCATCGGACAGGCCGCTGGACGCGGTAATCTGGATCGACTGTTGCTTGCCGGTCCCCAGATCCTTGGCCGAAACATGCAGAATCCCATTGGCATCGATATCGAAGGTGACCTCGATCTGAGGCACGCCCCGCGGCGCGGCGGGGATGCCGACCAGCTCAAAGTTCCCGATGGTCTTGTTGTCGGTCGCCATCTCCCGCTCACCCTGCAGAACATGTACTGACACGGCAGGCTGGTTATCCGCCGCGGTGGAGAACACCTGGCTTTTCTTGCAGGGGACCGTGGTGTTCTTTTCGATCAGCTTGGTCATCACCCCGCCGAGGGTCTCGATCCCCAGCGAAAGAGGGGTAACGTCGAGCAGCAAGACGTCCTTGACATCACCGGCGAGAACCCCGCCCTGGATTGCGGCTCCGATGGCGACGACCTCATCGGGGTTGACCCCCTTGCTCGGGGCCTTACCGAAAATTTCCTGTACTTTCTCCTGGACCACCGGCATCCGGGTCATGCCGCCGACCAGCAGAACTTCATTGATCTCGCCTGCTGTAATTCCTGCATCCTTGATCGCGGTCTTGCAGGGAGTTACCAACCGGGCGATCAGGTCAGCGCAGATGCTTTCCAGCTTGGAGCGGGACAGCTTAATGTTGAGGTGCTTGGGCCCGGTTTGATCTGCGGTAATGAATGGCAGATTGATATCGGTCTCCATCGATGAAGAGAGTTCGATCTTCGCTTTTTCTGCGCCCTCTTTGAGCCGCTGCAGTGCCATTTTGTCGTTGCGCAGATCGATGCCCTGCTCCTTGAGAAACTCATCAGCGACATAATCGATGATCCGCTGATCGAAATCCTCACCACCGAGAAAGGTATCACCGTTGGTCGACTTGACCTCGAACACCCCGTCGCCCAGCTCCAGGATCGAGATATCAAACGTACCGCCACCCAGGTCGAATACGGCGATGGTCATTTCGTTCTTTTTGTCCAGCCCGTAAGCCAGGGCGGCAGCCGTCGGCTCGTTGATGATCCGCTGCACGTTGAGTCCTGCAATCTTGCCGGCATCCTTGGTCGCCTGGCGCTGCGAGTCGTTGAAGTAGGCCGGCACGGTGATCACGGCATCAGTGACCGTTTCACCAAGGTAGTCCTCGGCGGTCTGCTTCATCTTCTGCAGAATCATTGCGGAGATCTCCGGGGCACTGTACTGCTTGCCACGGGCTTCCACCCAGGCATCACCGTTGTCCGCCTCGATGATCTTGAAAGGGCTGATTTCGATATCCTTCTGGACCGCCTCAGATTTGTACTTGCGGCCGATCAGGCGCTTGATGGCGAACAGGGTGTTTTCCGGATTGGTCACCGCCTGCCGCTTCGCCTGCTGTCCGGTCACCCGCTCACCATTTTCGGTGAAAGCGACCATTGACGGCGTGGTCCGCGCCCCTTCAGAGTTGGCGATAACGACCGGCTCCCCGCCCTCCATGACGGAGACACAGGAGTTCGTGGTACCCAGGTCAATTCCGATGATTTTTCCCATAATCAAATATCCTCCTTCTTTATCCTTCTATCAGGTGTCGATCCGTCTCAATGTGAATTACTCCGTATCCTGCTTCTCTTCTCCGGCGCGCTCAGGTTCAGCCACGGCAGGTGCCTTGGCAACCATAACCAGCGCAGGTCGCAACAGCCGATCGTTCAGCAGGTATCCTTTCTGCATCTCCTGAGCCACAGTATTCGCGGGAAAATCCCCCGTTTCCTGCTGTCCCATGGCCTGGTGCAGAGCCGGGTCGAATACCTGTCCGACCGACTCGATAGGCACCACGTTGAATTTTTCCAACACTTTGCCGAACTGGTCGAGGGTCATCTGCACCCCTGCCAGCAGACCGTCATTGGTCTTGTCCTGAACCGCGTGCTCCAGGGCTCGCTCCAGGTTGTCAACCACCGGCAGGATTTCCCGCAGAATCATCTCGTTACCGAACTTTGCCAGATCTTCCTTTTCCCGCTGGCTGCGCTTGCGCAGGTTCTCCATGTCGGCCATGGCCCGGAGATAGAGTTCATGATTCGTGCGCGCTTCTTCCCGACTGAGCTCCAGCTCCTGCTGTAACAGTTCTGTTTCGGTAAGATCAGATTCGGCTTCGGGCTCCCCCCCCGCCTCCAGCTCGCCGGAGGTGTCAAGCGGAGCGTCAGCTCCTGCAGGCTCACTGCTGGCTGTCTCTGATGAATTTTTCTTGTGGGTATCCTGTTTCTTTTTTGCCACTGTCTAAAACTCCTTATTCTGCTTCCCGCTTGAGGATTCGACTCACCAGCTGAGCAGTAAAATCAACGATCGGGATGACATGAGAATAATCCATCCGCACCGGACCGATCACCCCGAGCGTTCCCACCGCACCTTTCTTTCCGGAGAAGGGGGAACTGATCAGGCTGCAGCCTTCAATTGCATCGTGCTCGGTCTGGCTGCCGATAAAAATCTGGACCCCTTCAGCAGCCTGGGCCTGGTCAAGCAACTTGACCAGATGCTCCTTGCTTTCCAGGGTATGGAAAATTTTCTTCATTTTTTCCGGGGTGGAAAATTCAGGCTGCTCCAGCATTCTGGACGTCCCGGAAATAAACACCTTCTCTTCAATCTCGTCCATCAGTGCGGCTTTGGAGAGATACATTGCCTTTTCCTGGAGCTGATCAAAGCGTGCTTTTTCCCGTTGCAGCTCATCCGCCAGGCGCCTGCGGATTTCCTGTATCGACATCCCGGGCAGGGTATGGTTGAGATAGTTGGTAATCCGCTCGAGCTCCTGAGCGCTCCATTCAACCTCAGCTTCAATCACCTTGTTCTGTACAAGTCCGGTCTCAGAAACAAAAATCACCAGCAGTCGACCATGCGACAACTTGACGAATTCGATATGACGGAAAACCGTTGAAGCGAACTTGGGCGCCATCACCAGGCCGGTATAACTGGAGATCCCGGACAGGACCCTGCCCACTTCCTGCATGACGTCTTCCATCTGCAGGCCCTGGAACTGATAGCTTTTAGCCAAACGCTCCTTTTCCAGGGGACTCAGGTCGCGGACTTCAAGCAGGGTATCGATATAATAATGGAAACCCTTGCTGGTCGGAACGCGACCCGCTGAGGTATGCGGCGAGCAGAGAAAACCCATCTCCTCCAGATCGGCCATGACATTGCGCACCGTAGCCGGAGACAGATCCATTGCATGACGGCGGGTAATGGCCCGACTGCCAACCGGTTCTGCGGAAGCGATATAATCTTCAACAATCGCTTCGAGAATATCCTGACTTCGCTGGTTAAGTTCCTCTGCCACTTTCCATTCTCCAAAAAAATCGGCCGCATCGAACCGGCCCGATATTAGCACTCCTTGCCGGCGAGTGCTAACAGTCACACAGTATCAATGGCCAACGCCTTTGTCAAGAGGAGGAAGAGGTGAAAATGGATGGTCGCAAGGGTGCGGAATATGGGCCTTGAAAAATCAGCGCCCAAGGTCGATGGATCAGAAAAAGGCGCTGATCAGATGATCATAGATCAGCCAGCTGGACGGTTCGAAAAACCAGCGGTTGCCGGAACGGCGAAGATGATCAGCCAGCCGCCGGAACGCATCAGGAAAGAGCTCCTCGGGCGGCCCGCCGAATTTTTCTGCGAAGGCTTGGCAATCGACACCATCTCTGGTCCGCAGGGCCAGGTAGAGGGTCTCGATCATCGCGCCCTGACGATCAAACGTCTCCAGCCGCTGCGCCGGGTCCCGATGATTTATCAGGCAGCGGCGATAGCGGTTCAGGTCCGCCGGAACCGCCCAGCGTTCCCCCCAGCCGGCCGGGACAAAGCTGTGCCCGCCGCAGCCGACCGACAGGCAGGCGTCCCTTCGCCAATAGCCCTGGTTATGCCTGCAGCGAAAACCGGGCAGGGCGAAATTTGAAATCTCATAGTGCTCAAATCCTCCCTCCGCCAGCCGATCGTGGATCAACCCATACTGCCCGGCATACTCCTCATCACTCGCTTCCACCAGCTCCCGTCGCGTTCGAAGTTCGGCAAACCGGGTGCCACTCTCATAGCTCAGGCCATAGAGGGAGACATGCTGCGGCTGCAACGCCAGCAGGTCACCCACCTCGCTCCGCAGCTGCTCGCCGGTCAGCTGCGGACGAGCGAACATCAGATCCAGGTTCAGGTTGGAAAAACCGGCATTCCGGGCCAGTGCCACACTGTCACGCACATCGGCGACCGTATGTCCTCGCCCGAGCAGCTTCAACTGGTGATCACAGAGCGATTGCACCCCCAGCGAAAGCCGATTGACCCCTGCCGAGCGATAGCCGCGCAAACGACTCTCATCAACTGCCCCCGGATTCGCCTCCAGAGAAATTTCACAGTTTGTGTCGATGCGAAAAAGCCTGTCGCTCTGCCGCAACAACCGGTCGACCTGCTCAGCAGTCAACAACGAGGGAGTCCCCCCGCCAAAAAAAATCGTCTGCAGCGAGCCGGTAAGGGGGCGTACCTCAGCCAGAATCTGCATGTCAAGAATCAGCAGATCGACATATTCGTCCACTTGCTCAGCGCTGCCAACCTGCGAATAGAAATCGCAATAGGGGCACTTGCTGCGACAGAAAGGGATATGGAGATAAAGCGAGCTCATCGGGTGAACAGCCCCCCCGGAGTGCCGGGGGATACCGATCTATAAAAAGAACAGCACGGATATGACCGCCAGAAAAACAACGGCCAGAAAAACGCCGCCGCCGACCGGGTAGGCCAGATGTTTAGTCCGGTGTTCAATTTCAGTCTGCCGTTTGGCCAGCGGCTGCTCGTCGCCGGTTGCCTCAGCGAGAAGCCGGGCTCCGTGCTGCTGTATACTGCGTGCCGGGTCACTGAAGAACCGGGTGAGAGCGGCCGGGAGCTGCTGAACGAAAACCCGGTCACCGAAATCGTTGAGCCCGTTAAAAATCCTGTCGCAGGCAGCTACGAAAAGTCGCCCCCCCTTGCGATAGACCCAGTCGGTATCGATGGAAATGGTCTCAGTCCGCTTGAGCAGCGGCAGTAGCAAGAAAAACGCCAGGGCCGAGAACATCAGCAGCTGGAACTGGTTGAGAGTATGTTCAAAGGTATAGGCGTGGAACTCAACGGCCCCGAACGGCAGGATGTCGTAAAGCGGCTGCGGATAGACTCCGAGAAAGATGCAGACAAAGGAGAGGAACGCCATTGCCACCAGCATATGCCTCGGCGGCTCCCCCGGGCGCAGGCCGTTGTCCTTGGCGAAGAAGACGAAATAGGGGAACTTGATGCCTGCATGCAGGAAAACCCCGGCGGAGGCAATTTCGAGGATCAACCAGACCCAGAAGAAGCCCTCATGGACCCCGGCCTCGATAATCATCGGCTTGGTCGTGTAGCCCGAAAGGAAAGGGAAACTGGAGATCGCCAGGGCGCCGATGGTGCCGAAGATCATGGTCAGCGGCATGGTCTTGTAAAGTCCGCCGAGATCGGTACATTTGCTCTTGCCGACCATATAGAGCACCGCACCGGCGCTCATCCAGAGCAACGCCTTATAGATGATGTGGGCAAACGCGTGAGCAACGGCACCATTCAATGCCATGGCGGTGCCGATGCCGATGCCGCAGATCATGAAACCGACCTGATTCATAATCGAATAGGCGAGAATACGGCGCATGTCATTCTCGAGAATCGCCCAGATGATCCCGTAGATGGCCATGGTGCAGCCGACCACCATCAGAACCTCCCAACCGGCAAACCCTCGGATCAGCGTGTAAACAGCGGTCTTGGTCGTGTAGGCGGTCATAATCACTCCGCCGGTGACGGTCGCTTCCGGATAGGCGTCAGAAAGCCAGGCGTTCATGGGCGGCGCCGCCGCATTGACCAGGAAACCGATCAGGATCAGATAAGTCGGCAGTCCGTGCAGGCTGAAGCCTTCGAAGGCCACCGAGCCGGTGGCGTTGATCTGCAGCAGGATGCCGGCCAGCAGGCATAGTCCGCCGAAGATATGCACCATCACGTAGCGGAACGCGGCACCGTAGGCACGCTCGGTCCTGCGCGCCAGGACCAGGAAGGTCGAGGTAATCGCCATGATCTCCCAGAACAGGTAGAGAGAGATCAGGTCGCCAGCAAACACCGCCCCGAGTGCGGCACCGATATAGGCCAGTGCCGCGGTATGCTCATATCGGCCCTTGAGGTGCAGGGCAAACAGGAAACAGGCGAAGGCATTGAGAGTAAAAACGTAACCGAACGCCTTGCTCAAGCCGTCAACCCGCAACAGGTAGAGGTCGAAACCGAACATCTGATAGGCGCCGAAAGTGCCCGCGTCGAGCTGGCTGATGACCAGAAACGCGGCCGCCGGAACCACCAGAATCAGAATCCGCCGGCCCACCAGCGGCAGCAGCCAGAGCAGCACCGCCCCGGCGAAAAACAGTAGCGAGGGGTGCAGGCTAGCGATCATAGTAATCCTCGGGTTTCTTCAGGGCGAAGCCGAGCAGCTTGGACACCAGGATGATTACGACGCAGGCGACAAACCCGAAAAAAGCATAGAATCCCGGCCACGCTTCGACGGAGAAGAACAGCGTATGCTTGTGCATGAACAGATCGGGCAGAACCAGCAACACAAGGACTATATAAAAACCTATCTTCAAACGCCGGATATTCTGCGGATGGTCGAACCAGTCCCAGACTTCTGGTTTCTGCTTGTTTTTTTCAGTGTCCATAACTCACCTCGGCCTAGGGGAACAGGGCCAGCTGGGCCAATTTGAGGAAAATATCCGGATAAAAGAACAGGGCCAGCGAAGCACAGGCGGTCACCGACAGCGGGACCAGGCAGAACATGGGTGCTTCCTTGACCCCTTCATCAAATACCGGGTCCGCCGCCTCGGCAAAAAAGCCCCGATAGACGATGGGCAGAAAATAGGCCGCGTTAAGCAACGAACTGACCAGCAAGACCAGCAGGAGGATCAGCTGATCACTGCTCACAGCACCGATCACCAGATTCCACTTGCTGATAAAGCCACCCAGCGGGGGCATCCCGATAATGCTGATCGAACCAAGCATGAACGCCAGATAGGTAATCGGCATGCGCCGCCCGAGGCCATCCATCTGGCTGATATATTTTTTCCCGGCCGCAACAAAAATCGCCCCAGCACAGAAGAACAGCGTGATTTTGCCGAACGCATGCATGGCAATATGCAGCAGGCCACCGGTCATTCCGGCGGCAGACAACATTCCTGCCCCGAGAATCATGTAGGAGAGCTGGCCAATGGTCGAATAAGCCAGCCGCCGCTTCAGGTTGTCCTGAGTCAGCGCCACCAGTGACGCAACCAGGATGGTCGTTGATGCCAGCGTACAGATCACCCAGCCGAGGTTGACGGCCAGCAGCTGCTCGGGACCGAAGATATGGAAGATGACCCGCAGGATGGAAAAAACGCCGACCTTGACAACGGCCACGCCATGCAGGAACGAACTGACCGGTGTCGGGGCAACCATGGCTGCCGGCAGCCAGCCGTGAAATGGCATCAGTCCCGACTTGGCAAAGCCGAACAGGAACAGGACCAGAACTAGAGCCAGCACCTGGGGAGATGCGCCACTCCCGGCGAGAACCCCACCGACCTTGAAATCAAGTGTCCCGGCCAGTGAATAAACGATCAGCATCGCCGGCAGTGCTAAACCGATTGAGGTGCCGAGAATGTAGGTCAGATATTTGCGCCCCGACTTGCGTGATTCAGCATTCTGCTCATGGGTAACCAGAGGGTAGGTCGAGAGCGAGAGCATTTCGTAAAAAAGATAAAGGGTCAGCAGGTTGGCTGAAAACGCGACGCCGAGTGTCGCTGAAATTGCCACGGCAAAGGACGCGAAATAGCGGGTCTGCGCGTGCTCTTTGAGGCTGCGCATGTACCCGATGGAATAGAGAGAGGTAAAAAACCAGAGAATTGACGCGACCAGGGCGAAGAACATGCCCATCGCATCAACCCGCAGGGCAAGCGGCACGCCGGGAATGACCTCTGCGATGGTAAACGTGAAACCGCCGCCATTCAAAACGGCAGGGAGCATCGACGCAACGATCACCACCTTGCCGAATGCGGCCAGCAGGGTCCAGCTTTCACGCAGGTTCGGTGTCCGCCCTGAGAGCATGATCGGAATTGATCCGACCAGGGAAATCAGGACTGCAGCCAGAGGCCAGATGGATGTTTGGTAGCTCATAGAGGAGATTGCCCTGTCAGGTTAAAATCCGCCTGGCAATGCCAGCTTGATAATCATTTCGACCAGCGGCCCGGACCCGAGGCCGATAACGATCAGCGCAACCGCACTGACCACCAGTGGCGCCTGCATGATCAAAGGGGCTTCGTCGAGGGTTTCGTGGCCATGATGCTCGCCGTCTTTGAAGAAATAACCGATCTCGATAATGCGGAAGAACAGCACCGCATTGACCAGTGAACTGAACAACAGCGCAACCACGTAGCCCCAATGATTTGCCTCGATGCCGCCCAGCAGCAGGTACCACTTGCTAAAGAAACCGGCCGTCGGCGGGACACCGATCATGGCGAAGGCACCGACGGTAAAAGCCGCCATGGTAATCGGCATTTTGCGGAAAATCCCCTGCAGCCTGTCAAACTCCAGGCTGCCGATCCGGTAAAGGATGGCAGCAACGGCCAGAAACAGGCAGAGGGTCATCAGCGCATCATTGACGATATGCAAGATGGTCCCGGTCATGCCGATACTGTTGGCCAGCCACGCCCCTCCGACCATGTAGCCGACCTCGGCAACAATAATGTAGGTCATCATCCGACGCAGATCCTTCTGCGCCAGGGCCAGCGCCGACGCGCAGATAATGGCGACCGCCGCCACCCAGACGATGCCCGTCTGCACCAGCGGGTTCTGCAGAAACAGGTAATCGAAGGAGAAGATCGAGAACATCACCCGCACCATCAGATAAATGGTGACCTTGGTCATCAACGGAGCGGCAATCAGGCCGGCTCCGGTCGGAGCCAGCGAGTAGGCATTCGGCAACCAGCCATGCAGCGGGAAAAACGCCATCTTGACCCACAGACCGACGAGAATGAACCCCAGGGCCGTGGGGACTGCCGCACCCCCATCGATTGTCGGCAGGATACGGGCCATATCGGCCATATTCAGCGTCCCGGTCATCAGGTAGAGATAACCGACTCCGAGCAGATAGAAGCAGGCACCGATCGACCCCATGATGATGTAGTTGAAACTGGCCAGCGGAGCCCGCCCCTTGCCCATGGCGATCAGCCCGTAGGTGGTAATCGAGGTAATCTCCAGCAGAACGTAAAGATTAAACGCATCAGCGGTCAGAACCAGTCCCATCAGGCCTGAGATCATGATCAGGCAGAGGGTGAAAAAGAGATGCTCCTTCCCCGGCAGTTCCTGCTCGACCGACTTGAGCGCCGAAACCGAAGCGACCAGCGCCACCAGCGAGATCAGCACCAGCATCAGAGCCGAAAGATGATCGACCACCAGCTCGATGCCGAAGGGTGGCACCCAGTTGCCGACCGTGTAACTGAAGCCTCCGGTACTGAGCACCCTTGCCATTAAAAACAGCGATGCCACGCTGGAAAAAGCCAGGGATCCGAGCACCATGGGAGCGACATAAGCCCTGGAAATCCGCCCGAGCAGATTCACAAAAAAGGCCGTCAGCAGTGGAGCAGCCATCACATACATATGCAGATTCGATGTACTACTCATTTGCCGAGTTTCTCCAGTATTTCATCTTCCTCAAGGGTTCCGTACTCACGGTAAATACGCAGCAGGATCGCCAGTGCCACACCGGTGACACTGACCGAGACAACAATCGCCGTCAGCATCAGGACGTGCGGCAGGGGATTGACCACACCGGCCACGTCGACACCTTTTTCGAGGACTTCATATTTGTTGAGAATCGGTATTTTTGCGCCATGCTTGACCCCGGACGAGACGAACAGGAGGATAATGGCGGTCTGGAAGATATTCATCCCGATCAGCTTTTTGACCAGGTTCCGTTTGCCGATCATGGCGTAGAAGCCGATCATCATCAGAACGACATAGGCCCAGTAGTTGACTTTTGCGACGATCAACACCAGAAGCTCTTCCATCCCTACAGCCCCTCATCCAGGTTGCCTGCCGAACCGAGATCCCAGAACAGCGACACCATGATGCTCATGACGGCCAGTCCGACCCCCACTTCAACCAGAAAAATGCCAAAAGAGCGCCACTCTATCGGCCCCAGCGGAATCAGCACATCAAGGGCACTGTAGTCGAGAAACAGCCCGCCGCAGATCGCACACAAAGCCGCCACTCCGACAAAGATAACGGCACCGGTGTTGCCGAGGATGTTGTTGGCCCGTTCCGACATCAGCCGCAAAGAGGCTTTCAGGTCGAACGCCAGCGCCAACATGACAAAAGAGGAGCCGAGGATGACCCCGCCCTGAAATCCGCCTCCGGGACTGTAGTGACCATGGACAATGACGTAGAGGCCAAACAGCTGCACAAATGGAACCATCAGCCGCACTGATGTCTGGATGATCAGGCTTTCACCGAGCCGCTGTTTCTCCGTCCGCTCGCGTAGCAGTTTCATGTCTTGTTCTCCGGACGATCATTCTTGCTTCTGCGCAACACGCTGACCACAACCATCCCGGCGCAATAGATCACCACCGTCTCGAACATGGTGTCATACCCCCGGTAATCGCCAAGGATTGCAGTCACAAGGTTGGGGACATGGGTCTCCTTAACCGCGTTTTCGATATAGTAGGGAGACAGGTAGACCGCAGCAGGATCCCGAGGATCACCCCAGGCGGGAAAATCCATGGTTCCGTAAAGGAGAATGGAACCTGTAATCAGGGTTGCAAGTAAAGCCAGTACTTTCAATCCTTGCTCCTTCTCGAGGTATGCAGAATCGCCGCGATAAACAGAACCGTACTGACCCCGGCCCCGACCGTGGCTTCGGTAAAGGCCACATCGACCGCTCCCATTTCAGCCCAGAGCAGACACATCAGGAAACTGTACACACCGAAAATAATGGTGGCGCTGAGCAGATCCTTCACGCTTATGGCGGCAATGGCGCAGATCACCACCAACAGCAGGATCAGAAGATCCAGAGTCCAAATCATCGTCTCTTCTTCCCCTTTTCCCAGGGTTCAAAACCGAGAATCAAGGCCGTTTTGGTCAGGGCGTGTGTTGCGGTGGGGCTGGCAACATAGATGAATACAGCGATCAACAGGATCTTGAGGCTGACCAGCAGATTGGCGAAGCTGAATTCCTGCAGGTTGTAAAGAGCCACACCGGCAATCACCAGCACGGCCGCCAGAGAATCCGACTTGCCGGCAGCGTGGAGGCGGGAGTAAAAGTCGGGGAATCGCAGGATTCCCAGCACCCCGATGGCGAAAAAAAACAGTCCTCCCAGGATAAAAATCCCTGCCAACAAGGTCAAGATGAACCTCCCTTTGACACGTCTGCGGTCGCATCCTCATGCCGCGTGATCACATCATCGACCATCTTGTCCACCCCGCCACGCCGCAGAAAAAACTTGGTTGCTCCCAGGGTTGCGATAAAGTTCAGCAGTGCATATGCGATGGCAATATCAACAAACATCCCCAGATCATCATAGAGAATGCCGATCAGCAACAGCAGAACCGTGGTCTTGGTGCCGACAACGTTGCCGCCAAGAATCCGATCGCCGACCGTCGGGCCGCCGACTACCCGGATCAGGCTGATCAGAATCAACAGAATCAGAAAGATTGATGAAGCAAGGAAGAAATGTTCAACCATTTATTCGAACTCCAGTGCCTTGGCAATCCGCCGCTCCATTTCCCCCGGCAATGCCTCTGCCGCTTCTTTGGTCAGGGCATAAACAGCAAACTGGTTGTCGTGGATATTCACAGTAATGGTCCCGGGTGTCAGGGTGATCGATTGAGCCAGGGCAACTTTGGAGATCGGTCTTTTCAGACTCGAATCGAACCGGAAAAGATGCGGGTCAATTTTATCCAGCATGCGCGGATGAAGCGCGATGTAGGCAACCTGCAGATTCGCCAGAACGATTTGCCAGAACAGGTACGGGAGATAAAGCAGCATGCCTGCCAGCTCGCGCAGCCATGGCTGTCCCTTGTCCAGAAACAGCAGGTCAGAGCTGAAATGAGCAACCAAAATGCAACAAAGAACGCCTAAGGAGAGGTGAAACGCATCGAACATTCCGGACATGACAACCCAGAAGATCAACATAATGATAAAAGTGGCAATTTTTGCTTTCATCAGCAACAACCCCAGCTTATAAAATACTGTATATGTATGGCGCTCGATGCAGTACAGTAGAGTAACAGATAACAACGGGAAAACCAGCAGTGACGTCGGCTTTACCGAGACCTCAAAAATGCGTAATCTCTATGCAGCTTGCCAAGGCGAGGTCAAAAACAATGCAGATGCTTCTCTGTCGTTCAGACGCCATCCTGTACGGGCGGTTTGCATCCGAGGTTCGCAGAGCATAACATATCTAGCATGAGCAACAAGCGAAGGTCAACATATTCCGCTGTTCTATTTTTTAACAATACCGACCACTTGAATCGTCAACCTCCGACAACTACCTAAACAAAGGCGATTATAAAATAAAACAAGATTTTGTTTCTGGAGAAAACATGAAAAAACTGTGCGGATCAGCAATTCAGTTCAATATCTTCCTCGGCGACATTAATGCCAATCTCGACAAAGCAACAGGCGCGTTGCTGCGTGTCGCGGACCGTGGTGCACAACTGGCAGTTCTGCCGGAAATGTGGAGTTGCGGCTACGACTATCCAAACCTGGCCGACCTTGCCAAAGAGACACCGCGCGTACTGGAGACGATTCAAGAAGAATGCCGAAAACTGGGGATGGTGAGCGTCGGCAGCCTCCCTGAGCGAGAAGACGGCACGATCTACAATACCGCCTACCTGATCGACAGGGGGGAACTGGTCGGGAAATATCGCAAACTGCACCTTTTCTCAACCATGAGCGAAGATCGTTTTCTCGGGGCAGGGGACTCCGCGCTGGTGGCAGACACGTCTGTCGGGCGACTCGGCATCGCCATCTGCTATGACCTGCGGTTCCCTGAACTGTTCCGCAAACTGGCTCTTGCCGGCGCCGAAATCATCTGCATCCCCGCGGAATGGCCCAAGCCCCGCCAGGAACACTGGCGCACCCTGCTGCGCGCCCGGGCAATCGAGAACCAGCTGTTTATTGCCGCCGCCAACTGCTGCCGGGTGCAGGGCAAACTTGATTTTTTCGGCATGAGCCAGCTGATCTCTCCATTGGGGAACATTCTCGCCGGCGCCGACGAGGAAGATACCGAACTGGTGGCGACATTTGATTTTGCCGAGATGGAGGCATATCGCCAGCAGATCAACATCCTCGGAGACCGGCGCGACGATATCTACGGCACCCCCTGATCCATACTCTCCGCAAGCTATTGCTCCATAGGCTGGGCATCCTTGCGGAATTGCGGCGGCACCGCCTCGAGGCTGTCGGCGAACTGCAGCGCGCCGGTGCCGTCGACATAGAGATAGCGTGCCGCAGCCCCCGGAGAGGGTTTGTCGGTCCGTTCCCTCTCTTTCGAGCGGTCGATCACCTGATCGATTGAAGGGGTTCCCGAGCCCCCATCGACCAGGCCCAGCAGCCGGCCGCGAAAATCGACATAAAACGCCTGGAACTGGGCGAGGACCGGAACCCTTGTCGGCACCCGGATGAGCGCCTGGTCCAGCAACGACAAAGCTATCAGCGAAACCAGCATCCAGACCAGCCAGCGGACTATTTTGATCATCAAACCTCTCTCCGTTAAACAGAAACCGGAAAAAGCCAGTACGCGTGTCGATCCGGTTTCATTTTCACCTATGATATGTTAAGAGTTAGCGGTTAACAAGAACGTTCCTTTAAGGAGTCACAACGGATGAAACAGACCGATTACGATGTCGTGATTATCGGCGGCGGGCCGGCCGGCATGACTGCAGGCCTCTATGCCTCACGTGCTGAGCTGAAAACCCTGCTGGTGGAAAAAATGATCATGGGCGGCCAGGTGATGACCACCACCAGGGTGGAAAACTGGCCCGGCTACCCCGGCGGAATTGATGGCCCCGAACTGATGATGAAGTTTCAGGAACATTGCGTTGAGTTCGGCCTTGAAACCACCACCGGCGACGTCGAAAAGATTGAAGACCTGGGCGACACCAAGCGGGTCGTGGTCGACGGCAAGGAGATTCTCTGTTCGGTCGTGATCATTGCCACCGGCGTGGTGCCGAAAAAGCTGGAACTGCCCGACGAAAAGGAACTGGTCGGCCGAGGCGTCTCCTACTGCGCCACCTGCGACGGCGCTTTCTTCCGCAATGTTCCGATTGCCGTCATCGGCGGCGGAGACACCGCCGCAGAAGAGGCCCTGTTCCTCAAACGCTTCGGCAGCAAGGTGATCATGGTGCACCGTCGTGATCAGTTGCGGGCGACCAAAATTCTTCAGACCCGGATCCTTGCCGACGAAAAGATCGAGATGGCCTGGGACAGCGTCGTCGACAGCCTCGTCTCCGACAACACCGGGCTGACCGGCATGGTGCTGCGTAACGTCAAGACCAACGAGCTCAGCGAGGTCGAAGTTGCGGGCATGTTCGTTGCTGTCGGGGTTGACCCTACTACCGAATTCGTCAAGGGGCTGCTGGAGCTTGATGAAACCGGCTATATCATGGCGGGGGAAGACACCTGTACCAACATCCCGGGCATTTATGCCGCCGGCGACTGTCGGACAACCATCCTGAAACAGATTTCCACCGCCGTCGGTGACGGCGCGGTTGCCGCCCTCAAGGCGGAGCAACACATAGACTCGCTGCGCCAGAAGTCATAACAAAGCCGGCTCCCGCAGCTGGCTTTGTGCACGACCACGGCAAATAATCGAGGTCGATGAAAACAGGGCAGATCGTCAGCATGCGCAGTGGCGAGAAGCACGCTCCGGGAAAACGCCATCGACTGTTGCATCATGGAGGGGGGAGTCCATGCTCGCCAAAGTCACGTCCGGTGCCCTGATAGGCATCGAAGCCTACCCGGTTGAAGTCGAAGTCGACATCTCCCAGGGGCTGCCCCAGTTCTCCACGGTCGGTCTTCCTGAAGGCGCGGTCAAGGAGAGTAAAGACCGGGTCAAATCGGCGATAAAAAACTCCGGGTACGACTTCCCGCCACGCCGCATTACCATCAATCTTGCTCCGGCTGACATCAAAAAAGACGGCGCGGCCTTTGACCTGCCGATTGCCATCGGCCTGCTCTGTGCCACCGGTCTGATTGAAAGCAAAGTCCTGGACAGGTTTGTGCTGCTGGGAGAACTGAGCCTAGATGGTCGCATCAAGCCGGTTCGCGGGGTGCTGCCGATTGCCGCATCTGCCGGGAACTGGGACAAGCAGGGACTGATTCTCCCGGAAGACAATGCCGAAGAGGGGGCCGTTGCCAACGGCCCGGCCATTTACCCGGTCAAGGACCTGGGTGAAGTGGTCGCCCTGCTCAACGGCGAAATCAGCAAAACCCCATACTCCTCCAGCCAGCATCTGCAGACCGGTGCAGCGCAGATCCCCGGCGATGACTTCAGCGAAGTCCGTGGCCAGGAAAATGTCAAACGGGCCCTGGAAGTCGCCGCCAGCGGAGCCCACAATCTGCTGATGAATGGGCCTCCGGGCAGCGGCAAAACGATGCTGGCACGGCGCCTGCCAACCATCCTCCCCGAGCTCTCCTTTGAAGAGGCCCTGGAAACCACCAAAATCCACTCCGTTTTTGGACTTCTTTCACGGCAGAGCGCGCTGATCAAAATCCGACCGTTTCGCAACCCGCACCACACGATATCTGATGCCGGCCTGATTGGCGGGGGCAGCTATCCGCGCCCCGGAGAAGTCTCGCTGGCACATAACGGCGTCCTGTTCCTCGATGAGCTGCCGGAATTCAAAAAAAATGTCCTGGAGATGCTGCGCCAGCCGCTCGAAGACGGGCAGGTTAATATCAGCCGGGCGGCCCTGAGCCTGACTTATCCCGCCAACTTCATGATGGTCGCGGCGATGAATCCATGGGGGTTTGAACATCTTTTTCAAGTACTCTTAAGGAGGGGCTATAAGAAAA
>JAVVDY010000007.1:0-148289 GCA_032251255.1 Desulfuromonadales bacterium
CGCGACCTCCGGCGTGACAGGCCGGCGTTGTAACCGACTCTACTACAGCCCCGCAGAAGAAAATAGGAAGTAGAATAGTGCCCGATATGTGGGTCCTAAGGGCAGTAATTCTGCTTCCTATTTTTCAATTTTTTATAGGACGTGGTTAACTTTAGTTAACTGCGTCTTTCAGAGCTTTACCAGCTTTGAATTTGGGAACCTTTGCTGCCGCAATCTGAATTTTTTCACCAGTCTGTGGGTTCTGACCGGTACGCGCAGCACGCTCACCAACGCTGAAGGTTCCAAAACCAACCAAGGCAACTTTCTCACCTGCCTTAAGAGCACCAGTAACGGCCTCAGCGAAAGCTTTCAGCGCCCCCTCGGCGTCTGCCTTGCTCAGTCCTGCCTTCTCCGCCATCGCATTGACCAAATCTGCCTTAGTCACAGCACACCTCCTGAAAGAATTGTAGTTAGTTAGAGTCTCAAAAACGCGATAAGATATATCAGGTTTGCAAAAATACTGTCAAGAGAATTCTCCCCATTTTTTGCGGTCTCAACGATATTTTGGGGTCTCTAATTATCCGTATTCCTTTCTTGCGATTTTTCCTTTTCCTGACCCTCAAGGAGGGCTTCAGCAAGCACTTGGTCCATGTGATCAACCACAACCAGATCAAGGGATGTTTTCAATTCCCTGGGGAGCTCCCGAAGATGCTTTTGATTCTCTTTCGGAATCAGTATCTTACTAATCCCACCGCGACGGGCGGCAAGCAGTTTCTCCTTGAGACCGCCAATTGCAAGCACCCGGCCGCGCAGCGTGACCTCGCCGGTCATCGCCAGCTGTTTGTTCACGGGTCGGCCGGTCAATGCTGAAGCGAGTGCTGTCGCCATTGTTATCCCCGCGGAAGGTCCGTCTTTGGGCACTGCCCCTTCAGGGACATGAATATGAATATCAAGATGGGAGTAAAAATCCTCTTCCAGTCCCAACTCCTGCCAACGTGAACGCACATAGCTCAACGCCGCCCTTGCAGACTCCTGCATGACCTCCCCGAGTTTGCCGGTCACGGTCAGGTTCCCTTTTCCAGGCAGAGTTGTCACTTCGATACTGAGGAGCTCGCCACCCGTTTCCGTCCAGGCCAGACCGGTCGCAAGGCCGACCTGGTCGACATCCTCACGCACACCATATTCATAAGGGGGAACGCCAAGATACTTGCGTACCTGGCTTTCACCGACGACAAACGTCTTGTCGCGATCGTGCTTCAATGATTTACGCGCCAATTTACGGAAAATGCTGGCGATATTTCTATCGAGAGAGCGGACTCCCGACTCGCGCGTATAACGTCGCACCAATTCGTAGATTGCATTGTCTGAGAAGCGGACCCGTGACAAATCCAGGCCGTGAGCTTGAGCCTGTTTGGCGAGCAGATAATTCCTGGCTATGTGCAGTTTTTCCTCTTCGGAATAACCCTCGATGCGGATAATTTCGAGACGATCGTGCAGCGGCCTGGGGATCGCATGAAGGTTGTTGGCTGTCGCGATAAACAGAACCTGCGAAAGATCGTAATCGATATCCAGGAAATGGTCACCGAAATTGTGATTCTGTTCAGGGTCCAGAACTTCCAGCAGTGCGGAGGAAGGATCGCCCCTGAAATCCATGCTCATCTTATCGATCTCATCAAGCATGAAGATCGGGTTTTTAACTCCGCTCTTGCGCAGGCTCTGGATGATCTTTCCCGGCATGGCTCCGATATAGGTCCGCCTGTGACCGCGTATTTCAGCTTCATCACGCACCCCGCCCAGAGAGATCCGCACAAACTTACGTCCCAGCGCCTTGGCAATGGATTGCCCCAACGAAGTCTTGCCCACACCCGGAGGGCCGACCAGGCATAGGATCGGACCCTTGTTTTGCCTGACCAATGCCTGAACAGCCAGGTATTCCAGAACCCGCTCTTTGACTTTTTCCAGTCCGTAGTGGTCAGCATCCAGAATCCGCTCTGCTCGGTCAAGGTCATGACTGTCACGGGTGCCCTTGCGCCAGGGCAACGACAGAAGCCACTCGATATAATTGCGGACAACCGAGGCTTCCGCCGACATCGGCGACATCATCTTAAGCTTGCGCAGTTCCGCGAGAGCTTTGTCGGTGGCCTCTTGTGACATTTTCTTCTGTTTGATCTGTTCTTCAAATTCAAGCAGCTCCTGCTTGAACTCATCTTTTTCACCCAACTCCTTCTGGATGGCACGCATCTGCTCATTCAGATAATATTCCTTCTGGCTACGCTCCATCTGGCTTTTGACCCTGCTGCGAATCCTGGTTTCGATCTGCAGAATTTCCACCTCCTGCTCCAGGAGACTCAGCAGCTGTTCCAGGCGGGTCAAGGGGTCAACCTGGGCGAGAATTTCCTGTTTTTCGGCAATCGGCACTTGAAGATGGCCGGCAACAGTATCCGCCAGCCGAGAAGGGTCTTCTATACCCGCCACGGAGGAACTGACTTCGGATGGAATTTTCTTGCTCAGGCCAACGTAGGTCTCAAATGTCCCGTGGACCGCGCGCATTACCGCCTCAATCTCAGCAGAGAGCTCATCATTCTCCAGAAGCGGCTCCACACCGACCTGGATCAGATCCTTTCCGGCGACAAAGGAGGTGATTCTCGCGCGCTGCTTGCCCTCTATCAAAACCTTGACCGTTCCATCGGGCAATTTCAGCATCTGCACGATATGCCCGATCGTACCGATCTGATAGAGGTCCTGCTGGGCCGGCTCGTCGGTCTTGGGATCGATCTGCGCCGCCAGAAAAATGCGGTTATTGCGGCTGGTCGCCTGCTCCAGAGCACCGATCGACTGAGGCCTGCCAACAAACAGGGGAGCCACCATGTGAGGGAAAATCACAATGTCACGGAGCGGCAAAAGTGGATAGCTGGTATTTTCCAAGATGTCTGGGAATTCTGTCGTGTCTTTGCTCATATAGATCCCTGATGGCAAAAAAGCGCGGAATCAACAATGACGGATCCGCGCTTCATTCAATTAGCAGAGGGCCCGACCTGATCTTCAGGCACTCTCCGCCACATCGTAAAGAACAATCGGCTTGACGCCCTTGTTGATAACGTCTTCATTCAGGACAACTTCTTTTACACGGTCCTGTGAGGGGATATCAAACATCACATCCAGCATGGAATTTTCCAGAATCGAGCGCAGCCCCCGGGCGCCGGTCTTCCGTTCCAGGGCTTCACGCGCGATCGCAACAAGGGCCCCATCGGTGAATTTGAGCTTGACGTTTTCCATATCGAAAAGCCGCTGATACTGTTTCACCAGAGCATTCTTGGGTTCGCGCAAAATCTGAATCAGCGCTTGTTCATCCAGCTCGTTGAGGGTCGCAATGATCGGCAAGCGCCCAACGAACTCAGGAATCAGGCCATATTTCAACAGATCACCCGGCTGGGTTTTGGCGAGCAGGGTACCCAGCCCCTCTTTGCCGGGCGAGCGGACCTCTGCGCCGAACCCCATGCTCTTGGCGCCGATGCGATTGCCGATCACCTTTTCCAGCCCGGAGAACGCTCCGCCACAGATAAACAGGATGTTTGTTGTATCTACCTTGAGAAACTCCTGCTGTGGGTGCTTCCTGCCTCCTTTCGGCGGAACACTGGCGGTCGTCCCCTCAATAATCTTGAGCAGCGCTTGCTGCACCCCTTCACCTGACACATCGCGGGTAATTGACGGCGACTCCGATTTACGGGCAATCTTGTCTACCTCATCGATATAGATAATTCCGCGTTGAGCACGCTCGAGGTCGTAGTCCGCGGACTGCAGCAGGTTGAGGATGATGTTTTCAACATCCTCACCAACATAGCCCGCCTCGGTCAGGTTCGTCGCATCTGCAATCGCAAAGGGAACATTGAGGACCTTGGCCAGGGTCTGGGCCAGCAGTGTCTTTCCACTCCCCGTGGGGCCAAGCAGCAGGATATTGCTCTTCTGGATTTCTACATCATCATTCTTCTCGGAAAACTCAACCCGCTTGTAGTGGTTGTAGACCGCCACCGAAAGAACCTTCTTGGCCTGCTCCTGTCCAACCACATACTCATCAAGAATCTCTTTTATCTCGATCGGCTTGGGCAGTTTTTCGATACTCTGCTCTGCCGCCTGGTCGAGGCGGGATTCCTCGTCAATGATATCGTTGCAGAGTTCTATGCACTCGTCACAGATATAGACCGTTGGTCCCGCAATGAGTTTTTTCACTTCATCCTGCGGTTTCCCGCAGAATGAGCATGTCAGTTGTCCAGATTGATCATCCTTGGAACTCACCTGTTTACCTCCGGCTTTTTGACTCAGACTTTTCGCTGCACGATCGAATCAATGATACCATAACCGCGGGCCGCTTCGCTATCCATGAAGAAATCCCGCTCGGTATCCGCCTCAATCCGGCTCAGCTCCTGCCCGGTATGCCTGGCAAGAATAGCATTCAGGCTGCTCCGCATTCTGAGAATTTCCTTGGCGTGGATACTGATGTCGGAGGCCTGCCCCTGGAAACCGCCCAGCGGCTGGTGGATCATGACCCGTGCGTGCGGAAGCGCAAAACGTTTCCCAGATGCGCCTGCTGCCAGCAGCAGAGCGCCCATGCTTGCGGCCTGGCCGACACAGATGGTTGATACCGGCGCCTTGAGGTACTGCATCGTGTCATAGATTGCCATACCGGCAGTCACAACGCCACCCGGTGAGTTGATATAGAGATGGATGTCGCGATCGGGATCCTCAGATTCAAGGAAGAGCAGCTGGGCGATAATCAGGTTTGCCATATGATCTTCTATGGCGCCCCCGAGGAAAATAATCCGGTCTTTCAGCAGCCTCGAGTAAATATCATAAGCGCGTTCACCTCGACCAGTATCCTCTACGACCATCGGGACCAGACTCATCGGTTAGGACTCCTTCTCGGCAGTTTCTTCCTGTTTGGGCTCGACTTCAGCCACGACGGATTGCGCCATCAGAAACGAAATGACCTTGTCATGCTGAACCTGATGCTCCAGACCTTGGCGCATCTCAGGCTTTTTGAAGTATTCCTGGACATTGTCCAGCGGTGCATTCGACTCATCGGCAATCTGCTTGATTTTTTCCTCGATATCCGAATCCTCTGTCGTAATGCTCTCCTGCTTGGCAATCGCTTCGAGAATCAGTTCCCCCTTGACCTGTTGTTCTGCCATCGGATAGTACGTTGAGGCGAATACCTGGTCGTTCATTCCGAGCATTTCCAGGCTCATCCCCTGCGCTTTGAGCCGACTGGTAAAAGAATCCTTGAGGTGCAGCAACTGGTTCTGGACCATTCCGTCCGGAACCTCCATCGGATTGTTCTCAACCAGCGCATTCATCAGCTCTTCCTGGACCTGATTGTCAATCCGGGCGGTTTCCTGCCTGACCATATCGTCCTTCAGCTTACCACGCAGTTCCTCAATGGATTCGCAACCGAACTCAGCGGCGAAGTCCTTGTTCAGCTTCGGTTGAACCTTTTCCTTGATCTCTTTGACCAGAACCTTGAACACCGCGGGCTTCCCGGCCAGCTCCTTGGCACCATAATTTTCCGGAAAACTGACCTCTACGTTCTTCTCATCTTCACGTTTGAGACCGACCAGCTGTTCCTCAAATCCAGGGATAAAACTGTTTGAGCCGAGCTCAAGCTGATAATCCTTGGCTGCGCCGTTCTCGAACGGCGTGTCGTCGATAAATCCTTCGAAGTCGATAATGACAGTGTCCCCTTCGCGGGTCTTCTTGCGACTGGAGACTTCCAGTTGGGCTCGCGCGGCAGCCATCTCCTCAAGCCGCTGCATCACAGACTCCTCATTGAACTGGAGAATTTCCCTGTTCAGCTCAATGCCGGTATAGTCCTTCGCGACAACCTCAGGCTTGACATCAACCTCGGCCTGATAAGTGAAAGCCTTCCCTTTTTCCACCCGACCACTCTCAACGACTTCAGGCTGAGCAACAGCGACAATTTCATTGTCAATCAACGCCCGATAGAGAGTCTCATTAATCAATGAACCGGCAACATCCTGCTCCATTCTCGGGGCATAATGCTTTTCCAGCATTGAGCGGGGCACCTTCCCTTTACGGAAGCCCTTCAGGTCAGCAGTCTTGGCGATCTTCGCATATGTCTGTTCAATCTTTTCGGCAACCTGGTCCGCAGCAACTTCAATAACCAGTTTCTTCCTGATCGGACTCAGTTCCTCAACGGAAACACTCATTAACTCTTCCTTCCTCACGTTTTGTTCAGCCCTTGTATTGACATCTCTGTCCGACAGGTTTCCATGGTGCGAGAGGGGGGACTCGAACCCCCACGCCGCAAGACACCAGATCCTAAGTCTGGCGCGTCTACCAATTCCGCCACTCTCGCTTGAATCCAAATACCTCGAGCAGCGATGTCAGGCTGATAAAGATAAAAAGAACTGTTTAAATGAACAAAGCCCACCTTCCATTCCCACCGATCTCTGTTGACCGGCACCTGGAGTGAAAGGTGAGCATAATTAAAAAATGGGGTGGATGAAGGGGCTTGAACCCTCGACAACTGGAGCCACAATCCAGTGCTCTACCAACTGAGCTACACCCACCAAAAAAGTTTGGCCATGTTACGGAAATGACCATGGCTTGTCAACATCTAAAAAAAGCGAAACTGGCACGCCAGGGAGGACTCGAACCCCCGACCCACGGCTTAGAAGGCCGTTGCTCTATCCAGCTGAGCTACTGGCGCATAATCCTCTAATATAAAAGAGCATATCGGCTTTTCCGGGCAATCCTTCTAGCACGTGAGAGAGAGTTTTGCAAATAAAAACGCACATGGCGGCAAGAACCCTCTCCGCGTGGACCAGTGAACGGGGCCGACCGTTAATCTGTTGAAGTTTTAGGGAATTCTATTTAACATACACGAGCTCATCGTACCGTGCCGCATACAATCATCAACCAATCGATCGATCGTTTATTATTGCCCATGGATAATCCCACTAACAACCGCCTGCGTAAACTGCTGATACTTTTCAGCATGATCATTCTTGTTCTGGGTGGCGCCTGTGGCTATCTGTATCAGCGGCTTGGCACAGGCCCCGGGCTGCTGCTCGTTGCGGCCATGGTTACCTGCTGCCTGTTGCTGGCAACCATAATGATCCGCCAGATCAACAGTCCTCTTCAGCGATTTAAAAACGACATTCAACTCCTCACCCAGGGCAGGCTTACGCACCTTCCGCCACCTGCTTCCCATGAGTTCGCCGGACCGACTCAAGCACTGAATGAATTCCTCGACCGGATGAGAAAACAGATCCAGACAGATGAGCAGCGCAGGCAGATGGAAGAGAATGTTGTCAGCTTCCTGCAGGTGGTAAGCGACGCGTCCGATGGCGACCTGACCGTCAGAGCCCCGGTCACAGAAGACGCCTTCGGTTCGATTGCCGACGCCTACAACCTGATGGTTGAAAGCCTTGCAGAACTACTCAGGGACACCAACCAGAATGCCCTTGAGGTCGGACGGGAATCGCGCAATCTGCTGACCATTTTCCAACAGGTCAAGCAGAATGCGGAGATTCAGTTGCAGCATGTCACCGAAGTAACAAGATCCGCCGATACCACCGCCGAGTCAGCCAGACAGATCGCCGCCAAAGCGGCTTTTGCCCAGGAATCTTCAGCCAAGGTCGACAACGCAGCAACACTCGGCAATGCCAAGGTCAACAAGAACATTGACGGAATGCAGTTAATTCGGTCAACGGTTCAGCTCATCAACAAAAAAATGAAAATGCTTTCCGAGCGGATGATGCAGATCGGCACGATCTCCCAGCTGATCTCTGAAGTTGCAACGCGGACGACCATTCTCGCCATGAATGCTTCGATTGAGGCGGCCAGGGCCGGTGAACAGGGGCGCGGCTTCCTGGTCATTTCCGACGAGATCAAGCGTCTCGCCGATGAGGCCTCAGATGCGACGCGCCAGATCGACGGGATCATCAAAGCAATCCAGTCAGAGACCGGAGACGTTGCCGCGGTCCTTGCAGAGGAAACCCGTATCGTCGAAGAGCAGACCCAGATTGCCCAGGACACCGGTGAGGCTCTCTCTGCGGTAGCGGATGCGATTCAGGAAGCGAACGAGGTCATGGCGGAGATCACAGCGCTGTCCCAGAACCAGCAGGCCATCTCAGCGACGATGGCAAGAGAGATTGACGAGATGGCAACCATCAGCCAGCAGACCTCTGTCCACATCGGCAGATCATCTGAGATTTCTGAGGGGTTGAACAGGATGTCCAACAATCTGCTGGCGTCTCTCGCTCAATTCACGTTAACCCAGGACTCCTCCAGCCCACAGACCGACAGTCTCACCCGGCCGGTGCCGGAGCAGATTGACCCCAGCTGAGGCCTGCGTCGATCTAGAGCGCTTCACCCCGCCGCAGATGTTTTCTGACGACAGCAATCAGCACATCATCCGCGACAGGCTTAACCAGGTAGTCCGTTGCTCCCATGCCGAGCGCCCTGAGCTGATCCCGTTCCCCGGATCTCGCAGAGAGAACCGCAACCGGAGGTCTCCTGTCACTTCTTCCGTTCAACCGATCAAGCAGCTCATAACCATGCATCCCGGGCATTTCCAGATCGGTGATGATCGAATCAATCTGTTCTCGATCAACAATATCCAGAGCCTCCCGTCCATCAACCGCCGTCACAACACGAAAGCCATCAAGTTCGACCAGACGGGAGACATATTTGCGGACACTGGGTGAATCGTCAACGATCAGAACAGTCGACAGCGCTGCAGACTCTCCGCTTTGCGGCACAGCCGCAGCTCCTTTCCTGCTGGCCATGCGGTGAACCATGCGAACAGGATTCACAACCGGCCGCAGAATGCCGTCTCCGGTCAAACTGCAGCCGGAGAAATACGGATGTTGGCCGATGAAGCTGCCGAACGGCTTGATGACCGTATCCTCCTGCCCGGATAGCCGATCGACAAGCAACAGCAGCGGGTCACCTTCCCCGCCGAGAAATATCCCGAATCGGGGCTCGCCCGGGTTGTCCTTAAGTTCAAAAAGGCTACCCAGATCAACGACCTCCGCACGTTCGAGAAGAGCCCCCCTCGCGGTTCGCGGCAACTCATACCGGAGGTCAACAATCTCATCCACCAGGGCTGAAGGAAGCGCAAATGAGTGCTCCGCGACAACAAACTTGATTACGTTGACGACCACAAGCGAGAGAGGAAGCCGCATACGAAATGCGGTCCCCTTCCCCCGCACCGTTTCGACATCAACCGTGCCATTCAGGGTTGCCAGACGATCGAGGACGACTGACATGCCGACGCCGCGACCGGACGTCTCATTGACGTCATGGGAAGTGCTGAGTCCGGGTTGAAAAATCAATTGGACCAGGTCCGAATCGGCCATATCCATGTCGCCATCAACGTAACCCAGTGCGACGGCCCTCGCGCGGATACGCTCCAGATCGAGCCCCTGGCCATCATCGCTGAGGACAATCTCGATACTGTCCCCCTTCTGTTCAGCCGTCATGCCGAGCGTTGCCACAAGGGGCTTGCCAGCCTCACTGCGACTTGCCGGAGATTCTATCCCATGAGCTATCGCATTGCGGATGATGTGCAAAAGCGGATCAAACAGACCATCCGCTATCACCCGATCGATCAGGGTCGCTCCTCCCCTGACAGAGAGTTCAACCGGTTTATCAAGTAATACGGACAAGTCCCTGATAGTCCGTTCAAATTTACCAAAAAGAAAGTCCGCTGAAACCGTTCTCGCGTGGGAGATTTCTTCTTTCATCCGACACGCGACCCGGTCCATGGCAGCGACATCTTCAGTCAGCTCTTTTATAATACGACTGGCGTCAAAAATTGCTGCGCGCATGTCACTGGCCATGTCGCACATTCTTTTCGCAAAAAGGTGGGGCGAATCATATTGGTCAAGCCCGCAATCAACAGCTGCCACCGGCGGGCCGGTCAACCTATTGTTGGCAGGGGTCAGGATGAGATTATCGTGGGTGTCGCCAAAGTCCTCGGCTTCTCTCGCAACCTTTTCACTTGCGATGGAAATTTCGGCGCGTATCTTTTCGAATTGCAGGGTGCGTTCAGCCATGCGGTTTTTTAACAGAGTAAATTCACCGACACTGGCAACCAGAGCTTCTATCTTCTCGACGCTGACTTTCACGCTCTGCTGTTGCAGAACGCCTTTATCGGCTGACGTCCTGCGCGCTGATCCCGCTTTTTCTGTACCCACATCTTCAGGGCCATCGCGGCGACGGTGTTCAAGCGGCCCGTCTGTCACTGAGGAAGCGATCGCCCGAAGTTGAATCAAAACCCGGGGTTCAGGGTCCTCCCCACTCGGGAGATCATGACTGCGCTGGCGGATAAGAGTGCGGACGTGATCGAGCGAGGAGAGGAGGACATCAATCTCCGCGGGACCTAGAAACAGAGACTCATGCTCAAACGTCTCGAAGATCCCTTCAATTTCATGAACAATAGCCCCCACCGAGGTGAGCTTGACGAGGTTTGCCGCTCCTTTGAGGGTATGGGCGGCACGTAACAGTCGGGCAGCCAGATCGGGACAAGAAGCTGAGTTTTTTTCCAGCTGAAGCAACCCCGCTTCAAGTACAGAAAGATGTTCAGCGGCCTCTTCCTGAAAAAAAACGAAGACGCTGTCCTGTGGTGTCAGCATCAGGTTTCACTGAGTCGGTAGCGGTTCACAAAATCTGCCGGTTCAATGATTGTGCCGGCCGCCTCAAGTGAGAGCTCGGGGACACCATCACAAAGAAATGCGAACTGCTCACCCTGGACCTCCACAACCACCATTCTCCGGCTTGCCCGAACGGGAGACGGTTCGCCCGAGCAGGCCGCCAAATCTGCGACAGGAATGACTTCGCCACGCAAATTGACCATACCATGAAGGTAGGCCGGCGACAGCGGCAAGGCAACGACGGGGGGCAGATCGCTGATCTCAACAAGATGACCAGTCGGCAGAGAGAACTGCTCCTCACCCAGCGTGAAACAGCAATAACGAACCTCCGGTGCAGGCCGATTACCAGACCGCCCGGATTCGGCAAGGGCGATCTGCGGATCTTCGGCAAAAGGATCGGTGCAGGACGCAGGGGTCCCCCCTGCAGCGGGAAAAAATGACGCAGAGGCGCGGTATTTATTCAATCCAAACCTGCCATCCTCGGCAAACGGATCAACGGGAAGTGCGGCTTCATGACGCTGAGCATCCGCAACTGCGGGACTGGGAGGAAACGAGTCGGCGGCATCAAATACACCGTCCTCGGCAAACAGATCTTCGCTAATCCGGGCCGCGCCGGAAGAGGAGCGACCCGAGAACGCCTCGGCAAGGTCAAGAGCCTGAAACACTCCGACAGTTCCCGTCTCTTGCAGAGAACCGCTCTTATTGAGGGCGGAAAGAAGTTCACTGATCTTGGCCAAAGCCAGGGTCAGGGCGTCATACTCAGCAGGTGTTGGCGAGGAATCGTCTTCGAGATGACGTTCCAGGTTTTTTTCGATGCGCAGGGCAATCTTTCTGATGGCTTCGGCACGCACCAGACCAGCAGTCCCTTTCAGTGTATGAATGGCTCGATATGCGCCTTCCAGGGCACTGCCGTCGCAGTTGCTGCTTGTGCGGGCGGTCAGAAATGATTCGACTACAGGGATCTTGACCTGAGCCTCCTGGAGGAAAACGGGAAGAAGATTTTCTCTGATGTCATCCATAATAAACTATCCTTGCAGGCGAAGCCGGGCTCGGGTCAGCAGGCTAAATCTAGCGGAGTCAGTCTCATGCGAGCACAAGTTCAAGCAGCGCGAGCAACTCATCTGGCTCAAAGGGTTTGGCAAGATAGCGCATTCCGGAAAATTCGCCCTGCAACTTGCTGGCGACATCGTCCCCCTTGGACGTCATAAGGATCAACGGAGTCCCCCGCAGAGAGCTGTCACGGCTGATCATCTCGCAAAAAGTGCGGCCGCTCATATTCGGCAGGACATAATCGATAAAGATCGCATCCGGCTTGATCCTTTTAGCCAACGCCAGCCCCTGCTCTCCATCTTCCGCCATATGTACGCTGTACCCCCTGGTCTGTAAAATCAACCTGGCAAAGCAAAGGACCGTAGGGGAATCATCAACAAGCAGGATTTGCGCGGGGAGGGCATTCATCAGGTCAATTTTCTTTTCCATGAGTCATTTTTTCCTATGAAATCAGGAGCATAACGTTCACTAATCTAGGGGATCAAAAGTCGCAGGTCAATCATTTATATGGAACCAGCCTGCTTATCACGAGACGGGCTGTGGCAACCTGTCAAGGGAGCACAAAACTGATCGGAATCACAGCGCGCCCGTCCACCGGGAGCCCTGAACGCATTGCAGGAAGAAATTCCCACCGGCTGACAGCACTGACAGCTGCCTGATCAAGGAGAGCAAATCCGGATGATGACGCAACAGCCACATCTCTGACCAGGCCGTTTTTTTGCACATCAACCCGGAGCAGCACCAACCCCTCCCAGCCCTTCCTCAGGGCCACGTCCGGATAATGGGGGGCGGGGTTGTCTGCATAGCGGGGAATCCGGACAGGATAAACCGACTTTGCTCCCTCCACATCCGGATCTGGCGGCACCCTGGTTGAACCGGACGCCTTATGCGAAGCGGAGGCTTGGCCCTCATGACCTGGATTGAGATTTCTTGCAGGAGAAAACGCTCCGGTCTCAGTTTTTCTGTATATTTCCTGATGCGAGCGGGCTGAAAGCGGAACCTGCTGATCCCCTTCAGACTGCAGCTTTACTGTTGGCCTGTCAGCCTGCATGTCGAGGGTTTTCACGGGCATGCGGCTCGCGGGACGGTCTGAAACCGAGCGAAAAGTTGCAACATCGGCTGTTCCCTCCTTGGTGACCGCCGCTATCGAGGGCAGCGGCGTGGTCTCCTCATTTCCGGCCAGGGGAACGACGCTGTCGAGGGGATGATCGGATGTAGCTCCCGGTTTCTGTTCAGCACGTTCGCCAGATTCGACAGCTGCTTTCCCGGCGTCACCGGCGAACTGACGTTTTGCACCGTCCAGCAGGACCAGTCCGATTTCCATTTCCCCCGACACCGCTGATGAACAACTGTCAGACTCAAACTTGAGTTGCAAGGTTGCCAGATGTAGAAACAAAGACAACATAAGCACGAATAGCAGTCTGGCTGACGACATCGAAAAAACCTATCTGTAGAGCTATTTCACTGATATAACGTATTTTTTTCTTGCATGGCGACGCGAAAGGTTGCTAATTTCCAAACGTTCGGCTTGGGGGAGCCCCTGCACCCTGCGAAACAAATCAACTGACCAGACCTGGGGAGATCCCATGTGCCATCATTATCAAAAATTCTTCTTCACCGCCACATTTCTCTTGATTTTCCTCTTGATTTTCGCGCACATTCCGGCAGTCCATGCCGCCGCCCAGCAGACGCTCACGGAAAGCACTGCAGCGGCTGCAGATGAGCACCTGCCCGTCCTTCCCCAGGTGACTGTAACCGGAACCAGAGCCACCCCCCTGAGCGGAAGCACAACCGTTGACCAGGACCGGATAGACAACCTACCGGAACGAGACGGCACGATCACCGACCTGCTGATCGTCGCTCCCGGTGTTCAATTTTCTGAAGAGCATCAAAACTCCTTCGCTGCAGGGGAGATCAGGCCGGCAGAGATCTCAATCTCGGGTGGCAGAACCTACGAGAACAATTTCCTGATTGACGGGATGAACAATAACAACCTCATCGACCCAACCTCTTTCAGACCAACCCTCGTCGACAATCTCCCCGGATACAGTCAGTCTATTTTCCTCGACACCAGCCTGGTCGATCAGGTGATTGTTTACGACCACAACATTCCGGCACGCTATGGCGGTTTCACCGGTGGTGTTGTCGCCGCAGAAACCAAAAAACCGACCGCTGACTTTGGCGGCAGACTTTATTACCGCCGCACCAGCGACAACTGGACCAGCTTCCATGTCGCACAAGAGGACAAGGAGGATTTTTTAAACTCTGATTTTTATATCCGGCAGCCAAACTTCACCAAGCAACAGACCGGATTTGAACTGAACATGCCAGTGACGCCAAAGAGTGCGCTCCTCGCTGCATATGCGCTGAGCTATTCCGAAATACCTCTGTTAAATTTATCCTCCAGAGAGGAACTGACCCGCAGATCCGATAATTATTTCCTGAAATACGTCAATCAGCTCGATACCGCTCAGACCCTGACAGTCTCAGCACTCTATGCGCCTTACTCGGAAAGTTTTTTTTTGAGAAGGACCTTCAACAGCGAATTCAATCTCGATGGTGACAATCAGTCGCTGATCGTCGACTATGAAAAGATCGGTTCATTCGGCACGCTGAACCTCAACCTTTCGATCCGCAACTCAGACAAAAGCCGCGAAGCGCCCGATCAGTTATTGACCTGGCTCTCCAACATCGACGACGTACCGACCTCGAAAGACTGGGGCCTGCTGTTTAACAGCAACAGCAGCATCGAGGGTGGTTTGGGTGACCTGTCCACACAACAGCAGATCATCAGCTTATCCGCGGACTGGCTCAGCAGCGGCGTCACCCTCAAGCGAACCAGGCATATATTTAACCTTGGCGTGGCATTTGATCGGCTGACCGCGGAACTCGAGAGGAGCCACCCCGCCTACGCCTATTCGAAAGCCAAAGCGATTACCGATGGCACTCCCTGCCTGGAGGACGATTTCACCTGTATCGAGGGTGAGCAGTACCTCGGCAGGAGAAAGACCTACCCGGTCGGCCGTGCTGAAGACGTTGTTTTTCAGTACAATCTTTATCTTGAGGACCAAATCTCTCTTGAACGATTCACCGTACGCCCCGGCGTTCGGCTGTCACGCGACACGTTGATGGAGAACACAGACACGGCACCCCGCCTGGCTGCCTCGTACAAGGTTTCAGCAAAGCTGGGGACAACGTTGCTTGCCGGGTGGAATCGCTACTACAGCCAGAACCTGCTCACCTACAAGCTGAAAGAAGCACTGTCCCCCTCATTCAATGACGACCGGAGTTCAGCAGATGAACCGTTTCCGGAAGAAAGCATGGAGCTGGATCCTCCGGCAAACCGCTATTCCAGCCTCAAAACGCCCTACTCTGATGAGGCGAGCGTTGGAATTGTGCAGCGGCTCTTTGGTGGAGAACTGAAACTGGACTACGTCCACCGGAAGAATCGGGACCAGTTGGCAAAAGAATATGTCTCGACAGCGGAAGCCGCTTACTTCACCCTGAACAACAACGGCAGCGGTGAGTATGACAGCTACAGGGCGAGCTGGACAAAAGAATGGCTGCATCAGTCTCTGGAGATCAACGCGACCTACGAAGAAACACTCAGCAGCAACGAAAACTATGAAAATCTGTACGATGAAGATGATCTTGTCGAACAGATCTGGTACAAGGGGGAGCTGCTCTACAAGGACGAAATCCCCAGGGAAAACTTCAACCGTCCCTGGACGGCAAACCTGATCTATACAAACAGGATCAATTCCCGTTTAAGCTTCACCAACACGACGAGATACCAGAGTCATTACCGGGCGCTTGAGGACTCGAAAGAAGACACCGCGGAAGGTTACGCGATCTATGTCGACGTCAGACAGCCGAGTACCCTCAACTTTGACTGGAACCTGTCGTACGATATCCCGCTGAGCAACGATCAGATACTGGGTCTTGATCTCGATATTTTCAATGTCTTCAACAAAAAGAACCAGATCGGCACGGAAGAAGATGGCTACCGCCTGGGCAGACAGGTATGGCTTGGCATCGAATATATTTTCTGACCGCTAAAACCTGACGATACCGGGCAGCACTGCCTGCTGGTTGCGATTGCCGATATGCAGGCTGTAACGACCGGGAGTTCCGGGATCAGGGATCGTAACCCGCAGCAGGCTGTCACCATGCAACTGAAACGTTTCCAGTTCCTGCGGCCGAGGCACCTCCAGCAGCCCCGCCACCCCTGCCGCAAGGAGAAGACTCTCCTCAAGAGGCAATATCGCCCTGATGTGTGCCTTACTGACAACCAGCCCAAGGTTACGGGGCTCGTTCGGAGAGGAGATATCGACCAGGCTGACCCCCTTCAACGCATCGAGGACGTAAGCCCGGTCCCCGTCAAGCTCGACCCCCCTGCTGTACCCGGGCAGGGCAACTGAGCCGAGCAGCTCTGGCTGCGCAGGATTGCGTACATCGAGAATCTGCAGACCATTTTCTCCCGTGGCCAGGTAGAGCAGTCCACGCCGTTCTCTGATCTCCAGGATCCGTTCAAAATGTGCCAGAGGCCATTGCAGAGAAAAACTGCCGACCAGGCTCGGGCTCTGTCCATCGCGCAGGTCGAAAATCTGCAGGCCGTTGTACCTGGTTCCGACGTACAGCTGACGACCATTGGTGGCCATCGCGCGCGGATACGTCATTGGAACGGTGTCGATCAACCTGGGGCGGGCCGGGTCTGCGAGATCGAGGACATACAGGCCTTTGGCCGAAGAGGCAACCAGACTGCCGCCCGCAATGACTATTCTCAAGGGAATACCGGACAGGGGCACTTCTGTCAGGCTGACCGGACGGGTCGGGTCAGACAGGTCGTGGGTGCTGATCCCATCCTTGCTCGCCAGGTAGAGAAAATCCCCATTTTTTGCCAGGTCGTAAACATTTTTCCCCTCTATAATGGAGGCAAGTTCCACATGTCCCGCCCCGTCCCTCTTCAAGATGTGCACGGAACTGACGTCAACATGAAACAACCAGTCATCCTCCTTGAAAACCGCTCGAGAACTTGCGGAAGGGTTCAGCCTGACAAAATCCTGGGGCACATCCAAAAGATTCAAATCAACAACCTGCAGGCCGCCCGAACCACAGGCAACGTAGGCATGACCGTCCCGCAGCGAGATCGCGCGGGCCTGGCCGAAGACATCAACCGTTCGGGAGGAAACAGGATCCTGGCTGTTAAGATCCAGCGCAACCAGACCGGCATACGCATCTGCGGCGTAAAGAGTGTCACCATCAAGCGCAAAAGAGTTCGTCCTTCCTTTTCCCGGGAAGGCCCGTTCAAGCACCGGCGAAGAGGGATCGCTCACATCGTAGATGCTGATGGCCCCGGACTTGTCTCCAAGGTAAAGTCGATCCTCTTCTGCTGCGATTTTCAGCGCCCGGCTGTCATGGTGGAAGGAGCCCAGCAGATGGGGCTGTGCGGGGTCGGCAACATCATAGACCTGTACCCCGGTCTTTTCTGTCCCCACATACAGAGTTTCACCGGCCAGCACCAGGCTCATTGCCCGCGAAGGCGTTTCGATATGGGCAATTGGCGGGGAAAATAACGATTTACTTGGAGCTGAGAGCCGGCTGACATCAAGGATCCGCACGCCACGATGTCCGGAGGCAACGAAGAGCGTCCCCCCCCTGACTGCAGAGGCCAGGGTATTCCCGTTCAGTTCGATCCTTTGTACAACCCTCCCCAAAAAGCCGCTCGGTAGAATCTCATGAACAGTGACACCATGAGCCGGACTTGTCAGAAAGATGCGGTTGTCTTGAATTTCAACGGATGTTACCCCTCCCAAAACAGTGTAGGTTTTTTCCAGAACCGGGCGAAGGGGGTCGCGCATGCTGAGAAGCTGCAGCCCCTGCGGGGCATTGGCGATATAGATAAATTGATCGGTCATGACCATATCATTGGCACTCCCCCAGAGCGGGATGTGCTCAACGATGGCACGCTGATTGGCGATGTCAGCAGCAACAACGAGCCGGGTCCGGGAATCAAAGCCGCTTCCGGTCAGAACCAGGTCAACGGCGCCATCCTGCCGCAGGGCGACCTGTTCTGCCCGGTCAATAGAGAAAGACGTTTGCCCCTGTTGGCCAATGACAAAAGAATATCCTTCCCAGGTCAACACCCCGACATAGAGCAAGACCGCCAGAAAAAGAAGGAAGACCACAGTTCTGCGATTCATCCTTCCCCCTCTGTTGCATTGGGCAACTCAACAGAGGCGGCGGCTGGCAGTCCCGCGTGACAGTCAAGCCACTTGCCAATAACGCTGAAAAGTTCGCTCTGGCGGAAAGGCTTGCGCAGGGAGTCATTCACCCCTGCGCTTACGAAATTTTCATAAACCCGCTGGTCGACATGAGCTGTCAGGGCAATTACCGGGACCATGCAGCCTCGCTGGCGAAGTCGCCGGGTCGCCTCGATACCGTCAAGTTCAGGCATATTACAGTCCATCAAAACCAGGTCGTAAGCGGCCGCCTCGAGCAGTTCAAGGGCCTCGACACCGTTTACGGCGATATCGATTGTCAGAGGATGCCTGGCAAGTGAAAGGCAGATCAGTTCGCGGGTCACGGCATTGTCATCTGCCAGCAGCACGCGGTGTTGGAGGGACGTTGAATGCGTTTCTGCCACACCGCGAACCGGTTCCTTTTTCGAGATGTGCTTCTCTTGGCCTGAGATCAACTCGATCCTCTGCCATTGCCGAACCAGGCAGGTGGTCAGGTTGGACCATGTGGCAGGCAGCTCAAGGAAAGCCAAAGACCTGTCAGAGAGCTCGATTCCGGCAGTGAACCGGTAATCCGTCACGATGATCCGCAAAGACCCAAGCAGCGGTTCGTTCTTCAGTTTTTCAGCGAGTAGGCTGCCGTCGAGCAGCACAGCTCCGCTCGGAATAATTGCATAATCAAAAGGAAATTCCTGGCGTTGTTCAAGCAGGAGCCTGTGCCAGACATCCTCCGGAGAAGCGGCTTCGACAGCCTGTAATCCCAGTCCCGACAGCATGACCCGGATTGAGCACTGGGTGTTAGCTGCCAGGTGGTAAAGAAGCACCCGTCGACCACGGAGGGTCGCCGGCAAGCGCGGAATTTGCTTTGAAACCAGCGGCAAAGGCAATTCCACGGTGAAGACACTCCCCTCACCTTCGCGACTGTCGAGTCGTATTTTACCATCCATCATGGCAACCAGTTGCCGGACAATGGCCAGCCCCAGACCGGTCCCTCCATGTCGGCGGGTTGAAGTGTTATCAGACTGGACAAAGGGCGAGAAAATTTTGGCCTGTTCCTGTTCGCTTATTCCGATCCCCGAATCGGCCACGGTCAGGACAAAATGGCCGAGGGCAGAACCTGACATCCGCATGTCCAGTTGCACTGCGACACTTCCGGTCTCGGTAAACTTGAGTGCGTTGCCGATCAGGTTCAGCAGGATCTGACGGAACCGACCCGGGTCAGTCCGAACCTTCCACATTGCCTCAGGCGTGACCTGACAGGAGAGATCGAGGGTTTTCGCTACGGCCCTTTCCGCAAGCAAATGAGTCGTTTCCTCGACAACCCTGTAGAGATCAACCTCAACGTTGTCGAGCCGAAGGAACCCGGCGTCAATTTTGGAGAAATCAAGGATGTCGCTGATGAGCGCCAGCAGGTTTTCACCTGAGCTCTGTACGGTCGCCACCAGCGACCGCTGCTGTTCACTCAGTTCGGTTCTCGCCAGCAGTTCGTTCATGCCGAGCACACCAATCAAGGGGGTCCTGAGTTCATGGGTCATGTTGGCCAAGAACTGGGACTTCGCCTGGTTGGCGCTGTCAGCGTCCCGTTTTGCCTGCTCAAGCTTGTCAACAGATTCCTGCAACAGCCGGGTCCGGGTTAAGACTTTCTCCTCAAGGTATCTCTGGTGATCGGCAAGCTTGATGTCCCGTATTTCAATCTGGGTCAGCATATCGTTAAAGCTATCCACCAGCTGACCGATCTCGTCGGAGGTCTGTTTATCGGCCCGCACGGAAAAGTCATTGTTGTGCGAAACGACAGCCATCGTGTCAATCAGGGTCAAGAGTGGCCGGGCAACTGGACGGGTCAGATATCTGGCCAGCAGTAGCGAGAATGGTCCCAGGGCCGCCAGCGAGAGGAGAAAACCGAACAGAAGGGCATGAATTCTGGAATACAGATCCTGCATATCGGACAACAGATAGAGAGTTCCGACCCTTTCGTTCTGGTAATGAATTGGGTTGAACATACCAAGGTGCATCCAGTCCAAAGAGATCTGTTTCCCCTCGTTTCTCCGCCATGGCTCGGCTTCCGGACCGGGAAAATCGCGGCTGACAGCTTCACCGATGAACGCCATGTCAGATCTGTCGATATACTGTGAAACCGGCTGGTCGTTCAGATCAAACAGGAATGCTGCACGGATATGAGGTTGAGCCTGTAGCGCATGAAGAACCTGAGCGTCGCTGCCCTGCCGTTTCAGCATGAGGTTTTCTGTGACACTCAGGCTGAGAATATTGGCGAGAACTGACACCTCGCTCACCATGGCCTTGCGGAAGGTATAGATCTCTACGGCGATGAAGACGCTGCTGAAAAGGAGCAGGACAAGGAAGCTGGCGGCCACAATTGAAAGGGTAAGCTTCAGCCTGATCGATAAGTTTTGGTAGGTTTTTTTCATTGCCCCCTCGACAATCAGCCACTGACATTATCGATTTTTCATATTATCATTACATCTCAAGCAAGCCAAAGAAATTCATCAAACCACTGTTTCCAAGGTTAAAAGTAAAACTTCAGGAAGACCCCCCCGCTTTCTGCCCCGCTGCCAAATTCACTCCCCGGCACCAGCTGTCCCGCGTCCTCACGGATTCTTTTGCCAGCCATAAAGTTCCAGAAGATATCGAGTTGCGCATTGTTTGCCAGCGACACAGCCACTACGGGGCGAAACAGCCAGGAATGATCTTTCAGGTTGATAATCACCAGGCTGGACAGATCGACCAATGGGGTTATCTGCCTGGCCAATCCGGCCAGCAGGTAATGTCTGCCGTAAAGATAGCTCATTCCCTCCCGGTAAGGTGCCGACTCAGCCACCCGCAGATAGTCAGATGGGACTTTGCTGCCGGTCCCGTTAAAAAGATATTGCATCTGAACAACCAGATCGAGCGGAAAACGATATTCGAACTCGATCCCGAACAGGCTGAAGGTCTTACGCAGATCAGCATGGGGAGACTCCGTGTTCCGGCTCTGATAGCCGACCCATTCAGACTTTAAACCGAGGCCTCCGATCTGCCCGGCGAGCCCGGCCCCGAGCATCAGCCGGTCACGAAGGGAACCACCGATAAACAGCCAATCCGTCTCTTGATGGTTCAAAACCATCGTGGCAAGTGCACTGCTTCTCTCTTCACTCCGGCCAAAAACCAGGATCGTGCCCAGTTCGCCGGCAATGTCAAAGAAATATTGCGTCCGCAAAGCATCTATCCCCGGACGGACCTCATTATCAATCGCTGTCGGGGGGAAAGGGGCAATAACATCGAGGGGCGAAAGCAGGCTGATCCGGCCGAAGCCGACAGCCTGTCTGCCAACCGTGACACTTTTATCGGCCCATTGCCATTGCAGCTTCAAACGGTCAACCTGGACCTGCCCCGACAGGGTCTGTCCGGAGCGAAATGTCCAGGCTAGGTCATCTATCCGGTTATTGTCGCGTTGAGGGAGACTGATCGAATGCCGGGGATGTTGATAAAGCAGAGACTGCTCAACAGACAGTTCCAGGGCGGGTCCTGTTCGCGGTCCGGTCGTTTGCACGTCAACGCGGAGAGATTCCGCGGAAAACCTCACATCCTCCTGGTCGAGGACCGATCCCTGCTGATATTGGTTGAGACTTTTAAGATGGCCCGTGACTTCCAGGGCATGTGCAGCAGGCACCCAGAGGGCCAGCAAGAAAAAAAACATTCCCAGGGCGGACTTCATTCTACAATACGCCCATCTTTAAGATTGACAACCCTGTCGGCAAGACCAATAACCTTGGGGTCGTGCGAACTGAACAGGAATGTCGTCCCCTGCTCGCGGTTCAGTCGCTGCATCAGAAAGAGCAGATCTGTTGCGGTATCAGAATCAAGGTTGGCTGTCGGTTCATCGGCCAGGACAACGGCCGGTTCCGCTGCCATCGCCCTGGCAACTGCGACACGCTGTTGCTGACCGCCGGACAGTTCCATCGGGCGGCGTTGCTCCAGTCCCGAGATACCCAGTTCCCTGAATAAAAAATCGATCCGGTCATGGCGTTTTTCAACAGGGACTTTGCGCAGCATCAGAACAAACTCTGCATTTTCCCGGGCAGTCAGAACTGGTATCAGATTAAAGGACTGAAAAATAAACCCGATGCGCTGGAGGCGAAAATCCGCCAATTCGGTGGGGCTGCATTGTGCGAGGTTGCAACCGTCAACAATCACCTGGCCCGCACTTGCCTGATCAAGTCCACCGATCAGGTTCAGCAGGGTGGTCTTGCCTGAACCTGATGGTCCGGCCAGCGCGGCAAACTCCCCAGCCTTTATCTGCAGGTTGACACCGCGGACCGCATCCACCTGCTGCACCCCGGCATGATAGGTTTTCAGCACATCGCGTAATTGAATCAAGCCCATCGTCACCCCACTCCTCCTATTTACGCATCGATTCAGCAGGGACAATCCGGCCGGCGCGATAGGCCGGATAAAGAGACGCCAGGATGCAGAGAGAGAGTACATAAATCCCGATCTTCAGCATCCATAAGGGTTCCCATACAGCCCGCATGACAGGTTCAAAGACAACGCCGCCGAATTCAAGCTCCCCCTCTATCCAGTTCTGCAGATCTATTCCTTTTTCAACCAGGTACCAGGTCGCCAGAGAACCGAAGAATGTTCCGAGCAGCAAACCGAGAGCACCAAGAATGAGCGCTTCGAGAAACAGCATACGATGCAAAACAGAGGCCCTGGCCCCGAGAGCGAGGATTGTGCCGAATTCACGGGTCCGCTCCATCACTGCCATCAGCAGTGTATTGACCACTCCGATCGTTACTATCATCAGGATGATGAGGAACATGAACTGCTGGCTGGCGTAATCGAGTTTGATGGCGTTGGCAAGATTGGTCATCGCTTCATCCCAGAAATAGAGACGCAACCCCCGATCGCCAGGCAACAGCGCGGCGATCTCAGCGGCAGGGGTCTCGTTGCCGAGTCCGTTTTTCAGGATAAGCGCAAGCTCGTGCACTTCGTCGGGCATGCCGGCCAATGTTGCAGCGCGGTGCAGGCCAATCATGACCAGTGAGCGATCCAGATGCCGGATACCGCTATGCACGACACCGTGCACCCGCAGCAGTTCACTGACCATTTCACCCTGTCGATTCTGCAGAGTCACGACAAACTTGCTCCCCTCTTTAAGCTGCAATTCTTTCAGCAGACGATCACCGACGAGAGCCTGACGGGAAGCCATGTCAGGCAACCCGCTGGAAGCAGGGAGGCGTTTCAAGATAGGATTGATGGACTGTTCGAGAAGTGGATCGATCCCCGAGAGAACGATTCCACGGCTTTCACGACTCGACTGGGCGAGTCCAGCGAGATAGATACGCGGCAGGACCGTCTCCACAGCCTCGATGCTTTTCAGCTTTTCGCTGAACTCCTGCGGGTTGAAACCGAGTTTTTCATCACGTGTTTCCAGGTAGTTGCCACGGTAGACCGTCAGATGTCCGGAGCCTGCACGGACACCGCTCTCGATCATCTGCGAATAAACGCCCGTGGAGAGGTTGTGAGAGGTCTGGACCAGCATGATACTGAAGGCCAATGCCGCAAGGGTAATCCAGGTTCGCCGGCGGTTGCGCCACAGATTGGACCAGGCAAGCCTGAGCAGACTCATCATCAATCCCCCCTCAGTGCAGCAACAGGTCTGAGCCGGGATGCGCGGCGTGCCGGCAGATAGCCGGAGACAAGGCTGACAAGCAGCAAAGTGACAGACGGCACCAGCAGGTTGTCGGTGACCAGTTCCGCCCGCAGGCGCGGTGGGATTGTCCCTCCGGCATAGGTAACGGCTGTCATCCAGCGACTCAAGTCGATGCCATCACCGGACAGCATCAATGTCATCAGGACCCCCAACCCGGACCCGACAAGCAGGGAAAGTCCCCCCATGACAAGCGACTCAAGCAGCACCAGATTCCTGATGGACGACGGTTTCATGCCGATCGCCAGAAGCACACCGAACTCCCGTACCCGCTCCAGGACAGACATGAAAAATGTGTTCAGCACACCAAGACCAGCCGCGGCATAAAGAATCAGGACCAGAATGAGTCGGGAGACATCATAACTGGCGATCGCTTCCTGCATCTCCGGCAACAGGCGCCCCCAATCGACGACCTCCAGCGATTCGGGGAGCTGCATGGCCAGCTGCTTCGCTACGGGCTTTGCCTCCATGGGTGCGCTGATCGACAGGGATATCTCATGGAGCCTTTCCGGCAGCACCAGCAGCTGCTGCAGCCAGGCGAGAGACACCAGGGCCAGGCTGTTGTCACGGTTGAAATCACCGGAATCAAAAACACCCAGGACTCGCAACAGGTCATTGCCAATCGACCCGTCGGCAGCCTGGGTGACAAAAACCAGTTCATCGCCGGGGTTTACTTCAAGCTTGTCAGCCAGACCGCGGCCCAGCACGATCCAGCTGCCAAGCATCTCCGCGGGAAATTTGCCAGCGACAATTTTCTCATGCAGGGAGGTGACCTGACGCTCCCTGCCGGGTTCGATCCCGAGCAATTCAGCGGGTTGAGTCTGCTCATCACGGGAGAGCAGGCCGAACCCGCGTAATCGTGGAGAGATCCCGAGCACGTCTCTCGTCGCATGTAACTGCTCTACGACATGGGGGTCATAAAGGATTGTGTCGTGAAGTTGGCGCTGGTCCTGATACCCCTGCCTGGAGATGACAAGATGTCCATGGTACTGCTGAGTTGCCGACGCCAGCATATCGGCAAACATTCCCGAGAAGACTCCGAGCGACAGAATCAGCAGGGCCACCGAGACGACCAGCGCCGACATGGTCAGCAGAGTTCTGCGCCAGTTTCGCCACAGGTTGCGCACGGCCATCTGCCAGAGCATTCTAATTCCTTTTCAGGCTGCGGACAGAGAAGAGTTGTGGCGGCAGAGGCAGGTCGAATTCGATGTTCTGATAGAGCAGCACCGTCCGCTCCTCTTTCTCCAGGGGATTGACCAGCATACGCCGCGGTATCCAGCGACCGTCGATCTGTTCCACCCGATCAAAATGAATCTGCCTGACCTCGATCATCTCCTCGTCAAAATATGATATTTGCACCGGGACAAAAGGTGTCCTGTTGATCCGGTAGACCAGCTTTCCCCAGACAACCGGCGCCTCAGGGCGTGGCCGAGCCTCAATCAGCCAACCGGCATCATCCTCCTCGAGCAGCGCGAAGGTATAATCCTCGTCGATCCGATGCGCCTTGACCAGATCATCATTGGTCAGATGACTCCCCATCCAGGCACCGCCCATCATTGATGGTGGAATTTTCATGACTCGATCAACTTTTGGCAGGTAATTCCAGACTTCGTTAGCTATCTTCAGCGTGGCGACCCCCTTTTCCTTGGCCGGGGCAAGAATCCTGGCAAGGAAGCGATCACGCCCCTCGGACCAGCTTTCCAGTTCAAGAGAGCGTTTCCAGTGGGCCGTCTCAATTTCCATGATCACCAGGGCATGCGACGAAACACCCTGGTAGCGGGTTTCCACTTCGCGGATCAGGGCCGGGAGATCGAGTGCAGGGGATGAACAGGGGAATACCAGGGCAAGAAACAAGAGGACAACAGAGCATTGGGTCGCAGGTCTCAGCATTGTTGAATTATATCGCGGATAATGACCTTTTCAGCCCTTTTTGATGAAGAAAAGTCCCAGAGAAGCAGACAGAATCCATAATCTGGATTGATATAATATTGACTCTGCTTTATAAGAGTCACTCCTTTTGCCATACCCGCGATATTTTTCAGGAGCAGATAATGACGCGTTTTGAATTACCGGCGCACCGCAAAGTACATCACCTGACCTTGCACCGTGAAAAACGTAAAATATCGATCCGCGAATACCACGCGCTCAGTGCAGACGAGCGGATGGAGATGATTGGGCAAGCTCAGGGCAAGGAGAAATATGACCTGATTCTCAACGCGCCGGACGCAGAACAGATTGTCCCGCAACTGCACCCGCAGGATCTCTACCTGACCGTTCACGAAATCGGGCCCGAGTTCGCTGTGGAGCTGCTGATGCTCACTTCGACCGGCCAACTGACGACCCTGCTCGACCTCGACTGCTGGGACGAGGACACGATCAGCGAGAGGATCTCCCTGAACTGGCTGCAGCTGCTGCTGGAAGCCGGGGATGAAAAAGTATGTCAAACAGCCCGCGAAATGGATCCGGAACTCTTGACCTTGTTCCTGAAAAAGCAGCTCTGGATTATTCGTGGCCCGGAATCCCTCAAAGACGATGACGCAGAAAATGCCATTCGCCCCGATGACCTTTACGAGGTGGGGTACCGAAATGATGATGCCGCCAAGATTGTCAGCGAATTCCTGTCGGTCCTTTTTGCTCAGGAACAACACCGCTACTTGCTGCTGATGGAAATGGTCCGTGCAGAGCTGGACACAGCCCTGGAGGAAGAAGTCTACCAGCTGCGCAACAACAGGCTGCTGGATCTGGGTTTGACCACTCCGCTGGAAGCACGGGCAATCTACAGCTTTGTCGACCCTGACAGCTATGTTCCGGCCAGAGACAAGCAGTTCGACCTGGAAGCCGAGGGGTTTCACCATCCCGGCGCACTCCTCTCGAGAGCCCAGCCGAACGACCTGCTTGCAGAGATTCTCAGCCAGGGTATCAGCCACGAGCAAGCGACCGAACTGACCATGCTGGCCAATCGAAAAATGAGTGCTGACCGGGTTGATCTCAGTGATTCCAAGGCCGTGGCCGAATCGTTGACCCATCTCTATCAGACCCTCAACATCGGGCTGGAAAAACTTGTCCAGCGGACTCACACAGAACCTCAGCAGCTTTTCAACTCCTGCTACCTGCAGCAGATTTTCCAGCTTGGACACAGCCTGATCGAGCAACTGAGGCAGCAGGCAAAAGGGTTGCTGAAAAGCGGCATCGCGCCTTTTCTGGACGGACCCTATCGCCGTTTTCTCGAAACCCTGACCGGCAACCCGCCCAGACTGTTCTGTGGCATCCGGCTCGGCATCAATCAGGACGAAAAGGATTTCCTCAACAGCAAGGATTTGCTCCTCGCCGAGGAGCATTTGCAGCAGCTGGCAATTCAGCAACAATTGTTCACCGGGCTGCTGCCGTTCCCGCTGCCGGAAGAAGAAAGCTGTGACCTGAGCGGCTGCCATCCGGATCAGTGCAGTGACCTGACCCTGTCCGACCTGTTGCTGACCGCATTGGCCAATCGTCTGCTCGGCCACGAGTTCACCCCGCAACCGATCCCGGTCGCTGAACTGGCCGAACTGCATGGCCTGGTGAGCGACAACAGGCAACTCTCCGCCAAGGTCCGCGACGAGACCATCGCTTCAGTGGAATCGATTCTGACCGGGGCCGGTCAGTTTGCTGACTTCTGCCTGGAGATCTGGCAGGAGGAGTTCTGCGCCCTTGAAGCAGGCAGGATAGATCCACGCTATCTCAGCGGACTGATTGTCCGCTTATGATTCAGCAGGAGGCTGGGAGGAACAGCCCGCCTCCTGCTGAAGCTGCATGATGACTTCTTTTACCTGCATCGGCTCGCCGCTTTTCGTCAGATAAAGAAACAGCAGAACCGCCCGCCCGTCAGTCCCCGGCACACATTCGAACACCGCCGCAAAGTGTTGCAGTTTCCCCCCCACCCCACGCATTTTATTCACTTCGTCACGCACCCTCTCCCGTACTGCATCTTGCTCGCTGTCGGTCAAATCCGTATTGAAGTAACCGGGAGCTGAGTTGGGCACTATCCGCTCGCTGTGGGCGAAATCCCGCGCCAGGGATTCATTCAGGATGTCCTTCTGCTTGCCCTCGAAGGCTTCCTGTAGATAGCGGTAAAGACCGGAGAAGACATTCCGCAACGACAGGGGCTGATCGAAATACCCCCGGGCCGTCCAGAAATTTTGCAGCGGCTCAAACACCCGGGAAAAAGAGCCAGCCTCTTGCCTCAGAGCCTGCAGCAGAAATTTGAACTTCTCGCTGTTCCACAACAGGTCGACCAGGCGTCCGATCCCACGCAGTCGCTCCAACTCCTCAAAACTCAGCAAAGACGTTTGCAGTACAGAGTATGGCGGATTGGGATCGAAACGTATCTTCAGCTCATCGGCCCGGTTACGCAATGGCGCTCCAGGCAGAAGTTTGACCAGTTCGAGCTGCAAATGGTGAGGATTCAGTTCTGCAGTCCAGTCGAGAGATTTGCAAATCTGCAGACAGCTCTCTCCCGGCAGTCCGGCGATCAGATCAAGGTGCAGGTGAATGTTGCCGCGTTTCCGCAAACGTTTGACATTTTCAGCGAGACGCTCCATCGAAACCGAACGTTCAATGTTCTGCAAGGTTTCGGGAACTGTCGATTGCACTCCGATCTCGAATTGAAACATCCCCGCCGGGACATTTTCCAACAGGTCAAGCGTTAACTCGTCAAGCAGGTGAGCACCAATCTCGAAATGGAAACGGCTGCTGATGTTGTGCTCAAGGATGAAACGGAAAATCTCTCGGCTCCGCGCTGCCTTGTAATTGAAGGTGCGATCGACCAGCTTGATCTGCCTGACCTGGCTGTCCATCAGCAACTTCAGGTCGGCTTTGATTCTCGCCATCGAAAAGCTGCGGACCTTGTCGTCGAGCGAACTCATGCAGAAACTGCATCGGTAGGGACATCCCCGGCTGGTTTCGTAATAGACGAACCCGCGCTTCATATCGACCAGTCCAGCGCTGAACGGGGAAGGAATATCGTCAAGGTTGTCAAGCAGGCAGGTTGTATTCTCCTGTTGCTGAGAACCAGCAAAACGGATGCCTTGTGCGGCCTGCAGCGTCTCGCCTCGGTTCCAGGCATAGAGAATCTTCCGCAACGGGATCTCACCCTCCCCGCAGATCAGAGCCGCGGCAGGTAGCGTATTAAAGAGATCCGAACCCTCGAATGACATTTCAGGTCCGCCCAAAACGAGCCTGATCTCGGGGCGGACAATTGCCAAAGCATCCACCAGTTCAAAAGTCTCACGCCGATTCCAGATGTAGACCGAAAACGCAACGACGTCAGGCTGGCAGGCCATTATTCGTGCCAGAACGTTCTCTTTCGGTTCATGGACGGTAAATTCGTGGATCAGGATCTCGCCGCAGTCCTCACCGCAATAAGCCGCGAGGCAGGGCAACGCCAGGCTGGGATGGATGAATTTGCTGTGCAGGGTCGTCAACAGTGTGCGCATGTGGCGCAGAATAGCTTATTGACTGTTCAGCTTCAACCTTTGCTCTTCCTCCCTGCTTTTTACCTATGCTATGCTCCAGCCGCATTTATAAACAGGATAAGACAGAGACAAAAGGACAGACCCTCTCACGCCTGTTCGCTCTGCCCACTCAAGACGCAAACTCGTAAAGCGAACCCTGTGTCTCAGCTTTTCTCGGCGTCTTTGCGACTTTGCGTGAGGCAAGATTTTGATTTTGGATAAATCATGAGTAAAGACAAAACCATCCTCGCTGTCGTTGCCGACGAATCCGGCGAGGTTTTTGAACACCCCGACCTGCTGATGGCCGGCATGAATGGCATGACCGCCCGCGCGCCGGCTATGGATGAACTGATTCCGTTACCTAAAGGGAGCCGCCTGTTCACCATTCCCGCGACGCCGCCAATCGGAATTGATCGGCGAAGCGGCAAACTGAAAACGGTGGATCAGCTCCCCCGCAGTTGGGGCGGCGGCAAGATTCAGGCGGTCTCCGCTTTTGTCACCCCTGCATTTACCAGGACCCTGCTCCCTGCTGCCGACTACCAGCAAAAAAGTGCAGAGCTGACACTCTGGGCCTACACAGCGGTTGGCTGGTGCGTGGAAGAGGAGCAGTTCTACGTCGCGGCAGTCAGGGTCGACCGCAACAACCAGTGGCAGCCGGATCACTTCGATGACCGGGAACTGGAACCGCTGGTACGTATACGGGTGGCGGCACAACCGGGTAACCGGCTGATTGAACAGCTGTCACGCTGCGCCCTCGACTATCACTGTTTTGCGGCAAAGAATCTCTTCTTCGGTCGCTGGGAAGCTCCCCTGCCCTGCTCACCGACCTGCAATGCCCGCTGCGTCGGCTGCATCTCCAAGCAGGAAGCCCCGGACTGCTGCCCGTCAAGCCAGGAGCGCCTGACCTTTGTCCCAACTGTCGAAGAACTCTGCCAGGTTGCCGTACCTCACTTGAAAACGGCAGAGAATGCCATCGTCTCTTTCGGCCAGGGTTGCGAAGGTGATCCGATTCTGCAGACCGACACGATCTGCTCAGCGGTTAAGGAGATGCGCGGGCAGACCGCGCGGGGCACCATCAATTTCAACTCCAACGCCTCAATCCCCGGCTGCATTGATCGCCTGGCAGAAGCGGGCATAGACTCGATCCGCGTTTCGATGAATTCGGTGCAGAGGCATTATTACGACGCCTATTACCGTCCGGTCGGCTACAGCTTTGACGACGTTATCGATTCAATCCATCGCGCCAAGCGCAACGGCCTGTTCACCATGCTCAACTATCTGGTCTTTCCCGGCATCTCTGACCACGAGGCTGAGATCAAAGCACTGGAACAGCTGATCGAGAGTTCCCGGCTCGACCTGATCCAGATGCGCAACCTGAGCATCGATCCAACCCTCTACTGGAACAGCTTAGCCGCAACCGGAAACGGGATCGGCATGGTCCGCATGCTGGCACGGCTGAAGAAAAACTTCCCCGAACTCCAGTTCGGCTATTTCAACCGCACCCGGGAAACATTCTACCCGGCGGGATACCAAAATGACTGGCCCCTTCCCGCCCAGTGCTGAGAACTCTCCGCGACTGATATTTTTTATTTAAAGCTTTTTCTGCTGGTTTTTCCGCAAGCTAGATCGTATTATTTCTGATTAATTCAGATATGAGGATATTTGTGATTTGATGAAAAGGACCAGGGCAAATACCACAATGATTCAGTCAGAAGGGCCATCATTCAGCCAGGCTGAGAGCAACTGGCCCGTGAAGACCATCTGGATTACCCTGATTATTATTCTTGGCCTGCTGTTCAGCGCTGGCGTCTACGTCGGACTGTCCGACAACAACCAAGTCCAGAGCAGAACCAGCCTCCCACCGGCCCTTGCGACAGAGCTTGAACGTGGGACACAGCTCTTTGAACAGGGCCAGCTCGCTGCAGCCGAGACACTCTATCGCCAGCTGATTGAAGACTACCCTGTTTATCCTCAGGGGTACAACAACCTCGCAGCGCTCTTTGCGCTCCGCGGTGATCTCGACAAATCCCGCATCCTGCTCGAACAGGCGATGACCACCGATAGCGACTATACGACCATCTATCGCAATCTGGGGACCATCTATGCTGAAATGGCCCGTGATTCATATGGCCGCGCCCTGCAACTTGAGCCCGTGGACCTCCGTGCGCAACTACAGATACTTGACCAGCAGGGAACAGCACAACTGGTCTCGGTTGAAAAGCAAACCGCTGATCCTCCCGTCATCGCCCAATCAACTCCGCCGGCACCGGGCACAAGCCAGCAGGAACCGGTGGAAGCTCCTTCAACCGCCGCTCCCGCCCAGGCTGTCACTCTCCCGCCAGCTGCTACTGAAAGTTCACAGCCTGAAACACAAGTCGAACCATCCCCTGCGGCCGGAACAATCGCAGCTGTCGAACCTGACGCAGTCCCAGTCCCGCAGGAGGAAGAACCGCAGGACTTCATCCGGCGTTGGGCAGCTGCCTGGTCTGCTCAGGACGCAGATGCATATTTTAACTTTTATGCCTCAGACTACATTCCACCGAACCATAAGACCCGTTCAGGCTGGGAGAAAAAGAGAAAATCGAGAATTATTCGACCTGAATTCATTAAGGTCAATCTCGATAATATTAAAATCATCACCCGCACGGAAGATCATGTTGAGCTTGAATTGATTCAGAAATACCGTAATAATCGTTTTCAGGACAAAACAAAAAAACGGTTTGAGCTTGAGCGTCAAGCTGATAGCTGGGCCATTACCGGTGAACGTTCCCTGGGGAATGTCAATTGAAGTTACGTCACACCCTGACAAGCTGTCTGATCGTTTTGCTGCTGTCGACGACTGTTGTCAGTGTCAGTGCTCTCTGGAACCAGAAGCCGCCCGTCGAAAGTGTCCCTTCCGTTCTGTTTTCACCATTTGACAATCAGACCGAGCAGCAGTGGCTGCTGTCCCTGACGGAACAACAGGAAGCTCTCTGGGACCGCCTCAAACTCCGCCTGCAGCTCAATCCTGACGATTATGAAGCGAGTTTGCTCAAGGCCCTGCTTTTCTTTCAGACCGCTCAACTCGACGCCGCACTTGAAGAACTGGACGGCCTGACCCGACGAGCCCCCAAATTTCAGCTGGCACATCTGATCCTTGGTGATCTGTTGCTGGCCCGCTTTGATCAGCTCGAGCAGATCGGCTCCACTCCCCTGCTTGCCACCATCAACTCCGATGAAGAACGGATCGAACAGTTACGCAGTGAGGCAAGCGTACGCCTGCAGGGCTATCTGAGCCTGATCGACAAACGGAAAATTCCCAGGGCACTGATCTCGCTGAGTGACTCGGTCAAGCATGTCCTGGTGGTTGATAAGAGCAAAAACCGGCTTTACATCTACGAAAATGCGGGAACCGCCATCCCTCCAACCCTGATTGATGATTATTACATCGTTCTGGGCAAAAAAACCGGGAACAAGGTAACCGAGGGGGATCTGAGGACTCCAAGCGGTGTCTACTTTGTCACCCATTTCATTGCCGATGAAGACCTGCCGCGCAAGTACGGGACCGGGGCCTTTCCGGTCAACTATCCCAACGAATATGACCGGTTCCAGCGCAAAACCGGTGACGGCATCTGGCTGCACGGAACCGACAAGGAACTCTACAGCCGTCCGCCCCTCGACAGTGAAGGCTGCGTCGTGCTGACAAATGAAGAATTCAGCAGGATCAGGCAGTATGTCAAGCCGGGCGAGACACCCGTCATCATCAGTGAGCAGGTAGAGTGGATTCCTGCGGAACAGTGGCTTGCGCGAACGATTGAGCTGCAGACCAAGTTGGAAAGCTGGAGGCAAAACTGGGAAAATGCCGACATCCCGGCCTACCTTGATGACTATTCAATTAATTTCTGGGCGCAGGGCCATGACTACAAAAGCTGGAGCCGCTATAAGAAGAGCGTTCTCTCCCGAAAAAAATTTCAGAAGATTGACCTGTCCGATATCTCCCTGTTCGGTTATCCACGCCAGAGCGTGAACGGGAAAGAGGTGGTTGTCGCCAATTTCAGGCAACGCTACCGGTCCAACAATTACAACGGCGATATCAACAAGCGGCTTTACCTGATTCATGAAAACGGCGACTGGCGTGTCCTCTACGAAGGTCGCCGCTGATGCCGTTTCAAAACCGAAAGAGAGGATCTGGCCTCTCTGTAGGTTCATGCACACCTTCCAGGATGATCAGTAAACAGCCTTCCATCTCCCGACAAATTCACCTGCTTCAACGATAAAACCCTTGAAATCCCTTTCCAGGTCTGTTCTTTTCAGCTGCAGCTCCTCAATGCCCCGTGCCAGCGGCAAGCGGTGGCGGATTCGCCGCTCGAGGGAAGAGAGAACCGTCTCAACGACCGACTCGTCCCGGTAGGAAACCAACCAGTTGTCACGCGCCATCCGTGGCAGGAGGCTCTGCATTCCTTCCGGCATCAGATGGCGGCATTCCTTCAAGCCGGCATAGACCCTCTGAGAAAACTCCTCCAGCGGCTGGTCAGCAAGTTCCGTCCAGTTACGGGCAAGGAAATGATCATAGAAAACATCGATGAGAATGCCACGACCAAAGCGGTAATGACCGGCGACCCGTTTGCAGCTCATCTGGAAATGGGGGTTCCCGTGGGCAAAGGAGTCAATCCTGCGATGCAGTTGCAGATGCTTCAGCAGTAAGGGATCACTCTTCTCCGGCAAAGGCCCCTTGAGAAAATCACCCATCAGGGATCCTGCCCAGGCGAGAGGTTCAGGGTCTGAAAAATAGAGATGGGCCAGATAATTCATGCCGGGGTCTGGGCCATGAGGAGACTGGCTGAGGAATCCGTGACCCTGTCCTGCAAAAGGCGCAGGTACTCGCGACGGCAGTCATTCTCGAGCCTGATCAGAGCCCCCAGCGGGCCGGCGAAATCCCTGGTGCCGGTCGCGAAGACCCCATGCCCGTAGACAATCGCCGTACCGGTTTTACCGATGACCGGAGGGACTTTCTTGGCAATACCGCCGGCGCCCACTTCACCGGCGACGATCGGCGTGCCACAGAAGTAACGAACACGTTGGCACTCCCGCCAGCAGTCCTCGATTCGGCAATCGGTCTCTTCGCACAACAGGCTGAGGATAACTGAAAATTTCGGGTGACCGTGAAGAATCGTTACGCAGCCGGTCTGCTGGTAGATGGCGCGATGGGCAATCAGTTCGCTGGAAGCGGTAATCCCCGCGGTACTTGAATTATCGTCGGCGACGATGTCGATACACCCGGACAGCTCATCAAGGCTGGCCCCGGTCTGGGAAATATACTGCCGGGCGCCCTTGCGACAGGAGATGTTTCCGAAAAAAGAATCGACCAGTTGCAATTCGACAGTCCGGCGTCCTGCCAACTCCATGGCGCTCAGGATATCCTCATGTGCGTCCAGCCTGACCTCGCGCAGATCATCGATCAGCTCGGGAATGGGGGTCTGCAACCTTTTCCACAAAGGATGAAGAGATTCAATTTCTTTTAAAGTCGGTGGTTTGCCCTGCAGGAAATCAAGTAAAATCTTGATAAAAAGAGCGTGATAAATGGAGCAGTAATTGATATAGCCGAGCTCCACCGTCACGCTCCCGGTCGTCATGATACCGACACCCTCAACCAGAACGCCCTTACGCTGACCGAGGAGTTCAACCAGCCTGTCCGGCTGTTCCACCGAGAACTGATCCCGGCGCACCACCGGAATGTCGTGCAGAAAAGTCCTGGTTTCGGTGTCCAGCGGGACAATTGCGGACGCCTGCGGGGAAAGCCGGCCAAAGAGGACATCGACAAGGGGCAGAGAGGGGGCAGCGACAACCAGGGAAACGACATTCAAACGCTCCAGGACCGCCCGACCCAACCGCAGCACCTCGGGGCAACCCACCTCCAGAATCCGGTCATCCTTGGCAAGAACGGCCATGCGGGAAGCATCGGCGACGCCATCTGCAATCAACTTGCCGGCATACTTCTCCAGTTGCCGCTTCAAGGCTGGTGCTCCAGAAAATCAGCGTCAACAAAACGGCCCTCGGAAGTCAGCCCGCGCATCCGGTAATATTTTTCCAATTCCTCGGCAAAGCGCAGACGATCGATCGGCGGAACCTCGATCCCCTCACCTGAAGATCCCGGTTCGACAAAAAACCGCTCAGGCAGTTGATCAGCTGCGGCCGTGAAGCCGTTCTGCTGATTATAGAAGCGTTCCGTCAGATAGATACGTTCGCCGATAGATTTCAGGTGCTGCGGGTCGTACTCGCAGCCGGTTGTCGCCGACAGCAGCTCACCATATTCCTCGAGGCTGGCCCCGAAGAAGGAGAACTTACAGGCGACCAGGGAGTCGATCGTTGCATTTGTGTCTTCAGCAATCTTGATGATCCGGGCCTTGCCGGCAAAAGAGAAACGATCGGTGGCCACAGGTTTGCGCAGGATCTCATGGGAGATCGGATAGGCCCGCAGGTGGCACCCTCCGCGGTTGCTGGTGCAGTAAGCCAGGGCCATGCCATACGCCCCGCGGGGGTCGTAAGCGGGAAGCTCCAGCCCCTTGACACTCATCGAAAGGTCCGGTTGCCCTTTGTGGGCTGCCAGTCGGGCGGAACCTTGAGCCAGCAGGTCACCGTCGCCACGGCGGAAAGCGATATCCCGCAACAGCGGGGCCACCTCTTCGGTATGGAGGAATTCGCCTCGCAGTTCTCCCCATGCGGCAAGGGTTACCGCCGCAGAAATGGTGTCCATGCCCAGCTGGTTGCAGATCGTGTTGGACTGAACGATGGAGCGCAGGTCATCCACACCGTTAAGGGCACCGAAATGGGAGACCGTTTCATATTCAGGCAGCGGGACACCCTCAGGAGTGCTCTTTTTGCATTGAATCGGGCAGCCATAACAACCATCTTTCTTTGGCTGATAGGCCTTTCTGATGGCAGGTCCGGAATACTGTCCGGAACGGCTGAAAACCGTCTTGCGAAAATTCTCTGTTGGCGCCATTCTGCGTTGCGCCATCAGGTCGACCAGCGCCGGAGTGCCGTATTCAGCGATGCCGAGATCTCCAAAAATGACCGGAGATGCCCGGAAAAGGCGCATGATATCCTTGCGGGCCTGGTCAAAACGGGGGCGATCAGCCACATCGCAACGACGGTCGCCGTCTACAGTGATCGCCTTGAGCTGCTTGGCACCCATGAGTGCGCCAAGTCCGCCTCGGCCGACGGCATTCCCTTCACCCATCATGATGTTGCCGAACAGCACCCGATTCTCGCCGGCCGGCCCGATAGCTGCGACACTGCCGCGAGCAGACAAGACCCGTACGGTTTCGCCGATCGGCTGCCCCCACAATTCTGGCGCCGGCAGCAGCTCACCCCCCTGCGGCGTGATGGCCAACACCTTTGGAGTTAAGCTCCGGCCGGTGATCCTGAGGGCATCAAATCCTGCCGACTTGAGACGCCAGGCAAACCGGCCACCGGCGGAACAGTCGTAAATCGTCCCGGTCAGCGGCGAGCGGGAGACAACAGCGAGACGCGCGGCCGTCGGTGCGGGGGTGCCACAGAGAGGGCCTACGGCAAATACCAGGGGAATTTCAGGAGCAAAGGGGTCGAGATGATAGCTGTCACGCAGCAGCCTGACACCGAGGCCGCGGCCGCCAAGATAGGTCTGCAGCAGTTCCTCTTTAAGAGGTTCGACCCAGATACGGTCGGAGCTCAGGTCGACGGCCAGCAGTCGCCCGCACCAGCCATTCATTGGGTCAACTCGGCAGGATCAGTACCGACGGCTTTCGCGACCTGTTTGATGTCACGGCCCTCCAACTGTGCGACGAGGGGCTGGACGAGGGACTTGAATGCGGCAAGATTTTCATTGGAAACAGGTTTTGATGCCGGGACCTTGACCTTGTAGGGATTTACCGGCTCCCCGTTTTTGCGCATCCGGAAACAGAGGTGCGGACCAGTGGCCAGACCGGTGCTGCCGACATAGCCGATCACCTGCCCCTGCACGACTTTTTTGCCCTTGCTCATTTTACGGGCAAACTTGGACATGTGGAGATAGAGGGTCGAGTAGCTGTTGTTGTGACGGATCTCGATAAAATTGCCGTTGCCGCGGGTATAGCCGATCCGGGTAATAGTCCCGTCACCGACTGTCTTGATCGGCGTCCCCGGCGGAGCGGCATAATCGATAGCCGGATGTGATTTCCAGGTCTTGGTGATCGGATGGAAACGCTTCATTGAGAAGCCGGAGGAGATACGACTGAAGGACAGAGGTGCCTTGAGGAAGGCCTTGCGAACGCTCTTTCCATCAGGATTGTAATAGGATGGTGACTTGTCCCCGTCCTGGAAATAGATGGCCCGGTAGGTTTCACCGCGGTTGACGAACTCTGCGGCGAGGATTTTGCCATAGCCGGCGGGGTTCCCATCCCGGTAACGCTTTTCCACCAGCGCCTGAAAAGTATCCCCCTCCCTGATATCGCGGATAAAATCGATATCCCAGGCGAAGATATCTGCAAGCCTGATCGCCAGCTCAGAGCTCTCGCCGATATCGGCAACCGCTTCGAACAGGCTGCTTTCAATCGTGCTGCGAACCAGTTCCTGTTCCAGCTGGTATTCTATGTCCACCTTCTCGATGATCGGCAGCTCATCACCACTGCGGATGATCAACTGCTGTTCATCGTCGATTTCATAAGTAAAGCTTTCAAACCGGTTGTCAGAAAGACATATTTTATATGGTTGCCCGGCGCATATCCTGGTAAAGGGGAAAACCTTCTTACTCCGCTTGTTCAGTTCATGGATCTCCTGCGGCGAAAAATAATCTCCAAGCAGCGAGGAGATCGTCTCACCCGGTTTGATCACATCCGCAAACTCTTTACGGTCGGGCGGCACCGGCAGATTCACCGGCGGAGCACTGATTTGAACAGGGGCAATCTGTGCCTGAGAACCAGTATTCGGCGGAGCGCCAAAGAGGATCAGTCCTGCGACCGTCAGTCCAAGCAGGAGGAACAAAGCAGGAATAAAGCGACGTCTGGAACGACACTGACGGGCATTTTGGGACGAGCTACGCGGAGGCTGGTAATCTCTTTTGATCTGTTTGCTCATCTGGTCAACCGATGGTCAAGGCCACTCGGGGCTTCAACCACAAAACCTGAATTTCAATAATATTACACCGGACGATTTTAATGAGTCATACTATCAGGAGCAGTCGCTTGCTGTCCAGACAAGTTCGTCTGTTTTATTGCCTGTTTTACAATTTACCGATACCATGAAAAAACGCTTCAGAGAGGCCCACTCGGGAAACCGGGAGGGGTCTCTTCAAGATCATGGACCTTACGACAAGAGAATATCAACCCTCGCAAACAGGAACCGACAGATGATCAACAGACAACGGATAAGTGATGAGTTTGCACGTCAGGCCGCGATAGCCAGCCCGTCCTTCCGGGAAGGTCAGATCGCCGCATATCTTGCCGAACGTCTTACCCGCATGGGTGCAGAAGTGGTGTTCGACGCGACAGGCCCGGAGATCGGAAGCGAAAGCGGCAACCTGATCGCCCGTTTTGCCGGAACGAAAGATGGCGCCCCGTTCATGCTCTCCGGACACATGGACACCGTGACACCGGCCGATGGGGTCGAGCCGGTACTGCAAGATGGCGTCTTCCGCAGCAAGGGAGAGACGATCCTCGGGGCTGACGACAAAGCAGGCCTGGCTGAAATATTTGAGGCGATCGAAGTCATCAAGGAGCAGCGGATCCCTCATGTACCCCTGGAGGTGGTTATCACCGTCTGTGAGGAGATCGGCCTGCTCGGCGCCAAACATCTCGATTTCACTAAAATCGAATCAAAATGGGGCGTGGCTCTCGACACCAACGGCATCAACAGGGCGATCAACATGGCCCCTGCTGCCAACCGGATGACCATTAAAATTTTCGGCCAGGAAGCCCATGCCGGGGTCGCTCCGGAGACCGGAATTTCGGCAATTCAAATCGTAGCCAAAGCGATCGCCAGAATGGACCTCGGCCGCGTTGACGTAGAAACCACCGCCAACATTGGGGTTATCGAGGGAGGTCAGGCCTCCAACATCATCCCGAAACTGGTGACACTGAAAGCGGAGGTCCGCAGCCACGATCCTGACAAGTTACGGCTGCAGACGGAAAAGATGCTGAAATGCCTTGAGGAAGAGGTAGACGCTGCCACTATTCACCTCAACGGCAAGGCGGTTCACGCATCCCTCTCCCTCGAAATCACGGACGACTACCCGAGGATGCATGTCAAAGCCGACGCACCTGTTCTGAAACTTGTCACGGAGGCCGGCGCGGCCCTGGGACGCCCGGTCAAGATCGATGCCGCCGGCGGCGGCTCCGACGCCAATATTTTCAATGGGCACGGAATAGAGACCGTAATCCTTGGCAGCGGCATGGAGCAGGTTCATTCGGTGGACGAAAATGTCTCAGTGGACGACATGGTCGCCGTCACCGAACTGCTGGTCGAAATGATCAGAAGAGCCTGATGACACCTCGACACCCGGGGATGACCTCTCTTTCTTGCTGCGCTGGCTGTTTTTCTGTTTCTCATGATACCAGGAAAGATCTATGAACTTTACGACCTCAAGAAATATCCAGAACGTTCATTTTCCGCCGATCTCTGAAGTCAAAGGATGGTTAAGCGAGCGCGTTTTTCCTGACGAAAAACCCCTTGTCGACCTCTGCCAGGCGATCCCTGACTACCCCGCTTCACCATCCCTGCTGGACCATATAAAAGAAAAACTGGACGATCCGGCCACCTGCAAATACAGTCCCGACGAAGGCTTGCCTGAAGTGCGAGAAGAGGTTTGCCGCTGGTATCAAAGACGCTACAACGACGGCCCCACTGCCGAAGAAATCTGCCTGACGATCGGTGCCAGCCAGGCCTTCTGGCTGGCAATGACGGTTCTGTGCAGCGCCGGGGATGAAGTCATCCTGCAGCTACCAGCCTACTTCGATCACCCCATGGGGCTTCAGGCGATGGGGGTCACACCTGTCTATGCCCCCTGTGACATGAGCAACGGCGGCAGGCCGGACACCGCTCAGATCGCCGCCCTGATTACCGAGAGAACCCGCGCTGTCCTGCTGGTCACCCCGAGCAATCCGAGCGGTGCTGTCATCCCGGCGGATCAGCTGGAAGACTTGTATCAACTGGCCCGACAACACAACATCGCCCTGGTTCTCGATGAAACCTACAATGCCTTTATCGATGCCCCCCCCCATCACCTGTTCGAAAAAGCAAACTGGGGAGACACGCTGGTTCATATAGCGTCCTTCGGCAAGACCTTTGCCTTGACAGGATTTCGCGCCGGCGCACTTGTCGCTGCCCGGGACTTCATTACCCATGCCCTGAAAGCCCAGGACGCCATGGTCGTCTGCCCGCCGCGCATCACCCAGCACGCTATTGCGTACGGCTGTAAACATCTCGACAGCTGGGTCGTTGACAACGCCCGCATGATGCAGCGTCGCCACAACCTGTTCCACGCCGCCTTCATCTGTGACGACAACCCCTTCAGTCTGGCCGCAAGCGGGTCATTCTTCGCCTGGGTCCGGCATCCCTGGCCTCAGCTGAGCGGCCGGGAAGCCGCCAGGCGGATGGTCGACGAAGCCAACCTGATCTGCCTGCCGGGGGAGGTTTTCGGTCCGGGGCTGGAAAGCTACCTGCGCCTGGCCTTCGGCAATATCGGGGAAGATGAAATTACCAGTGCGGTTGACCGCTTCAAACAGTTCAACGGAACACTGCGGAGATGATCCTGCCGATACACGGCATACTGGATGAGCTGAAAGACACCCTCGCTGCCCATCCGGCTGTGATCCTGCAGGCGCCTCCCGGAGCGGGAAAAACAACCCAGGTTCCGCTGGCCTTGCTTGACGAAAAATGGCTCATGGGAAAGAGGATCCTGATGCTTGAACCGCGCCGACTGGCTGCAGTCAATGCGGCGCGCTACATGGCTGAACTGAGGCATGAAAAGGTCGGCCAAACTGTCGGTTTCAGAATTCGCTATCATCATGAAGTCTCGCGACAGACACGCATCGAGGTCGTCACCGAAGGCATTCTGACCCGGCGCCTGCAGTCCGACCCTGAATTGGCTGGTGTGGGACTTGTCATCTTCGATGAATTCCACGAACGCAATCTCAACAGCGACCTGGCCCTGGCCCTGTGTCGGGACATCCAGACAGGCTTACGGGAGGATCTGAAAATCCTGGTCATGTCAGCCACTCTGGATGGCGCGCAATTGGCAGAGCGACTCGATGCACCGATACTGACCAGCAAGGGCCGCAGTTTTCCCGTTACCGTCCATCATACCGGCGCGCCAGAGAATTCGCCGGCAGAGGCGACGGTGACTGCAGTTCGAAAAGCGCTGCAGGAAACCGGCGGTGACATCCTGGCATTTCTTCCCGGCGCAGGTGAAATAAACCGCTGCCAGGAACAGCTCCGGGAGATAAAAGGTGTCGATATCCTCCCCCTCTACGGCAGCCTCACTTACAAAGACCAGGAAGCCGCTATCAGGCCGGGAAAGCGGCGCAAGGTCGTGCTGGCGACCAATATCGCCGAAACCAGCCTGACCATCGAAGGTGTCAGCGTCGTGATCGACAGCGGCTACGCGCGACAGCCCCGTTTCGACCCGGGAAGCGGGCTGACCAGGCTGGAACTGGTGCGAATTTCCCGGGCCAGCGCTGAGCAGCGCAGCGGAAGAGCGGGACGGGTCGGACCTGGAGCCTGTTATCGCCTGTGGAGTGCAGGTGCCCACGGCAGCCTGCTCCCCTTCACCCCGCCGGAAATCCGCAATGCGGACCTCGCACCGCTGGCCCTTGAGCTGGCCAACTGGGGCATTTCCGAGCCACAAGCCTTAACCTGGCTCGATCCTCCCCCAGCAGCGAACCTCGAAGCCGGGCGCCAGCTGCTGAAGCTGCTGGGCGCTCTGGACGACAACCTGCGGCTGACCCCAGAGGGCAAGCGTCTGGTTCAGATTCCGGCACATCCCCGCCTGGGTCGAATGCTCCTCGTTGCACAACAACTGGGCTGCCTCCCTCTGGCCTGTGACCTGGTCGGATTGCTCTCTGAACCATCCGGCAGGGGCGGGCATGGCAACGACCTGCAGAGCCAGATCGAGGGACTCTGGAATGCTCGCCGACAGGGCGGCGGCAAAGAGTTTGCCAAAACTGAACAGGCCGTCAGCTACTGGCGCGCTTTCCACAACCTCCCCTCGGTAGAAAAACATCCTGAAAATGAACTGTCCCAATTCGGCACGCTGCTGGCCAGTGCATTTCCGGACCGGATCGGCCGCCTGAGAGAAGGGGAAAAGAACCGCTACCTGTTCACATCGGGACAAGGCGGATACCTCAGTGAACATTCCCCCCTCGAAAGGCAAAACTTCCTGGTGGCAAGCGAAATCATCACCAGGCGTGATGAGAACCAGATTATTCAGGCTACCCCCCTGAGCCTTGATGAAATCCTCGCCCTCTACCCGGAGTGCCCGTGGCAGAAGGAGGTTTTCTGGCACAGCAGAGAAGGTCGCGTTGTCGCACGTTCAGTGCGCTGCCTCGGCAAACTGAACCTGTCAGATCAGCCCCTCTCGCTTTCTGCCGATGAAACGACCCGGGTTATCCTCAACGCGGTTCGTTCAGAGGGCCTGGACCTGCTCAACTGGACCCCTCAGGTTGAGACATTCATGGCCCGTGCCCGCCTGGCGAAAAAAGCCGCTCCCAACGAGACGTGGCCTGAGCTTTCGCGGCCCAAGCTTCTGGAAAATATAGACAACTGGCTCCTTCCTCATCTCGGCAGGGCGAGAAACAGCAAAGACCTGAAAAACATCGACCTGCTCAACGCACTGCAATCCCTTTTCGACTGGCAGCAGCTGAAACGGCTGGAGAGGCTGGCACCGGAAAGGGTCAGGGTCGCAAGCGGTTCCAATATCAGGCTTCAATATGGTCCCGAAGACAGCCCGGTCCTTGCCGTAAAACTGCAGGAAATGTTCGGCGAAGCCGACACCCCGCGGATCGCTGAAGGAAGGGTTACGGTTCAGCTTCACCTGCTCTCACCTGCCGGTCGACCTTTACAGGTTACCCGGGACTTACGATCTTTCTGGAACGAGGTTTACCCGGAAGTCAAAAAAGAAATGAAAGGGCGCTATCCGAGGCACCCCTGGCCGGACGATCCCTGGAACGCGGCGGCAACACGCCATACAAAAAAACAGATCAGCAGGTAGAGATTTTTTCAATTTAATTTCATCGGAGGAGCACGATATGTCCTATCAGAACCTGTTGCTGGAGCAATCCGGCAATGTGATCACGCTCACCATCAACCGTCCTGAGGCGCTCAACTCATTGAACCCGGCAACGCTGCAGGAACTTGAAAAGGCGTTCACTGCGCTGAACGCTGACGAATCAGTGAAAGTGATCGTCATCACCGGAGCCGGCGAAAAGGCGTTCGTTGCGGGCGGTGACATCTCGGCCATGCAGCCGCTCGATCCGATGCAGGCACGCGCTGTCGCCCGTCAGGCACAGCGGCTCTTCAACCTGATCGAGTACTCACCGAAGATTGTTATCGCCGCCATCAACGGCTATGCCCTGGGTGGTGGCTGCGAACTGGCAATGGCCTGCGATATCCGCCTGGCAGCAGAGACGGCCAAACTGGGCCAGCCGGAGATCAATCTCGGCATTATCCCGGGCTGGGCAGGGACACAGCGCCTGCCGCGCCTGATCGGCAAAGGCAGGGCCAAGGAGATGATGCTGACCGGCGATATGGTCGATGCCGAAAAAGCTGAAAAAATAGGCCTGGTGAACCAGACGGTCCCTGCACACGAACTGATGAACGTCGCGATGATAATGGCGCAAAAGATTGCCGGCAAACCCCAGGTGGCAGTACGACTGATAAAGGAAGCGGTCGACAACGGGCTGGATATGCCGGTGGACAAGGCGATCGATTACGAAGCAGAGCTGTTCGGTCTGTGTTTCGCAACAAAAGACCAGAAAGAAGGGATGACGGCCTTTCTGGAGAAGCGTAAAGCAAAGTGGCAGGACTGCTGAGACAGAATCTGCAGAAAAGGCCGTCAATCCATGACGGCCTTTTCTGTTCGTGTCAAGATCAGCGCAGCTTTAATTTGGCGAGAAAGAGCCCCAGGTAAACATTCAGAAAACTGTCCCGGTCAAGAAATGACAGAACCGGTGCTTTACGCAAGCCGATGGACTGCAACTGCCTGACGATGGCGTCATTGCGTCCCATTTTCAGCCCCTTGTTGAATGCGCTGATAGCACTCCTCTTCTTTCCCGCCAGCAGGTAAATCTTTCCCACAGCCAGATAGATATTGGAGTTATGCGGTGCTTCGGCCAAGGCTTCCTTGCAGAGATCTATCGCCTGGCCAAAGGATTTTTTGTCACGGGCCAGGCAGTAGCCGTACCAGGCCAGGACCTCAGGGTTCCGAGTGTGCTTGATTGCTTCTTCCAGGTACATCCGCGCTAGCAGCGTATTCCCCTTCCTGGCTTCAGCGATCCCTTCTTTAATCTGCCCTTGCAGGTCGTGTGCAGGCATAAGGTTCTCCTGTTCTGTCTGTTTATCGTCCAGCCACTGCATGGATCCACGAAACCGCTAACCTGCGCGATAGCGCTGCCTGCGTTGCCGGGCTTCACGGATTTCATCCACACAACTGTAAGGAATATTCAACTGACCGAAACCACAGCCGATCTCCACGTCAGATCCTTCTGTCCCATGATAATCCGAGCCTCCGGTCACAATCATGTCGTATTTTCGTGCAAGTCGGATCGCCCAGTCAATATCTTCGAGGCTGGCCCCATTATTGTAAGCCTCAATCCCATCGAGATCAAAACAGGCAAACAGCTTGATCAACTGCTCGAGTTCAAAGCGATCACGGGTGATATAAGGCGGGTGGGCGAGAACGGCAACGCCGCCGCTGCGGTGGATCAGGGCGATCGCCTGATCTATCGGAAAAAAACGTTTCTGCACGTTACAGGGGATCAGGTAACGCTCGAATGCCGCATCGTTCCCGTCCACGTAGCCCGCCTCCTGCAATGCCCGGGCAATATGCGGTCGCCCGATGGTCCCCCCCGCCTTTTTCCTCACGGCGTCAGGGTCCAACGGCCTGCGCCCTTCATCATGCAGCTTTTCATTGACCCTTTCGATGATTCTCCGATTTCGCGAGGAACGAAAATCCTGAAATTCACGCAGTTCTTTCTGCAACTCAGGATGATGGTGGTCAAAGCCGTATCCGAGCAGATGAATATCCTGATATGATTCCCACTGGCTCGACAGCTCGACCCCGGACATGACCAGGACGCCAAGCTGCTGACCGGTCTGCTGCGCGAGATCAATTCCGTCTATATTGTCGTGATCGGCAAGGGCAACCGCTGACATGCCGGCCTGAGCAGCACGACGCACCACTTCGTCGGGGGGGTAAACCCCGTCCGAACATGTTGAATGCAGGTGTAGATCGACTCTGGCTTTTTGCATTGTTGGTCTATGTCCCTGTCTGAATATTTCTAGCTTTGGAGCACCGGCCTGAAGGAAAGACAGAACGACATTGTAGCACGATCATGGCCGGCAGGGACATGACGTTATCACGGAAAACATTCCCCGGGAGCCGGCTCGACCTGAAAGGACAGCCCGGATGGCTGCTGCGTCACCCAGACTATTGACCGGCCGTACTATTCCGTGTAGTTATGACACAAAAATCATAATGGACTTTAGATGCCCTCTCTTCTTGAAGTAAAAAACCTGCAGAGCTATTTTTTTACCCGTTCAGGCCTGATCAAGGCCGTGGATGATGTCTCTTTCTCCGTAAAAAGCGGAGAAACAATGGCCCTGGTCGGAGAATCTGGTTGCGGCAAATCGATGACCGCCCTCTCACTGCTGCGGCTGCTGCCGGAACCCGGCCGCATCGTCGGAGGCGAAATACGCTTCGAGGACCAGGACCTGCTGCGCTTGCCGTTGTTGGAAATGCGCAGGATTCGCGGCAACCGGATATCGATGATTTTCCAGGAACCGATGACGTCCCTCAACCCGGTCTTTCGGATTGGCGACCAGATAGCAGAGGTCCTGCTCCTCCACCGTGGCCTGAGCCGGGCTGCTGCGCTTGAGCAGGTCAGGGACCTTATGTATCAGGTCGGCATTGCCGACCCGAAAAAACGCTTGAGGGACTACCCGCACCAGCTTTCCGGCGGTCAGAGACAGCGGGTTATGATTGCAATGGCCCTGGCCTGCAACCCGAAACTCCTGATTGCCGATGAACCGACAACAGCCCTGGACGTGACCATCCAGGCGCAGATTATGGACCTGCTCGACAAGCTTGGTGAAGAAAAACAGATGGCGACCCTGCTGATCAGCCATGACCTTGGTGTCGTCGCGGCGCATGCCGACCACGTTACAGTCATGTATGCCGGGCTGATCGTTGAACAAGCCCCGGTTGGCCTGATCTTCGCCAATCCCATGCACCCGTACACCCGCGGCTTGCTGGCCTGCATCCCCAGGTTCGGCAACAAAGGCCCACTACCCACGATCAAGGGGCAGGTTCCCGATGCGGTTCATCCTGGCGAGGGCTGTTCATTCCTGGAACGCTGTCCCGAGCCATTTGCACCATGCGGCAATCAGATCCCCCCACTGTCAGAAGTGGAGCCGGGTCACGTTGTCAGGTGCTGGAGGTCTTGAATGAAACCTCTCCTGCAGGTTAAAGATCTGCGCAAAACCTTCCGCTCTCCAGGATCCGCCGATCGACGCCTGATCGCCGTTGATGATGTCAGCTTCCACCTCAACAGGGGCGAGACTCTTGGCCTGGTCGGCGAATCAGGCTGTGGGAAATCAACGACCGGCAAAACCATACTCAACCTGCAGCGGGCCGACGCCGGCCAGGTACTTTATGATGAAACCGACCTGCTTCAGCTCCCGCCACGCCATCTTCGGCCTTATCGTCGCAAACTGCAGATGATTTTCCAGGACCCATTTTCCTCACTCAACCCACGGATGACAGTCGGCGACATTCTTACCGAACCGCTCCTGATCCATAAACTCGCGAGCAGAAACACACTGCGTGATCGGGTGATGCAGCTGCTGGAGCAGGTTGGTCTGGGTGGCGATCACTACCACCGCTACCCCCATGAATTTTCAGGCGGGCAACGCCAGAGAGTCGGGATCGCCAGGGCCCTGGCGGTGGAACCTGAATTGATTGTCGCCGATGAACCGGTATCGGCGCTTGACCTGTCGATTCAGGCCCAGATCCTCAATCTGCTTCGCGACCTGCAGAAGCAGTACAACCTGAGCTACCTCTTTATCGCCCATGACCTGGCTGTCATTGAACACATCAGCGACCGGGTCGCGGTCATGTACCTTGGTCGGATTGTCGAACTTGCCGCTGCGGGTGATCTTTATCGGCAACCACGTCATCCCTATACGGAAGCCCTTCTGAACGCTGTTCCCGTGCCCGACCCGAATCTAGAGCGGCTGGGCACAGCCCTGCAAGGGGAAATACCCTCGCCACTGAATCCCCCCGGTGGCTGCCATTTCCACCCGCGCTGTCCGTACGCCCGCGACATCTGTCTTCACCAGCGGCCCGAATTACTGGATCAGGGCAACGGCCATCAGGCGGCCTGTCATTTCAGCGACGAAGTCGGACGCTATCTTTTGGATCACAGCGGAAAGCGGCCTTGACCAGGTCGTGCCACAAATGGCACAATGCGGACCATGCATCACCCACCCCCTCTCCCCGGAGAATGACGTGCTTGCAACCGAAGGGCGCGGCCCTATCAAAACCATCAAAGAACGTTGCTGCAAGTGCTACGCCTGCATCCGCAGCTGCCCGACAAAATCAATAGCGGTTCGCGAAGACTGCGTTGAAGTTCTGCATCAGCGCTGCATCGGCTGCGGGAAGTGTATCCAGGCCTGCTCGCAGAACGCCAAAGTCATTGCCGACGCGATCCGCGAAACGGAAAAACACCTGAACGACAACCCGTCCGTTGTTGCGGTCATGGGCTGTTCCTATCCTGCTTTTTTCTATGACCTACAGCCAGGCCAAGTGGTTTCAGCTCTCAAAAAGCTCGGTTTTTCAGAGGTGTTCGAGGGCTCCGCCGGGGTCGAACTTATTGCGCCGGTGTATCGCAGCTACCTGGAAAAGAATCTCGGGTCGACCCTTATATCCAGCCACTGCCCAACGATCGTCGACCTGATCGAGAGGCATTATCCGCAACTTTTGCGCAACCTGATTCCGGTCGTCTCGCCCATGGTGGCCGTTGGCCGTTTCATAAAGGCCTGTCGCGGCAGTAAGACCAAGGTCGTCTACATCAGTTCCTGCATAGGCGGCAAGTTCGAGATTGACTCCGAATCGGTCGAAGGCGCCATCGACACCGTCCTCACCTACAATGAGCTGAACAGGATGCTGGGACTGCGGCAGATAGACCCTCACAGGCTTTCCCAGAGCCCTTTTTCAGGCATCCCAACCAGCCACGGCCGCAGCTTTTCAATCTATGGCGGCCCTTTCCATGTCTTCGGCATCGGCCATGACGGACTCGACCCCGACTTTGTCTCTACCGTAGGCGAAGACGCATCCCTGGAAGTCATCCGCGACCTCTCCGCGCAGCGGATTTCACCGCGCTATGTCGATGTGCGTTTTTGCAATGGCGGCTGCATTGGCGGCCCGGGACGAACCAACCGCCTGACATCGTTTTCCAAGCGAAAACTGATCATCGACTACCAGAAGCGTGATATCCCCTATCGTTCTGATCACTGCAGCTCCAAACCTCCCTGGCCCCTGCGGCTGAACAGAACCTTTACCAACAAGCAGATTCAACTCGAGTTGCCGAGCGGCCATGCGATCAAGAGAATCCTTCAGGAGACCGACAAACACACGGCCCAGGACGAGCTGAACTGCGGCGGCTGCGGATATCCAACCTGTCGCAAGCATGCTGTCGCAGTCTACCAGGGCCTGGCGGAAACCAGAATGTGCCTGCCCTACTCGCTGAAACGCTTTGAAGAGGACCGCTCGACCCTGGAACAGAAATATGACCTTGCCCAACGGGCCCTCGCCCAGGAATATGAGGGCTGCACGATGATCGGGGATGACTCCAGGACCCGGGGCATTCTCCAGCTGATTCAGCAGGTCGGTCCAACACCGACGACAACCCTCATTCGCGGGGAAAGCGGAACTGGCAAGGAACTGACCGCTCGTGCCATCCACCAGGCCAGCCTTCGGGCAGACAAACCCCTGGTGACTGTCAACTGCACGACCCTCAGCGACATTCGCCTGGAAAGTGAACTTTTCGGTCACAAGAAAGGCGCCTTCAATGGCGCCACCAAGGATCGCAAGGGTTTGTTTGAAGCGGCCAATGGCGGCACCATTTTCCTCGACGAAATCGGCGACACCTCGGCAAAAGTGCAGGCGGATCTCCTGCAGATCCTTGATACGGGGGTGTTCACCCCGCTCGGCGGGCACTCCCCCATCAAAGTCGATGTGCGCATCATTGCCGCAACCAACAGGGCGCTTGAAGACGGGATTGAAACAGGCTGGTTCAGAGAGGACCTTTTCTACCGGATCAATGTATTCACGATCACCTTGCCGCCGCTGCGCAACAGGCTGCACTCGATTCCCCAGCTGGTCCAGCATTTTCTCAGCCAGTCCGCCAGAAAACTGAACAAGAACATACATCGCATCGATGATCTGGCCCTGGAAGCCCTGGGGCGCTACCACTGGCCTGGCAACATCAGAGAGCTGCAGAACATTATCGAAAGAGCCGTGGTCCTGTCCCCTGACCAGACCATACGTCTGCAGCAACTTCCTGTCATATTTGCCGAATTTGTTCAGCAGAAAAAATCTGAAGCGGTTCAGCAGCAAGGCCCCTCAGGCTTGCGTCAAATGCGCGACAACCAGCTCAACCAGGTGGAAACGGACCTGCTCTGTGAATTCCTCAACAAATCAGCTGGCAATGTTACTGCTGCTGCACGTCTCGCCAAGATTCCCAGGCGTACCTTTTATCGCATGCTGAAACGCCATCAACTTGACCCGCTCGCATTCCGAAAACAGAAGAATCTTTAACATCCACCAGATCCTGCGGCATCTTGTCGCAAAAAGCACAATGTGGTCATACCACTGCATGCAACCCGTGAAAAGAAGTAAAACAACCCACCCGAAGCCACAAAGTGTGCCATCAATGGCCCATCCGGCAGCCGATATTGTCAATATTCAACGAACAATCCTGCAAATATAACCGTAAACGAAGCATATCAACTTTATGGCACAGGCATTGCTTATAACAAGGCTTCATAAATGTGAGGGATCATATCCGTTCCCGCCCGAACGGTACGAAACATCCCCATTGCGCCATCAGGGACCTCTCTCCCCCTGATGGCGTTTTTTTATCATCGCAAAGCCTGAAGTTTTGCGTTAAAATAATATAACCCTCTTAGCAGACATCATCTCATGCCCTTAAAAACTCACAAAAAATCCGACACAAAACTGGGTCTGAGCACCTTGCAGGATATCAGCTCTCTGATTCTGCAATCCCATGACCTCAACGAAACCCTGAACAATATCGTGACACTGGTCGCTGAGCGTGCCCATTCCGAAGTCTGCTCCCTCTATCTGCTGGAAGATGACCGTAAAACCCTGGTACTGAGGGCGACTCAAGGCCTGGTTTCGGAGTCGGTCGGCCATGTCCGCCTGTCCATTGGTGAAGGTCTGACCGGCCTTGTTGCCGAAACCCAGGAGATACTATCCATCGAGGAACCGCAAAACGACCCACGTTATCGCTACTTCGGGGTCACCAAAGAAGAACAGTTTCACTCATTTCTCGGCATACCGCTTGCTGACCGTAATCAGACGATCGGGGTCCTGGTTATCCAGACCAGAGAACCGCGGGTCTTTAACCAGGAGGAGATAGCAACTCTCAGCACGATCGCCTTTCAGGTTGTTTCCATTGTTGTCAACGCGCGCTTGCTCGACACCATCGACCGCCAGCAAGAAACGTTCAAGCTGCCGGGCACAGACCCTCTCCAAATTGACTCTGCCCCCCTGCAGCCTGAAGCAAGACCCCGGATCCAGCAGATGCATGTGCTGCGTGGCAAGGTTGCCTATCCGGGCGTTGTTACCGGCGCTGCCCATGTCATCGACCAGCAATTCGGGTTCGCAGACGTTTTTGACGAGCACGATGTCAACCCGCAAAAAGAATTGCAAAAACTCGACAAGGCGTTGCGCAAAACCAGAATCCAGACGCTCTATCTTGAAAAAAGAGTTGCCGACAAGCTGACCCAGGAAGATGCGGCCATTTTCCACACACACCTTATGATCCTGGAGGACCGGAGTTTCATAGAAAAACTCCATGAGAAGATTGAAGAAGGACACAGCGCCCCCTATGCCCTCAAAAAAGTCATCGGCAGCTACCTTGAGGTGTTTGCCAACATAGAGGACCCCTACCTGCGTGAACGCGCTGCTGACATGGAAGATATCGGCCGGCGGCTGCTGGCGAATCTTGTCGGTCAGCAATCCCAGGGGATCCACCTGCATCATGTGGGCATCCTGGTGGCGAAACGGATTCTGCCGTCCGACATGGCGATCCTCGATCATGAGATGATCAGCGGAATGATCATCGAATCGAACGAAACCAACGCCCATTCGGTGATCATGGCAAAATCCCTTGGCATACCGGCGCTGATCGATGTCAGGGGGGCAGTTTCGCAGATTGAACCGGACAGCCAGCTGATCCTCGATGCCAATTCCGCGTGCGTCTACCTCAATCCGACCGAAACTATCCTTGATGAATATTTCAGGCTGGAGTTTGACCGCCTGCAGGAGCAGGAACGGCTGGACAAGCTGCGCGATATCCCTGCGGCAACCAAGGACGGCACCAGGATCATTCTCCGCGCCAACGTCGGGCTGCTCAGCGATATCGATATTGCCCGTCGCAATGGCGCTGAGGGGGTTGGCCTCTACCGCACCGAGTTCCCCTACATGGCTCGCAGCTCCTTTCCTGACCGCCAGGATCAGTATCAACTCTACCGCAAGGTTATTGAGAATGCCGATGGCCAACCGGTCACGATACGAACCCTCGATATCGGCGGTGACAAGGTCCTGCCCTATTTCCCGCCCCCGAAGGAAGACAATCCGTTTATGGGCTGGCGTTCGGTAAGGGTCTGCCTCGACCGCCGGGACATTTTCCTGACACAGATTGAAGCTATCCTGATGGCCGGCATCCATGGTCCGGTCCGGATGCTGTTTCCGATGATCTCAAACCTGGAAGAAGTTCGCGCCTGTCAGAAGCTGGTCGCGGACGCCATGACCAATCTTCATCAGGAGGGTGTCGATTTCGTCGATGACATTCTACTGGGTGCAATGATTGAGGTCCCGGCGGCGGTCCGCCTTGCTCCGCACCTCGCCAACGAAGTCGATTTCTTCTCCCTGGGGACCAATGACCTGATTCAATACATGCTGGCGGCGGACCGTTCGAATCCCCTGGTGGTGAACTACTACGACCCTCTGCATCCGGCCATTCTGCAGTCCATCGACTATCTGGCGGAAGTGGCTCGCGACAAGGAGATCGATATCAGTCTTTGCGGTGAGATGGCGACGGATCCGGCCTGCCTGCTGATCCTGATCGGACTCGGGATACACCAGTTCTCTATTTCGGCACCCTACATCCCCAAGATCAAAGAGTTGCTCAGCAAGATACCACTGTCATTGGCCAGGGACATTGCCCAGAAAGCGCTGCTGCAACCTGACAGCAGCCGGACCCGGGCGATCCTTGATGAGGTCCTCAGTGAGCTGACACTCTAAAGCGCACTTATTTGCCGCGCACAACTCTCAATACAGGCCATCCTGCCCCAACTGCTTGACAATGACTCCAGCCAGTTCCTTGACGCTCCCGACCCAGTCGGCCCCGCTCTCTGTGATGCTCAGTACCGACCAGATCAGTTTTTCATCTTTCAGCAGATAGAGATTCGTCTCGGCATGGGCCACCAGATACTCTACATCGTAGCTTCTGACCGTGGTATAACCATACCAGTAATTGTCATACCAGCCGATCGGTCGCCGATAGGTCCTGTAGTATCGTGAGTAGAGGTAGTCATCGGGGTAGTATCGCCGGTTGATATCTGTAATACGTTCCCGGTAGGTCTTTACATCCAGAACCTGGGTAACAATCACATGACCGAGCTGTTGTTGCTGTGCTTTTGCGATAATCGCCTTCTTGTCAGCCGGGGCATCGGCATCAAACAGGGAGAAGCTGGGTATCGCGTTGACCCCCTGCGCCTGCAGCAGGCGGGACAGTTCCGACTCGTAGAGCTGTCTGACGCTTCTGTTCTTGGTCACTCCGAGGATCAGCACCCTTTCCAGCCGCCCAGAATAGGCATCCTCCTTCCAGACATTCTCCAGCGTCGTCGCGACACATCCCTGCATGAGCAGCGCTGCAAATAACAGCGCCAGAACGTAAAGCAGAACGGACAGGAATCTGTTCATAACCACAACCTCCCGGCAAGCATGCTATAAGTTTATCACGAGATAATTAGCGGGACAGCCACAGCAAAAAAGCCCCCGGCTTCTTCCGGAGGCTTTTTTGCTGTACACTGCATGAAAAGCTGCTGTTTTCTTTTCACCCGAAGCGTTCTGATCCGGCCATGACTGCAATCAACCGTCAACTGCATAAGGGACTCACCACCTTGCTCCTCGTGCTGCTCAGCGTTGCACTCTGTCAGGCTGCTGAGACGGGTCGGATAGTGGTCAATATCGAAGGGATAAAACCGGAGCAGGGTGGCAATCTGGCGGTTGCGCTATTCGACGCGGAGGGCAGCTGGCCGAAACATGAATCGGCGCTGATGCGGGGAGTAATCCAGGCAACGAAAGCTACTATGCAGTTCGAATTCAACTCCGTGCCGTTAAAAAGCGGGTACGCCGTCCAGGTGATTCACGACGAAAACGCCAACAACAAGCTCGACTTCCGCTGGTTCCCTTTTCCGAAGCCGAAGGAGGGTGTCGGTGTCTCCAACAACAGCCGCAGGATCGGACCTCCCCTGTACGAACAAGCGTTATTTGAGGCTGTTGACCCAACCACGAGCATCAGCATTCGCCTGAGCTACTGACAGGCAACTGCCCTCTGGAGATAAAACAGACAAGGCGGACCGCTACGTCGCCTTGTCTGCCGAAAGAATAACGTCTACCGGTATTCGACGACTGGAACGCGGCGCTCTGGGCGAGGTTTTCCGCTGTAGGGGCCGGCCGGTTTTGTGCCTTTTGTCCAGGTCGGTTTCGCCCCCTTAGCCGCACCGGAATATTTCTTGACAGGTCCGCCGGAGCGATGCTGTGACTTCTTGCGCTGGGCCGCAGCCAGGTTCGTCATCGGCTCGAGTCCTGGAATCACCAGCATGGGAACCTTGCTGCCGATATATTTTTCAATACGCTGCAGCTTGGGCACATCGGCGCGAGACGCAAACGAGATGGCGATCCCTGTGGCGCCTGCGCGGCCGGTTCGACCTATCCGGTGGACATAATCTTCAGCACACTGCGGCAGGTCAAAGTTTATGACATGACTGATTCCCTGGACGTCAAGCCCACGAGCGGCCACATCGGTAGCGACCAGCAGCCGGACCCGTCCTTCACGCAGCCTGCGCAAAGTCCGGTTGCGTGCGCCCTGGGTCATGTCACCATGCATCGCGGCAGCCTTGTGTCCCTTCTCGGACAGCTCTCGCGCCAGGCTGTCAGCATCCCGCTTGGTGGCAGAGAATACGATCGCCTGGGTCAAGTCCTTATCCGCTGCCAGGTGCTCAAGCAGACGCTGCTTGTGGTTCAGGCTGTCGGCAACATGGAGCCGCTGCTCGATGGTATCGAGAGTATTCTTTTTCCCGGCGATATCTATCCGCTCCGGGTTGGTAAGCATCTTGCCGGCGATTTTTGCCATTGAGTTGTCCATAGTGGCGGTAAACAGCAGGGTCTGTCGTTCCTGAGGGGTTTTAGCGATGATCTTCTCCATATCCTCCTGGAACCCCATGTCGAGCATCCGGTCGGCCTCATCGAGGATGAGGATTTCAACCCGGGAGAGATTAAGGCTGCCACGCTGGACATGATCAAGCAAGCGTCCCGGAGTGCCAACCACCAGGTCGATAGGACGCGACAGATCACGAAACTGGTTGCGGTACGGCACACCACCGAGGATGAAGGTGCTGCGAAAGTTTACGTATTTGCCGTAGGAGCGGGTCGCCTCGGTCACCTGACCGGCCAGTTCCCGGGTCGGTGTCAGAACCAGAACCCGCGGGGCGCCCTTCGGATTTTTTGCCTGGGTACAGAGTTTCTGCAGGACAGGCAGCATGAAAGCCGCAGTTTTACCGGTCCCGGTCTGGGCACTGGCGATCAGGTCCTTTCCTTCCAAAGCGGCAGGGATCGCCTGCTGCTGGATCGGCGTCGGTTCACTGTAGCCGCATTCGGTCACAGCCTTGAGAATTGTGGGATAGAGCTGAAGTTCTGAAAAAGTCATAATTTTACCTTTGTCTCCACGCCAGACAACAGGACACAGGGCATGCAGAAGCATGCCGCGTCCTGAAGCAGAACGGAGCAATTCATCTTTGTGATGGACGCAGGAACAAACAGATGTTCCTAAAATGGACGGCCGGTTCACATCAGGTTAGTGTCACGATGGAAAACAGTCAGTCGCAGACACTCATTTTGGCTTACGCCTGAATTCTCAAACAAAAGAGAACCAGACCAACGTATCGTCGCCAACCTGATAATCTGCCGGGTCAGGGCGGGGTCAGTGAGCGATAAAGCGGAAACAGCAAGGCGAGAACGCTGTCCGAGGATGATGTACCGCTGGAACGTTAACCAGAACGAGGCGCATCATACAGGTTTTCATTTTATAAACAAGGGTTTTCTTGAAACTTTTCGTCTGAATTGGCTCTTCATGCTCAGAGGAAGACTGATTTCAGCGTGAACGTCTGGCTCTTGGGAAGAGGCTTACCGTAAAAACAAGAAGCCCCCGGAAAACACCGGGGGCTTCTGATCCTGCAGCCTGACGACTTAGCAGTCGAAATAGAGGGCGAACTCTTCCGGGCAGGGGCGCATACGAACCGGGTCCACTTCAGCTTCACGCTTGTAGCTGATCCACATGTCGATAACATCCTCAGTAAAGACATCGCCCTTGAGCAGCCAGTCATGATCCTGCTCAAGATGGTTCAGAGCATCGTCCAGGGTGAAAGCAACGCTCGGGATCTCTTTCAGTTCCTCAGGAGAAAGACCGTAGATGTCCTTGTCAAGCGGCTGGCCCGGATCGATCTTGTTCTCGATACCATCGAGACCGGCCATCAACTGAGCGGCGAAGGCCAGGTAACCGTTGGCCGATGCGTCCGGTGTGCGGTATTCAATCCGCTTGGCTTTTTCGTTGTTGGTCACCGGGATCCGCAGGGACGCGGAGCGATTGCGGTTTGAATAGGCCAGATTGACCGGAGCTTCGTAACCAGGAACCAGGCGCTTGTAGCTGTTGGTGGTCGGGTTGGTGAATGCACAGAGAGCCTTGGCATGCTTCATGATACCGCCGATGTAGTACATGGCGATCTTGGACAGGCCACCATAACCGTCGCCGGCAAACAGGTTCTTCCCGTCTTTCCACAGCGACTGGTGACAGTGCATACCGGACCCGTTATCACCGTAGATCGGCTTCGGCATGAAGGTCACGGTCTTGCCGTTACGGAAAGCGACATTTTTAATGATGTACTTGAACCACTGCAGGTTGTCCCCCATGGACAGCAGACTGTCGAAGCGCATATCGATCTCAATCTGACCACCAGTGGCGACTTCGTGGTGACCGCACTCGATGTGCAGACCGTTCTCCTGCAGAACCATCATCATCTCGTTGCGCAGGTCGACCATGCTGTCGGTCGGCGCGCAGGGGAAGTAACCTTCCTTATGGCGCGGCTTGTAGCCAAGGTTGGGGAACTCCTCGCGACCGGTATTCCAGATCCCCTCAACCGAGTCAACGCTGTAGAAGGACTCGTTCGGCCCGGAGGCGTAGCGGACATCGTCGAACACGAAGCACTCCGGCTCGGGACCGAAGTAAGCGGTGTCGGCAACGCCGGTCGATTTCAGATAGGCTTCAGCCTTTTGTGCAATGTAGCGGGGATCACGGGTGTAGCCTTCGCGGGTGATCGGATCAATGATGTTGCAGATCAGACTCAGGGTGGTCATCTCAATAAAAGGATCGATCTTGGCGGTCGAGGGGTCGGGCATGATCAGCATGTCCGAGTTATGAATCGGCTGCCAGCCACGAATCGAGGACCCGTCAAATCCAATGCCCTCTTCGAAAGTCTCTTCGCTGAACTCGCAGATCGGGGTGGTGAAATGCTGCCAGATCCCGACAAAGTCGAGGAATTTGAAATCGACAAACTTGACATCATTGTCTTCAGCAAACTTGACTACTTCTTTCGGCGTCATTTGGTACATCTCCTTTAGTTGATTGTTGCCAATGCTGTGTAAAAAAAACTGGGATTAGAGAGCGTCTTCGCCACGTTCTCCAGTACGAATACGCAGGACATCGTCGATTGGTGTCACGAAAATCTTTCCATCCCCGATGCGGCCGGTTTTAGCCGCTTCGGCAATGGTGTTGACGACCTGCTCGACCATATCATCCGAAACAATGATTTCCATCTTGATTTTGGGAATGAAGTCAACAACATACTCAGCTCCCCGGTAGAGCTCGGTATGTCCTTTCTGGCGGCCGAAACCCTTCACTTCGCTGACCGTGATCCCCTGAATACCAATTTCATTCAGAGCTTCCTTGACTTCATCAAGCTTGAACGGTTTGACGATTGCCTCTACCTTGCGCATATAACAGTCCTCCTGAAACCGTGATTGGTTAATGGTCAGAAACTAATGATGTGGGACACCCATCCGTTTTCACTTTCAACTGTTTTGCAAAGTCTTTGCCCAACTCTTCAGCCAATTCAAAAATTAATAAATATCTCGCATTATCAGGCACATAAGAAAGAAAGGACGTCGCCGCAGACATCGAGGGGAGTGACAGCCCGGCAGTTCTGCCGTTTTTTTATACAGGGTCGGCGGACCCTGTATAAATTTTAAGCACGGCACGGCGAGAGATGATCCCGGCGGCCACCCAGCCGGCCAAACTTGAAGTATATCAGGTTGCACCGGGCTGCGTTCCAGCAAATTCAGCGATCGAGTTCAAGGACTGTCAGGCTCTCGACATGATAAGTCTGCGGAAACATATCGAAGGGCTGCGTACTCACCAGACGATACCCGCCATGCAGCAATGGCTTCAGGTCACGCGCCAGGGTTGCGGGGTCACAGGAGATATAAACTATCCGTCGTGGTCGATACTGCAAGAGTTCGGACATGATTGAATATGCGCCGCTCCGGGGAGGATCGAGCAGCACCAGATCAAAGTGCCCTGTTCCCTCCGCAGCACTGAGAAACCCCTGAGCGGGCTGGCACAAAAATGTCACATTGCTGATCCCGTTGGCTTCGGCATTTTTGATGCCGTACTCTATCGAGAGAGGATATTCTTCAACGGCAACCACCTGGGCCGCACGCCGGGCCAGCGGCAGAGAAAAGTTACCCATTCCACAGAACAGGTCGAGGACATGCTCTGTGCCTTTCAACCGGGACGCCTCAAGCACGGCATCCACCAGACATCTGTTCTGCTGCAGATTGATCTGGGCAAAGCCGCCCGGTCCATATTCAAGCCTCAACGGCGGATTATCAATCTCAATCGGTAAGCCGATCGGTCCGCAGACGGGCTGCAGGGTCTCCTTGCGGCCGGATTGCACAAACAGACTGATTCCGTTCCGCTCAGCCAGTGGGCGGCAGAGTTCTTTGATTTCCTGCTGTCCGGACAGGACATGTATCACCACCCTGACCTGTTTATCGTCCCCCAGAGCCAGGTCGATCTGGGGGACGGCAGCAGCAAATTGGGAACCGGAGAGCAAAGACTTGAGCTGAACGAGAACCCGGTTCAGTTCGTTGGCAACCACCGGGCAATTGTCGATATCAACAACAAAATGGCTGCCTGGGCGATAGAATCCGGTGAGAAAACGGTCCTGAGACAGAAAACATTTGAACTGAACTCGGCTGCGGTAGTTCCATTCGCACGCCGCCGGCATGATCGGCAAAATAAGCTCGCGGGGCACACCAGACTGGCGGCTCAGCAGATCCGCAAAAATAGATTCTTTCCAGCGACACTGTTGCTGATAGGGAAGCTGCTGCCACTGACATCCACCACACTCATCCGCCACCGGGCAGGGAGGTCTGCGGCGGGAGGGGGACGCGTCGACCAGCGCCACGAGTTCTGCTTCGGCATACCGTTTTTTTCCCTGCTCAAGCGGCAGAGTACGAGATCGCCTGGGACGGCACCGGCGACAAAGATAACCTTGCCGTCGGCACGTGCCACCCCTTTTCCGCCATAGGCGAGAGAATCAATCCGCAGAGGGCCAAGCGTCCGAGACATCCCGTCCCTACTTTGCCGCGGGCTTCATTCTGTCTTCGCTGAAGTTGAGGGTTGCGAAATAATCCTCAACCCGCTCTTCACGGCGGATCAACTCTACCGAGCCATCTTCCCGCAGCAGCAGTTCCTTGGGCCGCAGACGACCGTTGTACTGGAAACCCATGGCATGTCCGTGCGCGCCCGAATCATGGATGGCCAGCAGATCGCCTTCTTCAATAACCGGCAATTCGCGCTGAACGGCAAACTTGTCGTTATTTTCACAGAGGGAACCGACCACATCATAGACGTCCGTCGTCATCAGGTTCTGCTTGCCGACCACATCGATGTGGTGATAGGCATCGTACATCGCCGGCCTCATCAGCGCCGACATGCAGGCGTCAACCCCGACGTACTTGCGGTAGGTATCCTTGTGATTGATTGCGGTTGTCACCAGACAGCCGTGCGGTCCGGTCATGAAACGTCCACTTTCCATCACCATCCGCGGTACGAAACCATGCTTCTCCTTGAAATCGTCGAACTGGGCGACAATCTCGCCCGCCATCGCCTGTAAATCAAGTGGGGCGTCCTCCGGCCTGTAGGGAATACCGAATCCGCCGCCGATGTTGACGAATTCAAACGCGATGCCCAGTTCAGCATGAACCAGAGCGCTGAGCTCCAGCAGCATCCTGGCGGTCTCCACGATGTAGCTGTAATCAAGCTCATTGGAGGCAACCATGGTATGCAAGCCGAAACGGGTAGCCCCCTTCTGCTGAGCCTTGCGGTAGGCATCAACCAGCTGGTCGTGGGTGACACCGTATTTCGCCTCCACCGGATTTCCGATAATAATGTTGCCGGTACGGCGCGGACCCGGATTGTACCGGAAGCAGATCAGCTCGGGAAAATCGGGGACCTTATCGATCAGAGAAATATCATCCAGGTTGAGGATACAGCCACCCTCGCCAGCGGCAGCGGCGAACTCCAGCGGAGCGGTATTATTGGAGGTGAACATGATATCCTCTCCCCTGCCTCCGACCTGACGGCTGAGGACCAGCTCCGGGATTGAACTGCAATCAAAACCGAAACCCATGTCGTGCATCAGCTCGAGGATACGTGGATTGGGCAGTGCCTTGACCGCAAAATACTCACGGAACCCTTCAATCCCGGCGAATGCCTGCTTAAGTTCTTCGCCCGTGCGGCGTATGCCAGCTTCATCATAGATATGGAAGGGGGTGCCGTAGTGCGCGGCGATCTCCGCGACAACGGGGAAAAGACGTTCCTGGAAAGATTGTGACATGGGCATAAAATGGATCTCCTTATCCTGTTTATCCTGCTATTTATCGAGTGATATTTTTCTGGTTTCCTTGACAGTCTTCAGAACGACACTGGTGTGGGTGTCGCGAACCCCTTCCACGGCAGCGATCTCATCGCGCAGGATTCGCCCCAACTCAGCCGTATCAGCAACCCGCAACTTGACCAGGTAGCCATCATCTCCGGCAACCTGGTGAACCTCCTGCACTCCAGTAAGGCGTGCCAGTTCTCCGCCCAGCCGACCATTTCCGGCCCGCGCGGCTTTCACCACAACGAAAGCCGTCAGACCCTGGCCGAAATGCTCCGGATTGAGACGAACCTCGTACCCCTGAATGATCCCCTGACTCTCCAGCTTACGAATCCGCTCCAACACGGCAGACGGAGCCATGCCGACCTGGCGAGCGACTTCAGCGTTCGGAATCCGCGCCTTCTCCTGAAGGATCTCAAGTATTTTGTAGTCAATTTCGTCGATCGTTCTATATATATCCATAGCTACAGAATATTATTCTGCAGTGGGGCGGATGTCAATACTGTCGGCAAAAAAAATAACCAACCAGGTCATTTTCCTGCCCCCGATGATTCATGAACCGAAAAAAGAAAGTGAGACTGGAGTCTTTGCGGCATGGCGGCAGAATGAAAAGAAATAACCCTGCACCAAATCCGAACACTGAAAAGCAGAAAGGCTGTCCCCTGTGGAGGGAACAGCCTTTTTTTGTTTCATGGTGCCGAAGGGAAGATTCGGGTTAAAAATTTTTCTTCTTTATTTCAGATAGTTATAAATAAGAACTCAGAAAAACTGCGCACTATATGCCACCATCTGCAACCTAAATACGCACTCAAATGTCATTATCTGCACCACCCATGTCGCGTCTTCGGCTCTTTGTATGCCCACCTTAGTTCAATCAACATAGCCTTTTTCAATAGCATATCGAACCAGGCCTGCAGTTTTTTTTATATTCAATTTTTGCATCAGTGAGGCACGATGGTGATGAACGGTGCGCAGACTGATATTGAGAAGATCCGCAATGTCCTGATTAGACTTCTCCTCGGCAATCAGCTTTAGAACTTCCCGTTCGCGCAAAGTCAGAGGGTTAGACATTATTTTGAACTGACCGGTCTGATAAGCTCTTGCCATTTCATCCGTCAACTCGGAGGACAAAAGAGGAGAGATGTATTTTCGCCCTTTACGAATTGTTTCGATGGCAGTGAAAATTTCTTTCGGAGCGTCTTCTTTCAGAAGGTATCCGTCAACACCTGCCGAAAGCGCGTGATGGAGATACTGCCCGCTCTTATGCATCGTCAAAATCAGTATTTTGACTTCCGGAAAAATGATTTTGATTTCGCCAGCGGCCTCAATACCCCTAATCTTCGGCATCGAGATGTCAAGAACAACGAGATCTGGAGTGTGCTTGTGCAATAGCGAGATGAGTTCCGCCCCATCATTGGCTTCCCCAACAACCTGAAACCCATCGACACTTTCGATAATTGAACGGATGCCATGCCTGAGCATGACATGGTCGTCCGCAAGCATGACTTTGTAGTCTGTCATGTCCGTGCTCCTTGCCTGATCGGAACCTTTATACAAATACGGGTTCCCTCCCCTGCCTGGCTCTCAATACTTAATTCCGCCTTCAAAATCCTGGCCCTTTCCTGCATGGTTGACAGCCCCATGCCTTTTGAACTTCCGGAGCGTAACTGTACGGTTTCCATATCGAATCCAGATCCATCGTCCTCGATCACGAAACAGAGACAATTCGCCTCACGATAACCTCTTATCTTTACAGATTTTGCTCCGGCGTGTTTAGCAATATTCGTCAATGACTCCTGAAACAACCGATAGACGAGAATCTGGGCCTCCTGATTCAGGACAACATTGAATTCTTCAAACTCGACATCGATTTTTAACGCGTAATGGCGTATGCAGTCATTCACCAGGCCGGTAATTGCCGCAATCAGGCCAAGATCCTCAAGGTCGGAAGGCATGAGATCCCAGCAAAGTCGACGTACATTTTCTATGATCTGATCCACATAACTGTAGACCTCTTCACACTCGGTGAACAGTGCACTCTGTTCCGGGTCCAGTGATTTTTCCAACTGCGCTACTTTGAATTTCAGAAAAAGGAGATTTTGTCCAACCACATCGTGCAATTCAGAGGAAATTCTTTTGCGTTCCCCTTCCTGTGCTTCCAGCAAACGAGACATCAGTTGGTGAAGCTGCTTCTCGGACTTTGTCAACGCCTCTTCAAACGTTTTTCGTACGGTAATATCCCGCGAATTGAGGACCAGGCCAGAGACGACTTCGTCATTCAATAGATTTTGCGTAAAGGTTTCGAAAACGCGCCACTCTCCGCTCGTGTGCCGCAGACGGAATTCAGCGGTCTGACTCTCGCCCGTACAGGAGACAACTCGCCGAAAATACTCGTCAAAAAGCCCTAGATCATCAGGGTGGACTTTTTGGGAAAAATCTGTTCCTACCAGTTCATCACCCCTGAAGCCCAAAACCCGCTCAAGCGAGGGGCTGATATAGCGAATCGTACGATCTTCTCCCAGCACGGTGATAATCCCGGATTCATTCTCGATCAGGGAGCGGAAATGCTGTTCACTTCGCTTGAGAGCTCCGTGGCTCTGCTGAAGTTTTTCTGCCATTGTGTTGAAAGCTCGGGAGAGGTGGCCCAGTTCATCTCCACTGCGTACCGGAATTCGGGTATGAAGTTCGCCACGCCCGACCTTGTTGGCCCCATTGACCAGTAACTTCAAAGGCGCAATCATTCTTCTGGCCAGAAAGACAACCAGCCATGACATAACCACTGAGCCGAACAACGCCAGGAAGGCAAGAGAGCTTCGAGTGTTATTAATAGCCCCGTAAACTTCATCCAGGGGATCACTCACAACCACATACCAATCCCAAGGGGAAAAATATTCGAAGACAGCCAGGCTGCGCGGCCCCCCCCAGGAATAATCGAGCCGCCCCTTCCCTTGCTTTAACATTTCTTCAAACCAAAACTCATGGCTGACATCGCTCCCAAGCAATTTCTCGTCCTGGTGAACAACGATTTCTCCTGAGCTTTTGACGATGAAAATATGACCCTGCTCACCGATCTTGATTTCTTTAATATCATTGGCAGCGTCGTACTGAGCTTTTCTAACCCCTGTAGCGATATCGGTTATTTCATAACGACGGAGGAACTGTTCATTCCCCTCAATGGTGCTGACAACTTCCGAAAGACGGGTTTCCAGCCAGGTCTCAGCCAGATCGCCCAATGCCTGACTGGACAGGTAATAGGTGACACCCGCCCCCGCCAGAAGAGCAGACAGAACAAGGGGCAACGTGATCAAAAGAATTTTGGTGTAAATTTTCACTTACTTCAAGATCCTCGTCTTTTCGGTAACCTGAGGGTAGAGTGCCATTGACGAATGAAGCAGGTGCCCGTAATCCAGATCACCCCTGCGAATATAAACCCGCTTGCGATAGTGCAAGGGATAAGCAACCATATCCTCCAATATCTTCACCTGAGCATACTCCCAAAGCTTCGTCTGCCACTCCGGGTCCATCTCTTGACGTGCCCGAACAATCAAATCATCGATGCCCTGGTAGTGGGAGAAATTGGTATCCGGATTCTTTCCCGTGACCACGATCGAATCTGAGTGAAAAAAACGGCTTAAGAACACATCTGTATTAGGTCGCCAGGCTTCATAGATAACGATCGGACTGAGATCCTGGCGAATCAGACGATGCATCGTCGCGTGGTCAACGACATGCAATTTGAGATGGATACCGACCTCCCTCAGTTGTTCCTTGAGGGTCAGGTAATTCTTTTGAACATGTTTCAGCCTTGTAGCGATTATCTCAAGTGAGAAGCCATCCGGATAACCTGCTTCTGCTAAAAGAGCCCTTGCCTTATCCGGATTATATGCGTAATCCAACCCCAGCGACTTCACCTGTTCTTCATTCACACCTCCTGGCAAATACGTTTCCGGAACAACAGAGTAAACATTGGTCGCCGTGCGGCTGTCGAAGGGGGCAAGGAACCTTTCCCGGTCGAGCGCGTACGCTATCGCCTTGCGGACACGGATATCATCAAGCGGCTTAACCATTGTATTGAAATAGATGATGGCAACTTCGGGCACACCGAATACATCCACAATTGTCTCTTTCGGGAGAAACTTTTCACGACTTACTTCATCGCCGCCCCGAATCAGATCGAGATTCCCCCGCTTGAACTCACGATAACGTTCCGTCGCATCCGGATAAAAAAAGATATTGACAACATCGAGGTGCGGTGGCCCACGAAAATAACGGTCATTAGCAGCCAGCGATACGGAATGCTTCGACTGATACGCAACGAAGCGGAACGGGCCTGTTCCTATCGGCTGACGCCGAAAGTTTTCTTCCCCGCTTTCCTCAAGCACCTTTTTCGGAACAATAAGGCCGCCTGCATAATCGGCGATCTTTGAATAGAAGAGAACCGGTGAGAGCGGCGGTTCCATGATGATGTTGCAGGAATACCGATCGACCTTTTCCACGGTCATCCCGACGTATTCTCCCGCATAGCGGGAACGATCCGGGTCGGCGGCACGGCGAAACGAAAAGACGATATCGTCTGCCGTCAATTCGTAATTCTCATGACCGTCTGTGGGATGAAATGTGATCCCTTTCTTGAGCCTGACCGGCCACACCTGACGCCCCCCCTTCAGGTAAGGTTCGGGAATCATTTCAGCGAGATCAGCTTCGAAGCGAGGTGCATTGCCGGGCTCATAGCGGAGTAGGCCGTTAAACACCATGTCTACCACCAGGCGGTCGTTAAATGCAGCAGCAAGGTGAGGATCAAGGGTCTCGACATCCGTTGCGTTCAGCCCGATGCGCAATTCAGACAGGGAATAATCCTGGGAAGGGGGAGATGGTACTTCGCGATTCTGAGCAGAAGCTGCCGTGAGCAGCACTGCAAGGTGCAGGATTGAAATTAATGACAGCCGAAGCCAAATTCCAGGTGACATCCCAGTACAGATTGGAATATTAATCGACAAAACAGCGAAACCCCGTCATCGGCATAACTGAACATATGCGGTTATGGTGTAAGCATCTTAACCAGCTCTTCCACCGATTGTCCATCCATCTCAGCAATAAACTCAGCTACGTTCAGCCACTGTTCACCGATAACATTTTCAGTCAGGGACTGAAATTTCTCAAGTAATTCGTGATAACTGTATGGATCCGAAGGATCACCCTTGGCTGACAACAGTCCACTCACATAGCGGGTGCCATCCTTAAAGTCGACTTCAAGCTTCTGCAGACACTGCTCAGGGAAGCGATATGTCAGGTCATCATCGACCACCAGCCTGACTCTCTTCGACAGGGCAGAGATCTCCTGATTGACAAACATATCACCACTGAGCTGAGCTGGGCCAAGCACCCCGTTGCGCAGAAAACAGGCAACGGCATAGGGGATACTGTAAACCGCCGCCATGCAACCTTCCGGATCATGACGATCCATCAGGGCCGCCTTTTCGAACGTTCTTATACGAATTTCTTCGATTTCGGTGTGACAGGCGCCCCGCTCGCTCAGCATCTGTTTCAAACCATCCAGTGCCGGATGCGCCCAGCGACAGCTTGCATATGTTTTGAAATAACTGTTTTCAATCTCGTAGTTCTTGCCCAGGTCTTCTGCCTCAGGACTGTCCGACAGGTGCGGGCGCATCGCCCCCAGGCCGCCACCGGCGAGGATGGCTGCCGTATAACCTGTATATGCTCCCCATGGAATCCCCTCCTTCATGTCACTCGGATAGGAAGCACTGCGGTCCTGTGTCGCCTGGGGAGCATAATACTCGGCAAGACCCAGTGCAGCTTTTACCTGCTGTTTTTCGAGCTTCATCAGGCGAGCGACCGCAGCAGCGACCCCGGTGGTCGTCCAGCCACCAGACCCTTTCCGCGGGCCACCCAAAGCTCGCATGACCAGGGCACTTCGTATGGCAACTTCATAACCGACGACGACGGACGCCAAGAATTCCTTCGCCGTACAGTTGCGCTGTTGTGCGACGGCAAGACAGGCGGGAACCACCGCAGCACCCGGGTGGCCTTGCGCACGACGGTGCCCATCATCCAGGTCAAAATAAGCGGCGCTATGACTGTTGAAGAATATCGACCAGGACAGTTCAGTTTTATACACCGTCCCCCAGACCGGCGACCGCCCTGAAATATCGTGGCGACAAATCTTCTCAATGAGCTTCGGCAGCCCCGCGCTGCGACTCCCTGCAATCGCACAGCCAATAGCGTCAAGGACACATAACCGGGCCGCCTGCTGGGTCCTTTCAGGTAAACTGTCCCAGGTCAATTCAACGATGAAGTTCTCAATGACCATTTATCTCTCCAGTTTGCGGTCTGCCCCCTTGAAATCTGTCGATCCGAAAAGCCGACAAATCGAAATCGGATTGTCCTGAGGTGACGAGATCGGCCATCGCCAGCCCGACAGCAGGAGCAAGCTGAAAACCATGGGCGGAAAAACCGAAGGCGTGAAAAACATCCGGCGCAGTTGGACTCGCGCCGATCACCGGCAGCTTGTCAGGCATCACCCCTTCGAGACCCGCCCAGGCCCTGACAACGGGCAAATTGGCAAGTTGCGGGAAGACGGTCCGTACCGTATCCGCGCTCTCCTTCAACGGTGCAAAATCGAGTTGCGCATGCTGTCGATCGCCAATCACCTTGGCGCGCAGGGCGCCGCCGATCACTACTGTGCCGTTTTGCATCTGCTTGAAGGAGAGTTTACGGCTTGCCATCCCGATTACCGGATCGATGAAATGCGCCACGCGCGCGGTCACCATCAGGGCCAGGGCTTCCACTTCCAGAGGGGCCTTATCCCCCACCATCTCAGCGATCCGATCCCCCCAAGCGCCGGCGCAGTTGACCAGAGTCTTGGCGTGGAAGTGACGACCGGAGGCCGTCACCCGCCAGGAGTCCCGCTCCCTCTCAATCCTACTCACCGGGTGGCGTTCCAGCACAGTTGCCCCCTCCTGCCCCGCCCGGGCCAGATAGGCACGGGTGGTCAGGAAAGGCTTTGCGTAGCCGTCATTGCGGCAGACCAGCGCGCCGATGCAATACTCAGCGACTGCAGGGACAAGCTTTCTCAGTTCTGCACGGTCAATCATTTCCTCATGGTGAAAACCGAAAGAACGGACCAGCGTGGCCCGCTCCTCAAGTTTGCTCATATCCGCCTGGTTCTCAGCAATTCTGACCTGCCCGGTCGCGCGGAACCCGCAATCGGAGCCTAATTCATCCTCGAGTTCCAACCAGATCCGCTGCGCCGCAAGCGACAGTGGAATTTCCTCCACCAGGCGGTTCAAACAACGCACCCCGCCCGCATTGGCACCCGAAGCGTGCCGTCCACAACTCTCGGCCTCAAGGAGAAGAACGTCGATCCCCCTCCGGGCCAAATGATAGGCCGTTGCACAGCCCTGAATTCCGCCACCGATGATGATGACATCATACCCCGCGGAGGAGTTCATTCAAAAATCTCCAAATCGGCCAGTTGATTGATGGTCAAAGGTTTCAGCGGCGCTCGCACACGTAACTGCCCGACACTCTCTATCGGCAGGCTGGCGGAAGAGGCAATGATCTCTGACAGGGTCAGTCCGCACATGCGCCCCTGACAGGGGCCCATGCCGCAGCGGGTATACCCCTTGACCTGTCCGGGATCGAGTGCTCCGAGGGCAACCGCCTCGCGAATCTGACCGGCGGTCAACTCTTCACAACGACAAACGATGGTTTGATCATCGGGTGGCACCAACGCCTGGCAAGCAGGCGGAAAAAGATGATCAAGAAAAGGACGGATCGACCTTTCCCGCGTGACGGCCTTGAGATACGGAGCCGCCAGACGATCCCTCTCCGCATCGGAAATATGCTTCATCCGGCAGGCTGCGTCCAGCCCGGCCAAATGGCCCGCAGCCTCGGCGGTTTTGGCTCCCCGGATCCCGGAGGCATCTCCGGCGACGGAAATACCCTCCAGACTGGTCCGTCCCCATTTGTCGATCACCGGCCTCCAGTAGCGTTGCGATGCGAACCATTCGTGATCACATCCGGCGAGTCGGCTGAACTGAAGGTTCGGAACCACGCCCTCGTGCAGAAGGACGGTCGAAGCACGAACGTGCTGATCTGCTCCATGGCAGGTAAAACGTAACCCATCGGCCTCTTCGTCTCCTGTCACCACCAGGTCGCGACACCCTTGAAAGACCGGAATCCGCGCCTTCAGCACCTTGTAGCGCATTGACAGCCCTTTAAGCAGATAGTTGTAGGCGCGAAAAGCTCCAGGAAGATAAGGAATCGCCCGCAGGTAGTCTCTTGCACTTGAAGTTTCGACCATAGCGGCTAGCGGGACATCGTTATCGATCAAGCGACAGGCGACCAGCAGCAAAAGCGGTCCACTGCCGGCCAACACGACGGGACCAGCCGGCAACATGTCGGAAGACTTAAAAAGAATGTCGGCAGCAGCCGCTCCCATAACGCCAGGCAGGGTCCATCCGGGGATCGGTACCGGGCGCTCCATAGCGCCTGCGCTAAGCAGGATATGCTTGCCCCGGATCTGTTTCGCCTGGCCATTGGTCAAGAGCCCGATATTCAACTCACGGTCAACGTTCCAGACGGTAGTCTCCGGCAGATAGTCCGCTCCGGAACCGCGAAAATCTTCAAGCAGCTTTTGCCCGTAGAAATAGTCGGGACCGAGCGCAGAGCGATTTTCCGGCAGGGCCCTCTCGATGGACCGGTAGATCTGCCCCCCGGGATCAGCCTGTTCGTCCACCAGCAAGGTTTTCAACGCGTTTCTCGAAGCCGTTACCGCCGCCGCCAAACCGGCAGGGCCGGCGCCGACTATGATCAAGTCGTATTCGTCACTCATAATCCAGCTCCATGGCTCCGTACTGACGTTTGACGACCATGCCGTCACGCACCGGGATCATGCACGCCTGGCGATTGGGGACCCCGTCGATCTCCATCAGGCACTCGAAACAGACGCCCATCTGGCAATATGGTGCCCTGTGGGCCCCACTGACGGCCGACGTTCTGACGAACGCCGCACCGGCCGCCATTACCGCCGCCACTACGGTTTCCCCGGCGAGGACTTTGAGTTTTTCTCCTTCAAACTCGATCGTCACCGTAGCTGCGGGCCTGTCTTCATGCAACCGCTTCAACATGGAATCTCCTTGAACTGAAATTATCGAACTCTGCCGGCACGATATCCTTCATTATCCACTCGGGCACCTGATTCATGTGCAGTGGAGTCAAAGTCACGCCACTGTGCGAAGTAACGGCAAAGGCTCCGGGGCAGGCCTCGGATTGCTGATAGATGGGGAGCCCATCGGGAGTAAGGACCCTTAAGGACGCCCAGGTGCGGACAATCCGCAGGCCGCCCAGCGCAGGGAAGGCATTGCGCACCCGGCTTGCCATCCGCTTGATGATGGCACTGTCGGTATCGGTATTGATGCCGATCTTTTCATTGGACAGGCCGACGATAAAGCTCCCCTCGACCGTCTGTTGAATGCCACTCACCGGAATCGACAGCATCGGCTGTACCCTTGCACTGACCATCAGTTGGCCACGCTCTGGTATGACCGGAGCGTTGATCCCGACCATAGCCGCCAAGCTCTCAGTGGCCAGTCCGGCCGCTATGACGAGCTTCTCTGCACTGTGCTGCCCCTGCGGGGTCGTTATGACAAACCGGTCTTTTTCATAGCAGATCCGCTTCACCGGAGAGTCTGCATGGTACACCCCTCCCTGCTGCCGGAAGGAGACATGTACAGCTCTCAGTAATGCCAGCGGGTTGAGATACCCGTCATGCGGTGAATATGAAGCGCCGACGATATTTGCCCCCAGCTCCAGTTTGGGTGTAAGTCTTTGTACCGCCTGCCTGTCCAGCATCTCACAATCGTAAGTTCCATCGCGAGACTCTGACCGCAACCGCTCAAGGACGGTAACGCGTTTTAAATATTCTTCCTCACCATGAGAAAGCACCAAACCTCCCGGCTTGCGATACTGTATATCGATACCTGTTTCATCAAGCAGTTGACGGACGAACTCCGGGAATTCCCGCGATGCCTGGTGGCACCACTCAGCATAGCGCCGTGCCCCCTGCCCCTTGCCCTGGACCCAGACCAGGCCGAAATTACCCAGTGAAGCCCGCGACTCTGCTTTGCGCTTGTCAAGCAGAACGACTCTAACTCCCTGGCGCGCGATTCCGCAGGCTATTGAAGCACCGACAATGCCCGCACCGACCACAACAACATCGGAATGTTTCATAGACAAACCTTCATTCAGTTCGGCAATGGCATAAGCTTATTTAGCCGCGACAACAGACATTTCAACCAACAGTTCGGGACGCGCCATCTTCGCTTCGACACAGGCGCGCGCTGGTGGCTGACCGGGCACAACCCACGCGTCCCAGACCTCATTCATCTCCTTAAAAAGACTCATATCGGCAATATAAATGGTAACCGTTAGAAGCTTTGACTTGTCTGATCCCACGTCCGCCAAAAGTTCCTCGATTTTCTCCAATGTTGTCGCAGTTTGACCTTTGATGTCTGCGCTATCGTCCTTGGCAACCTGTCCGCAAAGATAGATCGTTCCATTGTGCTCAACTGCCCGGCTCATGCGGGTTTTCGTCTGGTATCTGACAATGTCCATATTTCGTTAACCTCTGCTAGTGTCGAAAATCCCTTGTCGTTTATTTGGTGTAACAATGACACGCGACAGTGCGACCGTTATCCAGCTCGATCTGCGGCGGATACTGCTGCTTACAGACCTCCATCACCTTGGGACAGCGGGGGTGAAAGTGGCATCCTTTCGGTGGATCGAGCGGCGATGGAACTTCACCCTCCATGCGGATCATTTGTCTGCTCAGCGTCGGGTCCGGAATCGGCGAAGCGCCGCGCAAAACCTGCGTATAGGGGTGCAGGGGGTTATCAAACACCAGCTTCGCCGGGCCCTGTTCGACGATCTTGCCGAGATACATGACCGCCACCCTGGTACAGAAATAGCGCACAACCGCGAGGTCATGGGAGATGAACAAAAAACTCAGATTGTGCGTCTCCTGAAGCCCCTGCATCAAGGCCAGAACCTGTGACTGGATGGACACATCGAGCGCGGAAACCGGTTCGTCGGCAACGATCAGTTCAGGTTCGAACAGCAGCGCCCTGGCTATCCCGACCCTTTGTTTCTGGCCGCCGCTGAATTCATGCGGATATTTATTGGCCGCCTCGGGCGGCAGGCCAACCTCCTGCAACAGGGCAAGTACCCGCTCCCGGATTTCCCCCTTCGTTCCTATTCTGTGGACATGCAAAGGTTCCGCCAGAAGCCTGCCGATAGTCTGTCTTGGGTTCAGTGCAGAATAGGGATCCTGAAAAATGATCTGCATTTTACGGCGCATTTCAAGCAGCTGTTGCCTGTCCATAGTCAGAACATCTTGACCGGACAACTTCACCTGACCGGCCTGCGGTTCCACCAGCCGCAGGATGCTGCGCCCCGCCGTTGACTTACCGCACCCCGATTCCCCAACCAGGCCGAATGATTCACCGCGATTGATATGGAAGCTGACTCCATCGACGGCTTTGAGGGTGTGAGTGACCGGATTGGGAAACCCTTTTTTAATGGTGAAGAAGGTCTGTAACCCTTCAACCTTGAGCAGTGGCTTGATCATACTTTCGCGTCCCCGCTTGAAATGTTTTGACTGGCTCGCACCCAGCAACGAACCGTATGCGTGCCGTCAGAGTTGACAGGCAGCAATTCGGGCATCAGTTGTTCGCAGCGCGGAATCTTGTGCCGACATCGTTCGGCAAATCGACACCCCTTAGGCATCCGGTCGATAGACGGAACCAGGCCGGGGATCGGTTTCAGGTTGTCGATGTCGCGGTCAAGCCGGGGCATTGACTGCAACAGTGCTTCAGTGTAGGGATGGGTCGGATTGGCGAACAGTTCTTCGACCGGTGCGACCTCCGCAAGATACCCCCCATACATGACCGCGACCCGATCAGCGACCCGCGCCACGACCCCCATGTCGTGAGTAATGAAGATCATCGACATCTTCATCTCCTTCTTGAGATCATCAAGCAGAGCAAGTACCTGCGCCTGGATCGTGACATCCAAAGCGGTCGTCGGCTCGTCTGCCAGCATGATTTCTGGTCTCCCGGCAAGCGCCATGGCGATCATCACGCGTTGGCGCATTCCACCCGAAAGATGATGGGGGTAATCGTTGAGACGGTTTGCCGCGGCCGGGATCTTGACCTGTTCCAGTAGTTCAAGGGCTCCCTTCAGCGCCTCTTTTTTGCTTGTGCCGTTGTGATAGTAAAGGACCTCTGCGATCTGCTTGCCGATTGACAACGCGGGATTCAACGAAGTCATCGGTTCCTGAAAAATCATTGCCAGCTTGCTGCCGCGCAGTGAGCGCATTTCACCGGAGGAGAGCCCGACCAGATCCTTGCCATTAAAAAGCACGCGCCCCCGGTCGATACGTGACCCCGGCTTGGGCAGCAGATTCATGATGCTGTATGCGGTAACGCTTTTCCCACAGCCCGACTCTCCCACCAGGGCAAGGGTCTCGTTGCGGTTAAGAGAAAATGACAGATCCTCTATGGCCGGATACCAGCCGTTTTGCAACTGGAATGAGGTCGTCAATTTGTCGACAACAAGAAGTTTTTCGTCCATGACAATAGTCCCTTATGAGTTCCTGAGCTTGGGGTCAATGGCATCCCTCAGCCCGTCACCCAAAAGGTTAAAGGCGAGAACCGTTATCAGAATGAAGATACCCGGATAGATAGATATCCAGGGTTCGGAAAGTATGTTCTGAAACCCTTCACGGATCATCCCACCCCAGGTCGGTGTCGGCGGTTTGACTCCCAGCCCGATGAAGCTGAGCGAGGCTTCGATCCTGACTGCGGTTGCTACCCACAGAGACCCCATCACAACGAGTTCGCCAAGGATATTAGGAAAGATATGAGCAGCCATGATCCGCATATCGGAAAAACCCATGGCTCGACCTGCTTCAACAAAATCGCGATTCTTAATGGAGATTGTCGGAGCTCGCGCGATGCGAGCAAAACGGGGCGCGACAGTCAGGGCGATGGCTATGGTCAAATTAACAAGATTCGGTCCGAGTACGGCAACGACCATCAAACCCATCAGCAGGGTCGGAATGGCCATGAAAACGTCCATGACACCCATGATCAGGTAATCCCAGAATTTCCCCTTGTACCCGGCGAAAATCCCAAGAACCGTCCCAACCGCCATCCCCAGAAGAACCGAGATCGTCCCGACGGAAAGGGAGATGCGGGCTCCCCAGAGAATTCGTGACAGGATGTCCCTGCCGAACTGATCAGTCCCCAGCAGATGCTCCGTGGAGGAAGGGCTGAGGCGTTGCAGGATATTCTGATCAATCGGATCGTAAGGAGCAATCCATGGCGCAAGAACAGCCAAGACGACCATGACAAGAAGAAGAATCAGGCCCGCCCAAGACGTCTTGTTTCGGTTGAAAACCCGAACCAGGTCATTAAATGTACGGTGAAGACCGCCGGCTTTAGGAAAGAGACTCATTGATGCTTCACCCTTGGATCGACAAGACCATAAGTCAGATCGGTAATCAGATTCACGACCACGATGATAAAGGCATAGATAACCATGACACCCTGGAGCAGCGTGTAGTCCCGCTCACTCAGCGCATCCAGAATCAATTTGCCGAGACCCGGCCGATTGAACACGATTTCCGTCAGGACCGAGTTGCCAATCAATACACCCAGATAGAGGCCGATAACCGTAACAATCGGAATCAGGGCATTCTGCAGGGCATGCCGAAAAATCACGATCAGGCGGGGGACGCCCTTGGCCTTTGCGGTACGCACATAATCTTCCCGTAACACTTCCAGCATCGACGAGCGGGTTGAGCGCGTAATGTAGGCGACCATGATCAAGCCGAGGTTGAATGCAGGCAGAATCAGGTGTTCCAGACGCTGACCGTAATCGGAGAGATCAGGGTCGCTGATCACAGGAAAAAACTGAAACTGAATAGCAAACACCAGAATCAGCAGAATCGCCGAATAAAAGGCAGGAAAAGACAGGCCGAAAAGTGACAGAACCCGAATGAAGTAATCGGTCACTGAATTTCGATAGACAGCGGTCAGCACACCCAGAGGCACCCCGAAGACCACCCCGATCAAAACCCCGGCGATGGTCAGATCGATCGTGTAGGGCAGGACTGTCATGACTTCAGCCAGCACCGGCTTGCCGCTCAGCAAGGAAAGCCCCAGATCACCCCTCAGCGCCCCGAACAGAAAGGTTAAATACTGTTCAACCAGAGGTGCATCCAAACCCATCTTGGCGCGCAGCGCTTCAAGGGCTTCGGCGGACGCCTGGTCGCCAAGCACAACCATGGCCGGGTCGCCCGGTACAATGCGAATGATAACAAAGACCAATGTCAGCACCGCCAACAGGATCGGGATCGACATCCCGAGGCGCTTCAAAACATATTTCAGCATGGATGCTCCTTCGCTGATTCAACCCTTCCGCAGCACTGCAAAATAGCGGTTTCCGGAAGAAAGAACGTTTCCGGAAACCGCCGTCTGCGGAGCAAGCACTACTTCAGGGTGGTCCTTTCGTCGATGATCGGACCGTTGCTAAGGGAGTTCTTCATGGCGAACCCGTAGTCGAGATTCGCGGTTCTGGCCCAGACGATCAACTGCTCGAAAATCGGCACGGAGAATGACTGTTCCAGAATTTTCCGTTGCGCGGTCTTCCAGAGAGCCATCTGCTTGGCGGCGTCTGTTTCAGCACGGGCTGCCCTGATTTCCGTATCCGCGACATCGCAGTGACTGAAGTTGGTGATTGCGGTCGGAGTCCCAACAATGCTGTCGGACAGATAGAACTGTGTCAGATACGAGTCCGCCACCGGGAAACGTGCGGCGCCATACAGAATCAGGTCACTGGCGTCCTCGCGAATCAATTTGTGGAACGCCGAGTGCTCAACAACTTCGAGATCTAAATTGATGCCGGCCTTGCGCAGTTGCGCCTGGAGGACTTCCATCGGCACGCGCAGCGAGGCAACCTTGGTGATAATCACTTTCAGGGTGATCCCGTCCGGATATCCGGCGGCCTTCAGCAGTTCCTTTGCCTTGTCCACATCATGCTCGTAAACCGGGACATCTGTGGTGGTGCCAAGATAGCCCAGAGGGACGACCGAGAGAGAGCGCTGGGCGACATCCTGACCGACAAATGTAACCATCTCATCACGATTGACGGCGTGGGCAATCGCCTTCCTCACCCGGATATCTTTGAGGTGGTCTTTTGCCGCGTTGATGTGCAGGGTCCGCAGCTCGCCCAGACCGATGATGTCCACCTTGACCTGCTTGTCTTCACGGATCCGTTCCACCCAGCGCTGCTCACGGGTGCCATAGATCAGGTCCAGCTCACCGTTTTTAAAGGCAAGTTCGCGGCTCGACTCATCAGGCAGGTAACGATAAACGATCTTGTCGATCTTGGGCACGCCACGGAAATATTCCTTGTTGGCGACCAGGGTCACCTGACGCTTGGACTGATACTCCGAAAATGCGAAAGGACCGGTGCCGATCGGATTGGTCTTGAAGTTCTCGCCGAGCGCCTCAACCGCTTTTTTACTGACGATGAACCCGCCATGGTAATTGGTCACTATGCCGAGCAGCGACGGAACCGGTTTCGCCAGCGTGATTGTGACGGTGTACTTGTCGGAGGCCGTGACGCTGGCAACATCAGCATAATCCTTGTATGCAGTGGATGTTTCCTTGTTGCGGGCACGATTCAGGGAAAAAACAACGTCATCAGCAGTCAGTTCACCGTAACCGCCATGGAACTGGACCCCCTTACGCAGTTTAAAAGTCCAGGAGAGACCGTCCGCGCTGGCGCTCCAGCTATCCGCAAGATCCGGCTCAATTTCATTCAGGTCGGCACTGCCTGGCTTAAAACGGACCAGCCCGTTAAAAACCCAGGGGAAAAGAATCTTGTCTTGTGATTTCGTCGAAACATGCGGGTCTAACTGGTTGGCGTCATTACTCAAAGTACCCACGCGCAGGACAGATTCCGCGTGCGCGGGCATTGCGCCCAGCACACACGTGTAGGCGAAAACTGCCAAAAAAACGGATAGAAGCTGTTTACATCTCATCTCACTCTCCTCTTGAAAAAGATTAGTTACCGAGCGTTCCCATTCAGCTTTCGAGGGGCAGTACTGCGAAACAATGTCGAATTTCAGGTTATGTGAGAATTGCACTTTGCGTGTATTGGGTAAATCCGTAGAAGTACCAAAATGCATATAGGTATTTGTGCCTATAAGGGCTGACCAGAAAGGTCGAGCCATCATCCGTGAAAAAGAAGGAATACTGGAACTAACGATTAAAACGAATGCTGTGTGCTCGACAAGACGACGGGTGGGCTACTCAAATGTGAATGAAATGAGATCAGAAGAGAACTAAACCGGACAAAAGAAAAAGGCTGTCCCCTGTGGAGGGAACAGCCTTTTTTTGTTTTATGGTGCCGAAGGGGAGACTCGAACTCCCACGTCCCTACGGACACTAGACCCTGAACCTAGCGTGTCTACCAATTCCACCACTTCGGCGTGAAGCGAGGGTTTTTATAACAAAAGGGGTTCATGATTGCAACAAAAATATCGTGCCCCTCTAAGCATTTTCTTTCAACCGCCTGGGCTGCACCACCAGGGTCCTGTAGGCCTTCACTGTCACCAGGCCAGGCCGTGTTCCCTTAGGCTTATGCACCGCCCTCCCCTCCGCCACCATGACTTCGACCTTGTGATCGTGACGTCCCCGTGAATATCCGGCTGCCAGCGACGCCGCGTAAAGGATATCCTCATCATCCAGCTCTCCCTTATGCTCTCCCCTTTTCAAGACCAGGTGGCAACCGGGCTGGTTATACGCATGAAACCAGAGATCCTCTTTTCCGGTCTGACGGGTACTGATCTCGTCATTGGAGCGATTGTTTCTCCCCCAGAGAATCGTCAGCCCGGACGGGCTGACATCTCGTAAAAGGTGACTTTCAGCCGGGACCGATTGACGGTGAACGCGATCAGTACGTAACGGCTGAATGAACCCGGCCTCAAGCAGATCCCGGCGGACGTCCTCCAACTCAGCGGGAGTCGCCGCTTCGTCGAGAGCCAGCGCCAGGCCCTCGAACCAGTCCAGCTCCGCTTCAGTCTCCTGCAGCCTGCGGGAGATATGCCCCAGGCCGCGCTTTTCCTTCTTATAACGCTTAAAGCATGCCTCAGTGTTCTCCTGCGGGGTGAGTTTCGGGTCGAGGCGGATGACCACCTGCTGCGGCGGTTGCTGGTGATAATCGGTGACCTCGACCTCCTTCATGCCGCGCTTGACCAGATGCAGATGACTCAGCAACAGTTCCCCCCATTTGCGGCGCTGGTCAAAATCCTCTTTCTGCAGTTCTTCAGCGGCAATATTCTCCCGCCGTTTCTGCAGCTTCTTGATCTGCCGGCGAACCAGTTCGACGAGTTCACGACCATCAGCGATCTGACCGGTATGAAACTGGAGCGGATAGAAATATGCGTCGAGCGCTGCGGAGGGAGCCGAAAAGCATTGCACGTCTGCGCTGCTATCAGCGACATCCGGGAAAAGCAGCAGCTCAGCCCCCTCCCCTCCCCCTGAAATTCGGGGCTGGCACTCGCCTTTGAGCAAACGCTCCCTGAACTCTCCCAGAACCGCCTGACAATCACGGCCCTCTGCAACCTGCGCAGCGAGGCGATTCGCTTCGAAGCGCGACATCGGGACCAGACTGGCCAGCAGCCAGTTGGCAAAGGCTGTTGCCGATCGGAACTCGTCGGGTACTCGCGGTAACTCCCGGCGCAAATCGATGTGCACCCGGTGTTGCGGCAGGCGATACATCTCACCGGGCTGGATCGAACGTTCTCCAGCAGCCCCGGAGACCCGCTTCAGGGCATCCACGATCCGCATGTGACGGTCCACCAGCACCAGGTTGGCGTGGCGACCGAGCAGCTCAGCCATCAGCAAATAATCGCCATCCTTGCCGCGAAAGCTGAATTCCACGATCCGCTCACCGGGGACCTGGCGCAGCCCTGTCAGGGCAGCGAGCCTGGCGCGAAGCAACTGACAGAAGCGGGGCGGAGTAAACGGATTGGGATAGTCGCATTCCGTCAGATGCAGCCGACTGTAACGGCTGTCCAGAGTGATCAGCAGCCGCAAGGTCTGGCGTCCGTTCCACAGGCGCAGAATCAGCGTATCGGCGGTCGGCTGATGAATTTTATTGATGCGGGTATCGGTTACCGTACCCTCAAGTTCTTTTACAACGGCTTCCAGCCAGAAGATATCCATCAAGAATCCCTGCAACGTCAAACGTCTAGACCGGCATGCGATGAGACAGCGCCCTTGCCCATGGTGGTGCATTGTAGCGGGTTATCAGCTGCTGACAACAGGAATTCACATGTTCTGCTTTTTAACTGCAATGCATTTTGCTATGATCAGCAACTTTTAAAAATCAAGGCAACATCATCATACTGTGGAGGATTAACATGAAAGACCAGTGGAGGATTGAAACTCAGGCGGTACAGGGCAACTATGAACCAAAGCCGACCGAGCCGCGCACCCCGGCTATCCATCAGAGTACGACCTTCAAATATGACAGTGCCGAGCATATGGCCAAACTGTTTGACCTGGAGAGTCTTGATCCGATGTACACCCGCATCGGCAATCCGACGACTGGCGCTTTTGAAGAGAAGATTGCCATGATGGAGGGCGGCGTTGCGGCGCTGGCAACCTCTTCCGGGCAGGCCGCTACAGCGTTTGCCATCCTCAATATCTGCCAGGCGGGACAGCATGTGATCTCGGCCAGCACACTTTACGGAGGCACCTACTCCCTGTTCGCCAACACCCTGCCGAAACTCGGTGTCAAGGTCACCTTTGTCAACCCTGAATCTTCGCTGGAGGACCTCAGGAAGGCGTTTCTCCCTGAAACCCGCTGTGTGTTTGCCGAAACCATCGGCAACCCCGGCCTGAACGTGCTTGACTTCGAAAAATTCAGCGCCCTCTCCAGAGAGATGGACGTCCCGCTGATCATCGACAGCACCTTCGCCACGCCATATCTCTGCCGCCCGCTGGAGCATGGCGCCAACGTGGTCATCCACTCTGCCACCAAGTACATCGACGGTCACGGTACTGCAGTCGGTGGAGTCATCGTTGATGGAGGCAACTTCGATTGGACGAATGGAAAGTATCCTGAGTTGACCGAACCCGATGCCTCATACCACGGTTTGCGTTACACGGAAAAATTCGCCAACCTTGCCTATATCGTAAAAGCCAGAGTCCAGTATATGCGTGATCTCGGCGCGACTCCTGCGCCGCAGAATTCATTTCTGTTCAACCACGGCCTGACCACCCTGCCGCTGCGAATGGACCGTCACAGCAGCAATGCCATGGCCGTTGCGGAATTCCTGGAACAGCACCCGGCCGTATCCTGGGTTAATTATCCCGGTCTGAAAAGCCATCCGAGCAACACGCTGGCACAGAAATATCTCCCCAAAGGAGCCAGCGGGGTCCTCACTTTCGGCATCAAGGGGGGGCGTGATGCCGGTATCAAGTTCATGGAAAGCTGTCAACTGATCGCCCTGGTCGTTCATGTCGGCGATGCACGCTCCTGTGTCCTCCACCCTGCCAGCACTACGCACCGCCAGTTGACCGAGGAGCAGCAGATCGCTTCCGGAGTTTCCCCAGACCTGATCCGGCTCTCCATCGGCATTGAACACAGTGCCGACCTGATTGCCGATATTGAGCTCGCTTTGCAGGCCAGCCAGAACTGACCCTGTCCAACATAGCCGCAAAAAACGGGGCAGCCCTTAATGGGTCGCCCCGTTTTATTTGCGCCGGAGCAGGGCTGCTGGACAATTAATCACATCTCCCGGTGTACTTTCTTTTCATCACGCTATACTTCTAAATTGATAGCCTTTTGAAATTTACCTTGCCATCCACCAATCGGATTGATATAGATATCAAAATTACATTCTTGACCTTTTAACTATTGTTTGCTGCATCAAGTGCCTTCACAGATAAGGAGTATTTCCATGAACGAAGAAAGAAAATACAAAGACGGTACGCTGGCACTGCACGCCGGGCAGATCCCGGACCCGACCACCAATGCGCGTGCGGTCCCTATTTATCAGACTTCGTCCTACACCTTCGATTCCGCCGAGCATGCGGCAAACCTGTTCGGGCTGAAAGAGATGGGCAATATTTACACCCGGCTGATGAACCCCACCACCGACGTGCTTGAAAAACGGCTTGCCGAACTGGATGGCGGAGTCGGAGCCCTGGCCCTCGCCTCCGGATCCTCCGCCATCACCCTGGCGATCCTCAACCTGGCCCGCTGCGGAGACAATATCGTTGCCAGCAACTTTCTCTACGGCGGAACCTACAACCTGTTTCACTACACGTTCGCACGCATGGGGATCGGCGTAAAATTTGTTGACACCTCCGACCCGGCAAACGTCGAGGTCGCCATCGATGGCGACACCAAGGCCGTCTATCTGGAATCGATCGGCAACCCCAAGAACAACGTCGATGACTTTTCCGCCATCGCCGAAATTGCCCACAACAACGGCCTGCCGCTGATCGTTGACAATACCGTCACGACGCCCCTGCTGTTCAAACCGATCGAGTACGGCGCCGATATCGTCTGTTATTCACTGACCAAGTTTATCGGTGGTCATGGGACCAGTATTGGCGGGGCGGTCGTCGACAGCGGACGCTTCGACTGGTCGAGCGGCCGCTTTCCCGAGTATACCAACCCTGACCCGAGCTATCACGGACTGGTTTACCATGAAGCACTTGGCGAACTGGCCTATATCCTGAAAATGCGCATCACCCTGCTGCGCGACATGGGCCCCGCTCTCTCCCCGTTCAATGCGTTCCAGTTTTTACAGGGGCTGGAAACCCTGCACGTGAGGATGCCCCGCCACTGCGAAAACGCACTCAAGGTGGCCAGCTTCCTGGAACATCATCCCAACGTCGAGTGGGTCAACTACCCCGGCCTGGACAGTCATCCGGATCACGCAAATGCCCAAAAGTATTTTCCTCGAGGCGCAGGTGCGATCCTCGGCTTCGGCATCAAGGGTGGTCTGGAAGCCGGCAAGAAATTTATCGACAGCGTCAAACTGGCGAGCCACCTGGCCAACATCGGAGACGCCAAGACCCTGGTGATCCATCCGGCCTCGACCACTCACCAGCAGCTCTCCGAGTCGGAACAACTGGCAGCCGGGGTCACGTCCGACTTCATCCGCGTCTCGGTCGGGATTGAGGACGTTGATGATATCATTGCCGACCTTGATCAGGCGCTTTACGCTGCCCAGTAGTTAGACCGGGGGGCGAATCGATATCGGTGCGACCGGAGAGGCCCAGTCTGAACGCTGGCTGGGCCTCTCCGGCAAACAAAACCGCCTCTTCTTTCCTTTTGCTCCCTCGGATTCCCTGTGCTATATTCCCGCGCTATGCACACCCAGAAACCATTCCATATCGTCCTCATCGAACCGGAGATACCACCCAACACCGGCAATATCGGCCGCCTGTGTGCTGCAACCGGAAGCCATCTGCACCTGGTCGGCAAGCTCGGATTTTCGATCGATGACAAGCAGGTGCGCCGGGCCGGGCTTGATTACTGGCCCGAGGTCAAACTGCATCGTTGGGACTCATTGGCCGAAGTACGGCAGCAGCATCCGGAGGCACGTTTCTGGTACACCTCGAAAAAGGCAAGCCGGGCATATACGAAAGCCAACTTCGCCCCGGGGGATTTTCTGGTTTTCGGCAAGGAGACATTAGGGTTGCCTGAGGAACTGCTGGAACAGGAAGCCGATCACGCCCTGCGTATTCCAATTTTTTCTCCGGCAGTGCGAAGCCTCAACCTGGCCAATTCTGCAGCTATTCTGCTTTACGAAGCGCTACGACAAACCGGCCGGCTTGACGAATAGCAACGAGGCATTTTCAGAATCCAAGGGACAAGAGGGGAAAACAACAGCAGCCGGATCTTTTCAGATCCGGCTGCTGTTGTTCCGTGTTCCGTGTTCCGCTATCAAACAAGCCCCAGCAGTTTGCTGCTGCGCTCAAGGAACCCCGCCATCCGTTCCTTGTTGAGAGCCTGGTGTGACAGCATCGCCAGATCATAAATCTGCTCCACCAGCAGGCCTGCGGTCTCATCGTTGCCCTCCTCCTTCAGGCTGAGCACCTTGGCGACCGCCGGGCAGGCAGTGTTGACGAGCAGGGTATGGTCTGAAAACAGGTCCATCTCTGCAGCTCCGGGCTGCCCCATCATCCGGGTCATCTCCTTGAAACGGCGCGACTGCTCGTTGAGCAGGATCATCCCCGGTACGGAAGCGTCCTTCAGGGTTTCGACGCGGATGGTCAACCCCTTGATGCCGAGCCCCTTGAATATCTCCTCGATTCGCTCCTCGCGGCTTTTCTGGTCCTCGCCGGAGACAATCTTCTGGCTCTTGTCCTCCTCGAGCAGGTTTTCTGTGATATCTGAGTCGACCCGCTCAAACTTGACATCGGAGTTCTTCATCTCGAGAAACTGGATGAAGTGGTTGTCGATCACCGCATCCAGAATCAGCGCCTCGAGCCCCTGGGCCTCGAAAAGTTTCAGGTAGGTCACCTGAATCCCTTCGTCATTGGCGTAGTAGACCTTGTTTTCGTGGTGCAGCCTGGCCCGCTCCAGGTAATCAGGCAGAGTGGTGTACCTGTCCTCACCGGTGGTTCGATAGATCACCTGGTCCTTGACCTTGTCGTAGAACTTATCCTCACGCATCATGCCGTACTTGACGAAGGTGTGGATATCCTCCCAGACCGGAACAAACTTTTCCCGATCCTTGGAGAGTTCAACAACCTTGGCGGCCACCCTGGAACTGATCACCTCGCGGATTTTGCGCACCTGGGGGTCGTTCTGCAGATAACTGCGCGATACGTTAAGCGGCAACTCCGGAGCATCGAGACAACCCTGCAGCGGGGTCAGGAACTCCGGAATCAGCTCCGGGCAGTTGTCGGAGACGAACACCTGATTGCAGAACAGCTTGATGTGACTGCGCGTGACATCGAATTCATTGGTCAGATGGGGGAAATAGATGATCCCCTTGAGGTTGAAAGGATAGTCGATATTCAGGTGAATCCAGAACAGCGGCTCTCCGGAAAATGGATAAAGTTTCTGATAAAACGCCTTGTATTCCTCCTCGGTCACCTCGCTTGAGCTGCGTGTCCAGAGCGGATTACGGTCATTGACCTCCTCCCCTTCAAGACGGATGGACACCGGCAGGAAGTTACAGTACTTCTTGAGGATATCGCGCAGCTGGTCAGCTTCGAGGAATTCCTTTTCTTCATCACTGAGATGGATGATGATCTCGGTCCCGCGATCCTTCTTGTCCCCTTCCCAGAGGCTGTAACTGGTTGAACCGGAGCATTCCCAATGAGCCGGTGCTACTCCTTCCTGGTACGAGAGAGAGCGGATCTCCACCTTGTCCGCCACCATGAAGCTCGAATAGAAACCGAGACCGAAGTGCCCTATGATCTGGTTTTTGTCTTCCAGATGTTTGAACTTCTCAACAAAATCCTCGGCTGAAGAGAACGCGACCTGGTTGATATACTTACGGATTTCCTCCGCGGTCATGCCGATCCCGTTATCACAGACGACCAGACAACCCTTCTCCCTGTCGACCCGGACGTCGACAAAATATTCATCCGCAAGCTTCAGCCCTTCCATCAGGTTGACATTCTGCAATTTATGGATCGCGTCTACTGCATTGGAAACAAGTTCCCGCAGAAATATTTCCTTTTCACTGTAAAGCCATTTCTTGATGATGGGAAAAATGTTCTCGGTATGAATCGAGATGTTCCCTTCTTCCCGCTTTGCTGTTTTCGCCATGACATTCACTCCTTATCGTGTTTTACAACGGGCAAAGATAAAAAATGATCGCCATACTTGTCAAGCGGTCAAAAAAAAAGCCCGTTCCCAAAACGGGAACGGGCATAAACACTGATCAGACAGAATTCATCAGATTGGAACAAAGCCGACAATACCGCGGCAGAGAAAATAAATCGCAAACAGCAGTGGCATGATGACGTAGGAGAGGAAATGGATCAACAGACCCAGGCTGCGGCCAAAGAGCTTTTTCATCGCGGTGAGGCGAAAGTACTCCTTGTCATACATCAGGCGGACCAGAGAGATTGCGACAATGTACAGCGCGAAAATCGCCTTGATAAAGTTGACGTCGAGAAATCCCATGCCGACCTCCCCACATGAATTTCATTATACTATGGATTCACGAAGAAATATTATCAAACGGCGTTATATATTGCAACTATTTGTTTTTTAGACATAAATGTAATTTTTTACTCAATTAAACAGAAAAAGGCGCCGTTTTTTCAAACGGCGCCGTTTTCTGTTCTGATCGGGTATCTGCTTAGTTTTCGGTCATGAAATGCTTTTCGTACATATCCTCAAGCTCGCGCAGATGCTTGCTTTCATCGGCGAGCAACTTCTGAAAGACCGGGGCCATCGGCGCTCCTTCGCAGCCATTCACCAGGCACTTATAAAACTCTATGGCATTTTTTTCCAGATGGATCGAATATGCCAGAGCCTGGCGAGCGTCCGCATCCTGGCTGATTTCGGTCTGCTCCAGCATGTAATCCAGGTTCATGGTCGGAACTTCGCGGGCCAAACCGTCCCCGCCAGCATCGACACCTTCGAGCAGAGCCAACTCCAGCTCCTGCTTATGTTTCAGTTCATCGATGGCGGCATCTTTCAGAATCATTTTAGCAGCACGATCCTTCACCAGGCGTACCGCAAAGAGATAGCTGCGGAACCCTTCTTCTTCCATCTGAATGGCCATCTCCAGCGCTGCTTCTACGGTATAGCAGACCCCTTCCTCAATTGTCGGGCAAACCCTTTTCATCTCTTCTCTCCCATCTCAATAGATAACGATATAGCCATGCTGAGTGGCTATTTTTGAAATTTCCAGAACATCCTCTATCTGGTACGACTCGCCATCAAGGACAAACGTATAACCCCCGTCAGGGTTCTTTTTGGCCAGGTCGATCAGATACTCAAAACTAGCCGTCTTAACAGTTTCCACGAACACACCTCAAACAAATGCAAAAGCCATCAGCGACATGAATTCTATTCGATATTAGCATAAGCATTCATGATTGACTATAGATTGAAATGCTCGTTTCTACTCGCCAATGATCTTGACCAGCACCCGCTTACGGCGCCGACCATCAAACTCTCCGTAGAAAATCTGCTCCCACGGACCGAAATCAAGTCTGCCGGCGGTAATTGCCACAACAACCTCGCGCCCCATTACGGTCCGCTTCAGGTGAGCATCACCATTGTCCTCACCGGTACTATTGTGCTGATAACGGTTCAGGGGCTCATGAGGAGCCAACTGTTCTAGCCAGCTGTCAAAATCCCGATGCAAGCCACCTTCATCGTCGTTGATAAAAACCGAAGCGGTTATATGCATGGCATTGCAGAGCAGAAGACCCTCTCGGACGCCGCTCTCTCTGAGGCATTCCTGCACTTGCGGGGTTATATTGCGAAACTCCCTTCGGGTCGGGATATCAAACCAGAGTTCTTTCCGATACGATTTCAACTCAACCTCCCATTAATTTTCAGCAATTAAGAGCAGTCAACACTTTTCCGGAGAACTGTACCTTTATTAATTATAGAGGGTTAGAAAATCAATAATTAAGTGGCAACTGCGGATAAGATTAGCATGCCCTATTGAACTGGAAAAATATTGACAGGCATCTATACTTTCTATATATAAGGCCTCGCAATGTGTCGAGATGTCCGAATCCGCACACTGACAAAAATTATGAAAAAATCTAGAAAAATATTACTTTTCCTCTGCTCACTGATGACCCTTCTGCTGGCCAGCTGTTCTGACAGCATCGCGCCGGTATATGCCGGCACCACAGTGCAGGTCATCAATGCTGAAAACCTGATTGAACTCGAGACGGAGTTCAATCGCTATAACTACGATCTCAACACCCTGCAGGACGGCGTCCCCCCCCTGATCCTGAAGTCTTTTCCGGAAGAACTGGCATCTATCAATTCATCCAAGAAAAAGAAAAAGGTTTTCTTTCAGTCGTTGCTGCCGATGATTCTTCTGGCGAATGACGAGATAAGACGCGAACGTCAGATCCTGCTCGATCTCGAGGAACTGTTACAGATGAACGGGGGGGATTTCAGTGATGCGAATTTTCATCTGCTAAAGACCCTGGCCAAACGCTACAGCGTAAAGGTGAACAGGAAGAATCTCCGCCAGACACTCGACCGGTTAATGCAAAGAGTTGACGTTATCCCCACCGATCTGGCACTGGCACAGGCTGCCAACGAATCCGCTTACGGCACATCCCGCTTTTCGCTCCTGGCCAACAACCTGTTCGGGGAATGGACCTTCACACCCGGCACGGGAATCGTACCGGAAGGACGTCCCGAGGGCGAAATCTACGAAGTCCGCCGCTTCAATACGCTGCTCGATTCAGTCCGTTCCTACCAGAGGAACCTGAACACCCATTCGGCATATCGCACGTTCCGCAAGTTGCGCGCAGAAACCCGTGCGGCTGACGAGAAACTGAGCGGTAAACACCTGGCTCAGGGACTGCTCTACTACTCGACCCGTCGAGAAGCCTACATCAAAGACCTGCAGGCACTGATCCAGCAGAACCGCCTGGAGCGTTACGCCTCGGCCTCGCTGCGCAGGGGCTGATCCTTCCGCGTAAACCCTACTTGACGAAACTCATCGCTTCAGCGGAATTGATCCACAGATGGCTGTACCAATGCCACCCCGAGCCATTGCGGAACGGAGCGGTCAAGGTGTACTTGTTCCTGCGTCCGGTCAGCGGTTTCTCCGCCGTGACCCGATAAGCACCCGGACGATCTTTTATCGCCTCGACCTTGCATCGGTTGTCCCCCTGAACGTAACAGTTCATCCTGTCGAGTTCAGCCTTGCCGGCTTCGATCAGAAGCTCGAGAACCGGGGGATTATTTCCTTCCAGCACAGGATCAGCAGGCCTCTCCACAGAAACAAGCAGCGGCTCCATGGCGACCTTCTCCCTGAACCCCTTGAGGGTGGCAAAGGGGCCGCCCATCGGGAACCGCGGTAATGTCATCAGGTCACTCCCCCCATGTATCGCCCCGGACTGCTGACAGAAGGCTGCCGCGAAACCCATCTGCTGGACCAACTCCGCCAGAGCCAGACTGTATTCACCATACGGGTATGCAAACAGTTCAGGAGTCAGTTTGAGATGTTTCTCAAACTGAAGCTGAGCCTTTTCAATATCCTGGCGAACCCTGGCAGACCATTGCTCACGGGTCTCACCCTCACGAGCATCAATGAGATGATCATGACTGGAAGAATGGTTGCCGATATCAACGCCCTCCAGCACCAATTCCCGCAGCTCTTTCCACGTCAGATACCCCGGGGCCCCGACCGATCCGCTGTGGACAAACAGGGTCACCGGGTACTGATAGAGGCGGATCAGCGGCATCGCCTTTTCTTTGAAGGATTGAAACGAATCATCGACGCTCAGCGCCGCACATTTTTCCGGTAACGGCTCGCCGGACTCCAGGCGCCGGACGATCTCCTTCAGCGACAGAACCCGGTACTGGTTCTCCTGCAGATAAGCCAGCTGTTCAGCAAACACATCGGTATCGATATTGGTAGATGAATAGCGTGGTTCATCGAAGCGATGATAAATAAAGATACTGGCGCCCGCATGGGCGATTCCGCCGAGCATCTGGACAGCGAGAAGAACACTCGCAAAGAAACCAGCAAAGAACAATTTCATTGCCAAACTTTCCCCTTTATATCAGGAGGTTCGCACCTTATTTCTTAAGTAGCGCCTTATCGTATTACGGGCCTTGGGTGTGACCGCCCACTCCAACCATTTGGGTAGCACCTCCGGCTTTTCGGCAGTCTCGACTTCTACCTGATCGCCGTCCAGAAGCCGGGTTTTGAGCAGACGCGTGCGACCGTTGATCCTGCCTCGCCGAGCTGTCAGGCCAAGAGACTCATGAATATCAAAAGCGAAATCAAGAACGCTGCTCCCTTCTGGCAGAATCCGGATATCGCCATGCGGGGTATAGACCTGAATCGTTGCCGAAGCGAGCTTGAGAGACGCCGTATCGAAAGCGGACTCACCTTCCATCAGGGAACGCATCAGGCCTCTGAAGTTGTCCAGTTTAAATTCAAATCCCGGAGCCAGAACGCCTGAATCATTGAAACGGGCCAGTTTGCGGGTGGTGATCTCAACACGCATCCGCTGTTCACCGACCTGTACCGTTGTCTTGAGGGCCTGGTAGCCGAACTGCGATGAGACATTCAGGTGGTCCCGCAACTTCCCCGGAATCGAAGGAAACATGCTGTGCAGCAGACCCAGGAAGATGTAGGCATCGCGGATCCGGTCAACATGAACCTCGAGGGTGTAGAGGGCAACAAATCCACGAGGCATCTCGCGTGCTGCGGCGATGGAGAAGGGTCGCCAACGATCCTTAAGTGAAACATCAAGTCGCTGATGCTCACAGGCACTCATGATCTTTGCCCGGACCTTGCGCAGATAGTCTCTGGTCTGCTCACGGACGACCTTGACCCGCTCACGGTAGCGCTCGGCGCGACGCGGGTAGATAAGCTGCATGGAAAGGGATTCGAGTTCGGTCGACACATGCCCCATCCCCAGGTGCTGCGCCAGGGGGACATAGATCGTTCGGGTCTCTTCGGCGATCAGCTTCTGCTTCTCTTCAGACAGGGCGTTGATCGTCATCAGGTTGTCGATCCGATCCCAGAACTTGAGACACAGAACCCTGATATCCTCAATCGCCGCCAACACGGTTTTTTTGTAGGTCGCCTCTTTGAGATCCTGCCGATTCAGGTGTTGATGATTGATTTCGCTGGCGGTCACCTTGGTCAACCCATCGACCAGCAAGGCGACCTCATCGCCGTAACGGGCCCTGACATGTTCCAGGGTGACCGGCGTGTCCTCGACGACATCATGCAGCAGAGCCGCGATAACAGAGGGGAAATCCATCCAGTGACGAGCCGCCAGAAGGGTCACCCGCAGCGGATGAAAGATGTAAGGTTCGCCCGATTTGCGCAACTGGCCGACATGCGACGCGCGCGCCTCCTCGTAAGCCTGCTGCACCGTCTGCAGGCCGATGTCAAGCTGCTCCTCGGACAGACCCCCGCCGTAATGCGTGACCAGAAGTGTCAGCACATCGTTCAGCAGACGTTTTTCAGTTTGCTCGTCGAACTGGGCCATAATTCCTGTAAGGTTGAAGGTCGCTAGTCATGTTAACCGGGAGGCCAGACCATGTCCCGGCCACCCAGCAGATGAAAATGGAGATGCCAGACCACCTGCCCTCCTCCCTCATTGCAATTATTCACAACACGGAACCCGTCTTCAGCAAACCCCAGATCGTGGGCCAGCTTACCGGCCACCTGGTAGACATGGCCGATCATGCTGTTATCTGCGGTTGTCAGATCCAGGGTCGTCCGAATATGCTTGCGTGGCACGATCAACAGATGGCAGGGAGCCTGGGGATTGATATCGTCAAATGCGATCACTTCATCATCACGATAACGGATCTTGGCGGGTATCTCGCCGGCGACAATCTTACAAAAGAGACAATCAGCAGCCATAATCGGACCTCTGGGAAAGAGAGGATGAGTTCATCGAGAGTTGAATCAGCCCAATTTTAACAAACATTTCCCCGGCGGGATACTGAAAATATCAGTCCCTTCGCAGCTTTATCACGGTTTACAGGCCATCTCCAGGAAACAGACATCTGCTATCCGGAGACTCCCTTCTTGTGCAGACAAATCAGGAACTCCCGGTTGCCGCTGGGACCGAGAATCGGGCTCTCCTCAACCCCACCGACGTCACAGCCCAACGAGATAGCCAGTTCACGGATATCCTCAACCACCTGATGCTGCAACCCGGCATCCCGCACGACCCCTCCCTTGCCGACCTTGCCACGCCCCACTTCAAACTGCGGCTTGATCAGGGCGAGCACGTCAGCCGTGTCCGTCAAAAGCGCCAGAGTCGGCGGCAGCACCTTGCTCAGGGAGATGAAAGACGCATCGATCACCGCCATTGAAGGCCGCTCACCAAGCTGGTCAACAGTCAGATGGCGGATATTGCACCGTTCAAGATTAACCACCCGGGAATCCTCGCGGAGCTTCCAGGCCAGCTGACCGTATCCGACGTCAACGGCAAACACCCGGCTAGCCCCATGCTGCAGCAGGCAGTCGGTAAAACCTCCGGTAGAGGCGCCGACATCGATCGCGACGCGACCTCGGGGATTCACGGGAAAAACCTGCAACGCCCTGGCCAGCTTCAATCCGCCGCGGGAAACATAAGGGATATCCTCCCCCTTGATCCGCAGCTCAGCATCCACATCAAAGCGGCTGCCGGCCTTGTCGACGCGGTGATCGTTGACAACAACCTTGCCAGCCAGGATCAGGGCCCGGGCACGTTCACGCGATGGCACGAGCCCCTGCTCGACCAGCAGTTTATCCAGACGTTCTTTCTTCACCTTGCCCTCATCCTTCTTCCTCGAGCGTTCCCCGGCCAGGAGCAACCGGGATCTTATCCCTCAAACAAAAGCTAACACAGCTGAATCACTGGTTCAATCAGGATAAAGCCTTATTCCGGGCCGAGAAAAAGGTCAGGATAAAGGGGCTGCCCCGGAGACACGGCATAACGGGAAAAATCAGTAACGCCCTCCTCGCGCAGGACCGCCTCATCGACAAAGAAATTACCGGTACAGGTGCGGCTGTCCCGCTTGAGAATTGCGACGGCCGCATCGGCAACAATCTCCGGGGTTCGACAGTTTTCCGCGCTCACCAGCCCACCCAGCATGGCCAAGGCCTCCGTATGAATAACCGTCTTCGGCCAGAGCGCGTTGACCGCAATTCCCTGACCGCGAAACTCTTCTGCCAGACCGAGAACCGTCATACTCATGCCGTATTTGGAGATGGTGTAGGCGGTATGATGACCGAACCAGCGTGGTGCCAGATCGAGTGGGGGGGACAAGGTCAGAATATGCGGGTTGTCCGCTTTTTTCAGAAAAGGCAGAGCCGCCTGGCAGGCGGCAAAGGTCCCGCGGATGTTGACCTGCTGCATCAGGTCGAAACGCTTCATGGGGGTCTGTTCGACACCCGCCAGAAAGATGGCGCTGGCGTTATTGATCAGGATATCGATTCCACCAAACCGGTCTGCTGTCTCGCCAATTGCCTGCTGCAGACGATCCACGTCGCGGATGTCGACAGCGAGCGGCAGCGCCTTTCCACCTGCGGCTTCAATCTGCCCAGCAGCGGTATGGATGGTTCCGGACAACCTGGGGTGGGCCCGTTCAGTCTTGGCGGCAATGGCAACGTTGGCCCCTTCGCTGGCGGCACGACAGGCAATGGCCAGACCGATCCCGCGGCTCCCTCCGGTAATGAACAATGTTTTGCCCTGCAGGCTTCGCATCAACGACCTCCTTGAAAGCAAGAGCTTTTCCGGGAAACTCACAACGTCTGACCCATGGTAACAGATAAACAGCGGCAGGAGTCGAGATAATGGAACGTAAAGAAAAAGCCGCCGGCGAAAAACCGGCGGCTGTCGATGCCCTGGCAAATGGGGTTCGAAAAACTACTTGATCTCGCCCTTGATGCCGACAGTTATGATTTCGAGAGGGATATCCCTGCCACTGGCGGCCAGCGCCTGCCGGGCGATGGCAACCAGGCCGGAGCAGCACGGAACCTCCATCACCGCGACGCTCAGCTTTTTGATCGAGCCTTGCTGCAGCATCTGCGTGAGTTTCTGCAGATACGCCTGTCCATCGTCCAGCTTCGGGCAGCCGATCAGCAGCGCCTTATCCTTGAGCATATCCCTGTGAAAATCAGCGTAGGCAAACGGAACGCAGTCTGCAGCCAGCAGGACCTCGGCATTCTGCAGGAAAGGGGCGGTCGGCGGCACCAGATGCATCTGCACTGGCCACTGGCGCAACTCTGAGGGGCGTTGACCCGCTTCGCTGGTCCCGGAGGCTGGCTTGGCCGAAAAATCCATCAATCGCGCCGAAGGACAACCGCCCCCAGGAGACGGTGCAGCAAAACTCTGCACCTGCGCAGAAGGGCAGCCGCCGCCGTGCGCCGCAGGCGCGTGAGCGTGCTCCAAGGGCTCGCGACCGATCTCTTGCAGGTGCTCTGAGACCGCGTCTTCATCAAACTCGTCCGCTTCGCGCCTTTCGATTGTGATCGCGCCCTGCGGGCAATCGCCGAGACAGGCCCCGAGTCCGTCGCACAGGTTGTCGGCCACCAGCCGAGCCTTGCCGTCGATAAGCTGGATTGCGCCCTCGGCGCAGGCCGGCACACAGAGCCCGCAGCCGTCACATTTATCCTCGTCGATCTTAACCATTTCACGAATTGCCATCTTGATGCTCCTTGCTCTTTATTGTTAAGAATGGGTTATTCCCTTGTTTTGAACCAAAAGTACCCGACAAAGAGACAAAGCTCATTGACCGGGGTCAAAAAAAATCATTTTGTTCCACTCCAGGCTGGGACAGAACAAGACAAGGCTTTTTTTTCTGAGCGCAAGGTGTTATTAATCTAACCTTCAATTCTTTACTCAAATGATACACCAGATCATCCGACAGAGTCTCGCAAAGGAGCGTCAACATGAACCATCAGCAATCAGAAAAACTATTTGCCGCGGCCAAGAAAACGATTCCCGGCGGAGTCAACAGCCCCGTTCGCGCATTCAAATCAGTCGGTTGCAACCCGATTTTCATCAGTCGCGCCAAGGGCCCTTATATCTATGATGCGGACGACAATCAATACATCGACTATGTCGGCTCCTGGGGACCGATGATCCTCGGTCACTGTCATCCGAAAGTTGTCGAGGCGATTCAGCAGGCCGCTGCGGGCGGAGCCTCTTTCGGCGCCCCCACCGAGAAAGAGATCATTCTCGCCGAGATGGTCTGCGAGGCCTACCCCAACATCGAAAAAGTGCGGATGGTCTCGTCCGGGACCGAGGCAACCATGAGCGCTATCCGCCTGGCCCGTGGCTACACCGGACGCGACAAGATCCTCAAGTTTGACGGCTGCTACCACGGCCATGCCGACAGCCTGCTGGTCAAAGCCGGTTCCGGACTCGCCACCTTTGGCGTTCCAACCTCGCCGGGCGTGCCTGCCGACTTCGCCAAACACACTCTGACCGCCATCTACAACGACCTGGAAGACGTGCAGGTGATCGTTGCGGCCAACAAAGGGGAGATTGCCTGTATTATCCTCGAGCCAATCGCCGGCAATATGGGCTGCGTTGCCCCGAGGGCCGGGTTCCTCGAGGGGCTGCGCGCCCTGTGCGATGCCGAGGGGATCGTCCTGATCATTGACGAGGTCATGACCGGCTTCCGGGTTGCCTACGGCGGCGCCCAGGAGCGTTTCGGCGTGCGTGGTGACCTGGTCACCCTGGGCAAGATTATCGGTGGCGGCCTGCCGGTCGGGGCGTTCGGCGGCAAGCGGGAGATCATGGATTACCTCTCCCCCGATGGCGGCGTCTACCAGGCCGGCACCCTCTCGGGGAACCCGCTGGCCATGAGCGCAGGGATCACCACCCTCAACCTGCTCAAACAGGAAGGGTTCTACGATATCATTGAAGAGAAGAGTGCCTACCTGTGTAAAGGGTTGAGCGAAGCTGCCGCTGAGGCAGGAGTCCCCACCTCGCTGCAGCGGGTCGGTGGCATGTTCTGCACCTTCTTCCAGGCCGAAGAGGTCTTCAACTTTGCCGACGTCAAGCCGGAGACCCCGGAGATTTTCGGCAGGTTCTTCCGCAGCATGCTCGACAGCGGCATTAATCTGGCACCCAGCCAGTACGAGGCCGGTTTTATGAGCGCGGCTCACTCCACGGAAGATCTTGACAAGACGATCGAAGCAGCCAGCAAGGCCTTCCGCAGTTTGTAAAAAAACAAGAGAATTGCAAAAAAGGCCGGGCACTCAACTGCCCGGCCTTTTTTTTGTTCATGTCCCGTCCTGAAATAAGTTTACACCTAGGAGACTTGTTTATGGACAACATAGGCAGCAAGCGGAAGAGGCGGACGCAACTCGATTACACCATGGGCTTTAAATTGCAGGTCGTAGCTGCGGTAGAAAAAGGCGACATGACCTACAAGCAGGCGCAGAAGATCAAGCGCTTGGAGCGCGAACTTGAAGATGAACATCTTCGCAATCTGCTCTTAAACGAAGTGGTGGATATTCTCGATGCAGAGTACGGAGCGGGCTTGCGAAAAAAGTATATTGCCAAGGAGCGCGACGCCTTCAAAAACAGTGTCCCGTCCTGAAATAAGTTTACACCTAGGAGACTTGTTTATGGACAACGTAGGCAGCAAGGGCATATGAACAAACAACGGGATGAGCGAAGTTGCAGACACTTAAACGAGATGATAAAGGACAAAATCATGTCGCTTCGGAATACAGAGACATAAAGGCATCTACCAGCTGATCGGAGTTCTGAACCTTTACTGTCCGGCAATATTCCTTGAGAAACCCGCGCAGGTAGACAGGAGCCGGGAGGGCCGCAAAGTCCTGTGCCTCGATACATTGCAGCTGGTGCGGGCCGATCTTGGTTCGCTCCGCAACATGATGAACGGACATGCCCCGCGCCTCACGCATCTGCTTCAGAAACAGTCCGGGCTTCTGTTGCGGGTCGGCATCAACCACAACAATGTGAGATTCCTTTTCCCGACGGTCTTCCTGCCTGCGCTCAGAAAATGTCTGATCGGGTGTGGATTGAGAATAAAGGCGCGACTGGAGAATCATGTCATAGGCGGCCTGCAGCGAGTTCAGGCGAACCGGAAGATCTCCGTCCTCCAGCAGCGAGTAGGTCGCCAGCGAGTTATCACTGTAGAGTTTGCGCAGTTTGTGAAACGCCAGTTCCACTTCTCTCAGGCTGGCCTCAGGTGTGAGCCCGAAGCGTTTATAACTGCGCTGCAGTGCTTCTTCGTTCATTATCCGTCTCCGTATCCGGAGTCATCTTGCGCACGATACGCTGCACATCTTCGGCAAAGGGGCTGTTGGGAAACATGTCCAGAACCGGACGCCGGGAATTGAGGGAGATAAGCACCCGTTCATCGGCCCGCACCACACCGGCCACTGTGACCTCGATACCAAAAAAGTCGCGACAGGCCATGGCAATCTCGCCCGCGAGCTCGTGGTTTTCGTTGCGTTGCGCCTGGTTGACAATCAGGCAGGGGCTGAACTGCTCCATTTCCCGGGCGATGACCTGACCGACTTCCGGTTCGCGCTGTTTCAAATCGGCCATCAGGTCCTGAGGGGTGCGAATTCCGCCCCTGACCTTCTCGTTCAGGGAAGAGTTGACCAGTTCCTCGACCCCGAGGGTCTTCATCACCTTGCGTAACTTGCGAAAATAAACAGCGCGCAGGAAATGGTAGGCATTTTCGATCGATGTCGGGGTCGGCATTACCACCAGCAGGCCATCATTGGCGGCAATGAAGAAATCAAGCACATTGTAGGAGCTGCCCGCACCCAGATCGAGAAAGATATGATCCGCAGGAAGGTCAAAGATCTGGCGGATCATTTTCATTTTCTGCTGATAGCTCAGGTTTGCCATGTCGAGCATGGCGCGGGTGCCGCTGACCAGAGAGAGATTTTCATACGGCGTGGGCAGAAGAATATCCTGCAGGCCATCGACCTTCCTGCGGAACAGGTCACTGAGCGAATGTCGTGGGTTGGGCATGCCGAGAAAGGTGTGCAGATTGGCGCCGCCGAGATCGGCATCGATCACTACGCAGCGCTCGCCACGACGGGCCAGGTTCATCGCCAGCGCGGTACAGATGACTGACTTGCCCACCCCGCCCTTGCCACCGCCGATCGCCCAGACCCGTGGCCCGTTCGATTGACTGTCCGTATCAGCCGAAAATTCCATAAACAGCCCGTCAAATAAAGGACGCTGACTACCTGAGAAAAAAATTAATTAAAACATAACATTTGTTTCAAAAAAACGTTTTTTTCCCTTTGCCAGCAATTCATTCCATTTCGGCCGGAGGGGATCTCCATACAGACCGGTGGACGGATTTCTCTCAGCTGGTTACGGCGCCTGTCGAGGCGGAAGAAACCAGGCGGGCATATTTGGAGAGGACACCGCGGGGATAGGCGGTCTGCGGTTCGCGCCATCGACTGCGGCGGCGCTGCAGTTCTTCGTTGTCCACCAGCAGTTGCAACTCATCTTCTTCAAGATCGATACGGACCCTGTCGCCTTCGGCGACCAGGGCAAGATTGCCGCCGACCTGCGCCTCCGGGGCGATGTGGCCGACCATTATCCCATGGGTTCCACCGGAGAAGCGGCCGTCCGTGATCAGGGCAACACTCCCCCCCAGGCCGGCCCCCATCAGTGCGGCGGAGGGTGACAGCATCTCCCGCATTCCAGGCCCGCCCCTGGGCCCTTCATAGCGGATAACCACCACATCTCCGGGGCGGATCTGTCCTGCCAGGATCGCCGCCAGCGCCGCCTCTTCCCGCTCGAACACCCGGGCCGGGCCAGTCATGGTCTGCAGTGTTTTTCCACTCTGTTTAAGGACACAACCCTCTTCCGCGAGGTTGCCGTGGAGGATGCGAATATGACGTCCGGGCGGAGCATAGGGGGCCTCGATGGGGAAAATGATCCGCTGATCTGCCGGCAAACCTTTCACGCCAGAGAGGTTTTCAGCCACGCTCCTGCCGGTGACGGTCAAGCAGTCGCCATGCAGAAAACCGCCATCCAGCAACAGCTTCATCACCAGAGGGACGCCACCGATGCGGTGCAGATCGTTCATCAGGTAACGACCGAATGGCTTGAAATCTCCGAGCATCGGCACCTGCGCGGTGAGTTCCTTGATCTCGACCAGGGTCAGTTCGACGTCGGCTTCTTTCGCCAGGGCCAGCAGGTGCAGCACCGCGTTGGTTGAACCACCCAGCGCCCAGACAACTGTCAGGGCATTCTCGAATGCCCTGCGGGTCATGATCCGGCGGGCACTCAAACCCTTCCCGAGAAGCCCGACCAGTGCTCCGGCACTTGCGGTGATGTCATGTCTTTTCTCCGCGGAAACCCGGTTCTGCCTGTCGACGGCCATATTTGACGACGAGCCGGGCAGGCTCATCCCCATCGCCTCGATAGCGGCAGCCATGGTGTTGGCGGTGTACATCCCGCCACATGAACCTGCACCCGGGCAGGCGTGACATTCGATCCCTCTCAGCTGCAGGTCATCTATACGCCCTGCCGCATGGGCACCAATCCCTTCGAACGCGCTGACGATATTCAGTTCCTCCCCCTGATACTCGCCGGGCAGGATGCTGCCACCGTAGAGGGTCAGACCGATCAGGTCATTGCGGGCAATCGGCATCAGCGCGGCCGGTATGGTTTTGTCACACCCGGACAGGGTCACCACGGCATCGACCCGGTAGCCCTCGGTCATCAGCTCAATGGCATCTGCGATCACTTCACGGCTGACCAGGGAATATTTCATCGCCTCGGTTCCCATCGAGATCCCATCGGAGACAACCGGGGTCCCGAAGATGATCACTTTCCCCCCGGCCGCCTCGATTGCGTTCTGGAAGAGGTCTCCCAGTTCACGGATATGGTCGTTACAAGGGGTTCCGTTGGTGTAGGGAACGGCGAGCGCGATCAGCGGCTTTTCGAAATCATCGTCCATGAAGCGGACGGCGCGCAGCATGGTCCGTGCCGCCGTTCGTTCGACCCAGTTTTCCCCACCGGCCCTCCCGGTGATTTCCGTACTGCGTCGTTTCATGCCTGACTCCTGTGATGTTCAGGATGGTTACTTTTCCAGCGCGGTCACCCCGGTCCGGGCGATCTCGATGATATGCTCCTGCCCGACTTCGTCGAGGAACGCGTCGATGCGGCGGGTTGATCCGGCCACCTGCAGGATATGAATATCCTCGCTTTTCTGGTCGAGCACCTCGAAATTGTAGCGGCCGTGAAATCCATCGAGGTGAGAAGCATCCACTTCGAGTTTGACGATCGCCACTTCCCGCCAGTAGCTGTGATCGGTGTCCAGCTCCTTGGCGGAAACCACCTCGGTGAACTTTTCCAGCTGTTTAATGATCTGATCGACCTTTGCCTCGTCGTCCTCCTGCAGGGTGATCGTCATCCTGCTGATCCCCTCGATGCGCGAGCTGCAGACCGTCAGGGTATCGACGTTATACATCTTTTTGCGGATCAGCATGGAGACCTTGTTGAGCACCCCAGGCCGATCGAGCATAAAAGCCAAAATGGCGCGTCGCTTCATGATTCCTCTCCATCACTGTCGCTCGTTTCCGGTTGTTCCTTTCCCGGACGTTTCACGATCATGTCCTCAAAACCTCCCCCGGACGGTACCATCGGCAGGATCACCTCACTCGGGTCACAGATAAATTCAAGCACCATGGCGCCCCGGTGATCGATCGCCTGCTGCAGAGCCGGAACAATATCTTCTGGAGTTTCAACCCTGCGATACGGAATGCCGTAGGCCTGGGCGAGCAAACCGAAATCGGGGCTCTGCATCGGCGTCCCGGCGTAGCGGCCATCAAAGAAGAGGGTCTGCCACTGGCGCACCATGCCCAGATATCCGTTGTTGAGGATAAGGATCTTGACGTCCAGCTGCTGCTCCATGATGGTACCGAGCTCCTGGGCATTCATCTGGAAGCCCCCATCACCACTGATCGACCAGACCCGCTCTTCAGGACGCGCCAACTTGACCCCGATCGCCATCGGCAACGAGGCCCCCATGGTCCCGGCACCGCCGGAGGCAAACCAGCTGTTTGTTGTCTGGTAGTTGTAAAAACGGGCGGCCATCATCTGGTGCTGGCCGACATCGGGAACGATCAGATCCTTGCCGCCGGTCAGTTCGGAGAGCTGGTGGATGATCGTCTTCATGAGCAGTTTGCCGCCCTCACCCACTGCCGCCCCGATCTCATGACGCAGGTCCTCGGCCATCACCTGCCGGAATGATTCTATTTTTTCCAGCCAGCGCCGACGCGGCTTGTAGGTCAACATCGGGTCGCCCAGCAGGACATGCAGGGTGCGGTAGACATCGGCGTTGATCGCCACCGTACAGCGAACATTCTTATCGATTTCCGAAGGATCGATTTCGACATGAATGACATCAGCGTTCTGGGCATACTCGTTGAGCTTACCGGTCACCCGATCGTCAAAACGCATCCCGAAAGAGATCAGAAGGTCCGCTTCCATGATCGCCCGGTTCGCTTCGACCGTGCCGTGCATACCCATCATCCCCAGACTCAGGGGGTGGTCAGCCGGCAGCGCCGAAATGCCGTGGAGGGTGAAAGCGATCGGGATATTGACCTTTTCTGCAAATTTACGCAGCAGCTCCCCGGCATTGCTGTTGATCACCCCGTGGCCGCAGAACATCACCGGCCGTTCACTCCGGTTGATCAGCTCCATCGCCTGCTGCAGCGGTTCCCTCGCCGGGGTGGGATGGTAATAGAAGCCGGGCAGTGCCGGTCTGAAAATTTTCGCATCAAAGTGGTACTCATCCGCAACCAACTGGTTCTGAACATCTTTGGGGACATCGATCACCACCGGACCGCCACGACCGGTGGTCGCCACGTAGACCGCCTCATGGACGGTCTGTTCAACGTCGGCAGCATCAAGAGGCATATAGGTTTGTTTGCAGATCGGCATCATCACCCCGACAACGTCGCTCTCCTGGAAGGCATCGGTGGCAATGACCCCGGTTGCGACCTGGCCGGTCACCGCCAGCATCGGCACCGAGTCCATATAGGCATCGGCGATCCCCGTCACCAGGTTCATCGCCCCCGGGCCGGAGGTTGTCATACAGACCCCGATCTGCCTTTCCCCGGTAGAGAGCGACGCCCGCGAGATCCCCTGGGACATAAACGCCGCGCCCTGTTCGTGCCGGGCCATGATGAAATGAAAATCGCCGAGCTTGTCCATTTCATCGAACACAGGCATGATCGCTCCGCCGGTATAGCCGAAGATATATCGAACGCCCTTCTCTTTCAGTGCACGCAATAAGAGTTTTTTTCCCGTCATGACGACCCCTTCAACTGTCATAAAACCTAAAGAGAAAACCTAACCAGCCAATTCTAACAAATCATAAGGGATTTATCACCCTGTCGGTAATTTTTCACTCCCCTCTTCCACTTCCGGCGCCCGCATGCAACTCTTGCTGCCCTCATGGACAATCGTATGCCGCTCACCTATAATCGAGGTGTTCATCGTCCAGGCACACGGTTCCGGAGGTCACATGTCGTTCGCCTGCCATATCGAACCATTCACAGGCTTTTTCCCCTCGGTGGACAGGGCGCTGCAGGCTGTGGCAGATCCCGCCCTGCTCGCGCAACAAAAACAGATCCTGATCAAGCCAAACCTGGTCAACAGCCTGTCACCGCCGATCACCCTGCCGGTCGCATTTGTCGATGCGCTGATTGTCTCCCTGCGGCGAATGACCAGTGCCAAAATCATTATCGCTGAAGGGTGCGGCGACAGAAATCTGGAAACAGCTGATGTTTTTAACCAACTGGGGTACCGCAGGCTGACTGAACACGCCGATGTCGAACTGCTCGACCTGAACCACGCGCCGCTGCTCAAACTGGAAAATCCTTCCTGCCGTATATTTCCTGTGATCTGGCTTCCCGAGGTGCTGTTCGATGCGTACCTGATTTCGGTTCCGGTCCTCAAGGCGCATTCGCTGGCCGAGGTCACCATCAGCATGAAAAATCTGATCGGCTGCGCCCCTCCGAGCCATTACCAGGCTGGGAGTTCCTGGAAAAAATCAAAATTTCACACCCACCTGCACCAGGCAATATTTGAACTGAACAGGTATCGCAAACCTGACCTGTGCCTGGTCGACGGGAGTGTCGGAATGGCCGAGTATCATCTGGGTGGACCGGCCTGTGATCCGCCGGTCGGCAGACTTATTGCCGGGCGCGACCCGGTGGCTGTCGATTGCGCCGGTGCTCTGCTGCTCGGTCGTGACTGGCGGTCCATTGACCACATCTGCCTGGCCGATGGGATTATCGGCTCGGCAGCTGCCGGAGAAGAGGCGTACGCGCGTGACCTCAGCATGGGCTGAAATAGCCACAATTCTAGGTGTCTTCGCCCTGGCGATTGCCAGTCCGGGACCAAACTTTCTGCTGGTTCTCAACCGAACAATCGGAGATTCCCGCAAGTCCGGTCTGTTCACCGCTCTGGGTGTTGCCACCGGCAGCGGTATTTTTGCATTTGTCGGTTTTATGGGTCTGATCCTGATCCTCGGCACCCTGCCCAACTTCCATATCGCTGTCAGGATTATCGGCGGGTCATACCTGGCATGGCTTGGACTCGGCATGCTGTATAAACTGTTCATGTCAAACCCTGGGCAAAGCAGTCATCCCCAGGTAGAGCCTCTGCGAATTTCTCCTCTGCATGCATATCGCAGCGGTCTGATTACCAACCTGACCAACCCTAAAGCCTGGGCCTTCTACCTCAGCCTTTTCGCCCTGGTGGTTTCCCCGACGATTCCCCTGCTGGCGAAAACGATGCTGATCCTGGCGATGTTCCTGATTTCATTTTTCTGGTATGCAGCCATCGCGATTCTGCTTTCCCACAACCGGATCCGGCCGTTCTTTCTGCGCTGGCAATTCCTCGTCCAGGGCGGAATCGGCTTATTGCTGATCTGGCTCGGGGGCAGTTTTTTATTGCTGCGCTAGGGACTTTGCGCCCGCCGGAGAATCAGCCCAGGTTGAGAATCACCGGAACAGCGATACACTTTGGGAAACCATTTCCTGCCAACAGCCAGAACGGAACGAGAGTGATGAGCGCACAGGATCAACAACCGTCTCACACACGCCCGGAGCAGCTCGACAGGTCGACCCCTTTTCCCCTGCTGCTGCAGACCTTTGAATCCTGCCTGGAGAATGTCTTTCATCAGCGCGAGGATATGGATCAACTCAGCACTGAGCGCGGGCTGCCCCCGTATGTGCTGAGAGAGATCATGGCCTGCAATCCCCTTGCGACCTTCATCCCTGCCGAGTACGGAGGCCGAGGTGGCGACCTGGAGGAAGGGATTGCCATGGTTGAAGCCGCGTCCTACGAATCCCTCGCTCTCGCCCTGATCTTCGGCATCAACTGGGCCCTGTTTATCCAGCCGGTTGCCAAGTATGGTCAACAGGAGGCCAGACACCCGGTTTTCGACGATTTTATCCGCAACAGGAAGATGGGCGGGCTGATGATCACCGAACCGGACTACGGCACTGATGCCCTCCACATGCAGAGTTCATGGACGGAACAGGACGGACGGTGCCATATCAAGGGGACCAAGCACTGGGCGGGACTGACCGGCTGGGCGGACTACTGGTTGTTAACCGCCCGCCAGCTCATCCCGGATAAGGGATTGGGTCGCGATATCGACTTCTTCATCTGCGACGCCAACGCACCGGGGCAGAGAATCGTCGTCGAAGAGAAATTCAACAACCTGGGGCTCTACATGATCCCTTACGGGCGCAACAGGATCGACGTCAGCGTTCCCGCCACGCACAGGCTGGTCCCGCACTCAACCGGAATCAAGATGATGCTTGACCTGCTCCACCGCAGCCGGATGCAGTTCCCGGCCATGGCGATGGGTTTCATCCGCCGTATTCTTGATGAAGCCACCAGCCACTGCCGGGATCGCCTTGTCGGAGGCCGAAGCCTGAGCAGTTACGACCAGGCCCAGTCTCGCCTGGCAAAGATCCAGTCGGCTTTTACCGTCTGCTCGGCGATGTGTGTCAATACCGTTGAACGGGCAGGACTGGAAAACAACCTTGCGGCCAGCGGTCTCGAGGCGAACGCGATTAAGGCCTGCATCACCGACCTGAAGCAGGACGCCTCTCAATCACTGCTGCAGCTGGTCGGCGCCAAAGGCTACCGGCTGGACCACTTTGCCGGTCGAAGCACGGTGGACTGCCGCCCCTTCCAGATTTTTGAAGGGTCGAACGACATCCTCTATATCCAGATCTCCGAATCCCTGCTGAAGCTGATGAAGGTCGCCAGAGAACGCAACCTGTACCGTTTCCTCAGCCACTTCGATCTGACCCGCCAGGCAGCCGGCCGGGTCAGGCAGCTGATCGACTTCGATATCAACTCCGGCTCCGGACCCTCGCAACGCAAATTGATGGAACTGGGACGGATCATCAGCCGGCTCATCGCACTGGAACTGGTCATAAATCTGGGGCAGCGGGGATTCGACAAAGAACTGACCGACAGCTGCCAGACAGATCTGCGGCAGAATATCGCGACAATGCTGACCGAATTTTCCTGCCTGAACAGCTGCAAGCCAATCGACTTTGATCACCGGCACCCTTCCTGGAGGGATTTCCTTGACCGGTAGGAACGGATGCAAACGTTCCACATGTCAGACCGGCTGACGACCTGTTGGTGGCACAGACAAAAAGAATGCCGGCCGTTGAAACGGCCGGCATTCTTTCTTTATAAGACGGGCAACAAATTCGGACTAGTAGCGCGCATCGGCGAACTCAACCCACCCTCCGGCCTTGACCAGTGCCTTGTCGAACGGACTGATCTCGAAAGAGAACAGCTGCTCTTCTTCTCCTGCGCTTGCCGTCACCTGTTGAGCGTCAAGGTCCACGTTCACCTTCACCGTCCCCTGTTCACGCAGTTTGAGCAGAGCATCGATGTCCTCTTTCGGCAGCTCGATCGCCAGCATCCCGCAGTTGAACATGTTCTGCCTGAAAATCCGCGCGTAGCTTTCGGCGATAATGGTATGCACATCATTGACCTCAAACACCCATGGGGCATGCTCACGGGAAGATCCGCAGCCGAAGTTTTCCCTGGTCACAATAACCGTCGCGTCTTTCAGCGCCTGCCCTTTCGGATCAAAACCTTCCAGCTTGAGGTCCTCGAGGATATAGGGGGTCAACGCCTCCTTGGTCACCTCGGTCAGATATTTGGCCGGGATAATCTCATCGGTATTGATATCGGACCGGTCGAGAAAAAGTGCCGATCCACCAAATTTCTTCTGCATCTTTGTTTCTCCTCGTTCCGGTTTATAAGGACCCGGCATCAGTGATGACACCGGTAACCGCTGTCGCTGCCGCTGTCGCCGGGCTCATCAGGTGCACCATGCCCCCTTTGCCCATCCTGCCGTTGAAGTTCCGGTTGCTGGTGGATGCGCAGACTTCCCCTTCTGCCAGGACACCGTTGCTCATCCCGAGGCATGCCCCGCAGGTCGGGTTGGTCACGCAGAAGCCGGCATCCATGAAGACCTGAATGATCCCTTCAGCAAGGGCATCCTGAAAAATCTTGGGCGTCGCCGGCGAGACGATACCCCGCACCGAATCGGCAATGGTCCGGCCCTTGAGCACTTCAGCGGCCTGGCGCAGATCTTCAATCCGACCGTTGGTGCAGGTGCCGATGTAGATCTGATCGACCTTGGTGCCGGCAAGTTCGCTGACCGGCTTGACACAATCAGGTTTGTAACCGTAGGTCACCTGAGGAGTCAGACCGGAGATGTCGAGATCAAGGGTCCTGTCATAGCTGGCGTCCTCATCCGAGACCCACTGGCGGTATTCCGCAAGCGCCGCTTCCTTGCTGGCAAACTCGTCCTGAATGAACGGCCAGAGGTAATCGACCGTGACCATGTCCGGCATGCAGACCCCGGAAGTTCCGCCAGCCTCGATCGCCATATTACAGAGGGTCATGCGCGCCTCCATGCTCATCTGCTCCACGATCGGCCCGCGGAACTCGATGACCCGGTCAGTGGCACCGTTCACCCCGAGCTGTGCGATGACATAAAGAATCACATCCTTGGCAAACACACCCTGGGGCAGGCTGCCATTCAGGTTGACACGGATAGTCGCCGGCTCGCGGAATGAGCAGACCCCCTTGAGAATACCGACTTCCAGGTCAGTCGTTCCGACCCCGGCGGCAAAGGCGCCGAACGCACCATGGGTACAGGTGTGACTGTCCCCCATGATCACGGTGAAGCCGGGACGAATGTGCCCCTTCTCCGGGAAGATCGCGTGACAGACTCCGTTACGACCGACATCGAAGAAATCCGGGATATCGTGCCGCCGCGCCCAGTCGCGGAGAATCTTTGCCTGGGTCGCGGTCTTGGAATCCTTTGACGGGGTCACATGATCGATGACGACCTTGATCTTCTCCCTGTCAAACACCCGGTCTTTGCCTCGCCACTCCAGATCGGCGATCGCAACAGGGGTGGTGATCTCGTGGCAGAGGACCCGATCGAGAGAGAGGACCTTGGTTCCCTCGAAAGGTTCATCCTTGAGATGAGCGTCAAATATCTTTTCAGCTAACGTCTTACCCATGGGTTCTCCTGTTTATTCAGCTAGGTACAATTCAAACGTCGCCGCGCGTCCGCGTGGCAATGCTGGCAATCTTGTTTAAGGCGTTGATATAGGCCTTGGCGCTGGCAACGATAATATCAGGATGTGCGCCCTGTCCGAGCACTTCACGCCCTTCACTATTTTTCAAACGGACAGAGCATTCACCCTGCGCATCAGTCCCGCCGGTTATAGCCCCAACCGAGAAGTTGAGCAACGGATAATCGGTTCCGGTGATCTGCTTGATCGCCTTGAAGCTGGCGTCAACCGGGCCATCGCCCATGACCGCAGCCTTCTTGATGGCGCCCTCGACCTGCATCTCCACGGTTGCGGTCGGTGCGGCAAAAGACCCCGAACTGACATTCATCTGCAGCAATTTGTAGGTCTCCGTCACACGCAGGACTTCATCGGCAACGATGGCATCGAGATCCTCATCAAAAATCTCTTTCTTCATGTCCGCCAGGGCCTTGAAGCGGACAAAGGCCTTCTCGATCTCCTCCTTTTTAAGGTCGTAACCGAGTTCCTTGAGACGATCGATGAACGCATGCCGACCGGAATGTTTGCCGAGCACCAGCTTGTTGGCGTTCAGTCCGACCGACTCGGGTGTCATGATTTCATAGGTTTCCTTCTTCATCAGCACGCCATGCTGGTGAATCCCCGCCTCGTGGGCGAAGGCATTGGCGCCGACAATCGCCTTGTTCTGCTGGACCTGGATACCGGTAATTGTGGTAAGCAACTTGCTTGAGGGCATAATCTGTTCCGTCGCGACATCGGTCGTGTAAGGAAGGATATCGTGACGCGTCCGCAGACCCATCACCACCTCCTCGAGGGAACAGTTCCCCGCCCGTTCGCCGATGCCGTTGATGGTACATTCCACCTGGCGGGCACCTGCCTGAACAGCGGCCAGCGAGTTGGCGACCGCCAATCCGAGGTCGTTATGACAGTGGACCGAGATGATCGCTTTTTCGATGTTGCTGACATGTTCCTTCAGGTAGCTGATGATCCGGGTGAATTCCGAAGGGATCGTGTAACCCACGGTATCAGGAATGTTCACGGTGCTGGCGCCGGCTTCGATGACCGCCTCAATCACCTTTGCCAGAAACGGCAAACGGGTTCTGGCGGCATCTTCTGCGGAAAATTCCACGTTTGGCGTATAGCCGACAGCCCGCTTTACTGCTGCAACAGCAGTATCAATCACCTGCTGCTCGCTCATTTTCAGCTTGTGCTCCATGTGGATATCACTGGTAGCGATAAAGGTATGAATCCGGCCGCGCTCGCCGGCATACTGAAGTGCCTCCCAGGCACGATCGATATCCATATCGTTGGCCCGTGACAGGCCGGCAATCTGCGGACCCTTTATGATCTGGGCAATCCTCTTGACCGCCTCGAAATCCCCCACGGAGGCAATCGGGAAACCGGCTTCCATGACGTCGACATTGAGCCGTTCAAGCTGGTGGGCTATGCGCAGTTTCTCTTCGATGTTCATGCTGGCACCAGGAGATTGCTCGCCATCGCGGAGGGTCGTGTCGAAAATAATGATCTTCTCTTTTTGACTCATGGCATCGTCCTTCTGATAGTTGTTGCCCGACAATCAAAGACGGGGCAGTTCAGATACATTTTTGTGGTCAGCGGTGTTGTGATCATCAGGTCACCCAGGTCAGATTCCACTCAGAACCACCCCCTTTCCCCAGTCTGCAGAAAACAAAAAAAGCCCTCGCCCTGAAACAGGGGCGAGAGCTTGTCGCTTCGCGGTACCACCCTGATTTATCCGTCGGAATCGACGGACCTTCTTTCACCCTTAACGCAGGTTCACGACAATGACTAACCCTGTCGGGCTTCATCATTGCAGCTCCAAGGCGAGTTCAGCGTTTTCCGTACCGGCTTGCAGCGACCGCCGGTTCTCTGGGACGGAATTGAGCGCTTACTACTCCTCTTCAACGCTTTTCAAGAATATGCGATTCAACCGGAAAAAACCGGCTAAGTCAAGCTTTTTCCCCGGAAAAGAATCTCTGGCAAATCCGGCCAGACAGATCAGTCCGGCTTAAGCCCGATTTCACCATCGTCAGCTTCGCCGTCATCTGCAGGCTCCCCTGCGTGTTTCTGCTTGCGTCGGGCAAAGAGATATCCCAGCGGACCGGAGGCCAGGTAGGTCATACCGATACAGAACAGCATGAGTTCCGGCTGGGCGACGATGACAATCAGCAGAATGATGGCGACAACCAGCATGATAAAGGGCTGGCGCTTAAAGAGCTCAGGATCTTTCAGCGAAAAATATTTGATGTTGCTGATCATCAGAAAGGCCAGCAGGAAGACCAGCAGGACCACCGAAACTTTTTTGATTGTCCCGGTCCCACCCAGTTCGTAAAACAGCAGCACGCAGGTCGCGACGATGCTCGCTGCTGCGGGAATCGGCAGGCCGATGAAGCGCTTCGATTCCACCGTAGTGACCTGGACGTTAAAACGGGCCAGCCGCAGCGCACCGCACACCACGTAGAGGAACGCCGCCAGCCAGCCGAGCTTGCCGTACGGTTTCAGCGCCCAGGTGTACATCAGCACCCCGGGTGCCACCCCGAAGGCAACCACATCGGCCAGGGAATCGAGTTCGACCCCAAACTTGCTGGTGGTCCCGGTCATGCGCGCTACCTTGCCGTCGAGCCCATCCAGAACCGCGGAGAGAAGAATAAACCATGACGCCCGTACAAAATCGCCGTTGGTCGAGGCGATGATCACGTAAAAGCCCGCGAACAGGCTTCCTGAAGTGATCAGGTTCGGCAACAGGTAGACTCCCTTGCGCAGGTTTTCCCGTTTGTCAAAGCGGGTTATCTCTTCGGTCATGGCAGAATCCCCAGTACGGTCTCGCCAGCGACGGTTTTCTCACCCAGGGTGATCTGCACATCACACTGCCGCGGCAGGTAGATGTCTACCCGGGATCCGAAACGGATCAGGCCATAGCGCTGCCCCCGCTCCAGCAGATTTCCGATGACCGGGTAGGTTACGATCCGCCGGGCAACCAGGCCGGCGATCTGGACAAACAGGATCTTCTGACCCGCTTCGGTTTCCAGCAGGATACCGGCCTGTTCGTTCTGTTCGCTGGCCTTGTCGAGAGACGCGTTGAGAAATTCTCCCTTGTTGTAGAACATCTCCACAACCCTGCCGCTGCATGGTACCCGATTGACATGAACGTTGAAAACGTTCATGAAAATACTGATTTTTGTCATCTGCTCTTTGAAATAGCGCGCTTCGTAGGCATCCCCGACATAAATGACCTTGCCGTCCGCTGGGGCAATCACCAGGTTTTCTCCGTTCGGAACGACCCGCTCCGGGTTACGGAAAAAATAGACACTGAAGAGCGTAAGAGCAAGCAGGGCCAGGGTCACAAACGTCCACCCTAACAACGCAAAAACCAGGGTCACAAAAGCAAACAGGGCGATAAAGGGGTAGCCCTCGACGGCAATCGGTTGATTGCTATTTTTCATAATTCAACTCATCTTCCTGTTGGGGCTGTTTTGACCAGCCGTAGCTGCGATCAACCGGCCACACCTTTGACTCCGCGACCGATAACCACCGGCCCGGAACGAACAATCTCCTTGATTCCCATGGGCCGCAGCAGTTCGAGCAGGGCATTTATCTTGGCCGGAGCACCGGTTATTTCCACCGTGTAGGAACGGGCCGTCACATCGACAACCTTGGCACGGAAAATATCGACGATTCGTAGCACTTCAGCGCGATTCTCAGTTTCCGTGGACACCTTGATCAGCGCCAGTTCGCGTTCGACAAAATCCTCTCCGGTAAAATCGACGACCTTGATCGTTGATATCAGCTTGTTCAGCTGCTTGTTGATCTGTTCGAGAATCCGGTCATCCCCGCGGGTCACAATCGTCATCCGCGAGGTATCCGGGTCAAGGGTCGGCGCTACCGACAAGCTCTCGATATTGAACCCCCGGCCGGAAAAAAGGCCGGACACACGTGACAGAACCCCAAATTCGTTTTCCACCAGAACCGAAATCGTATGCTTCATCTCAACTATCCTCTTCTCCAAACAGGACCTGTGACGGTCTGATAAACATTGGCAATATAATGTTTTAAACCTTAAGAAGCCAGCACCATTTCATGAATCCCCTTCCCTGCGGGAACCATCGGCAGCACATTCTCTTCCCGATCCACCTTGAACTCCATGATCACCGGACCCGGAGTATCAAGGGCCTGCCGGATCACCGATTCGACTTCCTCCACCTTGTCAGTGCGCAATCCCGTCGCGCCATAGGCTTCGGCCAGCTTGACGAAGTCGATCGGCAGTTCCATACAGGTCTGGCTGTAGCGTTTATTGAAAAACAGCTGTTGCCACTGACGGACCATGCCGAGAAAATTATTGTTCAGAATAGCAATCTTGACCGGCAGCCGGTATTGAACGAGCGTCGCCAGTTCCTGAGAATTCATCTGAAAAGACCCGTCACCAGAGATGTCAATAACCTGGCGGTCAGGAAAGGCCACCTGGGCACCCAGCGCCGCAGGCAGGCCGAAGCCCATGGTCCCCAAACCGCCGGAGGTGAGAAATGTGCGTGGTTGGGTGAAATTAAAGAACTGGGCTGTCCACATCTGATGCTGCCCGACTTCTGTCGAGATAATCGCATCATCATCGGTCAATTCCCGAATCTTCTCGATCACGAACTGGGGCTTGATGACCGTTTCCGATTTTTTATAGGTCATCGGATGGGTTTCCTTCCACGTGGCGATGTCCTTGATCCAGTCCCGGGTCGCCGCGTGAAGTTCCTCGATCTCGTCATTCCTCTCAAGCAGCTTGAGTGTCAGGGTCGAGAGAACATTCTTTATATCGCCAACAATCGGCAGATCAACCGCGACATTCTTTTTAATGGTCGTCGGATCGATATCGACATGAATGACCTTGGCTTTCTTGGCAAAGGAGTCGATCCGTCCGGTAACCCGGTCATCGAAGCGTGCACCGACAGCGATCAGCAGGTCGCACTCGGTCACAGACATATTGGCAAAATAGGTCCCATGCATCCCCAGCATCCCAAGGGCCAGGGGATGGGCCTGGGGAAAGGCGGACATGGCCATCAGCGTCGTCGTGACCGGGATACGGGTCAATTCAGCCAGCTTGAGGAGCTCTTCACTGGCATTGGAGAGAACAATCCCCCCACCGACATAGAGCACCGGCTTCCGGGCAGCCAGAACCATCCTGGCAGCCTTTTCGATCTGACGTACATTTCCGCTGACGGTCGGTTTATAACCGCGCAGGTTGACACTGTCAGGGTAGCTGAATTTCATCGAGGCGACCTGGATATCCTTCGGCAGGTCGATCAGGACTGGTCCGGGACGACCGGTCCGGGCAATATAAAAAGCTTCCTTGATCATCCGCGGCAGGTCTTTGATGTCCTGGACAAGGTAATTATGCTTGGTGCAGGGGCGGGTCATCCCCACGATATCGGCTTCCTGGAATGCGTCGTTGCCGATCAGCGGTGTCGGCACCTGGCCACTGATGATGACCATCGGGATAGAATCCATGTAGGCGGTTGCAATTCCGGTCACCGTATTGGTGGCGCCAGGGCCGCTGGTTGCGATAACGACACCGACCTTCCCTGTCGCCCGCGCATAACCGTCGGCTCCGTGAACCGCGGCCTGCTCATGGCGGGTCAGGATGTGCTCGATCGGTGAATCGAACAGATCGTCATAGATGTTGATGACCGCCCCACCCGGGTAACCGAAGACTTTCTCGACCCCCTCGAGCTGCAGACATTCCAGTAAAATTTGTGAGCCGGTTTTTTTCACCTGATCCTCCTCAAAAGATTCGGCGACTCATTGAGTCCATCTCTCCAACAAAACATGCGGCGAACCTGGTTCACCGCAACAAAATACAGGCAATTCATACAGCAAAGGGTTTAAGCATGCGCTTAAACCCTTTGCAAAAGATTTCTGCTATGTCATGCCGACAGTCAGGCCCTTGCGGAGACGACCATCCGCTCCATCTCGTCTTTACCGACCAGTTTCATTTTTTTGACTTTGCTTACTTCCAGTTCTTCCTGGGGGGAGAGAAAAGACTTTTTCTCATATTCAGCGAGTTGTTTCTCGAAAATCATGTGTTCTTCATAGAGCATGCGGAACCGAGGGTTGTTGTCGAGCAGGTCTTGCAGCACGTTCTGATCAATGTCCATGTTTCACCTCCACGCATGGGTTAGAAATCAAAATTTCTGTCCTAAAAATAACCAAAGCGTCACCATATTGTCAACAACGCAACCACCCCGAAGGGCAATTTAATTGCGACGCGCCGCCAAGGGTTCAACCGTCGGCTGATCCCACTCTGCCTTTCGGCAGGTCAGCGTCGGAGGGACGGATGTAGCAGGGCCTCAAGCCGCTCGCCGGCATCGCAAGTCCGGCATCGAACTTCGCCGATGCCAGGACCGCTGCAGCTGCCGCGCGGGGCTGATGGGCGACCGCCGGGGGCACCTTGGCACGGCCGCCAAGAATGCCATCGATCATTTCGCGATGGAGCGGCACCCCGTCACCTACCAGGATGACCTCACCGGCGAGGCTGTTTAACAGCTCGCGAGGCGGTTGAACTGTCTCCGTGCCGACCGCTTCAGGCAAGCCGCTGCTGCAATCATAGAGGCAGCTGTAGACTTCCTGCTTCCTGGCATCGAGAAAGGCACAGACCGGGAAGGGCGAAAAAGGCAGGTTCATGGCCAGCACCTCGAGGGTGGAGAGACCGACAACCGGAAGATCTGCTGCAGTTGCCAAACCCTTGGCCGTGGCCAACCCGACCCGCAGGCCGGTAAATGACCCCGGCCCATGAACCACACCGAGCAGATCCAGATCAGCCAGTTTGAGGCCGGTTGCCGCCAGCAGCTGATCAACCTGGACCAGCAACCTCTCACTGTGGGTCGAACGCAGATTCAGCAGCGATTCCGCAAGCAGCACACCACCCTGCCAGAGGGCAACACTGCCGGTCATCGAAGAGGAATCGAGGGCCAGAACCGTCAGACCGTTATGCGCGGATGTGGTGGTCAGGGCCATAGCCGAACCAGATCGTTATAGAAGGCCAGGACCATCAGCATGACCAGCAGAATCAGACCGATCTGCTGCGCAACTTCGCGGGCCCACATCGACAGAGGCCGCCGAAAGACAATTTCAAAGAAGTAAAAGAAGATATGGCCGCCGTCCAGAATCGGAATCGGTAACAGGTTGAGAATCCCCAGCTGAATCGAGATAAAAGCCAGGACAGAGAGGATCGCTGACAGGTCGGTCTGCGCAGCCTGTCCGGCAACCTGCACAACGGTTATCGGGCCACCGATATTCTTTGCCGAAACATTCCCGGTGAACAGTTTCTCAATGAAGACCAGGGTCAGCTCGATCAGTTCCAGGGCCCGCTCTGCGCCAGCCCGGCCTGCTTCAAAGAAGCCGAAACGTTTTTCTACCGTTTCGGTCATCGGCGAGATCCCAACCAGATAATCTCCGCTCTCGTCCTGCAGCTCTGGCGTGATGACGAGTTCCATCAACCGGCCATCGCGTTCAATCGTGACACCAACGTCGCCTCCGCCGAGCTGTTGAATGGCCGGTCTGAGCTCGTACCATGATGAGATATCCAGGTCGTTGATCCTGAGAATGCGGTCTCCAACCTGCAGACCCGCCGCCAGCGCCGGCATGTCGGGGGCCAACCCGCCCACCAGGGCCGCCTGTTGAGGCATCAGGCCCAGCGCCTGAAGTCCTTCGAGACTGTCATTTTCTTCGGGCAGGTTGGCGTAGAAGATCTCCTGTTGACGACTGATTTTAAAAATAAGCGATTCACCGGCAGAACCGAGCAGCGCCTTGTTGGCATCGTTCCAGCTCGAAAGGTTACGACCATTTACCTCGACAATGCAGTCTCCGTCGATAAATCCTGCGGTCGCGGCTGCCGACCCCTCGACAACATGGCCGACACAGGGGGGCTGATCATAGTATGCGGGGAGCTGAACCCCGACCAGATAGGACACCGGGAGAACCAAAAAAGGCAGAATCAGGTTCATGAGCGGACCGGCTGCAACGATCGCCAGACGTCTGGAAACCGGCTTTTCGGCAAAAGAGAACGCTTTCTCCGCCTCCGTCAGTTCGGCATCTTCGCTGCTCCCTTCGCCAAGCATCTGCACGTACCCTCCCAGGGGGATGGCACAGATCAGATATTCCGTATCGCCCCATTGCCGGGACAGCAGCTTGGGCCCGAAGCCGATGGAAAACTTCAGGACCTTGACCCCGGAAAGTTTGGCAACACAAAAATGCCCCAGTTCATGGACAAACACCAGGATGCCGAGCATCGCGATACCGGCAATTATGGTAATCAAGATAAACCTCCAGCGATTATGTCTCGGGCGGTTCGACGCCCGTACAAGTCTGCGCGTAACACCTGATCAATATTGGTCAACTCTTCGACGGTGTGCTGCTCCAGCACTTTCTCAATCAACTGCGGAATCTGCAGAAAAGTGATACGGCGATCAAGGAAAGCCTCGACAGCGACTTCGTTGGCGGCATTCATGACCGCCGGAGCACTTCCCCCCGACCGGCCTGCAGCATAGGCCAGCCCAAGGCAGGGGAACTTTGTCAGATCAGGCTGCGAAAAATTAAGACTGCCGACTCTGCACAGGTCGAGAGGTTCCAGTTGGAGCGGCAGGCGGTCCGGCCAGGAGAGCGCGTAAGCGATCGGCGTCTGCATATCCGGGATGCCGAGCTGGGCCAGCACCGCCCCATCCCGGTACTCGACCATCGAATGGACAATGCTCTCGGGATGAACGTGAACCGCAATGCGTTCGACAGGGAGATCGAACAGCCAGCGGGCTTCGATAACCTCCAACCCCTTGTTCATCATGGTGGCGGAATCGATGGAAATCTTCTTCCCCATATCCCAGTTGGGGTGGGCCAGGGCATCCGCAGGGGTGACAGACGCCAGGCGGGACAGCGGCCATTCACGGAAGGGACCACCGGACGCCGTCAGTATAAGCCGGCGAATATCTTCAGGCTGATGGCCCTCCAGAGACTGAAAGATAGCTGAATGTTCACTGTCGACAGGCAGCAGCCTGCCGCCATGTTCCCGCACCGCTTCGATCACCAGGGAGCCGGCAGTCACCAGCGTTTCCTTGTTGGCCAGGGCAATATCCTTGCCCGCGCTGATCGCAGCCATGGTCGGCACCAGCCCTGCAGCCCCGACGATAGCCGCCACTACGGTCGTGACCTGGGGGGCGCTGGCACAGTGGATCAGCCCTTCAACACCCGACAGAATGGCAGGGGCGTCGGAACCGAGCATTCTCTTCAGACGCTCAGCATCCTCCTCGGCGACCACCGCTACCATTTTCGGCTTGAAGCGCCGGACCTGCTGCAGCAGCAGGTCGATATTCCGCCCTGCGGTCAGTGCCGTGACCTGAAACTTATCAGGGAAGGCGGCGACGATCTGCAGCGTACTGACACCGATTGAGCCGGTCGAACCGAGAATTGCGAGGTGTTTCATCTCTGCCTTCAACCTCCGAACCAGTATCTGGCAGCGTAGTACGTTACCGGAAATGCAAACAGCAGGCTGTCCAGGCGATCCAGCAGTCCGCCGTGCCCGGGGATGATATTCCCCGAGTCCTTGACGCCACAGGCCCGTTTGAGTAACGACTCGAAAAGGTCACCGGTCTGTCCGGCACAGCCGAGCAGCAGCCCCAAAAGGATCCCCTCCGGATAGCCGATCTGCCCGAGAAATGTCAACTTGGCCAGGAGCACCGCAGCGACCGCCCCGAGCAGCCCACCGATGCCACCCTCACGGCTTTTGTTCGGACTGACCGCCGGATAGAGTTTGCGCCGGCCAAATCTCACCCCGACGAAATAAGCGAAGGTGTCACAGCTCATCACCGCCAGCAGGGTCAGAAAAACCCATTCCTTCCCGTCCGGGAGCATGCGCAGCAGCACCAGATGGCCAAGCAGCAAGGGCAGATAGAGCAGGCCCAGGCCAAGCCACCCCAGCAAAGGGGCAGCCTGCTTGAGATCAGCCGCAGGCGGCGAAAAGAGTACTTTAAGAGCAATCAGCAGCAGGGACGCTGTCAACAGCAACAGCAACAGGTCGAAACGTTGCTGGGAGAGAGCGATCAGCAGCATGGCCCCTGCAGCGGCTGACAACCACTGATCAGCGCGATGTTTATCCGCAAGCCCCATGCGGTAGAATTCGAGCAGGGCCAGAAACAGAACTGCTGCAATCAGAAGTGAAAACAGGACCGGACCGGCAAAGAGGACAACCAGAACCAGCACCGGCAGGGCGAGCAGGGCTGTTAGAATCCGCTGTTTAATGGGAATTCTCCTCGGGGTGAGGGTTCTTCATTGCCGCCAGCTGCTCCTCGGTGAGACCGAAACGACGTTGACGCATCTGAAAAACATCGGTGGCTCGTTGAATTTCTTCTCTGCCAAAATCAGGCCAGAGCGTATCGGTAAAATAGAGCTCGGCATACGCCAGCTGCCAGAGCAGAAAATTGCTGATACGCATTTCCCCGCTGGTCCTGATCAGCAGATCCGGCGACGGCATGCCGTGCGTATCCAGATTCGCCTCGAGCAGGGCGCCGTCAATCTGCTCAGGGCACAGCTGGCCGGCAGCGACCTTGGCGGCCAGCTTCCTGACGGCCCGGACGATCTCATTGCGCCCGCCGTAGGACAGGGCCAGGGTCAAGGTCAGACGGTCGCCCGCCCGGGTCTGCGTTTCCACCTCGGACAGGGCCTTCTGCACATCGCCAGAAAGGCGTTCGCGATCGCCGATTACCCTCAGTTGCACCCCATTTTCCAGCATTTTCATGCGCTGGGTGGTGAGGAACCTGAGCAACAGTTCCATCAGCGTCGTGACTTCATGTTCCGGCCTTCCCCAGTTTTCCGAACTGAAGGCAAACAGTGTCAGATAGCGGATACCGAGGCGTGAACATTCATCGACCGTGCGGATGACGGCCTCAGCCCCCTGCTGATGTCCGGCCAGTCGCGGCAGACCACGCTGCTGGGCCCAACGGCCGTTGCCGTCCATGATGATCGCCAGGTGCCTGAGTTGAGCCGACAATGTCTGTTCAGGTGTCATCATATGCCGTCATTCTTGCGCCAGATAGATCCGACAAATTGTAAAAATAACATGTCAGGACAGGTTCAGCAAGCCGGTAACGCGCGCCGCACCCTTGTTTTCGGGCAGAAAAAAAGGGTGCCGCAAGGACACCCTTTTTTTGCTTTCTGCAGGGCCGATCAGTCGACGATCGCATCAACCGGGCAGCTGTCAACACATGCGCGACATTCGGTGCACTCGTCAGTAATCGAGTAGATGTCACCGGATTCGACGATCGCGCCCAGCGGGCAGGTGTCAACGCAGGTTCCACAAGCGATGCAGTCTTCGTTAATCTTGAGAGCCATTGATATTCTCCTTGTTGGTGTTTGTACCCGGGAACAGGACAACGCGAATCAGATCTCCATCAGTTCCTGTTCTTTGGTCTTCACGACCTCGTCAACGTTCTGAACAAAGTCATCAGTCAGTTTCTGGACATCCTTTTCGCCGGTCTTCTGCTCATCGGCGGTAATCTCTTTTTCTTTCTCAAGCATTTTCAGGGATTCGTTGGCATCCCTGCGGGCATTGCGGATCGACACCTTGGCCTCCTCGCCCATCCGGCGGACCAGTTTGGCCATCTCCTTGCGGCGTTCCTCGGTGAGCGCCGGAATCGGCAGCCGGATCAACTGTCCGTCTGACGAAGGATTGAGCCCGAGATCAGCCTTGAAAATCGCCTTTTCAATCTCGGGAATCAGATTCTTCTCCCAGGGTTGAACAGTAATCAGACGTGGCTCAGGGGCCGACAGGGTCGCCACCTGGCTGAGGGGGGTCGGGGTCCCGTAGTAATCAACCCTGACATCATCAAGCAGAGACACCGACGCCCGACCGGTCCGCACCTTGGCCATCTCGCGCTTCAACGCCTTGATCGCCTTATCCATACCGACGCGAGCTTCACGCAGGACATCATCAAACATCCTGATCTCCTTTCTTCACGATAGTACCGATTTTCTTGCCCTGAACAACTTTCTTTATATTGCCGGGCTGGGTCAAGTCAAAAATAATCATCGGCAGGTTATTGTCCATGCAGAGCGAGGTCGCGGTCGCGTCCATGACCTGCAGGCCGTTCTGCAGCACATCCAGGTAGGTCAGATCATCAATCTTGGTGGCATTGGCATCCTTGGCGGGATCGGCGGTGTAGACGCCGTCAACCTTGGTGGCCTTGAGGATCACCTGCGCGCCAATCTCCATCGCCCGGAGGCTTGCCGCGGTATCCGTGGTGAAATACGGATTTCCGGTGCCGGCGCTGAAGATCACCACCCGCCCCTTTTCAAGATGGCGAACTGCCCGGCGGCGAATGTAGGGTTCGGCGATCTGCTGCATTTCAATCGCTGATTGAACGCGCGTATCGACATCCTGCTTTTCCAGGGCATCCTGCATCGCCAGGCTGTTCATTACCGTCGCCAGCATCCCCATGTAATCAGCGCTGGCCCGATCCATCCCCTTGGAAGAGGCTGCCAGCCCACGGAAAATATTTCCACCGCCTATGACCAGGGCCACCTCGACGCCAAGACCGACCACCTCCTTGATCTCGGCAGCAATCCCGTTGATCACGTCAGGTGCAATACCATAACCCTGATCGCCTGCCAGTGCTTCTCCGCTCAGTTTCAGCAGAATCCGTTGATACTTGACTTCAGCCACGCTGACTCCTGTCGAATTGAGAGACCTACTTGCTCATCGCAGCAACTTCGGCAGCGAAATCGTCCTCTTTCTTTTCGATTCCCTCACCAAGCTGGTAACGCTCGAAACGGGACAGAACGATCTCACTTCCCAGTTCTTTGGCCAGAGCTTCAACAACCTTGCTGATTTTCTGGTCAGGATCGATCACATAGGCCTGTTCCAGCAGGCAGACCTCGCCGTAAAACTTGTTGATCTGACCCAGGATGATCTTGTCAACGATGTTCTCCGGCTTGCCGCTTTCCAGGGCCTTGACCCGCATGATCTCTTTTTCTTTCTCGACAACCGCTGCAGGGACGTCATCGCGGTTCAGGTACTGTGGGCCTGCCGCAGCCACATGCATGGCGAGCTGTTTTCCAAGTGCGAGGACCTGTTCATCGTCACTGCTGGTTTTCAGTTCGACCAGAACGCCGATTTTCCCGGCACCATGTACGTAAGAGGCGACAACCCCCTCACCGGCGTCAAAACGCTGCAGGCGGCGGATATCCATATTTTCACCAATGGTCGCGATCTGGTGAGTCAACTCTTCACCGACATTCCGCTCCGAACCCGGGAAAGGCAGGCTTTTGAGGGTTTCGACATCGGCGACATCATTGCTCATGACAACATCGCTGATTCCTGCAACAAAGGCATTGAACGCCTCATTCTTTGCGACGAAGTCGGTTTCCGCATTGACTTCGACAAGAGCGCCCAGAGAACCTTCCGAAGTCGCCACGACGATACCCTCGGCGGCAACCCGGCCGGACTTCTTGGCTGCTGCGGACAGACCTTTCTTGCGCAGGAAATCGACCGCTTCGTCCATATTGCCGCCGGTTTCGGTTAAAGCTTTCTTGCAATCCATCATGCCTGCGCCGGTTTTTTTGCGCAGTTCAGAGACCATTGATGCTGTAATACTCACGTTATTCTCCTCCGTAAATGTCAGACGAACCCTGTTGCGTCCGTTCTCTTTGCTGTCTGCGTTTCAAACTAACGGCCGGACCGAAGCCCGGCCGTCGGCCATCTCTGTTATCTAGTTTTATTGCTGTTCCAAGCTGGCTTGGGTTATTCAGCTTCGGGTGCGGTTTCCGCTGCCGCCTCGACAACCGGCTCAGCGGGGGCCTCGACCGGAACGACCGGCTCATCCTGCCCTTCAGCGGCAGTCTGCTTGCTTGTCTTGCGCTGCTGCTCACCATCGACACAGGCGTCTGCCATTTTCGACGCAAACAGGCGGATGGCGCGAATGGCATCATCATTTCCGGGGATAATGTAGTCGATGCCGTCAGGGTCGCAGTTGGTATCAACCACAGCGACCACCGGAATCCCCAGACGACGGGCTTCCTTGACAGCAATCGCCTCCTTTTTCGGATCGATAATGAAAATTGCGCCGGGCTGTTTGCTCATGTGCTTGATCCCGCCCAGGTTCCTTTCCAGCTTGATCCGCTCGCGCTCAAGCTGCAGACCTTCCTTCTTGGTCATCAGTTCCAGGGTTCCGTCAGTTGCCATCGTCTCGATCTTCTTGAGGCGATCGATACTGGCCTTGATGGTGGAAAAGTTGGTCAGCATCCCGCCGAGCCAGCGGTTGTTGACAAAGTACTGGCCGGCACGGACGGCTTCCTCGCGGATCGCATCCTGTGCCTGCTTTTTCGTCCCGACGAAAAGAACTTTCTCTCCGGCAGCAACGGTTGACTCGATGAACTCATAGGCGGTCTTGAAGTAACGGACAGTCTTCTGCAGGTCAACGATATAGATACCGTTGCGGGCGCCGAAGATGTACGGCTTCATTTTAGGGTTCCAGCGTTTGGTCTGGTGCCCGAAGTGGACACCCGCTTCAAGCAGCTGCTTCATAGTGATCTGGGCCATCTGTTCTACTCCTGTTCTGTTTGGTTGTCGGCCTCCGCCCCCGTCGTTTCCAGCAGGCCTTCGACGAGCGAAGCACCAGCCCGGCTGGATCAGGTAAGCGTGTGAGATGATTAACTGCGTGTCTATACCACGCACCTGACGCTCAGGCAAGGGAAAAAATGGCGAACAGCAGCGACCGATCGGCAGGTCGCTGTTGCTCTTCTTGTCGTTTCCTATATTTACAGAACTCACCCGGTAGACTAATATGCAAGGTTATGTCGAACGCACGTATCAATCGCTACATTCTCTACGAGGTCCTGGTTCCGACCCTGCTCGGCCTGTTGATCTTCACCTTCCTACTGCTGATGGGGCGGATCCCGCGGCTGATGGAGCTGGTGGTCAACAAGGGGGTCCCGCTGACCGATATCCTCCAGCTTTTCAGCTATATGCTGCCCAACTTTTTCAGCATCACCGTCCCTCTCTCATTTCTGCTGGGCATCCTGCTCGCCTTCGGCCGGCTTTCCGCCGACAGCGAATTTGTCGCCCTGAAGGCGTCCGGGATCAGTCTCTATTCGCTCCTCAAGCCGGTCCTGCTTCTGGCCATCCTGTTCTCTGGCGGCAGCTATTTCCTCAATACCGTCGCCATCCCCCAGAGCAAAACCGAATTCCGCAGCAAAATTTTCCAGATCGCTTCCAGCCGGGCCAGTATCGGCATCCAGTCCGGAATTTTTAACGACGACTTTGATGACATCGTCCTGTATGCCTCGCAGATAGATGAACAGAACGGGCTGATGCGCGGCATTTTCATCTCGGACGAACGGGAAGGCACGGTCCCGGCGACGATCTTCGCCGAGCAGGGCCGTTTTGTCTCCTATCCGGAGACCTACACCCTGGCCCTGCGCCTGCAAAACGGCAGCATCCATCGCCAGCCGACGATTGCCCAAGGAGAGGAGCCGACCTACCAGACGATTGCCTTTTCCAACTACGACATCAACCTGGACATGGGCCAGCACCTGCAGCAGGAGCAGGAGCGGGACCGGTCCAAGGGTGAGCTTTCGATGGCTGAACTGCGGGCGGCAATTCCACAGGCAGCAGGGAACCAGAAGCAGTATTATCGCCTCGAAGGGGAATATTACAAACGGATCGTCACCTCATTCACCCCGCTGGTCTTCGCCCTGGTCGGTGTCCCCCTCGGGCTCCAGTCGAACCGCTCAGGAAAGGGCTCAGGCTTTGCCCTGGCCCTGGCAATCTCGCTGGCTTATTTCATCCTGCTGAGCCTCACCAGAACTCTCGCCGCCAAAGGCTACCTGCCGACCGCTGAAACCCTGTGGCTCTCAAACCTGGTGTTCCTCTTCGGCGGCTGCTTCTTCCTCCACCGGACAGCCATCGAGCGCCCTCTGAAGATCTTTGTCTGGTTCGGCAGGTTGCCTGACAGACTCTACCGCCTGTGGCAGAAGAAGGAGCGCCCGTGACCCTGATTCACCGCTACCTGCTCGGCCATTTTCTGCGGATCCTGCTGCTGACCCTCTCTGCGTTTGTCGGCATCTACCTGCTGATCGATTTTTTTGAGAAAATTGGCGACTTCCTCGACCATCAGGCTGTCGCCGCGCAGTACCTGAGTTTTTTCCTGAACAGCATACCGGTCATCATCTCACAGGTTCTGCCGCTGGCGGTCCTGATGACCATGGTCCTGACCCTCGGCACCCTCAGCCGAACCAACGAAATCACCGCGATGCGCAGTTGCGGCCTCAGCCTCTGGCACATCATCAGCTCCCTGATGGTCCTTTCCCTGCTGGTCTCCGGCCTGCAGCTGATCGTCAATGAACATCTCGCCCCACTCAACGCCCGCAACCTCAACCAGTTACTTGATGTAGAGCTCAAAGGGAAGTCTCACCAGTCCCTGCCCCAGGGAAAGATCTGGTACCGGGATGAGGGGCGGATTATCAATATTCTCCTTGCCGAGCCGGAAAAAAAACAGCTGCAGGGGGTTTCAATCTTCGAGATGGACCGGCAGGCCCGCCTGACACGGCGGCTGAGCGTCCCCGTTGCCTCCTATCAGCAGCATGGCTGGAATGCGGCCAGAGTGCGTGAGCAACGTTTTGACCCCGCCAGCGGCGAGCTGGTTGGCAGTGCAACCCTGGTCGATCAAATCCTTGAACTTGGCCGGAGTCCCGAGGATTTCGCCACCGGTGTGCCGAAAAACAACGAAATGAATTATCGCCAGCTGTCCCGGCAGGTAGAAAAACTGATCGCTGAAGGGTTTGATGCCACCCGCTACCAGGTGGACATGCATGCCCGCCTGGCCTCCCCGTTCACCTGCCTGATCATGGCCTTCCTGGGGGTCCCTTTCGCCCTGCAGCGGGGACGGGGCAGCAGCATCGCTGTCGGCATCGGCCTCAGCCTGGCAATCGGGGTCATTTATTTTATCCTCCAGTCCCTGATCCTCGCCTTCGGCTACTCCGGAGCCCTCCCCCCCATTGTTGCCGCATGGGCCGTCAATCTAATTTTCCTGATGATCGGGACCTGGCTGATGCTCAACATGCGGAGCTGAATGAATGGATTGCCATCCGAAACACGTTCTGGTCGTCACCTGCCTGGTCCTCAATGACCAGCAACAGATTCTGCTGGTCAGGCATCACAGGCGTGGCTGGGAACTGCCCCAGGGGCGTGTCGAAGAGGGAGAAACCCTGCCGGCAGCGCTTCATCGCGAAGTCCAGGAAGAGACAGGAGTAGCGATCTGCGCCGAGACGCTGGTGACAGTCTGGTCCAGGCTCTCTCCGCCTGCGGCCAAGGTCTTCTGCTTCAAGGCCCGCTACGCAGCCGGTCGGCTCACCCCCAGCGAGGAAACCCCGGAGGTCGCATGGCATTCAGAGGCTGACGCATTAAAGGCAATAACCCATCCGGTCAACCGTGACCGCGCCCTCTCGCTGCTCCGGCCAGAACCCTTTCTGAGCTTCCGCAGCTACTCCACCAATCCCTACCGGGTGCATCCCTGACCAACAATACAGAAGTTAAAGTCACTTGCCAACTTCCAGTAGCTAGGCTACCGGATTAAATAATCTTTCCAGGAATAGACATATAAACAAAAAGGCCCCTGCTCGACGAAACGAGCAGGGGCCTCACACCACGAGGGCGCAACGAAACGGATCAGTAGCGGTAGCTGTCCGGCTTGTAGGGACCTCCGACCGGAACGCCCAGATAAGCGGACTGCTCTTCTGTCAGAACCGTCAAGCGGGCGCCCAGCTTATCCAGGTGCAGCCGGGCGACTTTTTCATCGAGCTGCTTCGGCAAAACGTAAACCTGGTTCTGATAGTTATCACCGTTCTGGAAAAGCTCGATCTGGGCCATCACCTGGTTGGTAAAGGAGTTGGACATCACGAAGCTGGGGTGACCCGTGGCACAGCCCAGATTCAGCAAGCGCCCTTCCGCCAGCACGATGACCCCGTGGCCGTCGGGGAAGACCCAGCGATCGACCTGCGGTTTGATATTTTCACGGACCAGGGTTCCATCCCTCTCCATCGCCGCCATTTCGATTTCATTGTCAAAATGACCGATATTGCCGACGATCGCATTGTTCTTCATCCGGCGCATATGCGCGAGAGTGATAACATCCCTGTTGCCGGTTGTGGTGACAAACAGATCTGCGGTCTCCACCACATCCTCCACCCGCTGGACCTCGTACCCTTCCATCAGGGCCTGCAGCGCGCAGATCGGGTCGATTTCGGTCACGATCACCCGGGCGCCCTGCCCGCGCAGCGACTGGCAGCACCCCTTGCCGACATCACCGTAGCCGCACACAACCGCAACCTTGCCCGAAAGCATGACGTCGGTAGCGCGCATGATCCCGTCTACCAGCGAGTGACGGCAGCCGTAAACATTATCGAACTTCGACTTGGTCACCGCGTCGTTGACGTTCATCGCCGGAAACAGCAGCCCCCCCTCGGCGGCCAGTTGGTAGAGGCGATGCACGCCGGTGGTCGTCTCCTCGGTCACCCCCTTGATCGAAGTTGCCGTTCTGGTCCATTTCTGCGGGTTTTCCGCAATTGACGTTTTCAGCAGCTTGACCAGCTCACTCCAGTCCTCGGGATCGTCTGCGGTGATTTCAGGTGTGCCGGAAATCTCCCACTTGTTGCCGTTCAGCACCATCATCGTCGCATCGCCGCCGTCATCCAGGATCATGTTGGGGAACTCACCGTTTGGCCAGGTCAAAGCCTGCTCGGTGCACCACCAGTACTCCTCGAGGGTCTCTCCCTTCCAGGCGAAGACCGGGATACCCTGCGGCGACTCGGCTGTACCCTGCGGACCGACGGCGACTGCGGCGGCCGCATGATCCTGGGTGGAAAAGATATTGCATGAACACCAGCGCACCCTGGCGCCCAGTTCCAGCAGGGTTTCAATCAGCACCGCCGTCTGGATGGTCATATGCAGTGATCCGGTGATCCGTGCTCCCTGCAACGGCAACTGCCCACGGTACTCTTCGCGCAGCGCCATCAGTCCCGGCATCTCCACCTGTGCCAGTTCGATCTCCTTGCGCCCCCACTCGGCCAGCGCCAGGTCATTTACCTTGAAATCATTATGCTCAGCAGACACTCTTCTCTCCTTGTCCTGGTTTGTGTTTTGTTCAAAAGCTGAAATACTTCACATGCCCGGCAGAGACTGTACGTCAAGCGCAACCTGTCACAGTGCCGGACGACGGTGATGGTTCAGTTAACAGCCGGCTCCTCGATCGCTTCCGTCATGCCCTTTTCCCTCCTCCAGGCCCGGTAGCAGGTCCAGCGGAACCACAGCTTCAGCAGCAGTGTGGCAGCCAACCTCCCCAGCGGGTTATCGGTCAGCAGGTTGAATGGCATCTCGAACAGTCTAACATAAAACAGATTGCCCTCCCCGGGGGGCGTTCCACGCCGGAATGCGCGTTTTGCATCGAGATAAAACGCGAGCTGCCAGGCGTGACTGCGGATATAACAACCACTGCGAAACCAGATAGCGCGCCTGTCCCGCGGAGCTTTTCGGGCCAGCAGGTCCCTGACCTGCCTGAGAAACGGCAGCACCAGCAGGCGTCCGGTCGCGTGATGAGGAAGATAAACATCCCTGACAGAAGAGAAAAAATGGGTCCAGCCGATGGTCCTGAAGTTCATAATCAGCGCGCTGATCAACTGCCTCTGCTTGAGCCCTTCCCGCTCGAAACGGCGGGCCGAGGTGGATATCTCCGCCGGGAACAGAATCCAGCGGCCACGCTGGCGAAGTCGTTCAGCAAAGTCAGTATCTTCCATCACCGGCAAGTCCCTGCGGAACAGTCCGATGGTGCGAAAGGTGAGCCGCCTCATCAGCATCCCCTGGTCACCGTGCAGGCAATCGGGACGATCCAGCTGCGCTTTCCACTCATGGTAGTAGTAGCCGAACGCATCCTCACCGGTGCTGCGCCGGAAGCGGAGGCGATAATGCCCGGCGACCAGTGACTGAGGGTCTTTCTCGAGGATATCGATTCCCTGCCGGAGAGCCAGCGGATCGTCGAACCGGCTGTCGACATGGAGGAACAGCAACCACTCTCCTGAAGCGGCGTCAGCGCCGGTGTTCATCTGCTGACCGCGACCTTTTTCGCACTCGATGACCCGCACCGGGTAAGGCAGCTGATCACGCATCGCGTAGAGCCTGGGGAGGCTGTCGTCGCGCGAGCCTCCGTCACAGACCAGCAGTTCGAAATCGACCTGCTGCTGGCGGATCAGGTCGGTCAGCAGGCAGGGCAGTTGCTCTTCTTCGTTGAGGATCGGGACGATAATTGAAAGTTCTGGGGCCATCTGAATACTAATCGAAAAAGAATGGAAATTATGACTTCAATTCAACCCGCCTTGTGCTATAAATGTCCACTGATTTTTTTGACACGGTTCAGGCGGATTTTCTGTCAGGACGATACCCTGTTAACTTCTTTGTATCAAGGGGAATAACAATGAGTGAGATCATCGACATCTATGCCCGGGAGATTCTGGATTCACGTGGCAACCCTACCGTGGAAGTTGAAGTCGCCCTGGAAAGCGGCGTGATCGGACGTGCCGCTGTCCCGAGTGGCGCCTCGACCGGTGAACGTGAAGCACTGGAACTGCGAGATGGAGACAAGTCCCGCTACCTCGGCAAAGGTGTCCTCAAGGCGGTCGGTCACGTCAACGAAGTGATTGCCGCGGAACTGATCGGCTGGGAGGCCAGCGACCAGATCGGCATCGACCGCAAGCTGCTGGAGATGGATGGAACCGACTTCAAGAGCAAGCTCGGAGCCAACGCCCTGCTCGGTGTGTCGATGGCCTGTGCCAAGGCGGCAGCTGAAGATGCCGGCCTGCCCCTCTATCAGTACCTGGGCGGCGCCAATGCCAAGGAGCTTCCTCTGCCGATGATGAACATCATCAACGGTGGCGAGCATGCCGACAACAACGTCGATATCCAGGAATTCATGATCATGCCTGCCGGCGCAGAATCCTTCAAGGAAGCGCTGCGCATGGGTGCGGAAATTTTCCACGCGCTGAAAAAGGTACTCAGCGGCAAGGGGTACAACACCGCCGTCGGTGACGAGGGTGGCTTCGCCCCCGACCTGAAGAGCAACGAGGAGGCCCTGCAGGTCATCGTCGAGGCGATCGAGGCGGCCGGCTACAAGCCCGGCGAGGATGTCCTGCTGGCGCTGGATGTCGCCGCCTCCGAGCTTTACAAAGACGGTCAGTACAACTTCGCCAACGAGCAGCAGCCTCTCAAGACGGCAGCTGAAACAGTCGCCTTCTACGAAGACCTGGTGGCACGTTACCCGATCATCTCCATCGAAGACGGCCTGGCCGAAAACGACTGGGACGGCTGGAAGCTGATGACCGAGAAGCTGGGCGACAAGATCCAGATCGTCGGCGACGACCTGTTCGTCACCAACACCAAGATTCTCAAGGAGGGGATCGAAAAAGGGATCGCCAACTCGATCCTGATCAAGGTCAACCAGATCGGCACCCTCACCGAAACCCTCGAAGCGATCGAGATGGCCAAGCGCGCCGGCTACACGGCAGTCGCCTCGCACCGTTCCGGTGAGACCGAAGACACCACCATCGCCGACCTGGCAGTGGCGACCAACTGCGGCCAGATCAAGACCGGCTCCCTCTGCCGCACCGACCGCGTCTGCAAGTACAACCAGCTGCTGCGGATCGAGGATGAGCTGGACGAAACCGCGGTCTTCAACGGCAAGGACGTTTTCTACAATCTGCGTTAAGCGATTTCATCCTCTGAAAGACAAAGCAGAAGAGGCTCCCCGGGAACCCGGGGAGCCTCTTCTGCGTCTCAACTTGATCTGAATCCATCTTGAATTCAGGCCAGAAACACCCGATAGCTGCTCTTCTTCTTCTCCCGCTTGATCTTCCCGTCACGGTCCAGGCGCAACAGGATTGCCTGCAGGCGTTTCCGCTCCTCGCCGGGGAACAGTGCATACAGCTCCGTCTGCAACAAACCGGGCAGATCGTTGATCACCTTAAGCAGGGCCTCCTCCAGACTGACCGGCTCTTTTTCCTCATCTTCGGCCGAATCCGGCTCGAGCCGGACCTGTTCCCTGAAAATCGGCGGGGCAACTTCCGGCTTGACGACAGCATCCGCAGGATCGTATGGCCGAGCATGCAGTTCGGCGTGCTCGCGACGGATTTCCTGTTCAATCACCAGCAGCTTCTGGTAGAAATATATCCCTCCGGCAACAACCACCAGCAACAATAAAAAACCAAACCACCCCATGTCAGTTTCCTCTCTCCGCCGGCGGAGTCTCATCCTGGCGGAACCAGAAATCGAACCAGGTCCGATGATCTTTTTCCGCGAGAATTTTCAGATCGTTAGGACCGAGCCAGACACCGCCGCAACCGGGGCAGCGATCCATGGGAACGCCGCGGAAAGTGATCGGTTCGATCTTTTCAGAGCATTTCGGGCAGCGGCCCTTGCTGTATTCCTTGGCCAGCTCCTCCTCGGTCTGATGTTTCATCTGGTTGATCAGTTCATGATCCTTCTTGATGAAGTACTCATTCTCTTTCGCTTTTTTCCGCTCCTCCCACGCATCTTTCATAAGAGTCCTCCCGAGGTTGTTGGCCCTGTCAGGTATCCACCGGGTAAGACCCGGCGGTAACGGCTAAGCAAGTTCAGGTCGATTTTTCTAAAATTATACCGCAGAAGCGCACCCTGACAACAGGGCTTTGCACAAAAAACTTAACAACTCCCGGCATCTAGCCGTTACGGCGCGAGATGAGATAGTGTCCGGCGCCATATGGTGCCCCTTTACCGACCTGCAGCAAGCTGCCGAGACGCAGCACCCAGAGCAGATCGGCGAGATCGCTGCCGGACAGATCCAGCGTGCCGCTGAGCCCTCCGAGATCCTGTCCGCCATCATCGGCAGTCAACGAGCGCCAGTCGCGCCACTGCAACCGATTGGCACATTCCTCGACCCGGAACGCCGCATCAAGAAGGGTCGAAGGATCGGTCACTGTCTCCACCTGGCAGTGGCCCGCGAGCATCGCGGTTACCCGCCGCAGCACAAACGGAAAAAGCTCGGCAAAGTTGCTCTTGAACAGCGGCTTGCCGCCCCGCATGAGGCGTAACGGCGAGCGGAACGTCAGGGTCAGGTTATCCCACTCCGGGGGCTGAAGTTCCAGCCACCAGCAAAGATCGTTGACCACCGGGAGCAGTGCCCCTTCAAGCGGCCCGCCATTCCAGAGCGTGGTACGTCTGCCGCTGGCATCCTCCACCTCGACCGTCGCCAGAGCACACTTCCCCTGACCGTTGACCAACCCCTGCCTGCCGACCTGCTGCAGCATTCTGGCAAACGGATCGATCATCCTGATACCGGAACCGAGAAAAAGCACCGGCAGCTCCAGCCATTCACCAGGTTCAACCAACCCGACCCGTTGCGGATCGGGGGACAGGACAAAGGGAGGTGCCGGCTTCTGCACCAGTTTCCGCAGTTTGAGATCATCGGGCGGCGGCGGAGCCAGCAATCCGTTGAGCTGCGCCGTCAGAAGCTGGTCCCCGGAGTCGCCAAAATATCGGACGGCCTGGCGGAACTCGCGACGCAGCCGCTGCAGCGCCAGGGGGGGCAGGTCAAAGTACTCCCTCGCTTCCAGCTGGAAGAACAACCTGGCGTATTCGGCCCGACGGAGGGTGTCGGGAACCGGGAAAAGATTGGACATTGCGCCCCCTGCCTCATTGCGCTGTTATACTGATTCTGATATACGTCTATACCGCCCGCGGTGCGAGGCGACCGGATACTTATAATACATTACGGAGAACAACTGAATGTTTCAGTTTGAATTATTGGCCACCGATCCGTCCTGCAGCGCCCGACGCGGCCGCCTGCTCACCCCGCATGGCACGATAGAAACGCCGATTTTCATGCCGGTCGGCACCCACGGCGCCCTCAAGGCGATGACCCCTGCCCAGGTCGAGGAGACCGAAGCTCAGATCATCCTGGCCAACACCTACCACCTGCACCTCAAGCCTGGCGAGGCGCTGGTTAAAAAGGCCGGCGGCCTGCACAGGTTCATGAACTGGGACAAACCGATCCTCACCGACAGTGGTGGTTTCCAGGTATTTTCCCTGCCGAAAAAAAGGATCGGCGAACATGGCGTTCACTTCCGGCATGAGATTACCGGTGAGGAGATTTTCCTCGGTCCGCAGGAAGCGATGCAGATCGAAAACGATCTCGGCGCCGACATCATCATGGCTTTCGACGAGTGCATCCCCTACCCGGCCACCCATGATTATTCCGCCAAGTCGATCAAAAAGACCCTGCGCTGGGCGGAAAGCTGTCTTAAATACCACAGCCGCGAAGACCAGGCCCTGTTTGGCATCGTCCAGGGGAGTGTCTACGATGACCTGCGCCGCGAATGCGCCGAGCAGATGACCGCCATGGACTTCCCCGGCTATGCGGTGGGGGGAGTCAGCGTCGGTGAGGGGCTGGAGCTGCTGAAAAAAGTTGTTGAATACACGGCTCCGTTTCTCCCCGAGAACAAGCCGCGCTACCTGATGGGGGTCGGCCTGCCGGAAGATATCCTGGAAAGCATCGAGCGGGGCATGGATATGTTCGACTGCGTCATCCCGACCCGCTACGCGCGCAGTGCAACCCTGTTCACCAGCCGCGGCAAGATCCGCCTGACCAACCGCAATTTCCGCCGTGATTTCTTTCCCGTTGATCCGGCCTGCGACTGTTACTGCTGCCGCAATTTCAGCCGGGCCTATCTGCATCACCTGTTCAACGCCAACGAGATCCTCTCTGCCACCCTCTCCGCGATCCACAATGTGCGTTTCTATCTCAACATGGTCGCCGGCGCTCGCAAGGCGATCGAGGCGGGCGAATACCTGGAATTCAAAAAGGAGTTCCTGGGAAACTATCTCTCTGAAACCAAAGGGAGCGGAACGAAATCGAAGAAAAGAAAGAATCCCTGAAAGATCCGCCCGGAGACCAGATCAACCACGAGGTGAACCCATGTCTGATCTTCAGCAGCAGGTGAAGGCTGCAGCCTTACTGGTAACGCGGGCCCGGACCATCTCAGCTTTTACCGGGGCGGGAATCTCCACCGAATCCGGCCTGGCTGACTTCCGCAGCCCCGGGGGGCTCTGGGATCGCTACCGGGTTGTCACCTATCCCGAATTTCTCGCCAGCCGAGATGCACGCGTGGAATACTGGAGCATGCGCCGCGAGCTGATCCCGACCCTGCTGGACGCCGCCCCCAACCCGGCCCATGAAGCTCTGGCCGCGCTGGAAAGAATCGGCAAGCTGGCCGGAGTCATCACCCAGAACATCGACGGCCTGCATCAGGCGGCCGGCAACAGCAACGTCATTGAACTGCACGGCACCAATCGCAGCGCCGCCTGTCTCAACTGTGGTCGACGCTGGCCGATCGAGGAGATTCAACCGCGCCTCGAGGGAGGCGACCTCGACCCTCATTGCCCCGACTGTGAAGGGCTGATCAAGCCGGAGACCGTCTCGTTCGGCCAGAGCATGCCCGCTGCGGCGATGGATGCCGCCTATGCGCTGGCAGCGGAGAGCGACCTGATGCTGATGATCGGCTCCTCGCTGGAAGTTCATCCGGCCGCCTCACTCCCCCCTTTTGCGGCTGACAACGGCGCACGGCTGATCTTTATCAACCGCAGCGAGACACCTTACGACGACCTTGCCCAGATAGTCTGCCGGCAAAGTGCCGGAGAGTTCATGACACTGCTGGTCGAAGAACTGGACAAATAGCGCCGCCATGCAGAGCAACCGTTTTGCCATTGGCAGCGGCGCTACCCTCCCTGGGTGGCCCAAGCGGAATTTCCGGCTTCGCAGGAAAACGCTCCAACGACCAGGCTTGCCGCTCCTCGCTGAAAACCGTCCAGCCCGAAACGGAAGAACATGAACCCATCTGCCGCATCGAAAATATCTAAAATAGCGTTTATCCTCCTGTTTCTGGTGATGGCACTCCCGGTAGTAAGTTCTCCGGCTGCCCTGCTGGCGGGATTTATCTTCAGCATCCTCTTCGGCAACCCGTTCCCTGAGCAGGCCTCCAGGGCGGGGAAAGCGCTGCTGAAGCTCTCCGTTATCGGCCTGGGCTTCGGCATCAACATAGGAATCGTCATCGACGTCGGCATCGGCTCACTGCTGATGACCCTGGTCAGCATCACCGCGACAATCCTCCTGGGGGAGATGCTCGGCAGAGTGATGAAAATCGGTAGCAACACGCGCACCCTCCTGGCTTTCGGCACGGCCATCTGCGGCGGCAGCGCGATTGCCGCTATCGCGCCGGTCATCAAAGCCAGGGATGAAGAGATCGCTGTCTCACTCGCGACGGTGTTTACATTAAATGCGTTGGCCCTGGTGCTTTTCCCGCCTCTCGGGGGATGGCTGAACCTCAGCCAGGAACAGTTCGGCCTGTGGGCCGCGCTGGCGATCCATGATACCAGCAGCGTGGTCGGCGCAGCCGCTGTTTTTGGCTCCGTTGCGCTGACAGTTGGCACAACGGTAAAACTGACGAGAGCGCTCTGGATCGTCCCCTGCACAGTCATCACCGGGCTGATTCTCAAATCCAGCCGGCGACCGGCTTTCCCGCTGTTCATTCTGGGGTTCATCATCGCGGCCTGCATGAACTCATGGCTGCCGGCCCTCGGGACGCTCTGGAGCGGGGTCTACGCTGCTGCCAGGCAGGTGCTGGTCATGACACTCTTTTTGATCGGATCAGGGCTGACCAGAGGTGTCCTCAGTCAGGTGGGGATAAAACCCCTGGCCCTGGGGATCCTGCTCTGGGTCGCAGTGAGCGTGACAAGCCTGCTGTTCATTTCGGCAGGAGTCATCGGCTAGCATCGTCGCTCCGCAACCATGGGCATAAGGGGGAGCTTCGACCCTTGTTTTCCGGTTCCATTACCCAGACGAGGGGGACTATGCATCTTCCAGTAATGAGAATAATCTGTATCAATGAGCAGATACTGCAAGCCCCGGGCATTGCAACGGGGGCTTGCAATCACAAAGATTCGGACAGGGAGGGTGTCATGAAAACAACTGATATGATACTTCGTGGTCTACTTTTGAGTACATTACTTTTGGGGTCCGCCACTGCAGCGCAGGCGCAGGTTCCCCCTTCCCCTTCCGAGCGCTCCGCTTACACGGGTTATTTGGAAGCGGCATCCAGAAATGATGTGGTGAAGATTAAAGAACTGGCCGCGCAAGGGATGAAGCCGGAGGTCAGAGACGGGCACGGCCGTACACCACTCCATGTTGCGACATTTGACGGACACCATGCGGCCATGCGTGCCTTGGTGGACGCCGGGGCTGACCCAAACGCCCTGGAAAATGATCGTTATGACATTGTCACGATTGCTGCTGTTGACAACGACGTGCCGACCCTCAAACTCGCCTTGGAGCTGGGAGCAAGCGCGAAGAACATAACCAGCCCCTATGACGGAACGGCTTTGATTGCGGCTGCCCACTTAGGCAATGTTGAAGTCGTAAAAATTCTTATCAGAGCGGGAGCCCCTCTAAACCATGTGAACAATTTAGGCTGGACGGCACTCATAGAATCGATTGTTTTGGGGGATGGCGGAACTCGTCACACTGAAACTCTCAGGGCTCTGGTTGCTGCAGGGGCAGACGTGAATTTAGCTGACAGAAGTGGGGCAAGCCCTCTTTCTCTGGCACGCTCAAGAGGATACAAAGAGATGACAGATATTCTTGAATCAGCAAAAGCACATTAGCATTCAAGCAGAAAAAAAACCTATCAAGGATCGAAAGTCGTTACATATGAAGAAAGCCGTCGAGACAATTCCGGCGGCTTTCCCGTTTCATGACTCCTGAGATTTGAGTGTATACTGATTCAAGACGTTACCCCTTCCGTAGTGGGAGGCGGGAGAAGCAGGAAAAGAGAGGAGGATACGCGTCATGCTGGGAAAGCTGTTGCAGAAGTTCAGGGCGTTATCCTGCAGAGAACCACGAGAGCATATCTTTGAACCGGTCACGCACCGCTTGAACTCTCATCCGATTCTTCCGCAAGGAATGATGAGCTCAATTGCCCCAGCATATGAAGAGGTGTTGGCCAAAGAAAAAGAAGAAAAAAAAAACTCAAGAATCTCTGGAATAAGTTTTTCAGCAGATCAGAAGAGGTGCCGTTTCAGTATCAAAACTCGCAATCAAAAGGAGCCCTAACGTGTGCCAGGGCTCCCCTTTCCCCCTCTATGTCATCAGGCGCCACCACGTTCTTTGTGCCGAACAGCAGAAGCACTCCTGCATAACTTGCCGAAATTCCGCTCCCGCCGGCGCCTTGCAGCAATGGTTTCCGCGTTGCGCTCTTGTTCGGCCTTGAGTTTTTGATAGTTGCCGAATCGCCTTGGGTCGATATCGCCCCGTTCAAGGGCAGACTTTACCGCGCAGCCATCCTCGCTTTGGTGTTGGCAGTCATTGTAGCGACAACTCGTCGCGAGCTCTTCAATCTCTTCAAACAGCGCAGCGACGCCACTGGCACACGCACTGAGCTGCAGCTCACGCATGCCCGGGTTGTCGATGAGGAGGCCTCCCCCGGGGAGCATGTGCAGGCTTCTTGAGGTGGTTGTGTGGCGCCCCCTGGCGTCATCTTCACGGATCGCACTGGTCTTCTGCGTGTCCACACCGCAAAGGGTATTGATCAGTGTTGATTTGCCTACCCCTGAAGACCCCGCCAGGGCGATGGTCTGGCCGAGCCCGCACCAGGAATGCAGGACCTCAAGGGAGGATGGATCCAGGGCGTTGACGGTTTCGATCGCCCAAGTGGACTTTATGCTCTGTGCTTGCTGGCGATAGTCTGAGACATGATCGCTTAAATCTGCCTTGGTCAGAACAAGGACCGGATCCACCCCGGCCTCCAGCGCAAGTGCCAGATAACGCTCCAAGCGTGACAGATTGAAGTCCTGGTTACACGAGGTGACGATAAACAGGGTGTCGACGTTGGCCGCGATCAGCTGACACCTGGCGTCTGTCCCGGCTGCCGTGCGCTGAAACAGGCTTTTGCGTTGCAACATTTTTTGTGGCTGAGCGGTTGCGGAATCGATCAGCAGCCAGTCTCCGACCGTGGGACGTTCTTCAGGATCTTTAAAATGCCAGGTTCCCGGGAGGGAGATCTGCTGCAGTCCATGCACGCTGGCGATATCGATGCTGTTCCGGTAAACAGCAGAGACCCGAGCAGGAAACGTTGATTCCCATTCTTCGAGGCTCAGCTGTTGTTGAAAGAAGTGACTCCACCCCAGCTGGGGTAGAGAATAAGATGAATTTGACATAGAAACCCCCTTCGGACGGTCTTGTCCGAAAAGCAATAGGCCCGACATGTTGGTGTCAGGCAAATCCAGTTGGGTTTCTTCGGTAATCAGAGAAACCCGGCACTATGACCGGGCAAAGGAGGAATGGCGGGTGGTAAAAATGCTAAGCTCCCAGACCTCTCTTTGCCTTGCTGCGCAGGATCACAATCTCCATAGAATTCTCCTTTCCGTGTTTTCTGAGTGAAAATTAGCAGCAGAGCAGTTGCCCGTCAAGATGTGATGAAATACCACGTTGAAATAATTCATTCATTTCAACACGCAGCAAGAAATACCACATCGGCATGCTCCCTGCCCCCTTACCTGCCTTCATTTGCTTTCGAGTTCAATATTTTTCAGTTACTCAAACAGAAGGATAACCTGATCGAAATAATGCCCAGCGAGGCTTGTGGAAGATCGTTTCTGTTTGATGCCTGCAGTGTTAAAAGATAGTATCTGTTTGCCTGGATATATTGTCGGCAGCTGACTGCAGGTCGAGACCAACATAACCGCAAGAAGGAGAGGACCCATGAAACTGATGAGACTGACAACCACTTTCACCTTGGCCATGTTACTGATTCTGCATAGCTCCGCATTCGCCGAGACCAGAATCACCTACAAGTCGGCCAAAACGAGTTCGTCCTATTACCAGATGGCCGTGCAGATTGCAGAAGCGATCAAGGCCGGCACAGATGGCGATATCATAGCCACCGTAGAGGAAAGCCAGGGATCAGTGCAAAATGTCAAGGAGGTCCTGGTGAGAACCGGCAACTATGTCTTCACCACACCTCCTGCGCTGATCGAGCAGGCCCAGACCAGCAAAGGCAAGTTCGAAGCCGACAACCCTGAGAAGTATCTGAATGTCCGCTCGCTGTTTCCTATCCCGTCGCTGACGATGCATTTTGTCGTCAGGGCCGACAGTGGCATCAAGTCATTTGCCGAACTGGCCGACAAGAACATCCTGATCGGCAAAGGCTCGTTCGGCGCCAGGGAGGCGGCGAAATATTTCGAGCTTTTTGGCCTGGAAGGAAAGGTCAAGCTGGCCAATGCCGAGCTGGGCAGCGCGGTGCAGGCTCTTAAAAACCGCCAGATTGACGGTTTTGCCACCTCCGGCTCCTATCCGGCTCCCAACGTTGTGGAAGCTGCCGCGGGGATCGGCATCAACCTCCTGTCCCTTTCCGACGAGCAGGTCGAACTGACTAAACGCACCCGGCTGCTGATCCCGCCCGGAACCTACCCCGGGGTTGACTATCCGGTGACCACAACCTCCCTCCCTGTTGTCGCCTATGCGACCACGGAAATGGCAGACGATACCGCCTACCAGTTGACCAGGGCGTTCTGGGAGCAGAAGGAAAAGATGGCGCAGTCCAACGCATGGTGGGGCGGCGTTACAACCGACATGCTGTCCAACATCTATGGCAAACTTCACCCGGGAGCCTTGCGTTATTACCAGGAAAAGGGTGTTGAGGTTCCTGAAGCAATTCGTTAGCAGACGCTGTACGGCCCTGCCTTGGGAGACCGCGTTGCACGACGCGGTCTCCCAAGGCACCCGCCAGCAGACTTGTTCTCTTACCGGGATTTGATCTACAACCATGTTCGATTCAAGCATGACTGCGCTGGAGAAACGATTCTGGTTTCTCCTCGGCGCAGTTTCTATTTCATTTCACCTTTTTCTTATCTTCAGCGGCATGACCCCCCACATGATCAGCCGCCCGGTCCACATGGCTCTGGCGGCGCCATGGACCTTGGTTTTCATTGCCAAAACCTCCCACGCACGCTGGACAGGCATTGCCCTGTCCGCAGCAGTAATCGCCAGCTGTGGCTACATCGTACTGAACGAATCACGCCTGTCGGACCAGTACGGTGCGCTGCAGGGCAACCTGCAGATGGCGGTCGCCGTAATCCTGCTGCTGGCCACACTTGAGATGGCACGCCGCAGCATCAGCTGGCCTCTCCCTACGGTTGCCCTTTTCGCCCTCCTCTACGGCCTGTTCGGCAATTATATTCCCGGCGAGTTCGGCTATCCCGGCTTGCCGGTGAGGAGCTTTCTCGGGACCCTCACAATCGCTGAAGGCGGCCTCTGGGGTCAACTTACCGGCGTATCGGTAGAAATTGTTTCTATCTTCGTCATCATGGGTGCGGTGCTCAATGCCGGAGAGGCCGGACAGGGGTTTATGAACATGGCCACGGCTGTTGCCGGACGCTTGAAGGGTGGAGCCGCCAAGGTTTCAGTCCTCTCTTCGGCCCTGTTCGGCTCGATCTCAGGATCCGCTTCGGCCAACGTCGCATCAACCGGTGCGATTACCCTGCCGGCAATGACAAAACTCGGCTATCCACGGGCGCTAGCCGGAGCGGTCGAGGCGGTCGCCTCCTCCGGCGGGCAAATCATGCCACCGCTGATGGGAGCTGGGGCCTTCGTCATGGTTGAGCTGACCGGGGTCCCCTACAACAAGATCATGGGGGCGGCGCTGCTGCCTGCGCTGCTCTATTTTCTGACGGTCTGGTTCGGAATCAATGCGTTCACGCTCCGCTATGACCTGAGGGGCGTCGCCCGGGAAAACCTGCCGGACAAGAAGGCTGTCTTCACCACGGCGATGTTTTTCGTCGTCCCCTTCGCGATCCTGCTCGAACGGATGTTTATCGGCGGCTACACCCCCCAGTATGCGGCCTGCGTCGCGATCCTGGCTGCGTTCCTGCTGCTGTTTGTCGATATCAACTTCACCCCGTCCCTGTCCCGGACCCTGCAGCGACTGGAAACGGTGGGAATCAACTGTGGCAGGCAGATCTCGACGATCGCCTCCATTATTATCTGTGCCAGCATCGTCATAGGCGTCCTCGGCCAGACCGGCCTGGGGGTTAAAATAACCTCGCTGATCCTCTCCGGATCCGGGCACGACCTCTGGCCGGCGCTGATCCTGACCGGTATTGCCTGCCTGGTCCTGGGGATGGAGGTGCCGACAACCGCCGCCTATGTCATCTGCGTCTCGGTTGCCGGGCCGGCCCTTCAGGAACTCGGCCTGCAGCCACTGGTGGCACACCTTTTCGTCTTCTGGTTCGCACTGCTCTCCACCATCACCCCGCCGGTCTGTGGTGCGGTGTTTATCGCCGCCGGCATGGTCGGTGAAAACTGGCTGAAGATTGCTGGCTGCGCGATGACGCTGGGGATCGGGCTCTACCTGATCCCCCTGGGGATGGTTGCCAACCCGGCCCTGATCCAGCTTTTTTCAAACCCTCTGCCCGCACTGCTGGTGTTCGGAAAATTAGCGGTAAGCCTGGCGGCCATCTCCTTTGGCATGATTGCACCAAAGCCTGTTTTTTCCCGGGCAGCGCTTGTCATGGCAGGCCTTGTCGGCTTTTTTATTTAGCGCTGCCTGGCCGCCGCGCAACCACTGACCTCATCAACCTGATACGGCAAGGGCCAACCCCGGGTTGCGGGTTGGCCCTTGCCGTAATCATCAGACTATTGCGTTGTCCGGGAGCCCCCGGCAGGATGCCGCCACCGTGGCATCAGCGATCCAGCGCCGTGACCCAGGTGCGCATCGCCTGCAATTCACCAAAGGTCAGAAACGGCCGCAGAATGTCCCGGGCCTGGCTGCGATAAGCACCCAGTTCGGCATGATCGCGGCACAGCGCATTCAACTCCTGGAACGCGGGATGGTCCTCATCAATCTGTTCGAGCGCCTCCAGCGCGGCAAGCACCTGCATGATTCGCCCCCCCAGGGTCGCACCGGTCAGGACGATACTGAAGGTTGCGACTGCCGCCAGCGCACCGCCAAGCAAGCGTTCGCCGAAATAAACCACGGTAAAGGTTCCCGTCGAGGCTGCGGCGGCCATCAGAATCAGGACGAAAACCAGCCGGCCGCTCTCTACCAGTTTGGCTCCGCTACCGGTGGCCAGGGTAATTGCGATGACAGTACCGAGCAGAACGGCAGTCAGGAATCCGCTCCCGGGGAGCAACCCTGAAAAGTAGAGAGCAAACAGGATCATCCCGTGCAGACCGTCCGATAGCAGTCCCGAGCGCAGGAACTGCCTGCGCAACCCCTGCAGCCGATCCCGCTCATTCTGAATCTCCAGGCGGGTCGGCGGGGCATGATCAAGATCGAACATAATCATCGGTCAGCAAAACGTTATTCCGAAGGCTGCGGACAACGGAATGCCCGGAGACACATCTCCAGCCCACAAAGCGGGGTCATTGCGGCTTCGCATGCGACGGGTTGCCCGCATCCAGCCAGGCCTTCAACCCCCCTTCAAGGGGATAGACATTGACGAAGCCGGCCTTGATCAAATGTCGTGCCAGACTGGCACTTGAAAATTCGTTCGGTCAGGTGCAATAGGTCACGATCAGCTTGTCCTTCGGGGTTTCCCTGGCAACCCTGGTCAGGGTTTCGCTGCTGTCGATCCGGATCGCCGCGGGGATCATCACCTTCGCCTCTGCCCAGTCGCGTGAATTGCGCGTATCGAGGAAGAGCACGTCAACCCCTGAGTTCATCTTCTCCATCACCTCGGCAACCATGATCCTCTGCGGATCATGGGCATCCGCATGAACCGGCAATGGGCTTATGCAAACCGCCATAACAACGGCAAGTAGAAAAGCATAGCGCAGCATTCATCTCCTCACTTTCTGCCGCTAGCGCAGCCTCAGGCAAAATATCTGGCCAATTTTTTTTCTCATCATAGCACCAACAAAAGTCCCTCAACCACCCCTGCTCTCTTTTTTCTCGGCAAAAAAAGACGGAACCTGAAACCAGGTTCCGTCTCTCTGCGGTATGTTATTATTCGCGCAGACTCAGCCGGCGATCCTGTTGCGGCGATCCCTGAGAACCTCGGCATGGCGATCCTCCTCCTTTGCCAGCCAGGCGAAAGCATCCTTGCCCTCCCGGGTCTTGGCATGGGCAGCGGCCTTGTGGAAGTAGGCCGCAAATTTCTCCTCGGCTTCGATCGCCAGATCGAGCGCCTTGAGATCGCCTTCCCTGCTCACCAGTGCTGCTTCGACCTGTTCGGCGGACGGGAAGATCTCCTTGTCGGCAAAGCGCTGCAGGTATGGCAGAAAGTCCTCCTCGTTCTCCCAGAACTCACCATCCTGATAGAGGGGAACCATCTTTTCCAGGGTCTTCAGATGACCCACTTCATCCTGCGCCAACATGCTGAACAGTTCACGCGCCAGATCAGAGTGCGCCTTGCCAACCATGGAGGAGTAAAAACGGTGACCGTTCTTTTCGACCTCCATCGCCGCCCTGATCACTTCAAACCCACTGAAATATTCAAGTGCTGCCATATATCAACTCTCCTGTTGTTAGTTCTGGATTCGCCGGGATACGCTACCCCGAACGGCATCGCTTGTCCAGAATTTTTGCCCGGACGAGGTTACTGGCCGAACAGTTTTTTCAGCGGCTGATCAAGCAGCTTCCCTGCCTCCCCCGTCTGCCCGCCCAGCTTTTCCTGGAGCGTTTCCTGCACCTTCTGCTTCACCTGCTCCTTCGCCTGGGACTTCAGGCCGGCACTGCTCAGCCTGAAGGTCGGATCGCTGATCGTGCCGCCGATTTTCAGCGGCAGCACCCCCCACCCATCAGCATCTGTGAAGGCGCGACTGACCGGGCTGTCAGCACTGAAGCCACGGAGCATGTCGGGTGCCAGGCGGGTTTCAAGCTGCAGGTCAAGGGGACCGTTCAGCTCAACCGTCCCCGATGAGGAAAGACGGGTTTTGCTGCTGTCGAGCGCCGCAGAGATCCGGGCGGCTCCCTGCTTCAAATCGTACTCGCCGGCAAGGGACTGGAAGCTGAGAATCTTCAATTCAGGGTTGCCGAGAAACGTCGCCAGCCCGACCAGCAGGGGGCTGCCCATCAGTTTCCCCTTGTCCAAACGGAAGCGGCCGGTGGACGTTAGCTGTTTGACAAGCCGCGCAGGATCGGTTCCTGAGCCGGAGAAGTCAAACTGCAGTTGCATCAGCCCATGGGTACTGCGATCCGCCCGGGGCAGCAGGACCGGAACCAGTGACTGCAGGTCCACACCCTCCAGAGAGAAGTTACCGGTATAGGCAAAGCCCTTACTGGCGAGATCAACGTCCGCCTGCGCCCTGAACGTCCCGTCCGCTATCTGGCCGGTCAATTCCTTTAGCTGAAAACGGTTGTCGGCCAGCCGGTATGTCGCCGCGACGGCTTTGACCACCACCTCGTCATAGAGGAGCTCACCTATTTTCAGCGTGCCGTCAAGGGTGATCGGAACATCGACAGGGCCCGGCTCAACGGCAGGAACGCGACTCCTGGCGGAAGCATTGGCGTTCGCTTCAGGTTCCGCCGGGCCGGGAAGGAATCGGTTCAGGTCAAGCCGTGCGATCTGCAGATCAAGACGTCCCCGGCTGGCGGATGGGTCAAACTCCCCCGCCAGCTTGAACTCTGTCTCCTCCAGCAGAAAAGAGACGTCAAGCGGGAACGCCCCCTGCAGCGTGATATTCTGAACCAGCACCCGCAGGTTCTGAAGGTGAATATCCTGCGCCGCGCCGGAGCGGAGCAACTTGATGTCTCCCCCCTCGAGCAGCACCTTGCTGACCAGCAGATCGATCCCATGCCCCCCTGCCGACCCGGCTGACGAGCCTTCGGGCTCAGCCTTCCCGGCTGAACCGTCAAGCAGGTCAGCGATATTCATGCTGCCGTCCGCATGCTGCACCAGGCGAATCATCGGTCGCTGCAAGACCACAGCATCGATCACCAGCCGCCCGCCAAACAGGGGCCAGATGCGATAGGCAAGGGTCAGAGACTCGATCCTCAGCAGGTCGTTCTGTCCATCCTGGTCGCGAACCCTGAGGTCATGCAGCGCGATCCCCGAGAGCAGCCCGATCTCGACATCGGCCAGAGACACCTCGCGGCGGAGTTCCTCCTGCAACACCGGCAAAGCCCATCCCTTGATCCGCTCAGGCGTCACCAGCAGATGAACCAGGGCGACAAGCCCTGCCAGCAGAAGCAGGATGACGCCCCCGACAATCAGCACCGTTTTTTTCAATCGGCCCATTGTTTCCTCCCTTTTTCAGTTCTGTTCCATTGTAACAGACCGGAGGGATGAAAACTCTGCCTTTCGCCTTGCAGGTCCACGAACAGCAGCTATAGTTGTAGCTCTTTTTAACCCAGGAAATATCCTGCAAATATAATATTTTTTGATCCGGGTCAAAGTTTTCTCAGGTTTGTTAGCCTATAGTCCTTAACAAGCAAATATGCAAACACCATACAAACAACCCAACAAGGAGGAGTAATTATGTTCTGCTATCAATGTGAAGGCGCCGCCCAGGGGACCGGATGTACAAAAGTCGGCGTCTGCGGCAAACAGCCCGAAGTTTCCGACCTGCAGGACCTGCTGGTCTACACCCTCAAGGGAACCGGCTTCTGGGCAAACCTGGCACGTGAGAACGGCAGGTCAGATGCAGAGATCGACCGGTTCATGATCAAGGCGCTTTTTACCACCGTCACCAATGTCGATTTCTCCGACGATTCGGTTGTCGACGTGATCAGGGAAGCCGTAGCACTCAAAGCCAAGGCCAAGAGCCTGGCCGGTGACTATGCCGGTGTCATCCCCCCCGCAGCCCAGGACTGGAGTGTACCCGCCGACCGCGATCAACTGCTGGCCCTGTCACAGCTCCATGGCATCAAGGAGCCCGGCGTCAACGAGGACATCCAGTCCCTGCGCGACACCATCCTGTTCGGGATCAAGGGGTATGCGGCCTATGCCGACCATGCCCTGATTCTCGATCGTGAGAATGATGAAATTTACGCGTTCACCCACAAGGCCCTTGCAGCGATGCTCGACAACAGCCTGGAGCTGATGGATTATGTCGGTCTGGCGATGGAGTGCGGCCGCATCAACCTGGTGACCATGGAGCTGCTCAACCAGGCCCACACCGACAGGTTCGGCCACCCCGAGCCGACTCCGGTTCAGCTCGGCACCAGGGCGGGCAAGGCGATCCTGGTTTCCGGTCATGACCTGCGCTTCCTTGAAGAACTGCTCAAACAGACCGAGGGCAAGGGGATCAACATCTACACCCATGGCGAGATGCTTCCGGCACACGGCTACCCCGGCCTGAAGAAATATTCTCACCTGGCCGGCAATTGGGGCGGTGCATGGCAGGATCAGCACAAGGAGTTCCAGAGTTTCCCGGGTGCCATTGTCTTCAACACCAACTGCATCCAGAAGCCTGCGGACAACTACAAGGACCGTCTGTTCACCTGGGACCGCGTTCAGTTCCCCGATGTCCGTCACATCGACGGCTGGGATTTCTCCGAGGTGATCGACTGTGCCCTCGCCGCTGACGGCTTCCCCGATGCGCCGGGCCAGGAGATCCTCACCGGTTTCGGCCACAACGCCGTTCTCGGCGTCGCCGACAAGGTTATCGAAGCGGTCAAGGCCGGACAGATCAAGCACTTTTTCCTGGTCGGCGGTTGCGACGGCGCCAAGAGCGGCCGCAACTACTACACCGAGTTCGCCGAGAAGGCCCCACAGGACACGGTTATCCTGACCCTGGCCTGCGGCAAGTTCCGCTTCAACAAGATGGAGTTCGGTGACATCGGCGGCATTCCCCGTCTGCTCGACGTTGGCCAGTGCAACGATGCCTACTCGGCGGTGCAGATCGCCCTGGCCCTGGCCGACGCCTTCGAGTGCGGGGTCAACGACCTGCCGCTCTCGCTGGTCCTCTCCTGGTACGAGCAGAAGGCGGTCGCGATCCTGCTGACCCTGCTCCATCTGGGGATCAAGAACATCAAGATCGGTCCGACCCTGCCGGCCTTTATCACCCCGAATGTCCTCAACTTCCTGGTTGAGAACTTCAATATCGGGCCGATCACCACCGCAGAAGCGGACCTGAAACAGATTCTCGGATAAATGAAGTCTGTCCATTAATCGAAAAGGGCGCGGAGAAATCCGCGCCCTTTTCGACTGCCATCAGTCAGCCCACGAAATAAATCAGGTTGCAATTTGCAGGCAATAACCTAAACTAAGAGCACACCACAAACGCCGTTCTACTAATAAGAATTTTCTCAATGGGAGCTATACATGACAACCATTGACGACCTTCTATCTGTAGAAATTTTCAAGGATCTTCCTCCAGATAACCTGTCAGTCCTGTTGCCACTTCTGGCTGAATTAAACGTCCCTGCGGACACAACGATCATCTACCGTGGCGACCCCGGCTCCTCCATGTATATGGTTCTGAACGGGTCAGTTACTGTCACGCTTATTAATGATGAAGGTGTCGAATATTCACTGGCCACCATGGGAGCAGGCGACATTTTTGGCGAAATGGCGCTGATGACCGGAGAGCCACGATCGGCGAATGTCAAATCGATCACCTCGGTCCGACTGCTGGAGCTGGAGCAGAATGATTTTTTCGAGCTTGTTGCCTCTCACCCCGCTATTTATGACCGCCTGCTGAAACTCCTGATTCAACGTCGTTCAAGAAATGCGGCATACCAAGAGACTCTTTCAAGTAGGCATAAAGGGAATATAGCTTCACTTTTTGCCGAATCACCACCGAACATTGACCAGTTTGTTGGTAAAACAAACTGGACAAACGATGTTAATGCTGACCTCAAGCGTTTGTCGGTTAATAAAAACAATGTCCTCATTTGCGGGGAAAGGGGGACCGGCAAACACCTTGCCGCACAATTGATTCACTTCAAACATCCAGATAACAGTGATCCTCTCTACCATCTCGACTGCGCGAATCCGCCGCCTGTCCAACGTGAAGCGACAACTGACAAAGAGAAGGCCAATACAGGGCTTCTCAGCGAGGTTGCGCAAATGTCGGCACTTTTCGGCCATGGTAAAGGAGCGGGAAGTTTTGCCCAGAGTCTCAGGCGTGGCTATCTGGAACTTGCCGATAACGGCACAGTGATCCTAGAAAATATCGATGCGCTGGCCGCTCCGGTGCAACAACGGCTGGTTGATTTTATTAGGCATGGAACATTTACTCGTTCAGGAGACCCAGAGCTGCTCGCAAGTAGAGTCAGAATTTTGGCTACGACCACGATCCAGGATGTTGATCTTGTGAAATCAGGTTCTCTAGAACCAGATTTGCTGACCCTGGTTGGAGTTGAACGACTTAATCTAAAGCCGCTCAGGTTGAGAAAAAAAGACATCCCAGATATTGCTGAATACTGCTTGCAGGAATTTAACCGGAAGTACAACAAAGATATCTCGGGATTCACCAAGGACTCACTTAATCTTCTTGTAGAATATCTCTGGCCCTTTAATGTCGATGGCCTGCGCCAGGTTGTCGAGCGTGCGGTTGTGACTACATCAGGCAGCGTAATAGAGGAAGGCCAGATATTTCTCCATACTTCGACATTCACCACTACGGGAAAATTCAATCTACTGAAGATTCCAACCATACGACGGTTGGTTAACTATCAATTTTTTCCAAACGGCCTTAGATTTCTTACCGTCCCGTTTATTTTGGCCCTGATTCTTTTCACGCTTACCGGTCCTCCGGAGAAGAATCCTGCCAATCTTGTCGTTTGGGCCATCTGGTGGCCATTTCTTATTGCCTCCATCATCATAAGCGGTCGTGGCTGGTGCGGCTACTGCCCGCTACCAACGATTAGTGATGGTATTAATTTTTATCGCAGGAAATTTTTTAGTGTCCCATCTTTCCTGGTAAAAAATGGCGTCTGGATCGGGATCGCCGGATTTGCTCTGATTCTGCTATCTGAACATGCAACGCACATGTTTACAGGAGCTCATGCCACCAGCATTCTTCTGCTTACAATCCTCGCTGGGGCTGTTGTCACCAACTTCTTCTTTGGTAAACGTGTCTGGTGCAAACATGTCTGTCCGCTCGGGAAGATGGTCGCTCAATCGACGACTCTTTCACTGATCGGGCTGGACAGCAACAGTTCAGTCTGCTCCAGCCAGTGCCTGACCCATGATTGTGTGAAGGACGAAAGCTGCCCAATGGGCCTGCACCCTTCTGCTGTTGCTTCAAGCAAAGACTGTATCCTTTGCCTGGAATGTATCAAACGATGCAAACATCAATCGGTGCGTCTTAACGCACGTCTACCCTGGCGGGAACTGCTGGTCCGGGAAAGATGGGATGTCGCCGGAGCTTTTTTTGCTGTCTCGTTAACCGCCCTGGTTCTAGCGGTAAAGATCCCATCATGGAAGCCCGTATCCCTCATTCTGCCAGAATCTCTCGCCGGGAACGCTCTTTTCATGGACGTGGTGGTTGCCGTCCTAATAGGTCTGATATTTACCGCAGTGGCTTTCCTCGCCTCTGGATTTCCACGGAACAGCGCCTGGAAAAGAAACTTTACCATAGCAGGTTATGCGTATCTGTTTCTTGCCTTTGCCGGGTTCTTCAACATCTATTTTCATGAATTTGTATATCAAGGCCAAAACCTACTGCCCTGGATAGTTGAATTGGTCGGAATGAGCGACATTATTCCCGCTGACTTGATCACACCCAACCTAGGAACCCTTAAAGCATTGATACCGCTGATTACCCTAATTGGTGCAGCTTCCTCGATCAGTATTCTAACCAAGCTTGCACGAAAACACTCAATATCAAGCGGTGTCAACAAAACCCATCAGGGAATTATGATAGCGACGGCACTGCTTTTTCTCCTGATCCTGTAATTTGTTAAATCAGCAAACCGGACACATATACCTGGAAGGGGGAATTGATTATGGTCTCTGAACACAAAGAGAGAGAGGAAGCAGTAGCGCGCGATCCTGTGACGACCCACCGAAGACTCCAGCAATTGTACAATTGTGTGCTGGTCGTCGGACTGCACAGCATCTGTTTGGGACTCTTTATCTTCTTCTTTACCAACAGCTTTTATGATTTCTTTTTCCGAACCAGTGTAGACAATTTCTTTTTTGTCCAGCAATCAGGGTTATTTCTCTTCTGCCTTGGTCTTTTCTATCTTATTCCCCTCTGTGACCTGACTAGATTTCACAGACTCATTGACATTACGATTACCACTAAAATTCTGGCCGTATTTTTCCTTGCTGGAAACGCACATCTCGTACCTAACCCTGGGGCGATTATGTTTGCGGCAGCCGTTGATGCAGCGATGGGGGGAATGTTGATTTATTTCAGCCGATCCTGTGGACTTCTATTGAAGAAATAGCGTCTTCCAGTCTTATGTCTTCAGTTGTTATGCATATGAATTAAAGAGAGTTTTATGCTAGAGGGCTTTCCATAGAACACTGTTCAGAAAAACCAAATCATCGAATTTCCTAGAAATTATTTTGTCTCATTATATTTTCCCTTTTGTTTTTGTCATTCGCTATTGAAAAACCCGCAATTATGACCTTAGCTGTAGTTTTCCTAGGAAAACAAAAAATAAACCACAAAATAATGCGACATTTTTAATTACCATATGGTATGTTTTGCAGCTTTTGGTCGACCGGTAGCTCACGCGAACGACATAAAGCATAATTAATTGTTTTTTCAGTTGTTTATCGCTTGACTTCAGGCATAATTCATTTTATCTAGAATTCCATATAAGGCGTAATGCCTCACTGAAAAGGCCAAGTCTGTCGAAAGGTAGACGCGGAAAGCTACGGGTCCCACCCCTACTAACACTACAAAGAGATAGCCGAGTTGCCAGATCAATTTCATGGTGACTCGGCTTTTTTATTGCCAACGTAAGCTTCCCCGTCAAGTAGACAGTTGAAAAATAGAGTTTCCAGCGTTCTTT
>JAVVDY010000008.1:0-141799 GCA_032251255.1 Desulfuromonadales bacterium
GTCCCAGTAGTAGCGGAGGGCCAGTCCCCAACTCCCCCAGTACTGCCGGATCCATTCCCGACGCAGAGGTTCACTGCTGATCTGCCTGGTGGTCAGATCGACCACCAGGAGCTTGCCTGCGTATAGCTTCATTCTTCTCTCCTTCATCGCGATACGTTAGTGAAGAAAAACGGTCAGCTTGTTTTCGATTGATGTTAAACGCACCGTAATTACCGGATGAGCACAATAGTGCCCGTAGTTGTCCAGGCTCCGGAATTCGTCGTTTTTATATTTCGCGAGCCGGAATTAAATGCGTCTTCCCCGTCAGTACAGGCAGAACAAACAGAAAAACATGAATTGCCCGACTTGCATGGCCGATGAAGTCACTGTTTGCTAAAACCACACGCGCCTCTTTGACCAGTTCCTCTCTGCGTCCAGGCCTCATTGCTTGAAGCTCAATCCACGCCATCTAAACAACCTGGTGCTTGGCGCTTTCCTTAATATGTTTGACTATGAGCCAGACACAAAGAGCATGAGTTATGCCATCGGCCAAAGAAAAGCGCGGGGCAGAGCGGATTAAAGCGCGGACAGTGTACTGCTTCAGCAACTCCTTCGAGACGTTTTCAAAGTGAAAAAATCGCGCGAGAATTGATAGTTAACTCTTTCTAGACACCTTGTGAGAGCGCCGGTAATCGTATGCTCGTTGACAACCATTTTTTTGCTTACGAGAAAACTCCGCAGCCTCCTCCCAGGATCAATTCCAATCAGTTCGATGCATTGAGGCATCGTTTATTGCCGTACTGCATCGCGGCGAGCTTATAAAGTCACGCCCTCCAATGGTCCATTAAATTCTCCATATAAAACCAAAAAGGCATGTAATGTCAAAATGTTACAGTTCTGACGGCCTGCTGGCGCGACTGTTGGTATGATCCTTGATCAACAATCAAACATCATTCAGAATTTTGCATCACATGGAGAGATCGAGGCATAAGGCCTGGCATCAGTCCAGAGGGGACATGAAAAATGGTGACGCCGAAAGAGAGAAGAATGGATGAACTGAAGGATTTTCTTGAAAAGAATGCTGACAAAGACTTGATATCTTCAACCTGCCTTGAGGAGGCGAGGACCCTCTTTTCCCTCAGCCATGCTGAAGTTGAACGCAGGGCGCTGCAGTCATCCTTGCTGCCTGCACGTTATCAACGCAACCGTAATAGCATCAGTGTTAAGCAGCAACTAAAGCTGTTCTCAAGCAGAGTTGCTGTTGTTGGCTGTGGAGGACTGGGGGGTTACATTATTGAGGAATTGGCTCGGTTGGGGGTTGGCAATCTGGTGATCATCGATCCTGATGTTTTCGAAGAACACAACATGAATCGTCAGCTATTTTCCTCCCCAAAATCCCTTGGCTTGGCAAAAGTAGCTGTTGCAGCCCGACGAATTGGCGAGGTCAACCCTGCCGTCTCTGTCGAGTCAGTCAAAACAAGATTGTCCGGCGTCAATGGCACTGAGCTATTCGCGGGGGTCGATGTTGTCGTCGATGCCACAGACAATATTACTGCACGCCTAGAAATGGCGACCATCTGCAGGGGGTTAAGCATCCCTTTGGTGCACGGCGCTATCGCGGGTTGGTATGGGCATGTTTGCACCATTTTCCCCGAAGACATGACCCTGGAGAAGATCTATCATAATTGGCAGGATGGTTCTGGCATCGAACAGGATTTGGGCAACCCTTCCTTCACTCCGGCTCTGGTCGCCAGCATTGAAGTCGCTGAAACCTGTAAAATACTACTTAACCAGAAGGGGCTCCTGAAGAATAGAAAGCTGACGATCGACCTTCTTGATATGGAAATCGAACATATTTACCTCTAGGGGCGGAAAATAGAATTCAGCCTATTTAAATCTTTTTGCAGTTTATTGTCGACTATCAACAAACCAGAAAGGACAAATGACCCAACAGGTAATTTCTGAGACATAAAAAACGTTGGCCCCTTGGCAACTGGAGGAAAAACGGCTCCTTCACAAGACCGCAAGAGACGCTCGCATACGGAAACACACGCCGGTTTGCACTATCATCCGGCTTATGTTACGGTTCGCGAGTTCATGGCGGCGTTTTTTGTGAGCGTTCCGACCATAGACCCGCAAACGAGGTGGACCATTTTTGCCCCGCGCAGAAACGGGACGAAACCTCTCTCATCAGGGCAGCACCGGATCTTGACGCTCCGTCTCGATACCGGGTGCGGGTGGCCCTGTCCTTACCAAAAGTCAATAATCACAATCTTCAGGCACGTTGCTGCCTGGCCCCTGGCCCCTTCGCGGCTGAGCGTTGCTCTGCCCTCGAACCGTTTTGCCCTCTCTTGCCGCGCGTGCCCTTGCTGAAGACGACCCACAATCCCGTATGGAGTCGTCTGTGTTCGCACAACTTCAATCTGCAACGGAGGCGCTATGTCAGACCGGTGACAAAAAACGGAAACCAGATGAGGCTCGCAGCCGCGAACCTACCCGCGGAGAAAGAGGCACCGCATCGTCAGAAACAATCGGACAAGGAAGGCAAAAAAATGGCCCTGGAATATACAGCAAAAAATTTGGAATTCGACTGGTTTGAAATGGACTGGCAACAGGAACTGCAGCAGAACATCACCACGGTATCCGGACTTGAGGAGTTTCTCCCTCTCAGCAGCGAGGAGCGGAAAAGCCTCGCAGAGGTGGCGACCCGCCATCCGATGAACATTCCACGCTACTACCTGGAACTGATCAATCCGCATGACCCGGAAGATCCGATCCGCAAACTGGCGGTTCCGTCTTCCGACGAAATGGTCCTGGCGGGAGCCATGGGAGCAACAACCGCTGACCCCTATGGTGACGACAAGCATGACAAGGGCAACGGAATCCTCCACAAATATCCCTACACCGCCCTGGTGGTCGCCACCGAGTATTGCTCGATGTACTGCCGCCACTGTTTCCGCAAGCGGATGGTCGGGCTGCCGAACGACCAGACCGTCAAGAGTTTCCAGCAGGCGGCCAAGTACATTGCCGCACACCCCGAGATCAAGAATGTCGTTATGTCGGGCGGTGACCCGCTACTGCTTCCGACCGAGGCCCTGCGCAGCATGCTTGACACGCTACGTGGCATCGATCATCTCAATTATGTGCGCATCGGCTCACGCGCCCCGGTGGTCTTCCCGATACGTTTCTTCGACGACGAGTTGATCGAACTTCTGGCCGATTTCAACCGCGACAAGCCGCTTTACGTCCCGACCCACTTTAATCACCCGAATGAAATCACCCCGACAGCCCACCACGCGGTACAGAGGTTGCGCGATGCTGGAGTCACGGTCAACAACCAGGCCGTGCTGCTACGTGGCGTGAACGATTCCGTCGACACGCTCACCGAACTTATGGATGGCCTCCTGCAGATCGGCGTCAATCCCTACTACCTCTACCAGTGCATGCCGGTCGAACGGGTTCGTCATCATTTCCAGGTGCCGCTCAAGGAGGGAGTCGATCTGGTCGACGATGCCCGGCGCAAGATGGACGGTTACGCCAAACGCTTCAAGTTCATCATCGGCCACGACATCGGGAAACTGGAGATCTGCGGTCGGACTGGAGACAAATTGATCCTGAAACAACTGCATGCCCGCCCCGGGCACCAGGAAGAGTCGTCCCGCATCCTGGTTCGGCAGCTGACCGACAAAGGCGGCTGGCTTGACGATCTGCCGGAAGTTGCTATCTGACCGCTAAGCAAACAAGAAGGCTTGCAGAATATACCTGCAAGCCTTCTTGTTTTAAAGATCCCCCCACCCGAAAGGTGATGGGAACTGGATTGAAGCATTTGTTCTATGATTTTGCGAAAAGAACGCCAAATCCATGGAATCCGCTCAATCGAAACCATCCGCCCTGTCAGGATTTTCTAAGGACTTATGCGACTAATTTTGAAGCAATACATGAGAAGGAAATTTGCTGTGACGGGCCAGAAACAGGCCATCTACCAACAGTCCTGATATTTGAGAATATAGCGCAGTCCGGTAGCGCACCTGCTTCGGGAGCAGGGGGTCGCTGGTTCGAATCCAGTCATCCCGACCATTCCCCAGATAGAAAGCGACCTTCGGGTCGCTTTTGTTGTTTCTGCCCTCCGGTTCATGTCCGGTCCGGACGAACGTCAAAGTGGCAGTTTGATTGCTTCAGGAATGTTGCGTTGGTGTGTTCCGGTCCGGGGTTGTGGCTCCGGGGCTCGTCTGGGGCAGAGTGGGGAGGGGGCGAGGAAAAATAAGATTATAAAGTCTACGCTTGACAACGACTAGCCTCTACTATATATGATTCTCATCATAAATCGGGGGCAGGATGAGTAATTCGTTGTCCGCTTGAAGTGAACGAACCGCAGTTAGCATAGGGCTAACGGGCGGTTTTTTTTATTTTAGGGCTAGGAGGAAGTATGATGTTTCGCGCATTTACAAAAATGGAAGATTCTAGAATGTACAGAAAAGGTTTGACCCTCGTCGTTCTTTTCCCTTTTGTATTGTTTGTCTTGGCCAGCTGTGGAGGGGGCGGGAGCAGCAGTTCTTCTAGCCCCGAAGCGCGTACTGTGGCGTCGATCGTTCAACTTGATGAAGAATTTTACTCTGGACAGATTACCGATGATGAATTTGCGACAAGACTGGAGGTCATTATCGATGAGGTTGAAAGCCGGACTGACGGGGTCGACAAACTCATAACATACATGTCGGAGAAGGTTGTGGGAGGGTCTGTCGTACCGCTCGGCCTGACTGCAGCACGATCTGCACAAACCTCTATTGATGCCGTTGTCGGTTCCGACACGTGGCTCTCCTTAAAAGCCTTTTTGAATGTGGTTGTCGGCGCTATGCTGCCGGAACCGGTCGCTATACTGAATGATTTCGCCGACCCAGACGTTTTTTTGGCAGTGAGTGCCATGAAAATAACCGGGGAAATTAAAAAAGCATCGTACGACGGATTGATTACGGTTGAAAAAACAGAGGAATTGTACGCGATTGCCAGTCGAAATCCCTGGGAGGCGCGAAAAGTGCTTGATGAGGCGCTTTCAGTAGAGTCTTCCCCTTCCACGTTGGCCATAGCTGCCGCTGGTTGTATGAGGGGGTGCGGCTCCTTTAACGGTCAGACTGCCGTTTACACTGGACCTTTCTCTTCAAGTAAGAGCTCTTCTGGCGGTGGCTGCACTTGGCAGGACACCTTCAGTGGTTCGATAACAGTCACTGTAACGGGCTTGGGGACGAGCACGGAACCTTTCGAGGGGACATTCGACGTTACTGGGAGAATCACAGAAGTACTTATTTCGGGTATCGAATGTGACCCCGGTTTTTCAGCTGATTTCGACGACAATTTTGAAGGGGATGTTTTCTCCAGTGAAGGAAAATTATACGGAGAAGGATCTGGGACAATAACTGGGGAGGGTGGCACATTGCCATACTATGCAGCCATTAACGACGGGATAGTGGATGCGGAAAAAATAACTGCTTCCTTTGAAATAGTAATTATGGAAGAAACCTTCCCTGCTAGTGTGGTTCTTACAGTGGAATAGGTAGAAAATGGCCTGCGACTGAAAGTGGATATAGTCCCGACCATTCTCAGGATCAGATAAATATTGGAAAGGCCCCACTCCGTAGCAACGAGGTGGGGCTTTTCTGTTTCTGGGCTCCGGGTCTATTTCCGGTCCCGGCGGTCTTCGAAGCGACCTCCCGAGGCCACAGCTTTTGATGTGTTTGCTGGTTCCGGTCCGGGGTTTGGGCTCCGGGGCGGGTCCGGGGCGTTTCTCTAGGGCTTTCAAGGCGGGACAATGAAAAAGTTTCCACTCTCTGTTCTTTTTCCTCTTCCTCTTTACCGCTTGTGCTCAGGAAACGTTGGGATATAATTTTTTCACAAAAGACACGTAATTTTTGTCTGTTTAGTCGATCCTTTCGAAACGATTTCTCATCATGCTCGAGGTGTAGATAACGTAGAAAATCGCCAAGCCGTTACGGAGTTGTTCCAGATTGTTTCCAATAAGGGGGAAAGGTGCTTAATTTTAGGAGGCTTTAGAAGACTGGACAAAGGAGGCAAAAATGAGAGATCTGCACCGAACAAAAATTGTCGTGTCGATGGTATCAGCGTTCCTTCTCTTTATTATGATGTCTTGCGGAGGCGGCGGATCGAGTTCGAGCAGAGACACCTTTTCCGTGGGAGGGACTGTAACAGGCCTTTCCGGGACCCTTGTGGTACAAAATAACGGTGGAGACGATCTGAACATAAACGCCGATGGTTCATTTACGTTTACCAGTGACCTTGATGATAGCGCAACATACAACGTGACAATCCTTACTCAACCAAATGGTCAAACCTGTTCGGTATCAACCGGCTCAGGCACAATTTCAGCAGCCGATGTCAACAACGTTTCTATTTCATGTTCAAACATTCCCGTTACAGGATGGAGCCACCCGACTGGTATCAGCGACGCAATAGAAACTCCTGGGGTAGAGCCTTTTGGTTTTCAAGTCGCGTTAGCCAACAATGGTGATGCTGTTCTCGCCTACTACGACCTTGATGACCAGGGGAATGGGGGTGTTTTTAAAGCCGAAAGGCGCAGTGGAACCTGGACATACCCGGCAAACATGGCAGACGACATGGGGAACTTCGATCAGGCGGAATTCAGAGTTGATCACTACGATCCAATAGCAAGAATCTCCATGTCTGATACAGGAGAAACCCTGATCACATGGGTTCAGTACGCTGATTTCGACGGCACAGCCATTGTCGGTGATTCGGTTTACAAGGCAGAGTACCGCGACAATGGCTCCGGCGTTTTCAACTGGACCTACCCCTCAGACCTAGCAGATCACCTGAATTGGGGTTACGGCAAAATGCATGAGATGGGCGACTCCGCTCTGAATGCAAGCGGTGAAGCCATCGTCGCTTGGGCCCAAAGTACCAATTCTGGCAATCCGGGAGTTTACAAAGCGGAATTTTTTGATTCAACCTGGACTTTCGCTGAGAACTCACTTGATGTCATAAGCCCGAACGCTAACGTGTATCCAACGACCAGAATGCCGAATGTCGCCATCAATGACGACGGTGATGCGATTATTGTCTGGTCCCAGAGATACAACTATTACACACCTGATTATAGAATCATGATCAGCGAGTATGACCGGTCCTCTGACACCTGGGCCCATCCCGCAACCATCTCGGACAACGTCAATCCCACACCGGGGGATGCGCGGCTCCCCAAGGTTGTACTCAGCAACAATGGAGACGCTATCGTCGCCTGGCACCAGGACGCCAAAATCTATATCGCACATTACACGACAGCCGGCGGTTGGGTCCTTCCAGCCGCTGACGAAGAGATATTCGATGGTTCATCAGACCCTCAGGTAGCAATGGATGACAACGGGAACGCCATCATTGTCTGGTCAGCAACAGATGGCACTAATAAGAGAATTTACATGACCGAATACCGGAATGGCAACTGGACGACCCCGGAACCGATCAGCACTACAGGAAGCGATACTGCTTTCCCTCAAGTAGCCATGAGTGGCAACGGTGAAGCTGTCGTATTGTGGCGCCAGTACGTGTTGCAGGGTAGCACGAACTACAATCAGTTATTCATAAGAGAGTACAGAAATGACACCTGGTCGGCAATGCCGGGCCTTGATGAATACATCAGTCTCGATATAAACATTGGTGATGAGGTTTCCTTCAGCTCGGATAATCGACCTCATCTGACAATGAATGATAATGGAGACACATTGATTATCTGGAAACAGTATGATGTTGCCAACAATAATGCGGAGCTTATCTTTATGAGTGAATTCAATCATTGAGGTAGTCGAGTTTCATCAGACTAAGGCCCTACGCAAAGCGGAGTCACTCAGTGGCTCCGTTTTTTTATTGTCCGAAAGGAGCCCCCAAAATGACCCACTTCAAAGGTCTCTCCTCTCTGTCCACCATAGCCGACCCATTCATCTTCCGCTCCATGCACGCCTTCATGGCCTTCTGCATCTACGAGTATAGGGAATATGCCGATTCAAAAATGGTGTCTCACATATCGTGAAATAACGAAGCCCCGTTAATAACAGGGGCTTCATGGTTTCCGATGCTCAAGATTCCATAGCCTTGAGAAACGGATGCGATACCACCTGCCGATGTGTCCTTCTTTGCAGGCCAACCAGATCCCGGAAGTACTCAACATTTTTTTATTTTTAAAACTGAAAAAAATCTACAGGTGGGGTAACTTGCTTAAATTGAAAATTATTTGAATAGTTACAACGTTCTTAATTCAATCCATTGCTCAGAGTCTAATACCGTTACAGGATGAAATCTTATGTCTTCAGCGCCTCTTCCTCCCCTGCGACTTGCCTGGACCGTCTGGGGGCTTGGTGCAGCCTTCTATATTTTCGGATTTTTCCAGCGGGTCGCGCCTGGGGTCATGACCAACGAATTGATCGCTGATTTCAATCTTACCGGTACAGAGTTAGGTCATCTTTCGGCTTTTTATTTTTATAGTTATGTTGCTATGCAGATTCCCACCGGGTTGCTGGCCGACCGCTGGGGGCCACGCCGGTTGTTGACCGCCGGCGCACTGGTGGCTGGCCTCGGCAGCCTTTGCTTTGCCTTATCGGACGGGATGTTCTGGGCCTCCGCCGGGAGACTGTTTATCGGCGGGTCGGTTGCAGTGGCTTTCGTTGCCATGATGAAACTTTCCAGCCACTGGATGCCTCTACGGCATTTTTCCCTGGCTTCGGGGATGGCACTATTCCTTGGAATTCTCGGTGCGGTTTTTGCGGGGACTCCGTTAAGCCTGCTGGTCTCTTCTTTTGGCTGGAGGCCGGTCATACTGGCCTCTAGTGTCTTCCCCTTTTTATTTGCCGCATTGATTTGGATGATCGTTCGTGACGACCCGAAGGAGCGCGGGTACTCAAGCTATGCCACAGAAGTCGAAATGGAGGGGCTAGGGCCTGGCGTGTTCGCGGGACTTCGGCAGGTCTTTTCATACCGCAATACCTGGCTGCTGTCACTCGCCCCAGGGGCTCTTGCCGGCAGCGTCCTTACCTTTGCCGGTCTCTGGGGGGTGCCCTTTTTGATCAGTCATTATGGGATGAGCGCTCCAAAGGCGGCAGCGACATGCTCTGCCATGCTCCTTGCCTGGGCTGTCGGAGGCCCGGTGTGTGGAAATCTGTCCGATCGCTACGGGCGGCGCAAGCCTATCTACATGATATGCTGCGCCGTGATTGCTGCAGCTTGGGCACTGATCATTTTCACCCCAGGACAGCCCTTGGCTTTGCTGATTAGCCTTTTAATGCTGATTGGCTTTGCCGCCGGAGGGATCATTATCGGCTTCGCCTATGTTAAGGAATCGGTCCCATCTCACCTTGCTGGGACCGCAGCCGGAGTGTGCAACATGGGGGTAATGGTTGGCCCAATGTTTCTCCAACCAGCCGTTGGCTGGGTTCTCGACAATCGCTGGCAAGGGACAACCAGGGCGGGAACACGCATCTATGAATTGGGGGCATATAGTGCCGGATTTTCTCTTATGCTGGCCTGGGCGGTTCTGGCTCTGATTTGTCTGGCCCTTACCAGGGAAACCGCTTGCCGACAGATGTCTTAGCTCCCGGGGGACAAGCAGAACCTTACCTTCCGTTGTCGGCACGCCTTGCACAGTCAAGTGTCGTGACATGAGAACACTCAGGCAGTGACCGGTGCTTCATCTTCAGCGTTTCACGACTCCAGAGATTGGAAATTGGCGAAAACATGCCTGCCGGATGAGGCCCAATATTCGGGGATGGTGGGTCCTGGTTACGGGTTTGGGGTTGTATGCCGGGGGTGGGCGACCGTGCTTAAAAACATAAGCGCAGTTTTACCAAAAGTGGGGGGCAGGGTGGGGGCAAACCCTTTAGTTATAAGGCTTCCCAAACCGTAAGGTGATGGCCACTGGATTGAATCATTTGTTCTATGATTTAGCGAAAAGAAAGTAAAATGTATGGGGTCAGGTGAGCCTGTATTCCCTGGCAGGGGCCTGTAAAGAATATTGTGTAAATGGCCCGCCGGTTAGAGTAGCGGCATCCGCCCTTCAAACATAATTGAAAACTGATTCAATGCCGATCGCCAGTTGTGGATCGGCACTGTCGAGTTCGCCGAACTCCCCTTTGACTTTCTTCTGGTAGCTGCCGTTACGGGCATTACCGGTCATCTTGTTTGAGGGAGCGTTCTTCTCATAACCAAGATGCTCTGTCATCTCGGCCTGCATTGCACGCTCCAGCAGTTGCTTGGTCAGTTGCTTCAGGAGCCCGGTTTCCCCGATGAGATATTCAGGGCTCTTGTAATCCTTCATCAGAGCATCGAGCAGGTCTTTGGCTATGGTCATCAGTGCCTCCAGTGGTTACGGGTTGTAATCGACTGTGACCATTTACACAAAGTTTTTTACACCCTCCCTTCTTGGTTGAGCTTTTTTATGGCTCCCCGAACCGAAGGGTAGTGGACACTGGTCCGAAATTATTCAGATGCCCGAAAAGTAACCAATCATTGTGGATGGTTGCGTCCGGTCCATTTTTTAACCTGCACGTCAGCCTTGTGCTGTAAATGTTTCGCTGCTCGGCGAACACGCCTTAACCACAAGCGCGCCCACGCAAATTCTGCGGCAAGTATCGTCAGCCCCAAGGGTATGACCAGAATGGCCGGTCCAGGCAGAAAAATCATGATGATCCCGACAAGAAGAACAGTCGATCCGGTCACCAGAATAACGACCCGGCGCGCCTGCTTGTAAGTCAGGGCGACCAGGTGGTCCAGTTCGTTGACGATAGGTGAGAGCAATGCCGCTGTGTCGCGCTCTCCCCCGACAATGGATGCCGCCACGCCGACTGCCAGGATGCCACCGATAATGGCCAACGAAACCAGGTTGGGGATCGGATAGTGATGAGCCAGAAGCATCTTGACGCCAATATACGCGAGAAGGAAGACCAGACTCATCTTCAGGTAACGGAAACGGGCCATCATTCCGGCGAGGGCGAAATAAAGAGAGCGCAGACCGAGGATAGCGAAAACATTAGAAGTGAAGACCAGAAACGGGTCACGGGTCACGGCCAGAATCGCCGGGATCGAGTCGATGGCGAACATGATGTCGCTCGTTTCGACCAGAATCAAGGCGAGCAACAGAGGTGTCGCGACCTTCTGTCCGTTCCTGATGGTGAAGAAACGACTCCCCTCGTATTCGCTGGTGAAAGGATAAACTTGTCTGGCGAGCCGTACGACGACGTTTCGTTCTGGGTGGATACTGTCATGCCGCACGATCAGCATCTTGACGGCCGAGGCTAACAGCAGCAGGCCAAACACATATACCAGCCAGTCAAAGCGATCGATCAGTGCGACCCCGGCATAGATCATGATACCGCGCAGGACGAGAGCGCCGAAAATACCCCAGAACAGGACACGGTGCTGTTCAGACAAGGGAACCTGGAAGAAAGAAAAGATCATCGCAATGACAAAGATATTGTCAACCGAGAGAGACTTCTCAACGAGGTACCCGGTAAAGAATTGTATCGCCGCCTGTGTGCCTGAGAGGTGCTGTACGGTGACATTAGCCCAACCCCAGTTGTATTCGTAGAGGAAATAAACGAAAACATTGAAGGCCAGGGCAATAACCACCCATGCCGCAGTCCAGGCCAAGGCTTCAGGCACCTTGATCTCATGTGATTTTCTATGAAAAACACCGAGGTCAAGGAGTAATAAACCGACGATGAATACTAGAAAGAGAACCCAAATAAGTGCTGACATTGCACCTCCGGAACAGATTGATTGATGCGAAATTAATATACCTCAATTTTGCTTGATTTCATTATCTCGCTGTACAGGGCATACCGATTAAGCGCAACCAGAGCCCTAACTGTAATCTGTTGTTGCACCATTAATCCATACTGGGCCAGAACTCCTAACTGCCTGCTTTTAAATAATATTTTCCAGGAGCACCTTCCGCGACAAAGATATTAGGAACAAAAAGACCGATTTCACTGAAGGAAATCGGCCTCTTGATTTATGCCTCCCCTTTCTGGATGTTATTAGAACCTATTCCTGCCCGGAGACCCTGCAACTCAAAAGTGTCTAGAAAACTAGAGGCGATTCAAATCTTACTTGAAAACATCAAAGATACTTTTGCGCGCCTTTTTCACAAAACCCTGGTCCGCAAACAATGCATCAAGTTCCCCGGCATCAAGGTGAAGGGCACCACATTTATCGTTAACACAGATGTCTACGGACACAGCGCCTTTCTGAATCTCTACAAGTGACTTCGTACCGCATCGAAAACAATGGTATTTATGCTCATCCCTATATTTCTGGTCATTGTCCTTGGCTGCTTTCTCCCGTAACTCCTTAATTTTTTCCTGCTCCTGTTGCGCAAAATAGCCATCCTCTTTGCTCACCTTGAACTTCAAGTTATCTGACATAGCATCGCCTTTCATTCACCATAGATAAGTTAAAGACTGTATCAGCAAGAAGCTTGCTGACTTTGCAGGCCTTTCAAGTTCCCTAACAGCCTGACTACATCGTAATGTACTCATCAACATCTTCTCTGACAAGGCAATTCATGGATTAAGTCAATCAATTGGTTTTATTTGTTTTTCTTTTGCCAATGACCATTTAGCTGAATAGCCTTCGGTTTTCTAGACAGCCTTTGCTTTGTAGAAGTGTCGTTTATCCATACCGGACTCGAACTTCTAACTGTTTGATTTGCATTTTTTTAAGAGCTAGGCTGTCGTGAGAAACAAAAAGAGGCCGATTTCACTCAAGAAATCGGCCTCTTGATTTATGGCTCCCCCTGCTGGACACGAACGAATCAGACAGAAAGATTCTTTTTTATCCCCTTACAATTATTTTGATTCCCCGAAGAAGCCTCAGCAGGTCCACCACAAAAGGCTCTCAGGATCAACGGTAGCTCCAAGTTTGGTAATTATCGACGGACTTCAGCTTATCTCGCAGACAGGCCTTTGGGGAGACAATGCTCCCAGGTCAGGACTGGGCAATTGAGCAGGCCGCCAGTTCGACCACCTGCTCCACCGGAAGCAAACTTTTCGTTTTGGCGACAAAGCCTGTCGCATGCACGAAATGCACATCCGAATTCTTCTCTATGGCCCGGAAATCCACGAGTGTGTTGTCTCCCAGCCGCAACAACTCCCAACCGCTGCCACGCACTGAAGGGGTAATGCTCATAACGATATTATCATCGTTGAGATGGCGCAGGTAGAGTTCCATCGACAGCTTCGGGTCATCGCCTATTCTGCTGATAATCGCCTTGAGATTTTTCACCCGGACGATTTCAGTTTCTGACTTCAGGCGCTCCAGCCGCTCTTTCTTACGTCCCATCAGGACGATCAGCTCCCGCCCGAGATCCTTCATCAGGTCATAAAGCATGTCATGCCTGGTCAGGGTGTTCAACCTGGAGAAACGCGACAGGACATAGCCGTCAATGGGCGAGGAGGCGGCAAACAGGACGTTGGTATCGATACCGAGGTGCTCGGCGGTCCGATAGGGTCCCCGGACATCCATCATGCTCATGTGGGCATACCAGCCGAACATCAGCATGGCATCATGATGATGGCCGAGATGTTTCATGACCAGGTGAAAGGCACAGGGCAGGGACGGGTCGTGGTGGTGATCAAAATTATTTTTTTTCGGGTCATACTCCATGCCGACATCAATCACGTAAGTATTCGGGTCGGCAAGGTCTTCCTGGGTCGGCTCCCGGCGAAAGACTTCCACCGGATCCAGTACTGTCAGCAGGATACTGACGGCCAGAAAATCGTCACGATGTGCGCTTCCGGGGTGCACGATAATCTTGTACATCGGGTTATCTTCTTTCGCTGCCCGTTACGGGCAGATATGAATTCACTGGTGCCAGCTAACGCCGCTGCATAGTACTGAAGAGGACTGTCAAAGGCAACCCTCCCCCCTTCGCACCCCTATCACGGCGACACCGAACGGCCAGCCTCACTCAATGGCCCGCTCCCCGAGGGCGATTGCCCTCAGCTCATCCAGCCCGACCTCGTCGACCAGCTTGCCCAGGCGGCACTTACGCCCCTGCGCGGCAAACCAGTCCAGCAGTCGTTCCACCGCTGCCAGCGCTTCAGCGCGCTCGGCAATGTTTTCAACCAGTCTGCGGCTGAGACGCGGCTGGCTGCCCCCGTTGCCGCCGACCATCAGATGCCAGCCCCGGGGCGAACCGATCAGCGCGATATCCCGCAGACATGCTTCGGCGCAATCATTGGGACAGCCTGAGACCGACAGTTTCATCTTCCACGGAAGCTTGCGGCCGAAGAAACGCTTATCCAGTTCCAGCCCGAGATCGATGGAATCCTGCAGGCCGCGTTTACAGCAATCGGTGCCGGGACAGACCTTGACCGAGCGGATGCACAGGCCAACCGGCTGCCCGGGCGGAGTGCCAATATCCTCCAGCGCAGCATCTATGTCCATCTCAGCGAGGCCAATCAGGGCGATCCGCTGCGAACTGGTCAGCTTGATTTTCGTCACTCCGTATCTGTCCGCTGCATCGGCAATTCTGCGCAGCTGCGCTGCCGTTGTCAGGCCGGCAGGGATATGGGGTGTTATGGCATAGGTTTCACGGTCGCGCTGGACAACCGCTCCCTTGTCAGGCAGGTCTTTTTTCACACTCTTCCCTTTTGGCAATTTTAAGTTTCCTGTTGCGGAGCAACCTATTTCTCATGCTTCATAAACACCAGCTGGCCTCCGTAATGACCGAGCATGGTCACGCAGCCGAGCATGCCGGCAACCAGCGACAGGTAGAGAATCTGCCCCCACAGCTCCAGCCCGTCCCAGCTTCCGACAACGCCCCGCAGCGTCACCGCGGCGATTCCCAGAATCAGCATGATCAGGGCCAGCATGATTTTTTTGTAAAAGACACCACCCGGCGCGCCGCCGAACTTGGCCTGCCAGTCACGCAGGCCAGAGAGAAAGACTACTGGCGTCACCACGACGGTCAGTGCCACCAGGTGAAAAGCGGTCGTTTCCAGGGACTCGCTCCCCTTGATAAAAAAGAGCGCAAAAAACAGCGCTGCAGATGGCAGCAGCCCATTGGGAAAATGGGCGGCAACCGCATGGAGAACAAAAGTTTCCCACATCTCCAAGGCAAAGGCGAGCGGCCCCGGAGAAGCAGAGCTGGCAGGATTCTGCCCTCTCCCCTGCGGCACAGTGTCATCGGCACCACCCTCCAGCTCGAACTTGGCCGCATCGACACCGCAGACCGGGCAGACCCCAGGCGGCTCATCCCCCGCATGGACGTAACCACAAACGGTGCAGCGCCAGCGCTTTTCCACGGAACCCTCCGGGGGAGCGACACTCCTTACCTCACCCTTTGCCGCCTCCTTGACCTCATCCCCACCCACCAGCTCAAACCTTGAGGCATCGACTCCGCAGACCGGACAGATATCGGGCGGTTCATCCCCCGTGTGGATGTAACCACAAACGGTACAGCGCCAGCTCTTTTCCATGAAACCCTCCCGAATAAAGGTTGAAACCTGAGGCACATCCCCTATAATCAGCGATTGCAGGCAACAAACACAGTCTATTTTCAACGATTCCAGTATATTTTCAACCTTTTATATCACAAGGAGAGACAAATGAAAGCGGTCGTCATTGATGAATTCGGCGGAATTGATGTTCTCAAGATCGGTGAGGTCGAAAAACCATCCCCCAAGGCGAATGAAGTTCTGGTCAAGGTGGTCGCCACCAGTATCAACCGGCCTGACCTAGTTCAGCGCCAGGGGAACTATCCCCCACCTCCCGGCGATTCGGAGATCCTCGGGCTTGAAGTTGCCGGAACCGTCGAAGCGGTGGGCAGCGAGGTCAGCAACTGGCAGATCGGTGATCGCGTCATGGGTCTGGTCGGCGGTGGCGGCTATGCCGAGTATGCAGTGGCCTACGCCAACCACCTGATGCCGATTCCGACAAGCATGAGCTTCGAAGAAGCGGCCTGCGTCTGCGAAAGCTATATCACCGCGTTTCTCAATGTCTTCATGATCGGCGGGCTGCAGGACGGACAGACCGCTATCCTGCACGGCGGCGGCGGCGGGGTCAACACCGCGGCGGTTCAACTGGCCAAGGCGCTGACCCCCAACGCCAGACTGATCGTCACCGCCCACCCGAGCAAGATCGAGCGGGTCAAGGAGCTGGGTGTCGATCTGGTCATCGACTTCACCACGACTCCTGATTTCAGCGAGGCCGTCAAGGAGTTCACCGGCAAGAAAGGCGTCCATGTCATCCTCGACCATGTCGGGGCCAAGTATCTGAAACCCAACATGAACTCGCTGGCCTACACCGGCAAGCTGGTGATCATCGGCATCATCAGCGGCATCAAGGCGGAGCTGAACCTGGCCCTGATGATGGTCAAGCGTCAGCAGATCATCGGCTCGGTGCTGCGCAGCCGGCCGGTGGCGGAAAAAGGGGAGATCATAGCCGAGTTCACCCGCACCGCCCTGCCCAGGTTCGCCGACCGGACGATCGTGCCGATCATCGAGAAGGTCTTCCCGATCGAGGAGATTGTCGCCGCTCACGGCATGATGGAAGAGGACAAGCACTTCGGCAAGATCGTCCTGAAGATTGCCGAGGGCTGATGCCAACTCAAAGAACAGGCCTGCGCTGAAAAGTGCAGGCCTGCGTTTTTCATCCCTTAAGAATCAACTAGAAGCCCTGCCAGAACTCCCCTTGCTCGTCGGTTTTGATGAAGTAAAAATCCTTGCCCTCCGACGGCCAAGCCGACCCGAAAAGTATGTATCCGCCATCGCCAGTGGTTTGCACCGCATTGGCCGTACAAAACACCATATAGGTGCTCCAGTTAAAGGTTCTCGACCAATCTACCTGGCCACTTTCAGCATTGACTTCCATCAGATATACATCGTGGGTTCCGTTGCCCGCCAGTACGTAATTCCCCGTTAACGTCAGGTCAATCGACCGGAGCACAAGGAGATTTTCATCTGTCAGCAGGCGATCCCACAACAACTGCCCTGCGGCGGTAACCTTGACCACATAGGGGAAATTTCCCGAACCCAGGGTGGCGCTGGTACCGATTGCGATCAGATTTCCGTCCGCATCTTCGACGATATCATGGCCGTATTGAGCCAAGGGCGCTGCCGAACTCCCATCTCCATCAAAATGCTGCTGCCAAAGCAGATTTCCTGACGTATCCACTTTGATCAAGTAGAGTTCTTCTCCCAAACTTGAGGAGTCGAAAGAGTCTGTTTTTCCAACCAGAACATAACCGCCGTCACCGGTCTGAACCATCGCTGAAGCGTAATCCCAACCGGCGCCGCCGAGGCGCTTTTCCCAGAGCAGGTCGCCATCGGCGTCAAGCTTGGCCAGGTAGATGTCCTCAAAGCCCAGATTTCCTTCCACATAGCCCGTATAGGGGCCCCAGGAGTAAGCATTACCTGCTACCGTCAAACTTCCATCATCATTCTCCAGGATGGCAAAACCGTTACTGCTGATATCCCCCAGGTTTCCGGTCCAGGTTCTTGACCAGAGTTCGTTCCCGTCGCCATCGACCTTGACCACGTAGAGGTAATCGACCGGTGGAATATTCGTGCTGGTGGAGGTCCCGACCATAACGAACCCCCCATCACCGACCTGAATAACCGCCTGGAATTCCTGATCACCGGCCCCACCTATGCTTTTCGACCATTCCAGCTCACCGGCGGCATTGAGTTTGACCAGGTAGCCGTCGAGTCCGTCCGCACTCATGGTGTTGCTCCAGCCGGCCGCTACATAGCCTCCGTCAGCCGTTTGCAGGCCGTCATTGGCGACATCGAAGTTAACCGTACCGTAGAGTTCTTCAAATGTGAAAATCAGGCCGACCAGGTCGGACCAGTTGTGGACGGTGCTCTCCTCGTAGAGTCCGTCACCATCGATATCGATATCGATGCCGAGCTGAACAATCGAGACAGGTCGGAAGACAGCGCTGGTATTGCCGTCGCCGAGGAGGGAAACCGGTCCACCGCTGTCCGGGACGTCCACGTTGAACCGGCTGAAATAGTTATAGACCAGTGGCGATTCCTGAACTATTTCGACATACCCCTCGTCTTCCAGGTAGATCCGGCCGCCGACCTCCTCGCTGCAAGACTGGGGAGGGTAAGTGCTGTAGTCACAGGTGAAAGTCGAGCTGAGATCTTCGAGGCGGAAGGTCTTCTGGGTGCTTTCGTCCCGACCGTCAAAATCCATTCTGAACGCTTCGACGCTCGCATAGGGATTTGACAGGTTCTCCTCCAGCGCCGCTGTCCCGGACAGGGTCAGGTGCAGCTCTGCCCCCTGGATGACCATTCCGGCGGTTGTGAATGTCGCAGACAAGATAGACTCTGAGCTGAAATCGAAGGCCAGCACCTCAACGGTTGCCTTGCCGGAATAGGTATATCCGTCGCCGTTATTGAAATTGACATACTTGAAAACGATCGTTGCCGTTCCATCCTCATAAACGGTCCCTGAGTACTCAACGTAACCGCTGACAGAACCGGGAAACGACCCGCTCACCTTTTCACCGCCTGTTGACAAGGTGGCATAATTTAAAGACATCGAGAGATTCGGCAGGCTGGACAGACTGGCAGCCATGGCCGGGACAGCGACCAGGTCGTCCGTCGGCGGCAGACTGATGAGTCCCTCCCCCAGCAGAAATTCGGCAAACTCCTCGGCGTTTTCGGCTGTGATGGTTGCCTGGGTCAAAAGACCGGAATAGGTCACCGAGGGAGACCCGGATGAACCGCCTCCTCCGCCGCAACTCCAGAGCATGGACCCGGCCATCACGACCAGCAATAAACCCGATAATCGTCTCATGGTGCACCACCTTTCTGTTTCGCTATCGAAACATGGAAAGAACAGCTGCTGGACATTTCAGGCTTTACCGCTTCATCAGAAAGGTCGTCACGGAGCACTCACCTGATGCTCTACAGCTTATCAGTTTTCCACTGTTTTTCAGGGACTTCGGGAGCGAAAACAAAAAAAATCTCAACCAGGCAGAGCGCGGCGGGGAGCTGATTCATAACGGACCCCTGGCACGGGGTTCCGCGCCGCGGAAATCAGCGTTCGGCAATCTTATTGATCAGCCAGGCCATGTTCTCGCCAAGCCTGAGCATGGTCGCCATCGCCTCTTCATCCCGTTCCACTTCGCCCGGAAGACGACCAAAGCCGATATTCCAGTAGCTCGAACCAGGGATGATCATCTCGCCGATCAAAAAATAGTTCTGCAGCGTCTGCAGTGCGTGCATCGCCCCTCCACGCCGTACCGCGACCACCCCGGCACCGACTTTCCTCCGCAACAGATTACCGTTGGCCCGCGTCACCATGCCGGTGCGATCGATCAGGGCCTTCATCTCGCTGGTGACATCCGCGAAATAGGTTGGTGATGCGAGAATAATTCCGTCGGCACGGACCATTTTCTCTACAGCCTCGTTGACCAGATCGCCATTGATCACGCAGCGGCCATTCTTCTTCTCGAAGCAGGCCATGCAGGCCGTGCATCCACGAATCGTCTCTCCCGCCAGCGGAACCAGTTCGGTCTCGATACCTGCCTTGGCAAGCCCCGCAAACACCTGCCGGACCAGCGTCGCAGTATTCCCGTCCTTGCGGGCACTGCCATTGAATGCGACAACGCTCATGCGTCTCTCCTCCTGTGAGATTAATTCAGGGGCCAGAGCCCTGCGCAGGGATACCCATCTGCCCCCGGGGGTGATAAACTGAGATCGATTCAAACAGAACGTGGAGATGATTGCAAGGAGCGGAGTGATGACCAAGAGCAACCTGGTCCTGATCGGCATGCCCGGAGTAGGAAAAAGCACGATTGGGGTGGTTCTGGCCAAGCACCTGGGGCTGAACTTTATCGACACCGACCTGTTGCTTCAGGCAAAGGGAGGCTGCCGACTGCAGGAGATCATTCACGATCGCGGTCTGGAGGGATTTCTTGACCTGGAGGAAAAAACAATCCTCGAACTTGATGCGCGGCAAAGCGTGATCGCCACCGGTGGCTCGGTGATCTACAGCCCGCAGGCTATGGAGACCCTGCGCCACAACGGCCACCTGATCTATCTGCAGATCTCCCTTGAACAGCTGCATCAGCGGCTCGATGACATGGGCCAGAGGGGCGTGGTGATCGAGCAGAATCAGAGCATTGAAGACCTGTATCGCAGCCGCACCAAACTCTATCGACATTACGCGGAACTGGTGGTCGACTGCGACTTTCAAACCCCAAGCCAGGTGGTTGAACGGGTCAAGGCGGCAATCGCCCGGACAACCGGCTCCGTCTTCCCCTGAGACAGCGTTTCAACCGCTGGTGATATATGTCTTCAGCTGGCTGATCAGCAGCTCTTTCTCCTCCAGCGTGGCCTTGACCAGGTCGCCGATGGAAACCAGCCCGACCAGGTCGTCATCATCAATGACCGGGAGATGCCGGCATCGCATTTCGGTAATCAGAGCCATGCATTCATCGACCGTCATCTGCGAGTTGGCACAGCAGACCTCCTTGCTCATGATCGAACGAACCCGCAGCTTCAGCGAAGAGGCGCCGCGCAGAATAACCTTGCGGGCATAATCCCTTTCCGAAACGATCCCTACCATCTTGTCCCCCTCGACCACAACCAGGGCACCGACGTTGTTGGCTGCCATCAGTTCAAGCGCTTCGTAAACCGTACCCCCCGCCGTCACAGTCAGAACCTGCCCTCCCTTGGCCTCCAGAACCTCTTTTACCGTCTTCATCCAGGTACCTCCTTAAAAATCGCATATGCCCCGTCAGTCAAGTCTATCTGTCCCGCTGCTGCTTGTCAAAATACAGATATGTTAAATAGTTACGCGCAAGCTTGACAAATCCCTGATTGCGGAGGAGAATGGCTGACCTTTTTAGTTATCATCAGACAGTGAGGTCCTCACAATGCGCTACCTTCTCCCCATTGCCATGCTGCTGCTCCTGGCCTGCTCAACTCCTGCCCTGACGGCCGGACCCAGGATACTTTTCGATCAGGGGCACGGGCAAGCGTTCACCATCGACCAGGATGGCGAACTGCAACTCGGCCAACTTGCCGAGCAGTTCCGTTCCAGCGGGTGGCAGGTTGATGCCAGCAGCGGACCCCTGACACCTGCTACCCTGGCCAACATCGATGCGCTGGTTATATCAGGCGCCTTCAAGCCACTTAATGACGCAGAAATCTCAGCCGTCGGTGACTTCCTGCAGAGCGGGGGTCGCCTGGCCATCATGCTGCACATTGCCCAACCGCTGGTGCCTCTGCTCGGCAGGCTCGGGGTCGCCTCTGCCAACGGAGTCGTTCGCGAGGGGAATAACGAACTGATCCTCGACCAGGAACCACTCAATTTCAAAGTGATGAGCCTGGCAAAACACCCGCTGAACAAGGGCTTGCCCTACTTTTCCCTCTACGGCGGCTGGCCGCTGCTGCCGACTCATGACAACGCCCGCGCGATTGCCATGACCAGCCCAACGGCCTGGGTCGATCTCAATCGGGACAAGATTCTTTCGCCCAAGGATGCCATGCAGGAATTCGGGGTTCTGGTTACCGGTGCAATCGGGAAAGGTGAATTTGCGGTTTTTGCTGATGACGCGATCTTTCAGAACCGCTTCCTCTCCGGAGAAAATGTGAAACTCGCTGAAAATCTCAGCCGCTGGATGATGCAGGGGAAAGCTCAGACAGGAATGAGTCTCTGATCGATCGGCCTGGGGAAAAGAGCCAACGGGGCAGCCGCACAGGCTGCCCCGTTTTTTTAGGTCTGCAATTTCCGGAAGATGAGCGGGCCGGAAGATCTGCTTCTCGGCACCACGAAACGTGGAGATCGGCACTTCCATTGTGCAAACGTCAAAAGGACTTAGCCCGGCCAGATCCCCTAAAACAATGTTTGATCTGGAGCCGAATCTCTGTTATGTTTACATTCAGATTATTGAATTATCTTGCCTCAGAACAGCCTCATCAGGTTCGGAGTTGTCAATGGCGATCAGCCCAAGCGTGCCTATCTATCCCATCAGCGTCGCGGCCAAACTGCTGGATGTGCACCCCCGGACAATCCGCATCTATGAAAACGAGGGGCTCATCTCCCCGTCGCGCAAAGGGCAGAAGCGCTTCTTCTCCCAAGACGATATCCACTGGATTCAATGCCTGCGCCACATGATCCATGATGCGGGCATCAGCATCCCCGGGATCAAAAAACTCCTTGAGCTCAGTCCCTGCTGGGAAATCAAAGGGTGCGCCGTGGAAAAAAGGGAAAATTGTTCGGCTTATGTCGATCGCACCTCACCCTGCTGGGAACGCGCCAATCTGGCCTGCGCGCAGCAAATGGGACAATGCGCGAGCTGTCATATCTTCATTCACGCCATGAAAGAGACGCAGCAGATTTTTCCAGCCTACTTCAGCAATTGAAACATCATAGGTTTTTCAGGCAGCACTTCAGTCCCTTGATCGATTCGCGGAGATATTCGGAGGACCTGACCAGGCTTGCGACATCCTGGTGATCGAGAATTTCCAGGGCATCCTGCAGATAGCGCAGAGCTACATCGACAGTGGGCGCGGGCGTTACATCCCCTCTCCAGCTGCTGTACTCCTCCCGATCGAAAGCATGTATCCAGACGACATCGCAGTCCAGGCACTGCAATTCCTCCGCCTCGAGAGGCCGGCAATAAATACCGCCGCATTGCGGGCAGACCGGCATATCATGGTCCCAGTTCTGGACATACTCCAGGGCATATTCCAGCTTGTCCAGGCCATCGGCAACTTCGGCATTATCGCTGAGTGACGACTGCAGCTCCTGTACAAACCGCAACTCTGCCCGGCTCAAACAATCGAGCACCCGATCCACGTCTGATTTTTCGACAGCTATCATCGTTTCCGCCCTTCTTTATGGCAAACGAGCCGGACCTCCGGTGCAACCGAAGCGGGTAGGCCAGGCGAAGAATTCCATTTCTCCGTCAGAAACCACACAGTGTTGCTCATAGTTAATGAAAGCATAAATCGGGCCAGAAAAAGAATGGCTCCAATTTCAGGTTTTGCAGAATCATTCAAGGGAGCAGGTGTCAAATAAGGAGGGGGAATTTACCTTATATGGATTTTGCACCACGGAGGAGAACGCCTGTGACAAGAGCAGGCGAGATCAGAACGGAAGACAAGGACATTTCAATCTGGCATCAATTTCTGACCGCGCAGTACATGTCATCGCCATCACTGCTTTCCTGCATGGTGATCTGCAGGCCTATACCTTGCGCCAGCAACAGCCGGTTCACGGCCAGCAGAGTATCAGCGACAATATACGGAGCCAGAATCCGCTTGCGTTCTTCGGGACAGATACTGTCGTAATCGCTGAGCCGATAAATTCTCTCGAAATATTTTTTCATGATCCACCTCACACCCTTTTGCCAATCTGTTCCGGCCAGTCCGGCCTCGCAAGAACAGCCCGGATGACCAGAAAGGACCCAGCCCCTTCGGCAACTTGATTTATTTCGAAAGGACTCTCTCTTTTCCCAATCAACGTATACCGACGTTCTATTTTAGTGTCCATTTATTTATCTGTATTTTAATATACGCCCTGGCTGGCAGCTGCTCCCGGCCCCGTACCTCAGCACTTGTTTTTGCAATCGAACCTGATTTAATTGGACAAGGAGGTGCGATGCGATTCGTCCATTACAACATCCGCTATGCGACCGGGCCCCGCGCTCATAACTATGCCCGTTCCAGTCGAAAGAACCTGCAGAAGATCATCACCTTTCTACGCGACCTGGAACCCGATCTGGTTGGACTGATTGAGGTGGACCATGGATCTTACCGCAGCGGCGGCAAAAACCAGGCTGAACTTCTCGCCGAGGCACTGGGACACTACCACAGCCATTCCGTCAAATATGGAGAGGATTCATTCTGGCGGCGGGTTCCCATCGTGAAACAGCAGGGGAACGCCTTCCTGGCACGTGACCGAATCCGCAACGAAACCTTCCATTATTTCGAACGGGGCATGAAAAGGCTGGTGATTGAACTCGAGCTTGAGCACATGGTGGTCTTTCAGGTCCACCTGGCGCTGGGATCTCGAACCCGGCATCAGCAATTGGGCGAGCTCTATGACCTGATGAAGGCAACCACCAAGCCCTGCCTGATTGCCGGTGACTTCAATGCCCTGTGGGGTGAAAGGGAGATCAGTCTGTTCCTCGCGGCCACCGGATTAAAAAACGCCAACTGCAAGGGTCTGCCGACCTATCCAAGCAACAGGCCACGTCGGCATCTCGATTTCATCCTCTACAGCGAGGGGATCAGCATCCGCGACTTTCAGGTGCCCAATGTGCCGTTTTCTGATCATCTGCCGCTGGTAGTTGATCTCGACGTTGAGGTCAAAGACGACCATCGCAGCGAACCACGCCCCCCGCATTGCTACTGCAGTTGGGACGGCCCCCTGAAAATGGTTGCCTTGACCCCGTGAAAAGGATGCTATACTGGCCACCCTTAATCCTCAACTGACCAGGAGCAGTCTGTGCCGTCTCTCAACTTCGAACAGGAACGCCGCAAGTTCGGTAAATACTACGACAACAACCGACCGCTGTTCGAAAAGGCACAGGAGACCTATATCAGCCTTATAGATACGCTGATCAAGCAGTCGGACATCGGTGAAGTGACCAAAATAGAAGGGCGGATCAAGGACAAATCAGAAAGCATCAAGAAGTTTCACCGCAAGTATCAGGGAAAGCTCGAAAGCGAGGAGCAACCCTACCGGATCCGGGACTACATATCAGACCTGATCGGTATCCGTATCGTCTGCCTCTATGAGGACCAGATCGCCATGGTCGCCGAAGTCCTGCAGAAAAATTTCAGGATCATCGACGTCACTGACAAGATCTCCGCGGTTGAAAGCACTGACGACTCTTTCGGCTACAAGGGCCTGCACATGGACCTTGCCCTGAGCGACGAACTTGCCGCCCAGCCGCAATACCAGCAGTATGCGAAACTGCCGTTCGAGGTGCAGATTCGTTCCCTGATACAGGACGCCTGGAGCGTGCTGGATCACAAGATCAAGTACAAAAAATCGATACCCAACGACCTGCGCCGCAGGATCAATGCCCTTTCAGCCCTGTTCGAACTGGCCGACCGCGAGTTCAAGGAGATTCGTAACGCAACCGCCGAACTGATGCAGCAGGCGACCGTGGCGCCGATTGAGGAAGAGAATGAAACACCTTCTTCAGGGGTAAAACCGGGAGAGAGAAGGATCACAGCATTCGATTTTCTGCGGGTGGCAGGGCATTTTTTCCGTGACTTCGAATTCGAGGACTACAAGGTTGACGGTTTTGTCCAGGACATCCTCAGGCTGGATGAGGATTTCGAAAAGTCCGACCTGCATCGCAGCCTGGTGGAGAATTTCAAACGGGTCAAGGAGTACCGCGCCGCCTTCCTCGCCGAAGACCCGGAAAACACGTTCAGCCCCTACACCAGTATCCGCCACTGCCTCTACCTCTACGACCGCATCACCTTTCAGCGAATTCTCTCCCGCGGAGCACGCGAACGCTTTGAAGCCTGGCTGGACGGCAGAACAGAGTAGTCGTCCCTCGCAGACTTGTCGCCAGAACTACCCCCCGCTGCGTTCCAGAAGAAAATCGATAAAAGCCCGGTTGGCCCGCGACAGGTTGCGCTCCTTCTTCCAGGCGATCAGCAGATCGAGGTGCAGCGGGGGCTCAAAGGAGACCGCGGCCAGCTCTTCATCACCACTGACCACCATGCGCAGGAAGGTTGAGATCCCCAGCTCCTGTTTGATCAGCGAGCGCACCAGCGAGAACAGGTTGGTTTCAAACACCACCCGCGGCTGCCGGTCGACACCGGACATCAATTCATCCATAAGCTCACGCATGTAATACCCCTCTTTGAAGAGGATCAGCGGCTCGTTCATGAATTCGTCGAGGCTGATCGAATCACGCCCTGCCAGAGGGTGATCAAGGGGCACGCAGGCGACGATCTCCTCGCGCAGGAAGTGCTGCGACTCCAGTCCATCCAGCAGACTCCGCCCGGTGATCACCCCCATGTCGATCTCACCCTTCGAGATCATGCGCTGAATACTGGCCGTCCCTTCCCCCAAAACAGACAGCCTAAGGTTCGGATAAACTTCACGAAAGCGGCGGATGATCAGCGGAAAGTAGTAGGAGCTCATCATCGGCGGGATGCCGATCCGAACCTCCCCGTGGGACAGGTCGCGCAGCTCGGCCATCTCGATCTCGGCCGCGGCAAGGTTATCGAGCAACCGCTCGGCGTGGCGCAGCAGGCTCTCCCCCTCGGCGGTCAGGGTGACGCGCTTCTCCTGGCGGTTGAGCAGGGTCAGTTCAAGTTCCTCTTCCAGTTTGCGGATCGAAATACTCACTGCCGGCTGAGCGATATGCAGCTTTTCCGCGGCGCGGGTGAAACTGCCCTGGCGGACCACCTCGACGAAAACCTTCAGCTGGCGCAAATCCATAAAACCCCCAGTCATAAATATTTTATATCGAACCGATAATAACAATATATTTTTAATATAATCAATCCTGAAGTACTCTTGCGACAGAATCACCCTGATGGATCGGGAGCGAAGGATGACGAACAGCAGATACATCGAACGTGGCAGCAGAAATTACCTGAAAGCCAACCTGGCGCTGTTCTTTGCAGGCTTCGTCACCTTTTCCACTATCTATACCTTTCAGCCACTGCTCCCCAACCTGGTCGACGAGTTCGCTGTTTCTCCGGCCATCGCCAGCCTCTCGCTCTCCCTTACCACCTTTGCCCTGGCATTGACCCTGCCGATCTCCGGATCGTTTTCCGATGCCTGGGGACGGCGAGGGATTATGGGGGTTGCGGTGCTCATCGGCTCCTTGCTGGCACTCCTCGCAGCGCGGGAAAGTTCCCTGCCCACCCTGCTTGCGGTCCGGTTACTCCAGGGCGTTGTTCTCGCCGGGGTGCCTGCGGTGGCCATGGCCTACCTGAATGAAGAAATTCACCCACGCGCCATCGGCAGTGCCATGGGGCTCTATATCGCCGGCAATGCTTTTGGCGGCATGACCGGGAGGATTCTCACGGCCTGGCTGACCGAGCTGCTCTCCTGGCGGGCGGCGGTGATGGGCATCGGCTTGCTCAGTATGTTGCTGGCCCTCCTCTTTCTGCTGCTGTTGCCCCCGTCGCACAATTTTCAGCGTCGCCCGCTGCACCTGGGACAGCTGAGCAGGTCGCTCTTCGGTCACCTGCGCAATCCGGGACTGCTCTGCCTGTTTTTTCTCGCCTTTACCTGCATGGGGGGCTTTGTCACCCTCTACAATTATGTGACCTTTCGCCTGCTGGGGCCGGACTTCAATCTCAGCCAGGCAGAAGTGGCGTTGATCTTTCTCGCCTATGCCTTCGGCGCGGGCGGGTCCAGCATCATTGGCGGACTGTCCGGGCGCTTCGGCCGCAGTTCAACTCTTTTTGCTGCACTTGCAGTGATGACAGTCGGGCTTCTGCTGACCCTGATGGCGCAACTTGCGGCGGTCACAGCAGGGATTGTTGTTTTCACGATCGGCTTCTTCGGCGCCCACGCAATCGCCTCAGCCTGGGTCGGCCTGCTCGCCGGGCAGGCCCGCGCTCAGGCATCATCCCTCTACCTGTTCGCCTACTACCTGGGGTCGAGCATCTCCGGAACCGGAGGAGGCTTTTTTTATGGTGCCTGGGGCTGGAACGGTGTAGTGTCGCTGATTCTCCTGTTGCTCGGCACGGCATTCTTGCTGGGCCTGAAATTGCATGTTCTATCCCGCGAGCAAACGAAACCGGCAGGTGCCCTCGTCGAACTGGCACCCCGGGCGCATTACGAGTCATAAGCTATGAGTACACCCGTACTGGCCATTTTCATTCCGACCTTCATCGCCGTCTCGCTGACCCCCGGCATGTGCATGACCCTGTCGATGAGTCTCGGCATGACCATCGGCGTGCGCCGCACCTTCTGGATGATGTACGGCGAACTGCTGGGTGTCGGTTTAGTCGCTGGCGCCTCGGTGATCGGCGTCGCCGCGGCAATGATGCAGTATCCCGCGCTGTTTCTGTTGCTCAAATATCTCGGCGGGCTGTACCTGTGTTTCCTGGGTGGGCAGCTATGGTTCTCCAGGGGGAAGCTGGCGCTCACGGCCGGTTCGGGCATCCAGGTCCCCAGCACGCCGGGTGCGCTGGCGCTGCAGGGCTTTGTCACCGCCGTCGCCAACCCCAAGGGTTGGGCTTTCTTCATCGCCCTGCTGCCGCCGTTCATCGACCGGCAGCAGCCACTCGCGGCACAAATGGCCCTGCTGCTCGGCCTCATCCTGATGATCGAGTTCCTCTGCCTGATTCTCTACGCAGGAGGGGGGCACACGCTGAACCGCCTGCTGCAGAGAAACAACAACCTCCGCCTGCTCAACCACATCGCCGGTACGCTGATGGTCGGCGTGGGGGTCTGGCTGGCCCTCGGCTAGAGGTGAGACGGCAGCACAGCCTGGCATTCTCCGGTACAAATCTCAACAGCCGGACTTGCGGTTTCCCCCGCATCAAAAGTGACAGGCCTGGAACAGAGAAGATTAAGGTTCCGGTTATTGCCTTTCCGAGCATGGGACGCATAGCCCGATCACCGCCTTCTCAATCCCTTATCTCGCCATAGGTCTGTTGCTGAGCTGACTCCTGTTCGGCCAGTGTGCAGCGCGCTGCGGCTTTGCGCGGAGAGCGGCCCAACCTCTCAGGGAAGTTGGTTATCTCACACTCCACGTTTCGTTGAGGAGAGTCCCTGCATATCATCAAGCTTCAGATGTGAAAACTTTTTGGGCGTCACACATCCTCCCTCGTCTCGAATCATTAGCGACTGAACCTGTGAAGCCCTGCCATCGCCTGTGCTTTCCTCTTTTCCCGCTATACTTGCAGATAGAAATTTAATTGGTTTGCCCCTTCCAACATCCTTTTTCAATAAAGGAGCTCCCCTTGCCGAGCGACACCGAAATCACCCGACAGGTTCAACCTCAAGCGATCGGCCGCATCGCCGACCGGCTCGGCATCGACAAGGCGCACCTGCTCCCCTACGGCCGGGAGATCGCCAAAATCCACATTGATGCGCTGCACCGCCCGAGCGACAGGGAGGGCAGGCTGGTGCTGGTCTCGGCGACCACCCCGACCGCGGCAGGCGAAGGGAAAACCACCACCACGATCGGCCTTGGGCAGGCTCTGGCCCGGATGGGAAAATCGGTCTGCCTGGCACTGCGCGAGCCCTCCCTCGGCCCCTGCCTGGGGATGAAGGGGGGAGCGACCGGCGGCGGCTACAGCCAGATCGTGCCATCCGACCGGATCAACCTGCACTTCACCGGCGATTTCCACGCCGTCACCAGCGCCAACAACCTGCTCTCGGCCGTGATCGACAATCACATCTACCAGGGAAACAGGCTGAACATCGATCCGCGCCGGGTGCTCTGGCGGCGGGTGATCGACATGAACGACCGCAGCCTGCGGCACATCGTGCTGGGTCTGGGCGGCAAAACGCAGGGTATCCCGCGCGAGGGGGGCTTCGACATCACCGCCGCCTCCGAAATGATGGCGATGCTCTGTCTGGCCGCAGACCTGGAGGATCTGCGCCGCCGCCTCGACGACACCCTGATCGCCATCACCTACGACGGCGAGCCGATCTATGCCGGACAGTTGCGGATTACCGGTGCGCTGCTTGCCCTGCTGCGCGACGCCATCCACCCCAACCTGGTACAGACCCTGGAAGGAGTGCCGGTCCTGGTGCACGGCGGCCCTTTCGCCAATATCGCCCACGGCTGCAACAGCCTGCTGGCGACACGGATGGCACAGCACCACGCCGACTGGACCATCACCGAAGCAGGCTTCGGCTTCGACCTGGGAGCGGAGAAATTTTTCGACATCAAGTGCCGCCTGGGAGGAATCGACCCGCAGGCCGTGGTACTGGTGACCACCACCAGGGCGCTCAAGCTGCACGGCGGCAAACCCAGGGGGCAGCTGGCCGAGAGGGACCTGCCGGCGCTGCGCAAGGGGCTGGCGAACCTCGACAAGCATATCGAGAACGTGCTCAAGTTCGACAAACTGCCGGTGGTCGCTCTCAACCGCTTTGCCGGTGACGACGATGCGGAACTGGCGCTGATCGAAACCCGCTGCAACGAAACGAAGGTCCCCTTTGCCCGCTGCGATCATTACGCCACCGGAGGTGAAGGGGCCATCGCGCTGGCCGAGCAGGTGATGCTGGCCGCAAAGCAGAGCCGCCCCTATAGCCCCCTCTATTCCCTCGATCTGCCGACGGAGGAGAAGGTGCGGATCGTCTGCCGGGAGATGTACGGCGCCGACGATGTCGCCTTCACCAGGCAGGCGGCCAGTGATCTGGATCAGGTCAGGAGACTCGGTTATGAACAGTTGCCGGTCTGCATCGCCAAGGCCCCCTGTTCCCTGTCGGACGATCCCAACCTGTTCGGCCGGCCACGCCATTTCGACATCACCGTGCGCGGCATCGAGATCAACTCCGGGGCCGGGTTCCTCGTAGTCCTGACTGGCGAGGTGCTGCGCATGCCGGGCCTGCCGGAGCATCCGGCCGCAGAGCGCTGGCAGCTGGACAGCGACGGGACCATCAGCGGGCTGAGCTGAAGAGGCGCGCAAGCGCTGCGCAAAGGACCGCTACCCGTCCTTGCCCCCCAGCATTTCAAGCAGCCCGGGAGGGCTCTTCAGCTCCGCAGCAGCGAATATCTCCGCCAGCCGTTCCGCGTCGAGGGTCTCCTCTTCAACAAGGAAAGTGGCGAGGGCATCCAGAAGCGGCCGGTTCATCTCCAGGAGCCGTTCGGCGCACTCTGCGGCAGTCGTGATCAGCTTTTCGATTTCCTGGTCAATCAGCCAGGCCGTCTTCTCGCTGAAAACCTTCTCCGTAGCGAGCTTGAGGCCGAGGAAGGGGTGTTCCTCGCCGCGGGAGAGGCTGAGAGGTCCCAGCCGCTCGCTCATCCCCCACTGACAGACCATCTTTTCGGCAAGCTCCATCACCTGTTTGAGATCGTTCTGAGCTCCGGTCGAGTATTCACCGAAAACCATCTTTTCCGCCGCCCTTCCGCCGAGGAGAACGGCCAACCTGCCCATCAGGTAGTTGCGCTGGAACTGGTAGCGATCATCCTCCGGCAACTGCTGGGTCACTCCGAGCGCCTGCCCGCGGGGGATGATGGTCACCTTATGGACCGGGTCGGTGCCGGGCAGGCCTCGTCCGACCAGGGTGTGGCCTGCCTCATGGTATGCGGTGATCCGCTTCTCCCGGTCGGAAAGGAACAGTTTGCGTTCCATGCCCATCAGCTGTCGGTCTTTCGCTTGATCCAGGTGCTGGTTGTCGACCTGCTCCGCGTCCTCGCGCGCCGCAATCAGGGCCGCCTCATTGACCAGACTCTGCAGATCCGCACCGACCATCCCCGGCGTCCCCTTGGCGATCCTCGCCAGATCGACATCCTCCGCCAGCGGTATCTTCCGGGTGTGCACCTGCAGGATCTTTACCCGGTCGCGCCAATCGGGCCGTTCGATAACCACCTGGCGATCAAAGCGACCTGGTCTCAGCAGGGCGCTGTCCAGCACGTCCGGACGGTTGGTCGCCGCCATCACGATCACCTCGTCATGCGGTTCGAAACCATCCAGTTCGGAGAGCAGCTGGTTCAGGGTCTGCTCACGCTCGTCATGTCCGCCACCCAACCCTGTGCCGCGGGCCCGGCCGACGGCATCCAGTTCGTCGACGAAGATGATGCTCGGGGCGTTCTTCTTGGCGTTGTTGAAAAGATCGCGGACCCGGCTGGCGCCGACACCGACAAACATCTCGATGAACTGGGAGGCGGAGATGTTGTAGAAAGGCACACCCGCTTCGCCAGCCACAGCACGGGCCATCAGCGTTTTCCCGGTGCCGGGCGGGCCGACCAGCAGGATGCCTCGCGGCACCCGGCCGCCGAGGCGGGTGAACTTGGCCGGTGATCGCAGGAAGACAATAATGTCCTGCAGCTCCTGCTTGGCCTCGGCAAGCCCCGCGACATCATCGAACGTCACCGGTGAAGTTTTTGGCATGTACAGATGAGCCCCCGACTTGCCGAACTGGCCGAGCAGGCGTCCTGCGGGTCCTCCCTCGCGCATGCGCCGCAGGATATAGACCCAGACACCGAAAATAATTATCCACGGCAGCAGAGCAACCAGCAGGCTGCTCAGGGGCGACGGCTCCTGCTTCTGCCTTGCCTCGACAACAACCTGGGAGTTATCAAGAAGTTGGAACAGTTGCGGATCGTCGAGCGGCGGGAGGGTGGTGCGGAAGAGTTCATATGCACGATAGCCCTCGAACCTTGTATTGACCAGTTCTGCCGAGGAAAAGGATATCGCGTCTAAGAAGCGGCCGGTCAGAAGAGTTCCCTCAATAGTCACTGCGACGACATGCCCCTGGCGCAGTTCGTTTTTGAAACGGCTGTAGGCGATCTCTGCGACCGGCTCCGGTTCTGTTTGCGGGTTGAAGTAAAGATAGAGGCTGTTGGCCGCCAGAACCAGCGCCATCACCAGAAGAAATCTATGCCAGGGGTTCTGCAGCATAGCATGCGTCCTTCCAGACGACATACAGGGTCAAGAGCTTGCTATAAGCATATCACCCTTTTGTGCCGGGCAATCTTGCCGGCGTATTTATCAGCCCTAGCTCATCCCGGCTTGGGGCCGGGCCGTGACGCCGACTCAGCGGCCCGGGACCTTCCGACATGGAAGGATAAGTGATGAGCGGGGGAAGATTCAGGAAGACGGTTCGGCACTGCCGAAGGCAGAGACAATGCCGTATTTGTGGAGCTTGCGGGCCACGGTCGGCTGGCTCATGCCGAGGGCGACGCCGATCTCCTGCTGCTTGCGGCAGCGCCTGCTGGTTTGAATCAGGACCTGACGCTCAACCGATTCGAGGATCTGCGTCATGGTCATCTCCACCGGCCAGTTGCCGGATGGTACCGGTTGCTCGTCCCGTTCGCCGCTGATCACCTGCTGCGGCAGATCGTTGACATCGATGAGTTCGTGCTCGGACATCACGACCAGCCGCTCACAGATGTTCATCAACTCGCGGACATTCCCCGGGTAGGAATAGGTGGACAGGAGATCCTGCGCGGCTGCAGTCAGCCGTTTTCTGTCGCCACTCCGTTCGGCAAAATGATTCAGATAAGAGCGGATCAGAGGAATCAGGCATTCCTTTCGATCGCGCAAGGCGGGAATGGTCAGGGGGATAACGCTGAGGCGATAGTAGAGGTCAAGCCGGAACAGCCCTCTGTCGACCATCAACTGCAGATCCCGATGGGTGGCGGCGAGAATCCGCACATCGACCTGCCGCAGCTGGGTGCTCCCGAGCCGGGTCAGTTGCCCGTCTTCCATGAAGCGCAGCAGTTTCACCTGAGAGGAGAGGGGCAGCTCAGCGATTTCATCGAGAAACAGAATCCCGCCGTCGGCCATCTCCAGGTGCCCCGGCTTGCTGCCGGTCGCCCCGGTGAAGGCGCCTTTTTCATAACCGAACAGTTCGGCTTCGATGAGACTTTCCGGGATTGCCCCGCAGTTGATCTTGATCATCGGCTGATCTGCGCGACAGGAATTTTTGTGGATCAGGTCAGCGAACAGGCCCTTGCCGGACCCCGACTCGCCGAGCAGCAGGACCGTGGAATCGACAACGCTGACCTTGAGGGCCTGATTGAGCGCCCTGACCATTGCCGGGCTCCTGGCGATGACCGGGCGGGCATCCAGATGCTCCTGCTGCAGTTCGAGGATCTGGTGACGGAACCTGTCGCCGATCGCCTGCTGTTCCTCCAACTGACGCTGCAGGCAGTCCGTTTCGGTAATATCACGTTCACTGACCACTACCCTGATCAACTCGCCGGCGTCATCAAAAACCGGAGTGGCCGTTGAAATCAGCTTGCGCCCGTGGCGATTCTCCTGCAGCAAACTCACCCGTTCCCGCAGCCTGATCGCTTCGAGCGCGGCGGACGGCAGAATCAGGTATCCCTCTGCGGCCGCGTCCAGATAATCACGACCGACGAGCTTTTCAACGGGAGCATTGTTGATGCGCGCCGATGCCGGGTTGACGCGCAGTATTTTGCCTTCCCCGTCGCAGACGAAAAGCCCATCGGAAGATGAATTGATAATGGCGTCATGCTCCCAGGTCAGTTCCTGGATGCTCCTGTTCATGCCCCTGCCTAGCGCTAGTGTGACATCAGTACCGGGACCGTCATCGATTGCAGCAGATATCGGCCGACCTCGCCAAGAGTCAGGTAGCCGCGACGGTATTGGGAAAACGCACCGAGAACGAGCAGGTCGATCCCTTCGTCGGCACAGCGGTTAAGCAGCATGTCACCGACGCTTAAGCCGGCGGTGACCCGCTTTTCGCCGATCGCGTTTATCCCGTAGTGCTTCAGCAGGTTGCAGATATCGGCATTGTGGGATTCATAGGCTTCGTCGCCGCCGTAACCCTGGATCGACATCACGTGCACCTCCGTAGCGGAGCGCAGCAGAGGCATCGAATCGTGCAGGGCGCGGGCCGATTCAGGGCCACCGCGCCAGACCAGCATCACCCGCTCGGCGATGTTTTTGATATCGCAGGCGTAGGGGACGACCAGCACCGGGCGGCCGGAGCCAAGAACGGCCTTTTCAGGCAGCGTTTGGGGCGTCGACCCTTTGACGTCGGGATCGGACTGGCTAACGATCAGCAGGTCGTGGTAATGGGCATAAAGATTCACTGCCTGGATCATGTCGAGTTCGCCCTTGGAGACATCAACGCAGATCCACTCCACCTCCAGCCCGGCGGCAACAGTCTCTTTGAGAAATTTCTGCTCAGCTTGTTCCGCCAGCTTGTAGGGCTGTTCATAGTCGGTGGTCCGGTGGGGAGGGATAGAGTAGATCCCGGTCAGCCTGGCCTTCTGCTGCGTCGCCAGCTTAATGGCGGTAGACAGTCTGCCAGTGCAGGTCGGCTGAAGATCGATATGTACCAGAAGGTTTTTTAAGTTCATTTTGTAACTCCTGCAGAGGCAGGCCTAAGTATCTGCACTGGGCGAATCGACATGTTCGGCCCTACGAAATCAATGCTTCTTGCCAAGATAAGCTTCCTGAACTTTTTCCGATGCCAGCAGCTCCGCGGAGGTTCCGGAGAGCGCAATCTTGCCGACATCGAGAACGTAACCACGGTCGGCAAGCCTGAGGGCCGCCTTGGCATTCTGCTCAACCAGCAGGACGGTGACGCCGCTGTTGGCGACTTCCTTGATCTGCTTGAAGATCGCCTTGACCAGAATCGGTGCAATCCCCAGCGACGGCTCGTCAAGCAGCAGCATTTCCGGCTTGCACATCAGCGACCGGCCGATTGCCAGCATCTGCTGTTCTCCGCCGGAAAGGGTGCCGGCAAGCTGCCTGCGCCGTTCTTTGAGACGCGGGAAAAGCTCGTAGACCCAGTTCAATACCTCGCGATCCATCTTGCGCTGCGAAAACGCGCCAAGCATCAGGTTCTCCTCGACGGTCAGAATCCCGAACACCCGCCGACCTTCCGGAGAATGGCTGATTCCGAGCTTGACGATCTTGTGCGCCGGCAGCTTGGTCAACTCCTCACCCTTGAAGGTGATCGATCCGGCTTTCGCTTTCAGCAGCTGGCTGATCGTCCGCATGGTGGTCGTTTTCCCCGCGCCGTTGGCGCCGAGAATTGTGACAATCTCTCCCTTGCGCACCTCCAGTGAGATCCCCTTGATGGCGGCGATGCTGCCATAAGAGACTTCCAGGTCTTTTATTTCGAACAGGATGTCATTACTCATCGTCATCATCCTCGCTTCCCAGGTAGGCCTCGATGACCGCGGGATTTTTCTGGATTTCCTCGGGGGTGCCCTCGGCGATCTGCTTGCCGAAATTGATCACAGTCAGGTAGTCGGTGACCTCCATGACCATATCCATGTCGTGCTCGATCAACAGCACCGTAATCCCCTTGTCACGGATCTTGAAAATGGTCTCCAGCAGCTCCATGGTTTCCTTGTCGTTCAGCCCGGCCGCAGGCTCGTCAAGAATCAGCAGGGTCGGTTCGACCGCCATCGCCCGGGCCATCTCGACCCTGCGCTGGATACCGTAAGGGAGGCTGCCGGTGGGAACCGCGGCGAACTCACTCAGCTTGAAGAAATCAAGCTGCTCTTCAACCTTCTTCCAGTTTTCCAGCTCGTCACGTCTGGAGGCGGGGGTATGAAAGATGCCGTGCCAGAGTTTCTGCCTGCTCTTGATGTGGCGACCGCTCATGATGTTCTCGGCGACCGACATCTGGCTGAACAGACGAATCGTCTGGAAAGTACGGACGATGCCGCGATCAACAATCTGGTAAGGGGTCATGCCGCGGATCTCTTCACCGCGCCAGTTCACCGAACCCTCCTCCGACTTATAGATGCCGGTTATGCAGTTGAACACTGTGGTCTTGCCGGCTCCGTTGGGGCCGATGATGCCGTAGATCTGCCCCTCGTGGACCTTCAGGTTCAAGGCATCGACGGCCGTCAATCCACCGAAACGCTTGGTGACATCCTTCAGGATCAGTTCATTACGCGCCATGGCTGCCTCCCTTGATCAGGAACTTGGGGATTTTGCCGAAGGTGGCCGGCCAGATCCCGCGTGGCCGCAGGATCATCGCTGCAATCATGGCGAAGCCGAAGATGAAGAAACGCCAGGTGGCGAACTCCCGGAAAATCTCCGGCAGCACGAACATCACGAACACCCCGAGCAGAATTCCGGGAATCGAAGATCCGCCGACCAGCACGATACTGAAAAACAGTACGGATTGAATGAATTCAAAAGCTTCTGGACTGACCGCGGCATACTGGGTGGCATAGACGGTGCCGGCCAGGCCGGCGATGCCGGCACCCAGGCCGAAGGCGAATATCTTGTAGATGCGGGTGTTGATACCGATGCTCTCGGCCGCCAGCTGGTCCTCACGCAAATAGTGAAGGGCGCGGCCCGGCTTACTCTTCTCCAGGTTTCTCATCACCCAGAGCGTCACCAGCAGGACGAGGAAGGCGAAGTAATAGACGGCAACCTGGTTTGCCAGGCTGTAGCCGAAAAAGCTCAACGAGTCGAGGCCGAAGATGCCGTTCGGACCGCCGGTCACCCCGCCGAGGTTGTTCTGCAGCACCTGAACGAAAACGATATTGAAGCCGATGGTGACGACCAGCAGGTAGTCGCCACGCAGATGAACGATTGGACCGGCCAGCAGAATACCGAAGACTGCCGGGATCAGGATCGCCAGTGGAACCGTGGCGATGATCGGCCAGCCGAACTGGTGGTTGAGAATCGCCGTGGTGTAGGCACCCATGCCGAAGAACAGCGCCTGTCCCATGTTAAACATGCCGCTCTTGCCGAGGATGATGTCCTGCGACAGGGCCACCACGGAAAAGATCAAAAAGGTGATCGCCACCGCCTGCCAACGAGAATTGAGCAGATGCGGCAGAACCGCCATGATGACCAGGAAGATCGGATAAGCAAATCTCTGCATCTCTTTCATCAGACTTTCTCCGCAACCCGCTCGCCGAGAATCCCGGTGGGACGAACGATCAGGATTAATATCAACAGGATGAAGGTAAAAGCGTCAGCCCAGGTACTCGAGACATATCCGGCGATAAAGGCATTGAACAGGCCGAGCAGCATACCGCCGAGCATCGCCCCCGGGATATTGCCGATACCCCCCATAATCGCCGCGATAAAGGCGTAGAGTCCGTATTGCCACCCCATATTGAAGGTGATCCCCCGATAGTAGAGGCCGATGAACAGTCCTCCTACCGCACCCAGAGATGAGCCGATAATGAAGATCAGGGCGATTATGTTGTTAACATTGATCCCCATCAGTCGCGCTGCGTCCTGATCGATGGAACTGGCACGTATGGCAGCCCCCAGGCGGGTTTTTTCCACAAACAGGTAGAGAGAGACCATCAGCACCAGCGAGAGGGTTAAAATAATCACCTGGATCAGACTGATCACGACACCGCCGAGATCCCAGTAGACCTGTGGCACAAGTTCCGGGAAAATTCGCATCCGTGGTCCCCAGATCAGCATGATGCCGTTCTGGATGACCAGCGACGCGCCCAGCGCCGAAACCACCGCGGAGAGACGCGGGGCTTCGCGCAGCGGACGATAAGCGATCCGTTCGAGGATGACGCCGACGCAGGCCATGCAGATCGCCGCGAGCAGGAAGATGGCGATGACGGCGAAGAGTGAGGTGGCCTGCCCCATGACCTGGGTGTAGATGGTCAGGCCGACAAACGCTGATGCCGCGACCATGTCACCATGGGCGAAGTTAATCAGCTTCATGACCCCATAGACCATGGTGTAGCCAAGCGCGACCAGGGCGAACATGCTGCCTATGGTCAGTCCGTTAGCGAGCTGCTGCAGAAAAATATCCATAAAGCCATCTCCGGGGTTGGTGACCAGACTGCCAATCAGACGCCAGGGGAGGACGACGTTGTCCTCTGCTCGCGTCTAAAGGGCAGGTGTGACATTCCCTTTGCCGATGAAAAAAGGGCGGGAGAAGATCTCCCCCGCCCCAGTGAAATTCTGACGAAATTTACTGAACGTATTCGTTGGAATAGGATCCGTCAGCCTGGATTTTCTTGACGACATAGGCACCGCCCTTGCGGTTTCCGTCCTTCGCAAAAGCGATCGGGCCGGTGATTCCGGGCAGCGGCTCTGCCATGTTGTGCAGGTAATCAGCAGCCATTTTGGTGTCGAAGCTCTTGTTCTGTTCCATCGCATGGATGATGGCGCGCATGCCGTCAATATTCATCAGACCCCAGATCGACGGAGGCATCTCGCCGTACTTCTTATGGTAGTCGGCGATAAAGGACTTGGCAATGTCGTACGGCAGCACGTCAGGTGACGGAACGTTGACAATGAAAGCGCCTGCTGCGGCCGAGCCGGCCAGTTTGACGAAGTCCGGGTTGTCGTTGGCGTCACCGCCGTAGAAGTCGGCTTTGATCCCGAGGGCAACCTGCTGGGCGCGCAGCTGGCCACCGTCCGAGTAGTAACCGGCAAAGAAGATCGCGTCCGGATTCTTCGATTTGATGTTGGTCAGGACCGGGGTGAAGTTCTGGGAGTCCGCCTTGATCTTGTCCCTGGAGACAACATTGCCGCCCAGTTCCTTGATTGCCGCTTCGGTCGCATTAGCCAGCCCGTCAGCATAGGTCGAGAAATCGGAGATAACGACGATACGCTGGTACTTTTTGACGTTGACCAGATATTCGGCGACAAAACCGGCCTCGGCGCTGTTCGGGAAGGAATTGCGCAGGAAGGTCCAGTAACCCTTTTCGGTCAGGGCATCTGCAGTCCCGTCCGAGGTTTGCAGGATACCTGCATCGAAGTAGGTCTTCTGAGCGGCCTCGGCACAGGTTGAGGTGTAGGAACCGATGACCATCGAGACACCCTTGTTGACCAGATCTTTGGCGCAGATCGCAGCGGCCATGGCGGTGCCCTGATCATCGCACACGATGACTTCAATCTGCTTGCCCAGAACGCCACCCTTGGCATTGATCTGCTCCGCGAGCAGGCGCACGCCGTTTTCTATCCCCTGACCTTCGTTGGCATAGCTCCCGGTAATCGGTGCCTGGACACCGACCTTGAGGGGCCCTTCGTGATGAGCAGCGAAGGCTGGGACGGCCAGCAGACAGACGGCGACCAGCGCCAACATCACTTTGAACATCTTTTGCATTGTTTTTACCTCCATCAGTAAAAGTTACGACCAGTGTGTTTCAACAGGAAACACAAGGCAAGTTCATCAGGCTAGCAGCACCTGAGAAAAGGTTGCTCGGATCAAACTTTCGTTCAGTGCAGATATTACACTCAATCCTCAAAAGTGACTAGAATTTAATTATATTCAGCCCTTACCTCGCAATATCTGAATTAATGCATGCCGGGCGATGTTCGGATTTTCCTTCAGGCGCCGCTTCGAATAGGGCAACCACGACTTCCCGAAGGGAACATAAACCCGCAGCCGATGACCCTGATCAACCAGCATCTGGCGCAGTTCAGGATCAACACCGAGCAGCATCTGGAACTCATACTGGTCAGTTTTCAAATTGTACTTGTCAATCAATTCAAGCGATTCGAAAACCAGCTTTTCATCGTGGGTGGCAATCCCGACATAGGCCTTGTGGCGGAACATCCGGTCAAGAATACTGACGAAGCTGCGGTTGATGATCGCCATATCCTTCCAGGCGGCGGTGCGCGGCTCGTTGTAGATCCCCTTACAGAGCCGGAAGTGCATCGGCGCATCACTCAGCGACTCGACATCCGCCGGAGTTCTGCGCAGATAGGCCTGCAGGACCAGTCCGACATGTTTCGGGAACTCCTCCCGGAGCTGGCGGTAACACTCGATGGTGGCATCGGTACACTCGATATCTTCCATATCGATGCGCACGAAGTTATTCAGTTCGGCGGCCCTGGAGACAATTTCACGGATATTCTCGAAAGCGAAATCCTTGTCGAGGAGCAATCCCATCTGGGTCGGTTTCAGCGACAGGTTGGCGTCCAGCTTTTCGCGATCAATCGATTCGAGGATCTCCAGGCACTGGTTCTTGAAGAAGGTGGCCTCCTCCCTGGTCTTGATAAACTCGCCGAGGATATCGATGGTTGCCATGATTCCCTGGTCGTTGAAGCCCCGGGTGACCCGCACCGCGTCCATCAGCTCTTCTCCGGCGATATAACCCTTGGCAAAGACACCGACGATCGGTCCGGGGACGTGCATAATGGTTTTAGAAACCAGCCAGTTGAAGAGAGACATTTTTTCTCCGTAAATCAAATAAGTGACGGACCGCGGGTGACTGGTGGATCTGTCTCCGGTCACCCGCTACGCATAACTGCGCTTATTCCTCATCCATAAACGGGTAGTCAAACTTCGCCGGGGCGACAAATGTCTCTTTGACCGTGCGCGGCGAAACCCAGCGCAACATATTGGTGTAGGCTCCGGCCTTGTCATTGGTCCCCGAGGCCCTGCCGCCACCAAAGGGCTGCTGGCCGACCACGGCGCCGGTCGGCTTGTCATTGATATAGAAGTTGCCGGCTGAGTGTTCAAGCTTGGCCATGCCAAGGCTGACCGCCTCGCGATCCCGGCCGAAAATGGCGCCGGTCAGGGCATAGATGCTGGTCTGATCACAGAGCTCCAGGGTCTCTTCGTACTTCTCATCGTCATAGACATAGACAGTCAGCACCGGGCCAAAGATCTCTTCGACCATCGTGCGGAACTGAGGATCCTCAGCCAGGATGACGGTCGGCTCGATAAAGTAACCGACGCTGTCGTCATAACCGCCACCGACCATGATCTCACCACCGGGATTCTCCCTGGTGTAGTCGATGAACTCGGTGATGGTCTCGAAGGCAGCCTTGTCGATGACAGCATTGAAGAAGTTGCGGAAGTCATCTGTGGGGCCCATCTTGATCCGGCCGACCTCTGTTTCCAGTCCCTGCCTGACCGCTGGCCAGAGGCTTCTGGGGATGTAGGCACGACTGGCCGCAGAACACTTCTGCCCCTGGTACTCGAACGCACCGCGGACCATTCCGGTGACCAGCTGGTCGACGTCGGCACTGCTGTGGGCGAAGATAAAGTCCTTGCCACCGGTCTCACCGACGATGCGCGGATAGGATTTGTAACGGGCGATATTCTCGCCGACAGTTTTCCACATCTGCTGGAAAACCTCGGTGGACCCGGTAAAGTGAATTCCGGCAAGGTGGGGATCGCCCAGACAGATATCGCCGACGCTGGCACCGGAGCCGGGCACAAAATTGATGACGCCGTCGGGCAGCCCCGCCTCTTGCAGGATCTTCATGAACAGGTAAGGGGTGTAGACACAGGAAGAAGCAGGCTTCCAGACCACGCAGTTGCCCATGATTGCCGGAGCAGTAGGCAGGTTGCCGGCGATGGCGGTAAAATTGAACGGGGTCACGGCAAACACGAAACCCTCCAGCGGGCGGTGCTGAACATAGTTCCAGACACCGACGGACGACTCGGGCTGCTCGCGATAGATCTGCTCGGCGAAGCTGACATTGTAGCGCAGGAAATCGATCAGTTCGCAGGCCGCATCAATTTCAGCCTGGAAGGCACTTTTGCTGCAGGAGAGCATCGACCCGGCGTTCATCCTGTAGCGATACTTGGTGGCCAGCAGTTCAGCGGCCTTGAGGAAAATCGCCGCACGCTCTTCCCAGCGCAGGGCCTGCCATGCGGGCTGCGCTGCAACCGCGGCATCGATCGCCTGCTGGACTTCTGCCCTGCCTGCCTTGTGGTAGTCGGCCATGACGTGCTGATGATTATGCGGCATGACGACTTTCCCCAGGTTCCCGGTTCTGATCTCTTGGCCACCGATTACCAGCGGGATGTCCAGCTTCTCACCCTTCATCTCCTCGATGGCGGCCTTGAGGGCTGCGCGCTCGGGAGTCCCCGGCGCATAGCTGTTAATCGGTTCGTTATACGGTTTGGGAACTTGGATCACGGCATTATTCAGCAGGTTCATTGAATGACTCCTCAGATTTTGAGTTAGGTTCGTCAGACCCGGCCTTATTCGGCAGTGCATAGAAAATTCTACCAGCAAAGGGCAGGACTGCAATGAGCGATAAGATTGTGCAATTGAGATAGAGCAAGGGAGGTGCCAAAGCGCCGTTCTAAAATATCAGTTCACCGCTTGAGCAGAGCCGGAGAGAGGTGGGAAAGAACCTTTTTCAACAATTATCATCTAATGTTTTCATATACTTGGGCAGAATCGCCGGAACACAAAAAATGTTTTGCGCTGGTAAATTTTCTTTTTCCTTGCAGGCGCCACAAGAGAAAGATTAGAATTCTACAAAGCTACAGGGCGCAACAGTAAGCCGCTTATGCAATTCTGCATAAGCGGCCTCAGGGCATCACTTCTTGAGATCTGTCTCGAGAGCAAAACGACAAGCAGTGCACTCCTTACAAGAGATTGTAGCGCCTGAGCTTACGCGCAATTGTCGACTGGTTAACTCCCAACGCTTTGGCAATCTCAGCCTGGCTGACAAAGCGCTCTTTGGCTGTTCTCAACACCTCGCGTTCCACCTCGGCGACAATCTCCTGCAGACCGATCCCCTCCTGCCAATGCACCGGCACCAGATTCTGCGCGCCGGTCTGTGCCAGGATCGACGGAGGCAGGTCAACCAGACCAATCATTTCGGTTTCGGACATCACCACCAGCCGTTCACAGAGATTCATCAATTCGCGAACGTTGCCGGGGAAAGGGTATTCGATCAGGGCATCGACGGCAGCCCTGCTGAGACGGCGGCGCCCCCCGGACTTTTCCGCAAAATGGTCGATATAGTGGCGCAGCAGCGGCAAAACACATTCCCGCCGTTCACGCAGCGGGGGAACCTGGATCGGAATGACATTGAGGCGGTAATAGAGATCGAGGCGAAAGGCACCCTCTTCGACCATCTGTGAAAGATTGCGGTGGGTTGCCGCCAGAACCCGGACATCGACCTTGCGGGGTGCCGTACTCCCCAGCCGGGAGATATTTCCATCTTCAAGAAAGCGAAGCAATTTGACCTGAGACGGGGCGGGAAGCTCGGCGACCTCATCAAGGAACAGCGTGCCACCATCGGCCATCTCAAAGTAACCGGGCTTACTCCCGTCGGCACCGGTAAAAGCACCCTTCTCGTAACCGAACAGCTCTGACTCGATGAGGCTTTCCGGAATAGCACCACAGTTGAGCTTGATTAGAGGACCCGTGGCACGACGGGAGTTGCTGTGAATCAAATCGACCAGCAACCCCTTGCCGGAACCCGATTCGCCAAGAATCAGGACTGTTGACTCAGCCGCTCCGACCCGGATCGCCTGGCCCAGAACGGTGAGCATTTCGGGACTGCGGGCGATGACCTGTTTCGCCTCCAGCTGTTCCTGCTGCAGCGTCAGCATCTGCTCGCGGAACTGGCTGTTGCGAGCGCCCTGCTCTTCGAGTTCCCGCTGCATGCGATCCATCTCGGTCACGTCGCGAACCGTGGTCACCGCCAGCACCAGTTGCCCGCGATCATTAAACACCGGATTCCCGGTGGAGAGCAGTTTACGCCCGCCATGGTGCTGCAGGACACTGACCGGTTTTCCAGACTGGATCGCCTCGAGAGTCGCGCTCCGTTCGACGAACCCCTCCTCGATCAGATCCTCAATATTACGCCCGACGATCTCTTCCGCCCGGATACCGTGGAGTCGTTCTGAAGCCGGATTCACCCTCACAACCGTACCATCGGCACGACAGACAAAGAGGCCATCGGATGAGGAATTGATGATCGCCATCAGCTCCCGGTTCAGTTCCTCTTCGCCCTGATTCAGATGACGGTCCTGCTGCATAATTCACCTCCTGACATACAGCCTGTCCGCGACTATACATGAACGGATACGATAATGCAAAAATGCATAAAAAAAGAGACAATAGTAGCCCCAACAAAAAAGCCCGGCTGTCGCCAGCCGGGCATGAAATAAAGAATAGAATTTAAAAAGATTTAAAAGACCCAGCCAAGTCCGACAATGCCGGTAAAGACATTCCCATCCTCGTCACCGTAGACATATTCCTCGTCCGCGGTGAATTCATCATAGGTCAACTGGGCGCTGGTATAGAACGTCTCGGTAAAATTGTAGGTTCCACCCAGCGTGTACTCGATCTCGGTGTAGGAAAGATCGGAATAGGTGTCGATCAGGTTGTTCTGCACTTCGGTATCATAAGCAGCATGAATCACGTCCCGATCGCCAAACTGCCATTCCCAACTGCTCTCAGCCTGATTGAAGGTGATCCCGGCATTAAGTCGCAGTTTTTCGGTCGCTTGATAATCAGCGTTCAGAGCAAGGGTATGAACATCGGAATCATACTCGGCAACATCGCATGTCGACCCAAACTGGGTCGATGAGACTCCGTTCGCTCAGCCATGGTACCAGCCTACACACATATTGTTTTCGGTCTTCTGCTTATTAAATGTGTAGGCCATAGTAAGGTTCATCTTGCCATTCGGCGCATACCAAAACGAGACGCCCGGCACGTAGGTACTCTGCTCGTAATCAACACTGTCGTTCTCTTCAAGCCGGACCCGGGCAGAAATGGTGGCCGACATGTTAGCCGCCGGGGACCAGTTGGCGCTTCCCTTCAGCTCATGCACCGCTTCCGGCTGGTTGGTCGTATCGAGTTCACGGCTCGGGTAGACCGCGTTCCAGTAGTAGACGACGTCATTGGTTGCACTGGGCGTCGGGACGAATGAGGCCGTATCGAGGACGAAGGAACCGTCCCCGGCCGGAGTTCCACTCAACTGCGCGATACCTGTGCCATCCTCGAGAAAGAACGGCTCATCGATATCCTGATACATGTAGCTGCCACGCATGGACAGAGTGCGGCTGAGCCGGGAATGGACGGAGGCCTTGATGGTCTGGGTTTCCGTTTCCCCCAACTCCTCCTCATCACGATCGACCTTTTCGAGTTCATATCCGAGACGCAAGGTGGTCCCCATGCCAAGCCGATAGACTCCGTCAAGACCGAACTCACGAACTTCGCGCGATTCAGCAGAACCGTAATCTGTGGTCACGCTATAGGGATCGGTGTCAATATCCGCCCGATCCTCGAAAGTCAGGGTATACTCAGGACCATCGATTTCATAAATATTGGCCCGTGCCGAAATGCGGAAGCCACCGATGCTGGTGCTGAATTTTCCTGTGTAGCCGGTATACTCGCTCTCCAGAGTGTTACTCCCCTCGAAGACATAGGTCGTGCCGTCATCGATGCTCGGGTTCTTTTCACTCTCAATATCCGCATTGACGTAACTGCCGCTCAGGCTGGTATCGAGTGTGAAATCGTAGCGCGCTTTGAACGCATGGCTGTCCTTGTCGGAATCCGGGGTATCGGAGTACTCGTTCACCCCGCTGTAGAGCAGCTGATCCGCGTCAGCCACGCCAGATCTCACGGCGCCGGAGCTGAGATACTTGTACTCCTCGACACTCGAATCGTCATCGAACTTGCGATTGAGATAGTCATAGTCGAGGGTCAGCTTGCCGAATTTGCCTGTGAGACCCAAGCTCAGATCCTCGGTCCTCTCATTGATATCCTTGCCTTCCGCCTCAATATGACAGGCATTACACTTGCTCAGGGTGATCGACTGCTCCATCCCGCTGCGCTCTTCGACACGCCACCCGGCGTGAAATACGATATTGGGCAGCTGCGGTAACTGCAGCTCGGCTTCGTTTTTCCACTCTCGGCGGGTGACCAGGTAGTCGTTCGACTGTTCTTCGAAGTACTGTGCCTGAGCCGCATCAACCGAGGGATATCCACCCAGGTTGCCGGTCAGATTGGTTCCGACCCGGGGCTGCTCACCGGCAATGTCTCCGGCCATGGTAGCGCCGAGCTGTTCCAGTGTTTCCTTGTCCTTCCAGTGCTGAAACGCATCCAGCCTCGTGTCAAACCTGAAAATCCGGTTCAGATCCAAGTCGACACCCAAACTTAAGTTCCTGCCGCTCTTGATATCGGCATTAAGGTCAAAGGCGCTGTTGCCATCAACCACTTTTAAATCCATCTTGGGAGAGAGTGTGAGCCCATCATCCTCCCTCGTTCCCACATACTCATTGGCGCGTGCCGTGTTGTCCTCGACATCGGTGACAATCCCCCGCAGCTCGACCGTCCCCGAGCTGCTGGCCGCAAAAGCGGTGTGGACCATTCCCATAGTCAGACAGAACGACAAGGCAAGCAACCAAACAAAGCTTCGCTTCATTTTTTTGCCTCCTAGCAAAAAATCATCCGAATCGTTAGCGGGTCAGCCCCGCACCACCCAACGGCTGCGACGGCAGGTCACTGCCATGCACCACCTTGTGACAGGTCGTACACTTGGTGCCAAACGACATCTGCCAACCTTCTGCACCATGCGGATTGGCCGCAGTCACCGTGGCCGGGTCTGCCGCAGCCGCACTGACCGTTGCAGCGCCGCGTACTGTTCCGACCGGAGTAAAGTTTCCGGAGGCCGGATCAAACCCCTTCCGCAACATATGGAAATGACCTTCATGGCACTGCAGGCAAAGAAACGGCTCATTCTGTACCAGCATGTTGTTGGCAACCGAGCCGTGCGGATCGTGGCAGATCGTGCAGTCGTCCTCAACCGGCGCGTGACCGAAGACGAACGGACCCTGGTAGCGGGTGTGGCAGTTCAGGCAAAGGTCGTTGGTCCGCTCATGGGTGTTCAGCTCGCCGTGAGGGTTGTGGCAGTCACCACAGCCCATCTTCCCTTCCTTGATCGGGTGATGCGACGGGAAGTTCGATTTCGCCATCATCTCCTGGTGGCAGGAGTAGCAGAGTTCTGGATCTTCCTGCTTCAGGTTCGCCTTGAGTGGTTCTTCGGCATGCATGCTGTGACAGGCCGTGCAGCTGAGATCAGCAAGCGCATGCTCACTGTGAGTCCAGTCCATCAGCTTGCCGTTGCTGTGACACTTGGCACAGACAGCGCCGGTTTCGGCTGCGGTCAGTTCTGCCGGGCGCAGAATCCGCTCCGTATCCCCCTCACCCTCGACATGCAGGCTGCCCGGGCCGTGACAGGATTCGCACCCTTTTTCCGCGCCCATCATTTCAAAATCGGCCAGCCGACCGTGAACGTTGCGGGCAAAGCTCTCCCCCTTGTCCTCGTGGCAACCGAGGCAGGTGTCCTGGCCCACGTAGCTGGCCCCCTCGATCACAGGCAGAGACAGCATCTTCTCCCTGATCGCGCCCGTGGTACATGCTGCCAAAATCAGCAGTACCGCCAGCAACCCGATCAGGCGCCTGGGCTTGTTTTTTACCAGTTTTTCTGGCATATACCTTTCCTCCTTTTTTTACTCATCTGTAAAATCTCGAACAAACTTTTCCGCACCTCGCAACCTCACCTTTTTCAGCTCGCCTCCTTTCTTCGTAAAGTTACGAATAAAAACCCGGGGAGTTGTACCACAATCTACCGATAATTTAAATACAAATATATAAATGAATAAATTTTCTGGCCTTATAGAAATTTCCAAATGCTCGATTTTCCGGGGGGGGGTTATGTTCCAATATGCGGCATTTAAGGAAAGGGAACAGAGGAGCTTGAAGCGCCAGCCTTAACCTGTCGTGTTCAATTCAAGACCTCCGAAAACGTTACGGCGGACCAGCCACTTGGTGAATTCGAGGACCGGGAGAATTGTCAGGGCCGCGGAAAGGATCACCAGCCAATCAGCCGGGGAGAGGGGAAAAGTATTAAACGGAAGATGCAGAACCGGCAGGTAAACGATCAACAGCAACAGGGCGCACTCCCAGGCAACCGCCAGGTTGAGCCACCGGTTAGCGAAGGGACGCCGCAGCATGGAATGGCGATCAGAGCGGAAGCAGTAGGCCTTGAGAAACTGGATCAACACCAGAGAAACGAAGGTCATGGTCATTGCTTCCGCCTGGCTGCGACCGGAATCGAGTGCCCAGCGGAACAGGAAAAGGTTGACCACCGTGGACCAGGCCCCTCCCGCGAGCATCAGCACAACCACCGGGCGGGTAAAAATCCCGCTGCGAGGATCACGTGAGGGCCTGGTCATCAGATCCTCTTCCTGGGGATCAACCGCCAGCGCCAGAGCAGGCAACCCGTCCGTCGCCAGGTTAACATAGAGAATCTGCACGGCGGTGAGCGGCAGCGGCCAGCCCGCCAGGGTTGCCCCTGCGAGCAGGCCGATCTCGCCGATATTCGATGACAGCAGGTACATCAGGTACTTCTTGATATTGCTGAAGATGGCGCGCCCTTCTTCCACCGCACCGACGATCGAAGCGAAGTTGTCATCGGTCAGGGTCATAGCGGCAGCCTGTTTGCTGACATCGGTGCCGGTGATGCCCATCGCCACACCGATATCCGCGCGCTTCAGCGCAGGAGCATCGTTGACGCCGTCACCGGTCATCGCCACCACCCGTCCCCGCTTCTTCCAGGCATCCACCACCCGCAACTTGTGTTCAGGGGAGACCCGCGCGTAAACCTGGATCCGCTCAACCCGGTCCAGCAGCTCTGCGTCGCTCATGCGCTCGAGCTCGCCACCGGTCACCACGTCTCCGTCACCGTAGATGGCCAGCTCACGGGCAATCGCCACCGCCGTGCGGGGGTGATCACCGGTGATCATGATCGGCCTGATGCCGGCCTGACCGCAAACCCGGATCGCCTCTGCAGCTTCAGCCCGGGGAGGATCAATCATCCCGAACAGGCCGGCGAACACCATACCCCGCTCCAACTGCTGCAGGTTGCCACCGGAACGATAGGCAACCGCCAGTACCCGCAGCGCCCGATCCGCCATCTGCTCCACTGCCCCCTCGATCTCACCTCGCATCTGCGATTCAAGCGGAACCTCACCGGCATCACTGAGCAATGAGTCACAGCAACCCAGCACGACCTCGGCAGCCCCCTTCAGGTAAACCTGCCAGGTCCCGTCTGGAGCGCGGTGCAGGGTCGCCATCCGCTTGCTTTCCGAGGTGAAGGGGAGTTCATCGACACGGGGGTATTGCCGCTCCAGATCCGCCTTGTCGAACCCGGCCTTGGCCGCCACCACAACCAGCGCCCCCTCGGTCGGATCCCCCTTGATCTCCCAGCGCCCCTCTTCTCCGACCAACAGCGTGTCCCCCGCCAGAGCCGCGCCGCGGAACAGTTCATCCCAGCAGGGCGCCGGCTTGACCTCCTTACCGTCCTGCGAGAAACGTCCCTCGGGCTGATAGCCGTTGCCCGAGACCTGAACAGTCCGCCCGTCGATCCATAACTCGCGGACCGTCATTTCATCCCGGGTCAGGGTGCCGGTTTTATCGGAACAGATAATCGAGGTACTGCCAAGTGTCTCCACCGTCGGCAACCGGTTGACCAGGGTATTGCGCTTGACCATCCGCTGCATCCCGATCGCCAGCGAGATGGTCACCACGGCCGGCAACGCTTCAGGCACGACAGCCACGGCCAGGGCGATGCCGAAAATGAGCATTTCCAGCAGCTGCGCGCCGCGCAAAAAGCCGAGCAGGACGATCGCGGAAACGATCACCAGGGCGACAATGCCGAGCAGCCGGCCGACCCGGTCGAGATTCTTCTGCAACGGGGTTTTGTCAACCTTGACCGCCTGCAACAGGCCGGAAATCCGCCCGAATTCCGTCTCCATGCCGATCGCTGTCACCACCGCCGTCCCCCGGCCATAGGTCACATGTGTCCCCGAAAACGCCATATTGATGCGATCAGCCACCGGCAACTCGCCACCTGACAGCGCGCCGACCTGCTTTGCAACCGGCACCGACTCCCCGGTCAGCGATGACTCATCGGTCTGCAGATTCACCGCCTCGATCAGCCGCACATCTGCCGGAACCCGGTCCCCCATCCGCAGCAGGACGATATCGCCGGGCACCAGCTCGCGGGCCGGAATTTCCGATTCACGACCCTCACGCAAAACCCTTGCCGTCGGGGCGGTCAGTCGTTGCAGCGCTTTCAGCGCGTTCCCCGCGCGATATTCCTGGACGAAACCGAGAATAATGGCAAACAGGACAATAACGGTAATCGCAATGGCTTCGATGCCATGCCCGAGAAATGCGGAGACAAGAGTGGCGCAAAGCAGGATGATGATCAGCACATTTTTGAACTGGGCCAGAAGAATTGACCAGGCAGTCCGTTCGCCGACGATCGCAAATTCGTTGAACCCGTGGACAGACTGCCGGGACGCGACCTCTTCAGCGGAAAGTCCGGACGTGGCGGCAGCAAGCAGTTCAAGCGACTGTTCAGAAGACAGGCAATACCAGGCAGTCCTATCCTTTTTCCGGACATCGTCAGCCATGGAGGTTCTTCTCCATCCTGTGGCAACTGCATTAAAGAGTCACTTCCAGGTAGAATTATACCTCGCTGCTGAACAGTTTTCGCTGATCTACCGGCGGTTCTCCTTGCCCTGGGGAAATCTCCCGGAAAAAAAGAACGGATGACCAATAGCCAGGCCACCCGTCCCACGTCTTCATGCTTTACAGTCTGGCTTGCTCAGTACCAGGGGCCCTCCACGTTCCCCGCCCCTCCATGGCAGGAGACGTTGGTGCAATCCCCGGTTAGCGGGCTATAGGTTGCCGAGCCCGGTCCGTCAGCATCCCAGAGATTGCGGATGTCAACATCGGCGGGCGCCGCAGCATCGAAATGCCAGGCGGTGCCAAACCCTGAGCCAGCATGGCAATTATCACAGTTCCCGATAATCGAGGCATGGTCCCCCTCAGTATGTGAACCGGCACGGTTCGGCCGCTGAGCGCCGACCGGACCAGCGTTATCGGGGGGCTGGTTGTGGCAGGAGCGGCAACCGGTCGCACTCACCAGTGGATCGGCAGGATGACAGCTGCTGCAGGCCGGTCCGACCCCACCACTGGCGGGACCTGCGGTTGCGGTATCGTGACAGAGGACGCACATTGCACCAAGATCCGTGACGGCAATATCTGAATGGGTCGGTGCGAGATCGTACCAGAAAGAGGGGGATGAAGGATGGGCGGTAAACTCGCTGTGGCACCCTTCGCAGCCCACTTCCTGATTGGCCAGATAAATGCCAAGATTAAAGCGTGGGTTATCGGTCCCCTCCTGGCCATGGCACGGCTGGCAGTCAAGCAGGCCATTGGGGAAGGCCGCCGTCCGACCCTCCGCTGCGGGACCATGATTACCGGCAGAGAGGAACGTACCATCCACCGGATGGGGCAAACTGCTACCGCTGGACCCATAGGCACCCAGCTCAACAGTGAGTCCCGAATCCGAGAGGACATGGGCGGGGTCGTTCACATGACAACCGGCAGCGTCACAGCCGTATTTGTTTTCATTGTAGGCGGTGTCAGCATTCATGTTGATCTTGCCGTTCCAGTGATCACCGATGGTATCGCTGCTCTTGTCAAAAAGGGCATAGTTTGTGTTCGCCAAAAAGCTGCCGCCCACCGCTGACTCCTTCATCCCATGGCAGACAGTGCAGACATTGTGCAGCCCGATATCGGCGACATTGCCATGCGCGACCGGGATCGGCACTGCGAAATCGCTGACATCATCAGGCGGCAATTCATGACAGAAGCTGCAGTCGAGGCGGAAACTCGACACCGAGGAATGGCAGCCCAGGCAGCCGGGTGCAGCGCCGCCAGTCAGATCGACGCCATGACACAGGCCACAGGCGGCCTGAACGTTGCCTGCCGAATAGTGAAAAGTCGTGTTCGGCCCTGCCCAGTTTTCCGGATGGGCATAACCTGTCGCGTGGCATTCGGCTGCTTCGCAACCGGTTCCTCCAGCGGTGTAGATTCCAACATTGAAACGCGGATTGTCGCCAGCGCCACCCGTCTCGCCATGACACCCCTGACACACGGTCAGATCCACCTTGGCCGGCGGCCCGTGATTGACCGGGTCGAGAAAGCTGCCATCGAGCGGGTGAGGCGCACCAGGACCACCGGCGTGGCACCCCTGGGTGCCGATACGCGCAGAGAAGCAGCTTGGCGCAACTCCCGAACCACGCAGATCGGCCCCATGGCAGAGCTGACAGGAGGCATACTCGACATCTTTGGTGGCCTCGGGGCCATGCACGGGAAGCCAGTTTTCAGGGTGAGCCTCGGTGACCTGGGGGGCCTTGGAGCTGCTGTCGGAACAGCCGAGACAACAGAGGATCAAAAGGAGCAGCCCCCCCCATCCCAAATTACGTAAGATCATTTTGCACTCCTTCGTCCTAACCATGGCAGGACACACAGGTCGCGGCCGATTTCGGGTTGCCGTGGCAGCGGAAACAGGAGGTCGGATCGATCCGGCCGTCGATCCGGTGACGGCTCAGATAGTCGCCGCGGTGGGGCATGCGCTTGAAGCTATCGCTCTGATTCTTGATGGAGGGCTTCAGCTCAACCCGGGTCGCATGACAATCGTTGCAGTAGCTGGGCTGGTGACACAGCGCACAGATCTGCTCAGACTGGTAGGCGGCCTGGCGGTGACGGTCAGAGAAGTAGGCGGTATGATTGAATCGCTCGTAGGCGAGAGTCTCATCGCGCGCTTCGTGACAGTCGACACAGTTTGGCGGGGTATTGCCCAGCCCGGCATCGGCAGGATGCTGGACGGGGAGACGGTAACCACCCTGCAAGGTGGCACAGGCGGCCAGCAGGGCCAGCGGTAACAGCAGGACAGCTATTTTAACGGACGGTTTTGTGAACATCTCGCAACTCCCGACTCTGGCACACAGGCTTAAAGATCTTGATTCAGGCGATAGGTCATCTTGACCAGCACCTGCAGGTCGTCATTGAAGTAAGGGTCCCTGCTGTAATCGCCGGAAACCTCGATCGCCAGGCTATCTTCGAGGTAGCGCTTGCCGGCCCCCAGAGAGAGAAGCAGCGACGACCCCTCACCGTAAATATCCTCACCATAGTCTACGTAAACGATATCTCCGCTCAGGAAACCGACCATATACTGTTCTGGAAGTTCATCCTGATAGTAAAACAAACGGGTCAGCAGGTATTCGTTGTCGGCGGCATCGCTCATCATGAATCCCAGTTCTGCGCCGCATGATGTCGCACCCTCGCTGGTCCAATTGGCCAGCAGCGACGCATACTGCGCAGCATCCCGGTGGTCATACTCATAAGCCTTCAGCCGGGTACCGAACTCCCAGGCATCAGAGTATTGCCAGGTGGCATCAAACCCGTAGAGGTTCAGCTCTTCATCAGCAAGCGCCAGGAACTTGAAAGGGTTCGCCGCATTGGCTCCCGCGGCAAAATAGTCCTCGTACTGAACCATTTCAAAATGCGGCCTGAGGATGAGATTATCGAGGTTAAAGCGGACTTCATAGGAATGCGCGCCCCAGCCCTCGCTTTCCAGGTTAAGGACCGAGTTACCGAAGACGCTCACGCTGTTGGGAAGATAAAAGGCAAGATCAAGTCCGGCCAGCTCTTCGGCAGCATTGCCATCATTTTCACTGTTCTTGTATGACAGGCCGATCTCGTAGCTGCCGCCCAGACGGTGAGCGAACCGCCCACCGTAGATGCTGTCGCCGTTGTCGCCATCAGTCGAGTCCAGACCGACCGGCTGGCCGGAATAGACGGACCCCGTAAAATAGCGGCCCAGGTTACTGCTCAGCCGCAGGCCATCGATGCTTTCGTTAGCCACACCCGCGAAGACATGCTGCCGCCCCAGTCGGGCCTTAAAACTGCTGTCGGGATACATGTATTCCACATAACCGTAGAGCAGTTCACTGTCGGTCTGGTCTGCATAAAAATCGCTGCCGAGAAAATCATGCCGCCCCCAGCCGTAGAGATGGAACGAAAGCCCACGGGCCTCCAGGCTGCCGATGTCCAGTTGCAGATATTCATAGGCCGGCAGCACAGCGTCATCATCTCCGGATGAGGTGTCCCGCTCGAAAACCCTGAGCAAGGTATCTGATTTCAGACGGAATTCACCCCCAACTGCGATGGCCGGCCAGACCAGCAGCACGCAGACCAGTCCTAGCAGAACGGTTGTTAATTGTTTCTTTGTTCGCATGTTACCCCCTGGAAGATGGAGAAGACATTGAAGAACGTGCTTGAACCTAACGCATTCAGATCTTAATTGCAGAAAGTCATAAATCAGACTGGAGTGAACAGTATAAATAAGTGTTCGCAGTTGACAACAGAAGGCTAACCCGAGTTTACACCAATGAAGATGTTTTAAAATAAACCATCATCCCTGTATTTTCAATCAAAACAAAAGTGCACCAAACAGCTTGACGACGTTTCTCGACCTATGATCTACAAAAAAACCGGGCCCCGAAGGGCCCGGCAATCAAATCTGATCTTTATTCATCAACAGGCTTATTCATCACCAACCACGTCAGCCCGCTCACCGAATGCGGCGCCGTTGAGTTTCATGTGATCCACGACCGCTTCAGCGGTATGGCAGGAATAACATGCGGCGCCAAGGGGCGAAATCACCAGGTCAGTGGCGTTCGGCAGACTGTCGCGAGCAGCGTCAACATCTGCGAAGGTTTCATCAGGAGCACCACTGGTCGTGACGTCGGTCGTGACAAGTGCTCCTGCCGGAACCTCTTCCGGACGGAAGGTATCATCAAGGTGGCACTTTTCACAGTTGTTCAGAGTGCCCGGATAAGTCACTTCACTCCAGTTGTAGTAGATGCCGTCATTGCGGCCGCGGACGAATTCATACTCCTCGGTGCGCACGTCAGACATGGCGGAGTGAATGCCATGGATCATGTCCTTGAAGTTGTTGGTCGCTTCCGGCCAGTCGGTGGTCGGCAATCCCAGCGCCAGATATGCATCAGAAGGACGCGCTTCAGCGGCAGCGGGATCGATGGAACGGCCGCTTGAGCTCAAATTCGGCACATGGCACAGGGTACAGATGGCGACACCACCATTAGCAGTAAATACCCGGTTTCCTCCATGGCCTTCAAAGATTTCATGACAGGCCGCACAGCCGGCGCTGTCCACGACCTCCCTGCGTGCGTCATCACCCTCAACAGTCACAACGTCAGACTGGGTATGGAGTGATTCGTCATACTCACCATCACCATCAAGATCCTGGCGGAAATACCCCTGCAGACCGATGGTTCTCATCATTGCCCCGGCCGGGAACGGATCAGCCATGGTCGCGACACAACCTCCCGCATCACAGGTCAGGGTTCCGATGGAACCATCAGCCAGATCTTCAAGACTGATAGATGTCGGCTGCCCGGCACTGTTGCCCAGGTTGTTATAATCCGCCGGTGCGGCAATACCGTCCTGCTCCTCAGCCCAGGCCATCAAGAAGCCGGGCCAACGATCACCGGCCAACAGGTCAGCAGGCAGGTCCGTCAAATCCAGCAACGTTCCGTCAGAGAAAATACTGAAGTTGATCGTCAGGTTACCGCCGGTAATAGATGCCCCGCTAAGCGCATAAATAATTTCCCGCTGATTTGGCAGCAGGTCCGGATTATTTGCTGTGGCATTCGGCGTGGCATGGTAAGCGGAAATATCCACCGGAGAGTGGCAGGTTGAGCAGTCCTGATTATCCACCTGCCCGCCACCGTGGCTGGTGAAATCTACATCCTCATGGCACGATCCGCACGCCACCATGGTTGGCCGCGTGTTCCAGTTGTCAGCATCAACCCCCGCATGACAGGTTGCGCAATTTGCCAGAGACTGGGGATAGGTCACCTCTTCGAAGCTAATCGGATCGCCGCGGTTCAGTTCGGTAAAGTCCAGGCCGGCATGAATTCGGTGAATCATGTAGACGAAATCGCCTTCAACCATCCCATTTTCTGCGGGATCCAGATAGTTCGGGTTGTGGCACATCACGCACATCATGGTTTCATTGTAGCCACCGCCGTGCCCAACGTTACCAATATATTGGTCATGGCATTGATTACACGCAGCGGTAGAAACCGTATCTTTGCCGGATAGCACTTCGGTCCCCGGATCGGCGATCAGGAAATCGTAAAAGGCATTTTCGGCGGTTGTGACGTTGCGGATACGGGCACGCAATGCAATTCTCTGTACGTTATCCGCATCAGGAGAATCGCTGAAGGGCGTGGCGAACGTATAGACATAATCGCCATCGGCTGCGTTTGTGGTGTCCAGTGTCCCGAAAGGATAATCCGTACTGTTCCGTTCGTACGCCCAACGATCCCAGGTGTCGGCGTCGCCCAGGGTCCCCGGAATCAACTGAGCCATGTAGATACGCAGTTCGTATTCACCGAGATTTGAAATGGGGGTTCCATTGCCATCCTCGATGTGAAAACTCAGCTCGGGAAAACCTCCGGCGTCAGCTAGGCTGAGATTTGACGCGACCGGTTCAATCAATTCTGAACTGTTGAGCCCATGGAATTCGGCCACATCGGCAATACGATTTTCGGCATGGCAGACAATACAGGTTTCATTTGCCTGAAGACTGAGCCCTGTTCCGGGAGGACCAGGATCACCGTCAACCCCATCCACTCCATCACGGCCATCATCACCTTCACATCCAGCGAGAACCAGACAGAAGGCAAATACGCCAACCATCAACAGCCTTAACCATTCCTTCTTCATGAGATCCTTCTCCTTTAATTTGGGGATTTCTCCCAATGAGGAGAGCTGCTTCCCCATTAGCAGCACTTTCCAAGAAACCCAAAACCCGAACAGTCCCATTTTACGTTTGAGCGGAATTACGAATCGCACCCCCTACCCGGAGAATCCGGGTAGGGACGGGCAACTGACACCCAAAGAAACTATTGAAGCGCTGGACGATAGGCATCGCCCGGCCGGCTGGAATCAAGATATTCCAGGGCCATGGCCGCGCTGCCAATCTTCATCTCCGGACCGAATTCCGCAATCGCGGCTGGAACATCGCCATCGAGCTCTCCATCAAAGATATAGTCGATTGAATCCCAGATCAGTGCCTTGACGTAATACCTGTTATGGGCATATCCGCCGGGATCATGCTCAAGCAAATTGAAGTTGAAGGCCGCCCCCATAACGTCCATCCCCTCCATGGTCCCACCGATGGTCCAGTCCCGGAAACCGTTGCTGCGGTTGTCCTCGGCTATTTCATCTGTCTCAGGATCGTCATCATGATCGAAGGTATAATCCGGGGTCGGCACAATCCCGTCACCATTCACGTCCTTGAAGAAATATGGGTAGCCTGGCAGGAAGAAAATCCCTTTATCCTCCAAGGCCAACCGAAGAATTTCCAGAGAGGAGAGATACTCTTCCTTCCAAAGGTTCAACTGAGTCGGTGTAGGAGTATGGCAGTTGGAGCAGACCGTTGACGTCAGTTCGAGAATTTCTCCCGTATCATGATCCTTCTCTACCGGCAGGAACAGATGGCTCTGCTCCGCCGACATGTGGCATCCAACACACGGACCATTCTCCCCGGTACCAGGCTGAGCCGCCGTGCCGATCTGGTCGTGAACAAAATAGGACACATTATTGTAGTTGAGACCGCTGTACTCGTAGCCGGTTTCTGCAAACAGCTGTCCTCCGGCAGTGAGGTAATGAGAGTTAACAAACCCGGTATTGCCAAACCCGGTCTTGGTCTTGATCACCGCTCCAGTCTCGCGGCCCAAATGACAGCTCATGCAGACGTTGGAACCGGCAACATCAGGATACGAGACCACAACGGCCGGATCATACTCCTCGGTGATCGGGCCAGGGTTCCTTAAGGCGCCGGCGTTGTTGCTGTGGCAGCCCCAGCAGTAGAGCATTTCATTCTGTCCAGAGGAGGTAATCTCACCATCGACATTCTCCCAGCCTTCCAGATGGGCAAAGTTATTATTGGCAGGGTTATAGGTCTCCGGGTCGTTCAAGAAATTCTTGGCGCCGGTGGCGGTGTGACAGCGCTGACACCCCTGACGGTCAGCGGCATCCCAGTCATAGTGGACCCAGGCCGGGGCAAAACCAATCTCATCCGGGTCCGAATCCTGAGACCCAGCGGCGATCATGTCGACGAGTTGCGCAACCGTGCGATCCTCGTCCGCATCAATATACTCCTGCATCACCTCTTTTTTGACAGCCAGCAAGTGACCGCCGTGGGCGGAGCTGGCCCACTGGTCATTGATTGTGGTGGTGCCCCTGTCCGCGCGGATCTCTTCCACGGCATGGACATTGTGACACTCAAGACAGGCTCTCAGCCCTGCCGCCTCATGGTGGTCCAGCACATACCCCTCTATAAGGTCGGTGGTTTCGGGGTTGTCGTAATGGGTATCGGCGATCACCCGCATGTGCCGGTCCTCATGATAGATGATCCCTTCACGAGTCTCCGGATTCCCCTGCTCACTCATGTGGCAGGTAATGCAGGTGGCATACTCGGCCGATGCGACCACGTGACCATGATCTTCGATCTCTTCGAGCAACAGACCGCCGGCATTGTGCGGGTTATGGCAGGTGCGGCACTGAACAGAGGATCCGACCGGCTGCGGCAGAACCATCCCTTCAAGTTGTTCGACGGTCGTCACGTCCTTGTAGAGGCGCCCACCTTCGTCGGTGTGGCATTTTGAACAAACGGCCTCATTGCGAACCGATGCCGTGGCATGCCGCGACGCCGTGTACTTGGTAAAGATCCCCTGTGCTTCGGGATGGTGGGGGATATGACTGTCAGGAATGGTATCGTGGCATTGCCCGCAGGTGGCCGCGTCAGGAGACGGCACAGGGATCGGACCGATACCGAAGTGATCGCCTCCGGCCCCGTGGCAGTTTTCACAGCCAACGGCGGCAAGACCTTCAGCTGGAACATCGGCTGGATCGATCAGGCTCTCCAGTCCCGGGCCATCGCCAATCGCATCATGGCATTCGAGGCAATAGGGTTCAGATTCGGCAGTGATGTGATCGCTGTGAATCACATGCTTGCCGGCCAGGTAATCGGCAATTTCCTTTTCACTCCAGCTGAAACCAGCGTGACAACCGATACAGGTTGCGGCACCGACATAGGCAACTCCGGTTACGGGATCATTGCCCAGTTCCCCTCCAGTGGTCTGGGTACCACTGGAATCTCGATTGCTGCCGCATCCCCAGAGGGTCGCGGAGAGCAGAATTGCAAAAATCAGGACCAGAATTCGTCTCAACATGTCTTGCCTCCTATCCTAATGGGTTTCATCACCTCGAATATCTTGAATCAATGGCATTTTCTACAGGTTCGACCGCCACTGGCCTTGTCCAGATTCCCGGAGATATCATCCCAGTCACCAGGGTGGGGATTGATCCCCAGACCTGTTCTCGCGCTGTGGCACTGCAAACAGATATCACCATCCGGATGACAGGCCTCGCAGGTGGCCAGGTTCTTTCGCGCTTCGCGGGCGTGATTGCGTTGCCAGTCGTGGGATGTAAACACCGAGTCAAGATGGCAGATCTGACACTGGCTCTCGTCAAACTGATCATGTCGAGTCCCTGAAACACGGAGATCACTCCAGCCGCGTCGATGCGAATCGAAGGCAAGATCGTTACGGTTAAAACTGTTGTGGCACTCGCTGCAGAATTCCGCCTCATGACAGCTGCTGCATAATTGTGGATCGGTTCGGGCAGCGATCGGATGGCTGACCTGGAAATCACCGCGGTGGATATTGGTCAGATTGTTGCTGAAACTGCCCTGTTCATCGGCAAAACCCGACTTATGGCACTCCAGGCAATAGTCCTGCTCGTGGCAGGCGGAACAGTCATAAGTCGTCCCCTTGGCAAAAGCGCGGTGGTTAAACGCCCAGAGCGGCCGGTGGGTCTTCATTGCCGGATAATCGACTGTTTCCGCAAAATCATCTTGGTGGCAGGTGGCGCAGATGTCCCTGGCGGGGACGATACTGAAAGCGCCTTTCACATGGCAGGCGGTGCATGGTGTAACTTCACCGACATAGGTATTGTGTTCTTCGTGGTCAAAGGTCAAAGCCAACGCCTGGGGAGCCCCCATAATCGCGAAGGCCAGGATGACAAATAGCATACGAAGCATTCTGTACCTCCTTATCAGAAGAGAATGTTCAGTCGGACGCGCCCGCGATAGTATTCGTCCCACAGATCACTCTGGGTATACTCGAGCTTGCCCTGAACATTCAAGGTGGGGGAAAGAGTGGCCGTGGCATCAACCCAGTAGCGTTCACTGGTCGTGTCATCGCCTCCGGTCTCGTCAGCGATAAAACCGAGTTCCCGTTCCAGAACATCGATGTGCCCCCCGACGCCGGCTTCAAATTTCTCGGTGAACAGGTAGGCGATATGTGCTTTTGCTCCGCTCAGATCCTGACCATCCTCATCGTCCCGATAGGTGCCGATCAGGTAGCCGGAGAATTTACCGGTGCGCCGCTTTTCGATGCCGGCTTCGAACACCGTGGCATCGTCCAGGCTCTCGTACAATTCCCGGGTCAGCCTCGCAAACACCTGCAGACCCATTTCTAGCCGGTAATTCATCTCAAGCATCACTTCCTCATATTCATCGACGGCAAACACGGAATAGATAGAGGTAGACGAGAAGACCGGCAACGAATAGAGGTATTCAGCGCGCAGACTCCAGTTTTGGCCGGAACCGTAAACGCCCCCCCAGAGGGCGTAGGTGATCTCTTCGGTGAGCAGGCTGTACTGGGATTCGTTGTAAAGATCCAGCTGCTTCAGTTCGAGGTTGGCATCGAAACCGATCAGCTCATGTGAAAGGTCCCCCTCATCCCATTTCTCCAGGTAGGAGAGAGCCACGTCGAAATTATCGCCAACGCGCCCTGAAGCTTCCACTCCGATGACCAGATCGTCGGCGTGATACCCTTCGTAATAGGTGACGTCGCCGCCACCGAAAATGGCCAGGTCTATCGCCCCGAGATTGCGGTAATCGAGATACAGGCCATCCATCATACTGGCCCCGGCGGTCGTTGAGACAAACTGCCGCCCTAGTTTGAGATCAAGATTTTTCAGCAGGTTGCGCTTTTCCAGATAGGCATAGTAGAGCCGGGAATCGGCATCCACCTCGCCATTGAGGTCGTCCGACAAACGCCCGTAAGAGCGAAAATTCCAGCCCTTGTCGGCAATGCCGGCGACATTGAGATTCAGGTACTGGTAAAGAGGGACCGCTGTCTCCTCGTCAGCGGTATCAAACCACTCCAGCACCGTGCTGGCGCGGCCCGAAACCGTGACCGCCTGTGCTTGCGAAGCGAACCCGACTGCCAGGCACAGGGTGACCAGCGGCAAGGTTATCTTCAGCCACATTTTCATAGATGCCTCCTTCCTGAAAAAGCGACCTGAACAACAATTCAATTCACCACGTGATTTCATTGCGATGTCTGGGAATTCGACAACAGAAGCCCCCCTTCTTTCGAATCAATTCGGACAAAACCGAAACTGCCGCGGCCTACAGGCAGCTCACTTCTGAATATTTGCGGGGTGAATCTCCCAAAAAACAGATAGAACCCGGAAGCCAAAAGGGGTTGGCCACCGGCAACAACAATCAATTAAATTCTGCTGAGTCCCGCCCGACAAATGAAACGATCAACACATTACATACCTGTTAAACGTAGCAAGGACTTTATACTTGTCAAGTAAGGTAACCTACTTTTATTACATAGGATTTTTCGAATATTTCGTTTCACGTGGGGAGCCATAGTACAAACTGCCTGCGTCAATCGCTCGGACAGCCTCGCCCACAAAAAAAGCCCGCTCAGAGCGGGCTTTTTTTGTGGAGTGAAGAAGAGCGGGAAGATCGGCTCAGACACCACCCGCCATGTCCAGCGCCTGGTAGATCAACAGATAATGGCAGGCAACCCCGAGCAGAATGAGGACATGGAACAACTCATGGAAGCTGAAGTGACCGGGACAGAGCAGCGGCCGCTTGATCGCATAGATGATCCCACCGGCGGTGAAGATCAGGCCGCCGGCTACCAGCAGGAAGAGCTCTCCGGGAGTCATGGCGTCAATCAGCCGGTGCAGTGGAATCACCGCCAACCAGCCCATCACCAGGTAGATTATCGAATAGAGGACACGGGATGCCCCGGGAAAAACGACCTGAGAAACAAACCCGAAAAGGACCAGACCCCACTGGATGCCGATCATCGCCCAGCGCCACCCCCCCTCCAGATAGAGAAAGCAGACCGGCGTATAGGTCCCGGCGATCATGAAGTAGATTGCCAGGCGATCCAGACGGTGCCACAGATTGTTGTCGTTTTCATTGATCTTGAATATGTGGTGCAGGGTGCTGGCGGAGAACATGAAGATCACCGAGACGCCGTAGGCGAGAACAACCAGCACGTGAGCTGTCGACCCTGCCGCGGCGATGAGCAACAGGACCGTCCCGGCTATCCCGGCAAGGGTGCCGAGCAGGTGCGAATAGACATTGAACAACTCTTCCCTTTTTTTGACCATGGCAAAACTCCTGAGCGGCAGAATCGGAATAGCTCCAGTCTACGCGCAAAAGCTTGCCAGGTTCCGGGTATTACAAAACTATTACAGTTATTACATAACTATTACACGTTCCCTCAAAGAGCCCCAGCTGCTATGATCCAGCCTTCCGTTTCAGCGAAAGGACGCCCCCTGATGAAATTACCGACCCGCTGGCAACGTCCGGACCTGCTGCTGTTGCTGATGGCAACCGCGGTCCCGTTGAGCTTCTCCGCCTGGAATGCGCTGCTCAACAACTTTGCCATCGAGCGGATTGCCTTCACCGGCAGGGAGATGGGGATCTTGCAGAGTTTGCGCGAGGTCCCCGGTTTCCTCGCCTTCGGTGTGGTCTTCCTGCTGCTTTTTGTTCGCGAACAATCCCTGGCGATTGTCGCCCTGATTCTGCTCGGCCTCGGTACGGCGCTGACCGGCTTCTTCCCTTCGGTCCTCGGCCTCTACCTGACCACCGTTTTGATGTCGCTCGGCTTCCACTACTACGAAACCCTGCAAACCTCTTTAACCCTGCAATGGATTGAGCAGGAAAAAACCGCGGAGACCCTCGGCAGGCTGATCGCCGCAGGATCCATGGCCGCCATTATCACCTTTTTACTGATCTGGCTGGCAGACAATCTGCTGCAGCTCGATTACCGCTGGATGTATCTTGTCTTTGGCGGGCTGACGGTACTGACTGCGCTGGCGGCCTGGGCACTCTTCCCTCCCTTTCCACAGCAGACCGAGCAGCACAAGCACATGGTCGTCAGGCGGCGCTACTGGCTCTACTATGCGCTGGTCTTCATGTCCGGCGCACGCCGGCAGATCTTCGTGGTGTTTGCCGGTTTTTTGATGGTGGAGAAATTCGCCTATTCGGTGAGCGAGATTGCGCTGCTGTTCCTGATCAACGCCGGCATGAATGTCCTGTTCGCAAAAAAGATCGGCCGCCTGATCCATCGGATTGGCGAACGCAAAGCCCTGCTGCTTGAATATTCCGGATTGATCCTCGTGTTCTGCGGTTACGCGCTGGTGAAGCATGCAGGACTTGCAGCCGCCCTGTATGTCCTCGACCATCTGCTGTTCGCCATGGCGATCACCCTGAAAACCTATTTTCAGAAGATCGCCGCCGCCGAAGATATCGCCTCGACCGCCGGAGTCAGCTTTTCCATCAACCATATCGCCGCAGTGTTTATCCCCGCCCTGTTCGGACTGCTCTGGCTGGTCTCACCCGCGCTGGTCTTTTTCAGCGGCGCTGCCATGGCGCTGGTCTCGCTGCTGCTCTCGCAGCTGATTCCGCACCAGCCATGCAGCGGCAACGAGACGCTTTGGAGCAAACCGCGGCGATAGCCCTCCCCCCTCAGCGTTCGATTTTATCGAATGCTCTGAGAAAAAACTTCCATTGGAACTTTCTTTTCAACTCCTGTAAAAGCCTACCTCAAAGCAGTTGAAAACCCGCGTTGACCCTCCCTTTTCCGATTGGGACAACCGAACACCCTATACACTATCCAGCCAGGAGGTAGTCCCTTGAATAGCCTGAGAACCCTTTGCGCAATCATTCTGACGACACTCTCTCTGCTGACAACCAGCCATGCGGCCGACCCGCTGGCCGCCTGGAAACCGGCGTTCGACCCGTCCGGAGCGGAACACACCTACATCCTTTCAAACATCGCCCATCCCGCAGTTGCAGGAATCGGCGTCGGCTACAAGATCCGCGACAAGGTCTGGGAGAGAAGCAACGGCCGCCTCTATGTTGATTTCCGTCCCCTGGCACAATTGGGCGGCGAGAAGGATGTACTCAGCAAGCTCAAACTTGGCGCGGTTCAGGGGATGCTCTGCTCGTCAGTTGCGGCTGCCAACGTCTCCCCCAAACTCGGCATCGTCAACCTGCCTTTTGTCGTCGACACCTTCGACAAGCTGGATACGTTCCGCAATACACCCGAGATCTGGGACGGATTCCGCAATGCCGCCCAGCGTCAGGGGTTGATGGTGCTTGACATCACCGGCTACGGGACCTACGGCTGGGCGACCACCAAGCCGGTCAAAACCCTCTCCGATGCAAAAGACATCAATTTCCGTATCGCCCAGGCGCCGGTCAACACCGACATCTACAAGACCTGGGATCTGAAGTTTACCGTCATGCCCTGGCCGGATGTCCCCCAGGCGCTACAGACCGGGGTCATCACCGGCCTCGATCATACGCCGACGATCTGCAGCATCACCAAGAAATTCACCGTGGCCAAGCACTTCACCAGGCTCGATTACGCCCAGGGTCTGTTTGTCCATTTCACCAACCAACGCTGGTTCAGCAAGCTGCCAGGCGACCTGCAGCAGATTCTCACCGAAGTCATCGCCGAGGAGAGCAGCAGAGCCCGCGCAGCAACCCGGGTCGAGCAGCAGGAGCAGATTGCGCTGGCTGAAGCGAACGGGGTCACCTTTTATGAATTGTCCGCCGACGAAAAGCAGCTGCTGATGACCAGCACCGAAGAGCTTTATGCACGGTGGGGGGAAAAGATCGGGAGGGACTACCTGCAGCGGGTGCGCACTATTCTCGGTCCTTCAGTTGCGCGGACAATTGCATCCACCCGGCAGTGAAAACACGCTTCCCCCGCGAAGAAAAACAGCACCCATCTTCGGCCACCATCAGACAACCGTTCCGGCACGTTGCCAGGACGCCTTGCGGGATCAGGACTGCGGCTTCGGACCGGGCAGAAAGAGCGTGAACAGCAGGGCAGCCGAGGTTAACGCAGCCGCGCAGAGATAACTGGCGGAGAAACCGCCGCTCGCCTCGGCGATGACCCCGGCGGCGCCGGGACCGATGGTCTGGCCGACGGCAAAAAAGAAGGTGACAATGGAGAATGCCGCCGCCGCCTTCGACAGTCCCATGTAATCGGCCACAGCCGCCGCCATAATGGTCGGAATGGCAAAAGCAGCGATTCCGTAAAGCCCCACGGAGACCACCAGCGCCGGAGTTCCGATCCCGGATCCGGCGAGGAGGTAGGCCGCTGTCTGTACGCTAAAAACGGCCGCCAGGCCACCTTTTCTGCCGATCCGATCGGACAGTGCTCCGAACAGCACTCCGGAGAACAGGCCGAAAAATCCAACCCACGACCAGAACATCCCCGCACTCGACTCGGCGAACCGGTACTCCTCGACCATGGTTGTGACGATAAAGGTGCCATAGACCATGTAGGTGGCGCCAAACACCAGATAGAGCAGTCCCAGCCAGACAATGATTCGCCCACCGTTGGCCGGTTCGGACTTTGTCAGGTCGTCTGCACTGATCTCCTCCCTGGTGCCCACCGGCTCCATCCCCAGATCTCCGGGATCGTTGCGCAACAGACAGGCGGCTATCACCGCTATACCCAGGGCGATCAGCCCCAGCGAGAGCCAGCCGACCCGCCAGCCCTGGGCACCGAACTGCTGATTGAGATACGGGATGAAAAAACCGGAAAAAACGATCGCCACTCCGTTGCCGACGACCATCAGCCCGGCCGCTCTGCCCCGCCGTTCACGTCGGAACCAGTGAGACACCAGCACCATCACCGGGATATTGGCGAAACCGCTGCCGATGCCGGTCAGGACGTAGAGGGCAAGGGTCTCGTGCAAGCTGTTGCTCTGCGCGAGACCGATCATGCAGCAGGCGATCAGCAACAGCCCGAGGGTGATGGTCAGGCGCGGTTTGAACCGGCGGATTGCCAGCGGTGCCAGGGCCACCGAAAGCAGGTATCCGGCGAAGTTTCCGGTACTGACATAGCCCATCTGGTCGTAGCCCAGCCCCAGACCTTCACGCATCCCCGGCAGCAGCATGCCGTAGGCAAAACGGGCCAGCCCCAGGCAGGCGAACAGGGTCAAAATCCCGCAGAGGACGATGACCCAGCCATAGTGGAAAGGCAGGCGACGTTGGAATTCAAACATTAAGGTAAACGCTTTCACCGGACAGGAAAGCATCAAACCGCTTCCTCCCCCTCTGCTGAGGGGTGGGAGCGGTTCGATCGCCTTTAGCGCCAACTCGCCCTAAGCGGCACTTTCGTTAAAAAGATGGACATCCCGTTGCGGGAAGGGGATGGTGATACCGTTGGCCTCGAGAACCTTCTTGGCATTTTCCGTGGTTTCAAAGTAGACACTCCAGTAATCGGCCACGGCGCACCAGGGGCGCACTACCAGGTTGACCGAACTGTCCGCCAATGCGGTGACCGCGACCAGCGGCTGCGGCTCAGCCAGCACTTTCTCGTTGGACTGCATCATCTCCAGCAGCACCTGCTTGGCCTTGGTGATGTCAGACTGATAGGCGATTCCGATCACCAGGTCAACGCGCAGAATCCCTTCAGCGGAATAGTTGACAACGCTGCCGTTGGAGAGCAAGCCGTTGGGAATTACGACCCGGCGGTTGTTAGGGGTCAGCAGGATGGTATTGAAGATCTGAACCTCCTTGACCACCCCGAGATGCCCCTGCGACTCGATCAGGTCACCGACCCCATAGGGTTTGAAGATCAGGATCAGCACCCCGCCGGCAAAATTGGCCAGACTCCCCTGCAGCGCCAGACCCACCGCCAGGCCGGCGGCGCCCAAGACGGCGACAAATGAGGTCGTGGCAATCCCGACCATCGAGGCGACGCTGATCAGCAGGAGAATCTTGAGCAGCCAGGACGACAGGTTCCCCAGGAAGGGAATGAGCGTTTCATCCACTTTGGCTTTCCCCAGTGACGTTTTCAGCACCCGTACGATGCCGCCGATGAGCCACATCCCGACCACCAGGGTGACAATCGCCAAGACCACTTTCGGGGCATAGGCCATCATCAATTCAATTGCCCGCTCCGTGTACACATTAACGTTTTCCATTTAAAACCCCCTTTCGTTAATCACTCACCCGATCAAAAACTTAGCGATCCAAAGCCAGCTTCAGGCCAAGCAGCATGAGGATCGAACCTGACAACCCTTCCAGCAGTTTACCAGTATTCCCCTGCATCAACCAGTTGCGGGCCTGTCTGACCAGGAGAGCCAATGCCGTCTGCCAGAGCATGGCGATGAGGAAATGAACCCCGGCCAGCAACAGCGACTGCTGCAGAGCCGACCGGGCAGGGTCGATAAACTGGGGCAGAAACGCCATATAGAAAACGATGGTTTTCGGATTGAGGACATTGCTGAGAAAACCCTCAAGGAACGACCGGCGAGTCCGGAACCCTGATCCCGCCGGAGAAAGAGGAACCGATGCCGCGCCGGGGGCGACGCATGCTTTGCGCAGGCTGGTCAGACCCAACCAGATCAGGTAGCCGGCCCCGGCGAACTTCAGCAGGCTGAACGCGATGGCCGACTGCAGCAGAATCAGTGAAATACCGACCGCAGACACCGTCGCATGGACGAACAATCCGCTGCAGATGCCAAAACTGCTGACGACACCGTCACGCACACCGCCCCTGCTGGTATTGCGGATCACCAGCAGGGTATCAACCCCCGGCGTCAGGGTCAGCAGAGTGATCGCCAGCAGATATGTCCAATAGATGTTTTCCATCAGGACCTCTCAAGAGCAAAAAGTGAGTCATCATGCCACAGGTCAGGCTGTTCGTCACGATGGTATTTCGGTGCAACCAGCCCTCCCCCCACCAATGAAAACTATCTAACTATTCGAAAATTAAGATTTTTTATCTGTTTTTTTTGTTGCTGTCTGCAAGCCGGCTGTTATATTCAATAAGATAGATATAATCGCCCATTCCACAGGAGGTTAAAATGAAGCTCTCCATTTATAAACTTTTCCACTCCCTTTTGGCCCTTTTGGCGCTGTCCCTGCTGGCAGCCTGCGGCAGCAGCTCAGGCTCTTCATCTTCCGGGACGGGAACCCTCTCGCTCAGCCTGACCGATGCCACCCTCTATGAATACCAGGCGGTCTACGTCACCATCGACGAGGTCAGCGTCCACCTCGGTGCGACCGGGACGGGCGGAGTCACGGAGACCGAGGCCCTTGAAGGAGGGGATGACGGCGGCGAATGGCTGATCGTTGATGACACACGGCGTACAGTCAACCTGCTGGAACTGGTCAACGGCGTTCTGCTGCAACTCGGCATGACTGAAATGGACGCCGGGCACTATACCCAGCTCCGCCTGCGGCTCAGCGATACGCCGGATGCAGGTCGAAACATTTTCGGCGCCCCACACCCCTATGGCAATTACATCATTGATGAAAATAAGGATGCCCACGCACTGAAAGTTCCAAGCGGAACCCAGTCGGGAATCAAGCTCGTCAGGGGTTTCAACATCAATGCCGGGGAAATCACCGAACTGATCCTCGACTTTGACGCGGCCAAGTCTGTTGTCAAGGCGGGAAAAAGCGGCAAATGGCTGCTGAAACCGACCATCAAGGTTCTTGATACCAAGCAATATGCACTGATTCATGGCACGGTCAACGAAACAGTCACTGTCGAAGAAGTCGAACAACTGCTGCCGGTCCCGAATGTGCTGGTTAGTGCTCAGTACGCTACGGATGCCGTCGACCCGGCCGATCAGATCGTGGCGACAGCGGCAACCAGAACCGAAGCGGATGGAACCTTCACCCTGCTGGTTGATCCGGGCGTCTACACTCTGGTGGCCTATGCCCCCGGCTACGAGCCTGCCTGTGCCTCAGAAGAAACGATGGTCGGGGCGTCCTGGACGGAAGACTTCACCCTGGTATCGAGCATCTCAGGTGCGACCCTGACCGGCGCTGTCAGAGTTGTAACCGGCTTTGAGGAACAACCGATCACCGTCAGCGTCCGTAAGCAATTGGATTGTGGCGACGAGACGATCCTGGTGGAAATCCTCAGCGAGCAGGTCGCTAATGGCGGCAGCTACAGCTTCTATCTGCCAGCCACCCCGGTTGATGCCTTGCCGGAAGAAAAGTACACGGTTGTTGCGTCAAGCATCGGTGAAGAGACACAGGTGATTGATGAAGTTGAATTACCCGAGGGGACCACTGTCACCCTCGATGACATCGAATTCTGACCCCCAGGTCACTTTCAGAGAACAACAAGAGCCCGGCAGATTGTCGGGCTCTTGTTGTTCTGGCCCGTCACCTCAGCCCGATCAACTGTTCTGGCAGGACCCTGTACGCCCATTTTCTCTGGTCTTTACCCGTGTTTATGTTAATATCGGCAGCTGAATAGCTTCACTCCAACTGGTATGGAATGACCAAATGGCACTGTTTCCAAAAAAGAAGGACTCAGAGACCCAGCAGGAGGACGCTCCGGAGCAACTCTCGGCAAAGGACCCGGAGCAGGCCCCGAACACAGGAGAGGACCGCGTGGACGTTATCGGAATTGACATCGGATTCGGCTTCACCAAAGCCGTCAAGGAACACGAGACGATTATCTTCAAATCGATCCTCGGGGAGGCGGCCGAAATTCAGTACACCGAAGCCCTGCTCGAAGAGGCGGAGCGGGATGAATATCTGCATCTTGAGATCGACGGCTCCGCACACTTTGTTGGAGAGCTTGCTGAGCGCCAGAGCAATGTCCGCTTTTTCACTCTCGACCAGGGGCAGTTTGTCAGTCGTTTTGCCCGTCCCCTGGCACTGACGGCGCTGGGCCGCCTCGCCAGCTCACATGTGCCGGTCAACCTGGTGACCGGACTGCCGATCGGCCATTACCGCCAGCACAAGGATGATTTTGCTAAGATGCTGGCCGGCAAGCATACCATCACGATCGTCAGCCGCGATGGCTCCCGTGAAGAAAAAACCATCAATATCAACAAGGTGCTGGTCGTTCCGCAACCGTTCGGGTCCCTCTTCGACGCCATGCTGACAGACGAAGGCAAGCTGAAGGACAAGCATTTTCTGCAACAGAAAATCGGAGTCATCGATATCGGCTTCCGTACCTGCGACTACACTGTTTCCGACAAGATGCGCTACAGCGAACGGGGCAGCCGCACCACTGAGTCGGGCATCGCACGCGGGTTCAACATCATCGCCAGCAAGCTGCGCGAGAAGAGCGGGGTCAACGTCGAACTCTACCGTCTCTATCAGTCGGTTGAGAAAGGGGCGATTAAAATCCGCGGGCAGGAATTTGATCTGAAATCGATCACCGAACAGGTCTTCAAACAGTTGGCGACGACGATCGCCAATGAAATCGATCGTCTCTGGGCTGACGACTGGGACATGGACGGGATGATCATCACCGGCGGCGGCGGCAAAGTCCTCGAGCCCTACCTCAAGTCCCAGCTGACCGGCGAAGTGCTTGCTGCGACGGCAGGTGAAAATGACCAGCGTTTCCGCAACGTGCGGGGCTATGGAAAATACGGCCGTTACAAGTGGGGTAGCGGGACTCTCAGCGAATAGACCGCAAAGAGCCCGGAATTGACCGGGCTCTTTTTTTTTGACAATAGATCCTGTCCGTATGTGCCGCGCTGGCAGCTACCCCCTGAGGTAATCCATCTGTTGGGCGATCCGTGCCCGGATCGGCTTGCCGGCAACCCGCTCCACCAGATAAAGTCCGAGATCGATAGCTGCAGTCACCCCTCCCGCGGTAACCACGTCTCCTTCGTCCACCACCCGTTGATCGAGAATGCTCGAACAGTAGGGACGCAACTCCTCAACCGCCGCGGGATGCGTCGTGGCGCTCTTCCCCTCAAGAAATCCTGCCGCACCCAGCAGAAGCGAGCCGGTGCAGACAGACGCTTTCAAACGAACCGGCGCAGCAGTTTTCAGCCAGCGGATAAATTTCTTGTCATACTGCAACGGCCGGGTGCCAAAACCTCCGGGAACCACCAGCAGGTCGTAATCAGCAAGAGATTCGGCCACCGAGGTCGCCGAAAAGCAAAGTCCCCTGTCATCGCAGACGATGCTGGTGAGAGCGCAAATCTCCCAGCTGAATTCGGGCATCAGGTTCATCGATTTCAGGCGGGTCAGAGGATCGTAGATACCGACCATATCGAGCGCCGTCATTTTTTCAAAAATTACGAATGCTGTTTTCATAATCCCCCCTTGGCCGACGAAGAGAGTTACTGGCAGAAGTATATCCAATTCAAATCACGAATGTTCCAGCTTGCCGGAGTTTCGTGTCATATTTTCAGAACATCCACGAAAGGCTCAATGAAGAGAACTCCTGAGCATGATCCTGGGTTTCGAATTGCTTGCTGCGGAGGATATAGGAGTAGGTTATTTTAAAGCCACCATAATGACCGGAAAGACCTGCGATCAAATCTGCGACGAAGGGCTTTTTGTCAACACTGTGGCTGTCCCTGAAGGTATTGCCGTCCAGGTAGATGTCCCGCAGAACCGCACGCCCATCGGCGGCAAAAAAAACGTGGGCGCCGACCTTCGACCTTGCTGCTTTGTCACTATCTGAATGCATAAAAGCGCTGCGCACATCGCAGCCGGCGCGAATCGGGCAGACACCGAACTCCTCCGCAGGACCCCAACCAAAGCGAAATTCGCCCCCTGCATTGAAATAGGTGGCAACGTTGCCGACCCGGGCCCCGAGGTGCGGGATAAAATCGGCGAAGAACACCGAGGGGGTTCCGCCAGGGCGCAATCTCCATTGGGTTTCGAAAACCGCATCAAGCGTCAGTTCATTCTCCAGTTGGTGTTCCCACCCCTGCGGGTCATAGGCTCCATTGAGATCATGGACCAGCTTCTGGGCCTGTTCGGCCAGGGAGGCCGGACCCAGGATGCCGACATTCAACTCCCAGACACTCTTTCTCAACCCTTGTTTCGCATGGAAACCGACCGCAAAATATGTCCTGCCCGCATAAGGGCGGTCATCCTCCACCAGAAGGTCCGTTCTGATATCTTCCGGAGTATAGATCTCCTGTCCGAAGGAGAGCGAGAGAGCACGTTGCTGGTCCGGATGATTGACCAGCGGGAGCCTTTCCAGCAGCGGGGAAACCCAGGCCGGCCAACCTGCGGTTGCGGAGTCCTCGGTAAAGGGTGTGCTCCAGGTCAGCTTCAGGCCACTGGTATAATCACGATCTGTCCCGGCGAGAAAATCATTTTCGTAATAAAGCGTAAAATTATCAAAAACCTTAGCCGGTTGAGCATTTGCCAGAGGCACCACGCACATGGAGAGCAGGAAAATGAGGCCTAGCTGACGAATCACTGGTAACACAAACAACCTCGCGGTGAAGACGTTAACCATGCTAGGCATAATTTTATCTGATAAACATGCCATTGTCTTATCTTGCAGGCAATCACGTCAGTACCCGGCCATGCGACAGGAATTAACGTTCATTTGTGGTGCGCAGAAATCAACAGCCCGCGGCAGTCTCAATAACTGCAGCGGGCTGTTTTATGAGAGGAGGGGTTTATACTCGCCCGGCTAACTGCCACCAAGCTCACGTGACCGTTTGGCGGCAGCCGAGACCGCTTCCATCAGGGTGGTCCGCAGCCCCTTGCTTTCGAGGGTACTGACCCCGGTAATCGCGGTCCCCCCGGGGGAGCAGACCCGGTCGCGCAGAATCGCCGGATGTTCACCTGTTTCACGCACCATCAGCGCGGCACCAACGACAGTCTGAACCGCCAGGGCATGGGCGATATCACGTCGCAAGCCCTCGCGCACTCCGCCATCTGCCAGTGCTTCTATAATGGTATAGACATAGGCGGGACCGGACCCGGAAAGACCCGTTGCAGCGTCCATCTGCCGCTCATCAATCATCTGGACCTGACCGACGGTTTCAAACAGATGTCTGACCAGCATCAGGTCCTCATGGCTGGCGAAGCGACCGGCACAGATCGCCGACGCCCCCTCGCTGACCAGCGCGGGCGTGTTGGGCATGACCCGCACAACCCTTGCCGAACCGTCGAAATGATGCTCAATCGCCTGACAGGAGACCCCGGCCAGGATCGATACGATCAGCTTGTCTTCGTTATAGGCCGAGGCGACCCCGGAGAGCACTTCGTCAAAAATCTGCGGCTTGACCGCCAGTACGATGATCTCGCACTTTTGCATCAGCTCAATGTTTTCCGGGGTGGAACAGACTCCGTACGCTTCCGCCAGATGTGCCCGCCGGACATCGCTCGGTTCGGAGACGAGGATCCGCTCCACCGGATAGGCGCCATGCAATAATCCCTTGATCAAGGCTTCGGCCATGTTGCCGCCACCGATGAACCCTATTTTCTGAACTTCAGTCATCATCACGATAATCCCTTCCTCGCAGCATAGAATTGCAATATCAGCTCTGTTTATCACAATGCCTGAAAAAATACATCTCTTGTCAGCATAAAAGCGCCATGCCGTTCAAGATTGACCTTGACAGGACTCCTTTCTGAGTATAGGTACGGTAGAGTTTTAGCTAATCTATCCGCTGAACGTCAGCGCCCGCACAATGAGGTTTTGACCATGGAACTCTGGTATACAGAAAAACATAGTGAGAATGTCGGCATAACCCTGAAGGTAAGCAAGACCCTCTATTCCGGCGAGAGTGAATTCCAGAAGCTGGAGATCGTTGAGACCACTGAATACGGGCGGATGATGCTGCTTGATGGCCTGGTGATGGTCACCGAGCGGGACGAATTCGTCTACCACGATATGATCGTGCACCCGGCCCTGTTTACCCATCCGGCCCCCAAAAAGGTTCTGGTCATCGGTGGCGGCGACGGCGGATCGATCCGCGAAATCATGAAACACCCGGAAGTCGAACAGGCGGTTCTCTGTGAGATCGACGGCCTGGTCATCGACAAATCGATCGAACTGCTCCCCTCGATGGCCTGCGAAATCGACGGCAGCAACCCGCGCGTCAAACTCCATGTCGACGACGGGCTGGCCTATATCCGCGATCACCAGGACGCCTTCGACGTGATCCTGGTCGACTCCACCGATCCGATCGGCCCGGCGGTAGGGCTCTTCGAAGAGGATTTCTACCGACTGGTGTTCGGCGCATTGAAGCAGGACGGCATTATGGTCGCCCAGAGCGAATCGCCTTTCTACCACGCCGAGATTCAGCAGAACATGTACCGCAACCTGCGGGCGGTCTTTCCCATCGTCGAAATGTACCAGGCCTTCATCCCCACCTACCCGAGTGGGCTCTGGAGTTTCGCCTTCGCCAGCAAGAGCTATCACCCGGTGAAGGATTTCGACCGCAAACGTGCCGCCGCACGTAATTTCCATACCCGCTACTACAACGAAGACCTGCACCTCGGGGCGTTCATGCTGCCGACGTTCGCCCGGGAGAACATCGCCGAATGAGTTCACGGAGAACCAAAGACTGGTCACCCGATCAGGCCGCCGCTCTCTATGGCATACGCAACTGGGGTGGAGGGAATTTCGATCTCAACGAGCATGGAGACGTGACGATCAAGGTCGCTTTCGACGACCGCGAGGTCGCGGTCTCGGTGATGGAGATCATTGCCGGGCTTGAACAGCGCGGCCATGTCATGCCGCTTTTGCTGCGCATTGAGAACCTGCTCGACTCACGCATTGCCCTGATTAACGAAAGCTTCCGCCGGGCGATCCGCGTGGCGGGCTATCAGGGTGAATACCGGGGCGTGTTCCCGGTCAAGGTCAACCAGCAGTCCCAGGTGATCGAGGAGATCGTGCGCTTCGGCAGCAGCTATAACCTCGGGCTTGAAGCAGGGAGCAAGGCCGAACTTGTGCTCGCCATGGCGGCCCTGCCGGAGAACGGGCAACTGGTCCTCAATGGCTACAAGGACCGTGAGTTCATTGATCTGGGCCTGTGGGCGACAAAGCTCGGTCACCGCTGCTTTTTTGTCATTGAATCACCGACGGAACTACCGCTGCTGCTGGAGCGAAGTGAAGCCCTGCAGGTCAAACCACTGATCGGCGTGCGGATCAAGATATCGGCCAGGGTGGGGGGGCTCTGGACTGAAACCAGCGGCGACCGCAGCAGCTTCGGCCTGAGCACACCTCAGCTGGTACAGGTGGTTGACGTTCTCAAGAAAGAGCAAAAACTCGATTGTCTGCAGCTGCTGCACTGCCATCTCGGTTCACAGATTCCCGATATCGAGCAGATCCGCACGGCCGTTCTCGAAGCAAGCCGCTTCTATGCCGGGCTGATCGCGGATGGTGCGCCACTGGGTTATATCGACTTCGGCGGCGGGCTGGCGGTCGACTACACCGGCAGCCAGTCCAATCATGTCCACTCGCGCAACTACAGCCTGGCAGATTACTGCTCCAGCATCGTCGACGTGGTCAAAAGCACTCTCGAACCCTTGGCAATCCCACACCCGCATATCGTCACCGAGTCGGGCCGGGCCACCGTCGCCCATACGTCACTGCTGCTGTTCAACGTGCTCAACGCCATGCATTTCGAGGCACTCAATCTTCCGGAAGTCCTGCCGGCACAGAGCCATGACCTGCTGATGCAAATGGCGGCGCTTCGCGAAGAGTTCGACTCGACGCCTCTGAGTCAGATCTATGCTCAGGCTCTCAGCTGCCGCGACACCATTCGAGACCACTTCCGTTCAGGGCAGATCAGCATGCGGGAGCGCTCTCTGGCAGAGAACATGTTTCTCGCCATCGCCCAGCAGGTCGCACGCAATATGGAGAAGCTGGACGATATCCCCCCCGGCCTTGAGGAACTCCAGCTGAACCTCGCCGATATCTATTACGGCAACTTCAGTGTTTTTCAATCACTGCCAGACACCTGGGCGATCGACCAGCTGTTTCCGGTCATGCCGGTCCATCGTCACTGCGAAGCACCTCTGCGTGATGCGATTATCGCCGATCTCACCTGTGACTGCGACGGCAAGCTGGATAATTTTATCCTGGCCGACAGGGAAAGCCGGACCCTTCCCGTCCACCCCCTGAAGGAGGGAGAAGACTACCTGCTCGGGGTCTTTCTGATGGGAGCCTACCAGGAGACGATGGGAGACCTGCACAACCTTCTCGGTGACACTCATGTGGCCAGCGTCCGCATCAACCAGGATGGCAGCTTCGATGTCATGAAAGAGATCACCGGTGACAGCATAGGCGATGTGCTCAGCTACGTCGAATATCAACCCCGGGCTTTGTTCGAAACCTTCCGTCAGAAAGCGGAAGAGGCAGTCCGCTCCGGAAGGATTTCGGTTCCCGAACGGCAGCGGTTTGTGGAAAATATGCATGCGACGATCAGAGGCTACACCTATTTTGAAAAGTAACCGGCAGGGAGGATCCGATGACCGCAGAGGAGTTGGCCAGATTCAACGGCAAGGACGGGCAGCCCGCCTATGTTGCAGTCAACAACGTGCTCTATGATGTCAGCGCCAGCGCCATGTGGCAGAACGGCAATCATCTTGATCAGCACCAGGCCGGATGCGACCTGACCGAAGAACTGAAGAGTGCCCCACACGTGCGCAAGGTCATCGAGCGCTTCCCCACCGTGGGCCGACTGGAGGAGAAACCGGAGCCGGCCGCTGGCTCGAGCGCCAAACCCGTCTTGATCGTTATCGGCCTGCTGCTGCTCGGGCTGATCGGCTGGCTGGTCCTGTACTAAAAGCTGAACCTGGGCGACAAATCGTGCCCTGGCGAAAAGGAGAGATATGCCCGCAAGTAAGCTCTCGGAAGAGATCCTCTATCAGGGTCGCATCCTCGACCTCGCCCGGGAAACCCATCGGATGCCCGATGGCCGGGAAGCCCGTTTCGAAATTGTCCAGCATCCGGGTGGTGCGGCGGCGCTGCCGGTCCTGGAGGATGGCCGGCTGATCCTGATCCGTCAGTTCCGCCCGGCCATCCAGGATTATCTCTACGAGATCCCGGCCGGTCGGCTGGAACAGGGCGAGGATGGCGCCAGCTGCGTCCACCGGGAGTTGCAGGAGGAGATCGGCTACCGAGCCGGGTACCTGGAGAGTCTCGGCGAGATCTACAGCTCAGTCGGTTTCTGTAATGAACTTATCCAGCTCTATCTGGCCCGTGACCTGCATCAGGTGGAACGATCGCTGGAACCGGACGAATTCATCGAACTGCAGATCATGTCCCTGGAGGAAGCCCTGGACCTGATCAGAAACGGCCTCCTGCGCGATGCCAAAACCAGACTGGCACTGCTGCAATACAAACTCCTCTGCAGGAACTGATCAATGCATGCCCTTCCTGATCGTTACGACTCCCCTGTCGACCTGCCGTTCAACCGGACCAGTCTTGAAGAGCACTTTGAACTGAGGACTCCCGACCGGGACCCGGGTGGACTCGGCTACTGGGTGATGCTTCAAGCGGGTCAGCTGCTGGTCAGCGCAGAGGGGCCACAGACCGCTCTTCCGTCATCCAGAGTCCCGCCGCTTCCCTCCCTCAGGAACATGGCCCCGCTCTACCTCGGCCAGTGGCAGGGTCTCCCCTGTCGTTTGCTGCAGGTCTCACGAGAGACCGCTCTTGCGGATGGCCTTAAGGCGGAATCGCTCCTGGCCCGCGAGCCACAGCTCCCCCTTGAGCTGTTGAGCCTGGGCGGTCTGGCCAACATGGTTCTGCACTGGGAAAAAGTCAGCTGTCACTGCGGCAACTGCGGCAGCCCGATGGAGCGGCTGCCAGGCGAATGGGGCAAGCAGTGCAACGGTTGCGGGGCGAGCCACTTCCCCCGGATTCATCCCTGTATCATTGTCCTGATCAGAAAAGGGGATGAACTGCTCCTGGTTCGCAAACCGGAATGGGCCGATCATCGCTACGGGCTGGTCGCCGGTTTTGTCGACGTCGGGGAGAGTCTGGAAGAGACCGTGGTGCGCGAGGTCCGGGAAGAGGTGGGCCTCGAAGTGCAGAATATCCGCTACGTCGGCAGTCAGTGCTGGCCCTTCCCCAGCCAGTTGATGACCGGCTTTGTCGCTGATTATGCCGGGGGCGAGATCATCCTGCAGGAGGATGAACTGGCTGAAGCCGGCTGGTTCCATCGGGACCATCTGCCGACCCTGCCGCCGCGCCGCAGCATTGCCCGCTACCTGATCGACGACGCGGTAGACGGCAAAGGTCTTCCGTGCAGCTGAGCGCAGCCGTGGAACCGACCGCTCAGCCCCGCTTCTGTTGGGCCAGAAACTGATCCAGCCGATTGGCGAATGCCTGCCTGTCCTTCTGGTTGAGGGCCGCGGGGCCTCCTGTTTCAATCCCGCTACTCCTCAACTCGTCCATGAAATTACGTACGGCCAGGCGTTCGCGGATATTATCCTCGGTGTAGAACTCGCCACGCGGATTGAGGGCATGGCCGCCGCCGGCAATCACCTCGGCAGCCAGAGGGATATCGGCGGTGATGACCAGCTCTCCAGGGGCCATCCGCCTGACGATCTCCTGATCAGCGACATCGGAACCGCTGCCCACCAGGAGGGTTTCGATATGGGGGGAGGAGGGTACCCACATCGTCGCGTTGGCAACCAGGATCAGCTTGATTTTTCTTTTCTCTGCGACCCGGTAAAGGATCTCCTTGATCACCTTGGGACAGGCGTCAGCATCAACCCAGATCTGCATTCACATCTCCGCAAACATCTTGAATTTTCCCCACATGGCTTCGGCTACGGGGCCATGCACGACCCCCTGCCTGCGGACCACCCGCATTTCGATATCCAGCTGATTTTGATAGTTACGAATATTCAAAGGTACCAGCACCCCTTCGCGTAATTCCCTCTCGATCAGGTGTTGATGGAGGCGCCCCCAGCCCATTCCGGCCAGCAACAGCTCCTTTTTCGTAAAATGATCGTTGACCAGCCAGTGGCGGCCCTGCTGATTGACCCCGTACCGCTCCTTGCGTGGGCGGTGGCTGCTGTCTTTGACCACCACCTGAACAGCATTCTGAAGATCGCTCAGGTCCAGTTCCCGTTTTCCCCGAAGGGGTGCATAGTCGGGGACCGCAACGGTCAGCAGATGGGACTGGACAAAAGGGAAGGACTCGACCGAAAGGTCTTCCTGCAGCCAGGGACAGATGGCCAGGTCAGCCACACCGTCCTCCAGGCGCTCCAGCGCCCCCCAGAGATTTTCCACCGACAGGCTGAAATCAGTGAGAGGAAAGGAGCGCTCACTGTCACGCATGATCTTCAACAGCAGCGGCATCGGGCAACTGGCCTCTACGGCAATCCGGATTTCCGGCTCATTGCCGGTCGCCAGATGATGAGCCAGGGTCCTAAAACTGTCGCTCTGCTGCAGGACCACTTGCGCCTTGCGGTAGAGCATTTTTCCCGCCGGGGTCAGATTGGCGCGATAACTGTCTCTTGACAGCAGGGACACGCCGAGCTCATCTTCCAGTTTTCTGATTGCCACACTGACGGTCGGCTGTGTCCTGTTCAGCGCCTGCGCAGCAGCGAGCACGCTCCCCGTCTCGGAAATCTTAACCAGCATCCGCAATTGATCGAGCGTCACCTCCACCTCCAGTCAAAACCACGAATCATTATAGCCTATATCTATGATTAATATGATTATTAAATATTATATTTTTATAGAGATCCCGTTTATATTGGCCATATGTTTCGACATCAAACAATCTACCCCCTTTAACTGGAGGTAAAGCCATGCTGAGAAAAGTATTTATTCCCTTCGTCGCTCTCCTGCTCACAACGTCCGGTGTTTCGGCGGCAACCTATGAAGTTGACCCTGCCCATTCGCAGGTTCATTTCACTGTCGCCCACCTGGTCGTATTCAAGGTTCGCGGTGCGTTTACCGACTTCACCGGAACCGCTGAAGCGGACACGGCGGCGCAAACCCTTGAGTCTGTCAGCGCGACCATCAACACCAGCTCCATCGACACCAGAATCGAAAAGCGCGACAACCACCTGCGCAGTGAAGATTTTTTTGCTGTCGAACGGTTCCCGCAGATAACGTTCGTCAGCACCAGAATTATCGGCAGCGGGTCTGACATCACTGTCTACGGAAACCTGACGATCCGTGACCAGACCAGAGAAATCATGCTGAAAGGAAGCTATCTCGGCAGCCAAAAAGACGGCTGGGGGAACCAGGTCGCCGGTTTTGCAGCAACCGGAAAAATCAACCGCAAAGATTTCGGCCTGACCTGGAACAAGGTCCTCGAAGGTGGCGGCCTGACTGTCGGCGAAGAGGTGGAAATCGGCCTGGAAATCCAGGCCAAAAAGAAATAGCCAGACCCGAACGGGCGGTGAAGAAAGCCACCGCCCGTTCGCTCAGATCGCACAACAGGAGACCAGCATGCTGGTCAAAGGTCAGTGGCAAGGGAAATGGGATCCGATCACATCAGCGGGCAGGCACGGGCAGTTTCTGCGACAGGTTTCGTCGATCAGGAACTGGATCACCAGAGACGGCAGCGCGGGACCGACCGGAGCCTCCGGGTTCAGAGCTGAGTCGGGTCGCTATCACCTCTACCTCGCCCTGATCTGTCCCTGGGCCTGCCGTACCCTGATCGCGCGGATGGTCAAGGGGCTGGAGCCCCACATCAGCATTTCGATCGTTTCACCCGACATGACCGATCAGGGCTGGCGATTCGGCCACTTCCCGGGAGCCACCCTGGATCATCTCCACAATTCGGAATACCTGCACCAGCTCTATACCCGGAATGATCCCTTTTACAGTGGGCGGGCGACCGTTCCCGTGCTGTGGGACAAAGAACGTGACCTGATGGTCAATAACGAGTCAGCGGATATCCTGCGCATGCTCAACAGCGCCTTTGAAGAGCTGGCGCCCTCGGAGATTGATCTCTACCCGCTCCCCTTGCGCGACGCCATCGACACACTGAATGAAGCGTACTACCGGCCTTTGAACAACGGGGTCTACCGGGCCGGCTTTGCAACCTCCCAGCAGGCCTACGAGCAGGCGTACACCGACGTATTCAACGCGCTGGATGATGCCGAACTGCGCCTGGCCGATCAGCGGTTTCTGTTCGGCGACCTGTTAACCGAAACCGATATCCGCCTGTTCGTTACCCTGGTCCGCTTCGATGTCGCCTATTATGGCCTTTTCAAATGCAACCGTAAGCGCATTGCTGACTACCCGCATCTGAGCCGCTACCTGCGCTGCATATACAATCTCCCCGGGATCCGGGATACGGTCGATTTTGATCATATCAAGCAGGGTTATTATTCTATCGGCAGACTGAATCCGAACGGAATTATCCCCCTCGGCCCGGAGCTTGATCTCCAGGAGGAACCGATCCACTGCGATCGGCAAGCGCTGAGGATAAATGTTTCGTGAGAAGCCTGCAGGGCCTTTAGCCATGTGGCATGGTTTAACCTGCAGACCTATTTGTGCGCCAGAGATCACCCGGACTGGAGAGCCCTGCTGCATGACGTGATTCCGGATGAACATCGAAGCAGGCACTCGTGCTCATCCGCCATGAACTCCGGCAGAACGACGGGGGCCGCTCTCGTTCAGCCCTCACCACTTGATATCGATCACTCCCAGCGCCATCAGGACGCCGCCGGTTACGCCAAGACCGCTATGACTGCTTTCTTCGCCATCATCAGCAATGGCAACGGCGGTTGTCAGGATAACGGCGCCGAGCGTACCCAGAGCGATATGCAGGTTATCTCGGGTCAGCAGCCCCTGTCCGGTATCAAAGCGATCACGGTGGGCCAGATACCCGGTCAGGACGGTACTCAGTGCCCCTGCAGCAGTCGCATAGGCAGCGCCCTCATGGAAGCTCTCCTGAGAATTGGTCGCAGCTGTAATCCCGGCCAACAGTACGGTGCCATAGCCAAGGTACTTATGCCAAACCTCCAGACGGTCAGCCCTCTTCCGCTCTGCAGCAGCATACCCCTGGTTCGAACCGGAGCCGCCGCTCGCCATGGCATAATGACGGGCCTCCCGGTCCTGGTAACCGGCAAATAACCGGCTGTGGTCAATTGCCAGCTCTGCCACCCCGTTGCTCAGAAAAAATCCCTGGGAAGAGAGGGGCTGCAGAGCGGCATTGGTCCCGGCAAGCGCAAAAGACCCGGAGAGGAAGAGTTGCATGACGACGATGAGGGTAACTCGATGAACCATTTTCAGACCTTTCATAGCACATTACCTCCGCTGAGATGCAGAACCGTTACTGGAGAACCGCCAGAAAATTAATAAAAAAACCGCCCATAGTCATTTCAGCAAGACATCTGGACGGTTTCAGCAACAACGTTCAAGCTATTCTGTTTCATTTATAGCCTCTCGATTTATATGACATGTTTACCGGAGAGTAACCTGACCGTCAAAAACTCCCCTGGCTGCGGGTGACTGTTGCCTCACCCTTGGGAAGCAATACCCACATCCTGCCCGGCTGTTTCATTCGCCCGGCCAGCGCTCCCGCCTCTTCCCCCAGCCCCCAGAAGAAATCGGCCCGCACCTGACCCTTGATGGCCCCACCGGTGTCCTGGGCAACCATCAGCCTCTGCAACGGGTCATTGCTGGTCGGCCAGGTGGTCGACAGAAACACCGGAGCACCCAGCGGAATCGTCCGCCGGTCGACAGCAATGCTCCGCTCGGCTGTCAAAGGAACACCGAGCGCACCGGGCGGAGACTCAACACCTGCCGGCAGTTCACGAAAAAAGACATAGCTGGGGTTCTCCTCCAGCAACTCCCGACCCGCCTCGGGATTCTGCCTGACCCAGCTGCGGATATTCTGCATCGACATCTGGTCGCGGGTCATCTCATTGCGTTCCAGCAGCAGTTTTCCTATCGACCTGTAGCGATGCCCATTCTGGTTGGCATAATTGACCATCACCAGTTCACCGTTTTCCAGGCGAATCCGTCCCGACCCCTGGATATGGAGAAAAAACAGCTCTACCGGGTCTTCGACCCAGAACAGCTCATTGCCGTCCAGCGGATTTTCCCCGTTATCAATTTCCGCCCGATCGAAATAAGGGATCACCCGGTTGCCGTCCAGGCGTCCCCGCAGTCGCTTATGAGCCAGTTCGGGATAGACCTCGCTCAGGTCAACAGTCAGCAGGTCAGCAGGTTGACGATAAAGGGGATACCTGAACTGTTCAGTTCTGGTCCGGCTGCCATTCAGTTCCGGGACATAATAGCCGGTGATCTTCCCCTGATCGCTGCCATCCTCGTTGCGAACCTGATGCGGTACGAAATGCCGCTCGAAAAACTGTCGCGCCCGCTGCTCGTCACCGGCCGGCACCGAAAGCACCTCTTTGCAGGGCTCTTCCCAGCCGGGCTTATTGCCGATCGCCTGACAACTGTAGATAAAGGTTTCCACCGCCGCTGCCGGGGTACTCTCCTGCCAGCCGGGCAGGTGGGACCAGTCCACGGCAACAAGCGGTTCAACGGGTTGCCGCGGGGGAGGCTCGGGCCCCGGAATCCCGCCGAAACAACCAGTCAGCAGCAGCAACAATACCCAGCAGAAAAATGCTCGCAACGTCCCGACTCCGAAGACCAGACATGATTACAGGTGTAAACAGATAGCTGAATTAATGCTAGCCTGAACGTGGAAAAAACTGCAACATAAAACCAGTACTATCCCGCCAGCCCACGTAACCGATCACCGGCTGCGACATTTAACCATACGACTCATGCCCCCTCGATCTGAGAAACAAAAGGCCCCTTCCCGTAAAAAATCGGGAAAGGGCCAGATGGATCAAACTCTTAAGAGCTACAAGCAGGCGTGGGTTTCAACCTCCCCAGACCAGGTCGCCATGCAGCCAGCCTTTGCCACCGTTTTCGTGAAGCACTTGCAGCCACTCGCCTTTCTGCGCCAGAACTCTGAACGCCACCCCCCGGTCTGCCCGCAGAACAACATCGTTCTCGGTTCCCGGACCTGAGCGGATATTAATGCTGTTTGATTTAACCACGACCGTTTTAAAGGACTTCACTTTTGTCTGGCCATCGGCTTCCGTAACGACGACTTCAGTTTCGCTCACATCCGCTTTCGCGATCCAACCCGACCTGCCCAGAAAATCAGTGACTTTCAATAAAGGCCCTTCTTCCGCTTCAACCGAAAGGGGGTAGTATCGCGGCAGCATCAGCACGACCTGATAGGTATATGGATCAGTAGAATCACGCAGCTCCGCAGTATGTGGTTTGACTGATACCATCTGGGCGAAAGCCAGACCACTCCAGAGCAAGACAAGCAGTACACCGGCAAAATATTTCATAATTCCTCCTCGAATAAAGACTTTTGATCCTGAATTACCGACCCTCTGGGTTGTCCGGATCATTACTGTTCTGTTCCTGCTGATCCGCTATCAGGGTTTTCAGGTAATCAAGATTTTTTGCTGCCTTGACATAGTAATCGGGACTCAGCTCCAGTGCCTTGGAGAACGCCTTTTCAGCCCTGTCCCACTGCTTCTGAACCAGGTAGATATACCCCACGTTGTTATAGGCCTTCGCCTGTCCCACTGTATCCTTAAACATGGACAGCCCTTTCACCTCATCGCCTGCCAGGATATGTGCGGCAGCAAGGTTATTCCGCGCCCGAAGATTTTCCGGGGATCGCGCCAGGGCCCCCTGAAATGCATCTATTGCCCGGGTGTAGGCACCTTGCAGCAACAGGTTAAACCCCAGGTTATTGAATCCTGACGCATGTTGCGGACTCTGGCTAATGACCTGCCGGTAGAGGGCCTCTGCCTGCCGATAGCGGCCGTCGACATCGTAGCAGATCGCCAGCTCGGTAAGGGCTTCAACGTTGTCCGGCTCAATCAACAAGGCCTGCCGGAAAAGTTCCTCTGCCTCAGGATATAGTCCTTCGACCCGTTTCGCCTTTGCTGCCCCGGCCAGCGCTGAAAAGCTTCCCGGGTCAAGGGTCAGGGCATCGGCAAAAGCGGTCCCCGCCTGCGAAACCTGCCCCATTTCCAGCAGGACAGTCCCAAGAGAGATATAAATAGGCACCGATTCCGGTTCAAGTTTAAGCGCCTGTAGATAGTGCAGTTTCGCCAGAGAAAGCTTCCGCTGTGCGCGGTACTGCTCTGCCCGGGCAATCAGGGTTTCCACCGACAGATTATCCAGCCTGTTTTCATCCTGAACTTCGGTGGCATGTTTCTCTACCTGAGGGGCAAAGGGAATCGCCCTGGTCTTCTGCGCACAGCCGCCAACCATGAAGAGACAAACGACAAGCAGCATCAGGAGAAAATACATTCGTACAACAGAGATCATCCAGCGCACTCCCGCAAGGTCAAGACGAAGGTCATTATCCCCCCCCCATGGAAGGGAGAACCGAAGTCATAATCCTCAGGGCCGCAGGCCCCGCAAGGACAACCATGATTGCAGGAAAAATACAGAACATCAATGGAAGAGTCAGTTTCACAGCAGCTTTTCCAGCGCGTTCCTCGGCCAACTGGCGGCGCTTGATTCGCATCGCATTGGCATGGACACGAAGGGCCTTCGCCATACTGGTACCGAAACGGCTCGTCTGGGTCAACAGTGCCATCAAATTCTGCACTTCCACGACCCCGGTGCGTAGCCCCAGATTCTTAAAACTTTCCGTCCGCGGCCTCCCGGCCCGGACCTCGCGATTTACCATATAAAATTCATCACTCAAGTCAGGACTGATGGGACGGATTTCATCTCCGACCCGCTTGAAGGTCATATCCAGGCCCAAGCCGGCCTCGACACAGATGACCATCAGATCCAAAGCATCGGGCAAGGCCCTGGCAATCCTCTTCTGTCGGCCTTGAATCAGAATCTTCAAAAAAAGTCCCGGCAGCAGATAGCCCAACGCGGCCAAAGCCAGGCAGATAACCAGAACCTCCGGGGTCAAGCGGAAGAACATGCTGCGCACCAGGAACAGCACGGGCAGGAGAATAGTAGTCGTCACCCTGATTGCAAGATAGTTCCGATAGCTCTTTTTCGAGGTAAAGCCTGCCTGAAACAGCTGGGTGCGCATCTTTCTGCGCCCCTCAGCCTGACTCGGCGACAGGGTCTCCTTCCCCGATCCGGTGATCCTGGCAAAAAACCCCGTGTCATCCTTTTCGATCAGCCTTGAAGTATCCGGGGATACCAGCTTCTCAGCAGTCACCAGCTTGGACAGTCTCTTCGAAGCCGGGTTCCGTTTCAGCAGAAGCAAGGTGGCCCCACCGATCGTAAAAGAGACAGAACAGAAGACCAGCAGTTGAATCAGCAGGACTTCTAAATTTCCGAACTGGCTGCCTATGCTCGTGAAAAGATTGGTCATGACAATACCCTCACATTTCCACATCGATAATTTTACGAATCATGAGTGCGCCCGTGACCTGCGCGATGATGCCTCCGGCAAGCAGATAACGGCCTTTCTCTTCAAGCCAGAGCAACGAGACATAGTCGTAGTTGACGATATAAACATAGGCAAACATCGCGAAAGGTAATCCCAGCAGGATAATCGCCGACACCTTCCCCTCAGCCGTTAGCGCTTCGACCTGCCGTTTGAACTGAATCCGATCACGGATCAGATGGCTGATATTGTCAAGAATTTCAGCAATATTACCGCCGGTCTCCTTCTGCACCATGATCGCGATCGTAAAAAACCGCAGATCCTGGCTCGGGACCCTTTCACAAAGGTTTTCCAGGGCCTCCTTGAGGGTCAGCCCGAGATTGGTTTCATCAACCACGGCGGCAAATTCATCAGCAATAGGGCCGGTCATCTCCTTTGCGATCATTTCCAGGCCGGCAGAGAGCGCATGCCCGGAACGGAGTGCACGTGCCAATAAGTCCAGAGCCTCGGGCAACTGATCCTGAAACTGATTGAGAACCTTCCTCTCAGCCAGGCGGAGCCAGATAATCGGCAGAACCAGGCCGGCAAGGCCGGTAAGAAGAGCCACAGAACCGGACCAGAAATGGAGTCCTGCTCCTGCACCGAGTGCACCCAGGGCCAAACTCAGCAGGACAAAGCTGGATGCGTTGATCGGCACCCCGGAGCGCAGCAGCAAGCGATCCAGGCTGGCCATCCTGGGCAAGGAGAGAAAGAACCCCTCCAGAGGACCCGCATTGCCAAAAACCTTTTTCCGGTAAAGGGTCAACTTCTCCTTCCCGTGCTTGCCGCCGGCAGAAATCGAGAGAAGCCGCTTCTTCAGCTTGCGCTTCTCGATCAGTTTGCTGGAAGCCCAGGTCAGATAACAGAGTTGGACGATTGACACAACAAAGAGAAAAACAGCGCCCGAAATAAGAATGGTCAGCAAATCCATATCAGCCTTCCTTCACAAAAAGCATTTTTGCGATCACTATGCGAACAGGTCCTCACTGAGGGGGATTCCGGCCAGCTCCAGTTTCTCGGCAAATTTCGGGCGGATTCCCGTGGCGCGGAACTGCCCTAGAACCTTGCCATTTTTATCTATCCCCCGACGCTCAAAATTAAAAATTTCCTGGAGGGTGATAATATCTCCCTCCATCCCGACGACTTCACTGACCGAAATAATTTTTCTCGTTCCGTCAGCCATACGGGTCGCCTGCACTATCATGTCCAGGGCTGAGGAAATCATGAAACGCATCGCCTTCTCCGGAAGGTTGGCCCCTGCCATCAGCAGCATCGACTCAAGCCGGGTCAGCGAGTCACGGGGGGTGTTGGCATGGATGGTGGTCAATGACCCATCGTGTCCGGTATTCATCGCCTGCAGCATATCGAACGCCTCATTGCCCCGCACCTCACCGATCAGGATGCGGTCGGGCCTCATCCGCAAGCTGTTGATGACCAGGTCGCGCTGGGTCACCAGCCCTGTCCCCTCGATATTTGCCGGCCGGGTCTCCAGCCGAACAACATGCTCCTGCTGCAGCTGAAGTTCCGCCGAATCCTCTATTGTGACGATCCGTTCATTTTCCGGAATGTAATGTGACAGGACATTCAGCAGGGTCGTTTTCCCGGCGCCGGTTCCCCCGGAAATCATGATATTCAGCTTGGCCTTGACACATCCGGCCAGGAATTCGGCGATCTCCGGGGTCAGCGCATCGAACCCGATCAGATCGTCCATCAACAGCATTTTGGCGCCGAAGCGGCGAATCGACATGATCGGTCCATCGACCGCCAACGGTGGAATAATCGCGTTGACCCGCGATCCATCGGGGAGCCGTGCATCAACCATCGGCGTCGACTCGTCAATCCGCCGCCCGACCCTGGATATGATCCGGTCGATGATATTCATCAGATGGGCATCATTGACGAAGCGGCTGTTGGTCTTCTTTAAAATCCCCCCCTGTTCGATATAAACATCCTTATAGGTATTGCACAGGATATCGGATGTTCTCGGATCATTCAGCAATGGCTCCAGGGGGCCCAGACCAATCAGCTCGTCCTTGACCTCGGAGATCAGCGCCTGTCTCTCCTGCACGTTCAGCAGAACCTGCTCCTGGTTCAGAAAATCTTCCACAAGCAGGCTGATCTCGGCGCGGATTTCGCTTTCCTCCATGTCGTCCAGGGCGCTCAGATTGGCCTCTTCGATCAGTTTTGCATGGATCCTGTTCTTGATTTCATAGAACTGATCGTCCATCACCACTCTTTCCGAATGGCGGCTAGCTGAAACCGATTGAATTTTTGCAGGCTCCGCCGAGGCCTCGAAAGACGTTTCGAGCGGTTCGGTCTTTTTAAAAAAATCTTTCAGCATCATTCCCTCCTAGATCGCCTTACCGAAGGTACCCTTGAGTCCCCGGTAGTTTCCGCAGGCATTCGGATTCTGCATCTTGTCGACGAATTCGTTGATATTCTTTGCCAGAACCGCCCCTGGCTGGAATTTGACCAGTGGAGTGCCACGGTTAATCGAGGAGACAACACTGATAAAATCGTTGGGAAACAGCCAGAAAATTTTTTTCTTCAGTGTCGACTCGACCTCTTCGATGGAAAGCGCGCTCCCTTTGATATAGCGATTGATAACAAACTCGATCCGCGATGGATCGAAACCGATTTTCTGGATCAGCTCTCTGTATCTACTGGCATTGCGAACCGCCGTGACCGAGAGGTCCGTAACAATAAAGATTTTATCCGATGCCTGCAGGGCGGTCAGGGTACAGGGATCAAGAGACATCGCCGGGCAATCGACGACAACATGTTCGTAAAGTTTGTTGGACAGATCAAAAATCTGTGACACATGATCTGCATTCACGTCGGAACTGTCTTCCGGGTCCGGCGGCGCGGCAAGAAAATCGATTCCCGACTTGTGCCGGGTTACAGCCCCACGAAACAGCGACACATCAAAGCGGTGGATATTCCGCGAGAGATCCACGATCGTCGGCCCGGGGGGCACATCGAGCAGGACAGAGGCATCACCCGACTGCAGGCTCATGTCGCACAGCAAGATCGACTGGCGACTCTTCACTGCGAGAGAAACCGCCGAATTCACCGCCAATACCGTGGACCCCAGCCCTCCCTTACTGCCGACAAAGCTGTATGTCGTCCCCTGCACAACCTGCCCCGAATTGGCCCGCTTGATCCGGATCTCTTCGATGGCGGTGGTCAGTTCATGAATATCGGGCGGGTTCCCCAGATACTCACTTACTCCGGACTTCATCAGGTTAACGATATGTTGCGGGCGCTGATCTGTCGAGACGACAAAGATATTTGCCCCGGGAAACTTCTGTTTCAGGGTGCGGATGCGACTGACCGTGTCGATCTCTTCAGGACGGTCATCAATCATGATGATCGCCGGGTCATCCACCAGTTTCTCGCGGGTCAGGTCAGCACACAGGGTCAGCTTGGCCTGGTCGAGAGCCTCCAGAGCCTTGAGCGCCGAAGCGTCAACTGTGCCGCGTTCCATTTCGAGTACGATATTCAATGTGTCTTGAGGCATAAAGGCCCTCTTCTCCCTACTTGGTTAAACCGCTATAGTCTCATCACACCCAAACACCGGACCTTCAGGGACAGCTACTGAACCAGCCCCGGAATGCTGCCGTACGTTCCGTAAGAACCGCCTCCACCCCGCGACAAGCCCTTGTCATTCACTTCACAGTCGACGACGCCGACTATCGACTTGTCCGGCGCGTTCAGCACTTCGGTGATCGTCACATTGGCGAAGCCGAGAATCGCAATCGACTGGTTCGGGTTGGAACAATCGTCCCGGTCGTATACAGCCACCCGGGTCCTCCAGATATGCAGGTTGCGCGGGCTTCCGTCCGGATAGAGCAGCGGAACCGTGTGAGTCGTATCACAGGGATAGAAACTCTCTGTATCTCCGGCATTTTTTTCACAGATTGGCACTGGATCACCCAATTCCGGGATGGGCTGAGCTTCCTCCGGTTTCACATAATCCAAAACATCAAACCCCTTGTGCTGAAAAAGGGTCTCCAACGCATCGAAGGTCGGATTACTCAGGTCTCCGCCGATGAATTCAATCATATCGCCGGTATCCAGGTCGGGACTGAGCAACGGATTCTCCAGGTCGAGAATTTTTCTGATGTTTGCGTCGTTGGAGTTATACTCCCATGAGGTCCAACCGGCACAGGAATCGGTGCTGTTGGTCGGCGAGAAGCGGATCGGCTGACCGCACAGGTTATTGGTGAACCAGGCTTTTGAGATCCCGACCGGCAGCTCCAATTCCCCTTCCTCGACCGAACTCTGTCCTGTCAGCGCTGCCGTCGCCTGCGCAGTCACCGCAAAGGAGTCAACCCCAAGAACTCCCGCCAAAAAAGTCGTGATTGGGTTATTACTGTTATCATCCCTTCGTGCCATAACCCGCACCGCATTAGGGTGCACCGTGGTTAAGATGAAGGGAGGATCCGCCCCAACGGTCCAGGTTCCGATTTCAATATCGGCATTGTCGATCACGATATTGGTCCTGGCCGCCTGGTTCAGCAGGCCAACTTCCCGGGCAACCGTAACAATCTGCGAGCAAGGGTAAAGACCATTCGAGCTGCAGTCATAACTTAACTGCTCGCTGTAACTCATGTTCTGATAGTTATTGCCCATCTTCCGGGCAGCCGCCAGGGCAGCGGAATCAGCTACATTCTGCAGTTCGTTGCGAGTCGCCATAAGGTAGCCGACATCAATGGCAAGAGCAGCAAACCCAACCAGCATTACCATCATCGCCGCAACGGTTATGGCTACGGCTCCCCTCTGGTTGCCCATTCTTAAATTATCAAACCTTTGTCGCATCAAAACAAACCCCCAGCCCTACTCATAACGCATCGTCGTCGTTGCTGCGATGGTCAGATCACTTGAAGAACTGTCGCCAAATAAAGACTTCAGATCTGGTACGAGAAGAAACTTGTAGGAATAATTAATCGTTACCTTGAGATCCTGACCGAAGTCCTGGCCCGCTGAATGATCAACCAGAACCGTCGGCGGGGGGTCAGCCGGATCAAAGGTCACCAGATAGTTTGCACAATAGTTCTTGGCAACCGTAATAATCTCATTATCGAGGACCCGACTGATCACACCGGTGTCCGGATCTTCACTGACTACGACAATTCCGGCCCGAGCCGCTTCTCGACTGGCATTGGTAAGCACCTGTTTATTGAACAGCACCAGCCCGAATTCGACCCCGCCGAATACCAACAGCAGCAGCAGAGGAAGTATCAGCGCAAACTCAACGGCTGCAGCCCCTCTCTCGTTGTTATGTCCTGTTGGCCTCTGCATAATGACCCCTCGAAAAACCAATAAAGTTAGATTGGACTAGTTCCCTGTGGGAAGACCGAAGGACAGGACATTCTGCTGCATCGGCTCTTCAGCGAATGTTCCATTGTAAACCCCCATGATCTCTTCGGCGGTAATCCCGTCAATCCCCGTCGGTACAGCGGGGGCCATCCCCGCTTCGGGGAAGGCGACCTGCTGTTTCCAGGACTGCCCACTGGCCCTGCCAAATTCCTGGTCCAGCGTATAGGATTCCTGCATCGAGGCACACCCCGCCAGCACCAGGCCCACAATAATCAGCATCAGATATTTCATCTTGTTTCTCCTTCCTCAGCGCTGTACGACCGGTTCATAGCCAAAAGTCCCTTCCAGGCCCGTCTGCTCTCCCCCCGTTGCAACAGGGGCAGATCCTGAGCCGGGGGAAGCGGGCCTGCGCCCCTCCATGCGCCCCTCGAGATAGTACTCGAACCAGTTCGGCGGCTGCATATCTTCGCCGGGAAACGTCAGTGTCCCGGCAGGTACCGGCTTGACCAGATGCGGCGTCACGGCAATCAGCAGATCGGTCTTCTCTTCCAGATAATTGGTGCTGCGGAACAGCGATCCCAGGATCGGCAGATCTCCCAGCCCGGGAATTTTCTGCACGTTCTCACGCAGCTTCTCCTGGAGCAGGCCGCCCAGCGCCAGGGTCTGCCCGTCATTCAACTGCACGGTCGTTTCCAGCTTGCGGGTGGTAAGGCTCGGCACGATAAATTCGGTGCCGACGATTCCCACGGGAAAGGCCTGGGAACCGGCGATATCACTGACACTCGGCGCCACCCGCAGGCTGATCCGGCCATCGCTGAGAACCACCGGGGTGAAGACCAGCGAGACACCGAAGTCCTTGTACTGGATGGTTATATCTCCGTCCCCCTGGGGAACCGGGATCGGAAATTCACCACCGGCCAGAAAACTCGCCTCCTGACCACTCTGGGTTACCAGCCGCGGTTCTGCCAGCGTGCGCGCCAGACCCTCGTTTTCGAGCAGGGTCAGTGCGGCGCTGAAATCGTCAATATTGACAAACATATTCGCCGCATTGCCGGCAAAGTTCAGGAACATCGTCCCCGGATTCTGCAGCAGGCCGTCGATCAGGCTACCCACCGTGCCGTCCGGCAGCATCGCCGGCCCCGGGTATTTTTCACTGAACTTGAGCGGACTCAGCACCGCCCCCCCTGCACTGGCCGCACCGGTAAAGTTGCTGCTGGCGTCATTGTAGGCGAGCCCGGCCTGCCACTCTTTCCCCTTGGTCCGGTTGACCTCGGCAAACTTGACTTCGAGCATCACCTGGTGGATGCCGCCAACCTTCAGCAGGTTGGTAATATTGGTCCCGGAGCGACCGGTCCCCTGTTGCGACGCATCCCCCTCGGACTGTTTCGGCAGGTAGGTCTTGGTCAGGCGCAGAACCTGCTCAACAATGTCCGGGCCGGACACCGTTCCGGACAGAACGACGCCGGTCTCCGAGCCATAGACCTCGATCTTTTCATCGGGATAGAGGTCATGAAGCTTCTTCTTCAGGCCGGTCAGATCCAGCGAGATCACCACGTCGAGAAGGGTTTGGCCCTTCCCCTCTTCCCAGAGGATGACACTTGTATAGCCAACCTTCTTGCCGAAGACATAGATCGTGCGGGGTGACAGCACCACGACATCGGCAATTTCCGGATCAGCGATCGAAATCCGCTTGAAGGGAACTGCCGTGTTCACCAGATCGGACCCCCCGAGTTTGATATCCAGGTTATACCTGTCGATCCCGACGGCGGACACCGACGTGGCCACCAGCAAACTGGCGACGAGAACGACAACTCCTGCAAAAATCTTGCTGTGGAAACGAGACATATGCCCTCCTATGTCAAATGAATTGATCTTTCTCTCTGCGACAGATCTAGAAGCGAACCTTGTCACGCTCGGCCCCTCTGATAACCTCGACTTCATAAGCTGTCGGCTTCGGCGAGTAGACCCGTGACTTCAGAGTGCGCACCGGCGCGGCCTTGGCCACGACCTCCGGCTCCGGTTCCGGCTTGACCTCTTCAACTTCCTCAAGAGGGTTCCGCAGAATCAGGTGGATGCTCCCCTTGTAGGTCTGCAAAGCGAGGATTTCAGCCTCGGGGGGTTTGACTTCCAGAGTGACGGTCCGCACTACCTTGGCCTTGCCCTCTTCGGTATAGGTTTCCTGGGCAATGGCCAGCACCTTGATCCGCCTGAGGATCGTTTCCGCCTTCCTCCTGTCACCCTCGAGTTTCTCCACACCGATAATATCGACATAGGTACTGGGCAGGATAAAACCACCGACCCCGGTCACTTCATCGACCTTGATCGACATCGCCCTCTTCCCGGGCTCGATCATCGCCACCAGGCCGGCCCCGGACCCTGGCGCTGCCAACTCCGCAGCCAGCAAGGGCTGACCGGCAAACAGCTTGGACACGGCAATCCGGTCAGCCAGGGCAGTCATGTCGGTAAAGGCCCCCTTGGGCACATTCCCCTCAGGCCAGTCCGCCAGAACCAGATTCTTCTCACTCAGGCGGCTGCCGACCTGGATATCGGCGGCAGCGACCACGATCTGTACGGTCGGTGCCGCTTCCTTGACCACGACCGGGGTATCACTCGCCTTTGCCGACAACCATTTGTTACTCAGAAAAACCGCGGCAAGCCCAAAAAAGACCGCCAACACCAACGCTAAAACCGCCCCGTATTTTTTCATAAAACATCTCCCATCCGGTGGCCAACATCACCAACTATAGATTTCCCTTTGTTTGCAATGGATCATTTCGTTTATACCAAGCCCCCCCAGCATTTGTGGGCGTAGAAGCCGAATGCGATTGCGGCTGCGTAGGGGAAGCGGATCGACTGAGTCTGGGCGACGGGGATAAGAATTCGCCAGTCGCGGGTACAGCAAAATATTTTCAGCGTATTCAGGGTATCACGTCCGATCTGAAACAGATTCCGGCTGAAGACGTAATACATAATTGACATGGCGCCTCCAGCAATCGCCATATAGAGAAAGACCTGCAGAATCTGCCCGGCTCCCAGTAACGAACCGAGAGCGGCCAGGGCCTTGACGTCACCGGCTCCCATGCCACTGCACAGGTACGGCACCAGCAGCATCGAAAAACCGGCCAACAAACCCCAGAAGGCGGTCACCAGTCCGCCCGGCCCTGACAACCAGGCGTGATAGCCAAAACCACTCAGGATCAGCAGAAGATTGAACAGATTCGGTATTTTTGCCTCCAGGGTGTCCGTAATGCAGATAGCCAGTAAAAAGAGCGAGGCAAAAACGACAGGGATATCCCCCCACCCCTGAAACAGGGAGTAAAGAGAAACTGCCCCGGCCAGAAAACCGCAGGCATAATTCGGTATGTTACGAGGAGCTACCCCCATCGTTTTCACCTCTCAAAACAATCAAAAATCAGCTACTTACTGAGTAGTACCACCAGCGCCCTGCACCTTGCCGGCTACTTCAGAAAACTTTGCGTTGGTATTGTCACCCAGCAGCTTGGCGCCGACGATAATCACCGCGGCGATCAGCGCAACCATGAGCCCGTACTCGACGGCGGTTGCACCTTCCTCATCCTTCAGAAAACGCTTTACCCATTCCATACATTTCCTCCTCTCTTCGTGAAGTTTGGCCGCATTCCAACCCACTTGGATCGGCCCGTTGAAAAACGCACCCAATGTGCGAACTGATCCGGGGCTCGCACCCCGGGGAAACCATTCACTGCAAAGAGAGGGAGAATATATACGAATTCAACAGCCCCTCGCTTTGAAGACGGGAGCAGGGGTACAAAAAGTCTTGCTTAATGAACAAAAACTCCCTGCTTCTCCGATATATGGAGAAGATACACGGGGGCTATTATTATGTCAAGCTAATTAAATAATTTTTTTTAATTTTTGTTAAGGATTAGAGGCTGGACTAAAACATGTCCAGCGGGTCGACGTCAACCGTCAGGCTGACATAGGAAGTGGTGAGCTTCTGAACGTCTCCCAAGGCTGACAGGGCCTGACGAATCGAGGACCGCTGACCCGCCTTCAGCAGAATCTGACAGCGGGTTTTACCCCTCAGCCGGGCGAGCGGGCACGGACTCGGCCCGAGGATCTCGACATCACGGGTGTGCTGCTCAAGGTGCGCTGCCAGGCGTCCGGCAGCGGCAAGCACCCGACCGGGCTCATTCCCCGACAGCACCAGGTTGACCAGGAACCCGCAGGGGGGATAACCGAGCTCCCTGCGCAGGGGCAGTTCGATAGCGTAGAAGTCCTTAAAATCCTGCCGTGCCGCGCACTCAAGGGCATAATGATCGGGGCTGAATGTTTGAATCAGGACCCTGCCTCCGCCGGCCCTCCCGGCCCTCCCGGCGACCTGGGTCAGCAGGGAAAACGCGCGCTCGGCACTGCGGAAATCAGGCAGGTTAAGAATACTGTCGGTCCCCAGCACCCCGACCAGAGCCACCCCCGGGAAATCGTGCCCCTTGGCGATCATCTGGGTGCCGACCAGGATATCGATCTTGCGCTGCATCATCTGCTCGACCAGCCGCTGGTGGGCGCCCTTGCGCGTGGTGGTGTCCCGGTCCATCCGCGCGATCCGGGTACCGGGGAACAGCTCCTCGAGCTCCTGCTCAAGCCTTTCGGTCCCGGCCCCCTGTGGCTCGATATTCGCGCCTTCGCACTTCGGGCAGAGCGTCACCGGCGGTTCGGTATAATCGCAATAGTGACAGCGCAGACGCCCCTCGCCCTGGTGAAAGGTCAGGGTGATTTCACAGTTCGGGCAACGGAAACTGGTGCCGCAATCGGTGCAGAGCAAGAAGGGCGCAAACCCCCGGCGATTGAGCAGCAGCAGAACCTGCTCCTGCCGCTCAAGAGTCTGCTGGATCGCCTCGATCAGTGGTGCGGCGAGGGATGTCTCCGTACGGTACTCGGCAAGATCGACCAGTTCGACCGCGGGCAAGGCTCCGCTATGGACCCGGCGCGTCAGGGACAGGCAGGTCATCAGCCCCTGCTCCGCCCGGTGATAGCTCCCCAGCGATGGCGTCGCGCTGCCGAGCAGGACCGGGCACCCCGCTTGCTGACCCCGCACCAGCGCCAGATCACGTGCACTGTAGCGGAACCCCTCCCCCTGCTTGTAACTCGATTCATGCTCTTCATCGACGATGATCAGGCCGGGCCTGTCCAGCGGCGCGAATATCGCCGAGCGGGCGCCAATCACGATATCGATTTCACCCCGCGCGATGGCCCGCCAGGCATCGTAACGTTCGCCATCTGACAACCCGCTGTGCAGCACGGCGATCCGCCGTCCCGCCGGCTCGAAACGCGCCCTGAAGCGAGCCACCAGCTGCGGCGTCAAGGCAATCTCGGGGACCAGCACCAGCCCCTGCCGGCCGAAGGAGACAACCTTCTCTATCGCCCGCAGGTAGACTTCGGTTTTGCCGCTGCCGGTGACCCCGTGGAGCAGAAAAGAGTGGAAAGCATCTGCCGCAACCGCATCCTCAACCCGGCTCAAGGCGACCCTCTGTTCGTCATTCAAGGCAAGGTCGGTATCAGCGGGAAGCGCCTGGCAAAAAAACGGGTCGCGCTTTTTTTCCTGCTCATGCTCCGCGAGGAATCCCAGCTCCACCAGCCGCGCCAAAGCGGCGTGAGGAGCCGAAAATGTCTCACGCAGCAACGACAACGGAACGTCTTCGTGTTGTCGGATAAAGTCGTACAGCTGCTGTTGCTTGTTGCCACGCGGCCGCTGCTCGCAGGGCAAAGCCCGGTAACTCGTTTCGCTGAGAATGGTGACGCGCTGCTGCTCACCACTCAACCCTCCCGGCAGGGCAGTGCGGATCGCCTGTCCCAGGGGATAGTCGTAATAATCGGCGCCCCAGCGGATAAACCTGAGCAGGTCGGCATTGAAGAGCGGTTCTTTATCGAGAATTTCGCTGATCGGCTTGAGGCCGTCACTCTCCCCTTCACGCAGAGCGAGCAGAAAACCAACTGTCCGGCGACGACCGAAAGGCACCCGAACCCGCAAACCTGTCCGCGCCGCCGAGGCCATCTCTTCAGGCACCAGATAGCTGAATATTTTCTTCAGGGGGGCAGTGACTGCGATATCGGCAACAAGATCGGGCATCGATTCTTTTTAAACCGGGAAAGAATGGGAACGACAATCAACGACACGGAATCTTAACATGGAGGTCCGGAGACTCGGAGAAAAAACGAAAATCCCCCTGCCACATGCAGGCGGCAGGGGGATCACTGATCTCAACCAGTAGCGAACTACTGCCAACTACTCTTCGCAGAGCACGGCATTCGCGACCTGCTCGGCGAACTTGCGGCAGGAGTCCATGTTCTCTTTGGTCGGAGTAAACCGGAAAGAGATGCCGTCAGCGACCAATTTGTATTTGAGCCCGGTTAAGCGCTGCTCAATCATCTTCACCGCTTCACCGCTCCAGCCGAAGGAGCCGAACACTGCGCCGAGTCTGGACTTGGGGGTCACCGAAGAGATCAGCGCAAGGGCATGCCAGACCTGCGGCGGGGCATCACGCTGAATCGTCGGGGAGCCGATCAGGAGGACATCGGCATGTTCAAGCGCATCACGGTAGTCATCGTCACGCATGTCGCTGAGCGCAAAAGTCGTCACGTCAAGCCCCTGGGCGAACAGCTCGGTCTCAATGACCTTGGCCATGTCGCGGGTGTTGCCGTGCGATGACAGCACCGCCAACAGGGCCCTGGGTTTGCCGTCGCTTGACGGCGCGGCACACCAGCGGGCGTAGGACTCGATGGCAAACTGTCCTGAAGAGCGACGGATCGGACCGTGCGACGGGCAGACCATCCTGATCGGCAGGCCTTCGCATTTCTTCAAGGCATCGCGAACCTTGTCCTTGAAGGGGCGGACTATGCAATCGAAGTAAAAGTGAAAATCGGTATAAAACTCATTGATCTCATCATCAAACAGCTTATCGGGGCAATAGTGAGCGCCAAAGGCGTCACAGGGGAACAGCAACTGCTCTTCAACAAGATAGGTAAAGATGGTGTCCGGCCAGTGCAGGTAAGGAGCGATGATAAAACGCAGGGTTTTCCCGCCCAGGTCGACCTCATCACCGTCATTGACGATGATCGCATTGAAAGAGCGGTTCAACAACTGCTTGAGGAAATTTTCCGCGGCCTTGCTGCAGTAAATCTGTACATCCGGATTTTTTTCAATCACCTGTGCCACCGCCCCGGAATGGTCCGGTTCGGTGTGATTGACAACGACGATATCGACCTTCGCTGGATCGACATGCTCACCAACCTTGGAGAAAAACTCGTCGGCAAACGGCTCTTTGACCGTATCGATCAGCGCAACCTTCTCCGTTCCCCGGATCAGGTAGGAATTATACGTCGTCCCGTTACGGGTCGGGAAAAGATCATCAAAAACCTTGAGATCCGGGTGACGCACACCGACCCAGTGGACGCCGTCGACAACCTTGATACTTTTATCCATGAGCAACCTCCCTCAATCAACATTGGTGACACATTTGGTTATACATACTACATTTTTGCTGGGGCCAGGACAAGTCTTCCCCGAATTCAATCAAGAGACAACTCGCGGAGACAGCCGCCCAGCTGCCGGAGTTGCGCCATCAGCTTCTCAAACCCTTCCGGGGCTAGGCTTTGCGCCCCATCGCAGAGCGCCTTTTCCGGCTCAGGATGCATCTCGATCATCAGCCCGTGGGTTCCCGCAACCAGAGCAGCTTTGGCCATGATCGGCACCAGAAAACGCTTCCCGGTGGCGTGACTTGGGTCGACGATAATCGGCAGATGGCTCATCTTGCGGATCATCGGCACAACGGAGAGATCCAGGGTATTGCGGGTCGCCTTTTCGAACGTACGGATCCCCCGCTCGCAGAGGATCACCCGGCGATTCCCTTCGGCGAGAATATATTCAGCCGCCGCCAGGAACTCCTCCAGGGTGGCGCTCATCCCCCGTTTGAGCAGGACCGGATGGTCGAGCTTGCCGACCTCCTTGAGCAGATCGAAATTCTGCATATTGCGCGCCCCTATCTGCAGGATATCGGCATTGCGACAGACATCATCGAGTTGGCCGATACGCATCACTTCGGTCACCACCGGCAGGCCGACCTCATCCCCCGCCTGACGCAAATACTTCAGTCCATCCACGCCCAGCCCCTGAAAGGAGTGGGGTCCGGTCCTCGGCTTGAACGCCCCTCCGCGCAGAATATGCGCGCCGGCGGCCTTGACCTGACGAGCAGCGGTCAGCATCTGTTGCTCCGATTCGATGGAGCAGGGACCGGCCATAATGACTGGTGGCTGGCCATCACCGACTTTGATCCCGGCCACTTCGACGACCGTCGACTCCGGGTGAAAGTCCCGCGAAACAAGCTTGTAGGGTTTGCTGACATGGATAACTTCGCGCACGCCGGGAAGCTCACGGATGGTGCTGTCGTCCACATAGCCCTGGTTGTCGAGCACGCCGATGGCGGTCCGCTCCCCCCCGGGGATCGGTTCGGCCCTCAGGCCCATCGCCTCGACCGCGTGCTTGATCGCCCGGATCTGCTCATCAGTGGCGTGCTGGTGCATGACTATCAACATGATGGTCCTCTCCCGCGGCAATGGCCGCCTGTTGTCTTTACACAATAACGAATACTAAAAAACAATGTGAACTTCGCCAGCCGCGTAGGTTTCATAAACCTCTATCCCCAGGGCTCTCAGGCGGGAGATAACCCTGGGTGACGGATACCCGCGGAAGTTCCCCCTGTCGGTGGAGATAATCGCCTTTTTGGGCTGAATCACCTGCAGAAATTTGTCACCGGTTGCGTCATCGGCACCATGGTGACCGACCACCAGCACATCGACGGGATGCAGAAGCTCTCTGCTCAGCAGATACCGTTCCGCCTTCTCTCCTGCATCCCCCATGATCAGAATCGATTTATCGGCATAGCGGATTTTCAGGACCATGGAGCTTTGATTGACGTCGTCCCCCTCTGCCGGTCGGGACAGGGGCCAGAGGATCTCCAGCGACACGCCCCCCCAGTCGATGCTGTCTCCTGCGGCGAGGCAGCGCCGATCCGGAACCTGCTGCAGGGCCTGATCGACCCACCGGACCATATCGGGAAAGTCCGCGCCAGTCACAGGATAGCAGGAATCCGCGACCACGGCCTGCGGCCATGCCTCGCGAACCCGAAACAGCCCGGACGCATGGTCGGGGTGAAGGTGAGTCAGCACCAGATAGTCGAGGTTCCTGACCTGCAGCTCCTTCAACCTGCCGACGAGCTGGCCGGCGACCCCGGCATGCCCGGTGTCGATCAGAACGGCGCGACTGTCTTGCTGCAGCAGGACCGACTGTCCTTCACCAACATCCAGAATGCGGACCTGCAGATCCGTGCCGTAGACGGGCAGAATCCCGACCAGAGACAGCCACAGCACGCAGCAGCAGATGATTCTTATTCTCATTCCGGAAAACACGATTTATCCATTCCCAATTTGCTGGGGCGGACGAAGGAAGTCCAGACAAAAAATGCTGCGGCAAGCGAAGCCACCGAATTCACTGTCACATCTCTCCAGTCCCCGACCCTGTCGGGCAAAAAATACTGCAGCAGCTCATCACCAAAGGCAACGGCCAGGCAAAAAGCAAAAGCCCGCCTGGGCCGATAAACCAACATCGAGAGCGCTCCGAAAATTCCGAAGACCAGAAAGTGAAGGCGCTCTTCCACCCGGTGGAGGAGCAGAGGAGCACAGAGAAAGAGCGGCAGCATCCAGAGCAGATGCTTTACAGGCAGCCCCAGTCCCTGCTTATGCAGCAGCCACAAGAGCCCAGCGACCGTAACTGCGAGGGCGGTGGAAATAATCACGGCGGCCAGCGGGTAGCCCAGGACCGTGACAACCCAGCTCTGCAGAAACCGGCCGTTGGCGGAGAGCAGTGGAATAAAAAGCAGAATCATCATCCAGGCAAGAAACAGGATGTCAGTTTTCAGGCTCAACGAAAAACGAGGCATATCCTTCCCGGGGGGTATCGACAGAGACCTGCCGTTCCACTGATTACGCCCGCACGTACCCCTGCTGCTGGAAATACGTGGCAAGGCGATCCAACGCTTCGTCGATCTGTTCCAGCGGGCTGGCATAGGAAAAGCGCAGGTAGCCCTCCGCGCCTTCACCGAAATCGATCCCCGGGGTCACGGCGACCCCCGTGGCATCAAGAATCTCCATTGCCAGCCGTTTCGAGTCCGAGGCGATGTGGCGCGCATCCGCAAGCACATAGAACGCCCCCTGCGGGGTAAACCGGACCCCTAAACCGAGGCCACGGAGCCGTTCAACCAGGCGGAGTCGGCGTTCATTGTAAAGCAGCCGCATTCTCTCGACATCCGGTTGGCATTCACGCAGAGCGGTGACCCCTCCCAACTGCACAAAATGGTTGGCGCAGATCATGAAATTCTGATGCATTATCTGCATGACCCTGACGCAGGACTCGGGAACGATCAGGTATCCGAGTCGCCAGCCGGTCATCGCATAAGCCTTGGAGAAGCCTCCGAGGACAAAGGCCGTATCGGTATATTCCAGAATTGAGTGTTCCTCGCCGACATAGGTCAGCCCATGGTAGATTTCATCTGAAATAACCGGGATCGGCAGTTTTGCCAACTCCGCCAGCTGCGCTCCACTGAGCACTGAACCGGCGGGATTGGACGGAGAGTTGACCAGCAGGGCCCGGCTTCTTTCCGTCAAAACCTGGCGAACCTGCTCCGGCCGCGGCTGAAAGCCATCGGCCTCATCGGTTTTCAACAGGACAGGCCGCCCACCTGAGAACTCGACGCAGTTTGGATAGCAGGCATAGCCGGGATCGGGCAGGATCAGTTCGTCACCCTGTTCCAGCAGCAGCGAAAAAAGCAGCAACAGCAGCGGGCTGGTTCCGGCAGAGACGATGATCCGGCCCGGATCAACCTCGACAGCATAACGCCGGCGATAATGAGCACTGATCTCTTCGCGCAGCACCGGGAGTCCCAGACTGTGGGTGTAGGATGTGGCACCCTGCTCCAGGGCCCGTACCGTTGTTTCGACAATCGGCTGCGGAGTGGCGAAATCAGGCTCCCCCAGGCAGAGATATATTACGTCACGGCCTGCCGCTTCGAGCAGCTTGGCGTGCTCCATCACCTCCATCGCCAAAAACGGAGTCACCCGGGCAGCACGACTTGAAATCGGTATATTCATGGCAGAACTCCTTACGAAAACCAGCAACAGCTTAATCCCCGCCCCCCGGTTTTTGCAACCCATTTTCCGGCCCAGCGTTTAACCCCTCTCGGCGACAAACGGCAGCCTAACGCCATTGCAAAACAATCGGGCTCCGGATAAAGTGGATATCTTGCAACTCGACCTCATTCGTCGCAAAGGACGGCACCCATGACAAAATGCCGCATTCTGTTGCTGCTGCTTCTGGTTGCGCTCTGTTCTCCCCCGCTGTTGAAGGCAGAGGAGTCGGAAGCCAGAGCCCGCAGAATCATCAATTCGCTGGGCTGCAAAGCCTGTCACAGCTTTGAATTCAGTGGCTCGACGCTGGCGCCGGCATTTGACCAGATCGGCAACCGGTTCAGCGTGAAACAGCTGAAAGAGCAACTGCGCAGACACAACGATCGCACCAGTCAGCCCTTCATGCCAGACTATTCCACCATCCCGGATGCAGACATGAATGATATTGTGCAATTCCTGGCGACCCTTAAATGACAAACCCGGCCGGCCTCGCCGGTCCCATCAGAAGAGAAAGCTAGATATGTCCCAGACCATGAGATTGATCACCTCACCATCTTTTATTCCCGAAGCGAAAGTGCTGAAGACCGGAAACCTGGCAACCTTTTTTGCCACCGAACAACCCCTGTCGCTGGAGATCGGCTGCGGTATCGGCGATTTTATTGTCCAGTTGGCGCTCCGTCATCCGGAACGTAATTTTCTTGCCACCGATATTTTCAATCAGGGCTGCCTGAAGACCTGCAGCCGCGTCGACGAGACAGGTTTGTCCAACGTGCGGGTCATGCGCAGCGAGGCCCGGTTTCTGATGACCCATCTGCTTGGACCGGAAAGCCTGCAGGCGATCTATATCAACTGCCCCGATCCTTGGCCGAAGAAACGCCATCGCAAACGGCGGCTGGTCAATCATGAGTTTCTCCAGCTGGCATTCCACACCCTGCAGCCCGACGGGGAATTCCACTTCAGTACCGATTTTGCTGACTATGGTGTTTCGGTCGGAGAGATGCTCGAAGCAGAGCCCGGCTTTGCCAACCTGCAGGACACCCCCTACAGTCACGAGCGTGAGGAGTATCCGGTTTCCAAGTACATGCGACGCTTTCTCGAACTGGGGCAGCCGATCTATTATTGCCATTTTCAACGCCGTGCCGATTACCAGCTGGAAAAACCTCCCGCCATCCGCAGGGGGTTTCGCTCCCGCTGGGTGAAGCCTGGCGCGCCATGAAATTCCAGACCTCCGATCTGCCCGGCACAGGTGGTCACTACAAAGCACACCCGCGCGACTTCCAGGTCGAGGAGATTCCTCTTTACCCTTGTTCAGGGACCGGTGAGCATCTCTATTTGTGGGTTGAAAAAGAGGGGATAACAACCCGCGAGCTACTCCGCCAGCTGGCTCATGGGCTCGACCTGAACGAGCGGGACATCGGCTATGCAGGACTCAAGGATGCCCGCGCCCTGACCAGACAGCAGCTTTCGGTTCCAGCCAACCGCGCAGCCCGGCTTGGCGGGCTCCGCTTGCGCCAAGCGAAAATCCTTGCCGCGACCCGCCACGGCAACAAATTGCGGCTCGGCCACCTGGCCGGAAATCGCTTTTCAATTCGCCTGCAGGACACTCCCCCCGACAGCTGCAGGCGCGCTGAAGCGGTTCTGCAACGACTGCAGATAACCGGTGTCCCCAACCGGTTTGGCGAACAGCGCTACGGCGGGCTCGGCAACTCCCACCTGCTGGGTAAATTCCTCCTGCAGAGGGAATACAAGTCGTTCTGCAGCGAATGGTTCGGCGACCCCCAGCAGATCAGTGAACCGCGCTGGCGACGGGCGGCAGAGGCATTCCGGGCCGGCGACCTCAAACTGGCCCTGGAACTGTTACCTCACCGGATGCGCGACGAGCAGCGTCTGCTGCAAGCGCTGCTGCTGGGGAAACCGATCGCGCGGACGGTTCTCGACCTGCCCCGGCACCTGTTGCGCCTGTTCCTTTCCGCCTATCAGTCCCACCTTTTCAATCACCTGCTCGAGCAGAGGTTACCCCGGCTGGGACATCTGGAATCCGGCGACCTCGCCATCAAACACAGCAATGGAGCCTGCTTTCGCGTTGAGGACGCGCATCTCGAGCAACCGCGTGCCGACCGGTTTGAAATCAGCCCGTCGGCCCCCCTCTTCGGCTGCAAAGTGCTGCTGGCGGAAGGACCCGCCGGTGAGCGGGAAGGCCAGCTCCTGGCCCAGGAGCAGTTGACCCTCGCAGACTGGAAACTCGGAGCAGGCCTGACGATGCCGGGAGAGCGACGTCCTTTGCGGGTTCCGCTCGACACAGCCCGGGTTGTGCCGGCAGACAACGGACTGCAGCTCGAGTTTTCCCTGCCCAAAGGGAGCTACGCGACCAGCGTTCTCTACGAGGTGATAAAACCTGCCGGCTCTGCTGATGACGCGTGAAGTTTATTTTGCCGACTGGAACTGTCGCAGGTAACCGGCAAGGGTCTGCAACTCCGGAGCACCTTCCGGGAGCATCTGCCCCTTCATCGCATCCCTGATGCAGAAGTTCACAAACTCCTGCAGGATCGCATCATCGTAATCGCCAATCTGCCCCAACCCCTTCCCCTGAGGGTGACAGCTTGCGCAGGACTTTCCGTTCCCGCCGAGAGCCGTTGAGTTGAACAGGGCCTCGCCGGAAAGCGGTGCGCCAGCAGCATGGACCGCAACTGGCAAGAGAAACAGCAGAAACAGAAACATGGAGACGCGCATATCAAGCTCCTGGGCTGACGAGTGTTGAAAGGTTGAGCCATCATACTAGCAAAAAATGTGTCCCTTTGCCCGGACACGCGATCCACGGCAGGACCAGCACTGCCAAACAGACGCTCTCTCTCCCCTTTCTGCCCAATACCGGCGAACCTCTATATAAGATTGTTTGATGGTTTTATTATCAAACTATTACAGTAATTTAAAAAATATTTTTGCAAATAAAAATTTAATCATATTGACAAATTTAGAACGGTATTCTATTTAATAAAAATATCGCCTCTTCTTTGCCATAATGTTGCCGTCTACATGTTGACAGAACGGCATTACAGGTATAAAATCACGAATCTTGTATTACAGAGAATCGGGAAGGGTAGGGCAATCATGGTCAAAAAAGACAAATCCGAATATATCATCCAGGCGGTCTCCCATGCACTTGACCTGCTTGAGCAGTTTCATGACGATGTCGATGAACTCGGCGTCACCGAGCTCAGCAAACGGCTGAAACTGCACAAAAACAATGTCTTCCGCTTGCTGGCGACTCTGGAGTCGCGGGGCTATATCGAGCAGAACAAGGCGACGGAGAACTACCGTCTCGGGCTCAAGGCCCTTGAACTGGGGCAAACGTTCATCAAGCAGATGGGACTGCTGCGTCAGGCCAAGCCGATCCTTGAAGGGATGGTCGAAGAGAGCAACGAAACATCTTACGTGGCGATCTTCAAGGACAACCACATCGTCTACCTCGACGTCGTCGAAACCAACCTGACAGTCCGGGTCGTGTCCCGCGTCGGCTCCCGGCTCCCGGCCTATTGTACTGCCGCGGGGAAGGTCCACATGGCCTACATGACCGAAGAGGAACTGGAAGAACTGCTGCCGTCCCAGGAATTTTCCCAGCACACACCGACAACGATCACCTCGGCCAACAGCCTGAAATCCGAACTGGTGAAGATCCGGGAACAGGGATATGCTATCGATGACGAGGAGCTTGATGCGGGGGTACGCTGTGTCGCGGTGCCAATTCGTGACTACACCCGCCGGATCGTCGGTGCGGTCAGCGTCTCCGGGCCGAGCATGCGCTTCAGCGATGAACGGATCGAAAAGGAACTGATTCCCCTGGCATTACGCGCCGGCGAGGATCTGTCAACTCGCCTGGGCTATCCCAAGTAAGACCACCGGCTAATTTTCGCAAACAAAAGAGCCCTGCCTGGCAGAGGCTCTTTTTTTATGGCCAACCGATCGCCTCTGACCTTGGGTCGTGCCGGGGAACAGATGTGGCATAATTGCAGTGGACACCGCTTACAGGACCGACCATGAGGACAGCAGTTGACAGAGAAATTGCCCTCAGCCGCGCTGATGGGGTCAGCAACAGGGGCAATCTGCCGTTCCTGCTGGAATCGCCGCACCCTTTGGCAAAGGGCATTTTACTGGTCCACGGGTTCACCGCAACGCCGCAGGAGATGCGCCCCTTGGCGGAGCATCTTCACGAGCGCGGGGACACGGTATTTGCCGTACGACTCCCCGGGCACGGCACCAGTGCTGCGGATCTCGCCACCCGCAGCTATCAGGAATGGGTGGAAGCGGTGGCAAGAGGGCACCTCCTGCTCGCCGAGCGTGGCCTGCCGGTGGTCGGTATCGGCCTGAGCACCGGCGCCCTGCTCCTGCTCAAGCTGGCCATGAGTGAACCATTTTCAGCCCTGGTCCTGCTCTCACCATTTTTACAGCTGCGCCACCGCCTGGCACCTCTTGCAGGACTGTTGCGATACTGGATGCCCTATCAGAAGCGGGAACTGAAACCGGCAGAACAGACGCGCTACTATACGGAACGACCGCTGCGGGGGGTTCACCAGATCAATCTGCTGCGCCGCCAGATCAGACGCGAACTGCACCGCGTTGACGTCCCGGCGCTGGTTCTGGCCGCAGAAGGGGATACGACCATCGCTCCCGGGACATCCGCGGAACTGTTCCGCAGGCTTGGCAGCCGGTCCAAAATGTTTCACCTTTTCGGCCAGGAGGTTCCCCACGTCCTGACCACCGCGGAAAACCCCCGCCTGCAGGAGACCTTCGCCCGGATTGATGCATTCCTGGCGCAACTACCGCACCAGCGGAGCTAGCCGGCTGCCTCGACCAGAACCTGCCACAACCGTTCTACCTGGACTACTGTGTCAGCGATGGATCCCGAATTATCGATCACGTAATCAGCCCGCGCCAGCTTTGCCTGTTGACTCAGCTGCGCGGCAACCCTGCGTGAGGCATCCGCCGGAGTCAACCCGTCACGCTTGATGAGCCTTTGCAGCTGAACCTGAGGATCAACTTTAACAACCAGAACCCTGTCAACCCTCCCTTCAGCTCCGGCTTCAAAAAGCAGGGGGGCTTCGTAGACGACCAGAGGCGCTGAAGATTGAGCCCGTTCCCGCAACCGCTCAAGCGCAAGGCGGCCAATCGCCGGATGAACAATCTGGCTCAGATCTGCCCGGGCCCGTTCCTCAGCGAAAACAATCCGGGCGAGTGTTGCGCGATCCAGGCTACCGTCTTCGCCAAGGATCCCCCCGCCAAACCGCTCAACCAGACGGTTCAGCACCGAACTGCCGGGTGCGACCACCTCACGGGCCAGCTGATCGGCACTGACCAGCGCAGCTCCGAGGCGGGCAAACTCTGCAGCGACCAGACTTTTCCCCGACGCGATACCTCCGGTAATCCCCAGAATCAAAGATTTTTTTCTCATGGTAGAATTATCTTTAAACAACGAGAACGGAGGCATTGCCCAAAGGAGCAGCGCCTCCCCCCCTGACATGGAGAAACATAATGAGCGACACCTTGCCACGGATGGTCCTACGCCAGGCGGAACACTTCAACAGCAGAATCGCCATGCGCCGCAAACTGGATGGTCGCTACCAGGATATCAGCTGGAACAAACTCGGCAGCCAGATCGGCGCTTTCGGCTCCGGCCTGATTGATCTCGGCCTGCAACCCGGCGACCAGGTCGCGATCATGTCCCCCAACTGTCCTGAATGGGCCTATGCCGACCTTGGCACCATGGCGGCCGGCGGCCGCACCGTACCCGTTTACCATACCGAAGGATTTAAAACAATTCTGCACATCCTGCAGGACTCGCAGGCGCGCTTTTTTTTCACCAATTCGCCCCACTTCGCCAGGCAGCTGGTGCATCAGCTGAGCCGGCTCCCCCGCCTCGAGCAGATCATCCTGCTCGACAATGACGACCCTCACGACCACATCACCAACCTGCCGGAGTTTCTGCGCCGCGGCAGGCAGCTTCCCCCGGAATGTCTCGAACAGACCCTCTCCGCGGGCAAGCGTGAAGACATCGCAACAATCGTTTATACCTCTGGGACGACCGGTCAACCGAAAGGGGCAATCCTCACCCACGACAACATCCTCTCGAACATCGAGGCCTGCTATCCCCTGTTCACCATGGATGACCGGGACGAGTGCCTCTCGTTTCTGCCGCTGTCGCACATCTTCGAACGGATGGCCGGCTACTACCTGATGCTCCATCAGGGGGTCATCATCTCCTATGCGGAAAGTGTCGATAGCGTACCGGCCAACCTGCTGGAAGTCCGGCCGACAATCGTCATCAGCGTTCCCCGTCTCTATGAAAAAACCTACAATCGTATTCTGGAGCGGGTTTCAACCGGTCCCTGGCTGAAAAAACAGCTCTTCTTTCTGGCCCTGAGAGTCGGCAGGGCAGCGGTCGCCAGAGAGCAATCAGGAGCCCGGACCGGCGTCCTGCTGAGCCTCAGCATGAAACTTTTTAAAGCACTGGTCTTTACCAAGCTGAAAGAACGGCTGGGTGGCCGGTTACGTTTTTTCGTCTCGGGTGGAGCACCGCTGGTCACCGAGATTGCCGAGTTCTTTCTGGCCGTGGGCATCCCCATCTACGAGGGGTACGGACTCACTGAGACCTCCCCGGTCATTGCGGTCAACTATCCCGGCCGGCACCGGCTCGGCTCGGTCGGCCCCCCCCTGGCCAACCTCAACCTCCGCTTCACCGACGATGGGGAGTTGCAGGTTGAGGGCCCGAGCGTCTTCCAGGGATACTGGAACCAGCCCGACAGAACCGCCCAGGCCCTTAATGAAAACTGGTTCGGGACCGGCGATATCGGCCATCTTGATAACGAGGGATATCTGTTTATCACCGACCGGAAAAAGGACCTGATAGTCACCGCCGGGGGGAAAAACATCGCTCCACTGGAACTTGAGAACCAACTGAAAACAGACAAATTCATTGCCAACGTGATGGTTTACGGGGACCGCAAACCATACCTGACAGCGCTGATCGTTCCCGACTTCGAAATGTTGCAGAAATATGCCGACTACAAGCATCTGGACTTCCTCGACCAGTGCGACCTGGTCAGGCATCCGCAAATCCTCGGGCTGGTCCGCCGCAGGATAGACCGCCGCCAGCGCGACGCCCCGTCCTACAAACAGATCAAAAGGTTCACCCTGCTTTCCCGCGACTTCAGCGCCGACGAAGGGGAGGTCACACCAACCCTCAAGCTGAAGAGAAAGCAGATCAGCAAAAACTTCGCGATGGTCCTCGAGGATATTTACCGCAAGGAGGGGCAGACGATTTACGACACGAGCTTCTGCTCTATCGTCTCGGAAAAGACCTGATTCACCATCGGAGACCACTGACATCATTTACAAATCGGCGGCCAGCAAGTATCTTAAGCGAACCAGGTTCGGTGGTAACGTCGACAACTACGGAGGTGTCTGGTGGAACAGAAGCAGCTGGTCAACGATCTTTCAACAGCCCTGACCGGCCTGGCAAAGCTGATCAAGGCCCTTCGCTTCTATCCGCCTGAGCACCCTTCCCTTAAGAAAGCCATCGAAGAAACCCAGGCGGCGTTCCGCCCGCTGCTAGGCCATCCACAGCAGTCGTTCAATGTCACCCAGACCGGTTTCGCCCTCGGCCAGCAGATCATCGCCTCCGGCAACACGATTCTGGCCGAACTCGCCAGGCAGCTGGTTGCCCGCAGAACCCGCCAGGTTCTTTTTCTGCCTGAACTGTCAGGGTATGAACTTCTCACCTTTGCCAAATTCCTCTCCCGCAGTGCTGAAGAAGTCTACCAGCAGGGCGGACTCCCGATCCTGTTGGCGAAAGCCCGCGTCGCCAACATCTGGCTCAATGAACCGAGTCTCGAAAAGGCATTGGAACGCCGACAGGAGATCCTCGAGCCCCCGGAAGAGGAACTGGAAGAGAGCCTCAACGCCGACGGCGACCCTTACGTTCCCCCTTCAGACGACCCCGAGCAGAAAAATCTCATCAGGGAGGTTGACCTGCTTCTGCGTCAATTAGGGGAGCCGCTCGAAGACCGGGAACATGCCCGCATGCTGGCACGCCTGCTTAACCTGGCCCCCCCCTATATGCAAAAAACCGGGACGCCGGGCATCATGCGGATTCTGCCGATGCTGATGCAGCACTACCGGGATGACCTCCGCAGTGCTGCGCAACGCCAGGCGGCAAACCGGACCCTGGATCAATTACTCGACGAGAAACTGGTTCATCGGCTGGTCGATTCCCTGTCTGACAAAAAGCTTTCACATCCGCTGATCAAACAGACCGCCATGCTGCTGGTCAGGTTGGAGATGCGGATTGCGCCTTACCTGCTGCGGCGATTGACCGATGAAAAGAATGCCCAGGTCCGCCGCCATCTGACCCTGATTCTCGGCCAGATGGGAAAACCGATTCTCAACATCCTGAAGAAATCACTGACCGACAAGCGCTGGTTCGTTGTCCGCAACACCGTATCGGTTCTTGGTGACATGCGCCACAAAGGGGCGATTCCCCTGCTGGAGCCGATCCTCGGGCACCCTGACCAGCGGGTCAAGCGGGCCCTGATCAGGGCACTGACCATGATCGGTGGGCGTGAAGCGGTCCCGCTTCTGCTCAAGCTGGTCTGGGACAAAGACCTGACATTGCGGCGGCCGGCAATTCTTGCGCTGGGCGCGCTGAAACGTGAAGAGGCCATTTCTCCGTTATTGAAAATCGTCGCCCGTTCAGATATCTTCGGACGTGAGACCGACAGCAAGCTCGATGCAATCCGAGCCCTGTCGATGATCGGTTCGGCAATCGCCGTCCCCCCGCTGCTCACCCTGGCAAACAAGCGCAACCTGCTCCGCCGGACCAGGCTTGAAGCCCAACGTGTTGCCGCTCTTGCGGCTCTTGGCCATCTGGGGGATCTTGGCATCATCAATGCCCTCGAAACCCTGAGCAACGGCCGCCAGGGAGATGTCAGCCGGGCCGCGGAACAGGCCCTGACTCAGATTCAAAGGCGAAACAGTAATGTCTCCAAATCGACTTAAGCTGATCCCAGCGGCGCTGGCGGGAGTTTTTCAGGCTATTCGCCTCTACCCCGGCCAGCACCCCCTTGTGCGCAAGCAACTCGACAGTGCCCTCGCCAGCCTGCATCCATTCCTCCTCGAACAGGGCAGGCTGTATATCGGCCTGGTTGACGGCACCCTGATGGTCGATGACCTGCCCTGCCTGGACGAGCAGGCGGCGACAGAAGACCTGAAGCTGCTGCTGGAAGGGAAGGAGATTCGCAAAATCGAATTCCTGCCGGGGCTTGATGCCGGCCAGCTGGTTAACTTCTGCCAACTGCTCAGCTCCCAGGAAGACTTTGACCTGCTGTTAAAAATGAGCAACGCCGGAATCACCGCAATCCGGGTGACCCTGGAAGAAGAGGGTGTACGCGCCGTCTACAACCAGGCTCTGAATGTGGTCGAATCGGTCTTCCAGGATGTCAGGATGGGGCAGATCCCGGCCTCGGAAACCGCCCTGGAGACCTCTCGGGAAATGGTCGAGACATCCCTCTCTGAACCCTTCGCCCTGTTCTCCATGTCAATGCTCAAGGACTACGACAACTACACCTTTACCCACTCGGTCAACGTCTCGGTTATTGCGGTCACTGCCGGCCGCGCCTGCGGCATGTCGGAAGAGGAGCTGAAGATTCTCAGTCTCGGCGGGATGCTGCATGATATCGGCAAGATGACCATCGATCACAGGATCATCACCAAACCGGGAAAACTCAGCGAAGAAGAGTTTGCCGAGATGAGACAGCATCCGACCAACGGCGCGGGAATTGTCGCGCGGATGAAGAATATTTCCCCCGTGGTCCTGGACATTGTCAACGGTCATCATCTGCGCTTTGACCGCACCGGTTATCCCACCGACAGCCGTGGGAAAACGCTGTCACCGCTGGTGGATATTGTCACGATTGCGGATATCTACGACGCGATGACTACGGTCCGCTGCTACCAGAAACCGATCACCCCCAAGCAGGCCCTGGCGAAAATCCAGACCTTTGCAGGAAATTTCGTCCACCCCGAATTCATCGAGAAATTTATTGAGTTTCTCGGCCCCTACCCGGTGGGAACCCTGGTGCGGCTGGATGATGGTTCGATCAACCTGATCGTTGACCAGAACAAAAGTGGCAGGGGTTCGCTGACCCTGAAGCAGATCGTGTTGCCCACCGGAGAGCGGCCTCTACCACCTCCCCAGTTCGACCTTGCCGACGCCAATCGGATTGTCGCCGAAGTCGACCCCCTGCTCAGGCAGATCAACGTGCAGGAGTATCTCGACTGAAGGTATTGCCAGGTCCACGCAGAAGCCCCCTGAAAAATTGATTTCAGGGGGCTTCTGTCATTGCCGTTCGCTGAAAGGTCAGCCCTGCAGACGGCCGAGCGCCACTGCCGCGGCCTGCCTGACCCGTGGCCGTTGGTCCTCCAGGGCCAGGATCAACCCCTTTTCTCCCTCAGCAAATCCGAGCACCCCCAGAGCCTCGATCGCTGCCAATGCCACGTCCTCGCCCTTCTTCAACAAAGGTTCCAGGCAGGCCGGAATGCGCCGGTCGGAAAACCCGGACAACGCTTTGATAATCTCAACCTGGACACCCGGTTCGGGATCAGCGAGAGCCTTGACCAGCGGCCCCAGAGTTTTCGGGTGCCGTTTACTACCAAGGACCTGGGCAACAGCGGCACGCAAGTCAGAATCCTGACTTTTCAGTGCCTCCAGCAGAGGGATAAAAATCTTCGACGAACTGACCCGCTCCAGAGCGAAGGCCGCGGCAATACGCCGACCCCGGTCGTCACCTTTCAACTGCGCCAGAAGCTCATCAAGATGCTCACGTCCCTCCAGCGCGTCCAGACTGATGGCGGCCGCCTGCCGTACCCCTTCGTCCCCGTCGGAGAGGGCCCTCTGTAATGCCTGTTTGATTGCCTGCGACATGTACCCTCCAGAAATTGCACCCACAAAAAATACCCTTGTTCGTCTGAACCGTCAAGAGTTCTGCGTGGGAATCAGCTCCCTCTGGGAGGGTCAAAGCGTTCATAGTAGCCGATCAGTCGATCGTGAACGTCACGCACTGCCCGCATATAGATACGATGTTTTTCACTGTCTACAATCAGTTCCTCGTCCAGACCCGCTGCCAGCCGCTCGAGAACCCCGCGCATGACCTCGCGGGACTCAGGGTTGTGACAATCCAGCAGGGACTTTCCAATCAGCTCGTCCGCCGCGGTATAAAAATTCCGGCCGGCCCTGTTGACATAGCGCACCACATGGCCGGTATCGGCGAACAGGATCGGATTTTTCAGGCTGTCGAGCAGGCAGGCGAGGAAAGTATTATCGAGCATGGCGATCTCCGCGAAGAGTTGCATAGGCCGGGCAGAAGGCCATCAGCTAACGGATAATCCGGATAGAATTCATCACCGCAAGAAGCGCGACACCGACATCGGCAAAGATCGCCTGCCACATGCTGGCTAGCCCCAACAGGCCGAGCAACAGCACCGCACCCTTAGCAGTAAAAGCGAGGGCGATATTCTGCCATACAATCCGCTCGGTCAAGCGGGCCGTTTCGATGGCGGTTGCCAGCTTGGCCGGCTCGTCCGTCATCAGCACCACATCTGCGGCCTCGATCGCAGCATCGGAACCCAGCCCGCCCATCGCGACACCGACATCGGCGCGGGCCAGCACCGGGGCATCATTGATCCCGTCACCCACCACAGCCAGCTTCCCGGGATGACGCCCGGCCAGCAACTCTTCGACCTTTTCCAACTTCTGCTCCGGGAGAAGTTCACCATGGTACCCGTCCAGCCCCAGCATTTCAGCGACTTCCTGAACAACCTCTTGCCGGTCGCCGCTGAGCATGATCATTCGTCTGATGCCGAGCTTGCGCAGCCGTGCAATGGTCTCGGCCGCATCTTCGCGCACCACATCGGAAATCACCAGATAGCCGGCATAGTCCCCGTCCACCGCCAGGTGAACGATCGTCCCTGACCCTTGAGCCGGAGCGACCTCGATACCCTCGCGCGACAGCAACCTTCGGTTGCCGACCAGCACCTGCTGGCCATTGATGTTTGCGACAACTCCCAGTCCAGGCAGCTCGCGACTCTCCTGCACATGCGCCGGATCGAAAGGACCGTGCCAGGCACTGCGGATCGACTTTCCAACCGGATGGTTCGAATGCATTTCCGCCAGGGCGCCCAGCTCAAGCAGCTGCGCTTCAGCCCACCCGGCGGCAGGAACAACGGCCCGGACTTCAAATACCCCACGGGTCAAGGTTCCGGTCTTATCGAACACCACGGTACTGGTCCGCGCGAGTGTTTCCAGGAAATTTCCCCCCTTGACGAGAATCCCCTGGTGCGAGGCGCGGCCGATGCCACCGAAAAAACCGAGAGGAATCGAAACCATCAGGGCGCAGGGACAGGAGACCACCAGAAAGATCAGCGCCCGGTAGCACCATACGTGCCAGTCCCCGCCCGCCAGCAGAGGTGGCATGACGGCGATCAGAGCGGCCGCGACAACCACGAGAGGGGTGTAGATCCGGGCAAAACGGGTAATAAATCGCTCCGTCTCCGCCTTGTTGCCACTGGCATGTTCCACCAGCTCAAGAATCCGCACCAGGGCTGACTGTTCAAACGGGCGAATCACCCTGACGGTGAGCACTCCCTCGCCGTTGATCATCCCGGCGAGCAATTCGTCCCCTGCCGCCAAGCGCCGGGGAACCGATTCACCGGTCAGGGCCGAGGTATCCAGCAATGACTCACCGACAACGATCTCGCCATCCAGCGGCACCCTCTCTCCCGGGCGAACGACAATCTGCTCGCCAACCTTGACCTGCTCTGGCTGCACAGTGAGCAGCCGGCCATCCTGCAGCAGGGTTGCCTGCTCCGGCCGGATATCGAGCAAAGCGCCAATCGCCCGCCGAGAACGATCCACTGCCCGCCCCTGAAGGATCTCTCCTGCCAGATAGAAAAGCATCACCGCTACCGCTTCCGGGTACTCCCCGATGGCCAGAGCCCCGCCGGTGGCGATGCTCATCAGCAGATGCTCGTCAAACCAGAAACGGTTGCGCAGGTTGCGCACCGCGGCGAGGATCACCGTGCCGCCGACCAGCAGATAACTTGTCAGGTAGGCAACAGTTGATGCAGCAGATTCCGGATATTTTCCTGCGAGCAGAAAACCGGCCAGAAGGAGCAGACTGCCAAGGCCAAGCCTGAGCCATTGCCACAGATAACCGCTCTCACGCAGCCCGACCGGCTCCCCCCAGGGAGAGACGATCAAGCCGGTTTCAACGCTTTCACCGATCCGCTGTAAAAGAGCAAGGAGCTCTGGCTGAGGCAGGTCACTGTCGACTTCCATGCTTGCCTGGTTGAAATTGATCTGTACGGCTGCGATATGCTCCTGCTGGCGCAACGCCGTCTCTATCCCGGCAGCACATGTTGTACAGGTCAGTCCGGTCAGAGTAAATTTTCGACTTTTTGCGGGATACTTGCCCCCCTGCTCCACAGGGGTGGACTGTGCTCAACAGCCACTGGCGCATTTAGTCTTCTGCGGCATGAACCAACCCTTCCCTGAGTAAATGCCGGACATGGTCATCGTCCAGCCGGTAGTAGATCATCTTCCCCTCGCGCCGGGAACGAACCAGCCGAGCGGTCCGCAGCAGGCGCAGCTGATGTGAAACCGCGGACGGACTTGCCTCTATAGATGCGGCAAGGTCGCAGACACACAATTCCTCATCCAGCAGGGCACAGAGCAATCTCATTCGGGTCGCATCGCCCAGCACCTTGAAGATTGCTGCGGTCTCCTCCAGGCGGGCCCCATCCGGCATCAGGCGGCGGACCCGATCGACCCGTTCCTGGTTGATGCAGGCAACCTGACAGAGGTCCTCGCTAGTCAAATTATCATCTGAACAATCATTCATATGTCAACAATAACGGAATTGGCAAATCGCTTCAAGGGGGATACTGACATTCCTTTACTTTCTTGAATGGAGGCGACAACCAGACCGTTCAGTCCGTGCCAGTCAGCGCATGGCGCTGCATCCGTTCCCAGAGACTTTTCCTGGAGATACCGAGCGACCTGGCCGTTTCAGATCGTCTGCCCTGATGGTGATCAAGCGCCTGAATCAGCATCTGCCTTTCGAAACAGCCTAGAGCCTGTTTCAGCCCGACCCCTGGCTGATAACCGGGAGGCTGTGATTCATTCCCCCCGGTCCACTGGGTCATCTCCGGCGGCAGATCGCAGAGTTGAATTTCATCCCCTTTGCCGAGAGCGACGGCCCGCTCCATCGCATGCTTAAGTTGGCGGACGTTGCCGGGAAAAGGATGAGCGAGCAGCATCGCCCGGACTTGGGGAGACAGTACACGCACCGGACGTTTCATTTCCTCGGCGTACCGGGACATGAATTCCCGCGCCAGAGGGATGATATCCTCCGCCCGCTCACGTAACGGCGGAACCTCAATCTGGATCACATTCAGCCGGTAAAACAGATCTTCACGAAACCGGCCGGCGGCAACCTCGGCCGTCAGGTCTCGATTGGTTGCCGCTATGATCCGCACATCGACCCGGATCTCCTTGCGCCCGCCGATCGGCTGCACACTCTTTTCCTGGATCGCTCGCAGCAATTTGGCCTGAGAGACCAATGGCAGTTCGCCGATTTCATCAAGAAACAGGGTCCCTGCTTCGGCGGAAACGAACTTCCCCCGCCGATCTTCCACTGCGCCGGTAAAGGCTCCCTTGAGATGGCCGAACAGTTCCGACTCGATCAAGTTTTCCGGCAGAGCCGCACAATTCACCCGCACCAGCGGCATCTTTGATCGGAGGCTGCGCTGGTGCAATCGTTCCACCACCCGCTCCTTGCCGGTCCCGTTCTCACCGGTAATCAACAGGGTCGATTCCAGCTCAGCCACCGCATCGACCAGTTCGATGAGCCGTCGCATCGCTTCACTCTGAAAGATCATCTGGTCATCGGAAGTCACCAAAGAGTGCTTGAGATTCAAATTCTCATGGGCAAGACGCCTGTTCTCGGTAACGTCGCGACTGACCAGCAACGTTCCCAGATAACGCCCTTCTTCATCGCGGATCGAAGAATAGGTATTGTCAAAAAAGCGGCGGTTGACATGAACCGTCCGGTTGCTGCTCGATATCGTATCGGCCTTCAGACCGGTCAGCAGTTCCGAGATCTGGGTGTGAACCTTTTTCGGATGGATGGTATAGATCGATTGGCCGACGATTTTCTCAGCGCGGATTCTGCGGATACGCTCCGCGGCGGGGTTACAGACCCGGATTACATCATTCTCGTCGAGAAAAATCACCCCCTCGGCCATACTGGAGACAATCGCCGCAAACTTGTCCGAATTCCTGACGTCAGAAATCATGGAAGCCCTCCCCGGTGTCTTTTTGGTAACATGGATTGCGTCACGTTACCAAAAAGACACGGCTGAAAAATTGAGCTTAATCAAAAAAAGGCAGATTGCCGAAGGAAATCTGCCTTTTGTCATAAATTCTGATGAGAACCGGTTCAGCGTGTTTCAGGTCGTTCCCGTTCAAGGAATAGCCTCAGCTTCTCCTCCACCAGGGTCAGGTGTTCCATCATCTTGTCGCGGGCACGCTCCGGGTCCCGGGCGGCGATCGCTTCCAAAATATCCCGGTGATGGCTGATCAGCAGTTCCACATAACCTTCCTTGCTGTAAAATTCGCTGAGGGCGACCATGATGTTGGCCTTGAAGAGTTCCTGGATCGTATTCAGCACGTGGATCTGCAGGGTATTGTGGGTCGCTTCGGTAATGGTCAGATGGAACTGGGCATCGATTTCGGCATCCCATCCACCGGTTTCCGCCTGTTCTTCCATGATCGCGAAAAGCTCACGCAGCCGTTCAACTTCACTGTTCTCGGCACGCTTGGCGGCCAGATAGGCCGACCAGGATTCCAACCCCATGCGCACTTCGGTCAGGGCGTGCAACATGCGCGGATCCCTGCGCTCCACCATCGAGGCCAACGGGTCTGCCATGGTCCTTTCAGCCAGAGAGCGCACATAGGTGCCTCCTCCCTGCCGGGAATCAAGAAAACCCATCGCCTCCAGCACCATAATGGCTTCCCGCACCGAAGGACGACTGACGCCGAGGAAGGTTGCCAGCTCACGTTCCGAAGGGATCCGCTGACCGGGCTGTAATTCACCCCGGGCAATCAGCTCCTTGATCTGGTCGACAATCTCTTCGGACAGTTTTTTCGGACGTATAGGTTTGAACACGACTGCCATGCACCTCCTCCAATCGGCCTTTTGGTAAGACCTTTTAACACATGGGTCAATAAGAAGACAAGCGAAACAGCGTCGATCTCTTGAAGTATTCATTTATGGAAGGCCGCGGCTGAGGCAAACGGATATCTCTTGCAAAGAAAAACTCCCACCGGTTTTTCACCCGGCGGGAGTCAGCCTGCATCACCCTATGGAGCTGAGCTCGGAGCTCAATCCTCCACCGGCTTCTGGGTTCGCTGAAACCGCTTGAACCACTGCTGGAACTCCTCTTCCTCTCGCTCCAGCTCAAATGCGTTGACCAACCCCCGGGTCAGCGCAACGGCGACCGCCCGATTGCGCAGGTTGAAGGAATCCCCGAACTTTTCACTGGTAAACTGTTCCTGGTCGATCGCCAGTTTATTGTAGAGTGAGTTCAGCCGACTCTGCGCCCCCCTGCGGGAAAGGTAGCGACGCTGGGCGATCAGGTTGTCTGTCAGCCCCAGCGAGATGTCGAGCAGGGCTTCATACTCAATATCGGAGAGCGCCGTCAGGCTATGCCCCGCCCTCCCCTGAACCTTGCGCACTTCCGGGTCGATCCAGCACTGGTCTTCCAGCAGCACGGTACGGATCGCCGACCCGATCCGATCGCGCTGGCTCGATTTCAGGATATAACCGTAGACCGTTTCCGGAGGAACAATTTTCGACAGGGAGCGGACATACATCTCATCTTTAAACTGGCTCCAGAAGACGATCCGGGCTTGCGGCTTCTTGTCCCAGAGTTCCCGGGCGAAATCGACCCCGTTCAGCTCCGGCATCTGAATATCACTGATCACCAGCGGATCGTTACGCTCCAGTCCCAACTCAAGGGCAGTCTGACCGTTGGTCGCGTGGACCACCCTGACATCTTCCTCCCAATTGTTCAGCAGCTGTTCGAGAAATTCAAAATCCTTGGGGTTGTCTTCCGCAATCAGAATTTCCAGCATTGTCAACTCGCCTCCGTTCCTGCAGCATTTTTACTCACCGGCATACAGAGCTCAAACCGGGTTCCACTCGAAAAGCGTGACGCATTCCAGCGGACTTCAGCATTGATCGCACGGGCCCGCTCGCGGATATTGTTCAGGCCGCGCCCGCTACTCCCCCCGTCAGCCCGAGGAGCAAAACCGGCGCCATTGTCCTCTACCGAGAGGATCAGAAACCTGTCGCGCAATTCCAGACCGACCTCGAACCTGCTGGCATGGGCATGCTTGTGAACATTGTTGATCGCCTCAAGACAGATCCGGTAAAGGGCAAGTTTGGGCACCCGTCCCAGATCCAGTTCTTCGACCCGCGGGTCGAGATAATAGTGATAATCAGGCATCCCCGCCTTATCGCAATTGCGTTCAAGGTGGGCCTCAATAGCTGCCCCCAGACCGAGGATATCAAGAGTCTGGGGATGCAGGTTATTCATGATATCGCGCAGGTTGGAAATCGCCGCATTGAGGTCCTGCTCAAGTTCACCTGCCACCTCGCCCGGCAACACCTGCAGTTTGCGCAAAACCGAAGAGAGATCCGCCAGAGACTGATCGTGCAGGTCCATGGCAATCCGCCGCCTTTCGTCTTCAGCACCCTCCAACAGCTTCTCACTGCCGACCACCTGGATCAAACGCTTGGTCATCAGGTTGATCGACGTGGTCAGGTCATCCAGCTCATCACGGATCTGCTCAGGAACAGGGGGCGGCTCCAGGGTCCCCGCCGCAATCCGGCTTGCGCTGTCCGACAGCAACTGAATCCGGCTGAGAATCCTCCGGGCAAAGTACAGCGAGAGAACGATACCGGTAAAAATGGCCACACAGAGCACCACCAGTGAGGCACGAGCGGTCCTTTCAACCAGCGCATCGATATCCTTGGTATGGACCTGCCGCAGCTGCTGACGCTGCAACTGCGTCATGCTGGAGAGCTGACTCAGCTGCTGGCGAAAACGCCCGACAACATCAAGAACCCGCTCGGGCTCGACCCCCCGTGAGGGATTCATCTCTATGACAAGCTGCTGCAGACGTTCAACCTCTTCTGGACTTTCCAGAACTCCGAACGGCTCCACCCGCTCCACCGCTGCCGACAGGCGGTCATGCAGTTCGGTGAGCAGTTCCAGTTCATGCTGCTCAGCAAAGCCGTTCTGCTGAAAACGCTGCATCAGTGCCGCCAGGCGACGGACCGACAGGTCCGCTTCAGCCAGGGCGATAAAGGCCGTCCCGATCTCTTTCGCTTCCTGCCGTTTGACCGAAAGGTCCCAGTAAGTATACTGCATGTAGCCCAGCAACAGGGTCAACAGCAGCAGCACGGCAGCCGGCGCCATCAGAATCTGGTGTTTTACGGTTATTTTCATGGCGAAAAAGCTAACATGGTTTCCGCCGCATTGCACTGTGCTGATACACAGGACCGTCTTTCCTGAATGCTACAAAAGGGGACCCCGAATACCACGGAGTCCCCTTTCATGAGTGAAGAGCTGGTTCAACCGCGCGGCCCTATTTGAGCTTCACGGTGGTATAGAGAGAACTTTCCCCCCGCTGCACAAGCAACCGCAGAACCTTGCCCGGCTTGAGCGGCTGAACGATCTCCCGCAGGGTTTCCAGATTGTCGATATCCTGACCGTTAATTTCGACGATCAGATCTCCTGGGCGCAGGTTTGCATCTGCCGACGGGCCCTCCGGGTCCACCGCGCTTACGACAACCCCGGCTGTCGCATCCAGGCCGTAACGCTCTCTGGTAGCGTCGTTCAGTGGCTGCAGCGACAGTCCCAGGCGATCTTCCGTATCACTCACGCCGTGCATCCGGCTGCCGTCTTCGGACAGCTTGCCAACCTTGACCTCCACCCTGAGTTCGCCGCCATCGCGGAACAGCTTGACCGCCACGGTTTTGCCGACCGCGGTTGATGCAACAATCCGGGGGAGATCGTTCATTTCCTCGACATCCCGGCCGTCAAATTCCAGGATAATATCCCCCTGCCTGATCCCCGCATCGGCAGCTGGAGAGCCATCAATCACGTCTGCGATCAGCGCCCCACGTGTCCGGTCAAGCCCGAACGACTCCGCCAGCTCATCGGAAACCTTCTGGATTGAGACCCCGAGCCAGCCGCGGACCACCTCCCCTGTCTCCTTCAACTGTTCGACCGTAATCTGGGCCGCGTTGATCGGCAGAGCAAAACCGATCCCCTGTCCCCCGCGGATAATCGCTGTATTGATCCCGACCACTTCACCACGCATGTTGCACAGCGGACCTCCGGAGTTGCCCGGATTGATCGAGGCATCCGTCTGGATGAAATCATCATAGGGGCCGGCACCGATCACCCGGCCTTTGGCGGAAACAATACCGACCGTTACCGTCTGCTCCAGCCCGAAGGGGTTGCCGATCGCCATCACCCATTCGCCGACCTGCAGTTTCTCGCTGTTGCCCAGCTTGGCCACCGGCAGTTGTTCGCCGGTATCAATTTTCAGCAATGCCAGGTCGAGTTTCTCATCTGAACCCCTTATCTTCGCGGCAAAACTCCGCCCGTCCGCAAGCCTGACAGTGACTTCATCGGCCCCATTGACCACGTGGTCATTGGTCAGGATATAGCCGTCGGGAGAAATGATAAATCCTGAACCGAGCGATGTTTCCTTACGGGGTCGCTGCGGCTGGTTCGGTGCAAACCGTCTGAAGAAATCTTCGAACAGGTCCCGCGGCTCACCCCGTCCCTGCCAGTTCGGCTGGGCGGCAATTTTTTTTGAGGTACTGATGTTCACGACACTCGGCTTCAGCTTTGCCGCCAGATCGACAAAATCGGGCATTGCCGCTGAAGCAAAACTGGATAAAGCAAAAAGAACAACCCAAATCAGGGCCAATACAGAAAGTTTTCTCATTGCTAGAGTCTCCTACCGTTCTGTTCGTTATGAGTTATCAAGACAATTCCCGGAGACCCTCTCTGAGCCCCGACTGTCAGCTCTCGTTGAGCTTTCCGGTGAATTGGATATGATGTTAAGATTAACACAAAGAAATCAGGGAAAGTCGTAAAGAAATGTAAATCCCATGCAGCACAAAACAGCCACAGGAGAGAATCTGCAGATGAGCGCACCCCGTGAATATCTCCTGGCGGTGGACGTTGGCCTGCACACCGGCCTCGCCCTGTTTGCGGCGAACGGCAAACTGCTCTGGTATCGCTCCCACCACCTGTCTTCTCCCGGCAAGCTGAAACGGATTATCACCCGCTTACTGGACAGCCCGCCGCAACCGACCCGGCTCATTGTGGAAGGGAGCGGGCCGCTGGCGGACAGCTGGGTGCGGGAAGCGGAGCGACGCGATCTGCCCTGCAGCCAGATTAACGCTGAAGACTGGCGCAGCAAACTGCTATTGCCCAGACAGCAGCGTCATAGCAGACAGGCCAAACAGGCGGCAATAAAGATGGCTGGTCTCGCCATACCCCTGCTGGGAGGCAAGCAACCGACCACCCTGCGCCACGATACCGCCGAAGCGGTACTGCTAGGAGTCTATGGCCTCCTCGAACTGGGCTGGCTGGCTGACGGCCCCACGAAACAGCTCCTGTCCAGGCACAACAACTGATTCCCGTCAACCGACCTACCCCACCGCAGCCATCTGAAAAAGAAAAAAGATTAGAAACCTTTACACTCAAGTAAAAAGACGGCACCATGTGAAAAACTTAACCTGTCCATCAAGGGCGGTGGGGGGACCAACCGTTAAAAAAATATGCAATCCGCGTAACATTAGGAAAAACAATGCAGAACTATAAATTTCTGGTCATTGCCCTGACCCTGGCTGTCATCATGAGCAGTGCCCTCCCTGTCTACAATTCACTGGTGTCACATCCGGCAATGATCAAGCTTCTGCTGGACACAACGGAACAGAGCGCTGTCAACGCTGCACGGGTTATTGTCGAAAGCTTCCCCTCCCTTCACCCCGAGACATTTCTTAAACCCCTGGAGACAAGTCAGCGACAATCGATCGACAACTTGACATCCCACTACGACATTTACCGGATCAAAGTCTTTGATCCTGCCGGCCGGATCATCTATTCCACCCGCGCCGAAGATATAGGCAGCATAAACCGTAAGGATTACTTTCGGAATCAGGTTGCCCGGGGCGAAACGATTCACAAACTGGTCAGCAAAAAACAACTGTCGATGGAAGGGGTGGAAGTCAAAAAAGATGTCGCTGAGATCTATGTCCCCGTTATGTTGGAGGAGCAGTTTGTCGGCGCCTTCGAGTTCTACTTTGACATCACAAAGCAAAAAGCGACAATCGCCTCCATTTCGCGCTCATCTTTCAGCTTCCTGCTGTTCGTCACACTGGTCATTCTCGCGTTGTTCTGTTCTCTTGGCCTCAGAATGAAACGGGTCATGGAAAGACAACGTCAAACGGAACAGGAGATCTTTCAGCTGGCCTACAGTGATGCGCTGACCGGACTGCCCAACCGGCACCTGTTTCTTGATCGCCTGGGGCTGACGCTGACCCAGGCTGAGAGGAGTGGGCAAATCGTCGCCCTCCTGTATATGGATATCGATCATTTCAAAACCGTCAACGACACCCTGGGGCACGACCTGGGGGATTTGCTGCTGAAATCGGTGACCGCCAGAATGAAGGAGAAGGTCCGCAAGAGTGACACGCTGGCAAGAATTGGCGGAGATGAGTTTGTGCTGCTGGCCAGCGGCCTGCAGTACCCTGAAGACGCGGTCACTATCGCCAAAACGCTGCTTGAGGTGTTCGTTTCACCGTTCACGCTGAACGGAAACAATTTGTTCGTCACCCCCAGCATCGGCATAACAACCTTCCCCGAAGACGGGCTCACTGCGGGGCAACTTTTGAAACAGGCGGATATCGCCATGTATTCTGCAAAACAGAAAGGCCGCAACACCTACGCCTGTTTCAGCCAGGAAATGAACGAGAAGATCCAGGAATGCCACGACATCGAAAGCTGTCTCCGCGGTGCCTTGGCGAAAAATCAGTTTTCCCTGGTCTACCAGCCGCAGATCGATCTGAAAACCGGGCAGGTGGTGGCTGCTGAAGCCCTGCTTCGCTGGCGACATCCGGAAAGAGGCCTGATCCCGCCAGATCTCTTTATCCCGATCGCTGAGAAAACCGGCCTGATCGCTCAGATCGGCGAGTGGGTTCTCGCAGAAGCCTGTTCCCAGGGCAGATCCTGGGCCGACATCGGCTATCCCCCATTGCGGATAGCCGTCAACCTTTCCGCCTATCAGCTCAAACAGAAGGATTTCATTGACACTGTCGAAAGAATCTTGTGCGACACCGGAATACCGCGACACCTGCTGGAACTGGAGCTTACGGAAAGCCTGGCAATGGAAGATTCGGCAAGCAACATTGCCACTCTGTACGAACTCAAAAAACTGGGAATCAACCTGTCGATAGATGACTTCGGCACCGGCCACTCGTCGCTCAGTTACCTGAAGGATCTACCCATCCGCCAGATCAAGATCGACCGGAGCTTTATCGGCCGCCTGCCGGGAGGTAAACACAGCAGCGCCATTGTCGAGGCAATCATCGCCATGGCCAGATCCCTGGACCTCGTCGTGACAGCCGAAGGGGTTGAAACAGAGTCACAACTCGATTTTCTCAAAACCCACAAATGTGACCTGGCCCAGGGCTATTTCACCGGACGGCCGGCTCCGGCCGAAGAATTCTCCTTACTGCTGAAAAAAGCGAGTTAAACCAAAATACTGCCGATATATCAGCGAACCTGTTGCATCTCCCTCTGTGACTCGATTATATTTGTCCGGCCTCCAGAACTTTCAACGGAAAGGTTTCGATATGGTTATGAGAACGTCACTACCTGTTTTTCTTCTGCTCGCTCTGGCGATTATCTTCCTGGCCAGCGGCTGCAGTTCACTGCTGAAAGCCAAACCGCCTCAATCCTATACAGATCCTGTCACCGGAATGGAGTTTGTGCTGGTTCCCGGCGCCTGCTTCCAGATGGGAAATCTCTGGGAGAAAAGCTATCCCAACGAGGAACCCGCCCACCGGGTCTGCCTCGATGATTTCTATCTGGCAAAAACCGAGGTGACTCAGGATCAGTGGGTTAAGATCATGGGCAGCAATCCATCCGTTTTCCAGGAAGGTGAAGATCTCCCGGTGGAAAACATCTCCTGGAACAGCGCCTTGACCTTCCTCCAGAAGATGTCCGCCGGCAGTGATCGCAGCTACCGCCTGCCGACGGAAGCCGAGTGGGAGTTTGCCTGTCGCAGCGGGGGGGCGCAAGAGCGTTTCTGCGGCGGAGACAACCCGCAGGAACTCGCCTGGTTTGACCGCACCGGAGGCGGCAAGACCCAACCTGTCGCCACCCGCCGGCCCAACGGGCTGGGCCTGTTCGACATGAGCGGCAATGTCTGGGAATTCTGCTCGGACACCTATGCCGAAGATTACTATGCCCGCAGCCCACAGAGTAACCCGCAGGGTGCGGCCCAGGGCCCGCATGTCATCAAGCGTGGCGGCAGCTGGAGCATCAATCCACGCTACCTGCGTTCGACGGTTCGGGGACGGGCAGCCCGGGACGACGCCCACTACTCCACCGGCTTCCGGGTTGCGATATCAGCCACGCCCTGACTTCGAAGGTTCTGCTGAGCACGACAACCTATCATTCTCTTGACGGGCCGCCCGAAATTCCCCATAATTTCGGGCGGTCAACTGTCTGGCCATTTTTTTCAGTACCCAACGAATTTCGTTGTGCTGATTTGATCCTCGAGAAAGGGCATCCCATGCACATCAGACTCTGTAACTTTTTGCTCGGCTCCCTCGTGCTGCTCGTGATCAGCGCGGCAACCAATGCGATTGCAGCTGAACAGTCCCAGAACTATACCGACAAGGCCACCGGGATGGAGTTTGTCCTGGTCCCCGGCGGCTGCTACCAGATGGGCAACCTCTGGGGTGGCGGAAGCTATACCGAATACCCGGTCCACGAGGTCTGTGTTGACAGTTTCTACTTGGGAAAAACAGAAGTGACCCAGGGACAGTGGCAAAAACTGATGAAAGAGAACCCCGCCACCTTCAAACTGGGAGATGATTACCCGGTGGAAAGTATTTCCCGGGCCGAGGTCAGTGACTTTCTGAAAAAAATGGGGGACAAAAAATTCCGGCTGCCCACCGAGGCCGAATGGGAATTCGCCTGTCGCAGCGGCGGCAAGGAAGAACAATTCTGTGGCGGAGACAGCGTCAAAGAAGTCGCCTGGTATGATAAAAACAGCGGGGAGAATCCGCAACCGGTCGCCCAGAAGCAGCCGAACGGCCTTGGCCTCTATGATATGAGCGGAAATGTCTGGGAATTCTGTTCCGATATCTTTGCCAGGATTTACTACGAAAGCAGCCCCAGGGAGAATCCTCAGGGGGCGGCCAGCGGACAACACTACATCAAACGGGGTGGCACCTGGGACATCAACGAAAACTTCCAGCGGTCCGTCACCCGAGGCCGCGGCAGCTATGACGAAAAGCATTACTCTACCGGTTTCCGGGTGGCCTTCCCGGCAAAGCCATAAATAAACCGTCAACCGGCAAACAGCAAGGCTGTGCAATCGCTTCCGCGGGCAGAGCCTTGCGGCTGCAGGCAACCAGGGAAAGTATCCCGTCAATCGGTCAATTCATCCCGCAGCCGTCGAAACAGTTCCCGGGCGGCACGCCGGTCGTTGTGCTGATGCACAGAACGTGAAAGGCGCGCGATCACCTTGTGATCAATTGCCGGACAAAGCTGCAGAACATCATCAAAGGCATCTTGAAAGCTGGCCGGGTCACAGAGCCGGTCACGCAACTGTTCCAGTTGATGGAACTGGCGCCGGTCTCCCTGGGCAACCTGGTCCAGCGCCTGCAGGGCTGCCCTGATCCGGGCCGTCGCATCGGGATGCTGGCGCAGCACCGAGGCCAGATGCTTGATCTGCCGCTTATGTGAGCCCCGCCCACAGGTTTCCCTGGCCAGCACGACTTCCTCGCGCAAATCCATCTCCAGCTCAAACTGGTTGAACGCCGCATCCGATAATTCCGTTAATTGGACCGCCAGGGATTCAACCTCCTTGGCCAGCTTTTTCAATCTGGTCTTACTGAGCGGAATGTCCTGAGCAAACTCTTCGTCCATCGCTATCCTCCGGAATCGATACAGACCAGCACCCTAAATCAGTTCATACTGACAGGTCAAGAAGAGTGGGCAGAAAGAGTCGGCCATCGTTGCTATAATAATGTAGCAAAGACCCATTATTCGCCTGGGAAAGGACTCGGATGCAGCGCCTCCAGCAGCAGCTCAGAAAAATTGACGGACAGGGATACAAAGCATACAAACAGTTGTCTGGAGACTATTTTTTCGACAATTTCCGGCTCCATGTCGATCATATCCAGGGAGATCCCTTCGCTCAGCCGTCCCGCATCAGCATTTACGTGCCCGAAGCTATCCATGGCCTGCCGGCGGAGCTCTGGTCGTCCCGCTGCAGGCAGACGGCCCTCGAGGATTTTTTAGGCCGGGCGGTCGCTGCCGCCATCGACAAACACGTCCAGGGTCACCGCGGGACAGGTCATAGCGGCCAGATCAGAATCGCGACCAGCGGTCAGCAGATCCTGCGCCGCAATGCCGTGCTGATGAATCAGGACGGCGTCGAAGCCCGCTTGCTGTTCGCCCTGCCGGCGGATGGGCGCCGGGCCCTGGGACGAGAAGCAGCAACAATGTTCTGCCTTGAGCTGCCCAAAGTGATCGACGCAGGACTCTGTTTCCGGGGGCGCTCGCTGAACAATGTCCTCCGGCATGTAGAACAGAACGAAGACCAGGACTTCCTGCGCGGCTGGCTGGCCCGGGCTGATGCCATCGCCTTTGTCGCCAACGGTTCGCTTCTGCCCCGCTTCAGCGGGATTGATGATCGGCCGCTCAAGGGCGGCATCCCCTTTCTGTCACCCGCCAGCCTGGTCCGCGAGGTCGAACTGCCGAATCGCGGCAAGATAAGCGGCATGCTGATCCCCCGGGGCATCACCCTGATTGTCGGCGGCGGCTTCCATGGCAAATCGACCCTGCTGCAGGCCCTGGAACGGGGCGTCTACAACCACCTGCCGGGAGATGGACGCGAACTGATCGTGACGGCACCCGGCGCGGTAAAGATCCGTGCAGAAGATCACCGCAGCATCCACCGGGTCAACATCAGCCCGTTTATCAACAATCTTCCGGGCGGGCGTGATACGACCTGTTTCTCGACAGAGAACGCCAGTGGCAGCACGTCACAAGCGGCCAACATCATCGAGGCCCTGGAGTGCGGCTGCGACTGCCTGCTGATCGACGAAGACACCTCGGCCACCAACTTCATGATCCGGGATCGGCGCATGCAGCAGCTGGTCAGCCCCGACAAGGAACCGATTATCCCCCTGTTGCACCGAATCCGTGAACTGTACCAAGACAGGGGCGTGTCCGCAGTGATAGTCACCGGCGGCTCGGGCGAATATCTTGCGGTCGCCGACAGGGTCATCCAGCTGGACAATTATCGGCCGCGGGATATCAGCGAACCAGCCCGGCGCATTGCCGGGAACCCTCCGGTTTCGGAGCACCCCCTCTCTCCCTGGCCGGCGGCCGACCGTCCCCTTGAAGCGAAGCGTCTCGACGCCAATCTCCCCCCAAAAGGGATCCGCATCGATGTGCGGGAGAATTTTCTTCTCGACTTCGGTCGCAAACGGATCAACCTGAGCCAGGTGGAACAATTGGTCGACTGCGGACAGAGCGAAGCGATCGGCTGGCTGCTGCACTATTGTCGCGAGCGTTACATGGATCACCCGGAAGGTTTGATCGCAGCTCTGCGGCAGTCACTGAGCGACGCAGAGACCATGGGACTGGACATCCTCCCCCCCTGGAAAGTCGGCCACTTGGCAATGCCGCGTCTCTACGAACTGGCCGCTGCCGCCAATCGCATCCGCAGCACCGGCCGGACAACAAGGTCCTGATTCAAAATAACAATTTGCTTTTAGGGCGCCGCTTTGGTAGTACTTTTCGTTGTCCCGCCTGACGACTTGTCACTTTTCCCGGAGCAATAATTTTGATGGGCGCCCTTCCCGGCTTAAAAAACTGGCAGAAACACCTCGGCGGTTCCGGCTTTCGCCTGCTGTTCCTCTCTGCCCTGGTCGGCGTCGTCGCCGGTTGCGGTGCACTGCTCTTCTACTATGCCACCAACAGCGTCGATCACCTGATGCTGGGAACCATCGGCAGCTATCATCCCCCGCAGGAAGGTCTCGCGGCCGGACTCAACACCTCATACATAGACAGCCTGGGAATGGATTTCCGCTGGTTTCTCTTTCTCCTCCCGGTGATCGGCGGATTGATCTCCGGCTGGCTGGTCTATACGTTTGCCCCCGAAGCCGAGGGGCATGGCACCGATGGCGCGCTTGAAGCCTTCCACCGCAAAGGGGGAGTCATCCGCAGCCGCGTCCCCGTGGTCAAGACAATTGCATCAATCGCCACCATCGGCACCGGTGGTTCTGCGGGTCGGGAAGGGCCGATCGCCCAGATCGGCGCCGGTTTCGGCTCATTTATTGCCGGCAAGCTCGGCCTCAGTGCATCGGACCGCCGCATTCTGCTGCTGGCCGGAATGGCCGGTGGAGTCGGGGCCACCTTCCGCTCACCTCTGGGGGGGGCCCTGTTTGCCGTTGAAGTGCTTTATCGCGACCCGGAGTTTGAACATGAAGGGCTGATCCCCTCGATTATTTCCTCGATTGTCGCGTTCTCCCTGTTCGGTGCGGTCACCGGCTGGGAACCGTTGCTGGCAACCCCCCATTTTCACTTCCAGAATCCCAGCGAACTGATCCTTTACCTGGCCCTCGGACTGTGTTGCGCCCTGCTCGGGGTCATCTATGTCAAGACCTTCTACGGCATGCGAGACCTGTTCAAACGGGTGCCTATTGCCGACTGGCTGAAGCCGGCGCTGGGTGGATTGTTGCTCGGGATCCTCGCCATGTTTGTTCCGCAGGTCCTCGGCTCAGGCTACGGCTGGGTGCAGATGGCCCTCTACGGCAACATGGCTCTCTGGGTCATGCTGGTGATCGCCCTGGCAAAGATTCTGGCAACCAGCTTCACCATCTCCTCCGGCGGCTCGGGCGGCGTTTTTGCTCCAAGTTTGGTGATCGGAGCCATGCTCGGCGGCGCGTTCGGAGCAACGGCGGATCTTCTGTTCCCGATGCTGGCTCAGGACCCGCGCGCCTATGTTCTGGTCGGCATGGCCGGCTTTTTCGCCGGGGTCGCCAATGCGCCCATCGCCACCCTGATCATGGTCAGCGAACTCACCGGCAACTATGGTTTGCTGGCTCCGCTGATGCTGGTCTGCGTGGTGGCGATGATCGCCATGCGGAAAAACAGTATTTATGAAAACCAGGTGACCGGACGCTTCGATTCACCGGCCCATCTCGGGGATTTCGTTATCGATGTCCTGGAAGGGATCACAGTTGCCGAGCTGGCGGCCAAAGGACGCAAAGCGACCCTGATTCCTGAAGGAATGACCCTGCCCGACATCCTCCAGCGCATCGCGTCTGCGAAAACTGCTTACTACCCGGTTGTGGATTCCGACGACCGGATGACAGGGATCTTTTCAATCAACGATATCCGTCGCATCCTCAACGAAGACATGCCACCGGGGCTGGTGATCGCCCGAGACATGGCGACCCATCAGGTGATCTCCGCCACACCGGATGAACACCTGACCGCCGTCATGAAAAAACTCACCAGCCGCAATCTGGAGGAGATCCCGGTGGTCGATCCTGGCGACCCGGGCAAAGTCCTTTACATGCTGTCGCGCCGGACCCTGCTGGCCCACTACGCCAAGCAGGTGGAAGAGACCCGCGGACGGTACCAGGACTGACCAGGAGACGTCCCCTTCCCGGACCCACTGTTGCGATGTGTGAATGGGGAGAGGTCAGGACCTTGAAAGGGGCAGCTTGACAATAAACTCGGTTCCTTCGCCAACCACAGAGTTGACCTTGATCTCGCCGCCGTGGGCCTCAACGACCCATTCGGCAATCGACAACCCCAGCCCGGAGCCGCCATCTCCCTGGTTTTCGAGCTTGTCGACCCGATAAAACCGTTCAAAAATATGCGCCAGATGCTCAGCCCCGATGCCGATTCCCGTATCCTTAACGGAGATCAGCGCATCCCCCCCCTCACTGACCAGCGTCATATCGACCGCCCCGCCGGCCGGAGTGTATTTGATCGCGTTCGATAGCAGGTTGAGGAAGAGCTGGCGCAAGCGCAGGCTGTCCCCCTGAAACATGATCTGCTCCGGCGAGGGATAGTAGCGGACGGCAATATCCTTCTCTTCACCAAGAACCGCCGCCTGGGCGAACAGGTCCGTCAGCAGTTCATTAAGTTCGAGGGATTCGAGGCGCAGGGGGATCTCGCCGATATCACTCTTGGAGAGCAGCAGTAGATCCTCTATGATCCGGCTCATCCGGCTGATCTCTTCAAGGTTGGAAACCAGCAGGGACCGCATCTCCTCGTCGAGGGTGGAGTGGCGCAAAGCAATTTCAATTTCGCCGCGCAGAACGGTCAGGGGGGTGCGCAGTTCATGCGAGGCTACGGCGCTGAACTGCATGGTCCGGACCACTGTCTGTTCAAGCCGATCCAGAGTCGCGTTAAAGCCCTCTACCAGACTGGTCAACTCGCCCGGCACGTCGGCGGGCGACAGCCGCTCGTTAAACTCAACCTGCCCGATCCGTGCAGCCAGGTGCTGCACCGGTGCCGTCAGCCTGCCGAGCAGGGACCACTGCACTGCGGCCAGCGCCAGAAGCAGGGTGGCCAGCAGAGCGATTCCCGGCACCAGGGTGGAGGGCTGGTGCGCAGCTGCCAAAGGATCAGCCAGCGCCCTGAGCCAGAAGAGCGCCCCGCCACCGAAAAGCAGCGCCTCGGCCAAAAGACTCCAGAGCAGAAAGCGGGTACGCAGGGAACTCTTCTCCAACTAGTTGCTCTCCTTCAGCACATAGCCGATGCCGCGGACTGTATGGATGAGCTTCTTATCATAGTTCCGGTCAATCTTCTTGCGCAGATAGTTGACATACACATCGATGATGTTGGTAAAGGAATCGAACGTGTAATCCCAGACATGCTCGGCAATCATGGTCCGGGTCAGGACCTGATTGGCGTTACGCAGAAAATATTCCAGCAGGGCATACTCTTTTGAGGTCAGGTCGATTTCCGTGTTGTCGCGCCACACCCGGTGACTGACCGGATCGAGCCGCAGGTCGGCAAAATGCAGCTCGGCGCCGCGGTCCTGGGCTCCTCTGCGGATCAGCGCTTTGACCCGGGCCACCAGCTCGGCAAAAGCGAAAGGCTTGGTCAGGTAATCGTCGCTGCCGACATCCAGGCCGGTGACAATGTCATCCACAGCATCTTTTGCCGTCAGACAGAGGATCGGGGTATCGATCTGCTTATCACGCAACTCCTTAATGGCCGTCAGGCCATCCTTTTTCGGCAGCATGACGTCCATCAGGATCAGGTCGTAGGACACACTCCCCGCCATGGTGACCCCTTCCTCACCGTCATGAGCAACATCAACCGTAAATTCTTCCTCTTCCAGACCACGCTGGATAAAGCTGGCGACTTTCTTTTCGTCTTCCACTACCAGAATACGCATGGCTAAACTCCTTTGGCTCCAGTGAGCGTGGCAGCCCACGCCGTTATATCAGTTTCAGTTTCTTTAATATTTCGTTGGCGGTTTCTTCCACCGCTCGCGTCGATACATCCACAATGGCCCAGCGTTGACGGCGGAAGAGCCGCTTGGCCGAGCGAATTTCCTCTTCGATCAGTTCAAAGTCCGCGTAATCGGTACGTGTGTTCTGTCTCAGATTAAGCAACCGCGCTGCCCTCAGTTCCATCAGTCGTTGCGGCTCGATGATCAATCCGCAGACCTTGACCGGATCGACAGCCAGCAGTTCCGGCGGCGGGTTGAGGCCATGGACAATCGGCACATTGGCAACCTTCCAGCCCCGGTGAGCCAGATAAATCGAAACCGGAGTCTTGCTGGTTCGTGATACACCCGCCAGGACGATATCCGCCTTATGCAGGTTGCGACACTCCTGGCCGTCATCATGCTTGACGGTGAACTCGACAGCTTCGATCCGCCGGAAGTACTCTTCATTCATGCCCCTGAGCAGGCCCGGCATCTCCTCGGGAGAGTGGCCGAGATACTCGGAGAGACGCATCAACAACGGCGACAGCAGATCAATGCAGGGCAACCCGAGTGCGTCACATTCCGTATAGACAAGCCGCGCGAGGTCAGCGTTGACCATGGTATAGACAACCAAACCATTGCTGGCCAAGGCCTGATCAAGCGCTTCATAGACCTGGTTCTTGTTTCGCACGTTGCTGAAGCGACGGACAATCACCGGACGATCCCGGAATTGTTTCAGTGCCGCTGACACCATATGTTCCGCTGTTTCGCCGGTCGCATCCGATATTAAAAATACCGCTTGAGTTGCGACCATAATATATTCCTCATGAGAATCGTTATAACATCCTAACAAAGAGACAATTGCAATGCAAGCCTTTAAAAGAAATTTTTAATAAAAAAAATTTCTCCATTCTAAGTGGCTGTTTTATATAACCGAACCGCCCAAAGAAGATCTTCAGAATTTTCTTCTATTGCAATCAAAACACCTCTCTGTTAATTAAACTACATGAATACAGATTGGTTTTCCATAGAGATCAGTGCCCCCGCGGCAGCCATAGATCTGATCTGTGCGCACCTGGATGAACTCGGCTGTGGCGGGACCGTCATCGAAGACCGGCAGCTGGACACCTTTGTCCCACCGTCGCCGGAACTGGACCCGGATGCCGTCTACCTGATCAAAGCGTACTTTGCAGAAACGGCAGCGCGGGAAGATATGACTGGTCAGATCAGCAGCGCACTGAGCGAACTCCGCACCCTCAACCCGGCCTGGGAGATTACCATCGGCGCGGTCGCTGCCGTTCACCAGGAGGACTGGGCAGAGAACTGGAAACAGAACTTTTCCGTGCTCAGGATCGGTCAGCATCTGGTGATCAAGCCAACCTGGGAAAACGTCCAGGCAGGGAAAGAGGACCGGGTCATCGAAATCGACCCGGGCATGGCATTCGGCACCGGCACCCACGGCACAACCCTGCTCTGCCTTGAAACCATTGCCGAACTCATGGCCGCAGAGGATCCTCCTCGCAGCCTGCTCGACGTAGGCACCGGTTCCGGCATCCTCGCCCTCGCTGCGGCGGTTCTTGGCTGCCAGCGGGTCCTCGCCTGCGACATCGATGAACAGGCCTGCCAGGTGGCTCGTGCGAACGTTGCCCACAACAACCTTAATACGCGGATAGAGACCACAACGACCCCGTTGGAGGAGCTGTCCGGAGAGTTCGACCTGGTTATTGCCAACATCCTCGCGGAAGAGAACGTCCGCCTGAAACAGGCTCTCACCAGGCGCCTGGCACCCGGCGGCTACCTGATCCTCTCCGGCATCCTGACCGAGAAGGAATCGTTCGTTCGCCAGCACTTTAGCGACCCTGCCCTGCAGGTTTTCCCGACCCGCTACCAGGACGACTGGGTCTGCCTTATGTACCGGAACAGGCCACTCTAGGATGAGGCGTTTTTTTCTCCCCGCTGTCCAGTTTCAAGCAGGCCAAACGGTTGCACTCTCCCCGGAGATCATCAAGCATGCCCTCAGCGTCCTGCGGCTCGCCCCCGGAGCAGAGATAGAACTGCTCGACGGCCGTGGCACTATCGCCCATTGCCGCTTAAAGCAGCTGCAGGGCAAAACCGGAGAGGCCCAAGTCCTGGCTCTCCGGCAAGCGGCGCCCCCCCCCTGCAGGTTGAACTGGTTCAGGGAACGGCAAAGGGGGACAAGCTTGAACTGGTGCTGCAGAAAGGGACCGAGCTGGGTGTCAACCATTTCATTATCTGCCCGACGGAACGTAGCATCGGCCGTTTCAAGCAGGATCGGCTGCCGGGCAAGGCAGAACGCTGGCAACGGATCATCCAGGAGGCGGCCCGCCAGTGTGGCCAGAGTTTCCTGCCAGCCCTGACGATCGTGGAGAGCCTGGGTGATGCGCTCTCCGCCTGCAGCGGAGAGCAGCGGCTGGTGTTGTGGGAACAGGCGGAGACCCCCCTGCCGAGCCTGCTGGAGGGGAAGAAGCCCGCGACCGTCAGCCTGCTGGTCGGCCCTGAAGGAGGCCTGACCGAGAACGAAGTTGAACTGGCACATTCCTCAGGCTTTAATAATGTACGGCTCGGCCCACGGATTCTTCGCACCGAAACGGCCGGGCTTGCGATCGTCAGCATTTTACAATATCTTTATGGAGACTTGGCCTCCGGGGCCGGAGCTGTTTAAATCCTCTTCTGAGGGAAAGGACGCGCTATGAGATGTCCAAAATGTGGGTTCAACAGTTTTGACCATCTGCAGAGCTGCAAAAAGTGCGGGAAGGACCTGGCCGAGCACAAAAGCCGCTTCGGCCTCCACGGTGTGCTGCTTGCCAGCCTCTTTACAGAACCCGCTGAAGTTATCGAAACAGTGGCACCAGATGCTGCGGGTGTGAGCCAGGAAGAGGAAGACGTCCAGCTGGATTCGGTCGTCGAAAAACCTTCGGCGCAACCTGGAGATGATGCGCTCGGTTTCGAATTTACTGTCGACAGCGACGAAGAAGACGAATTGGCCTTCGACGAACTGTTCGAGGACGAGTCCCAGGAAGAGGATCCGGAAGAGGCACTCCCTTCGCCGCAAAGCCCTCGGGCAGCAGACCTGCTGGACGAACCCGCCCCCTTCGATCTTGAAGAAACACTCGAAGACGACTCCTTCGTGACAACCGGAAACGACCTTTCACTGGACACTCCGGACTTCGGCCTGGATGAAGCCAGGGGGCCGAAAGAGACGGAGGCAGAGACAACCGAGCTGGGCCTGGATGATTCGGATTTCGCGGCCCTGGAGGAGGATGCTTTTGCCGGGGGCAAGGAGGACCCCGACCACCCTTTTGGCAGTAAGGAGGATCTTCTCAATGAAGATTCTTCGACCATCGGATTTATCGAGGTTGCCGACACCCCGGACCGGGATGAACCGATCGACTTCCTGACCGACCTGCCTCCGGAACCGATAGCGACAGAAGGGACCACCGAAAAAGAGGGGGCGGCGCAGGAAGACCTTTTCTCGCCTCTCAACGAACTCCCGCCGCTGCCTGAGACGAAGCTTGCCGAACCGTCGCTGGAATCCCTGGAGACGACCTACGGCGCAAAGCCGCTTGACGACTTTAGCGCAGGGACCTCGGACGACTTTACCCTGGGGGTACTGCCGCCCACGGTTCCGGCCATTGAACCCGAAGCAGCCAGAAGGGACAAACCACCACGGAAGTCGGACGCTTCTTCGCCAGTCGCGACTGAGTCTCCATCTACGGATGAGGATGAAGGCCTGGAACAGCCCACTCCTCCGCCCTTCATCCGGCGCATCTCCGCTTTCGCAGGCGACGTTGTCCTGATCGGTCTGGTCGGCCTCTGCTTCGTTATTGTCGCCGAAACAGCGCTCTCGGAAAGCCCCCCAGGAAACCTGCCGACCCTGGAAACCCTGATCGACCTGTCCATCCCATATTTCCTGGTGATGTTTTGCCTGAGCTTCGGGTACTTTACCCTGTTCCATTTCCTCACCGGGCAGACGCCCGGGAAGATGCTCACCGAAATGCGGGTTGAAACCACCGCAGGCGAGGCCATCGCATTCTCCCAGGCATTCATGCGCAGCGTCGGCGGCCTGATTCAACTGCTGCCCGCAGGCTTGGGCTACCTGACGGTTTTGAGGAAGGATGGCCGCGGCTGGAATGATCGACTTGCCGGCACCCGCCTGGTTGACCTCAAGGCGCGCCAGGAAGAGGAGACTGAGGCGGTGACAGCCTTCGAACCACCTTCAGGAGAAATCTGATTACGACCGGCAACAATGCAAGGTCGCGCTACCCTCGGGCATTCCAGCTTCAGGCGCGCGCGGCGAAATATTCGCCCACCTGCCGAGATGCGGCAATCAGCCACACCATAAACGGCATCACCCATTGACCGACCATCTTCCAGATCAGACTATACAGGTAATGCGCTTCGGAAGCCTTGACATTGGGCAGTGGCGGCGTCACCCAGAGGAAAAAACTGAAGAGATCAAGAGCCCAATAGGCGCAGACCGCCACAAGCAGCATCACCACGCGCCGCTGCCATGACAGTTGCGGGGTCGCCAGCACCAAGGCCAGGGTGGGGATCAACCAGAGCGAGCTGTCATAATAGATGCCGGGAGGCATCAGGGCACTGGTCGGGAACTGAAAAATGAACCCCAGCAGGACGAACTCATAAGCCATCATCAGGGGTTTATGCGCGGCATACAGCAGCAGGGAGAACCCCAGCAGCTTAGCCAGAAACAGCAGAACGTTCTTCACGCTTGACCACCAGCTCAATCCACGCCAGCCACATCAGCACCAGCAGCAAAAGAAAGAAAATCTGCCAGACATAATCGTGAACCAGCGGGGCATACTCAGGGCTCCATTTGGTGGCCCAGGCCAACACGAACAGCCGCAGAATGTTAACACCAAAGAGTGTCGGCAGACCGACCAGAACCCCCAACACCTTCGCGAAAATCTTCGCCGGGTAGGCCAGCAGGAAAGATATAAACACAAAAAAAGCGGACAGGGCGGTGCACTCCAGGATCACCTCCCAGTGTTCACCCAAGAGGAAAAGATGGGTCCCCTCGCGCGTGACCGGGATACCAGAAACACTGATAAGGCTGGCGGTCACCTGCGCCGTAAACACCTGCAGCGCAGTCAGCATCTCTCTGGGCACCAGTGTCCACTGCAGCAGATGCAGCCCCAGCACCAGACCGAAGAAAACCAGACAGACCCGCAGCAACGGAAAACGGGGGCGACCATCGGCCGCCCCCTTGGTATTCGTCAGTTTCTTATGATTCTGTTTCGGCATAAACTCAGCTCTGTTTCGCTTTCCTCCGTAACAGACCCACCCCGCAGAGCGCACCGAGCAGCAGCCACCAGCCGTTCATCACAGGAACACCCGTCCCCGTCGAAGGCGGCGGTGTCGCTGCCGCCGGCTCGACGACAACAAAGGGGGAGAAGCTGTCTGTCAGCCCGCACACCTGGTTCGCCGCGGTATCAACAGAGGAGGTGATGTTGTGCCAGGAACCACCGGTATAATGCAAGAGCCCAAGCTCGGCCTCGTTCTCTACATTAATAAGATCGCCTTCGCGGTAGGTCAAGCAAACTTCTACAGACGTTGAATAGTTTGCGGTCGTGGTGATTTCATATGCGGTAGACGGAACCGCGCGCAACGTAGAAGAAACGATGGGCGTTGATATGGGCACCGCAGTGGTTTCACCTTCCGTCGTCACTTCATTGAAAACCAGTGCGACTTCAGCGACCGGGGCAACCACAACATCGGTTCCGGTTGGAGTATTGTCAGAACCGGTACTGCAGCTAAGATCGCTGCCGTTGCAGTCCTGGTCGATGCCGTCGCCGCAGACCTCGGTGCCCGGGGAACCAGCAGTGCAGGAATCTACAATCAAGCCGCCAACGCAACTGGTGCTGCCCGTCGAGGCGCATTCACCGGTCCCGCAGGAGGACCCAACCGAGACAAAGTCCTCATCGATGCTGCCATCGCAGTCATCATCGACGCCGTCGCAGATCGCATCGGCAACGCCAGGCTTGATGCTGCTGTCGTTGTCATTGCAGTCACCAGGAAGCGCTACATAGCCGGCGGGAATGCTGCCATCACAGGTTGATGAGACATCCGCCGAGGCTCCATAAGCGTCATTGTCGGCGTCACGGTAGTAATCGGTGAATGTCAGACCGTCATCAATAACTTCTGAGCAGTCATTGTCGATGCCATCACAGATTTCTGGATTTCCTGGGAACCTGGCTGGGTCATTATCATCACAATCCCCAAGAGCAATGACACCATCCCCATCGGCATCAACCAGATCACAGCTCAGGTCGCTGTCGTTGCAGTCCTCATCGATACTGTTTCCACATACTTCTGTCGCAGACGGATTTATTGACGCGTTACTATCATCGCAGTCGGCATTGGGATAAGTCGTATAACCGTCACTATCGGTATCAGTATAGGTATCGTTTACGGTAATTGTAATCGTTTCACTGTCCGACAGCTCAGGGGTTCCATTATCCGTTGCCGTAAACGTAACAGCATAAGTTCCCTGGCCCAGATCAGTCGGAGTCCAGGAGAAGTTGGTACCGTCAAAGGTCGCATCAGCGGGGAGACCGGTTGCTGAAATAGTCACCGTATCGCCATCGGCGTCGGTTGCCGTGGCACTGAAGTTAAGAGCCACCACCTCTTCTGTTGACCGGTTACCGATAGGGGTCAAAACCGGCGCATCATTGACCTCCGTCACAGTCACGGTCACCGCTGCGGATGCTGAATCCACAGTCCCGTCATTGGCCACGAAGCTGAAGCTGTCTGTGCCGTTAAAGTTTGCGTTCGGTGTGTAAGTATAAGTCCCGTCCAGATTCACAACAGCGGTGCCATTCGCGGCTGGAGTCGACAGACTGTATGTGAGCGTATCGAGATCGACGTCACTGCCGCTCACGCTGCCGCTTGTCGCTGTATCTTCGGCAGTCGACGCACTGGCAGCATTCGCCACAGGTGCATCGTTAACCGCAGTCACACTGACACTGGCGGTCCCTTCAACAAACAAACCACCGCCGTCTGTGGCACGGTAGGTAAAGCTGTCATTCCCGTGAAAGTTCGCATTCGGCGTGTAAACCAGCTGGTTATCCACCACAGAGGCGGTGCCGCTGGACGCTTGAGACACAATACTGAAGGTATGGAAGTCGCCGACATCCGGATCGGTGACGCTCGGTGTCACACCGACACTGGTTGTATCTTCTGCCGTAGTGATATTTGCCGATGTCGCGGTCGGTGCATCATTGCTGTTGGTCACTGTCAGGTCAAACGCCGCCAAGGACGCGCTGAGCGGACCATCACTGACACCAATGATGATCCCGCTGGTGGTGCCAATGTTACTATTCGTCGGGGTGCCGCTGAGTTCTCCGGTACCGGGATTGAACGTTGCCCAGCTTGGGGTGGTATTGATACTGAAAGTCAGGGCATCCCCATCAACATCACTGGCCGTCGGGGTAAAACTGTAAGGGGTATCCTGGGTCACACTGGTGCTCGGTGCACCACTGATCAGTGGTGCATCATTAACGGCCGTCACAGTCACGGTCACCGCTGCGGATGCTGAATCCACAGTCCCGTCATTGGCCACGAAGCTGAAGCTGTCTGTGCCGTTAAAGTTTGCGTTCGGTGTGTAAGTATAAGTCCCGTCCAGGTTCACAACA
>JAVVDY010000009.1:0-122914 GCA_032251255.1 Desulfuromonadales bacterium
ATGCAAATTTTTCAGAAAAACACTGTCAAGAACTTTTTTGCTGAATAGTTACTTTTAATGTTTGTGGGATTGGATTTATTGTTTGGCTGTGTTAATTTAAAAGTCACTGTTTGTTAACCACTTAGTGGCGGAGGTCCGAGATGGTTGGGCGTTTTTTGATTGTTTTTATGCTGGTTTTTGGGTTTGTTGTTGATGGCGTGGCGTCTCCTTTTGTGGGGAGTGTGTCAATTTCTGAAGAGTCTTTTAGGGTGGTTGGTTCAGGGTTTGGAGCACAGTCTCCTTTGATACTATTTGATGATTTTGAGTATGGGGTTCAAGGTGAAAATTTGTATTCTTATCCTAATTGGGATAAGTGGAATGGGTTGAAGCCTCCTGTGTTTTCTACAACTAAGCCGTATGCTGGAAGCCAGAGTGCATTTTATAAGCTTGGTGAATCAACCACAGATGATTTTCATGGAGTCGGGGCTTCTTTTGCTCCTCAATCTGAAATATATGTTTCCTTTTATATTTGGTGGGCAGACACGACCGATAGTAACGGGGATCCCGCAGCTAATTTAAAATTCTCAAGATTGAATACTGATACTCTTTATAATGGTGTGCCGTTGTTGTTATTTACATATCAGCCACAGAAAGATAATAATATATTGGGACCACAACAAATAGTATATAATGCTGGATCGAAATATATTACATATTATGTTAACGGTGGTGATAGGTTTGATATATCTCCAAACAAGTGGCACCGGATGGAAATTTACTGGAAACGTGGCACTAATAATGATGGTGCATATTATTATTATTCTGATTTTGATGATTCTGATTCGGATGCTTCGTATAAGACAGGAATCACGACAGTCGATGATGGGTCTACTGGAATAAATAGGTTTCTTATGGAAGTTAGTGCTACTGGTGTTGATATGTCAAATCCACCAGATGCTTGGATAGATAATGTCTATATTTCTTCTGGCCAGTCTAGGGTTGAACTATGTAACTCTTCTTCTTGGGGTACCCGATCAAGGTGCGAACCGCAGATTATTACATCTTGGAAAGAAGATGAAATTCTTTTTGACTTGAATGGAGGGGGGTTCTCTGCTGGTGAATCTGTCTATTTATTTGTTGTTGATTCCGAAAATAGGCTATCTAAAAGTTATGGCCCATTAATTGTGCCGAGTGGCAAAGCTACTACGGGTGGAATTGAGCCTCCTTTTCTAAAACAACCAATTACTAAATAAAATTTCCTTTTGTTACTTGACTGTAGTTTCTTACTTTCCAGTTAAACATTTAGTTTGATGATGTCTTATATAATTATTGGGTATTAGATTCATTGTGAAATATTTTTATAGAACCCGTTTAAATTTAAATGTGTGTTTGTTTGGTATTATTTTAATATCTTTCTTTCTACGCATCTGGGGTGTCGATTTTGGACTACCGGAAATTTTACATACAGATGAGTGGTTTGAAGTCAAACGAGCGCTAAAGTTAGGATCTGGTGTCGTAGATTTTGATCGCGTAACAAAGGGCGGGTACTACTATCTGCTCTTTGTTTTTTTTGCAGTCTACTATTTGATAATGAAAAGTTTTGGAGTTTACTCATCAGGTGGCGATCTGTTAGTTGGTTTATTCTCCGACCCTACACACATTTGGTTGATCGGTCGTACTACAACTGTCTTTCTAGGTACACTGACCTGTTTTTTTATATATTTAATTGGTAAAAATATACATTCGAAATCAACTGGAATAATTTCCGCTTTATTCCTATCTGTCAATCTCATTCACGTAAGATCATCTCACTACATTACTGTAGATGTTCCTCTTGCGTTTCTAATTGTTGTTAGTTTTTATTTGATGATTCGCAAACCAGTTGATGTTGCTTACGTTATTAAGGACTATGTTTTATTGGCGATGGTAATTGCTGCAGCCATCATGACAAAAATCCCGGGTGCAGTCATTTTTCTGTCATTTTTTTGGTTTCATTGGCGCAATGTAGAAGATGAAACTTCTAGCGTGCGGACATTTAAGCGTTTTTTTGATGTTCGACTTCTGTGCTTTTTTGTTGTTTTTCTTCTGGTCTATTTGATTGGTAACCCAGGAATTATATTCAAGGCAAAAAAAATATTCTTGTGGTTTGTGTCCTTTTTTTATTCTTCGGATAGTGCATCAGTTGTAAGGGGGCCAGAATTCCCTCATTTTTATAGTTCCGAGTCGCCAATAGTATTTTATCTGAAAAGCTTATTTCCATATAAATACTTTTTTTTGAATATAAGTATAATTTTTGGAATTTTTGTTACACTTGCTAAATTTAAAAAATACCTGATATTTAATTTGTTTTTTCTGGCCTATTTGTTCTTTCTTTTTTCTTCAAAAAGCGTAGAGCATGTTTATCCAAGATACCTCCTTCCTGTTGTTCCTTTAATGGGAATTTATTTTGGTATTTTATGTAGTAATATATATAGTTCTTTTAAGAATAAAGCAGGTAAGCATTTAACTTTATTCTTTATTTCTATACTTTTATTCTTTTCACTTGTTCCTTGTGTGATTGATGTGATTAATTTGAATATTGATTTTAGTAAACCAGACACTAGACTGTTGGCAAAAGAATGGGTTCATGAAAATATTCCCGAGAAGAGTTCTGTCTTTGTTGAAGGAAATGTATATCGTTCAAGTCCAACAACTGTTCCTTTATTTATGTCACCAGAACTTATCTTTTCAAATAATCAATCTATGACTTTAGAAGATCAGAAAAGTATTTTTTATACAAGCATTAAAACGGCCTACTTAAAGAAAAAAACATATAAATTAATATTTACGAGTGATGAATACAGTATAAAAAATGCACTTGAAGTTGGTGAGGGAGATTATATAATTTTACGTTCTTCAATACTTGATAACTTTAAATTTCCTAAGAATAGAGAACAATTTCCAAGATTTTACCAGTTAGTGAAATTGATTGACATGGGAATATACAAAAAAATTGCTGAATTTAAACCCTCTTCTATTGTTATGGGTCCTGAATTGTTGATATTCAGGAAGATTAGCTCATAGTCTATTGATATATTTGAGTTTAAATCTTATAATTTTTTAATAATTATTATGGCAGAAGTAAACTAAAGTAAAGAAATTTAGCAACTGAAAATTTAGGACTTATTCTGGAGCTTATATGGAAATATTTCACAAAACCCCTTGTGTAAGTATTGTAGTTCCTCTCTTCAATGAAGAAGATTCTATAGCTCCTCTGATAAATAAAATTAATACTGTTTCAACCGAATTTACTTTTCCTTTCGAAATAATACTTGTTGATGATGGGTCCACGGACGCAACCTGGTCTTTAATAAAGCAATACCAAGAAAGCATTCCTTATCTCAGGGCGATGAAATTACGCAATAATTGTGGTCAAACTGGGGCAATGGTTGCTGGATTCGATCACAGCCGTGGTGAAATTATTGTCACCATGGATGGTGACCTGCAGAATGATCCGTCAGATATCCCTATACTTCTCGACAAACTTGAAGAAGGTTTCGATATCGTCAGTGGTTGGCGAAAGGACCGCAAGGATCATTGGAGCAGAGTACTGCCGTCAAAACTTGCGAACGCGCTGATTTCATATACAACTGGCGTCCATCTCCACGATTATGGTTGTTCACTCAAAGCTTATCGCGCAGAATGTATTCGCAGTTTGCACTGCTATGGTGAAATGCACCGCTTTTTCCCAGCACTGGCCAGTATGACTGGTGCACGTGTTGCGGAGATTCCTGTTCAGCATCATTCTCGACAGTTCGGAACATCAAAATACGGGTTTAGCCGGATCTTCAAAGTTTTCAGCGATATCTTTGCGATCAACCTTTTGATTCGCTTTTCGAATTCTCCCCTTAAAGGTTTTGTTGCCTGCAGCCTGCCATTTGCATTGCTTGGTATTGGGCTTGGAGCGTTAGCTGTACTCTCTTGGCTTTTCGATTGGACAGAAGGAAAAACTTTTTTCTTTACGGTCGGCTCAGGGCTTTCCCTGTTTGGGGTAGTCTTGATGTTTTCCCTCGGCATCCTTGGAGAACTCGCTGTCGGTTTGAGCGATCTTAGTCAAACCCGTTTGATCGCTTCGACCAATCACAGAACCATCGTTGGTGGCGTTCCTGATTCGAAAGAAGCTGGTAAGTGCAGATGAGCATCGATTATTCAGTTGTTATGATCGTGGGGGAGGACGAAGAGTTCACAGAATATCTTCTCGACCTCCACCATTACTTGACAAGTATAACTGCATGTCATGAACTTATTCTCGTCTTTAATGGACCCAACGAATCAGCTCGACAGCGTTTCGAGTCCGATTGGCCGGCTCAGGGGCCCGAGGTCCTGATGGTCGAGTTGCATCGCAAAGTTTACTCAGGAACCTGCTTGCAGTCACTTCTTTCTGATTGTCGTGGTGAGATTCTCCTGATCTGTGGTCCTTATCGTCAGGTTGCTGATGAGGGTTTGGTCAAGATGCTAAATGCTGTTGATAGCGGCGAAGCGGATTTAGCCTTGCCCTGGCGGCAGTCCCGTGTTGATCCTCCAATAAACCAGCTGCAATCTTGGCTGTTCAACCTTCTCGTCTACCAGATGACAGCTGTGCGAATCCATGACCTCAACTGCGCTTTGCGGATTGTCCGTCGCACCGTTCTCGAAGAATCAACTTTTCATGGCGATCTCTATCGGTTTCTGCCTTTGATGGCCCAGAAACGGGGATTTAAGATCATTGAAATTCCAACCCCGCATGTTCAGGAAAAGGGAAAAGTCGGTTATTTTGGTCTCAGGGTTTACATCAATCGACTCGTCGATCTGTTAACTATCCACTTTAACCTCAATTTTGCCCGCAAGCCTCTGCGATATTTCGGTTTTCGCGGTGGAGTTTTGCTGTTACTGGGGATACTTCTGTTGACGTATGCTTTCGTTGCAAGGGCTGCTGGTATTGATTCTCTTGGGAATTCCCCTTTGCTGATGACCGGCCTGTTTTCTGTTCTTGCCGGCAGTGGTCTGTGGGGGGTTGGCCTGCTTGGAGAGATTCTCGTGTTTGCTTTGGGGCGTAAGCGTAAGGACTACGTAATTGAAACCATACTTGACTGATTAGGTTTTTTTATGAAGGCACTAGTTATTGCGCCACAGCCTTTTTTTTCTCCTCGCGGGACCCCTTTCAGCGTCTATTATCGAACCTTGGTCACTTCTGAGATGGGTGTTGATGTAGATCTTCTCACTTACGGCGAGGGGATGGACGTGGATATTCCTAACGTTAATATCATTCGAATACCTTGCTTCAAGTTTCTTGATAATGTAAAAATTGGCCCATCTTTTTTAAAGTTGTTTCTGGATGCTTTTATTGTTTTTTGGACTTTTTTTCTACTGCTCCGCAATAAATACGACTTCGTACACGCCCATGAGGAATCGATCTTTTTCTGTGTCTTCTTGAAGCCGCTTTTCAACTTTCGGCTGATTTACGACATGCATTCTTCGTTGCCTCAGCAGTTGACGAATTTCAAGTTTACAACCTCGAAAGTTATCATCGGGATTTTCAAGTGGCTTGAGGATCAAAGTATCCAGCGCTCGGACGCTGTTATTACCATCTGCCCCGACCTGGCTGATTATGTGAATGCTGTCATCAAGGACCGGAATAAGCATGTCCTGATCGAGAATTCGATCTTTGATACTGTGAAACTCAAGAAGCGGGGGGGCACCGAGAACTGTGCGCTGAGTGCTTCCGAAAACGGGGAGTTAGCGCTGCCTGCAGATCGCCGTCTTGTCGTCTATGCCGGTACTCTGGAACCTTATCAGGGAATCGATCTTCTGATCCGTTCTTTTCGGTTGGTGCGGGAGAGGGTGGCGGATGCGCTGTTGTTGATTGTCGGTGGTAGCCCGGAGCAGGTTGCGCACTACTCGGCATTGGCGCATGATGAGGGTCTGGAGGGCCTGGTTGTCTTAACCGGTCAAGTTCCGCAACCCCAGGCTAAAGAGTATTGTACCCGCGCTGCGGTACAAACCTCGCCCCGCTCGTCCGGAACCAACACTCCGCTGAAAATCTACCAACAACTGGCCAGCGGTGTGCCGCTTGTTGCCACCAATATCTATTCGCACACCCAGGTCCTTGATGATAGTGTGGCGTTTCTGGTTGAACCGACAGCGGAGGGGCTGGCCTCCGGCATCATCAAGGCTCTTGAAGAAGAGCAACGGGCAGAGAGTGTCGCCCTTCAGGCGCAACAGCTTTATGAAGAAAATTATTCGAGGCCGGTCTATGTTGAGAAACTGAAGAGAGTTCTGAGCTTGATAAAGGGGTGAATCGATCCGTGTACGGTGAAAGAGGCAAGAACGTGGTTCTTCTGGATACGCATGTCCACATTTATGACTGTTTTGACTTAAAGGTCTTTTTTCGGTCGGCGCTCGCTAATTTTCGGGCCGTGGCAAGCGGAATATCAGCTTCAGAGCCGTTCACGGCTGTACTGTTGTTGACTGATTGGGCGGGGCAGAACTGGTTTGAACAACTCGTCGAATGGGTTGACAAGTCGGCCGAAGGCTGTCTGGAGGGCTATGGAAACTGGTCTTGGGAGCGGACTCAGGAAGACAGCTCACTCTATTTAGAAGATGAGGCGGGCAACAGAGTTTACATCGTTGCCGGCAGAAAGATCATTTCTTCGGAAAACCTAGAGGTTCTTGCCCTCACGACTGGCGATTCGCAATTTGCCGATGGGAAATGCTTGCGGGATTCTGTTGAGACAATTCTGGAAAAGGGCTCTGTTCCGTTGATTCCCTGGGCGGTCGGGAAGTGGCTTGGAGGTCGTGGTAAGGTACTCGAGCAACTTATAGAAACTGTTGATCCACGGTCCTACTTTCTGTGCGACAACAGCAACAGGCCGTTTTTTTGGACCAAGCCGAATCATTTTCTTCAGTTCGAACGGAAAGGGGGGAGAATTCTTTCCGGCAGTGATCCTCTTCACTTTCCGTCAGAAATGAAACGGGCTGGTTCCTTCGGTTGTTGGGTTGAGGGGACTATTGATGCCGACTACCCTTCCGTTTGGCTTAAGGCTCTTCTTAGAAACCAGAAAGTGGTCTTCAATCTTTACGGGCGACTCGACACTCCGATAAGGTTTTTTCGTAATCAGCTTGCAATGCAGGTGCTTAAGAAGAAATGGAAAAGTACCTATTACCGATACTGATTAAAATGGGGCATTCATGAGTTCATTGCACCGGAACCCGCAAAAAGCAGCTGCGCAAAGCTACGATTTGATTATCGTCGGAGGAGGAGTGCAGGGTGTGATGCTGACCCTGATGGCCACTCTTCGCGGGCTCAAACCATTGCTTCTGGAACGCAGGGACTTCGGCGGAAACACGAGCTTCAACAGCTTGCGGATTATCCATGGCGGGTTTCGCTACTTGCAGAAGATGAATTTGTCGCGCTTGATGCAATCCGCCGCCGAGCGGCGCTGGTTTTTGCAGACATTCCCGCAGCTGATCAAGCCGCTTCCTTGCATGGTGCCACTTTACGGCGATGGCCTGCGTCGTCCTTCTACACTTTACGCAGCACTTAAAATCTATAATTTGATTACTCGCAACCGGAACCAGGGTTTATGCGAGAAAAACCAGATCCCGGCCGGTCATCTTGTTTCGCCAAAAAAAGTTCAGGAGCTTTTCCCGCTGGTGAATATGCGCGGCCTTCAGGGGGGGGCGATTTGGTATGATGCTTTCGTCGAAGATTCCCAGCGTTTGCTCATCGAAGTGCTGAAAATCGCCTGCAACCGTGGCGCTGAGGTCTTGAACTATTGTGAAGCGACAGAACTTCTGACAAATGAAAATCAGGTTGCAGGCCTGCGCGCGACAGATGTTGAGACGGGTGAATGTTTGGAATTTCGCTCTGCGCGGGTTGTCAACGCCGCTGGCCCATGGTGCAGGGAGCTGGCCTCAACATTTGATCGTGATTATCCGGAACTCTTCCGCAGCATGCTGGCCTGGAACGTCCTCTTCGACAGGGAGTCGCTGTCAACTCACGGCGTGGCCGTGAAGTCCGACCGAACCGCGCACACCTATTTTTTGGTGCCTTGGAAGGGCCGCCTTATGGCTGGAACTGGACATGCCCCTTGGCAGTATGAATCAAAAACCCCCGTGCCTAAAGGACAGCAGATTGATGAGTTTATTAAGGACATAAATTACGCCGTAACGGGTTTAAATCTGAAAGACGAGGAGATCATGTATGTCCTGCCCGGACTGCAGTCGGCTACTGAAACTGGCGGTACCAACCTTGAGACAAACGCTGTGATCATTGACCACGGACTGCGAGGAGGGGCGCAGGGGTTTTTCAGCGTTTCAGGTGTAAAGTTTACAACATCAAGATTTGTTGCTGAAAAATTGTTACAGCAGGTTTTTCAGCCGTCGCAGGGTGGCCCTGGTCTGCTTGGCCCCCAGGAATGTCTCAGTGACGGCTGGAATTATATGCACGAAGAGGTGCCAACTGGAGATGAGTTGCAGCAAAAATTACGGTCAATCGTTAGGGATGAAGCCGTCGTTCACATAGAAGACCTGCTGTACCGCAGAACCACGCTCTGGGAAAATCCAGCGCGGGTTAATCATATTGCTCCTCTGATTTGTCAATTTCTGGAATATGAAAGCGATAAGATTGATGAAGAGGTCAGTCTTGTAAATAATTTGGTCACTCATCGTATGACTATTCTTTAGGGATGCTGGGAGGGAAGTAAATGAACATACTGGTTACAGGTGGGACAGGATTTACTGGCGCAGCCTTGGTGTTGCGCTTACTTGAACTCGGACATGAGGTGGTATCCCTCGATAATCAGCCGGGCATCTTTTCTGAGAGGTTGACGGCAGCAGGGGCGAGGGTTGTCACCGGCAGTGTGACTGACAAGCAGCTGGTTAGCAAAGTGACCGAGGGGGTGGAGGTTGTATTTCATCTCGCGGCAGCTTTTCGCAAATTGAATGTTCCGGATAGCCACTACTTTGATGTCAACGTTAATGGCACGCGCTGGGTAATGGAGGCCGCGGAAAAACAAGGAGTCAAGAAGGTCGTTTACTGTAGTACGCAGGGTGTACACGGCAATATCGACAACCCACCGGGTAATGAGAAGTCCCCGATCGCGCCGGCCGACTATTATCAGCAGACTAAGTATGAGGGCGAGGAGGTCGTACAGGAGTTTATTGCGAAAGGGATGAACTGTACAATCCTGCGCCCGACCGCTATTTATGGACCGGGTGACCCGGAACGTTTTTTCATGATTTTCAGGCGGGTCAAGAACGGCACCTTCCCGATGTTCGGTTCCGGGGCAACGACCTATCATCCTGTCTATATTGATAATCTGGTCGATGCGTTCGTGCTGGCAATGGATCCGGAAAAAGGCAAAGGCGGGACCTACATCATCGGCGACGAGGAATATGTGCCGATTAAAGATCTGGTCGTTCGTGTTGCCAAGGCGATGGATGTACCGGTCAAGGTGCCGCATTACCCGATTTTACCGCTAGTAATTGCAGGTCATCTCTGTGAAAAAATATGCAAGCCGTTTGGCATCACGCCACCAATTTTCCCACGCCGGGTCGACTGGTATCGGCAGTATCGCGGTTTTGATATCAGCAAAGCCAAGAACGAGTTGGGCTATCAGCCACGGATCGGTCTTGACGAGGGGCTGAAAAACACCGCGGAATGGTACAAGCAGGAAGGTTATCTGTAAGGCAATAGAGGTCCGGTTCAATTGCATTTTGTTTTACGGGATGTAACAGCAGGGTTCTTATGGACAACAAAGTGGTTATCGAACAAATCAAAGCCTGTGATCAGTTCTCTGAGATCGGCTCCCTGCTGACGTCTTTGGATCGCAAACGGTTGACTTCGCAGAACATCATCTCGTTGAGCAGAGCCCTACGCCTATATCAAGATCCGGGACATGTGAATATTGCGTACCTGGCAAATTTCACTGTTGATCTGCTGCCGCCTTATGTCGAGGCTTTCGCCGCAACGGAAGGGCTGCTGGCGCGATCCTACGTCGGCAAGTACAATCAGTATTTTCAAGAGGTCTTGTCTGAAGAGAGTGGTTTGTCTGGTTTTGAACCCGATCTCATTTTCTTGACCTTGTCTTTGCTGACGCTGGAACCGGAGTTGAAGAGCTCTTTTCTTCAGCTATCTGTAGAGGATAAGAATGCGCGTATCGAACGTATTGTCCAGCACTTTCAGCAGTGGGTTTCGGCGGTCAAACAACGCTATTCGACGACTGTTCTGATCAGCAACTTTCCCCTCCCTGCGTTCTCGCAACTAGGCATAGCTGATGCGAACGATCCATTCGGGGAGATGGCTTTTTACTTTGAGCTGAACAAGCGGCTCGCTGCGGCATTGAATTCTGAGTCGCGGGCGCATGTTTTTGACCTCGCTAAATTAAGCGCCCGTTTCGGGTCTGATAATGTGTTCGACCCCAAAATGCATTACATGGCCAAGCTTGCCTGGGGGGAAAAGTTTCTGCCGCTACTGGCGGATGAAATGCTTCGTCACTTGCTTTCGCTTAAGGGATTGACCCGTAAATGTCTGGTGCTCGATCTTGACAATACCCTTTGGGGCGGAGTGCTCGGTGAAGAGGGCCCATCTGGGGTAAAGGTCGGCCCAGGTGATCCAGTTAGTGAAGCGTATCACGATTTTCAGTGCAAAATAAAAAATCTAAAAGATCGCGGCGTGATGTTGGCGGTTTGCAGTAAAAATAACGAATCGGATGTCCGGGAAATGTTTGCGCAGCGATCGGCCATGCCGCTTGGGCTTGACGATTTTGCCGCGCTGAAAATTAACTGGGAACACAAACACCTGAACATTGAGCGCATTGCCAAAGAGCTGAACATTGGGCTCGACAGTCTGGTGTTCATCGATGACAACCCAGTTGAGTGTGAACTGGTCAGGCAGATGCTGCCGCAGGTCAGAACTTATCTGGTCCCTGGAAATCCTGAAAACATTCCGCGCTTTGTCGACGAAATGATTGAGTTTGAAAAGCTGATGATTCTAGCCGACGATCGCAATAAGACCCGACAGTATCAGCAGGAGCGCAAGCGGGAAGAACTGAAGGGGACAGTCGGAGATCTGAGCGATTATCTTCAGAGCCTGGAAACCGAACTCGAAATAAGAGTCGCGACCCAGCATGACTTGAACCGTGTGCAGCAGCTGTTCGCCAAGACCAATCAGTTTAATGTGACTACAAAACGCTACTCAATGGCCGAGGTCGAAAGATTTCATGCCGGAGACGGATGGGAGCTTGGCGTTGCCGCCGCCCGCGACAAGTTCGGCGATCTCGGCATCATTGGGTTGTACTTGCTCCATCTGGTCGGTAGCCTAGTCGAGATCGACAGTTTTATTCTAAGCTGTCGAGCGATGGGCAGGGGGATAGAAACCGCGATGATGAATCATATCAAGTTGCAGCATGCCGAAGCCGCAAGTTTTACCGCGAGGTATTTCCCGACTAGTAAAAACATGCCAGTCAAAAATTTCTTCCCGGAACAGGGGTTTGAGGTTGTTGAAAAAAATGCTGAACAAGTTGTGTACAGTCTTGACATGAAAGAAAATAAAATGCTGGATTGTACTTGGATTAATGTTGTTTGAGCGGAGCCTGTGATGATTGAAAAAATAAAAAAAATATTTTCTGAGATCCTGGAAGTAAAAATTGATGAAATTAATAATGAATTTGGACCTGATGACACAGAAATGTGGGATTCAATGAACAATCTTCGTTTAATTACAGCGATTGAAGAGGAATTTAATGTAAGGTTTTCTATGAATGAAATAGAAGAAATGTTGAACTTTGGAATGGTCTTGAATACACTAAATAAGCATCTTAAATAATGGGCGTAAAATGAATATTTCTAAAATTATTAAAAGATTCGCCCCATCGTATTTTGTTACAATATTTTATTTTATGAAATTTGGTTGCCTTATAAGTCCTCGTGCTGAAGTAGAAATAAGTTCATTTCTTAAAATAGGTAAAAATACAAATATTGGTTCTTTTACAAAAATTAAAGCCAGTGAAGGCCCATTGTCTATAGGTTCTAATACTACAATAGGTGTGGGATGTCACATTGGGTCTGGAAAGAAGGGAATTAGGATAGGTAAAGACTGTCTGATTAGTGCACATGTAATCATAATTGGTAATAACTATAAATATGATAAGATTCATATTCCAATAAGGGAACAGGGATTCACTTACAAAGGGACTAGCATTGATGACAACGTGTGGATTGGTGCAGGTTCCTGTATTTTGGATGGTTCTGAGATTGGTAGCGGATCCATAATCTCTCCGAACTCAGTTGTTTCAGCAAAAATCCCGCCGAATTCAATCGTTCAAGGTAATCCTGCTAAAGTAATTTTTACAAGAAGGTAGATCTGGAGGCATGCGTCTTAATTTTACTACCCCTAATTGAGCCTGTTATGAAAATATTTATAAATAAGAAAAATATTAAGAATATCGTAAAGTTTGTGTTTATTATATCTGTAGTTATTTATTTATCTACACTGATAAGCGCAAAAGATATGATAGATTTATTTGGAAATCTGTCAATTATTTATGTTTTCTTTGCGGTATTGGTTTGCCTTTTTGATAAGATCCTGATGGGTCTTAAATGGAATATACTTCTCTCTATTTTTGACAAAAAAGTTACCTATTTTTCCTGTGTTGTTTCATATTTAAAAGCTAAGGTTTTGCACTTATTTACACCTTCAAGTATAGGTGAAGATTTATATAAAATTTATTATATGAATAAAAATAATATATATCTTCCTGGAATTGTCTCATCAATCGTTATTGAACGATCTCTTGGCGCAATTTCTTCTTTAGGTTTGATCTCTTTGTTTTTGCATTTTTCTGTAAAATATTTAAGAGAAGAGTACCTTTATCAGGCAACAGTTCTAGGGTTTTTTTTGTTTTTTTCTATTGTTTTTTTTATTTATTTTTTGATCTTTTATTCCGAAAATTTAAAAAAGATATCATTCGGAAAAATATTACCCCCTCGTTTAAATGATAAATTTATAAGACTTTTGGCGGCGATGGCACTCATTGGCGAACATAGAAAGCGAATATGGTTGTATTTCGTTTTTTCAGTATTCGAAAAAATGTTATATGGGACTGCAATATTTCTTTCAGCCGCTGCTCTTGGCCTTGATAATATCAGTTATATGTATATTGTTGCTGCTGCCCCTTTATTGGCTCTGTTAGAGCGGCTTCCTATTTCGTTAGCTGCATTTGGAGTAAGAGAAAGTCTTATCGTTGTATTATTAAGTCCTTTTTCAATAACGACTACCTCGGCAGTATCTGTAGCGTTGGTTCTTAGGCTTGCAGAAATTATTGTCAGTATTCTCTGTTCAATTCTTTGGTTGGTTGACAGGCAGGATAAGAATTTAGAATCGGAAATCCGCAAGATTGAAGGAACGCTGGCTTGACACAAGCATGGCTCTGTGGATAGTGAGTCTGGTTAAACCTTTTAATGCTTTAAAAAGGGGTGTAGTAAATGGCAGCGATCTTTGGTGTTTGGGGAAAAGTAAATAATCAGCAGTTTAAAGAAATGAATCTACGGTTATCTCATAGGGGGCAGTTTGTTAGGCATGCAAGTGTTGCTGATACAATATCCTTCGGGGTGAGGACCGATGTTGAGAACAGTTGTTTTTTTAAAAATTCTGATGTGAGTGTAGTCGCGATTGGTTCAATTTATAATTTAGATGACATGTTAGGTCTGCTCGCCGGCAGGGATATTTTATCACTTGACGGTACATTCGCGTCATTGATAGGGGGATTGTACTCGGTATATGGAACAAGTTTGTTTCACAAGATAGAAGGGGATTTCTCTTTTGCAATCTGGGATCATAATTCAAATAAACTCATCCTTTGCCGAGATTATTTTGGCTTGTATCCGATCTATTATGTTGCGCTAGGGAATGGTTCAATCGCTTTCGCTTCTGAGTATAAGGGCCTGTTACCATTGTGCCCTGCTACTCCAGAGGTTGATCCTAATATGCTTCAGTATTTGCAATTCAGTAAAAAACTTCCTGTTGGTAAGACTTTGTTTAATGAGATTCGATCAATCCCGCCAGGTGTTTCCGCAATATTTTTAAAAACCGACAAAGAACCTGAGCTCATTGATAAGTTCCCCTCGATCAGGGTGGATATTGCAGATGTTGATGAAGATAGGCATTGTTCTGATTTGTTCGAAGTGATTTCAAAAGCTATTGAACGTAGGGTGGCTGATAGCGAAAGAATAGGTATTGCCCTTAGTGGGGGGATTGATTCAATCGGAATTGCGTGCCTCTGCCGTAAAATGTACCCAGACCGAGAAATTCATACTTTTTCTGCTGGTTACGGAGAAAGTGATACGGACCTGTCTACAGCAAATCTTGTTTCCAAATACATCAAATCAGTGCATCACGAGGTACTTACCCCGCCATCATTGCTGGAAAGTAGCTTGGAAAATCTTGTTTGGCACATGGAAGATCCGTTTTCTAGAAGTGAATCATTGCAGCTATATATGATAGCTAGAGAGGCCAAGAAACACGTGCCTGCTTTAATGTCAGGGCAGGGGGCTGATAGCCTGTTTGCAGGCATGCCTAAATATAAACTGCTTTGGTATATGAAGAAATATCCATGGCTTAAGTTGCCTCTTACTGATATTTATTCATTTACTCAAACTTCTCATCCTCCTGAAAGCTTGCTGGGTAGAATACTTAAAGCCCTCTATTTTAGAGGGTCTGTGCCGTTTCCACCTTCCGTGGTTGGTGCGACAGTTACTCCGCACTCATACTCTTTTTCCAGGATTGGTAGTGAGTTTGTTAATGACGTCGCTTCTAAGGGCTTTCAATATGGGCAGTGTCAGGATATACAGAAATTTGAAAGAAATTTAGCTGCTTTTGGCTTGGAATATAAGTCACCTTTTTATGACTTAAGTGTCGTATCAAAAGCATTTGCAATTCCCGATCAATTAAAAATATTTGGTGGAACACAGAAATATATTCTTAGGCAGGCATTCAGGGGGGTGGTTCCTGAAAAATTTCTTCAGGTGCCCAAGCTGCCTCAGCGTATGAATTATGATATGGATTTCTCACTCACACTGAATAAAATTGCAGCGACCTATCTGACAAAAGAATCTATTGAAAATAGAGGATTTTTTAAATACTCAGACGTTAAAAAACTTATCAAGACACCACTGAAAAAACCATATTCGCCTGAATGGGGTATGCGCATATGGACTGTTATTCTAACAGAAATCTGGGCAAGGGTATATTTAGATCAGAATGGGCAAGCCCCCACTCTGTAAACTGATCAGGGCGTTGGATATATGATAAGTTGATTTTTAGTATGGTAGATATTGTTCTGGATTGCCCAGAATGGGAACCTATCAACTAGCATGTTTTGTGCCTGTTACTAAAAAGATCCGGTACCAATACTATTGAAAGAGTTTGATGCTTTCAAGATTGATCTTGTTGAATATAAAAGCTGTTGTTGCTTATAAATTAGAATGTGCTAGGTATGCGTAATGGTTCGGGTTCCGTTTGTAGTTTTATGTTGCTGGTTTTTGATATTTCTCTTCTCTTCGTCGCAAGCGCAGGCTGGCGGTTTAGAGATTCGAAATAACACTGCTGGCTCCCCCTACCTTTCATTAAATGACAAGCCTGTATTGGCCTATGGGCCAAGCCCTCAAAAAATACTAACTTACTTGCCTCATGGTAATGGAAACGATATTAACGATTGGGTTCGGTGGGCAAGTAGGTTTGGAATTAATCATGTTAGGTCTTATCCTCCAAGTACACGAGTTTCTGGCTCTGCCAAAGATGTTTTTTTAAAGTCACGAAATAGCGATGACCGGTTCGATCTGACCTTGTTCAATCAGGAATATTTTGAAGAATTGAGAAGGGCATGTGTCTTATTGAAAGAAAAAGGTTTTATCGTTCATTTGCAATTGTGGCAGGCAGTGACATGGAAGAAGGATTGGAAGAATAACTATTATAATCCTAAGAACAATATCAATCCGTCTATCGCAAAATACGCTGGTCCTGGAGAGTTTGTAACCATAAAAAACCCCGTACTCCTAGCGCATCAAAAAGAATTTGTAAGGAAGATATTAGATGCGACTGCTGATCTGGGTAATGTTTTTTACGATGTTATGAATGAGATAGGTAATGGTACGGGAATAAGTGAAGAGTGGGTGCTTGAGATTGTCTCAGCTGTTAATAAATGGGAAATGAAGAATGGCATTGATGTGCTCTTGACTCTCAATGACGAGGGTGGAAAGCGAATGGGAAATTTTTCGTTGGAATCAAATGCGTTGGACCTTATTGTTATGGACTTGGGACGTTACGATCAGCATTTGGAGGCGAAACGATGGTATGGCAAACCGAGTCTCTCGGTAAGAAACATTGATTACAATTACGAGACAAAAGAGCGGTTGTATTTTTATGGCCGGAACAATCTTGAGATTAATGACAATGAAAATCTCCAAGTTCGTGGGAGGAAATATTGGTGGAGAATGTTCATGGCTGGCGTTCAATCTGCTGGTGGTTACGCGGATGCTGTTGAGGTGGAATTTACTGCGTGGAAGCGAGCGGTAAATAAATTATCTGAAATTTTTACATCAAGTAAAATTTTTTCTTCTAAAAAAATATCTACTTACCGTTTAAACAAGATTTCAGAAATCTATTTTACTTATTTTAAAAATTTTATTGATAAAATTAGTCATTATGAGGATTTGGTTCCGGATACTAGGGTAGAATTAATACACCCTTCAAAACACAAGTATTGTTTGCAATCTGATAAGCAGGCAATAATATATCTTGAATCACCGAATGGAGCCTCAGGTATTCAATATGGGAATTACCGTTCATCAATAAAAGGTTTGTTTCTTGATGATGGTTATTATGATGCTTTTTTTTATCATCCATCCGATGGGGTTTTTCAACTATTTCAGGTTGAAATAGATAACGGGAAGAGTATTGTCGATGTGCCAGAATTTGTTGATGATCTTGTGATTTATATTAATTTTGATAAAGAAAAATTTAAAATTAATAAATAATTTATTGGTAATAAGGTAGATTATAATGAATTTAATAAATCAATTGATGATTTTGTTAAGTATCATTATATGTATCTTCACTTCTTTAGTTGTTATTCTAAAATCAATTAATATTTCACATAAGATATTTTTGATATCTTCTCTTGTCCTTGTTTCTTTTTTAAATTATACAGACTATTTCTTATTTAAACAAGAAAGCTTTCTGACCATTTTCAAGAAATATGGATTAGTTTTAGAGGCTTTTACTGTTTTTTTACTTTATTTTTATACGAAAACAACATTTAGAGAAAATAGTCACATCTTTAAAGGTTATGGGTTTTGGGTTGCCGTTTTTGTTTCTTCTGTTCTGCTGGTTTATCTTGTCGTAACTCCATTAGAAACTTTGATTTTTTCTCCGGATTTCACAGAGGAAAAAATATTTTTCCTAAGCAAATCAGGATTTGTTGTTTACCTGCTGCTGATGCTTTTCCTGGTATATGGTCTGGTGCAGTTGGAGAGAACCATGGCCGGTCTGCATCTGTTGCAGCGCTGGAGCGTCAAACTGGAAGTTGTCGGCAGCGGATTGCTGCTTGCCTCTTTCGCCCTCTATTTCAGCCAGAGTCTTCTTTACCGGGCGATTAACCTGGAATACCTCGGGATCCGTTCCGGTGCGATCATTGTTGCCGTTTCACTGATCAGTTACTCCTACCTGTTCCGGCAGAGGGACAGGAAACTGGCGTTGGCGCCCGGTATTGCCCACCGCTCTTTCGTGCTGTTGATTGTTGCGGGCTATCTGATTCTTCTCGGCGTCGTCGGAGAGGGTCTCAGGTATCTCAACATTGCCAGCGCGAAGCCGCTTTTTTTAATCGTTCTCTTGTTCGGCAGCGTCGGCCTCGCAACTGTTTTTCTGTCGGAACGGTTACGGCGCAAGCTGAGGGTCCTGCTGCATAAAAACTTTTACCAGGGGAAGTATGATTATCGGCGGGAATGGGAAAAATTCGCCAATTGTGTCGATACCGGAGCCAGTCTGCAAGAGCTGCAGCAATCAATCCTGCAACTCTTCTGCGACACCCTTGCCTGCAAGGGCGCCGCAATGTTCCTTTACGATTACGACAGCAAGCATTATGAACAGTCCGCCTCCTGCAACTTCGCAAACGACTGGCCAGCATACAGCCGTGAAGATGCGCTTGTCACCGTGCTGGATCAGGGGAGCTGGGTTCTCAATCTGCAGGAGAAAGATTCGGATCTGGACGATTCCACCCGGTCGATATTGGCTGAGCGGAATGTTTTTCTGATCGTTCCGATGTTTTTTGACGAAAATCTCGTCGGTTTCATTGTTCTGGGTGAACAGATCGATCCTGACGAGCTGCTGACTTACCAAGAGTATGATCTGCTGCGTATGCTGGCGCGTCAGACGATATCGATCGTTCACGGCCTACGGCTGGCTGAGCAGTTGTCCACGACGAGGGAGCTGGCCGCAATCGGCAAGGTGTCTACGTTTGTTCTGCACGATCTGAAAAATCAGGTCTCTGGGCTCTCTTTGATGATGGATAACGCCCGCGAGTATATTGCCGATCCTGATTTCCAGCAGGACATGCTGGAAACGGTGGGGAATACTGTCAATAACATGAAAGACCTCATAGCCCGGCTGCAGCATTTGAAAGAAAAACCTGTTTTTGAGACAGCAGTTGTGGATCTGGCCGATGTGGTCAAGGAGGCCGTTGCAAGCGTCGGTGGACAGATTGACAGCTCGGGGGATTCGGTTCTGGTCGAGCTTGATCGGGATGATATCTACCGGGTTATTCTGAATCTTCTGGTGAATGCTGTCGAAGCAACTACCACGCAGGATGCCGTCGCGCTGACATTCGGCGAGCGTGGCCCGTCTGCTTTTGTCGAGGTGACTGACCGCGGCTGCGGAATGAGTGACGATTATCTCCGGAACCGGCTGTTTAAACCTTTTGCAACGACCAAGAAACAGGGGTTCGGTATCGGTCTTTACCAGTGCCGCCAGATTGTCGAAGCTCATGGGGGATCGATCTTCGTCGAGAGCCAGGAGGGGAGTGGGACATCCTTCACAGTCCTGCTTCCTAGGACGCTGCAGCAGTGACCTGGAAGGTTTTTATGCTAAGATGCCTGGATGGCTCGGGTACGGCATGCAGGAGATGCAATGGATAAATTATTGATTGTCGATGACAGCGGGGAGATCAGGAAGCAGCTCAAGTGGGGCCTGGGGAAGGACTATCGGATACTGCTTGCAGAAAATGTTGCCCAGGCATTGGAGTTTTTCAGAGAGAACCTGCCGAAGGTCGTGACCCTTGATCTGGGTCTGCCCCCGGATACCGACGGCGCCACCGAAGGTCTGCGCTGCCTTGGCGAGATGCTGAGCCTGAACCCCGCATGCAAAATCATTGTCCTGTCGGGGAACGAGGAGCGGGAGAACGCGCTCAAGGCCGTTCAGGCCGGCGCCTATGATTTTTATCAGAAGCCGATTGTCCTGGATGAATTGAAGGTCATCCTGTCCCGCGCCTTTCATCTGGCCCGCTTGGAGGAGGAAAATTTTCGTCTGCAGAAATCCCTTGCTGGCAGCCTGGAGGGGGTTGATGGGATCCTTGGCCAGTGTCCGCAGATGGAGGCAGTTTTTCAGACCATCCGCAAGGTCGCATCCGCCGATATCCCGGTGATGGTCCTCGGGGAAAGCGGAACCGGCAAGGAGATGGTCGCCCGGGCTATTCATCGTCAGAGCCTCCGCAGCGCGGGCCCTTTCATCCCGATCAACTGCGGGGCGATCCCCGAAAATCTGCTCGAATCGGAACTGTTCGGGCATGAGAAGGGGGCGTTCACCGGGGCTCAATCCCGGGTGCAGGGGAAGGTGGAGTTTTCTGAAGAGGGTACCCTGTTTTTGGACGAGATTGGCGAAATGCCACCCCTGCTGCAGGTCAAGCTGCTCCGCTTCCTTCAGGAAAAAGTGATCCAGAGGGTCGGCGGCCGGGAGGATATAACGGTCGATGCGCGGATCATTGCAGCGACCAATATCGATATCGAGGGAGCGATCAGCAATGGTTCCTTCAGGGAGGATCTGTACTATCGCCTGGGTGTGATCAGCCTGGAACTGCCCCCGCTGCGTGAGCGCGGCGACGATATCTTTCTGCTGGCAAATTATTTCATTCAGCGGTTTGCCCGGGATTTCAATAAGAGAATCAGGGGGTTCAGCGCTGCATCGCTCAAGGCTCTTGCCGCCTATCAATGGCCGGGGAATGTCAGGGAACTGGAAAACAAGGTCAAGCGTGCGGTCGTCATGGCTGACAGCGCAATTATTGAACCGGGAGATCTCGGGTTTCAGTCGGACGAAAAAAACACGGGGGGGGAGTCAGCGGTCGATGCGTCTGTCGGGCTTATTTTTGACGGGCTCACCCTCAAGGAGGCGCGCAGCCGGGTCGACAGGGAGCTGCTCGCCTCAGCTCTCGAGCAGAGTGCCGGCAACATTGTCAAAACTGCTGAGATCCTGGATGTCAGTCGGCCGACCCTGTATGACCTGATGAAAAAGCATGGCCTGCATGGATCTCTGGACTGAAAGGGTTTTATTCGGTCGAGACGATATTGGAAAAGGAACTTTCGTTGCCCGCAGTATCGTAGGCGGTAACGGAAAAGTAGTGAACCTCGTCGGGTAGCAGCCCGGTAAGCGTTGCAGTTCTTGAATCGCCCACATCGATGGGTGATGTCCCCTCATTCGCTCCGAAGACACCTGTCGGAAAGTCCGGCTCTCCTGAGTTGTAATAGATCTTGTAGCCTGCAACATTGTCACCCGGGCTGTCATCCCAGGACAAGGTCACCGACAGGGGGGTTGCCGCTTCCGCCGGCATTTCTGCTGAGGAATCGGATGTGTCGCTGGTCATGATATATTCACCGTCACTGCTTGCTCCACATGCCGAGAGGAGTGCAGTCAAGATGAACAAGAGGAGAAGAGTTGATATTTTCGTCAAACTGGTTTGCATCGTGTTAAAAATCCGTATGCATTCATTACAAAAAAAGCCGCCAAAAGTTGATTCACTTCTGGCGGCTCGGCTAACTGAGGCTTCAGTCCCGTGGCTCTGCGTCCCACGGTCGCCCGTGGTTTGCTCTGAGCAGATAATAGATTTATTATTTTGTTTTTTTAAAGTGGGGCAGAGCCCCTGCATCCCATAGGAGGATTTAACGTTTCAGTTGTTTTACACTCTCTATATTCTCTTTGTAAAGCAATAACTTTGCCATGATGTGCCATGAATCTCGCTGGTGAAGCTTAAGTTGCTGTAATGTCTAGAAAGTCCAGTTTAAAATAATTATAATTATCGAATTATAATTATATTGATGTTTTTTGTCACAATTTTTTAAGTCATATGGCCGCAATATGGCGTTGAATGGATAAAATTTGTCACCATAGTCAGCCCATACTGATCGTGTAAAAATCCCATAATCAAATCCAAAGTTCTCACCACAGAGACACTGAGAGCGCAGAGGAAATGAGAATCTTGCGCAATGTTGCCTTACGTCTCTTCGTGTCTCCACCTCTCCGTGGTAACTTATGAAGGTTAGATCAAATCATCTTTTGGCTCATAGATCCGCATAGAAAGGAATTTACTGAGAGTGACGACTTTTGTGGTTGTTTTTTCTTGGCATCCAGGTCTCTTTTTGACATAATCCTCCGCCCTGTAAAATTAACCGTAAATTAAGGATTTAGACGTTATGTCAGAAAAGATAAGAAATATTGCAATCATCGCTCACGTTGATCACGGCAAGACCACCCTGGTGGATGCGATGCTGATCCAGTCCGGGGTGTTCCGGGAACACCAGGTGATCACCGAGCGGGTCATGGACAGTAATGACCTGGAGAAGGAGCGGGGGATCACGATCCTGTCGAAAAATCTTTCGGTGCACCATGGAGACCTGAAGATCAATATCGTTGATACTCCCGGACATGCCGACTTCGGCGGCGAGGTCGAGCGGATTCTCAAGATGGTCGATTCCGTCTTGTTGCTGGTGGATGCCTTTGACGGGCCGATGCCGCAGACCAGGTTCGTGCTGAAGAAGTCTCTCGACCTGGGGATCAAGCCGATCGTGGTGATCAACAAGATCGATCGCCCCGGTGCCCGCCCTGAAGAGGTGGTCAATATGGTCTTCGACCTGTTCTGTGAGCTGGATGCCAACGAGGACCAGCTGGATTTCCCGATCGTCTACGCCAGCGCCAAGCTCGGTATTGCCAAGCGGGAACTGGCCGATGAGTCGGACAACCTTGAGCCCTTGTTCGAGATGATCGGCGAGCGGGTTGACCCCCCCGTGGCCGATCCTCATGCTCCGTTTCAGATGCTGGTCACCAGCATTGACTACAATAAGTTTATCGGTCGTACCGGGACCGGCAAGATCGTCAACGGCACGATCCGCTCGGGCGAAACCGTTGCCCGGATCGATCGTGACGGCAAGGTCACCAGCGGACGGATCAGCAAGCTGCTCGGCTATCAGGGGCTGCAGCAGGTGGAACTGGAGCAGGCGACTGCAGGAGATATCGTTACCGTTGCCGGTTTCGAGGAGCTGGGCATCAGCGAAACCCTTGCGGACACTGAGCACCCGGTCGCCTTGCCCTATGTGGCGATCGACGAGCCGACCCTGTCGATGAATTTTATCGTGAATTCTTCTCCTTTTGCCGGCCGCGAGGGTAAATATGTGACCTCGCGCAATATCCGCGACCGGCTGATGAAGGAGTTGCGCACCAATGTTTCGCTGCGGGTGGAGGATACTGACAGTACCGACACCTTCAAGGTCTCCGGTCGGGGCGAACTGCACCTTTCGATCCTGATCGAAAACATGCGCAGGGAAGGGTTCGAGGTCGCGGTGTCCAAGCCGGAGGTTATCCTGCGCGAGATCGACGGTGTGACCTGCGAGCCGATTGAATACCTGACGATCGATGTCCCCGAGGAATTCCAGGGAACAGTGATCGAGAAGCTGGGAATGCGCAAGGCCGAGATGGTGTCGATGCAGAGCATGGATGGGACCAACCGGCTGGAATTCCTGATTCCCGCCCGCGGGCTGATCGGCTTCCGCAGCGAATTCCTCACCGACACCCGCGGTACCGGGGTGATGAATCACACCTTCGAGGATTATGCCCCTTACAAGGGCGAGATTGAAGGTCGCAAGAATGGGGTCCTGATCGCCATGGAGGCGGGTGAGACGGTCGCCTATTCACTCTTTAACCTGCAGGAGCGGGGCATCCTGTTCGTCGGCCCCGGTGTCCAGGTGTACGAGGGGATGATCATCGGTCAGCACGCCAAGGAGAATGACCTGGTTGTCAATTCGAGCAGGGGGAAGAAGCTGACCAACGTGCGCGCGTCCGGCAGCGATGACGCGATCCGTCTGACCCCGGCGAGAAATCTGACCCTTGAGCAGGCTCTCGAATACATTAATGATGATGAGCTTGTAGAGGTAACCCCGGCGTCGATCCGTCTGCGCAAGAAGGTGCTCGATGCCAACGAGCGGAAGAAATACGAGAAGAACAGAAAGTAGCGGCAGGGCGTAATTTTATTGTTCCATCACGCCCGTTCGCAATACTCACGCAAGCCGCAAAGACCCAAAGTAAAGCTGAAAGAAGTTTTGCCCCTGCTTTTTGCCTTTGCGGCTCTGCGTGAGGCCGGCTTTGGCTCGGTTTTGCCTGATCCGTCAGTTCTCCATCCCCAGGCGCTTGATCTTTTCCACCAGCGTTGTCCGGTTGATCCCCAGCAGGGCGGCCGCCCGCGCTTTCACTCCATTCCCCATTTTCAGCGCCTGCTCGATCATCTGTCGTTCAATCCCGCTCATCACCCGGTTCATATCTGTCCCTTCGGCTGGGATGACAGGTGCATGGAGGGGGGTGCCGGCCAGGTTTCTGCTGATATCGGGGGGCAGATCCTGAAGGCCGATCTGCATTCCTTCGCTCAGGGTGACGGCCCGCTCAATCAGATTCTCCACTTCACGGACGTTCCCCGGCCATTCATACGCTTCTATGGCGGCCATGGCCTCGGGGGTAAGTGACATCATCGGCCGCTCCAGTTCGCGACAGATTTTCTGCAGAAAGAAATTGGCCAGCAGCGGAATGTCTCCTCGTCTCTCCTTAAGCGGGGGGAGCAGGATCGGGATGACGTTGAGGCGATAATAAAGATCCTCGCGAAAGGTCCCTTTGCGGATCTCTTCGGCAAGATCGGTGTTGGTGGCCGAGATCAGGCGCACGTCCAGCTTGATCCGTTTGCTTGAACCGACCCGTTCAAACTCATGCTCCTGCAGAACCCGGAGGAGCTTCATCTGCAGCTGCAACGGCATGTTGCCGATCTCATCGAGGAAGATTGTCCCACCGTTGGACGCCTCAAACTTTCCAGGTTTGTCAGCCACCGCGCTGGTGAAGGCACCCTTGATATGCCCGAACAGCTCTGACTCGAGCAGCTCGGCGGGGATCGCGCCACAATTTATTGCTATGAAGGGTTTGTTTTTACGCGGACTGTTGTAGTGGATAGCCTTGGCAACCAGTTCCTTCCCGGTTCCCGACGCCCCCAATATGAGAATGGTAGAATCGGTGTTGATGACCTTTTCCATGCGGGAGAAAACCTGCTGCATGGGCAGGCTGTTGCCGATGATTTTTTCAAACCTGTATTTGCCGTGCAGCTGCTGGCGCAGATAAAGGTTCTCCGCCATCAGCAGGCTCTTTTCCAGGGCCTTTGCCACCTGCAACTTCAATTTCTCAAAATTGAATGGCTTGGTGATGTAATCGAAGGCCCCTTCCTTCATCGCTTCAACGGCCGTTTCTGCAGAAGCATTGCCGGTGATCATGATAAAGCAGCTGTGCGGAGTGGTTTCCCTGGTCTTCTTGAGGACCTCGATGCCATTGATGCCGGGGAGAAACAGATCACTGATAATCAGGTCGAACACCTGCTGATCGAGCAGTTTGAGTGCCTCTTCGCCTGAGCGGGTGGATTCGACCTGGTAGCCTTCATTCTTCAGGAGCAGCGAGAGAGCCCTGCAGCTCGTCTCCTCGTCATCGATGATCAGGATTCTGTTTGCGGCGGCCATAGCTTTCCCCTCGTCCTCTTGCGTCAGATTACTGACGGCAGATTAGCATGCACCCGATCGAGAGGGCAAGGCCTTTGTCTTTTGCTATATGTCCGATTTGCGACGAATTGACAGGCAGAGATAGCAGGTTAAGCTAACTGTATGATGTCTAGATTCTTCACCATCGGACTTTTGGCCTGTGTTTTGTCCGCGCTGTCTGCGGTTTCGGGTTTCGCCCTGCAGGCTGGGCAGGTGCGCGTGCTGACAGTGCAATCGTCGATAAATCCGGTCGTTGCTGAATTCGTTCGCGAGCAGATTTCGCTTGCCAATGAGCAAGCCGATGCGGCTCTGCTGCTGCAGCTCGATACGCCGGGTGGGCTGGACACCGCAATGCGCGAGATCGTCCAGGCTGAACTGCAGTCGCTGACTCCGGTGATTGTTCATGTGGCGCCATCCGGAGCACGGGCGGCCTCCGCCGGAGCCCTGATAGCCCTGGCCGCTGATTTTGTCGTGATGGCCCCCGGCACCAACATCGGAGCGGCACACCCTGTTTCCATCGGTGCCGGCGGCATCGGCAGCGATCCGGTCATGGCGGAGAAGGTTGTCAATGATGCGGTTGCCTATTCACGGAGTTTGGCCCAACAGAAAGGGCGTAACCAGGATTGGGCGGAGCGGATTGTTCGTGACAGCCTGTCGACACCGGCCCAGGAAGCACTGGAACTGCAGGTGGTCGACATGATTGCAGATGATGTCTCCGCTCTGCTGGAAGGTCTACACGGTCGGAAATATCTGCGCCAGGGGCAGGTGATGTCGCTCGATGTCGCTTCCGCCACCCTGCTGCCGGTGGAGATGACCTGGCGACAGAGTGTTCTCAATGCCATCAGTCATCCCAACGTAGCCTACCTGCTGATGATGCTCGGGATGCTCGGGATCTTTTTTGAGCTGTCCCAGCCGGGGGTGATTCTCCCTGGGGTGATCGGTGCAATTGCCCTGCTGCTGGCTTTTTTCGCCCTGCAGACGCTGCCGGTCAATTTTGTCGGTGTGCTGCTGATCCTGCTGTCCCTGGTCCTGTTTGTGCTGGAAATCAAGGTCGTATCCTATGGCATGCTCAGCGTCGGTGGCATCGTCGCGATGTCGATCGGCTCATTGATGCTGATCGACAGCAGTGATCCGTACATGCAGATCTCCAGAGCCGTGATCGCGGCAACGGTCTCGTGCAGTGCCGCTTTCTTCCTGCTGGCAACGTGGATGGTCGTCAGAACCCAGCGGCGCAGATTTTTTTCTGGTACCGAAGGGATGATTGGCGAGACCGGCATGGCGGTCAGTGATATCGGTGAAGACGGGAAGGTTTTTGTCCATGGTGAATACTGGCAGGCAACATCGCAGGACAGGATTGCGGCCGGGACCCGGATTGAAGTTACAGCTGTCGCGGATGGTCTTGTCCTGAAGGTTCGCGGGCTTGAGAAAGCTGAATCGTCGGTGGCTCAACGTGAAGAGGAGGATTGAATGTTCGGACTTGGTGAATATTTCTTCTGGATAGTTGTCCTGGCGATCGTTGTTGTGCTGGTTGGTGCGGCGATAAGAATTCTCTACGAATATGAACGCGGCGTGGTTTTTCGTCTGGGCCGCTATTCAGGGATCAAGGGGCCGGGGTTGAGATTTCTGATTCCTGTTGTTGATCGGATGGTCAAGGTCAGCATGCGCACTGTCGCAATGGACGTCCCGCCACAGGACATCATTACCCGCGATAACGTATCAATCAAGGTCAATGCAGTTCTTTATTTTCGCGTCGTCCATCCGGACAAGGCGTTAATCGAGGTCGAGGATTTTCTCTATGCGACCAGCCAGCTGGCGCAAACATCTCTGCGCAGTATTCTTGGACAGGTGGAACTCGATGATCTCCTGTCGCGGCGTGACAAGATCAATCTTCAGTTGCAGGAACTGCTCGATCGTCAGACTGATCCCTGGGGCGTCAAGATATCCAATGTAGAGATCAAGCATGTTGATCTGCCGGCTGAAATGCAGCGGGCGATGGCCCGCCAGGCTGAGGCTGAGCGGGAAAGACGTTCGAAGGTTATTCATGCTGAAGGGGAATTGCAGGCATCGCAGACGCTTGCCAGTGCCGCCGCCAATATATCGGCCGAAACAGGGGCTTTACAGCTTCGCTTTCTGCAGACTCTGACAGAAATTGCTTCAGAAAAAAACTCGACGATTCTCTTTCCGATGCCGATCGATCTTTTCAAGCCTTTTCTTGAACAGCATCTGAAGTCTGACGGGGAGTAGGAATTCTTAAGCCCGTTCGAAATTATTTTTACACTGCTAAACCATATCTGTGAAGATATCATTTCACTGATAAACGCATGTTTTTTCATATCTATTCATTCACAGGCTGTTCGATTGTCAGAATCGGGTGACCTATATGGTAAAATAAAACGCAATTCTAGTGTTGACAATTTCCCCACGGTTCTGTTCTTATGGCACAGGTTAAATCTGTAAATAACTGAAATAGCGAAATAATTTAGTATTGATAAAGAATTTTAGCCATCTCAAAAAATACTAAATGTGGAATTCATAAAACAGTAATGGGAGGTCTTGATTGTGAATGTAACAGGGTTCAAAAAAGTTATGGCCGCCAATCGCGGCGAGATTGCCATCCGGATTTTTCGGGCTTGTACCGAACTTGGTATTGCCACGGTCGCAATTTATTCGGAGCAGGATCGCTTGTCTTTGCATCGCTACAAGGCGGACGAAGCCTATCAGATCGGCAAGGGCAAGGGGCCGATTGACGCCTATTTGGCCATTGATGAAATTATCGACCTGGCGCGCAAAAAGGATGTCGACGCAATTCATCCAGGCTATGGCTTCCTGTCAGAAAATGCCGAATTTGCCGAGGCTTGTGAACGCGCCGGGATTGCCTTTATCGGTCCGACTCCTGACATTCAGCGGCGCCTGGGAGACAAGATCTCCGGCCGCCAGGTTGCTATCGAGGCAGGAGTGCCCATTGTCCCGGGAACCGAAAATCCGGTGCGAACCGAAGAAGAAGCATTGATTTTCGCGAAAGACTGCGGCTACCCGATTATCGTCAAGGCCAGTTCGGGCGGCGGGGGGCGCGGCATGCGGGTGGTCAATAATAAAAAGGAGCTGCTTGAAGGAATCCGCAGCGCGGCTTCTGAAGCACAGGCAGCTTTCGGTGACGCGACGGTTTTCCTTGAGAAATATATCGAAAATCCCAAGCATGTAGAGGTGCAGATCCTTGGTGACAGCCATGGCAATCTGGTTCACTTTTATGAGCGGGACTGTTCCATTCAGCGTCGTCACCAGAAGGTCATCGAGATCGCCCCCTCTCTTTACCTGACCAAAAAGAAACGCGAAGAGCTTTGCAATTATGCATTGAGGATCGCCAGGTCGGTGAATTATCGCAATGCGGGAACCGTCGAGTTTCTGATGGATAAGGATCAGAAATTTTATTTTATCGAGGTCAACCCGCGGATTCAGGTCGAGCATACCGTGACCGAACTGGTGACGATGCGCAATCTTGTGCAGGCGCAGATCCGGATTGCTGAAGGGTACAAGCTTTCAGATCCGGAGATCGGCATCAAGAGCCAGAAAGATATCGAGCTGCGCGGTTATGCCATTCAGTCCCGGATTACCACTGAAGATCCGACCAACAACTTTGCCCCGGATTTCGGCACCATCAAGGCGTACCGGACAGCTGCCGGATTCGGGGTGCGTCTCGACGCCGCGGCCGGCTACGCCGGTGCGCAAATTACCCCCCATTACGATTCACTACTCGTCAAGGTGTCAACCTGGGGTCTGAGCTTCGAGTGTGCTGCCCGGACAATGCATCGCGCACTGCAGGAATTCCGTATCCGGGGAGTGAAAACCAACATCGGTTTTCTGGAGAAGGTCATCACCCACCCGACTTTTCTCAAAGGGACATGTGATACCTCCTTCCTTGACAAGCATCCTGAGGTTTTTGATCTCAAGGTCAAGAAGGATCGTGCCAACAAAATCCTTAACTATATCGGCTATACGACCGTTAACGGTTATCCGGGGATCGCTCCGGAAAAAGCGTTGCACTACAAGAATCTTCGCGTTGCGGATGTTCCGGAAATCCCGTACGGTCAGGCGCACCCCCGCGGAACCCGCGACATCCTGAGGGAAAAGGGCGCCAAGGGCCTGGCGGACTGGACCCGCCAGCAGAAGCATCTGATGTTGACGGATACAACCATGCGTGATGCTCACCAGTCGTTGATGGCGACGCGCTTCCGGACCTATGATCTGGATCGTATTGCTGAAGCGACAGCGCATCTGGGCGGGGGGCTCTGGTCTCTTGAGATGTGGGGGGGCGCAACATACGATGTGTCGATGCGTTTTCTGCGCGAGGACCCCTGGGACCGCCTGGAGCGCCTGCGCGAGAAAATCCCCAATATCCTGTTCCAGATGTTGTTACGCGGGTCCAACGCGGTTGGGTACACCAACTATCCGGACAACGTTGTGCAGGCTTTTGTCGCAAAGGCCGCCGAGAAGGGGATCGATGTCTTTCGCGTATTCGATTCACTGAATTGGACCACCGGCATGAAAGTCGCGATGGAGGCGGTGAACAAGAGCGGCGCCATCTGCGAAGCAGCCATCTGCTACACGGGAGACATCCTCGACCCGAAGCGTGACAAGTACCCCCTTGAGTACTACGTCAGGATGGCCAAAGAGCTTGAAAATATGGGCGCCGATATTCTTGCAATCAAGGATATGGCCGGACTGCTCAAGCCCTTTGCCGCTGAAAAACTGGTCAAGGCATTGAAGAATGAGGTGGCGTTGCCAATCCACCTGCACACCCATGACACCTCAAGCAACGGCGTCGCTATGCTGATGATGGCCGCCCAGGCCGGATGTGATGTCGTTGACGCGGCTCTTTCATCGGTATCCGGTCTGACGGCACAGCCGAACATGAATGCTCTGCTGGCGGCTCTTGAGGGGACCATCTGGGACCCGAAGCTGGACATGGGCGGCCTGCAAAAGCTGGCCAACTATTGGGAGACCTGTCGGACCTATTACGCCCCGTTCGAGTCGGAGCTGCGCAGTGGTACCGCACAGGTTTATCATCATGAGATTCCAGGTGGTCAGTACTCCAACTACAAACCGCAGGTCGAGGGTCTGGGGCTCGGTCACCGCTGGGAAGAGTGCAAGGAGATGTATCGCAAGGTCAACGATATGTTCGGCGACCTGGTCAAGGTCACTCCGTCTTCCAAGATCGTCGGCGATATGGCGATGTTCATGATTCAGAACAACCTTGAGCCGGAAGATGTCTACGCCCGTGGACATGATCTGGCCTTCCCGCAGGGCGTTGTCGATTTCTTCAAAGGGATGATAGGTCAACCGTATGGCGGTTTTCCGGAAAAATTACAGAAAATTATCCTCAAGGGGGAAGAACCTTTGACCTGCCGCCCCGGGGAACTGCTCGAGCCGGTCGATTTTGTCCTGAAAAAAGACGAACTGGAGAAGAAGCTGAATCATAAAGTGCGTGACGAGGATGTTCTTTCAGCGGTCCTTTATCCGGGCGTTTATGAAGAATATGACCGTTTCCGCCAGGAGTACAGCGATACCTCGTTCCTGCCGACACCCGTCTTCTTTTACGGCCTCGATATCGGTGATGAGGTGACCATCGACATCGAAGCGGGGAAGACACTGATCGTCAAGCTCAATGCCATTGGCCGTGTCCGTGAGGACGGGACCCGCAATATCTATTTTGAATTGAATGGCGAACCGCGCTCGGCGACGGTCAAGGACGAATCGGTCGAGTCGGATGAGAGCAGTCATGTCAAGGCTGACCCCGACAACCCCAAAGAGGTCGGCGCACCGATGCCGGGGAAAATATTCAAACAGCTGGTTGATGCCGGTGATGAGGTCAAGGAGGGGGATGTGCTGATGGTGACCGAGGCCATGAAGATGGAAACGAACATCAAGGCGAAAAAGTCCGGCGTGGTCAAGGAGATCATTTTTGGCGAAGGGGACCAGGTGGACCAGGGGGACCTGCTGCTGGTTTTTGAGTAGAGTTAACCCACCTGTGATGGCAGAAAGGAAAGGCCGGATCAAAGATCCGGCCTTTTTTCATGCAGTGTCCCAGGGCAATCAGGCTGCACTGCCGCTGATAATATGCAGGTCTCGCTGCGGGAAGGGGATAGAGATCCCCTCGGCATCGAAGCGCAGCTTGATCGCCTCCTGCACATCAAACAGGACTGGCCAATAGTCACCGCTGTTGACCCACGGGCGCACGACAAAGTTGACGCTGCTCTCGCCCAGCTCCAGCAGCCCGATGGTCGGCGCCGGGTCTTTCAGGATCCGGGCATCCTGGCTGAGCACATCCTCCAGAACCGAACGCACCTTCTTCAGGTCATCGTTGTAACCCACGCCGATCACCAGATCGACGCGGCGGGTCTCCTTGGCCGAATAGTTGGTGATCGTGCTGCCAACGATCTGGCCGTTGGGAACGGTGACCTCCTTGTTGTCCCCGGTCTTCATCTTGGTGCTGAAAATCTGAACCTCCTCGACGACACCGGCTACGCCACCCGCCTCGACGAAGTCACCGACCTTGAAGGGGCGGAACAGGATCAGCATCACCCCGGAGGCGAAGTTGCCTAAAGTGCCCTGCAGGGAGAGGCCGATGGCCAGGCCGGCGGCGGCGAGAATCGCAGCGAACGAGGTGGTTTCGATCCCCAGTTTCCCGAGGGCGGCGAGGATCACCAGCACCATCAGGATGACATAGATCATGTTCTTGCCGAACTTGACCAGGGTCTCGTCGACCTTGCTCTTGGTCATCATCTTGCCGACGGCGTTGGTGATGACCCGCGCGACGATCCGACCGACGATGAAGATGATAATCGCCCAGATCAATGGCATCGCGTAGTCCTGGAACAGTTGCATGGCTTTTTCAGGTGAAATCGAGTCCATGGGTCCCTCCTTGGGTTTGGAATTGCTCTGGATAAATCAACTTATGGCAATACTTGGAATAGTGTAGCAGAGAGAGAAGAATTTGCATGGAAGGGATGATTATTTTTGCTTGGCAGGGGTGGTGACACATGGGAAGCTCCCCCTGGGAGCTCTGCTCTTTGAGGACAGAGGGTGGGCTAGAGTTTCTTGACGAACTCTGATTTGAGCTTCATGGCCCCGATCCCGTCAATTTTGCAGTCGATATTATGGTCACCGTCAACCAGGCGGATATTTTTCACCCTGGTGCCGACCTTGACCACCAGAGAGGATCCTTTGACTTTGAGGTCTTTTATGACCTTGATCGAATCGCCTTCATGCAGAATGTTACCGTTGGCGTCACGGATGACTTTCTCATCTCCCTGATCTTCATCGGGCTTGTCCGTTGACCATTCATGGGCGCACTCCGGGCAGACGCAGAGGGCCCGATCCTGGTAAGTGTATCTGGAGTAACATTCCGGGCAGTCGGGAAGAGCGCTCATCCGCAGGCCTTAGCTGCCAGGGGTCTCTGGGCCCTGGCGATCTGTAAGAAGGACGTCACCGCCAGCGGAGGTCGGACTGCCGGTGATGCTGGATATCCGATAATTTCACAACGCGTGGCGGTCAACGAAGTTCTTTACCGCATCGATTGACGCTGGCAGGACCTCAACCCGTCGTTCGAGTTGATCTATCCCCTGGAACGCAGGCGGCAATTCGGGATCCGTGCCGATCGCCTGTTTGACAGCATCCGCAAACTTGGCGGGGTGTGCTGTTGCAAGGCAGATCAGCGGACAGCTCTGATCATGAACCTGACGACCGGCCTCGACACCGACGGCAGTGTGCGGATCAAGCAGATATCCGGTTGCCTGATGAAAGTCCGCGATCGTCTTGACGGTCTCCTGGTCATTGATCGAGGCTGAGGCGAAAATCTGCTGTACCCGGGCGATCTCTTCCGCGGAAAATTCCAGCCTGCCGGTCTGTTTGAAGTCTTCCATTGCCTTGCTCACCCGCCCGCTGTCCTCTCCGTAAAGGTAGAACAGGTAACGTTCAAAGTTGCTGGCGACCTGAATATCCATTGACGGGGAGAGCGACTGGTTGACCTCGGCGGCAGAATAGTCACCTCTGGTGACGAAACGGCTGAGGATGTTGTTGGCGTTGGTTGCCAGAATCAGGCGGCGGATCGGGACACCCATGCGCAGGGCAACGTAGCCTGCGAAAATGTCTCCGAAGTTGCCGGTCGGGACGGAAAATTCCACATCCTCACAACCGGTCTCTTTCTGTACCTGGAAAAATGCGTAGAAATAGTAGACCACCTGGGCCAGAACCCGTGCCCAGTTAATCGAATTAACCGCACCGAGGGCATGCTTCTCCTTATAGGCCAGATCACCGAAGATCTCCTTGACGATCGACTGGGCATCGTCGAAGGTCCCTTCGACTGCGAGGTTGAAGACGTTGCTGTCGGTGACCGTGGTCATCTGCATCTCCTGGATAGGGGAAACCCTCCCTTTGGGGTGCAGGATGAAGATGTTGATATTCTGTTTGCCGCGTACGCCGTAGATCGCCGCGCTGCCGGTGTCTCCACTGGTGGCACCGATGATGTTCATATGCTGTCTACGTTCTTTGAGCAGATACTCGAAAAGATTGCCGAGAAACTGCAGTGCGACATCCTTGAAGGCCAGCGTCGGTCCATGAAAGAGTTCGAGGATGTGGACGTTGCCCTGATTGACCACCGGAGTGACCTGGTCGTGATCGAACGCTGAATATGAGCGGTTGATCAGATCCTTCAGGTCTGCCGCGGGGATGTCATCGGTGAACCTGGAAATGACACGAAATGCCAGATCTGCATAGGGGAGTTGTGCCAGTTCCCGCAGTTCGTCAGTGACGAATGTCGGAATGCCTTCCGGTAGCAGGAGCCCGCCGTCGTCGGCAAGACCCATCATCACCGCATCCTTGAACGAGATGCCGCTGACCTGTCCGCGTGTTGAACGATATTTCATGGGAACCTCCGGTAATTTTTGTGCGGCGCACATCTTAACAAAGGCAGGGTGAAGGGCAAAGGAAAAAGCTTATAGCTGCACCAAACAAAAAGAGGAGCACCGGTCGGTGCTCCTCTTTTTGTTATCCATCTGCAATGAATCTTTCTAATTTATTTGCTCTGTGCGTCAACCACGGCGACAGCGGCCATGTTGACGATGTCAGCGACGTCGTCACCGCGCTGCAGCACGTGAACCGGCTTCTTCATCCCCATCAGGATCGGACCGACCGACTCGGCATCACCCAGTTTGTTGAGCAGTTTGTAGCTGATATTGCCCGATTGAAGGTCCGGGAAGACGAAGACGTTGGCATTGCCCTTGAGGGCGCTGAAGGGGTACTGGTTTTCAACCAGCTCAGGGTCGAGCGCCACGTTGGCCTGAATTTCGCCATCGACGATCAGTTCCGGAGCCTGGGCCTTGACCAGCGCAGTCGCCTTGGCGACCTTGGTCGTTTGCGGGGTGATCGCGCTGCCGAAGTTGGAGAAGGAGAGCATCGCCACACGCGGCTCGAAATCGAAGTTCTTCGCTTCCTGAGCTGTCAGAATGGCGGTCTCGGCCAGCTCTTCTGCGGTCGGCTCGATCGTCACGGTCGTATCAGCGAAGAAGACGACGTTCTTCTTGGTGACCATCATGTAAGCGCCGTGCACCTTGGAAAGACCGTCTTTTTTGCCGATGACCTCCAGGGCGGGACGGATGGTTTCCGGATAGTGGTGGTCGATGCCGGAGAGCAGGGCATCTGCATCGCCGCGCTCAACCATCATCGCGCCGAAGTAGTTGGGGTCGTATTTGATCATCCGCTTGGCTTCAGCGCGGGTAATCCCCTTGCGCTGACGTTTTACGAACAGCGCGTCAATATATTCGCCACGTTTTTCACTGGTGGCCGGATCGACGATGCTGATTCCGCTCAGGTCGATATTGAGTTGGGCCGCTTTCCTCTCGATCTTCTCGACGCTGCCCAGCAGGGTCGGCTTGGCAATCCCTTCGCTGACCAGGATCTGGGCGGCCCGCAGGATCTTGTTCTCCTCGCCTTCGGGCAGCACCAGGCGCTTCGGATTCGATTTGGCCTTGTTAATCAGGTTGCGCATCACTTCCTTGGAGCGTCCCTGCAGGGCTTCGAGAGATTCGCGGTACTTCTTCATGTCCGCAATCGGTTTGCGGGCTACGCCGCTGTCCATCGCCGCCTGGGCGACGGCCGGGGCGACATGCAGCAGGACCCGGGGATCAAAGGGCTTGGGAATGACGTACTGCCGTCCGAACTTGATATCCTCGCCGGCGTAAGCCCTGCGGACCGAGTCGGGGACATCCTCCTTGGCCAGGTCTGCGAGCGCCTTGACGCAGGCCAATTTCATCTCATCGTTGATGGCACTGGCGTGGGTATCGAGTGCGCCCCTGAACAGGAACGGGAAACAGAGGACGTTATTGACCTGGTTTTCGTAATCGGAGCGACCGGTGCCGATAATCACGTCGTCGCGGACGGCCTTGGCTTCCGGCGGGGTGATCTCGGGGTCGGGATTGGCCATGGCAAAGACGATCGGGTCCTTGGCCATTGACTTGAGCATTTCGGTGGTCAGCGCGCCCTTGGCGGAAACGCCGAAGAAGATGTCGGCGCCGACCATGGCGTCTTCCAGGGTGCGGGCGTCGGTTTCGGCGGCGAGGCGCTCCTTATATTCGTTCATCCCTTCGGTGCGCCCTTTATAGATAACCCCTTTGGTGTCGCAGAGAATGACGTTGTTCTTGTCGATCCCCATGGTAATCGCGAGATTGGCGCAGGCGATCCCTGCTGCGCCAGCCCCATTGACGACGATCTTGACGTCTTCGATCTTTTTGCCAATGATTTCAAGGGCATTGATCATGCCAGCGGCGGAGATGATCGCCGTGCCGTGTTGATCGTCATGGAAGACCGGAATATCCATGATCTTCTGCAGTTCTTCTTCGATGTAAAAGCATTCGGGGCCTTTGATGTCCTCGAGGTTGATACCTCCGAAGGTCGGCTCGAGCAGTTTGACGGTGCGGATGAGTTCATCGCTGTCCTTGGTGTTGAGTTCAATGTCGAAGACGTCGACGTCAGCGAAACTCTTGAACAGGACTCCTTTCCCCTCCATGACCGGTTTGCCGGCCAGAGCGCCGATATCGCCAAGGCCGAGAACGGCGGTGCCGTTTGAGACGACGGCCACCAGGTTGCCTTTGGCGGTATACTCATAAGCGTCGTTGGGGTTCTTTTCAATCTCCAGACAGGGCTCGGCAACGCCGGGGCTGTAAGCGAGCGACAGGTCGCGGCTGGTCGCACAGGGTTTGGTGGTGATAACCTCTATTTTGCCTTTACGGCCCATACTGTGATATTCGAGTGCATCGCTTTTTTTCTGCATGATAATTTTTTACCTCCGGGAAAGTTTATTGTCTGACGTGTAGTATACAGCAGATAAGACTATGTAGCCCATGACTCCGCAATCAAGTGAAGGGGAGTTCCAATCGGAATTTTCATAAGTATGGCTAAAAAACTATAGCCATACTAAAAAAAAGTCAAGCGAATGCCGTATACGTAAGATAAAATTGGTTTTCATTCGCAATGGTGATGCCAATTTCCTAATAATACCCAAATTTTTATAAAATGCGTGAATCCGTCGATTTTATACAGGTAAAAGTTTGTTATTTAAACAAGATTCAGTTGCTGAATGACAAAAAACAACCATTGTGGCTGAAAATCGCCAAATCTTATTAGATGGATGATATGTTTTCACTTAAAAGGGATGAGGAGTAGTTTCATTATGATGAAGCTTGGAATTATATCAGATACTCATCTGACTTCACTCGATGTAGCAAGTGATCTTGCTCTGTACCTGCTGGAGGGGCCTTTTGCGGGAGTTGATGCGATCCTGCATGCCGGGGACATGGTGATCCCGGAATTTATCGATTGCTTTTATCCGCTGCCCTGTTATGCGGTTCAGGGAAATATGGATCAGTCAGTGGCGGAAATCCCATTTAAGAGGGTGATAGGTTTTGGCGGCAAACGAATCGGTCTGATTCACGGCTGGGGACCGCGCAGCGGTTTGGAAAAAAGGGTTATGGATGAGTTTGCCGGCAAGCAGATCGATTGCCTGGTTTATGGGCACAGCCATTATCCGGTCTGCAGGCAGCAGGGCGATCTGCTTTTGTTCAACCCGGGGAGCCCGGTGGACCGTCGGTCAGCACCGAAGCACACCGTCGGCCTGCTGACGATAGATAGAGATGGCATTCGCGGGGAGATCGTCGGCCTGGATTAGCCGCGAACCCAATAAAGGTGTCAATGGGGGGCAGAGTGCCCTTATAATAAATCCTCTGCGGACAGAGGTTATTTTGCAAAATCTATCAATAGAAAGGCGACCGATTGATGCTTGAGATCTTTTCTAAGGGTGGCCCGCTGATGTATCCGATTCTGGTCTGCTCGATGATCGCCTGGGCGATCTTTTTTGATCGCTTATTGAGTTATCACCAGATTCGCAAGAACATGCAACCCTTAACCCGGGAGGTCGAACGGCTCTACCGTTCAGGGCAGCTGGAGGGTGCGATAGAAATTTGTCTGCAAAAAAAGACACCGCTCTCAAGGCTCCTGCTGGTGGCATTACGTCAGGCTGGATCCAGCCGTAGTCATATCAAGACGCTGGTTGAGGAAGTCAGCGGGCGCGAGATCGCGGCTCTCGAACGTTATCTCGGTCTTCTCGGTACGATCGCGACGATTACTCCGCTGCTCGGCCTGCTGGGGACAGTTCTCGGGATGATCCGCGCATTTACCGTGATCGCCACTGAAGGTGTAGGCACACCGGCAACCCTGGGCGGGGGAATCTCCGAAGCGTTGATCACTACTGCGGCAGGACTTTCCGTAGCCGTACCGGTCATCCTGCTGCATAAATATCTCTCGAGTCGGGTGGATCGTCTGACTCTGGACCTGGAAGAATCCTCAATGCAGATTGTCGATCTGGTGGGACGTTGAATTATGGCTTTTCGGCGACGGTCAAAGGAGAGCCCGCGGGTAGAATTGACGCCGATGGTTGACGTGGTTTTTCTGCTGTTGATTTTTTTCATGATTTCAACCACCTTCATCGATACCCAGGGGCTGGAAATCAAGCTGCCGGGTGCTTCAGCAGTCAGGCTTGCTGAGCAGCCGGAAGAACTGCAGGTTTACCTGTCTCGGGACGGAAATATATTTCTCGCGGATGAAGAAGTCTCACTGCCGCAACTGCAGACCCACCTGGCTGGGTACGGAGCGAAGGCTCAGAAGACCATGTTCATTTTGTTCGCGGATCGCGAAGCACAACACGGCGGGGTCGTACAACTGATGGATCTGGCCAAAAATGCAGGATTCGAGAAGCTTGCCATTGCGACGGAGAAACAGGAATAGTCTGTCCCCGTTTAACCGGGATCTGCTGAAGCAGGAGTAGCGACATGAACAAAACCCTAGCGATCGTCACCGGCGGGGGGGACTGTCCCGGACTTAATGCCGTGATCCGTGCGGTTGTCCGGACCGCTGTCGGTCGCCATAATTGGCGGGTGATCGGAATTGAGGATGGGTTCGAGGGACTGATCGGTGAACTCCGCTGGCGTGAGTTGACCCTCGCCTCGGTGCGGGGAATCCTGCCGCGGGGAGGGACCATCCTGGGGACCAGTAATCGGGGCAACCCTTTCAGCTTCCCGGTGCAGCGTGAAGGACGTACGGAATTGCTCGATATCTCCTCGCAGGTGGTCGAGAATTTCCGTAGCCTGGGTGCTGATGTCCTGATCGCCGTTGGCGGTGATGGCACCCTGAAGATCGCTCAGGGACTCTATCAGCAGGGTCTTCCGGTGGTTGGTGTGCCGAAGACGATCGATAACGATCTGCGGGCCACTGACATGACTTTCGGTTATCAGACCGCGGTTGCTATCGTCACCGAGGCTCTCGACCGTCTGCATTCAACCGCAGAGAGTCATCAGCGGGCAATGGTTGTTGAGGTCATGGGCCGTGATGCCGGCTGGATTGCCATTGAATCCGGTATCGCGGGGTCTGCAGACGTCATCCTGATACCGGAGATCCCGTACGAGATCAATCGAATCTGTCAGGCCATTGAAACGCGTCGCAAGGCCGGTAGCCGATTCTCCATCATTGTCGTTGCCGAAGGGGCCGCCGCGATTGATGGACAGAAGGTCGAGCAGCAGAGGGCCGAAAACAATTTTGGTGTCGCCCGTCTCGGCGGAGTCGGCCATCTGGTTGCTGATCAGCTTGCGAGCTGCCTCGATATGGAAACCCGCGTTGTCACTCTTGGCCATCTGCAGCGTGGCGGGACCCCGACGCCGTTCGACCGCATACTGGCCTCCCGTTTCGGTGTCAGGGCTGTAGAGCTGATCGCTGATGAAAAATATGGTCGGATGGTCGCCCTGAAAGGGCAGCAGGTCACCGATGTCGCCATCAGTCAGGCGATCGCTCAGCTTAATAGAGTCGATCCTGAGGGCGAACTGGTCTTGACCGCCGAAGCCTTGGGGGTCTGTTTCGGACGCTGATGCAACGCCGTAACCCATGTCAAAGGGGCAGCCTGATCTCCTTAGTTTCAGCATCTTCCGGCAGAAACTTGAGTTATAATTTCAGTTGAGGAGGTGATGAACTGTTGGCGCTCGCCCGATTCCATTTTCATCCGCTGCTGAGACCGCTGCTAGGTCGCCGCATCCGATCCGACCCCTTCCTCTACCAATTCAACGACCAGCCCTCAGTCAAGGACGCAATCGAGGCCTGCGGTGTTCCCCACACGGAAATTGATGTGATCCTGGTCAACGGGCAGAGTGTCCCCTTCGACCGCCGCCTGCAGGATGGCAATATTGTCAAAATTGTTCCGTTCGGGGTTTTGTCCGACCAGAACGGAATGGTTCCCCTCAGTCCGCCACCACCCGACCCCGCTACTTTTATTCTCGATGTCCATCTCGGTCGCCTGGCCCGGCGGCTGCGACTGCTCGGCCTGGATTGCTCTTACCGGAACGATTGCGACGACCGGTCTCTGATTGGGACCGCGCTGGCCGAGGGGCGTATTATCCTGACCCGTGATCGCGGTATTCTCAAGCATGCTGCGGTCCAGCAGGGGATGCTGGTCCGCTCCGGTTTTCTTGATGACCAGGTTCTTCAGGTGATGAGGCGTTATCGCCAGTCCCTCCGTCTTAGCCCTTTCCGGCGCTGTCCCGACTGCAACGGAAAGCTGTATCCGGTCGTTAAGGACACGATCAGGCACAGGCTGCTGCCGGGGACAGAGCGAGATTTCGATCTGTTCCAGCAGTGCGCCGGTTGCAATAAGCTCTACTGGGAGGGCAGCCATTATCTGCGAATCAAGGACTGGTTGGGTACGATCAGGGCAAGGATGGAAGGAACAGACGGCGTTATGACAGGTTGGCCTCAGTCATGAAAGCAGATGAACTCAGGAGGCGACTCCACTACTATTCACGCTCCGAAGAGAAAGCCAGCAGTCTCACCCATGCGGCTGGAATCTTATTCAGCAGTTTGGGACTGTCTCTCTTGCTGATTGCGACTGTCCGACAGGGTGATCCCTGGCGTATTGTCAGCTGCTCAGTCTACGGCACCTCACTGCTGCTCTTTTACTGTTTCTCCACTATTTACCATTCACTGCAGCGACCGCACCTCAAGTATCTTTTCCGAATTCTCGATCATGCCAGTATCTACCTGGTCATTGCCGGAACCTACACCCCGTTTGCACTGGTGAGCCTTCGCGGTGCATGGGGCTGGACGTTGTTTGGCGTTGTCTGGGGACTGGCTGTAGCAGGAATCATCTTCAAGGTTTTCATGACCCATCGGCTGCGGGTGCTTGGACCGGTTTTTTATATCGCGATGGGCTGGCTGGTGATCTTCGCCGTCAAGCCGTTGCTCCAGGTCCTGCCATTGGCAGGGTTCTGGTGGCTGCTGGCCGGTGGCGTGATCTATACCGTCGGCGTCCTGTTCTATGCGATTGACAAGGTTCCCTATAACCATGCAATCTGGCACGTTTTTGTTCTTGCGGGAAGTGCTTGCCACTTCCTGGCAGTGTACTGGTATGTTGTGCCGGTCGATATGCCTTTTTGATTGTTGCTCGGGCTGAACAGTGAAAGGCCCGCTTTTGCTGCGCGGGCCTTCTGCATAACCTTCAATATACCCTGTTCACGGGTTGTTCCGCCAGCCGATGACCGCCGGATGGTTGGAAAACGTTCTCAACTGAATTGTATCGTCTGCGACAGGCATCCCTCCTTCCTCTTGTTTCTAACATTATACACTAATTTTATCTGGGCGGGGATACGTTGCTGTGAACGGCTTCTGTTAACAATCGTAAGCCGAAATTTTACCCTGTCAGCTTGTTTTCGGCTATATTAAGAATTGTGGACACACTGTTTAGATTACCATCAAGGTTGTACCACCGATGAAGCGTCTTGCTAAAAAAGGGTTGGTCCTTGTTGGCTGCGGCCTCTCAGGTGCCTTGCTCGGATACCTGGGTCAGTGTGCCGGTGGGACCTGAGGTGCTCTTTCTTCTCCCTGGACGGGAGCTGCGGGAGGAATGCTGGTCGGACTGGTGCTGGTTCTGCTGCCGGCTGAAGATGTTGCTGACAAAGATTGAATAATGAAGCTATTGCAGGGAATTCCCTACCCGATATTATTTGCCGCGACCCTCATTCTCGGACTGGCGCCGTTTTTCCCTCAGCCGCACCTGACTGAAAAAATAGCAATGCTCTTTAGTGGGACCCTGACCAGGCCAGTGGATATCTTTGATCTGCTGATGCACGCTTCTCCGGCGCTGTTGCTTATTCTCAAGTGGGTTGCCGGGACATTCTCAAGAAAGTAAGATGGTCTTATTCTGCGGAGGGGCGTGAGTACGGAACGGACAAATGGCAAAGAAAAAGATGGTGGTTATCGGCGAACGCGCCGCCGCCCTGGGTTATCGGCGGATCAGCAAGCGCAAAAACCTGGTCGCGCGCATCGATCGGGAGGACTGGCTGCAGCATATGGCAGAACATTTCAACATGAGCCTGCTGGAACTGATCACGACGATGAACGAGCTGCCCGGCTATTACGAAGATTACTATCGGCGCAACCTGAGCAAGGATCGTCATGAGGTCAGCCTGACGACCAGCCGCACCGTCCCTTCCAGCTATGGAGACTCAACCGGTTACGTCCCCAAAGAGCCCTGAACCTTTCCCCGTACAGGCGTAATCAATGAAACTGCTGATGCTCTATACCGATCGTTTCCATTATCGCAGCGCCGTGAAAACGCTTGACCATGTCCCGTACTGCTCGGAGGAGCAGGTTGTCGAGGATGTTGTCGTCGGTCTTATTCATGCTGAGGAGGCAGATGAAGGGAATCCGGCCGGTACCCAGAAAAAACTGATCAAAAACCTCAAATGGGGCGCACGCAAGAATGACACGCGGAGGATTGTTCTGCATTCCTTTTCGCACCTGGCCGAGACCAGGGCCGATTCCGATTTTACCCAGGAGTTGCTCAACCGTTCTGCAGGGAGGCTTGAAAATGCCGGTTATGATGTCTGGCAGACACCCTTCGGCTATTTCCTCGACCTTGATCTGCAGGCACCCGGTCGCTCGACAGCACGTATCTTTACCTCTTTCTGATCCATGGCTGGTAGCGTCATGCTGAAGAACAGTTTGAAAAATATCGGCCGAGGCTGGTCGACTCTTGCAGGTTCGCTTCGCGGTGAACGTTTCGAAAAAGTTAGTCCGGACCTCAGCAGTCACGACCGCGAGCTGTTGCGCCGTCAGCTCCACAAGTGGCTGGAAGCCCGGGGTGGTGAAGTCTCATCACGTAAGCACGCTGCCCAGATCGGTGAGCTTTATCTGGGCCTGTCCACCGTCGGGCGCAAGTATTTTCTCCAGCTGTTGGCCAGGGAATTCGGTCCGGATCGTGAGGCGCTCAGGGAGCAGTGCCGGCAGTACCTTGCCAGCCCTGACTCGGCGTGTGGGCCGATCGAGGAGAGTTTGCTCGATCTGCTCATATCTCCCCGCCTGAAGCTGCTCCGCCAGTTCAACGCCCTGCCGCAGGGAATCAAGTTTCTGGTTGATCTGCGCAAGGATCTGATAGGATTCTGCCGTGAGGAGAAGGCGCTGCTGCCGCTCGATCGCGAAATCCAGCGGCTGCTGGCAACCTGGTTTGATGTCGGTCTGCTGGAGATGCGCCAGATCGACTGGCAGTCTCCCGCGTCCCTGCTGGAAAAGCTTGTTGCTTATGAAGCAGTCCATGAAATCCATTCCTGGCAGGATCTGCGCCACCGGCTGAATATGGATCGACGCTGTTATGCCTTTTTTCATCCAAATATGCCGGATGAGCCGCTGATCTTCGTCGAAGTCGCCCTGACCCATGGGATTGCCGGATCGATCCAGACCCTGCTCGATGAATCGTCACCCGACGTGGCCCCGGATTCTGCGGATACGGCTATCTTCTATTCGATTTCCAATGCCCAGCAGGGCCTGATGGGAATCAGCTTCGGCAACTTCCTGATCAAGCGGGTTGTCGAATCACTCAAGACGGAATTGCCTAACATCAGAACCTTTTCAACCCTTTCACCGGTTCCGGGATTTTCCCGCTGGCTGCAGGGTTTGACTCAAGATGATATGAATGGTCTGGTTGGAGAGGAGGGGAGAGCCGCTCTCAATGGCTTGGCGGACGAAACTGAGTTGTCTCCCAGGTTGATCGACCTGCTGGGTCAACCGGGATGGCACATGGACGAGAGTTTCACAGCTGTCGTTCAGCCCCTGCTGCAACGCCTGCTCTTCCATTATTTCCACGCAAAACGCAGCGATGGACAGCCGATTGATCCGGTTGAGCGCTTCCACCTCGGTAATGGCGCCCGGATCGAACGGGTCAACTGGCTCGGCGATGTTTCGGACAAGGGGTTCGCCCAGGCCTACGGGTTCATGGTCAATTACCTTTACCCGATCAAGGAGATTGAAAAGAACCACGAACTGTACGCGACCAAGCGGAAAATTGTTGTCTCGTCCGCGGTGCGGGCTTTAAAATAGCCGAACTGAAAGGGATTCCCCTCTGCCGGATCGAATGAAAAGCTATGAGTGATCTCGAACAATCCCCCTGGATTTGCCATGTCTGTGATCGACGCTTTCCAGGCGGAGAGGCCGAAGCCTGTTCCGTCTGTTACAAGACCGCCTGCAGTCTCCATTTGAAGCGTGTTCCGGTGGAAAGGGAGTCGGGGCTACTGGTGCTGGAGCCGATCTGCGTCCATTGCGAGATGGCCAAGATAGTCTAGTTTGTCATGGAACGGACTGGAGAGTGGGGGGAACGGCCATTCCGCTTGCTTGCCTCAGCTGTCGTCCATCTTCTCATCGTTGACCAAGCGCGCTTTTTTGCGGGAAGAAGAACCTGTCCCTCCCTCGTCGGGAGATATGGGATAGTCCTCGGCGCTGCGGTTCAATAACCTTGAAGTGTGCTTTGCCTGAAAACCCACCCTTCAAATCATACCCTGATGTGATTCGGCTTCCAGTTGCCCGATGGGACAGGTCCACTGCGGGGCATCTGTCCGATAACCTGTCTGATGGTGGAAGGCGCAGCGGCCGGGCCAGGTGTACGGTTGCTCGACGGTGCAATTGCACGCTGCTTTTCCTGGGTTTCCGTGGCCTGGAAACGCTGCAACAAAAAAGACGGCTATGGACTATGCCAGCAGCGTGGGAGGGCAGGAGTGTCAGTCCGGCAGGTACTTCTTGAAACGCGATTTGGTCTGTTCGCAAAGGTTGACGCCAGGGCATTGCACTTCAGTGCAGGGTTCGATGTGGACCGTTACGTCGGCCCCAATGACCGCTTTTTCGATCCGTTTCTCGAGCATGTCAGCAATATTGTGAGCATCTTCCACCGACATGTGCTTGCAGACCTCCAGGTGAAAGTCCATGATTTTGCGCGAACCGGCCCGGCGGGTCCGGAGGTCGTGGTAGGAGCCGAGCCCTCTCTGATGTTTTTCGATCAGCTCGCGGATTTCCTGTTGCAGTTCTGCAGGCAGTTCCTTGTCGAGGATGTCACCCATGCTGTGACGCACCAGGCGCAAGGCTTCAAAGATAATGTAGAGTCCGACCAGGATCGACAGGCTCGGGTCGAGCCAGGGGATATCCAGCCAGCGGATCAGCAGCAGGCCGCACAGCAGGGCCAGATTGGTGTAGATATCCATGCTGAAATGGAGGGAGTCGGCTTCGAGGGCGGAAGAATCAGTCTCCCTGGCCACTTTTTTCAGGTAGCGGGCCACCAGCCATGAGACCACAGCGCTTAAGGCGAGGACGACTGCTCCGATATCCAGTTTCTGCAGGACGATCCCGTTGAACAGCCGCCTGGTCGATTCAAAAATGATCAGGCTTCCGGATGCGGTGATCACCAGGGCCTGAAAGAGGGTTGCCATCGTCTCGAATTTGCCATGGCCGAACGGATGACACTCATCCGCCGGCTGCTCCGCATGGCGGATGGCGATGAAGTTGACACCGGACATCAGGATGTCGAGCAGCGAGTCGACGGCCGAGGCCAGAATCGCCATTGAACCGCTGGCGAGAGCTATAATCAGCTTTACCGTTGCCAGGCCGACTGCTGTGGTAATTGAAACACCCGCGGCTTTGATTTTGGGGTTGGTTGTACTCATGAAAAGTGACGCTCTAGCTGATCGGACACTGCCGATCCCAGTCCTTGAAGCCATTACCGCTGATCTGGTGAAACTCCTCAATGCGCCTGGCGAAATCCTCGAGTCGCCCGGCCTCCACGTCGATTTGTTGGGCTACGGCCACGTCGATCAGGTCTTGCGCGGCACAATAGCGGTAAAACGCTGCGGCACCTTGCAGCATGTCGGTGAGTTCCGCCAGGTTCGGTTCCAGATTACGGACAATATACCAGTTGCCTCCGAACTGGCGGACACGGCGGGGGGAAATTTCGAAAATATTCTCCCGGCGGTCGCCGATGATGAATTCACGCAGGAAATAATCTGCCCCTGCGGCCAGTGCCCCGGCTTCGAGCGGGTCAGTGTGCAGCTCCTGCAGGAGGTACTGATGAAAATGCTTCAGCAGCTCCGCACAGTGCCGATCTGCACGTATTTCGTCCTCAAGGCTGGCCACCGAATAGTTCCGATGGTCATGGTGTGGGTCGATCCTGATGCTGTCTCGCTTGTTCACCTTGTCTTCTCCGGCGTAGAGGCGCAAAAAAAAGAAAAAATAAAATCAGAGGTTTGCTATCGATAAGAACAGAAATGGAATCGCTTCGTCAAGGGTCCGGTTCTATTTACATCGATCGGACGGTCTGCTAGGATACATCGCTCTCTATCGCAGTGTTCATCGCTGCGCTCCCTAACAGTTTATTCTGTTTAGCCAATCAAAGGTTGAAAATGTCGGCAACAACCCCATTGATGCGTCAGTATCTGGAAATCAAGGCGGATCACGAGGATTCTATCCTCTTCTACCGCCTGGGTGATTTTTACGAGATGTTCATGGACGACGCGGTCACCGCATCGCGGGTTCTCGGCATCACCCTGACCTCACGCAACAAAGGGGATGCAGACGCGGTTCCGCTCTGTGGTATCCCTTATCACAGCAGCCAGGGGTATATTGCCAAGCTGGTCGACAGCGGCTTCAAAGTGGCCATCTGCGAGCAGGTGGAGGATCCGAAAACCGCCAAGGGGATCGTCAAGCGAGAGGTTGTGCGGATTGTCACCCCGGGGCTGGTGACCGATACCGAGACCCTGGAACCGAAAGAAAACAATTACCTGCTGGCGGTTTGCGGTGCAGACAACCGGTACGGCATCGCGCATATTGACATCACCACTGGCGAGTTCCGGGTCACCGAAGTTGAAGGGCTGGAGCGGGTTGAAAGTGAACTCGGCTCTCTGCGGCCACGGGAAATCCTTTTCTGCGAGGGCGCGGCCGGTGACGATTTGCAGGCCAGCCTGGCGCCGCTGCTCGGTGACGTGATGGTCAGTCGTCTGCCTGACTGGGTGCTGGAGATAGAAACGGGGACAGAGAACATATGCCAGTTCTTTGCCGTCAGCAACCTTCAGGCCTTCGGTTGCGCTGAACACCCCGAGGCAATTCGCGCCGCAGCCGCAGTGCTCTACTACCTGCAGCACACACAGAAGGATGCGCTCTGTCATATCCGCCCCCTGGTCACCTATCATACCCGGCACCATATGGTCCTGGATGACGCGACACGTCGTAACCTGGAACTGACAGCGACATTGCAGGATGGACGTAAAAAGGGGTCTCTGCTTGGGGTGCTTGATCGTACCGTGACCGCAATGGGGGGGCGCATGCTGCGCCAGTGGATCCATTATCCATTGGTCGATCTGCAGCAGATTCTCGATCGACAGGATGCGATTGATCAGCTCCTGGATCAGAGCTTGAGCCGGATTGATCTGCGCGAAGCGCTCGACGGTGTTTATGACCTTGAGCGATTGAATGGCAAGATTTCCATGGCCAGCGCCAATGGCAAGGATCTGGTGGCCCTGCGTCAGTCGTTGCAGCGACTGCCCGCTATCGATGACCTGTTGGCCGAGTTCCAGGCGCCGTTTCTCGCCAGTTTGCGGGAGCAGCTTGACCTGCTCCCCGAGCTTGCTGATCTGATCGCCACATCGATTGTCGATGACCCGCCATTTGTCCTGCGTGAGGGGGGCATTATCCGTGACGGTTTCGACCCGGAACTGGACGAGCTGCGATCCGTCAGCCGCGAAGGGAAGGGCTGGATCGCGCGGCTGGAGCAGGACGAGAAAGAACGGACTGGAATCCAAAATCTCAAGGTCAAGTACAACAAGGTTTTCGGCTATTTCATTGAGGTAACCAATCGCAACCTTGACCGGATTCCCGAGGATTACCAGCGTAAGCAGACCCTGAGCAACGCCGAGCGCTTTATCACTCCGACCCTCAAAGAGTACGAGTCAAAGGTCCTTGGCGCCGAGGAGCGGCTGGTGGAGCTTGAATACCGGCTGTTTCAGCAGGTCCGCCAGCAGACCGCCGCCCAGGGAGCACGGATTCAGCGCAGCGCTGACGCATTGGCGGTCCTGGATGTCCTTGTGGCGCTGGCCGACCTGGCCCATGACCGGAATTACGTTCGCCCACAGATCGATGATTCAGGCGTCCTGGAGATCACAGGTGGCCGGCATCCGGTGGTTGAGGGGATGCCGCTGAGCGAGGCGTTCGTGCCGAACGACGTCAAGCTCGACACTGACACGCACCAGCTGCTGATCATTACCGGGCCGAACATGGCCGGCAAATCCACCTTCATGCGCCAGGTGGCGCTGATCACCCTGATGGCGCAGATGGGGGGATTTGTTCCTGCCGACAGTGCCCGGGTCGGGGTTGTCGATCGTATCTTCACCCGCGTCGGGGCCAGTGACAATCTCGCCAAGGGGCAGTCAACCTTCATGGTGGAGATGAATGAGACCGCAAATATATTGCACCATGCGACCGCCCGCAGCCTGATTATTCTGGATGAGATTGGTCGCGGAACCTCGACCTTCGATGGGGTGAGTATTGCCTGGGCGGTGGCTGAGTATCTGCACGACAACCCCGCCGTTGCCGCCAAGACCTTGTTCGCAACACACTACCACGAATTGACCGATCTGGCTTTGACGCGAGAGCGGGTTAAAAACTATAATATTTCTGTCAAGGAATGGAACGACCAGATTATCTTCCTGCGTAAAATCGTCTCGGGGGGCGCGAGCCGCTCCTACGGGATTCAGGTCGGCCGTCTGGCCGGTCTGCCGGTAGCGGTGATTGAACGGGCCAAGGAGATTCTGCATAACCTTGAGGCTGGTGAGTTCAGCACCAGTGGCGACCCGCGGCTGGGAAAAGGGAAGGACCAGCCCGGCAGGCAGCCCGACCCCCAGCTTTCCCTGTTTCAGGCAGATGACGAATTGCGTAAACGGCTGGCTTCGATCGATGTCGGCATGACGACCCCGATCGAAGCGCTAAACCTCCTGGATGAGCTGAAAAGATTACTTTGAACATGATGGTTCCGAAGACTTTCATTTGTTTGCTGCTGGCGATATTCCTGATTGGAACTCCCGAGGCTGATGCTGCCCCTGACAGCTACCAGCAGATCCGGGCGGATTACCAGAGCCTGGTCAAGAGCTCGCAGCGGCAGAGGCAGCGAACCAACTGGGAAAAGATCATCAAACGTCTCGATCGGTTTATCCGCCAACATCCCGATTATGAGAATTCGGAAAATGTCTATTTCCTGAAAGCGAAGACCTGGCATGGCCTGGCTTACGCGTCCGGGGCGACGGCTGACGCCCGCAAGGCCCGCGATGCTTATCTGCTGGTCGCGGACCGCTATCCCGCCAGCAGCCTGGCGGATGACTCCCTGTTTCGTGCGGCTGATCTGAGTGAAGAGCTTCTTTCGGAATTTCCCGCAGCCTATGACGCTTATCGTCGCGTCGTGGAAGACTACCCCTCCGGAGACATGTTCAACCAGGCAAAGGAACGTCTGGCGGGGTTGCCGGTTCCCAGGGATGCAGACCTGATCAGCAGGGTGCATGGAGAAAATTCGCGGATCGATCAACTGCGGTTCTGGAGCGGTCCGGACAAAACCCGGGTGGTGCTCGATCTGAACAGCAAGGTGAAGTACAAGGCCAACCTGCTCAAGGGTAAAAATCCGCGCCTGTACATCGATCTCTGGCAGGCGGAGTCTGGTAAAGACGTTAGCCCGAACATTTCCGTCAACGACGGACTGTTGCGGCAGATCCGGACCAGCCGCTATGACAAGGAACGGATGAGGGTGGTTCTGGATCTTTTTCAGCTCCAGGACTACAAGGTCTTTGCCCTGGAGAATCCGTTCCGGATTGTTGTCGATGTGATCGGCAAGCGATTGCAGATGGCCAAGAAAGCACAACCCGAGTTGCGCGCGCCGCCGCAGCAGAGCGATCAGTCGATTGCCGGGATTCTAGAGCGCTATCCGTCCGTCAATCAGGCGCCGTTGCATGTGCCGCAGCAGCAGGGGGATGAGGGGATCCGGCTGATCGTGGTGGACGCCGGGCACGGGGGAAAGGATCCGGGTGCGGTGGGCCCGAACCGGACCAGGGAGAAGGATGTGACGCTGAAAATGGCAAAATACCTGGCCGAGCAGTTACGCAAGGAGTTGAAGTGTGAGGTGCGACTGACCCGTTCCGACGACCGTTACCTGAAACTGCGGGACCGGACCTCGTACGCCAACAAGGTGGACGCTGACCTGTTTATTTCGCTTCATGCCAACGCCAACAAGAATCGCAATGCCTACGGTCTGGAGACCTACTTCCTCAACCTGGCCAAAAATAACCAGGCCGCAGAGGTTGCGGCACGGGAGAACGGAACAACCCTGGAAGAGGTCAGCCACCTCGAGGCGATCCTTTTCGACCTGATGGCGAATGCCAAGATCAACGAGTCGAGCCGGCTCGCCACGGAGGTTCAGCAGGCGCTGGTCTCTGGACTGAAACCCCATTATTCCGATATCAAGGACCTCGGCGTGCGCCAGGGCCCCTTCCACGTGCTTCTCGGGGCGACCATGCCTTCGGTTCTCGTGGAGACGGCCTTTATCAGTAACCATCGGGAAGAGAAGCGTCTGAACAGCAGTGACTACCAGAAAAGGGTTGCCAGCGCTATCGTTCGTGGCGTCAAGAGTTATGCGGCAACGCTGGAACAGGTTGCCCAAAAATGACCCTAGCGCCATACCATGTTGAAATCGAACGGTATTTTCCTGCCGCACTGCTGGAGAGCCGGGATGATTACCAGCAACGTCGAGACCCGCTTCTTGCAGCGGCACGGGCCTTTCTGGATGCCGAAACCCGAAATATCCGGCGGCAGCATGACCAGGGAGCTTCAGGAACCTGGGTTGTCGAAGCCCTGACCTGCATGTTTGATGGTTTGACCCGGAGCCTCTACCGCGCAGTTTCCATCGACCAGGACGACATGGCCCTTGATGACTGCTGTATGATCGCATTGGGCGGGTACGGGCGCCAGGAGATGAATCCTCTCTCCGATCTGGATCTGATGTTTTTCTTTGATGTCGCTGGCCAGGCCGCTGCGGAGCGGATTTCCGACCGGATGCTTTACCTGCTCTGGGACCTCAGTCTCGATGTCGGTTACAGCGTACGCAGCGCGAAGGATTGCCTTGACAATGCGGCGAATGACCTGACGGTTAAAACGTCATTGCTCGATGCCCGCTTCCTGGCCGGATCGAGCAACTCTTTTGCCCATTTTGAAAGAAAAGTCGGCAGGCCGTTGCTCAATAGCAACAGCCAGAACTTTATCCGCAGAAAGCTGCAGGAAAACGACGAGCGGCTTCGCAAATACGGCTCGTCGGTCTACCTGCTTGAGCCGAATATCAAGGAAGGAGAGGGGTGCCTGCGTGACCTGCATACGGCTCTCTGGGTGACCCGGGTCAAATTCAAGGCAAAATCGCTCAAAGATCTGCTGGTCAAAGGGGTTCTGACAGATCTGCAGGCTCAGGAGTACCGCGCCGCGCTCGACTATCTCTGGCGGATTCGCAACCAGCTTCACTTCCTCTCAACCCGCAAAAATGACCAGCTGCTGTTTGACCAGCAGAAGCTGATTGCCGACTTTCTGGGTTATGAAACCGACAAGAAGAATCAGGCGGTGGAAAAGTTCATGCAGGACTTTTATACCCGCGCAACGGAAATCGAACACCTCTCCGCCAGCCTGATTGTCAAGGCTACCCAGCGTGGCGAAGGCCAGGTCGGAGTTCTTGGGTTCTTCGTGCGCCGGGCCCTTGAGGATGGGTTCTACATCATCCGTGGGGAGTTGGGAATAAACGAACCGGACCTGCTGAGGAACAACCCTGCGCTAATGATGAAGGCGTTTGAACTGGCCCAGAAGCATAATGCCAAGCTGAACATGCCGCTGAAACAGCTGGTGAGGGAGTGTCTGCCGCTGGTCAACGACAAAATGCGGCGATCAAAGGCCATGTCAGAGTCGTTTCTGCGGATCCTCCGTCATTCCAAGGGGGTCGGCAGGACGCTGCGCAAGATGCATCACCTGCATGTCCTGCATCATTTTATCCCCGAGTTCAAGAGGGTCTTTTGTAAGGTCCAGTTCGACCTCTATCACATATATACCGTCGATATCCATTCCCTGTTTGCCGTCGAAGAGATCTGCAAACTGTGGGATGGCGACTATATAAACGAATTTCCACTTTTGACACAGCTGGCCAAGGATGTCGAAAAGCGCGAACTGCTCCTGCTTGCGGTGCTGTTCCATGACATCGGCAAGGGGGAGGGGAAGGACCACAGCAGCAAGGGTGCCTCGATGATCCCGACCATCGCCCGCAGGCTTGGTCTTAACCGGGAGGATACCCAGCGCCTGCAGTTTCTGGTCCAGCACCATCTGGCGATGACGGTTATCTCGCAGCGCCGTGATCTGCAGGACATGCAGATGATCGCCCAGTTCGCAGAACTGATGGAGATGAGCGAAAACCTGAAGATGCTTTATCTGCTGACCTTTGCCGATGTGCGCGCCGTGGGGCCTGACGTCTGGAGCAACTGGAAGGGGCAACTGCTCCAGGAACTCTACGAGAAAACCTTCGACATTCTTGAGAAGGGCGATTTCTATCTGGAAAAACGTTCCGAAAAGGTGCGTAACAGAAAACGGAAAATCAAAGAACTGCTGGTCGAAGAGTTTCCGGAAAGCCGTGTCAGCCGTGCGATCAACAACCTCAGTACCCGCTATCTGCTCAGCTATCATTCTTGGGAAATCGTCAAGCACATGCGTCTCTCCCTGGGGCGGGGGAAGAAGTCACTGGCGCTACAGGTCGAACAGCACCCAGAGGGGAAATATACAGAAATCGTCCTGTCAACGCTGGACCTGCCAGGACTTTTTGCCCTGATCGCCGGCGTGATGACGGCACATTCCATCAACATCCTCGGTGCCCAGATTCATACCCGCCGCAATGGAGTGGTCCTCGACGTGCTGCAGGTCAACAGCCCGACCGGAGAGATCGTGGACAATATGGATAAATGGCAGCGGGTTGAACAGGACCTGGTGGCGGTCATCGAAGGCCGCGCTTACGTTGAGGACCTGGTGGCCAAGCGTCACGAACCGACCTATCTGGTGGCAAGGGAAAAGCCGCGACGCCCCAACCGGGTGGAGATTGATAACGAGGTCTCCGAGAATTATTCAGTCGTTGACATTTTTGCCCATGACAAGGTCGGTCTGCTCTACGATATCACCCGGACCCTGAACAGCCTGGGGCTCTATATTGCCGTTTCGAAAATATCAACAAAGGTCGATCAGGTCGCCGACGTGTTCTATGTTCACGATATTTTCGGACAGAAGGTCACTCTGCCGGAAAAACTGGAGCAGGTCAAAACCGCGCTCCTGAAATGTCTGGACAGCTGAAAAGGACAGATTGTCAGACCGTTATGGACGAATACTTTGATCTTTTTCTCAACTACCTGACCGTTGAAAAGGGACTGGCAGCAAATACCCTGGATGCCTACGGAAGGGATCTGTCCCGTTACCTGAATTTCCTCAGGCAGGCAAAGATAACGACCCCTGATGGGATCTCCCGGTCTGACGTGCTGAACTTTTTGACCGGCCTCCGGCAAGCGGGTCTCGCCCCCCGCAGTCGCGCTAGAACGCTGAGTGCGGTGAGGATGTTTCATCGCTTCCTCCGTCTGGAAAAATTATCGACCCAGGATCCGACCACGCTGGTTGAGTCCCCTCGACTGTTGAGGCCCTTGCCCCACCTGCTGTCTCAGTCCGAGGTCGAGCGCCTGCTGGCCGTGCCGCGCGGCGATCAACCCCTGGCGCTGCGCGACCGTGCCATGCTCGAGGTGCTCTATGCGACCGGAGTGCGGGTGTCGGAACTGGTCTCGTTGCGCTTGTCCGACCTGAACCTTGAGGTCGGCTGCCTGAGCGCGTTCGGCAAGGGGAGCAAGCAGAGGCTGATTCCCCTCGGCGAGGAAGCCCTCGCGGCGCTGAGTGACTACCTGGAGCGCGGGCGCGCGCCACTCAACAAGACTGGCCGGGATCAGAGGATATTTCTCAACAGGAGTGGAAAGGGGTTGACGCGCCAGGGTTTCTGGAAGATTCTCAAGCGGCATGCGCTGGCGGCGGGAATTGCCCAAACGATTTCGCCACACATGCTGCGCCATTCCTTTGCGACCCATCTGCTTGAGAATGGTGCCGACCTGAGGGCGGTACAGACCATGCTCGGTCACGCCGATATCTCGACGACTCAGATCTACACGCATGTGATCAGGGAACGGCTAAAACAGATCCATCAACAGTATCACCCGCGCGGGTGATTATCCATTGACTGCTTGAACAACAGGCAAGAGACAAGAGGAAGTGATGAAGTACCTGGTATTGTTGGGCGATGGCATGGCGGACGAACCGCTGGAGCAACTCGGTGGCAAGACACCACTCGAGCAGGCACAGACACCCTATATGGATCGCCTGGCGCGCACCGGTAAAATCGGCTTGGCTGCAACCGTGCCTGGCGGATTCCATCCGGGCAGTGACGTGGCGAACCTTTCCGTCTTTGGCTACGATCCACAGCATTGCTACAGTGGCCGCTCGCCTCTCGAAGCCGCCAGCATGGGGGTCGAGCTCGGACCTGACGATGTTGCCTTCCGACTTAACCTGGTGTGGCTGGAAGCGCATTACGGCAAGCTGTATATGGGGGACTTTTCCGCCGGTCATATCTCCAGCGAGGATTCAGCCAAGCTGGTCGAGACCTTGCAGCAGGAGCTCGGTGATGATGAGTTTTCATTTTATCCCGGAGTGTCGTACCGCCACCTGCTGGTCTGGAAAAACGGCCGGGACAAAATGATCTGTGTTCCCCCGCACGATATCAGCAGCCAGAGCATTGAAAACCATTTGCCCCGGGGTGACGGTGCCGCTGAGCTGATCAGCCTGACAACCTCGGCTCAGCTGGTGCTCAATAATCATCCGGTGAACCATGCCCGGGTGGAGCGGGGGGACCTGCCGGCGAATTCGATCTGGTTGTGGGGGCAGGGGAGAAAGCCTAAAATGGAGACCTACCGCACCCTCTACGATATCAGCGGCGCGGTGATTTCAGCCGTGGATCTGATCAAGGGGATCGGTGTTTGTGCCGGCCTTGAGATTATCGATGTGCCTGGTGCGACCGGCTATCTTGATACCAATTATCGCGGCAAGGCCGAGTATGCCCTGGACGCGTTGAAACAGCATGATTTTGTCTATGTCCATGTCGAGGCTCCTGACGAGGCGGCTCACGGGGGATTGCTTGAGGAAAAAATCAAGGCGATAGAGGACTTCGACCGGGAGGTGGTGGGGACCATCGTGGAGAATCTGGATGGCGTGGGCGACTGCCGACTGCTGGTTCTGCCGGATCACCCGACACCTGTCGCCAAGCGGACCCACACCTCCGATCCGGTGCCTTATATCCTCTATGATTCGCGCAACAACAGCCTCAATGGAGTGCGCGGATACACTGAGAGCGAGGCCGCGAACGCCGGCAGCCTGATCCCCGGCTGCGAGCTGCTGTCGACTCTTCTGGAGCGCAACTGAGCTTTTCTGTCAAGGAGCGTGCGTGGTTCAGGTCAGATTCATCAAGCTCAAGCGGCCGGAGAAGGCCAAGCATCTCTGTCGTCTGGCGGAGACTTTTTTTGCCGAAGGGAAGCGGGTTCTGATTACCGTGCAGGACGATAACCAGGCGATCACGCTTGACCGTTTTATGTGGGTCTGGGATAAGGGGTCGTTTATTCCGCACGCGTATGATAATGGTTCGGTGGATTGTCTGGATGAACCGATCGTTATAACGACAGGCCAGGAAAATCCGAATGCCGCTACGGTTCTGGTCATGGGAAGACCCTGCAGCATCGATTTTATCCGACATTTCGATCAGGTCGTCGACTTCGCTGAAACATATGATAGTGAGTTGGCGGATCAGGCGCGCTCACGTTTTGTCAGTTATCGGGAACATGGTTTCAATCCGCAGATGTACGAATAGCGGCGGCCCCGGCAGCCGAATTTCGCTGCCGGATGTTCCGCAACTCGGCAGTGAAGTTCGTCTGTCTCCGGCGCAGGCTGCTTCCCTGAGGGCCTGGCATGCCCGTCCCGGAGAAGTTTTGACTGTGACCGATCCACAGGAAACGTGTTATCGGGCCAGAATAACCGTAAACGATGACACCGGCGCGGTTCTCATCCCGTTTTTCACCTGTCCCTCCGTCGCAAGTCCGCTGGTGATAGACGTTTATCAGGCGATTCCCGACAAGGAGCGGTTCGAACTGGTCCTTCAGAAGTTGACCGAACTCGGCGCTGCGCGCATCATCCCTTTTGTCTGTCAGCGCTCTTTGACCCAGGAACAGAGAGATGCCAAACAGAAGAAGTCGCATCGCTGGCCGGATGTTGTTCTGCGAGCGGCGAAGCAATGTCGTCGGGCGGATTTGCCTGAGCTCTGGACTCCCCTGGAGTGGCGGGAGTGTCTGCAGGAGGCCGTCCAGGCGGACCTAGCTCTGATTTTCTATGAAGGTCATGAGCGGAGTTCGCTGCGCAGCGCGTTGCAGGTGTTTAGCGGTCAAAGACTGGCTTTGATCGTCGGACCGGAAGGCGGGTTTACCGATCCTGAGATAGCTCAGGCACGTCAGAGCGGCCTCGTCCCGGTCGGTCTCGGGCCGCGGATTCTGCGTACGGAAACAGCGGCCATGGTCGGAGCGGCCGTTGTTCAGTATGAATTGGGTGACATCGGGATTTTCTAGGATGTCATCATTCAAGCACTTTTGGAGCTTTCCTTGCGGTTAGAAAATGTCTGTGTCGTACTGGTCGAACCACAGGGCCCGCGTAATATTGGTTCTGTCTGCCGGGCAATGTTGAATTTCGGTCTGACTGATCTGCGGCTGGTCAATCCCCAGACCGATCACACTGTTCATGAGGCGCGGCAGATGGCGGTCAATGCGACCACCGTCCTGGAAAAGGCGCGGATCTTTTCGTCCCTGGAGGCGGCCCTGGCTGACTGTACCCTGAGTTACGGAACCACCCGGCGCTTCGGCAAGTACCGCGAAGACCTGATCCATCCGGATGAAGCTGCCAGGCAATTGGTGCCAGAGACCCTCAAGGGCCGGGTAGCGATGGTTTTCGGCCGTGAAGACAAGGGTTTGCATACCTCTGAACTGGACCTCTGCCAGAGGTTCGTGACCATTCCGACCGATGACCAGCTTCCCTCGATGAATCTGGCCCAGGCGGTACTCATCTGCCTGTATGAAATCAGCAGGGCGCGGGGAGAACTGAGCGGTCTGACCCATGGGCGCAAGCAGCTGGCCAGCAGCAAAAGTCTCGAGGGGATGTTTCGACACATGAAACAGACTCTCGGCGATGTCGGTTTTCTTAATCCGCAGAACCCTGATCATATTTTGCGGGCTTTTCGGCGGATCTTCGGCAGGGCCGGTCTGAGTGAACGGGAAGTGAGGATTCTTCAGGGACTGTGGAGCCAGATCGATGAACTTCATGTGCGCGCGACCGAAACGGATGGCGGGGAGTGCAATGGGTGATAATAACCAGGTTGGTGAGAAATTGCTGAGCAATGGCCTCTGTTTACGATTTTATGATCAGAGCAATCGCTATTACGGTGATTTTCATCGGGTTTTCATTTCGGTGGAAGCTTTCCTTTCCGGCCAGCCTGACCTCCCGGAAGAATTGCAGGCGGCTGCCTCATCGCTCCATGAGACTGTGATCTTCCGCAAAGTGCTGGAGCGGATGGGGGTTACTTCAGACCGCCTGGCCGCAACGATTGATGAACTGATCGAGGACTTTCTGGCTGCCTCAGGCGACTACCTGTGCCGGCGGGATATGCCTGAACTGTTACTGAAAAAATATCATGCAGAGAAGGGCCGCCGACGGAAGCCGGTTGTCTTCGGGCGATAGCCGCCCGCTTTTGAGCCAGAGGCTGTGCCTGCTACAGATATTTTGCTTGCAAAGACTGAAGTGTTGTGATAGATATCACGGGTATCTTGTTGAACCTTAGAAAGTGAGCCAACCGGCTCGCTTTTTTTATTGTCAAGAGGTTACCTGGTGGCGCAGTTGCTGGAACAGATTGAACGATTGACTCAACCGATCCTTGACGATCTTGGTCTCGAACTGGTTGAGCTGGAATATCAACGGGAAAGTCACGGCTGGGTTCTCCGTTTCTACCTGGATAAAGAGGGTGGAATAAATCTGGACGAGTGTGCCGATGCCAGCCGCGAAATTGCTGCTCTGCTCGATGTGGAAGATCTGCTTGAAACCGCTTATCAGCTTGAAGTGTCATCGCCGGGTCTTGATCGCCCGCTGAAAAAGATGGCTGATTATCAGCGTTTTGCCGGGAACAGGGCGAAAATTAAAACCCGACTTTCCTGCGACCCCGACCAGCGCGGTTATCAGCGTAAGACTTTTGTCGGCGAGCTTCGTGGTGTTGAAGGGGAGCAGGTCCTGCTGGAGCAGACCGATGCCAAGGGTGGCCAGGTTGCTTTTACTCTGGATCAGATTGAAAAAGCGAATCTGGAATTCGAATTTTAACCGGATAAAGACGTCATTGTGTGGTACGGCCTGAACCGTACAGCAGACCATTAAACAGAAGGGGTATACAAGATGGTGGGCAATCTCAATCACATCATCGATCAGGTGGTTAAGGACAAGGGGATCAATCGGGACGTATTGGTTGAAGCTCTCGAGTCGGCCGTACTGTCCGCTGCCAACAAGAAGTTTCGCAATACGCGAGATCTCGAAGCGCATTTCAATGAAGAAATCGGCGAGGTCGAGGTCTTTGAGTTTGTGACCGTCGTGGATGAGGTGGTCGATTCCTACAAGGAGATCGACATCGAGGAAGCCCGGGAGATCGACCCTGATGTTGAGGTTGGCGATTCTCTCGGGATGATGATGGAGGCCGGCAGTTTCAGCCGCATTGCCGCACAGACCGCCAAGCAGGTGATCATCCAGAAGGTGCGTGAAGCTGAACGCGAAGGGATTTACAATGAGTTCAAGCACCGCGTCGGCGAAGTTGTCAACGGCATAGTCCGGCGTTACGAGCGGGGTGATCTGATTGTTGACCTTGGACGTGCTGAAGCGCTGCTGCCCAACCGGGAACAGGTTCCGCGGGAAAATTACCGTCAGTCTGACCGCGTGCGCGCCTATATCTCAGAAGTGAAAATGTCGGCCAAGGGTCCGCAAATTATCCTTTCGCGGACCCATCCGGGCCTGCTCATCTCGCTTTTCAAGTCGGAAGTACCTGAGATTGCTGAAGGTATTGTCGAGATTCAAGGCGCAGTACGTGAGCCGGGTAGCCGGGCCAAGATTGCCGTTGTGTCCCATGATATCGATGTCGACCCGGTAGGGGCCTGTGTCGGAATGCGAGGTTCCCGGGTTCAGAATGTTGTCTCGGAACTGCGTGGCGAACGGATCGATATTATTCCATGGTCGCCCGATATCGCCCGATTCGCCTGCTCGGCTCTGGCCCCATCGGAGGTTTCGCGCGTCTATGTCGATGACGAAGGGCAGGCGCTGGAAATCATCGTCCCTGATGATCAGCTGTCCCTGGCGATCGGCAAGAAAGGTCAGAATGTCCGTCTGGCGGCTAAACTGGTAGGCTGGAAAATAGATATCAAGAGCGAATCCAGGGCATTGGAAGAAGAGCAGGAGTCCGATAACGCCGAGGAACAGGCCGCAGCGGACGCAGAGACGGCTGCTGTCGAAGATGATGTACGGTCGGATGGCGCAGAGATGGATTCTCCTGTCGAGGCTGAAACTGCCGACAGTGAGGCTGTTGAAGGTTCTGATGCCGCACCGGACGAGGAGCAGGAAAGGTCTTGATTTCACGTCAGGGCAGACAACCGCAGCGCACCTGCATTGCCTGCCGACGGACCGCCGACCAGAACGAACTGGTCCGCTTTGTCCTTGGTCCGGATGGAGCCCTGCTGGTTGACTACCGGCATAAACTGCCGGGACGGGGAGCATATACCTGCTTGAATCGGGAATGTCTGGGCAGGGCAGTTGAAAAGCGCCAGTTCCAGAGAAGCTTTCGGGGACAGGCAGAGTCAGCGTCCGCAGAGGCGCTGCTGCTCAGTTTACAAGAACAGGTATTGGCACGGGTCGAGGCTCTGCTGGGCATGGCCCGTAAATCCGGGCAGCTGGAAACTGGAACGAACTCGGTTCTTGACAGTCTGAGAAAAAAGGGAAAATTTGCAGTTCTGATCCTCAGTGAAGACATCTCTGAGAGTATCGGTGAAAAACTGACAGCTGTTGCCGCTCGACAAGATGTCCCGGTGTTTAATATGCTGGGTAAGAACCGGATCGGGCAGCTGCTCGGGAAGAGCGAGCGAAGTGCCGTTGCGATTAAGGTCGGAGCTTTGGCGGATGCGATTCTGATTGAATTGCAGAGATTAGCAGAAATGGTAAGGGAGAATTGATGGGCAACGTACGAGTATACGAACTGGCGAAGGATATGGGGCTCGAAAACAAGGAGCTGCTTGCCAAGCTTGCTGATGCCGGGATTGATGTGAAATCACATGCGAGCTCACTGTCTGATGAGGATTTGCAGAAGTTCAAGTCCTTTAATACTCCGACTGAGGAAAAGATTGAGGAGGCCCGGATCAAGCCCGGGTTGATCCGACGCCGCAAGACGGTCGTGCGTAAGCCAGTCGAAGAACCACCGGCAGCGCCGGTTGCCGAAGCCCCCGTCGAGCCGGCGGTTGCTGAGCAGCCTGAAAGAGAAGGGGCTGAGCCGGAACCTGTCGAGGTGAAGGAGCCCGTTGCAGCCGAACCGGCTGCCAAGCAGTCGGAGGGTACCGAACTGCCTGAACCGGGGGATGTCGTTTCTACCCAACCGGAGGTACCTCCTGCAGAATCCGTGGTTGAGCCTGTCGTCGAGGCATCACCTGAACCGGTTGCCAAGAAGGAAAAAACGGCGCCCAAGACCGTGGAGAAGACGTCAGCCAACCGTGCCACGATTCTTGGTCGCGTCGAGTTGCCCAAGCCCAGCCAGGAGACCGACCCCCGCAGACGCAATGGTCGTACCGAGCGTCCCGTACGCCCCGCAAGACCCGCACGTCCGGAACGTCCTGAACGCCCCGCGCAGGCCCGCCCCGGTGCGGCACCTGTCAGTCCCCGCAAGCGGCCCGAGAGCGATCTGTCAATGATCCCCGTAGAACCGGTCCCCGACCGCGACCCCGGGCGCAATAAGAAGAAGAAAAAGGGGCGGCACAGCCACGATGACGGTGAGCGTGATGGCATGGTGTCACGGCGGGGACGGCGCGTTGAGGTGTTCGAGCCAGGCCGCGGTCCGCGAAAGAAGAAAGGTGGCAAGCAGTCCAAGCAGTCGCAGAAAACCGAAATTACCATCAGCAAGGCAATCAAGCGGGTCATCAGGATCAGCGATTCGATCACTGTTGGCGAACTGGCCAAGCGGATGGGCGTCAAGGCCAATGAGCTGATTGCCGAGCTGATGCGGCAGGGATCGATGGTTACGATTAATCATCCGCTTGACTATGAGACCGCTGCACTGCTGGCCAGTGAGTTCAAGTACGAAGTTGAGAATGTCGCGTTTGATGAAGAGACGATTCTCGAGCATGTTGCCGAATCAGAGAAGACGGACAGTGAGGAGGACCTGCAGATCCGGCCTCCGGTCGTGACTATCATGGGTCACGTCGACCATGGTAAGACCAGCCTGCTGGATGCCATCCGCGAAGCCAATGTCACTGAGGGGGAGGCCGGAGGGATCACCCAGCATATCGGTGCCTACGATGTCGAATTGGAGGGCAAGAAGATTACCTTCCTCGACACTCCGGGTCACGAAGCCTTTACCGCCATGCGTGCTCGCGGTGCGGGCGTTACCGATATTGTTATCCTGGTCGTCGCAGCAGATGACGGCGTTATGCCCCAGACCAAAGAGGCCATCAACCACTCCAAGGCCGCGGGTGTGCCGATCATTGTCGCAATCAACAAGATGGACAAGCCTGAGGCGAATCCGGACCGGGTCAAGCAGGAGCTTACCGAGTTCGAGCTGGTGCCGGAAGCGTGGGGTGGCGATACCATCTTTGTCGAGGTGTCGGCCAAAACCCATAGCAATCTCGACACCCTGCTGGAGATGATCCTGCTGCAGGCTGAAGTCCTCGAATTGAAAGCCAACCCCAACAAGCGGGCCAAAGGTTCAGTTGTCGAGGCAAGGCTCGATAAGGGTCGCGGTCCGGTTATGACGGTGCTGGTTCAGGATGGCACCCTGAAGATCGGTGATGCAATCGTTGCCGGACTGCACTATGGCCGGGTTCGTTCCATGATCAGTGCTGCTGGAGCCGCGGTCACAGAAGCCGGACCGTCTTTCCCGGTTGAGGTCACCGGCCTGGCAGGGGTTCCCGATGCCGGTGATCTGTTCCATGCGGTTGAAAATGAAAAGGCGGCAAAAGATGTCGCACAACATCGTCAACAGAAACAGCGTGAGATCGATCTGGCGAAAACCAGCAAGGTTTCTCTCGACCAGCTGTTTGCCAAGATGCAGGAAGGGGTTGTCGAGGAGCTTCCGGTTATCGTCAAAGCCGACGTCCAGGGTTCCGTTGAGGCCGTTCGAGAAGCACTGGAAAAACTGTCTACTGATGCCTGCCGTCTGACAGTCATTCATACCGCGGTCGGCGGCATTTCCGAAAGTGATGTCACTCTGGCGACAGCTTCCAACGCAATTGTCCTCGGCTTCAACGTGAGGCCTGAAAACAAGGCCAAGCTGCTGGCTGAAGCTGAGGGTGTCGATATCCGTCTCTACAGCGTCATTTACGATGCGGTCAACGATATCCGCGACGCCATGGAAGGGCTGCTGGCGCCGACCCTGCGTGAGAAGGAGCTCGGTCGGGTTGAGGTCCGTGAGACCTTCCACGTATCGAAAGTCGGAACCATTGCAGGCTGTTATGTGGTCGATGGCAAGATTCAGCGGAATGCGCAGGCCCGGCTTGTTCGTGATAGCGTGGTTGTCTGGGAAGGCAAGATGGATTCCCTCAAGCGCTTCAAGGACGATGTCAAGGAAGTCGGGGTCGGTTATGAATGTGGTATCGGACTGGAAAAATACAACGATATTAAAGTCGGTGATGTAATCGAAGTGTTTGAGATGGAAGAAGTCAAGACCTCGCTCTGATCCTGACACGGAAAAGGAGTCAAGCCGATGGTGGTCGGTGTTCTGCGTCTCGATCTGCTGCTGGAAGGTGGCCAGAGCCTCAAGCAAAAGCGCTCGCGGGTCAATAAGGTGCTGGCCAAGATCCGATCCACCTATCCGGTCTCAGCGGCTGAGGTCGGATCGCACGATTTGTGGCAGCGGGCTCTCCTCGGCATCTGTCTGGTGAGCGGCGATGAAGCGTTGATCCATTCGCTGTTTCAGCGCCTTGAAGACGATCTGACCTGCTCCGGCCTGGCAGAGATTGTGGCATCCGACTTGGAAATATTGCACTATGGAGATGAATAGGGCTTGAGCAAGTTCAGACCTGAACGTGTGGCTGAGCAGCTACACAAGGAAATATCACAGTTGTTGATGCACGGGGTCAAAGATCCCCGTGTTGCTCTGGTGACCGTAACCGGAGTCGATATCACCCGCGACCTCCGCATGGCCCGGATTTACTATACCGTGAGCGGCGGTGAAGAAGAACGTCGGGGGGCCCAGGTCGGCCTGCGCAGCAGCGCCGCCTACATCAGGCGTCAGCTTGGTCAGATCATGCGGCTCCGTTATGTTCCGGAACTTCGTTTTGAGCTGGACCAGGCGATAGAGTCCGGCCGCAGGATCGATGAACTGCTTCGGCAGGTGAAGGACGACTTGGTAGACGATGATAGCGGCGATAGTTCAGCAGATTGAACAGGGTAACAGTTTTCTGATTGCTTCTCACGGCAGCCCCGATGGCGATGCCATCGGTTCCACGCTCGCACTGGCTTTGGCGCTGCAGCAGATGGGCAAAGAGGTTGTTGCGCTGAATGTTGATGGAGTGCCAGAGACTTTTGCCTTTCTGCCCGGTGCCGATAAACTGGTGACCGGAATAGAGGCAACACGCCAGTTCGATGTCGGTTTTGTGCTGGATGCGGGTGAGTTGAGGCGTGCCGGGGTTCCGGTGGAGGATCACTGCAAGACCCTGATCAATATCGATCATCACCCCCATTCAGATTTTGGTGACATCTGCTATCTCGACACCTCCGCCTCCGCAACGGCGGCGCTGATCTATCGGATTCTCAAGGCCTGTGGTTTCCCCCTGTGCCTTGATATCGCCACCTCTCTCTACACCGCGATCCTTTCCGACACCGGGTCCTTCCGTTATTCCAATGCCGATCCGGAAGCCTTCGCCATTGCCGGTGAACTTGTCGAGCTGGGGATCGATACCTGGGAAATCGCCAGTCGTCTTTATGAAAGTCAACCGGCGCAACGGATGATGTTGCTCGCTCGGGTGCTGCCAACCCTGGACATCTCAGGCTGTGGAAAATTTGCTTCGGTGACAATGTCGACAGAGATGCTGGAAGCCGCCGGCGCCAGAGCCGAGGATACCGACGGATTTGTGAATTACCCCCGTGCCATCCAAGGTGTCGAGGTCGCCGTTTTCTTTCGTCAGATCAGCCAGGAGCAGACCAAGGTCGGGTTCCGTTCGCGCGGTGCCGTCGACGTCGGTGAGTTTGCCCGAAAGCTGGGGGGCGGGGGACACCATAACGCTGCAGGTGTGACCATTGACGGGCCCCTTGAAGAGGTTCGTCTTGCCGTGCTCCGGCTCCTGGAGAGGCACTTTGCCTCTGCCTGACATGCACGGACTGCTCCTGATAGACAAGCCGCAGGGATTGACCTCACACGACGTGGTCAGCCGGGTCCGGCGTATCTGTAAAACGCGGAAGGTTGGCCATGCCGGAACTCTTGATCCACTGGCGACAGGAGTCCTGCCGGTCGCGGTGGGGAACGCCACCAAGGTCCTCCAGTTTCTGCTGATGGCCGATAAAAGCTACCGGGCCACTCTACGTCTGGGCGAGACAACCACCACGCTTGACAGTGAAGGTGCTGTGGTGGCCCGCAGGGTCCTGCCGGATTCTTGCCGGGAGCGTCTTGAACAGCTGCTTCCATCATTTCGTGGCCGGATAGAGCAGGTGCCGCCGATGTATTCGGCGCTGAAAAAAGACGGAGTTCCGCTGTACAAGCTGGCTCGCCAGGGGCAAAGCGTTGAGCGCGAACCCAGGACAGTTGAGATCGCGCGTCTGGAGATTGTTTCCTGCGCACTGCCGGACGTCGTTATCGAGGTTGATTGCTCCAAGGGGACCTACATCAGGACCCTGGCAGAAGATCTTGGGAACGCTCTTGGTTGCGGCGCGCACCTGACCGCCTTGAGGCGCCTGGCCAGCGGACCGTTTACTGTTGATCAGTGCGTTTCCCTGGAACGTCTCGCAGAGACCGGAGCTGCAGGGTGTGTCGGCCTGGTGCCGATCGAGTCCGCACTCTCCGGCTATCCGTCGGTGGAGCTCAATTCATCAGCAGCGGAGAAGCTGCGTTTCGGGGTGCCGCCACAAACGGAGTCGGCTGGTTTTGTTCAGCAGCCGGAACCCGGGTCGCTGGTCTGTCTGATGCACGGTGGACAGCTTCTCGCCATGGCCCTCTATGAGCCCGGTCGGGAGCGCGAAAAACGGGGTGATTTTGAACTGCTAAGGGTCTTTGTGGGTGCTTGAAAACAGTCGATTATTCCTTTACAGGAGTCTGTATCTATGTTAAATAGCATTGCTCACGTTTGATGACGTTAACTGCCGGAATGCACGGCATCCAGAACATATAAAAAAGGAGAAAACAAGTTGCTTGGAACTGAGCGCAAACAGGAAATCATCGAAAAGTTCAAACGGCATGAAGGTGATACCGGTTCCCCTGAAGTTCAGATTGCACTTCTGTCGGAGCGGATCACTTATCTGACCGAACATTTCAAGACTCATAAGAAAGATCATCATTCCCGTCGCGGGCTGTTGAAGATGGTCGGTCAGCGTCGTCGTCTGCTGGATTATCTGATCAAGCAGGACATAGAACGTTACCGTACAGTAATCAAGGCTCTCGGCATCCGCAGGTAGACAGGGCAGCATGCTCTCCCGCTTGAGCATGCTGCCTTTCGTCTTTTCACGATAGCTCTGGAGGCTGTCCGGAGAGAAATTCTAGCTGCCGCTGGCAGGTAGAATTTCTCTCAGGCCACCCTCCTGGCTATTTTTTTTTGTTAGGCTTAGTGAAGTGTTCGACGGAGTCGGAACTTCAGAAAAGGAGTGAACTGATGGCCTATCACAAGGTAGAAGTAGAATTCAACGGTCAGCCCTTGACCATTGAAACCGGTAAAGTCGCACGCCAGGCAGACGGTGCGGTTATTGTCACTTATGGTGAAACCAAGGTCCTCTGCACCGTGGTGTCCGCCAGGAAAATGCGTGAAGGGCAGGACTTCTTCCCCCTGACCGTCAATTACGCAGAGAAATTCTATTCGGCAGGTAAAATTCCAGGCTCATTCTTTCGCCGGGAGCGGGGCTCGACAGAGCGCGAAACCCTGATCTGCCGTCTGATCGACCGCCCGATGAGACCGTTGTTTCCCAAAGGCTATATGTTTGAGACCCAGATCATGCCTTCGGTCATTTCCGCCGACCTGGTTAATGATCCGGACACTCTGGCGATGGTCGCTGCTTCAGCATCTGTTGCGGTTTCGGACATTCCGTTTGAAGGACCGATTGCGGCTGTCCGCGTCGGCCGGGTTGACGGTCAGTTTGTCGCCAATCCGACCAATGAGCAGATCGCGCTGAGTGATGTCGAAATTGTCATCTCCGGTTCCAGGGATGCGGTTATGATGGTAGAAGGGGAATCTCACTTCCTCTCCGAGCAGGAGATGCTCGACGCGATCTTCTTTGGCCATCAGGCGCTGCAGCCCCTGATCACCGTTCAGGAGGAACTGGCCAAGCTGGTCGGTCAAGAGAAGCGCGAGTTTACTGCTCCGCAGGTTGATGAGGAACTGGTTGCCAAGGTGACTGCGCTTGCCGAGCCGAAGGTTGTTGAGGCGGTCAAGATCCAGAGCAAGCAGGAGCGTTATGCCGCACTGGCCGATATCCGTGCCGAGGTCAAGGAGCAATTGGCTGAAACCTATGAAGAGCGCGAAGACGAGATCTCTGCTGCGCTTGGTTCAGTAGAGAAGAAAGTTGTTCGGCGCATGGTCACCAGGGACCGGATTCGGATCGATGGCCGCGACATGTCCACTATCCGCCCGATCAGCTGCGAAATCGGCGTCCTCCCCCGTGCTCACGGCAGTGCCCTGTTTACCCGTGGGGAGACTCAGGCCCTGGTTGCTGCGACCCTCGGCACCGGGGTGGATGAACAGCGGATGGACAATGTTCAGGGCATGGAATTCAAAAAGTTCATGCTGCACTACAACTTCCCGCCGTTCTGTGTCGGCGAGACCAGCATGCGCCTGTTCCCGGGTCGCCGTGAAATCGGTCACGGGATGCTCGCTGAGCGCAGTGCCGCCCAGATTCTGCCCAGGCATGAAGATTTTCCCTACACGATTCGGATTGTCTCGGACATTCTTGAGTCGAATGGATCTTCTTCGATGGCGTCCGTCTGTGGTGCCTCACTCTCCCTGATGGATGCCGGGGTGCCGGTTTCGGAAGCGATTGCCGGCATCGCCATGGGTCTGATCAAGGAAGGGGATGATGTCGCCGTTCTGTCGGACATTCTTGGTGACGAGGATCACCTCGGCGATATGGACTTCAAGGTGACCGGTTCGGCCAAAGGGATAACCGCGTTGCAGATGGATATCAAGATCACCGGTGTGACCCGCGAGATCATGCAGCAGGCGCTGGAACAGGCCCGGGAAGGCCGCATCCATATCCTCGGGGAAATGGCCAAGGCGATAGAGTCCCCGCGCGCCGAGCTCTCACCGCATGCGCCGCAGATCACCAGCATCAAGGTAAAACCGGACCAGGTGCGCACCGTGATCGGCTCTGGCGGCAAGAACGTGCGAGGCATTATCGATGCAACCGGGTGTGCCATCGATATCGAGGATGACGGGACCATCAAGATCGCCTCTTCGGATGGCGCTGCGGCCAAGGCTGCGATCAAGATGATCCGCGACCTCACCCAGGAAGCCGAAGTCGGCAAGCTCTACCAGGGAACGGTGAAGAAGATTATGGAGTTCGGCGCGTTCGTCGAAATCTTCCCCGGTACCGACGGCCTGGTTCATGTCTCTGAGCTTGACAAGGAGCGGGTCCGCAATGTCACTGATGTCCTCAACGAAGGGGACTCGGTTCTGGTTAAATGTATCGGTGTTGACCGGCAGGGCAAGATCAAGCTGTCCCGTAAGGAAGCACTCGGACAGTCCCTGCCCGAGGACGAATAATCCGGGTCCGGGCGCATGTTTGAGAAGACCACACTGGCGAACGGCATCCGGGTTGTGACCGAACGGATGCCGGAGCTACACTCGGTAAGTGTCGGTTTTTGGGTCGATGCCGGTTCAAGGCATGAAGAAATTGCCTTGAGCGGCATCTCCCATTTTCTCGAGCATATGTTGTTCAAGGGGACCGAAACCCGTTCCGCACGGGATATTGCCAAAGAAATTGATTACGTCGGTGGTGTGCTGAATGCCTTCACCGACCGTGAATTCTGCTGCTATTTTGCCAAGGTTCTCGGTGATAAGCTTCCCAAAGCTGTCGATATCCTCGCAGATCTATTGCTCCATTCCGTTTTTGATCCCGTTGAAATAGAAAAAGAACGCAAGGTCATCCTGCAGGAACTCCACATGATAGAGGATTCTCCGGATGACCTGATTCACGATATGCTGTGTGAATCGATCTGGAAGGATCATCCGCTCGGTCATTCCGTCATTGGCCGGGTTCCGACGGTCAACCGGATCGACCGAGAGGATCTGTTGCAGCTGCTGGAAAACCATTACCGCGGTTGCCGACTGATGGTTTGTGCGGCTGGGGATGTTGACCATCTGGAGCTGGTGAGACGGGTCGAGACCGCTTTTGCCTCGATCCCCCCGGGGGAGCCAATCCCGACAGTTCCCGCACCGCGCCATCACGCTGCAGTCCAGATCGTGGAGAAAGATCTTGAGCAGGTTCACCTCTGCCTGGCATACCCCGGGGTTCCCCAGAACCACCCTCAGCGGTTCGCCATGAACCTGATAAACACAATCCTAGGCGCAAGCATGAGTTCTCGACTGTTCCAGACGGTGCGGGAAGAGCGGGGCCTGGCCTATTCCATTTACAGCTACCTCAACAGCCACTCTGACACCGGCGCTTTAGTTATCTATGGCGGAACCGCCCCGGAGGATGTGCAACAGTTGCTCGAGGTGACCCAGGAACAGTTGTGCAACCTCAAGAACTTTCGCGTAGAGGATACGGAACTTGAACGGGCCAAGGGTCAACTAAAGGGAGGGCTTCTCCTCTCTCTGGAAAGTTCCGATAACCGGATGTCGCGTCTCGCCAAAGGGGAGATCTTTTTGGGACGCCAGTACGGTATAGATGAAATCGTCAACGAAATTCACCGGGTGACTCCGGAAATGATTCAGGAAATGGCAAATCGTTTGTTTGTCAGCGGGACATGCAATCTTCAGATGATCGGTCGCGTTGATCCTGCTGCGTTTAACTCGAGTTCATTGAGTTTGTCCTGAGGGAACGTGATGGTTGATCAACCGGTTGTCCAGATCAAACGTCTCCACCCGGATGCTATCATTCCGCGATACATGACCGAACTTGCTGCGGGTCTGGATATTCATGCCTTGCCTCCTGAAACCATAGAATTGCAGCCTGGTGAACGATGCCTGGTTCCGACCGGGATCGCCATGGCGATCCCGCCGGGGTTTGAAGTCCAGGTCCGGCCCCGTTCCGGTCTGGCTGTCAAGCATGGCGTAACGCTGCTTAATACCCCGGGAACCATCGACGCGGATTACCGCGGTGAGATCCGGATCATTATGATTAATCTTGGCCAGGAAGCGTTTTATGTTGCCCGCGGGGACAGGATTGCCCAGTTGATTGTCGCTCCGGTCTGTCAGGCAACGCTTGAAGAGGTGCAAACTCTGCCTGAAACAGCGCGGGGGAGTGGTGGCTTTGGCCACACCGGGAGAGCTCTGGAAAAATCATGAGCGACGTCAAAAAACCGGAAGACCTTTTTGAGTTTCCCTGTCACTATCAGTTCAAGGCAGTGGGGGTGGCCGGGGAAGGCTTTCGCGCTGCTGTGATTGAAGCCATTGGAAAACTGGCTGCTGTATCGGATGACGCGGTAAAATCGCGCCCCAGCGGTAAAGGGAACTTCCAGTCGGTTTCGGTTATGGTGACCCTGCATAACTTTGCTCAACTGAAGGGAATATATTCCGAGTTGCGCCAGATCCCGGGCATGAAAATGCTGCTGTAAAAGGAAGGAGTGAAGATGCTCATCAAAATCAATCCGGAAAACCCGCAGATGCGACTTATTAACCAGGTCGTCGATTGTCTCAAGGGCGGCGGGGTCATCGTCTATCCTACCGATACGACTTATGGTCTCGGTTGCGATATCTTCAACCGCAAAGGGATTAAAAAGATTTACCAGATCAAGCAGCGTGACGCGCGCAAACCCTTTTCCTTCATCTGTAATGATCTTGCCGAAGTCTCAAATTATGCCCAGGTCAGCAACTACGCCTTCAAGATCATGAAGCGGCACCTGCCCGGTAAATATACCTTTGTCCTGGACGCTACGCGGGTTGTCCCCGACGCCCTGATCACCAAGCAGAAAACCGTCGGAATACGGATCCCGGACAACCCCATCGTCCATGAGATCGTACGTCAACTTGGTCATCCGCTGGTGACAACCAGCGCCAACCTGTCGGGAGAGGAGACCCCGCAGGATCCGCAGGAGATTTACGAGGAGATGGGCCGGGTTGTCGATATGGTCATTGATGGTGGAATCCTTATGGCAGAAGGCTCCTCGGTCATCAGCCTGCTTAATGATCAGGCCGAGATCCTGCGTCACGGAAGCGGTGATACGGCTTGGCTGGCAGAGGTCTGACGATGGTGAGCAAGGAATTGACCGTTGCCTTTTACCGCTGCGAGTGGCCGAGACGAGACTGGAGTTATTCCTTCCCCCGGCCTGCACTGGACGGCCTCCTCAGGGAGATTGAGCAGGAACTGCAACCATTCGGGGTGGCTTTACGGGTATTGCAGGAGGATCTGACGATCAGCGTCAATGGCTACGCGGATGTCCTCAATTCCGTCCGGCTGCGCTACCCGGCTGCAGGGTTAGGCAATGTCTGTCTCGGCCATGTGATAGGCAGCAGTCCGAATGCGGACCTTGTTGAGGACTTGCGCCGTGGTATTAGCCGACTGGTTTTCGCACCCGAAACGATTGAGCCGGACGGCAGCGACAAAATCGTCTGCCATAACTGTGGCTGCGGCTGTTAGCCGGCTGATCGACAACGGATAGCGAAGTTGAGCAGAAACGCCCAACCTGTCAGCACAGGTTGGGCGTTTCTGCTCGCACTGAATCAGGATTCGTTCAGGTGAAATTGAGTTTGCGATCCAGGTCCATTGAACGAGAGACGCGTTTGGCGTCCTCGATGGTGATGATGTCCTGCTTGCAGAGCTGGATCAGGTGCTGGTCCAGCGACTGCATCTTGTACTGGGCGCCCCCTTTTTCGATGTGCTGTTCGATCTCATCGAGGTGTCCATCGCGGATGCAGGCCTGGATTGTTGTGGTGGCACGCATCACTTCGACAACAGGTATGATCCGTTCTCCGGTCTTGTCTTTGATCAGGCGCAGCGAGATGACGGCAACCAGGATATCCGCAAGCCTTTGCCTGATAATCTCCTGAGACTCAGGCGGAAAGTTGCCGATCAGCCGGTTGATGGTCGACGTCGCATTGTGAGTGTGCAACGTCGACATGACCAGGTGGCCGGTCTCTGCGGCCTTGAGACAGCCGTCAATGGTCTCGGCATCACGCATTTCGCCGACCATGATGGTATCCGGATCCATTCTCATGGCAGCTTTTAGGGCGGTGTTGAAATTGTCGGTGTCGATACCGACTTCCCGCTGAATGATGCAGCTTTTATTCGAGGTGAAAAGAAACTCGATCGGATCTTCAATGGTGATGATGTTGTAATTGAAGTTTTCGTTCATGTAGCGCAGCATTGCTGCCAGGGTCGTTGACTTGCCATTGCCGGTCGGACCGGTGACCAGGATCAGGCCGTTTGGGGCCTTGACAATTTCAGCCAGAACCGGCGGGAGTCGCAACTCCTGGAAGGTGCCTATGGAGGGCGGGATCACCCGCATGACAATGCCGTAGCTGCCCCTTTGCCGGAAAATGCTGACCCGAAATCGGCCTCCGCTGGCAATCGAATAGGCGGCATCCAATTCCTTTTGTTCGCTGTCCAGGGTTTTACTGTTCTGGGCAAGGATTTGCTCAACGATAAACGTGGTGTCCTGGTCAGTCAGCTTCGGCAGCTTGGAGCGGAGGAGTTGACCGCGACCCCTGAAGAAGGGCGGGTTGTCGACTTCGAAGTGTACATCAGACACCTTCTTGTCAAAGGCGATTTCCAGAATCTGGTTAAAGGTTTTCATGTCCATGTGCAACCCCTTCAAGTAACGATGTAATCAAAATTGATCAGGATTTCAGCTTTTCCAGCTGCTTCAGATAGAATGAATTCTCCAGTGCCATGCTGGCCAGGTCGGCAAGGACCGACAAGGTGTCCAGATTCAGCGGTTGCGCCTGCCTGGAGCCGTAATCTCCGTAGATCAGCGCAATGGTGCGCCCGCGATTTTTGATCGGCAAGAGCAGGATCTCCGGATTGTCTGGCGCGCTGATATGGCCATAGAGGTGGTCTTTCAGGACCTTGTCTTCGCAGATACCGTAGAAAGGTTTACCGCCGTTGACCACATCGAGGAAAACCGAGCCCTGATGAAGAGGGACCTTGAACAGCATCGACCGGTCCTTCTCGATCCCGTTCCCGAGTCCTCGTTCGGCAATCAGCTCAGAATTTTTGATGACCAGGGTGATCGTTCGCTCGAAAATTTCCGCCACCGCCTGCAGCAGTGAATAGGAAATGTCGCGTGCTTCAGTCAGAGACTGTATGCTTTCAACGTAGTGTCCCAACATGTTGATCGCTTTGTTCGTCTGTTCGGAAAAACAGCGATCCACGTAGATACGAAATGCTTTAAGAAAGTTCAGGTAGTCATCGGCAAAGGTTTTTTCCCGGGACTCGCGCGTCGGTTTGGGTAGAATGGTGCGAACACCATTCTTCAGGGATTGCAGGGAGAATCCGTAATCGACAGGCGAGGCCAGTTGCAGCACCGGAACGTTGACATGCTGAAGAATCTTCTGCTGTTGCAGCGCCAGCAGACCTATCTCGTCCATGGTTTCAATCTTGTCGATGACAATCAGGACTGCCAATCCCCTTTTCATTGTCTGCTCTATGGCCTGATCAAGATCTTCCTCCTGCTCGACGATATAGACCATGATCTGGTCGTATTTGCAGATCGTCATCAATGCGTGCTTGACCAGTTCGTCGCGACTGAACAAAATCAGAGCTCTCGACTGGTGGCTGGAGTGACTCTGGCTCTGGGCGGAATACTGGGTCAGGAACGTGACCAGCTCTTCCTGCTGAGAGGATGTGGCTTCCGGGAGTGATTTTTTGATCACCTGCCGGTGAATGTCAGAGGGATCGAAAGCCTCCAGGGCGGTAAAGACGTCAGGGATTGATTTTTCTACCTTGTCAAAATCTCCCAATCCCAGATCGTCCAATGTCAGATCCGCTACGACATCGTCTGATGCTGATGGTGTCGTGGTGCCAGGGGCCGCTTGCGGTGACTTATTCGCAGAAGGGCCGCCGGGGCGGAGGGTCCCGGTCTCTTCTGCTCCGGCATCGCCGCCGTCGTCGTCCGTGAATTCTCCATCCCGGGTTTTTTCGTCATAGATGCGCAGCGCATCCATCAGAACCATCTGGGTGTCGAGGACCAGGTTGTCGGGAAAATAGGAAAACTCATCGTCCACTGCAATCGCATCGACATCCAGGGTGAAGGTCCCCTTGGTCCAGCGGACCATTTCCACGACAGTCATGTCGACTAGTGTTTCCAACCCCTTGAACGCCTCATCCTTTTTGATTTTACCCTGTTCTATCAGCGTCGCAATCAGCGGCTTGCCACTGTTTTTCTGGGTTGCGAGCGCCTGATCGAGAACCTCCTGGCTGATGAAATTCATCGCCACCAGATAGTCGCCAGTGCGCAGGCTGGTGTCCGGATGTTTGGCACTGATGATCAGTCCATCCTGAAAGACAAGCTGTCCCTCACCCTTTGACCCTTTGACGCAAAGGGTGCCAGATTTTCTCGTGGTATGTAAAAGTTGAATGACATCAACGATCGCAAGGTCTTCGAGGTTGCCTGTAAAGGACATTTATGGAAATCCTTTCCGGATCCTGGATGAACACTTTGTGCCCAGATATTTATGGTCGTTTGTGCAGGAGCTAGCTTAACCTGAATGATCACATTTTTATAATAAAATTCTCATCAAACGTATTAAACTGAATAATGACTTAAATTTCAAGCATATCTGTACATAAACGGGTTTCAGCCGTAAAAAATCGGCCCTGTTCAGGAAAAACAGGGCCGATCGGGAGCTCTTTTGATCAGGGTCGATGTCTATTTGATATGACATTCCTTGCACTTGGTTGGACCGCTCTGCTTCTCAAGGTGACAGCCCTTGCAGGAGTCGTGGAAGACTTTTTTCGCATCCGGCGCACTCTTGCCGTCATGACAACTGTGGCAGCTGGTAAATTCCCCCTGGTGGTGACAGCTGATACAGTCGGTGCGATTCTGGTGGTCAGCATGATTAAAGTTCACCGCTCCCATGCTGGCTTCAAGGGTTATCTGTGCGGGTCCTTTGTTGTCAGCGAGTACGGAAAGGGCGCCCATGGCAACAAGCATAGTGGCAATCAGCATGATCAGCATTTTTTTCATGATTTCCTCCTGTGGTTAATTATTGTTTCACCTCTCTGTGGGTGTTGGAATCTTCCCACACAATGATGCGACGGGCATCAGACATCCGTACGGATATCGTTAGATGTCGGGTCGAAAACTCATGATATCAGTAGGTTGGCATTGACGGTGAGGGGGGCGCATATCACGCCGAAAGGATACGTTTACAAATATTTCGGGTCTCTGTTAAACTTGCCTGCGCAATGATCTGCCTCTTTTGCCTCTCTGGAGCGTTATGAGCCTACATGAAACCCCGTCGGTCTCAATCGATGGTCATGCCATAAGGCGTATCCGGGAAGAGAAACGTCTGACCCAGCTCTATGTGGCAAAGGTTGTCGGCGTCACGACCGATACCGTTTCTCGCTGGGAGAACAACCGCTATCCGACAATCCGGAGAGACAATGCGGTCAAGCTCGCCGATGCGCTTGATGTCACTCTGGAGGTTATTCTCAAGCAGGAGCATGGATCGGTCATTGAGATGCCGTCTCCTGCATCACGGAACAGATGGCCCGTTGTTCTGCTGGGACTGTTGCTGCTGGCCGGCGGGGCCTGGTTCTTTGCACACCGACAGGTAGAGGTGTCGGATGATATCCACGCCACGCGCCTGCAGCCTCGCTATGCAGCCCCTGGCAGCCGTATCCTGATCCGCCTCCAGCTTGAAATGGACAGACCCTACAAGGGTGTGATCATTAAAGAGCGGTTCCCGCAGGGGTGGACTTTGGTCGATGCGATTCCTCCCCCCTCAAGTCTCGGGACTCAGGACTCGGCACGCTGGATGCTGCGTAATCCGGCATCACGGACGACGATATCCTATCTTCTCGAAGTCGCACCGGAGGTCGCCGGCGGGCAGGCGCAAATCACAGGCGAGATTATCACCAACCCGGATGGACAACGCGCGTCTGTTCCGATTGCAGCGACACAGGTGATGGAGACCGCTCCACTGCACTGGGTGGATGAGGATGGCAACCAGGTGATCGATGATGTCGAGATCCTTGATATCTCGGATCTGTTTGAGGAGAGCGAAATCTTCCGTAAGGAATGGGAGCAGATCGAGGAACTCTGGGATGCAGGCGGCTATCGCTGGGATCCTCAGCTTGGCCGGTTTGTCCCTGCCCCTGTTCATTAAACGGATCTGCAGGGGCAGGAGTCAGATCGTTCTTGTCTTTTTTCCTTCAACTCAGCAGCTTGATGTGCTGAACCAGGTTATAGCCTCCCATGATTGCCACCAGCAGTCCCGCCGTGCGTAACATCCAGCCTCTTTGCACCGCGAACCACCGGGCGGCGCTTCCCACCAGGAACAGCGCCGGCATGGTGCCGGCGCCAAAGGCAAGCATGATACCGGCACCTCTCAGGCTGTCCGCACTCTGGGCTGCGGTGAGCGCCATGGCGTAGAGGAAGCCGCAGGGCAGAAATCCGAAAAGCAGGCCGAGGGGCAGGGCGGAAAGGGCCGGCGGGAAACGACGCAGGCCCCTGACAGCCATGGTCATGATCCGGACAGGGCCGGAAAACTCCAGCTGCATGATATTGATTTTTGTGAACAGGCCGGCGCTGCCAAGCCCGATCAGGATGATCAGCAGGTCACTGCCGATCAGCAACCACTGGGTCACATCCTGCAGTGACTGCCTGTAGGCAAGCGCTGAACCGATCCAGCCGACAATCAGGCCGATCAGACCATAGGTGAGGGTGCGGCCGCAGTTATACAGCAGGTGGAATAAAAGCCCGCCGTTACGCCCGTCTGCGGAAAGGGAGAGGGCGCTGACCAGCCCACCGCACATGCCGATGCAGTGCGCCGAGCCGGTAAATCCGGTGATAAAGGCCAGGCTGATGAGCGGATCCATCTGGACGCTATTTATCTCCTGTGCAAAAAAAGCCTATCGCCACGCCCGCTGGAGGTGTCTGCAAAAGGTTTAAAGGTAAACATGTCATATGGTTACAGGTCCGTCTGGGGTTAGGGAATGTTGCGCTCGTCGTCAGTGCGTTGTTGATTGTCATCTTCATCATCCAGCATCCGGTATTTCGGTCCTTCAATATCGTCGAACTCCCCCTTTTTTACCGAGTAAAGGAAGAACAGCCAGACTCCGGTGCCGATACAGAAAGAAAGGAAGATCAGCAGCAGTATCGATGTCAGCATCGGTCAATCCTCCCGCGTGTTTTTTAAACGGAGCGAATTGGTGACCACGCAGATTGAGCTGATCGCCATGGCGGCGGCACCGTAGGCCGGCAAAAGTTTGCCACTGGCCGCCAGCGGGATCGCCACCAGGTTGTAGCTGAAAGCCCAGAGCAGATTTTGCCGGATAATTGTCAGACTGCGACGGGCCAGCTTGAGAGCAAAGGCGAGGTGCGCGAGGTTGGGGCGGGCCAGAATCAGGTCCGCGCTCTCCACCGCAATGTCGATGCTGCCCGCCAGAGCGCAGCCGACGGTCGCCGAGGTCAGAGCCGGAGCATCGTTGATGCCGTCGCCCACCATCATGACCCTGTCACCGGAGTTGAGCGCGGCCTCGATCAGCCGCGTCTTCTCCCCGGGGGTCAGTTCTGCCTGCCAGTCTACGATCTCGAGTGTATTGGCGATCCGGGCGGCTGTCTCGGGGTTGTCGCCGGTCAGCAGCAGGGTGGCGTAGCCATGGCGTTTCAGCCTGTTCACAACCTCCTTCGCATTCTCCCTTAACCTGTCCTCCAGCGCAATCACTCCGCAGTATCTGCCTGCCAGGGCAATATGAATTTCGCTCCCCGCACCTGCATGTCCGTCAGGAACGGCAATCGATCGCTCAATCAGGAATCGGCGACTCCCGGCCAGGAGAATAGCTCCTGCAGCGTTCGCTTCAATGCCGCGCCCGGCAATGGTGGTGCTGGCAGACGCTTTTTGGTAGGTAAGCTCTCTTCGTTCCAGTTCTGCAATGAGACCCAGGGCGAGTGGATGATTGCTGCAGGATTCGGCTGCCGCCGCGAGTTGCAGAAGTTCTGCTTCACTGCCGGAAACCGGTTTGACGGATACGACTTGCGGTTTGCCGCAGGTCAATGTGCCGGTCTTGTCGAAGGCAATCTTGGTGAGGTCGGCGCAGGCTTCAAGGACATCGCCTCCACGGAACAGAATGCCCGATTCTGCCGCCCGGCCGGTTGCCACCATCACCGCAGTCGGCGTGGCCAGACCAAGCGCACAGGGGCAGGCGACCACCAGGACGGTAATGGCGTGCATCAGGGCCTCCGGCTGGCCGAGCCAGAAGAGATAGGTTGCCAGAGCCACCAGAATCACGAACGGGATGAACAGGGTTGCCACCCGGTCAGCAAGTCTCTGCACCGGGGCTTTGCGGACCTGGGCCTGTTCGACAAGGCCTGCCACTCGGGCGACAAAAGAATCGGCCGCAGCGGCCGTGACTTCGACACTGACCGAGCCACTCAGGTTCAGGGTGCCGGAGGTGATGACTGAGCCGGGTTCCCGTAGCACCGGAAGCGATTCACCGGTGACGGCGGACTCATCGACTTCGGTGCTGCCGGAGGCGATAAGCCCATCTGTCGGAAAGCGCTCACCAGCCTGAACCATGATCAGGTCTCCGGGGTTGAGCTGACTGCTGTCAACAGACACATCCGAGCCGTCCGCCAAGATCTGCCGGGACCGCGCCGGAGCGAGCTGCAGCAGCCTGTCGACACCCGCCGAGGCCTTGCGCCGCGCGCCACTTTCAAACAGGCGGCCAGCCAGGATCAGGGTGATGATCATGGCCGCCGTATCAAAGTACACTTCCGCTTCTGTGGTCATGGCGTAGAGGCTGTAACCGTAGGCAGACAGGCTGCCCAGGGCGATCAGCAGATCCATGTTCGGGAGTCTGTTGCGCAGACTGTACCAGGCCCCCTGCAGGAAGGGGAAGCCGGAATAGAAAACGACCGGTGTCGTGACAATGGCCGAAAAAATCTGTAACAGTTTGCGGGTAAACGGATCGATGCCCTGGAAATAGCCGCCGTAGAGCGCCAGCGAGAAACCCATCAGTTGCATCGACAGGAACGCCGCTGTGCCGAACCGATACATCAGGCTGCGCCGTTCCTGCTCGGCCGAGCGTTGCAGTTCGTCATGGCTGAACGGGCGCGGCAGGTAGCCTATGTCGGTCAGCTTGGTGCAGAGCTGTGCCGGTGTGGTAGCGCCGCTGTCGAACTCGATCAGGACACGATGGGTGGCAAAGTTGACCCGAGCTGAACGGACCCCCTGCTCCTGCAGCAGGATATGTTCGATCAGCCAGATACAGCTGGCGCAGCGGATACCGTCAACAATCAGGTTGATCTCGGCAGAGTTTTCCCTGGCGTGGACAAATCGTTGCAGATACTCAGCGTCAAAACGAGAACCGTAGGCGTCCTTGAGCGTCCCTGATTGCCTGTCCCTGCGCTGGTAAAAACTGGTGAGACCGGCACCCCGGATAATCCGGTAGGCGCCGCGGCAGCCGTGGCAGCAGAACCTGAGCTGTAAACCATCAATCTCGTCGGTCACCAGGTCGTTAGGTGGGATTGGCAGGTCACAGTGGGTGCAGAGATCGGTGTCCTTCATGAATCAGAGGTTGAGCTGCAGTTGTCTGTTGAGGCGAGCGCCGTCGCGCTCGAACAACACCCGGGCACGTAACGTGCCGCGCAGATCAACCGGGAGATCGACCTGATAGGTGCCAGGCTGCGATTCGCTGAGCTGGTACGGGGTTTCTTCCGGGGTCTCGGGAAGGTAGAGATAGAGTGTCGCCACGGCAGCCTTGACCGGCAGGCTGCTGCCGTCGGTCAGTTGAAAAATCAGCTGGTTGTCGCTGATCCCGGTCTTGAGTTGCCAGCCAAGCACTTCAGCGGCCCGTTTTTCCACGAGGGTTGAATTGTATTTCAGTCCTTTGCTGTAGTAGTCCCGGTCGGTGACCTGGCTGCCCCGGTTGACCGCCCGCCAGGCTGACCAGCCGGAAAAGAGCAGAAAGCTGCACAGCAGCAGCAGGATGAAGGGCTTATAAAAGTTTCTTTGCGATGACGCCATGCTGTTACCGATATCCTGCTGGAGTGACCTGCGCTTCGGTGAGCGAGAGTTCTTCGCCGGCCTGGCTGGTGAGAATGAATTCAACCGCCAACGTTTCTTCGGGCACCCGGGTTACCAGGACAAAATCAAGTTTGCGGTTTTCCCCGGGGGCTAACTCTATCTTGCTGGTCTGACCACTGAGTGTCAATGATCTCTTGTCAGATACGGCCCGCGCCTTAATCTGATAAGTCATCGGATCCAAACTGCGATTGTTGACCCAGGCATTGAAAAAAGTCGCCAACCGGCCATCATCCAATACCCTGGCAGCCGCAGTATGCGAGACCGAAATTTTCAGGGAGGCGAGCTTACGGTTCGACGTTGAGAAAACCAGGAGGACCAGCAGGAAAAGGGTCGACACCGCCAGCACCAGGGTGCGCGGGTTCAACAGGGCAGCTGCGCCATGCCCCTCAGTGCCAAAGTCGTAGCGGATCAGCCCGGGCTGCTTGCCGGGAGCCATTATTTTGCGGCAGGCGTCGAGGCAGCGTCCGCAGTTGATGCATTCTATCTGAAACCCTTCCCGGATATCGATCCCCATGGGGCAGACATTGACGCAGGAATTGCATTCGATGCAGCGATAAGATTCTTCAAGCGGAAGATGCAGGGTCAGGGTTCCCTGGTCTGCCAGGGCTGTCTGGAATCGCCCGTACGGGCAGAACTCGCTGCACATCAAGCGACGCACCAGGGCCAGGTCTAGGTAGACCGTCAGGGAGATAGATAGCCAGGAAATCCACGCGCCGAAGGGGAGCGTGCCCAGGGCCAGTTCGCTGAAAAATCGTTGCGGTGCGACAAAAAACCAGACCAGATTCGCACCGACCAGAAGGGCCAGCAGCAGGAAAAAAAGGTGGGCGAGGAGTTTGCGCCAGAGCTGTCCCGCCAGGCGATTGCTGTTCAGGCGCAGACCGATCCGCCGACTGAACCACTCAGCCAGATCGGTTAACGTGGTCTGCGGACAGGCCCAGCCGCACCAGATCCGGCCGAAGACCATCGTGATGAGGAGAAAGGTCACCCCGAACAGCAGGCAGAAGATCAGAAACAGATAGAGTTCTTCAATGCGCAGGATCTCGCCGAAGAAATGGAGGCTGAGGCTGTTGAGGTCGATGCGCAGCAAGCCGTTGCCGTGGATGGAAATCCAGGGGATGACCAGAAGTAGCAAGGTGGTCAGCCATTGGAATGCTCGTCGCCAGGGGCCGAGCAGGGACAGGCGAAAGTCGGAATTGCTCATAGGTTCTTGCACAGAAAGAAGCGGGGGAGGTGAACCTCACCCCGCTTAGAGGGTGGTTAGAGGGACAGCAGGTAGCTGGTCAGGTCATCGAGTTGCTCGGCGGAGAATTGGCCACCAAAGCCAGGCATGGCTTCACCGCGGCCGTTGGCGATGCTTTCCCTGATCTGTGCGGTGGTCTTGCCGTACTGGTAGCTGGCGGCCGTCAGGTCGCTGCCGAATCCGCCGCTGCCGTCTTCGCCATGGCAGGCTGAGCAGTGGGTGGCAAACAGGCTCTTGCCATCCGTCGTGGCTTCCGTCGGGGCGGCGACCGCTGCCGGAGCCGCGTCCACTGGTTGGCCGGAGTGGGCCGCCATCTTTTCCCGGAACTCGGCGTCGGAACTCCACCCGCTCAGCAGGAAGTAGGCAATGAAAATGACGCCCCAGATAATAAGTCCGAAGAACAGTACATAGAAATAGCCGGGAACCGCTTTGTCCGCTTCTACGATGCCATCAGCATGGTCATGTTGAGAGTCGCTCATTTCTCCATCCTTTTCATTGCATGGTCGCCGTCCGTGAGGCCGGGAGCCAGGATTAATCGTCATCCAGCATCCGGTACTTCGCTACCTCGTTGCGGTTTTTGCTTTTACGGCTGTAGGTGCGCACGACAATCACAGCAAAAACCACGAAAAGACCGAAGGTTACACCCAGGTAGAGTCCGGAAGCCCAGTCCATTAATGATGCCCTTCTTCCTTCTGATAGTGCTTGATGAAGTTGGTCAGCTTCCAGACCTTGTCGGTCCCCAGGCTGGAGAAAGCCGGCATGCCGCCATCGGGGATGCCATTGTAGATGATTTCGAACAATGAGTTCTCGTCGTAGCTGTCGCCAGCCAGTTCCGGACCGATGACCCCTTCCATGTGGTCGCCATGACAAGCGGCACAGTTCTGCAGGTAAATCTGCTCCCAGCCTTCCATGGTTGCATGGGTGGCCCCGGCATAGGGGTTTGTCAGTTCGCCGACAATGGTCGTCTCGGCGGCCTTGCGCCAGGGAATGTCGCTGCCCAGTTTCTGCAGGTAGGCGACCATCGCATCCATGTCGGTCTTGCCGTTGAGATCGGCGATCTGCTCCTCAGTATAGGGAAACCCCAGTGTCTCCATCTTGCCGCGAATCACATCGGGGTCAAGCTGGTAATCGCTCAGCCAGTCATAGTCGGGCATATTGGTCCGGGGGACCATTGAGCGGGGGGATTCCATATGCTTGTAATGCCAGGCATCGGGATATTTCCCGCCGAGTCGCGCCAGGTCGGGGCCGGTCCGCTTGGAACCCCAGAGGAAGGGACGGTCATAGACGAACTCTCCGGATTTCGAATAATCTCCGTAGCGCAGAACTTCAGCGACCAGCGGACGAACAGTCTGGGTATGACAGTTGTTACAGCCTTCCCGGATGTAGATATCGCGCCCTTCCTGCTGGAGCGGGGTGTAGGGGGTAACCCCCTCGATCCTGTCAGCGTCGGTATTGACCCAGACAAAGGGGAGAACCATGGTCACAACCGTCCCGACCAGAATGGTGACAGTTGCCAGAATCATCAGAAGAACAGGCTTCTTTTCCCACATAATCAGACCCTCCCCTCAACGGTTACGGTGGAAGGTGAAGGCTCTTGCTTGCGGACCGTCATGTAGAGGTTATAGATAAAAATGACGATACCGGCGAAGTAGATGACGCCGCCAACGACGCGTGCCCACCAGTAGGGGTACATCTCGACCATGGTTTCCATGAAGGTATATGTCAGGCTCCCGTCATCGTTCATGGCGTTCCACATCCCCGCCTGCAGGACACCCGCGACCCAGAGGCTGATTGACCAGATCAGCTGGCCGATCAGGGCCAGCCAGAAGTGCAGATTGGCCAGCGGGATGCTGTAGATCTCTTTACCGTAAATGCGGGGAGCCAGAAAGTAGATGCTGGCAAAACTGATCATCGAGACCCAGCCCATGGTGCCCATGTGGATGTGCGCGGGGACCCAGTCGGTGTAGTGAATGAAGGCCGAAAAGGAACGGATCGACTGCATCGGCCCCTGGAGGGTCTGCAGGCCGTAAAAGGTGATGCCGAGGATCAGGAACTTCACCAGATAATTTTCTTTCATCTGGTGCCACTGACCGTTCATCGACAGGTAGCCGTTAATCACACTCCCCCAGCTCGGAGCAATCAGCATCACGGAGAAGGCCATCGCCAGGGTCTGGATCCAGTCGGGAACAGGAGTCCAGAGCAGGTGGTGGGCGCCGGTCCAGAGATACATGAAGATCAGCGACCAGAAGGCGATGATCGACAAACGGTGACTGTATATCGGCACGCCGGTCGATTTGGGGAGGAAATAGTAGAACATGGCCAGCGGCGGGGCAGTCAGCGCCATCGCAACCGCATTGTGACCGAACCACCAGTGAACATTGGCATCGTTGGTGCCGGCATAGGCCGAGTAAGACTTGAACAGCGAGGCTGGAACCGCTGCGGCATTGACAAGGTAGAGAATCGCGACCCCGATCAGGGCTGCCATCATGTACCAGAGCGAAATGTACATCTGCTCGTCTTTGCGCTTGATGATGGTCATGATGATATTGATCGCAAAGGCGACCCAGAGGATGACAACCATCACATCAATCGGCCACTCCATTTCATGATATTCTTTTGACGTGGTGTAGCCCAGCAGCAGCGTCACCGCTGATGCAATGATCGTCGCATTGAAAAACCAGAGCTGGAATTTCGCCAGCTTGTCACTCCAGAGCGGCTCCTTGCAGAGGCGCTGAACCATGTAGAGGAACGTGGCGAAAATGGTGCCGACTCCCCAGCCGTAAATGCCGGCATTGGTATGGATCGGCCGCAAGCGACCAAACGTCAGATAGGGTGGATAATTCAGGTCCGGGTTGACCATCTGCAGGGAGACGATCACTCCGACCAGAACGGCCACCAGCCCCCATACCAGGCTCCAGGTGACGAAGCTCCTGACAATGTCAGTATTGTAGGACGGTTTTTCCATGAGACCTCCTGTGGGCGATAATGAACATAACAGAAACAGTCTAAGGGATTCTGTTTGCAAGTCAAATGTGACAAAATTGGTAAAAATTCTAGGTTGTTGTTATCTTACTGTCAATACAAAAATGATAAATATATACATCAGCGCGACAGGAATGAAAAGGATCAGGAAGAGAAAAGCTTTGACTTATAGTGGCCTGATTTCTATTATAACCAGCTAAAATCATGTGCAATCATGCCACGTTGAAACGTTTGTCCAGTCCCTTTGTCATGTCATCAAGGATTCTGCCGGAATATGAAGAGAGTAACTGACCTGTTGCAGGAGGATATGGATCGGGTTGAAGCCCGCTTTCAGGCGCATTTGAGTTCTGATGTGCCGCTGATAAATCAGGTCGGTCAGTATGTCCTGTCGAGCGGCGGCAAGCGGATCCGCCCGATGTTGCTTCTGCTGGCAGCGAAACTTTGTGAATATGAAGGTCAGGATCATGTTGAGCTGGCTGGCGTCGTCGAATTCATCCATACCGCAACCCTGCTCCATGACGACGTTGTTGACAGTGCTGAACTGCGTCGCGGCAATCGTTCGGCGAATACTGTCTGGGGCAACCAGACCTCCGTGCTGGTCGGCGATTTTCTCTTTGCTAAAACCTTTTCAATCATGGTCGGTTGCGGCAACCTGGAAGTGTTGCGTCTGCTCGCGGACACGACGACCCGGATGGCTGAAGGGGAGGTTCAGCAGCTGCTCAACACCTGCGACCTGGAGGTCGATGAAGCACGCTATCTGGACGTGATCCGCAGCAAGACGGCAATCCTCATCGCGGCCGCATGCGAGGTCGGGGCGGTCCTGGCGGATGCTCCTGCCGAGCAGGTCCTGGCAATGCGTGAATTCGGGCTGGAAATCGGAATCGCGTTCCAGTTGATGGATGATGCTCTCGACTATGTTGCTGAGCAGGAGGCCTTCGGCAAGGAGAAGGGGCATGACCTCGCGGAAGGGAAGATGACCCTGCCGCTGATTCATGCCTTGACGCTGGCGGATGCCCGGCAGCATGAAGAGGTTGCCCGGATCGTTGAGGAGGACGAGCTCTCGGCCGCTGACCTGGAGTATGTCTGCGACCTGATTGCCAAGACCGACGGGATTGAGTATACCCGCAAAAGGGCTGCTGAACGGATCGACATAGCCAAGCAGCATTTGCAGATCTTCCCGCCATCAACCGCCCGCGACGCACTGGAGATTCTCGCTGACTACGTCGTCGCTCGTAACAAGTAAGCGCAAGTCATGTTTTTGCTGAAGATGCCTGGCCGTTCCATTGGAGCGGCCTTGCCCTTTTGTGATCGTCTGCTCAGCCCTTTCTCCGGTTCCGGGCAGGCAGGGTGGCCTCTCTGTGGTTAAAGATCCCCCTTTGCTCCCTTCGGTCGTTCCGTTATAATCACACACCATGTTTCGCGTTAATCTCCATAAGAAGGTTCTCGGAGCCTTACTGCTGTTGTCGCTGATCCCGCTGCTGCTGCTGCTGCTCAACTCTCATCACAGCCTCAGGCTGGTGGAGGATCTGCTGCGGCAGCGAACGACCGAAGCAATGGACAGCCAGGCCGCGCGTGCACTGGAACTGCGCGCGGAAATGGTGGCCCGCGAGGTGACCGATTTTCTTCTGACCGTGGAGGGCGATCTCGCGGATCTGGCACTGTTGGAGCGTAATGAGCAGAGTTATCTCGATTTTTGCTGGAAGCACGCCCGCGAACTCTGGTATCGACGCGGCACCAACGACGCCCCGGTCGAGGTTCGAGAAAAGATCATCCTGTATCGGGAGCTCGCCTTTATCGATCCCGCCGGCCAGGAGCAGATCCGGATCGTTGACGGACGGCCATCCGCCAGCCTGCGGGATGTCTCGAATCCGGCCAACACCACCTACCTGAATGAAGATTATTTCCACAGGACCAGCAAGCTCAGGCCCGGGGAGATCGAGGTTTCCCGACTGCAGGGCTGGTATGTCAGTCGTGATGAACAGTTGCAGGGCGCGGAAACCCCCCTGGAAGCTGTTCAGGGGACCCCCTATCGCGGTGTTGTCAGGTTCTCTACGCCGATCTACGAAGAGAATGAGTTTCTCGGGGTCGTGGTCCTTTCCCTGGATCATCGCCACCTGATGGAGTTTACCCAGCACATCTCTCCGACCGCTGAAAAGTATGTCGTCTTCCCCTCTTATGCGAGCGGCAATTATGCCTTCATGTTCGATGATGAGGGGTGGATGATTGCCCATCCAAAGTACTGGGATATCCGTGGCTACGATCGTCGCGGCCACCTCGTTCCTGCTTATTCGGAAGAGACTTCGGAAGAGGACATCCGTGCCGGGCGCATCCCTTTTAACCTTCTTGATGCAGGTTTTGTTCATCCGAACTATCCCCGCGCCGCAGAAGCGGTCCGGAGGGGCGAAGTCGGGGTCGTCGATACGACGAATGTCGGTGGGTCGCAGAAAATCATGGCTTACGCGCCGATCTTCTATGATCGGGGTGTCTACGGCCGCTATGGAATTTTTGGCGGTGTGACGATCGGCGCCGAAGTCAGGAATTTTCATCTGCCTGCGTTGTCTACTGCGCAGTTGATCCGTGAAGAGATCTCCAAGTATCTCCGTGAATCCTGGTTTGTGATTTCATTGACCGTTTTTCTGGTGATCTTCGGCGCCTATTATCTTTCCAGCAGCATCGTCCGCCCGCTGCTCCTGCTGACCGAGGGGACCCGCCAGATGCGCCGCGGCAATGCATCGACAAATGTCGTGGTCAGCTCCCATGACGAAGTCGGCGTGCTGGCCCAATCGTTCAATGACATGGTCAACGAGTTGAACCGGCGTCGGCGCAGGCTGATTCAGACCCTGCAGGCGCTGCGTCGCTCGCGGCACGAGATCATCCGTGAACGCAATTTCAAGGATACCGTCTTCGAAAACATCGAAACCGGTATTCTCACCATTGACAGTGAATGTAACATTACCAGTGTCAATGGTCCGGCCTGCCGGATTCTCAGTCTGCAGAAACCTGCGGAGCCATGCGACTGGCGTGAATTGCTGGTCGACTGGCCAGAGTTGACCGGTGTGCTGGAGCGGGGGGTCTGCCTGGCCGAGAATCAGTCCTGGGGGGAGTATGTTCCTCTTGAACGGGGGGGGAGGCCGTTGACCTACCGGCTGGCCCTGTTCCCGCTCAGTTTCCATCAGCAGGCGGGCTGGCTGTTGACCGTTGAGGACCTCACCGAGCGGGTAAATATGCGCGAACAGGTTGCCCGGATGGACAGATTGGCCTCTCTGGGACGCATGTCTGCCGGGATCGCCCATGAGGTCAGGAATCCCTTGACCGGGGTCAGCCTGTTGCTGGACGAACTGCACGACCGGTTACTTGGACAGGAGAGCGATCAGAACCTGATCCGGCGTGCGCTTGGCGAGATTGAACGTCTTGAGGGGCTGGTCGGTGAATTGCTCCATTTCTCCACCATCTCGGAGCTCAAGCTGGGCTCGGGCCTCCTGCAGGACGTTCTGCGTGATTCATTGTTCCTGGTGCGCAAGCAGTGCGAGCGCGCATCTATCCAGATCGAGGAACGGATCGCGGATGATCTGCCGCAGCTTTCGTTGGATCCCGGTCGTCTCAAGCAGGTCTTTCTCAACCTGTTCAGTAATGCCATCGATGCGATGCCTGAGGGGGGGACCCTCACTGTCGCGGCCGAGTTGCACGACCTCAAGGCCAGGGTGATCATCGCTGACAGCGGGGTGGGGATCGAACCCGAAAAGGTTCCCCTTGTCTTTGAGCCTTTCTTTACCAGCAAAGGGCAGGGGACCGGGCTGGGACTGGCGATCAGTCACAATATCATCTCCGATCACGGCGGGACGATCAAGGTTGAAAGCCAGTCCGGTCATGGATCCGTCTTCACCATAGAGCTTCCGCTGCCGCAACGTGCATCATAGCCTGTCCGCCTTTTTTCGGGTGGCCAAAATATGCCAAATTTCAGCTCTGAAGGCTGGCAATACGCCATCTTTCCCCCACCCGGCGTGCCTTGAGTGGCTAAAATTCACCATTTGCCGCTTGCCTCGCATCTCCTTAAACGACTATATTTATATTCTCTGGACCTGGCGTCTTGCAACCTCAGCTTTGGTCAATCAACCCGGGAGTGAAGAGTGGAAAGAATATTGATCGTCGACGACGAGGCCTTCATTCGTGAAAATCTTGAACGGATTCTGGCCGATGATGGGTATCGTCCCCTCTCTACCGATTCCCCGGAGGATGCCGTACGGATCGTCGGTGAAGAGGAGATCAGCCTGGTTCTGCTCGACCTGAATCTCGGCAGCCAGAGTGGCCTTGATGTGCTGCGGGCGATGAAAGAGGTTGACCCTGAGATCCTGGTGATCATCATTACCGGCTATGGGACCGTTGAGAGTGCCGTTGAAGCGCTCAAGATCGGTGCTTATGACTATATAAAAAAGCCGTTCAAGGCCGATGCTATCCACCTGATCGTCAAGCTTGCGCTGGAAACCCAGAACCTGCGCCGCAAGGTCAAGCGACTCTCGAAAGATGGCGAGTCGGGGATTGACATGGTCGGGGAAAGTTCGGCGTTAAAGCAGATCTTTCACCAGATTCGTGAAGTTGCCAAGCATGAAACCGCGACGGTGCTGATTACCGGAGAGAGCGGAACCGGCAAGGAACTGGTGGCGCAGGCGATTCATAATCTGTCCCCGCGTGCGGAGCGGCCATTTGTCGAGATCAATTGTGGTTCTCTGCCGTACAACTTGCTCGAGAGCGAACTGTTCGGCCATGAGCGGGGTGCCTTTACCGACGCCAAGAATCGCAAGGTGGGTCTTTTCGAAGAGGCAGACTCGGGGTCAATTTTCCTTGACGAGATCGGCGAGATGGACCTGAACCTTCAGGTTAAGCTGCTGAGGGTTCTCGAGGATCGCAAGATCCGTCGGCTCGGTGGCAATCGCAATATCGATATCAACGTGCGCATCATTGCTGCCACCAACGCCGATCTGAAGGGGACCATTGAGCGCAGGGAGTTCCGGGAAGATCTCTACTATCGTCTCAATGTTTTTCCGATTCATATTCCGCCGTTACGCGATCGGCGCGAGGATGTTCCTTACCTGCTTGAATATTTCCTGCAGCGGTTCAGCAGGGAATTTCACAAGATGATGAGTGGTTTCAGCAAAGATGCGCTGGATCTGATGTCCCGCTATCACTGGCCGGGCAATGTCCGTGAACTGCGTAATGTGGTGGAACGGATCTGCATCATGCACAACGTCGATCGCATCAGGCCGGAACACCTGCCCCGGGAGATCTGGGGAGAATCGCCGCAAAGTGAGGTCCCCTTCAGATACGAGATTCCGCCCGAGGGGATTGTCCTGGATGATGTGGTCGGGCAGGTGGAGAGGGCGCTGGTGGAAAAAGCCTTTCGCATTACCGGTGGGAATGTGGCGAAAACTGCTCGTATTCTGAATGTTCCGCGGGGGACCCTGCGTTACAAGTTGGAGAAGTATGACCTGTCGGGAGATGATCTCTTCTGATCCTGTCGCGAGGTGCGCTTTCAGCCCGCTCGCCTGAAAAATTGATTTCCTGTTTGAATTTAGAACGTCGATCGAAATGGCTGTAATTGGCCATTTTAGTCGACGTTTTTTCATTCACGACCAACATCCGGCTTTGTGCAGAATTCATCTTCCATGCGAATGAATTATCTACAATGCTATGAAATATGGAGGTTAATCTGAATAGTCCAACCTGTGCGCAGGGTGGACACCGAGATTGCGTTGACTATGAGGAATTCACCCCTAAACTTTATTGCGGGAGACGTTCTGTCTTTTGATTGGTCTATCCGAGCGAAACCAGGAGCTATGTGTCTATGATTGCTGCCTTTATAAATAGACTCTGGGTCATCCATGACAACACCAGGTCTCTTTTCGCGGTGACTCCCCGGAGCGTTGGTCGTCTCATCAAAGGCAAAGACCTGATTTTTTCAAGCAATGATACAGAGCGAGACGTGGATCTCGCCGAAAAAATGTCAGAATCTCCTGCAGAGCATAATCAGCGCCTGCAGACTTCACCCGGCGGCGTAGAGGAAGGGGAGCCGCGCGAGTATACCCGCCGGCAGAAGATAGGCCTGTTCATCGGACCTCTGTTGTTTGTGCTGATGCTGCTTCTGCCTGCTCCTGACGGGATGGAACCGGCCGCACAGAAGATGGCCGCTGTTGCCCTGCTGATGGCGACCTGGTGGATGTGTGAATCGATCCCTATCCCGGCGACAAGCCTGTTGCCGATCGCCCTGTTTCCGTTGCTGGGCATTATGCACACCAAGCAGGCGACGGCTCCCTACGCCAGCCACCTGATCTTTCTCTTTATGGGTGGCTTCATCATCGCCCTGGCAATGCAGCGTTGGAACCTGCATCGCCGGATCGCAATGAACATCGTCAAGGCGATCGGTTTTTCACCGGACCGCATCATTTTCGGATTCATGGCTGCGACAGCTGTCCTTTCTGCTTTTGTCTCCAACACCGCGACAACGGTAATGATGATGCCGATCGGTCTGGCGATCATCTCCCATGTCACGGATGAAGGGAAAAGGGAAGGCCTCGACCGGGACATAGATTTTTCGCCCGAGCATTTCGCCTTCGGGCTCAACCTGATGCTCGGGATCGCGTACGCTGCGTCCATCGGTGGAGTGGCAACCCTGATAGGGACTCCACCCAATACTGTTCTGGCGGGCTATCTGCAGAAAACTTACGGGTATGAAATCACTTTTGTTGACTGGATGAAGGTCGGCGTGCCTCTGGTTGCGGTCATGCTGCCTCTCTGCTGGCTGTGGCTTGTCAGGATTGCGAACCCAATGAAACTGAAGAAGGTTCCCGGTGGGCGTGATCTCATCAGGCAGGAACTGCGCAACCTGGGCCCAATGAGCGCCGGGGAACGCTGGACCTCTGCGGTTTTCGCCTTAACCGCTTTCTGCTGGATCTTCAGAAAAAATCTCGTTTTTATCTTCCCGGAACCGAAGCTGGTGACTGATGCGACAATTGCCATGAGCGGCGCTCTTTTACTGTTCCTGATTCCGATTAACCTGAAAAAGAATGAATTTGTGATGAACTGGCACTGGGCGTCAAAAATGCCCTGGGGGGTGCTGATCCTGTTCGGCGGCGGTTTGTCGCTGGCCAGCGGCTTTCAGGAGTCCGGACTGGCGGAATGGCTCGGCATGCAGGTCAGCCTGCTTGATAAGGCCCCGATTCTGGTGCTGATGCTGGCGGTCACGACCCTGATCATCTTTCTCACGGAGCTGACATCGAATACCGCCACCTCGGCAATGGTTATGCCGATTCTTTCGGCCGTCGCTATTGGCCTCGGCCAGAGTCCTCTGCTGCTGATCGTGCCTGCTGCGATTGCCGCGTCATGTGCTTTCATGCTCCCTGTTGCAACGCCACCAAACGCAATCGTCTTCGGTTCCGGATACGTCACCATCCCGCAGATGGCAAAGAGTGGCTTCGGGCTGAACCTGATCGGGGTTGTCCTGGTTATCTGCGTAACGTATCTGCTGGTGATGCCAGTATTTGATGTCGCCATTAATGAAATTCCACCCTGGATCACCTTGTCTCGATAAAGCAGGTCTCTCTGAACCGTAATCGCGGATCGTTTTCCCCGTTAAGGTCTCCGCCGTATCAGGTTTTTTTATCCCACAGAGAGTTGGTCCCATCTGCTATGCTTATAAATCTCCGCCGGTTTCCTTGATCCCCTTGCTGGAACGTTCATCTTATGTGCCGGATACGACTATTACCCCTTGTTATTGGCCTTTTCTTGTTCTCTTTGCTGCTTCAATCTGAGTCCTGTCTTGCACTGACAGAGGCTGAGAAGTTTTCTGTGTGGCTGGATGATCTGAAAAAGGAAGCATTGGGGTCAGGAATTTCAGAGGAAACCCTGGACGCTGCACTGGTTGATCTGAGCCCGGTCAAGAAGATAATCGAGTCGGATCGAAGTCAACCTGAGCTCAGGCAAACCCTCAATGATTATCTTGCCAGCCGTATCAACCGCTCACGGATCGAAACAGGGCGCAGACTGCTACGGGAGAATTGGCGCCTGTTTGCCGAGTTGAGCAGGAACTACCCGGTCCAGTCCAGGGTGCTGATCGCCCTGTGGGGCATTGAAACCGATTTCGGTCGCAACCAGGGAACCGTTGCAATTGTTCCGGCGCTGGTCACGCTGGCCTATGATGCGCGTCGCAGTGACTATTTTCGGCGAGAACTGCTTAACGCCCTGCGGATTGTCGACAAAAAGCTGATCCCGCTCGACCACATGCAGGGGTCCTGGGCGGGTGCCATGGGTCAGGTGCAGTTCATGCCCTCGGTTTATCTGCAGTATGCACTGGATTTCGACCGTGACGGCAAGATCGACATCAGGCATTCCACTGCCGATGCGCTGGGCTCGGCGGCCAACTATTTGACCCGCCTTGGCTGGACGAAAAACTGGAACTGGGGGCGCGAGGTTTATGTCCCGAAAGATTTCGATCCGGACCTGAACGGTCTTGACCGGCGCTTGCGGATCTCCGACTGGCATAAGCTCGGCATCCGCAGGATCGGCGGCAGTGATCTGCCCAAGGCCGAGGGCCGAGCGGCTCTGATCCGGCCCGATGGTCCCGCCGGGCGTTCTTTTCTCGTCTACGAGAACTATGACAAGCTGCTGAGGTGGAACCGGTCGCACAAGTTTGCGATCTCCGTCGGCCTGCTGGCGGATGAGATCGGCAAGCCGTGATGGGTCAGGAGAGAAAGGTTTTCGGAGCGCCAATTGTAAAAGCGGGGTGAGCATCAAAGCTCACCCCGCTTTTTGGCAAATATCCTGATTGTCCCGTTAGGGGAATACCGGTGTCAGCTGGAATCCCCGATGGTGGTTGTTAATCGTGAAGGAACTCCCTGTTACCTCACCCGAATCGTTGATGTCTACTCCCGTGCTGAACGGGAAGGAGGGGATGAACGGGTAGTCGTAGAAATCGCTATGTGTTCCCAGGTCGTACATGACTCCATCACGCCACAGGAAAGCGTGACGTATCGGTACGACGACATCTTCTTCGTTATAGAATTCACCCGTTTCAGCCCAGCCCGTGACCTGGCCTGATTCATTGATCGCAGTCGCGAAGCTGTTGTCGCCACCCAGGGTTCCCAGGTCCATCATCACACCTTTTTCGGTGACCGGGTCCAGGGTCCAGATGTACGCATGATAGCTGCCTGAATCGGTCGTTGCGGCGCCGACAACCTGATCACTGTTGTTGATGTCGGTTGTCACGCTGGTGCCGCCGCCGAGGTGGTCTACAGGGTACATTGCGCCACCATCCCAGAAAAATCCACGTACAGTGTTGTCATCACTTATAGCGAGACTGCCATTGCCTGAATTACCGATGATGTGGCCATCCGGAATGTTGTCATTGTTAGTGAATGCACTGTCGTTTATATCGACAGCAACGGTTTTGGATGCACCGGGAAGGTAGTTGAGGGTTTCTACAACACCCCAGTTGAGATCATGAAATACAGCTGTGTTGCCAGAATTGATGACAGCTTGACCATTTTCGTTGATTCCAACCGGAGCTGAATCCTGGCCGACAATCCCGCCAAGGAGTTTATAACTGGGGACTGTCAAGTCAAATGTCGTTTCATCATCTCTCGCGAGGGTTATCTCTTTATAGCTGAAGCCGTCCCAGTAATACGCATGGCGGCCAGTGGCATCTTCGGCTGTCAGGACAATTTCACCCTGTTCATTGATATCAATGGCCTCTGAAAATGAACGAATCTTGGGCTTGAAGTTTTCATCTTCATCAAGTATTTCTCCGCCAAGATATTGATCGAGGATAGGTGGGAGATCGATAATTTCGCCATCGAACCAGACAAATGCACGTTTTTCCAGTTTGTCAGCATCAGTTCCGGCTAAAGAGTTGCAAATAACGACATTGTCTGCATTCAGGTCGACAGCTTCGCTATAGATAAATCCATAAGGTGGGTCTACCGGGTTTATTATCTTCTGGTTGTAATAGTCATTATAAATACCTGAATGGATTCCCAGAAATTCCATCAGTGACGTGGCAGGGTCCCAAAGAAATGCTGCTTTGGTGGGCCAGCCACGGTTACTTTGGCCGATGATCCTGCCGTTATTATGGATAAATGAAGAAGTTGAGAAATACCAGTGATCCCCTTCCGGAGAAACCAGGTCTCCCAGGTCGCTCAATCCCTCCAGCAGCGCCACACTGCCTCCAGTCTCCGTCGTACCGGTTACAGGCGGCAGAGTGTTGTCGATGAGGTCCTGTGCGGCAGTTGATTTGCTGCTGTCTCCTCCACAGCCGAAGATGGTCGTCAGGCACACGGCGATAAACAGCCAATTAACTATCTTGTTTTTCATGGCAGCCTCTTTGTTATGGAATTGAAATGGGATTATGGGCACGATCCAAGTGAACCGGTTAGAACATATACCTCAATCCCAAAAATGCATTGTGTGATTCGAAGCGGTAGTCAAATGCCTTGAACGCCTCATCAACGGCATTGTTTGCGAATTCCTTGTCGGCGGTTCCGAAGTAGCGGTACGCCAGGTCAAGGGTCCACTCATCCGTCAACATCACATCGACTCCGGCACCTGCCTGGTAGGCAAAGGCCGCTTGACTGTCATCGATGAAGGTCGTATCGCCGATCTCGACATCACCCAGTTCGAGAGACGCAACTCCAAGACCACCCATGAAATACGGGGTAACGATCGATTCCGTCGGGATGGAGTAATAGAGGTTTAACAGCAGGCTCATGACGGTGGCCTGTCCGTCCGTAACGTCCAGCCCGTCCAGGTTGCCGCCGTCGATGTCTGCCTGGCGATAAGCGAACTCCAGCTCAGATCGGGCGTGTGAATAGCGGCGGCCGTGATCCATGCCGATTGCAATGCTCCCACTGCTGCCAGTATCAAAGTCCATGTCCGAAACAAGCCCTGCATCATTTTTTTCGGCAATGTTGATACCGAGCTGGGCGCTGATGTAGGGTCTGTGGCCATCGGCAGCGGTTGCCGGGAGCGCTGATGCAATAAAAAAGAAAAGAACAACGAGGACTTTCAAGATCATAATGCCCCTCCCTGAGGTTAAGGATTTCAGGTTAATAAGAATTAATATTGCGAAAATGTTCATTGTTGTCAAGAGAAAATAAGAATTTTTAAATAATTGTTCAGGGGGTGAAATGCTGAAAAGAGGGGGCAGGTGAGGTTTTGAAAATTATGGGATGGGTACTCAACGTAAAAAGGGCCACTTAAAGTGGCCCTTTTATAACTGAGCAGGGAGCAGGTTAATCGAGAAAATCGACTATTCTGGACGCCATGCCGATATAACTGGCCGGACTCATTTGAAGCAAGCGCTGCTTGTCTTCTGCTTCTAGATCAAGACTCTCGATAAATGTGCGGATCGTTGTCCGGTCAATCTGTTGACCGCGGGTCAACTCTTTGAGCTTTTCATAAGGTTTGTCTATCCCGGCCTTGCGCATCACCGTCTGGATCGGCTCTGCCATGACTTCCCAGGCATTATCAAGATCCTGCGCGAGGTTCTGCTCGTTGAGCTTGAGCTTGCCGAGACCTTTGATGGCCGACTTGTAGGCGATCATACTGTAACCGAAGCCGACACCCATGTTGCGCAATACGGTGGAATCGGTCAGGTCACGCTGCAGCCGCGAGACCGGCAGTTTTTCTGCAAGGTGCCTGAAAATGGCATTGGCCAGCCCGCAGTTCCCTTCAGAATTTTCAAAGTCGATCGGGTTGACCTTGTGGGGCATGGTCGATGACCCGATCTCTCCCTTGACGGTTTTCTGCCCGAAATAGGCCATCGAGATATAGGTCCAGATATCCCGGTTCAGATCGATCAGGATCGTGTTCCAGCGGGCGAGGGCATCGAACAGTTCCGCCATGTAGTCATGAGGTTCGATCTGGGTGGTGAACAGGTTCTGGGTCAGTCCGAGTTCGTCTTCGATGACACGCTTGGCCAGAACGGGCCAATCTACGGCGGGGTAAGCGGAGAGGTGGGCATTGAAATTGCCCACGGCACCGTTAAGTTTGCCGAGCAGTTCGACCGCGGCTATTTTGTCGCTCTGCTTCTGCAGGCGGGCGACGAACACCGCTAGTTCCTTGCCGATGGTGGTCGGCGAAGCGGTCTGACCGTGGGTCCGCGCCAGCATCGGCACCGTTTTGAACTCGACCGCCAGTTTGCTGAGGGTTGCGACAATCTCCTGCTGTCTGGGGGCCAGAGCCTCCAAGCCATCCTTGAGCATCAGGGCATGCGAAAGGTTGTTGATGTCTTCCGAGGTGCAGGCGAAATGGATGAATTCGGAGAGGTCTTCCAGGCCGGTTCCGGATATCTGTTCCTTCAGATAGTATTCCACCGCCTTGACATCGTGGTTGGTGACCGCTTCAATTTTCTTGATCTTCTCCGCCTCGTCGGGAGTAAACCGTGTAACAATTCCGCGAAGCTCCTGCTCTTCTGCGGCACTCAGCTCCCGGCACTCGCTGATCAGCGGTTCCCGGCAGAGCGCAATCAACCACATGACTTCAACCTTGACCCGGTTTTTCAGCAGGGCATACTCGGAGAAGCACTCGATCAGTTCGTCAACCTTGGATGCATAACGCCCGTCGATCGGGCTGATGGCGGTAATCATGATGATAGTCTCCTCGGAAATGAATTCGACGGCACTATAATTCAGGGCGGAGCTGGCTGCAACCCTCAAAAGGGATTTGTTCTTCAGAACGGTGCGGGGTCAACAAACCGCATGACGTTTTGATGCAGCGGATGCCTGAATGAGAGTTCACTGGCGTGGAGCATCAGCCTGTCCGCGCGATCCAGGGTGTCCGGGTCGGCATAGAGGTCGTCTCCCAGGATCGGGTGGCCGAGCTGCTGCAGGTGGACCCGCAACTGATGGGTGCGACCGGTCACCGGGTAGAGTTCGATGCGGGTCGTGTCTCTGTCACGATCATAACTCAGGACCCGGTAATCAGTGCGGGCGGGTTTTCCGATGGCATGATCGACGATCTGGCGCGGTCGATTCGGCCAATCGCAAATCAACGGCAGGTCGATATGGCCTGCGGCCTGTTCGACCCGTCCCCGTGTTACGGCCAGGTAGGTTTTGCTCACCTGCCGCTGTTCAAATTGCCGGCTCAGATGACGGTGGGCCGCCGCGGTGCATGCAAGGACCATCAAGCCCGAGGTCGACATGTCGAGCCGGTGGACGATCTGCGCCGCTGAGAACTCCACCTGCACACGGGTTATCAGACAATCATGGTGTTCAGGGGCGCGACCGGGCACGGAGAGAAGGCCGGCCGGCTTGCTGACAACCAGGACCGATGGGTCGGCAAAGAGGATATCCGGTTTGTGATGCGGCGGGCGGTAGTCCAGCATGATTAATTCTGCTGCGTCCTGATAGGGAAAGTTGTGTTCGAAACAGGTTGAATGATCATATTAGCCTCATGCTCTTTCCGGATAAAGACATTTCAAGCGTATCCGACGTTGCCCGGTTGGATCCGAAGTGTCACAATATGATGACCTGGGAGACCGCATGGCGGACGTGACAAGAAAACATATCAGGGTTGAAGGGACCGTGCAGGGGGTCGGTTTCCGTCCCTTTGTCTACCGGATCGCGACGCAGCGGAACCTGTCCGGAGTGGTGTTCAACGACAGTCAGGGGGTCCTGATAGAGGTCGAAGGGCCTGCAGATGCCGTTGCCATGTTTATGGAGTCACTCCGCAACGACCTGCCGCCGCTGGCTGTGATCAGCCGCATGGCGTGCAGCGACGCGCAGGTCAGCGGGACATCCGGTTTCTCGATCATTGAAAGTCGCACCGCCAGCGGCCGCTCTGCGCAGATCGCACCGGACTGCCATGTCTGCGGCGATTGCCTCAAGGAACTCTTTGACCCAAGCGATCGACGTTACCTCTATCCGTTCATCAACTGCACCAATTGCGGGCCGCGTTACAGCATTGTCACCGACATCCCTTATGATCGCCCCCTCACGACAATGGCCGATTTCCCGATGTGCGAGGTCTGCGAAACAGAATACCGTGACCCGCTCTCCCGGCGTTTTCACGCCCAGCCGAATGCCTGCGCGGACTGCGGACCGCAGCTCCGTTTCTGCGATGAGCGAGGAGGAGCAACGGGTTGCGGCAACCCTCTGCAGGAGACAGTCGCACGCCTTAAAAACGGACAGATTGTCGCGATCAAAGGCCTTGGAGGCTACCATCTGGCTGTGGATGCGACCAGCAATGCCGCGGTCGAGCGCTTGCGCGAGCGCAAACATCGCGATGAAAAACCTTTTGCCTTGATGGCCTTCAACCTCGAACTGGTCAGGACCTTTGCCCGGACAACCGCTCTTGAGGAGCGGATGCTCAGCGGGGTCGAGCGACCCATCGTGCTGCTGGAGAAGTTGCCGGGCTCGCCTATCGCACCGCTGGTTGCTCCGAATAACCGCTATTACGGCGTGATGCTCCCCTATACACCGCTTCACCATCTGTTGCTCAAACAGTTTAAGGCGCTGGTGATGACCAGCGGCAACCGGACTGATGAACCGATCGCCTTCGAGGACGGCGACGCCAGTTGCCGTCTTGACGGCATTGCAGATGGTTTTCTGGCGCATGATCGAAGGATTCATGTCCGCATCGATGATTCCATCGTCCGGGAAATGGGGGGTGAGCCGGTGCTGTTGCGGCGTTCACGCGGTTATGTGCCGCGGAGTGTCCTGCTCCCCCGTAATCAACCAGCGGTACTGGCGCTGGGGGCTGAACTGAAAAATGTCATCTGCCTCAGCCGGGGGGAGCGGGCCTACCTCAGCCATCATATCGGTGACATGAAAAACCAGGAGGTCGTTGATTCCCAGTGCCAGGCGATTGATCAGCTGCAGGGCCTCTTCGAGGTCCAACCGCAGATCGTTGCCCACGACATGCATCCCGATTATCTGTCGACCCGGCAAGCGGAGTCTTTCGCAGGGCTGAAGAAGGTCCCGGTCCAGCATCATCATGCCCACCTTGCCAGTTGTATGGCGGAAAATGGTGTGGATGGTACGACCCTTGGGGTGATATTCGATGGCACCGGCTACGGCAGCGACGGTCATGTCTGGGGTGGAGAGTTTCTCCTCGGTGGCTATCGGAGCTTTAAGCGGGTAGGACACCTCGACGTCCTGCCGATGCCGGGAGGGGATGCGGCAACGAAGGAACCATGGCGGATGGCGATCAGCTACCTGGTAAAGACGTTTGGTGCTGAGCTTCCGGAGGGTGTGCTGCCGTTCGGGGTCAAGCCTGCTGAATTGAAACTGCTCAAGCAGATGATAGGCAGGCAGCTGAATTCACCTCTGACTTCGAGCTGTGGCCGGCTTTTTGACGCAGTTGCAGCGCTTGCCGGCATCCGCAGTCGGGTCAGTTATGAAGGGCAGGCGGCGCTGGAGCTTGAAATGGCACTGGAGCAGGATGCCGCCCGCTCCGGCAGCTATCCCTTTACCGTCCGCTGCGAGAACGAGGTGCTGCTGATCGATTCTCGGCCGATGATTCGTCAGCTGGTCGTAGATCTGGCAAAAGGGGTTAACCCTTCGCAGATAAGTGCTCAATTTCACAACGGGCTGGCGCAGGTCATTGTCGAGGTCTGCGGACTCATCAGGGCTGAGCATGGGCGGTTCCCCGTGGCATTGTCCGGTGGCGTGTTCCAGAACCGCTATCTCACGGAGCGAACAATGAAGCTGCTCAGGGCGCGGGCGTTTGAGGTGCTGGTGCATCGGCAGGTGCCGCCCAACGACGGAGGACTGGCATTGGGGCAGGCTGTGATTGCCGGCCGTCAGCATGGTCATTAGTGCTCAGGTTGTTTTTCTCTCCTCCATGACCTTGAGCCGTCCCCGTTCCACATTCACCCGCATCAGAATGATCCCCCCGGCAATGAAAAAAATTGCCAGGGTCAGGATCGCCCCGCGGGCAGAACCGCTCAGGTCGGTCACCAGAGCAAATGTCAGCGGCCCCAGAATTGCGGCAAAGCGGGCGCTGATCGAATAGAATCCGAAAAACTCGGCACTCCTCTGCTCAGGCGCCATGCTGGCAAACAGCGAACGGCTGATCGCCTGGCTGCCCCCAAGAATCAGGGCAATGACCCCGCCGAGCAGCCAGAACTCCAGGCTGCTCTGCATCTGATAGGCATAGCCACAGACAAGGGTGAAAAGGACCAGACAGGCCATAATCGCCTGCTTGGCACTGAATTGTTTTGCCAGGCGACCGAAGAGCAGCGCGCCGGGCATGGCCAGAAACTGGATCATCAGGAAACAGCCAAGGATGGTTCCCTGGCCGAGACCCAACTCCTCCCTGGCAAAAATGGCGGAAATTGCAATAACTGTCTGGATCCCGTCATTGTAAAAAAGGAAGGCAAGCAGGAACAGGCAGAGATCGCGATAGCGGAGGATGTCTCTGAAGGAGTTGAGATAAGTCCTGAACGGGTTTGATCTCGGTCGGGGCACGGGTTCGGTTGCCGGCAGCAACTTGAAGGTTGGCAGGGCAAACAAGAACCACCAGAGACCTGTCAGCAGGAACCCGAATCTGGTCGCTTCGCCTCTGTCGGCAAAGCCGAGTGGTTCGGAAAACTGAATCATCAGGAAAACGACCAGCAGCATCAGGCCGCCGCCAACATAACCGGTGGCATAACCGCGCGCCGATAACTGGTCGGTTTCTCCCGGGGCGGAGATGATGGTGAGATAGGCATTGTAAAAAATATTCCCACCGCTGAAGCCGATATTGCCGATGATAAAGAGGGCTATCGCAGCCAGATACTGGCCATGGCTGAGCAGGAAGAGCAGGCTGGTGGCGAAGGCGCCGCAGAGGCAGCAGAGGACCAGCAATTGCTTGTGCAGCCCGCGGTTGTCTGCCAGTGCGCCGAGCCAGGGAGCAAGGACGGCGACGACAATCATCGAGGCAGAGACACCGTAGCCCCAGAGAGCGCTGGCGGAGAGGGAATGCTGCCAGCTGCCGAAACCGATGACCGCGCCGGACTCTGGTACCAGTGCGACAAAATAGACAGGCAGAACCGCGGCCAGGATCACGGTAGCGAAGGCCGAGTTCGCCCAGTCGTAGAGGCACCAGCCGAAGCGGGCGCGTTTCAGGTCATTCTGCATTGCCGGGCACCGGACGGGGGGAGACAGGTCATCTGCAGACAATACATCAAAATGCCCCCTGACCGGCAGGAAAATCTCACCAGGGGCGGGGTCTCCCCACAGGCATGGTTGGAAATTCAGCTCATGGTGTTACGCTGGGTCCGTCCCTGATGCGCGCTCAAGCCCCGAACGCTGGCCATATGCAGCTGGCAAACAGAAAAAAATACCCCGGGCCTAGGAGGGGAAGAAGGCACCGGGGTCAAGGTTTTGCACTGTTTATTTCTAAAGCAGGTGTCATGCCAAGTTACTGCCGGTTTGCGTCGTCTGGCTGTAACACTCCGAAACAAAAGGGATGTCAGGGAATTGTATACAATTATTCAGGCCACCGAATATATGGAAATGTGGGCATTTGGCCATTTGGCCGGGTTTTTTCGAATAGCCGGTTTTGAATTGACGCCATCACGGCAACTGCGTCGCGATGACAGATGACGGCTGATGGGGCAGGATCGACCGATGGTGCTTCCTGGATGCGCGGGTCTTTAAGGTTGATATGGCGAAAATATCTCGTCCCGGCGGACCTATCCTTCGACACGCTCTTCCCGCCATTTGACGTAAGCGCAGTCACGAGGCAGCCAGTCAAGTTCTGCCACCGTCTCTGGTGTCAGCGGAATGCAGTCCGATTCGGCCGAGATCCGTTGACTGTAGACCCGGCAGAGCCGGCTGTGAATGTCGAGAAATCGGCAGGGTGTCCCGGTCGGGTACACCCTGCCTTGCTCGTCAATCTTTTTTTCGAAACAGCATTGTCCGCACTGGTGACAGAGGGACTCCCAATGCTGCAGTTCCGCTTCGCTCATGCGCACTCGGAGTAGCCGCAGGAATGGCAGACGCAGCAGCCGCCTTCGTGCTCTACCGGTCCGCCGCATTCCGGGCAGGCGCCGCCGTTGCTGATGTGCAAGGTCGGTGCGCCGTCGTCGTCTCCCATATGCATCTCGATCGCCTTGGCAACCGCATCCGCACAGGAGGTGATCCTGTTGGCTCCGAACCCGGCTGGCTTGTGGCAGGTGATACCGATCATCTGCTTGACCGCCTGACGGGCCTGGACACCGCTGCGCCAGGCAAGGGAGACCAGTCGGCCGATCGCCTCACACTGCGAAGCGGCGCAGCCGCCAGCCTTGCCCATGGTGGTAAAGAGTTCGAAGAGACCTCTTTCATCCTGGTTGATGGTGACATAGAGAGGGCCGCAGCCGGTCTCCATCTGGTAGGTCGACCCGGTGAGGGCGCGGGGCCGCTCACGCTTGCGCCCGACTTTTTTGCTCTCCATCGGAACCTTGTCTTCGGGGTGCTCCTCCTCTTTCTTGGCGACCGACAGGACCTGCATGTCGCGAGACCCGTCGCGATAGATGGTCACCCCTTTGCAGCCCTGCTGATAGGCCAACCGGTAGACGGTTGAAACATCGTCGCGGGTTGCGTCATTGCAGAAGTTCACCGTCTTTGAAACCGCATTGTCGGTGTGGCGCTGAAAGGCCGCCTGCATCATGACATGGTCCTGCGGGGTGATGTCGTGAGACGTGACGAAGATGCGGCGCACCTCTTCGGGGATGGCATCGATCCCCTGAACCGTCCCCTTTTCGGCAATCTCCTGCATCAGGGCCTGGCTGTAGAAACCCCGTTCCCGGGCGATCTTCTCGAAGATCGGGTGAACTTCGATCAACTTGTTGTTGTCGAGGACCTGGCGGACATAGGAGACCGCGAAGAGCGGCTCGACTCCGCTGGAACAGTTGGCGATAATCGAGATCGTCCCGGTGGGGGCGATGGTGGTGCAGGTTGCATTGCGAATAGGCTCTGAGCCCGGTTTGTCATAGATGCTCCCCTTGAAGTTAGGGAAGGCACCCCGCTCGGCAGCCAGCCTGATCGACTCCTGATGTGACTTGTCATTGATGAACTGCATCACCTTTTCGCCGAGGGCTATCGCCTCTTTGCTGTTGTAGGGAATGCCGAGCAGAATCAGCATGTCTGCCCAGCCCATCACGCCGAGGCCGATTTTCCGGTTGGCCCGGGTCATTTCGTCGATTTCCGGAAGCGGGTACTTGTTGGCTTCGATGACATTATCCAGAAAGCGGGTTGCAAGCAGGATCGTCTCTTCCAGGCGATCCCAGTCGACCTGATTCGTCTTGACCATGGTGGCCAGGTTGATCGAGCCGAGGTTGCAGGACTCATAGGGCAGCAGCGGCTGTTCTCCGCAGGGGTTGGTACTTTCTATCTCACCGACATGCGGCGTCGGGTTGTCACGATTGAGCCGGTCAAGGAAGACGATCCCCGGTTCTCCGTTGCTCCAGGCCATGTCGACGATCTTGTTGAAAACCTTGGTGGCGTTGAGCTGTTTGATGACCTTGCCGGTGCGTGGATTGAGAATGTCGTAATCCTGACCTTTTTCAACCGCCTCCATGAATGCTTCGGTTATGCCGACGGAAATGTTGAAATTGGTCAAGACCGTCTGGTCCCGCTTGGCCATGATAAAGTCCATGATGTCGGGATGATCGACGCGTAAGATTCCCATGTTGGCGCCGCGACGGGTGCCCCCCTGCTTGATTGTTTCAGTTGCGGCATCAAAGACCTGCATGAAGGAGAGTGGCCCGGAGGAAACCCCGCTGGTTGAGCGGACTTCGTCATTGGCAGGTCGGATCCGCGAAAAGGAGAAGCCGGTGCCGCCGCCGCTCTTGTGGATCAGCGCGGTATTTTTGATGGCTTCGAAGATACTCTCCATCGAATCTCCGACCGGCAGGACGAAACAGGCGGACAGCTGGCCCAGTTCACGCCCTGCATTCATCAGCGTCGGTGAATTGGGCAAAAAATCGAGCTGGGTCATCATCCGGTAGTATTTCTCTTCGTAAGAGCCTTTTTTCTTTCCTGCGGGCTTTGGCTCAACACTGTCGATGGTTTTAGCCACTCGGCGGAACATGTCTGCCGGAGTTTCAGTCGGGGTGCCTGAACTGTCACGTTTCAGGTAACGCTTGGTGAGTACGGTTACGGCATTTTTAGACAGGGTGAGCTCTGCTGGCTTGACGTTTTTCGACATGCGGTCGTCCTTTCCTCCGTGGTGCAAAAGAGTTTGCAATTAAAACCTGAATGGTTTGTGTTTGATACAATATTTTGTTAGTCTGGAAATATAGAACACTACATCTGGTGTGTGTCAAGAGTTTGCGGATAAAAAACTTGAGAATAACAGCTTTGTGATATCTTCTTCTCCAGGGCGTTGAGGGGAAGTATCCGGAACGCTTAATGTAATGCAGATTGTCAGTCAGTGGGAGAAACATCATGGGGGAACCAAAGCACCTGCGGGAACTGCTCGATGTGGCCAGGATTGTCGTTTCAACACTGGATCTAGAAGATGTTCTGCGGCGGATTCTGCAGGTGACCCGGACCCTGGTTGACGTTCCTGCCGGGAGCATCGCCCTCTATAACGAGAGCGATCATTCTATGGGCCTTCACGCGACGGAAGGATTGAGTGAAACATTCACCCGGCGCAGGGGGTGGAAGCTGGAAAAGGGGTGCATGGCCCAGACCATTCTGGACCAGAATGGTCTGCTGGTCATTGAAGATGCGGCGAAGGTCAATTTTTTCTCCAATCCCCTTGTCTTGACGGAAGGGATCCGTTCGGTTATCGCCGTACCGCTCAAGATTCACGGTCAACCGGTCGGCATTCTCTATCTGAACGATTTTGTCCCTCGCCGTTACTCTCCGGAGAAGCTGGAACAGCTGACTATCATCTCGTCATTTGCCTCTCTCAGTATCGCCAATGCGCGCCTGTACCAGAGGACCCGCGAAATGGCCGTGACCGATGGCCTGACGGGTCTCTACAACCACGGGCAATTCAAGCATATGCTCGAACAGGAACTGGCCCGCTCAGATCGTTACGGACACCCGTTGTCGTTGATCATGTTCGACATCGACAATTTTAAATCATTAAACGATACGTATGGGCATCCATGCGGTGATCAGATCCTGGTCCAGATTGCCGCGGCCCTGGGCGACGTTTTTCGGGGAACAGACCAGGTCTTCCGCTACGGTGGTGAGGAATTTACCGTGCTGCTGCCTGAGGCGAACATGGAGCAGGCGACCACTGCCGCCGAGAGGACCCGGCTGCTGATTTCGCAGTTGAGAATTGACTGGCAGGACATCAAGGAACAGTTAAGTGTGACAGTCAGTGCCGGTGTCGCGACCTCGGCCCAGTCCGGTACGACGCCGGAAGATCTGCTAAATACTGTTGACGAGCGCCTTTATCGTGCCAAACGTGCCGGGAAAAACTGCGTTTTTTCAAGTGATAATCTTTACTTGAAGGCAAGTCCTTGATTCTTGCACACGTTTGCCGCTCCCCATCAGGCCTGATTGCTGCAGCGCTGCGCTCTTTGAACAATGCGCGTGCGCTCTGGTGCTCGTGTATATATTTTTCTGACCCCTTTCGGTTCGCGCATTTTCGGTTGCAAACCCGTTCTGATAAGTGTTAAGTCTGGCAGCGTTTCGCGAAGGAAAATAGCCCTGTTTATCGGCCTCGGGACAATGTATAGTGATCAATTAACGCTGTGTCCCGATTCTATTTTCGAGCCATAGAATATTCATGAGCAATCTGATCTACCTCGACAACGCTTCAACCAGTCACCCAAAACCTGAGTCTGTCTACCGCAGCATGGATGAGGTTGTCCGGTTGAGCGCCAACCCGGGGAGGGGGGGACATCGGCAGACCCTGAAGCTGGACCGGTTGGTGTTCGAAACCCGCGAAGCGGTCGCAGACCTGTTCGGCGTCAGGGATTCAAGTCGCATCGTTTTCACCGCTAATGCAACCATGGCGATCAATATAGCCCTGTTCGGGCTGCTGACTGCCGGTGACCGGGTGGTCACCAGCTCCATGGAGCATAACGCCGTGACCCGTCCGTTAAGGGCTCTTCAGGAGCGGGGCGTTCAGGTCGTCAAGGTCGGTGCTGATCGTTCAGGCTATGTCGACCTTGACGCTCTGCGTCGTGCCTGTCTCGCAGCTCCCACCCGCATGGTGGTTCTCAATCACTGCTCAAATGTGACCGGCACCCTGCAGCCGATCGAGGAACTCGGACTCTGGTGCCGTCAGCATAACCTCCTGTTTATGGTTGACGGGTCTCAGAGCGCCGGCAGCTTCCCCTTGAACCTCGATGCGCTGGCGATCGATCTGTTCGCCGCTCCGGGCCATAAGGGACTGCTAGGGCCACAGGGGACGGGGTTCCTGTATCTGCGTCAGGGGGTGCAGCCGGCGCCGCTGCTGTATGGCGGGACCGGAGGAAATTCCCACGCAGATATGATGCCGGAACAGCTTCCTGAACGTCTTGAGAGCGGAACCATGAACACCCCTGGTTTGGCCGGCCTGAAGGCCGGTGTTGAATTTATCCGGGAGATCGGCCAGGACCGCATCTGCCTGCGTGAACAGCAGCTGGTGAACCGCCTCCTCAATGGTTTACGCGCTCTGCCCGGCATCGAGGTCTATGGTCCCGTTGGCGCTGATCGCCATGGTGCGGCGGTTTCTTTCAATATTGCCGGTCTTGATCCTGCCGAGGTGGGGTTTCGTCTGGACCATGAATTCTCTATCAGTGTCCGGGTCGGTTTGCACTGTGCGCCTGATGCACATCGGACCATCGGCACGTATCCGCGCGGCACGGTTCGGGTCAGTCCCTCTTATCTGACCGGTGAGGATGAGATTGACCGTCTGCTGCTCGCCCTGGATAAGATCCGGACTCAACCTGCCGTCTGATCCGACAAAGGATTCTTCATGAAATATTATGTCCTAGATACCAACGTTCTGCTGCACGATCCTCAGGCCATTTTTAAGTTTGAAGACAACACCGTCGTCCTGCCGCTGACCGTTGTTGAAGAAATCGACCGCTTCAAAAAGGAACAGAGCGAAACCGGTCGCAACGCGCGTCAGATCTCGCGGTTGATCGATGGTTTCCGTCAGCAGGCTTCTCTGGTCGAAGGAGTCCATTTGGAAACCGGCGGACTTTTCAGGGTTGCCATCTACCGGGAAGAGGCGATGAAGCTATTGCCCCCTGAACTGCAGGTTGACCGTGGCGACAATCGGATTCTTGCTGTTGCCAAGGAGCTGGAAGCGGACAACGAATACCCTGTGGTTTTCATCACCAAGGATATCAACCTGCGCATCAAGGCGGATACCATCGGTCTTAACGCGGAGGATTACGAGTCTGACAAGATCGCAATAGCCGACCTCTATACCGGCTCGGTTGAGCTTTTTGTCAGCCGGGAGCAGGTCGACCTTTTTTACGAGCAGGGATTCCTTGCTCTTGAAGAGGAGCTGACGGGGAACCAGGGGATCACTCTGGTCGACGAGGGGAACCCTTCACATTCGGCGATCGGTCGGTTCTGCAATGCCAGGCAACAGGTGGTCCCGCTGCTGCGGCTTCCCAAGGAAGGGGTCTGGGGTATCCATGCACGCAACCGCGAACAGCAGTTTGCCTTTGACCTGCTCCTCAACGACGACATTCAGGTTGTCTCGCTGGTCGGCAAGGCGGGTACCGGGAAAACCCTGCTGGCGATAGCCGCCGGCCTGCTGAAAACAGCAGATGAGGGGGTCTACAGCCGGCTGCTGGTTTCGCGCCCGGTCTTCCCGATGGGCCGTGATCTTGGTTTTCTGCCGGGGGACGTGGAAGAGAAGCTGGCTCCCTGGATGCAGCCGATCTTTGACAATGTCGAGCTGCTGCTGAGCGGCGTCGACGAAGGCGGCAAGCGGAAGCGGGGGTATCGCGAACTCATCGATCTCGGTCTGATGGAGATTGAACCTCTCACCTACATTCGCGGTCGCTCCATACCCCGGCAGTACCTGATTGTCGACGAGGCGCAGAATCTTACGCCGCATGAAATCAAAACGATTGTCACCCGCGCCGGGGAAGGAACCAAAATCATCCTTACCGGTGACCCGTACCAGATAGACAATCCCTATATTGATTCTTCGAGCAACGGGCTGAGCTATGCCGTGGATCGTCTCAAGGGGCAGGAAATAGCCGGGCATGTCACTCTGACCAAGGGTGAGCGGTCGCCTCTGGCTGAACTGGCAGCGAATCTGCTGTGAGGAGCGGGAATCAGACATGTTGCTGTTAACTCTGGAAACCTCCTGCGATGAAACCTCGGCCGCGGTTGTCCGAGATGGGCGACAGGTGCTCTCGAATATTATCGCCTCCCAGGTTGATCTTCATGCCAAATATGGCGGTGTTGTCCCTGAACTGGCCTCCCGTCGCCATCTGGAAACTATCAACCCGGTCATCGAAGAAGCGCTGTCGACCGCCGGGGTCGGCCTGGCTGACCTCGACGGGATTGCTGTGACACGCGGACCGGGCCTGGTCGGCGCTCTGCTGGTCGGCCTGTCTTTTGCGAAGGCCCTGGCGTACGGTCGCGGTCTGCCGCTGATCGGCGTTCATCACATCGAAGGGCATATCCTGGCGATTCAGCTTGAAGACACGGTGGCTTATCCGTATCTGGCCCTTGCGGTTTCCGGCGGACATACCCACCTGTTCCGCGTTGACGGAATCGGCCAGTACCGCCTGCTTGGCCGCACCGTCGATGACGCCGCGGGAGAAGCCTTCGACAAGGTAGCCAAAATGCTCGGCCTCGGCTATCCCGGCGGTCCGATAGTCGATCGACTGGCTGCGGAAGGTGACCCCGGTGATATCAGATTTCCCCGACCGCTGCTCAAGAAGGACACGCTGAATTTCAGTTTCAGCGGGGTCAAAACGTCCGTCCTTAACTTTCTGCATAACGAGCCGGAGCCTCCCACCGGAGAGCGTTTGAGTGCCGTTGCCGCAGCATTCCAGGACGCGGTTGTCGACGTCTTGACGCAAAAGGCGTTCCGCGCCGCGCGCAGCGAGGGTCTCGAGCGTATCGTGGTTGCGGGCGGGGTGGCCTGCAACCGCGGATTGCGCAGACGCTTCCAGGATCTTGCCGGCCCTGAAGGGGTAGGGGTCTGGTTCCCGTCGCCGGTTTTATGCAGTGACAATGCAGCCATGCTGGCAGTCGCTGCAGATGAGTATCTTGCGCGTGGGGTGCAGTCAGGACCAGGGCTGAATGCAATCTCCAGCTGGCCGCTCGAAGACGCCGGACAGGGTATGGGTTGAATTTCTGCTTGCTGCAGGTGAGAAGAGATGTGGCGTCGCTGGTCATTCTTACGACAATTTAAACTGAATTTGATCCGTCTGATAAGATTGCGGGCGGAGCCGAACGACATTGCCAAGGGGATGGCACTGGGTCTGTTTATCGGCATGACGCCGACGTTCGGCTTCCAGATGCCCCTGGCGCTGGCTTTCGCCATGCTGCTCAAGGAGAATAAGATCGCCGCCCTGATCGGGGTCTGGGTGACCAACCCGTTAACCGCTCCGGTCATTTATGGACTTGAGTATGAAATCGGCAGGGCGATGATGGGGATGTCCAGGCCGGATATTTATGTTTTTTTCAATTATGAATCCTTTACAGAGCTTGGTTCGGAAATCATGGTCCCGCTCTGCCTGGGAAGCTTGGTTTTCGGTCTGGTGGTGAGTGCTGTCGGCTATGCGGTGACGCTGAGAATGGTCCCCCTGGCGAAACAGTGGCGCGTCCCGCGCTGGCCCCGCCGGCGCATTTTCCCCCCGAAAAAATCGTAATGACTGGCGGTCTACGTGTCTTATAGAACCAAAAAACGTTTTGGACAGCATTTTCTTCATGATCGGACGGTAATCGACAAGATCATTGCCTCCGCCCGGATAGAACCTGCGCAGCGGGTGTTGGAAATCGGACCCGGTCTTGGCGTGCTGACGGACAGGCTGCTGGCCCTCTCCGCAGAGGTGAATGTCATAGAGATCGACCGTGACCTGCTGGAGCGCCTGGAACAGAGGCAGGATCAGAACCTGCGGGTTCATCCGGGGGATGCGCTTAAACTGGACTGGGCAGCGATCCTGGACGAGCCTCCCTACACCCTGGTTGCCAATCTGCCCTACAACATTTCCACTCAGATCGTTTTTCGCCTTCTTGAACACCGTGGTCTGTTCCGGCGCATGGTTCTGATGTTTCAGCGTGAAGTCGGCGAGCGGCTCTGTGCCCAGCCGGCCACCAAGGATTACGGTATCCTCTCGGTCCTCTGTCAGCTCTGGTACGATATCAACCCAGTGGTCCAGGTTCCTCCTGACGCATTCAAGCCGCCGCCAAATGTTGAGTCTATCGTACTGCTGTTTGAACCTCTGGCGGAGCCAAAAGCAGATCCGGGCAACCCCCTTTTTTTCCAGCGGGTCGTCAAGGCGGCCTTTACCCAGCGACGCAAGACGCTGCGCAACAGTTTGCTGGCCGGAGGTCTTCCCGCTGCCCAGGTCGACTCTGCCCTCGGTAAAGCCGGGATCGATGCGAGCCGCCGAGGCGAGACCCTGACGCTCGAGGAGTTCGGCCGACTCAGCAGGACCCTTGAAAGTGAAGGATTGTTTTAACCTTTTAACGGTGTCAGAGAAACGGGCTGTTATACTTTAGTATTTGTTGGCGAGCCGCTGCTGTTCGCCTGTTCCGCCGCTTTTAATGCGGTACCTCTGCTAAGGAATTGTGAGTTCAACGGAGAACTTCAATGAAAGTAATTCTGACTGACCGAGGACGTGAACTCGAACAACTTGAACCCTTGCTGCTCCAGCAATTTGTCGAGAAAGAACAGGCCGAAACTATCGACAAGAGGATTATGACGCTTGCAGAGATCCTGCAGGGGCAGGTTTCAATCGACCTGCTGGCCGGGCTGGAATTGCCGCAAGTCTATCACTGGTTGCAGGAGGCGTTAGGCTTTCTTGACCATCGCTCTGTCGATGTCAAGGTCGATCTCCGCCGGATGGATAGCGGGGATCGATATTTTCTCTTCTGCAATGCGCCGGACGCCAATCACATTTTTTCCTCCGTCCAGGAATACCTGCACCGTCAGTCTCTTCAGTTCCGCGCGGTCAGTCATCCGATTATCAACATGCGGCGTGAGAGCGGCAATCTGATCTCGCTCGGTGTTGAGGAAGGGGAGGGCGTTCGAGAATCTTTTGTCTGGATTCTGCTGGAGCGGTTGCCGCGGCAGCTTGTCGCTGCTGTTAAAAAAGACCTGACAACGATCATTACGGCTGCGCTGCAGATCGGTCGCGATCGCCGTGCTATCCTGGAGCAGATCGAGCAACTCCGTGAGATCCCCGGCTTGTCCAGCTATGGTGAGCTGTTCAACTGGCTGATAGAAGACAACTATATTCCTGTCGCCTATCGATCCTATCTGCTCAGCGATGAGGAGAAGGCTGTTTCCAACGATACGCCTGAGACCGCCCTGGGGATCGACAATCTCTATAACCAGGTCCTGAGCCAAGACCAGGAACCGGTCAATCTGTTTGATGTCGTGCTTTCCTCGCGGCTGCTGCATGGCGGCAATGTCGCCCAGGAGAAGACCGAGCAGCGCAGCCCGATCCACCGCTTTGAACGGCTGACCTATCTCGGTTTTCGTCAACCCCTCTCCGGCGGGCGGGTTCGCGAGCACGCGTTCTGGGGGTTCTATACGCAGAAGAGTATTGATGAAAATACCTTCTCGATCCCCTCGCTGCGGCGGAGGATAGAACATGCCCAGGAGTCTCTCGGGATCGTCAAGGAGAGCCACAACTACCGTAAAACAGTACAGATTTTCAATACCTTCCCCAAGGTTGAACTTTTTCTGCTGGGCGATGATGAATTGCGCAGGCTGGTGCGGTCTTTCATTCAGCTGCATCGGCAGGCCGGGGTCAAGGTCGTGGTCGCACCGAGCATGTCGGAGCTGGGTCTTACCCTGCTGCTGATCATGCCGAAAGAATTCTATACCCCAGAACACCTGCAGCGCATCGATGCCTACCTTGAGCGTCACTTCCGTGCAACCTCGGTGGAATCGCGAATCATCCATCTGTCCGTCGATTATCTCAGCCTGCATGTCAACCTGAGGTTGCGCACCCCTGAAGTCCACCTCGACCTGCACCGCCTGGAACAGGGTCTGACTCGACTGGCTCAACCCTGGAAGCTGAAGTTCAGACATCTGCTGGAAAAAAACCTGCCTGATGCCGGTGACCTCTGGCAACGCTACAGCAAGGTTTTCAAGTCGGATTATCGTGAGCGGACCCATCCCCGTTTTGCCGTGCGCGACGTGCAGAATGTCGAAAAACTGCTCAGTGGCGATCAGGATGTCTTCGATATCTGGGGGCCGTTCCCCGAGCGCGGCAGTCATTACCGGCTGCAGTTTTACAGCCGGAGTGAGAGTTACCTCAACGACTTGATGCCGTTTTTGGAAAACCTCAACCTCTGCGTTATCGAAGAGGTCGATTTTACCTTCGAGGTAGGCACCAGCACGATCTATATAAAAAGTTTTGCGATCAGGCCGAATTGTATCGACTCCCTGCCGATGGAAATTCTCAAGCCGCTGCTGATTGATGTCCTTGGCGCCTTGCGGCAGGGTCTGGTGGAAAACGATTATCTGAATCGTCTTTTGCCTCTGACCGGTCTGGACTGGAAGGAGATCTCGGTTTTCCGGGCATATCGGAATTACTATTTCCAGCTCGGCAGTCCATTCACCAAGCGGCGTGCCGCGTTCGCCCTGATCAATAACCATCCGGTTGCGTTGTTGCTCTATCGCTATTTTGAGGGCCGTTTCCGCGACAAGCCGGAATGGCGTGATCCGCTCGAACGGGAGACCCTCGTCCTGTCTCCGGTCCGGCAGCAACTCCTGGATGCCCTGGAGAAGGTCTCTGACAGCAACGAAGATCAGATTCTGCGGACCCTGTTCAACCTGATCGATTCTTCGGTGCGCTGTAACTTTTTTGTCCGCCGCGATCTGCCGGATTTCTTTTTCTCTTTCAAGGTCAGCTCGCTCGGTGTGATCGATATGCCATCGCCGCGGCCCCTTTATGAGGTGTATGTCCATTCGCATAAAATGGAAGGGGTTCACCTGCGAGGAGGCAAGGTGGCCCGTGGCGGTATCCGCTGGTCTGACAGGCCGGACGACTTCCGCACTGAAGTGCTCGGTCTGGTGAAGGCACAGATGACCAAGAACGCCGTGATTGTTCCGGTGGGGTCGAAGGGCGGCTTTATCGTCAAGACCCCCTTTGCCGACCGGGAAGAAGGGGGGCGTCTGGTCAAGGAGGCCTACCAGATTCTGATGCGCGGGCTCCTCGATCTGACCGATAACCGCACCCCAGATGGGGTCCAGCGTCCGGCCGGAATTGTTGCCTATGACGAGGAGGACCCCTATCTGGTTGTTGCGGCTGACAAGGGTACGGCACACCTGTCTGATACTGCGAACGCTGTCAGTAACGAGTATGGTTTCTGGCTCGGTGACGCATTCGCCAGCGGAGGGTCCCACGGCTACGATCATAAGAAGCTCGGCATTACCGCGCGGGGTGCCTGGGTCAGTGTCATGCGCCATTTCCGCGAAATGGGGCACAATACCCAGGCGGAGCCGTTCAGCGTGATCGGAATCGGTGATATGAGCGGTGACGTCTTCGGCAACGGTATGCTGCTGTCACGGCAGATAAGATTGCTGGCGGCTTTCGACCATCGCCATATTTTCCTCGATCCGAATCCGGACCCGGAGATCAGCTATCAGGAACGTGAACGCCTGTTCGGCCTGCCCCGGTCGTCATGGGAGGATTACAGTCAGGACCTGATCTCTCCCGGAGGTGGCGTTTTCTCCCGCCAGGCCAAAGAAATCCCCCTGTCTCCCCAGGTGCGGGAATGGCTCGGTGTCCGCCAGACATCGATGGATGTGGCCGGGCTGATCCGGCTGCTGCTGACCGCCAAGGCCGATCTGCTCTGGAATGGGGGGATCGGCACCTATGTCAAGGCCAGCTTCGAAACCCACGACGATGCCGGAGACCGGGCAAACGATGCGGTACGGATCGACGCGACCCAGCTGCAGGTTCGGGTTGTCGGTGAAGGCGGGAACCTCGGCCTGACCCAGCAGGCGCGGATCGAATATGCCCAGCATGGGGGCAGGATCAACACCGATGCCGTGGACAACTCGGGCGGTGTCGACAGCTCCGACCATGAAGTGAACCTGAAGATTCTTCTCCAGTTGCTGCGCCAGGAAGGTGAAATTGCCGATCTTGAGGAGGGTTATCAGCTCCTCGAGGAGATTGAAGAGACCGTCTGTGCCGACGTGCTGGACAATAATTACGGGCAGACTCTGTCCATCTCCCTCGACGAATCGCGCTGCGGGGAGGATGTTGAGCCCTACCTGGAACTGATGGATCGTTTAGGGCGGGCCGGTGCTCTCGACCGGCGCGATGAATATCTCCCCTCGCGCAAGGTCGTCGCGAGTCGCCCGTCGAACCGGCTGCTGAGGCCTGAGCTCTCAGTCCTGCTCGCCTACAGCAAGATGTTCCTGTATCGCGCGTTACTGGAGAGCGACTTGCCGGAAAGTCCCCTGGCGCGGCACCTGCTGCACGACTATTTCCCGCAGGAGGTGGTAGAGCGTTACGGCCGCTTCCTCGAACGCCATCCGCTGGCAAAGGAGATCGCCGCGACGATGATCACCAATCGGGTTGTCGACATGGCAGGAAGTGCCTTCTGGCTGACTCTTTCCCGCCAGACCGGCGCAGAACTGGCCGGCGTCGCTCAAGCCTACCTGGTGTTTGACAAACTGCTCGATGGGCCGAAGATGCGTAAGGCCATCTTTGCTCTGGACAACCGGATGCAGAGCCGGCGCCAGTATCAGCTGCTGCTGCAACTTGAACAGCTGCTGGGTGAGTTCTGTCGCTACGCTCTCGATTCACATATGAAACTGCCAGCTGACGACTCCACCTTCAACTGGTATGGCAAGCACCTCAACAGTTATGTGCGGATGATGTCCGAGGTGCTCCCTGCTGACCAGTGGCAGGAATGCAGTCTGACCAGCCGGCAACTGCAGGAAGAGGGGGTTGCGACGGGGATTGCTGAGCGCTTTGCCGTCCTCGAACATCTGGATGGCTTTTTGCCTCTGGCCTCTCTGGTCAGCGACGCTGGTAATGACCTGGAATCGCTGATCCGTCTGCATGCCTTTGTCTCGGAGAAATTGCAGGTGGCAGCCCTGATGGAGAGCATTGACGCCGTTCCGGTACGTGACAGCTGGGATCGTCGTGCCCGGGAGTCGATCCTTTCCGCGACCCGCAAATTGATCCTGCAGATGGTCAAGATGGTTGCCGCACAAAACCTGGAACAGCCGGAGCAGTTTTTCCGCAACAGGCGCCAGGAGTTCCGCAACTTCGCAGCGTTGCGGGACGACCTGCTCACTGAGGAACCAGGGAATTTCCATCCCTATACGGTGTTGCTGTCGGCTCTCGAAGGTGTGCTGCACAACAGCGGGAAATAGCTTGAAAAAGGATTCAACGGTTGCGTCACTACGAACTCCTCAGCCGCTGGCCACCGTTGCTGTTATTCTGGAGATAGGGTAATGAAAAAACGCCAGCTCGGTCCCTGTGTGACCTTTTTTCCCCAGCCGACCACGCTGATCGGGTCACTGGATGAGAAGAACAAGGTCAACCTGATGACGGCATCCTGGGCCGGAGTGGTCAGCAAAACACCGCCGACGATGGCTGTGTCGTTGAATAAGGGGCGCAAGACCTACGCGAATATTCGTGAACGGGGTGAGTTTGTCGTCAATATGGTCCCGGCCAGCCTGGCTGCTGAAGCAGATTTCTGTGGAATTCGCTCAGGCTCCAGGGTGGACAAGGCGGCAACCTGCGGTTTCACGTTTGAGCCGGCCGAACAGCTGCAGGTTCCGTTGCTTGCGGAATCGCCTCTCAACCTCGAGTGCCGTCTGGTCAAAGAGGTGGCAATTGGCGACTACCGGCTGCTGCTCGGTGAAATCCTTCAGGTCCATGCGCTCGACTCTGCTTTTGCCGAGGATGGTTCCATCGCGACCCGCAGCTTCGACCCGCTGGTCTACCTTGGCGGGATCCGCGAATACTGGAAGCTCGGGGACAAGTCGGCGGATGCTTATCAGGTCGGCAAGAGTCTGGTAGAGGAGAAAAAGCAATAAAGGTTATAGACAGTTGCGCTGCCTTGTGGTATACGGTAAAACGCTTTTTTAACTGGCCGGGAGTTGACAGGATGCCGGCCGCAGACATCGACTGACGTGAAGGCCCGGGACCCGTACCGGAGCCGAGATTCACTGAGGCTGATCGAAAAAAAATACCGCCTGGATCCACGGACCGGGACGGAGAGGTTTACGCTGCTCATGCAGGGACAGCTGTCCTTTTGCGCTATTATGCCTTCCGTCCTAGACGGCAGGCATTTTTTGTTGCTCGATGCTGGTGCAACGAGACATGGCAACCAACGCGCATGAAATGTGTGCGGCACATTAACTTCAATCAGGACCCTATTTTGAACAAACAGAAAACGATCTTGGATATCGGCCAGATGAAGCGGAATGGCGAGAAGATTACGGTGCTCACGGCCTATGATTACCCTTTTGCCCGTTTGATCGGAGAGGCCGGCATCGACATGATTCTGGTCGGTGACTCGGTCGGCTCGGTTTTTTCCGGTCACGACAATACCCTGCCGGTGACCATGGATGAGATGATCTACCACACCCGTGCGGTTGTCCGCGGCGCCGGCAGAACGCTGGTGGTCAGTGACATGCCCTTCATGTCCTACCAGACAGATCTGCGCGATGCGCGCTACAATGCCGGACGGCTGATCAAGGAAGGCGGAGCCCATGCGGTCAAGCTCGAGGGGGGAGAGTCGATGGCCGAAACAATCCGCGCGATCGTTGCGATCGACATCCCGGTGGTGGCTCATGTCGGCCTGACCCCCCAGTCCGTTCATCGCATGGGGGGCTTTCGGGTTCAGGGGCGCGAGGATGAGCAGGCCCGCCGGATTCTGGCAGATGCAAGGGCCGTTGACGAGGCCGGCGCCTTCGCTCTGGTCCTCGAAGGGATTCCGAGCGGCCTGGCCAGGGAAATCACCGCGAGTGTCTCTATCCCGACCATCGGTATCGGTGCCGGGGTGGACTGCGATGGGCAGGTGCTGGTGATTCACGATATCCTCGGCCTGTGTGACAAATATTCTCCCAAGTTTGTCAAACGCTACGCCGATATCTCCTCCACCGTCAGCGCAGGGATAGGGGACTATATCCGCGAGGTGAAGGCAGGCGAATTCCCGGCCGAGGAGCACTCCTTCAAATAGTCAATTCTCTCCAGGGATCAGGTTCACAGCGGGACGCGCGAACCGGAACTCGGGACTGCCGAATTACAGACCAGAGTCAAAATATGGAAATCATCACTTCAGTAGATCTTATGCAGCGCCGTTGCCTGGATGAACGGCAGGCGGGGCGAACCATCTCTTTTGTTCCGACCATGGGGTTTCTTCACCAGGGGCATCTTTCGCTCCTGGAGGAAGGGCGCGAGCGGGGCGATCTGCTGGTCCTGTCGATCTTCGTCAATCCAACTCAGTTCGGGGTGGGAGAGGACTTTGACGAGTACCCGCGCGATCTCCAGCAGGACAGCCGTCTTGCCGAGCAGTGTGGTGTCGATATTCTGTTCGCTCCGGAAGTGAAGCAGATGTACCCGCCCGGCTACGCCTGCTACGTGGATGTCGAACGGATCACCGAACGCCTCTGCGGCGCGAGCCGTCCCGGACACTTCCGTGGTGTCAGTACGGTGGTCAACAAGCTGTTCAATATCGTTCAGCCACATGTCGCCCTGTTCGGCTGCAAGGACTTCCAGCAGCTGGCGGTGATCCGGCAGATGGTCTGTGATCTCAATATGCCGGTGGAGATCGTCGGGATGCCGATTGTCCGCGAAGCGGATGGCCTGGCGATGAGCTCCCGTAACGTCTATTTGACCCCGGACCAGCGCCGGCAGGCCCTGACCCTCTCGGCCATTTTGTCGCAGAGCAGAGCGCGGGCAGGGGCAGGCGAGCGGGATGCGCGGGCTCTGATTGCGGCGGGCCGTAAAGAGATTGAAGCGCTCCCCGATGCGCGGCTCGATTATCTGCAGATCTGCCATCAGTACAGCCTCGAAGAGGTCGCAACCGTGGATGAGGATTCGGTGATGCTGCTCGCCGTGTTTGTCGGCAACACGCGCCTGATCGATAACGGCTACCTGCTGGATGTGAGCTGAGCATGCCAAGAAGTGGTGAGATCGCCCGCGCGAACCTGGCCAACCTCTACCGGATTTTCACTGTCCCCGAAGCCCCGGATTCTACCCTCGGGCAGATCGACCGGGCGATTTCGGACGATGTGACCGGCTTTCTCCAACAGCATATTGTCGCGCTGGAGCGCGAGATTGAGGAGATCGAGGCAGACTTTACAAGTTCCGGCATCCCGGAAGAGCCCATGTTCGTCTCCGACTATACGGAGTTTGTCAAGGAGAAGCTGGTCGCCCAGTCGGTGCACACCGCCTCCCCGGGGTTTATCGGTCATATGACCTCGGCGATCCCATACTTCATGCTGCCGCTGTCGCGGATCATGATCGCCCTCAACCAGAATACCGTCAAGGTAGAGACCTCCAAGGCCTTTACTCCGCTGGAGCGTCAGGTGCTGGCGATGCTGCATCGTCTCGTCTACCAGCAGGGTGATGACTACTACCAGCGATGGATGCACGACAGTCAGCACGCCCTTGGCGCTTTCTGCTCTGGCGGAACGGTAGCTAATATTACCGCGTTGTGGGTTGCCCGCAATCGCCTGTTTGCGCCCTGTGGAGAGTTTAAGGGGATCTCTCAGGAAGGGCTGCTTAATGCCCTGAAATATAAAAACTGTCAGGGTATGGCCGTGTTCGTCTCACGCCGTGGTCATTACTCTCTCGGCAAGGCCGCGGATCTGCTCGGGATCGGCCGGGAGAACATGGTTTCCGTCGAGACTGACGAGCAGAACCGGATCGATCTCCGGCGTCTGCAGGAACACTGTCGCAGGTTGCGTGAAGGGGGGATTCTTCCTCTGGCGGTCATCGGTATTGCCGGAACCACCGAGACGGGAAATGTAGATCCCCTAGACGAACTGGCCGATTTTGCCGTTGAGCAGGACTGCCATTTCCATGTCGACGCGGCATGGGGAGGCCCGACCCTCTTTTCCCGCACCCACCGCGGGCTGCTGCGGGGAATCGAACGGGCTGATTCGGTCACCCTTGATGCCCATAAGCAACTCTACGCGCCGATGGGCGCCGGGATGGTTGTTTTTCGTGATCCCACCGCATTGACCGCCATCGAACATCATGCTGCCTATATCCTGCGGGAAGGCTCCAAGGATCTCGGCAGCCACACCCTGGAAGGATCACGTCCCGGCATGGCGATGCTGGTACATGCAGGACTGTCGATTGTTGGGCGCAAGGGGTACGAGCTGCTGATGGATCTGGGCATTGAGAGCGCCCGTACCTTCGCCCGGATGGTTGAAGATCACCCGGACTTTGAACTGGTGACCCGTCCAGAGCTGAACATTCTGACCTACCGGTATAACCCGGCAGAAGTGCAGGCCGTCCTGGCCAGGGCCTCCATGGATAAGAAAAATGCGATCAATCGGGTGCTTGACCAGGTGACCAGACTGGTCCAGAAAACGCAGCGTGAAGCAGGCAAGACCTTTGTCTCCCGAACACGAATACGTCAGGCACGGTACGGGGAAGAGCCGATAACCGTCTTTCGCGTGGTGCTGGCCAATCCGTTGACCACCAGGGAAATTTTAGCCGCGGTGCTCGAAGAACAGTGTGCTATCATCAGGCAGGAGCGGTTTGCCGAGCTGCTCGATGAGCTCGCTGTGGTGGCTGATCCAGAAGGATGATAATCGTCTGGAGAAGACGACAGCCTCCTTCAATCCCCGCAGGAAGAGTATCTTGACCATGCCGTGCATCTACACCGCCAGGTACCTGCTCCCCGGCAACGCCCCGCTGATTGACGGCGGGGCGTTGCTTGATCTGGACGGACGGATCGGTGAAATTGCCCCTTTGTCTCAGCTTCGTCGCGCTCATCCTGGGGTCAGCATTATCGATTTCGGTGATGCGCTGCTGTTGCCGGCGCTGGTCAACGCCCATACTCATCTCGAGTTGACGGATTATCCGCGCTGGGTCGAACTTGCCCGGGAACATCAGCATCCGGCAAGCTTTGTCGAATGGATTCAGCAGGTCATCCGGGTCAAACATACCGTGCCGCAGGAAAACTATCCAGACTCGCTCGGCCGCGGTATCGATCTTTGCCTGCAGGCGGGCACTGGCGCGGTGGGTGATATCCTCTCATACCTGCCGGCTCGCAAGGCCTACCATGGCTGCCCGCTGCGCGGGCGGATCTATCTGGAAGCCCTCGGGCAGGACCCGAAATTTATCGCTGATACGCTCAGTAAGATTGATACTGTTCTTCGTGAAGAGGCGGTCGGAGGCCTTGAGCTGGGCTTGTCCCCCCATTCACCCTACACAACAAGCAGCACTTGCCTTGCGCAGCTGTTTGCCAAGTGTCGAGAAGAAAAACTCAGCTGTGCTATGCATGTCGCCGAATCCCCTGCCGAGATCGATTTTCTCCTCGAAGGCAGGGGAGAGATCAGTAACCAGCTCTACCCGTTTGTCGGCTGGCAGACGTACCTCGGCCACATACCGGGACTGCGCTCGATCGCCTACCTGCATTCACTGGGCGGGCTCCAGCAATACAATCTGCTGGTGCATGGCGTTCAGCTGAACCAGGGTGAGATCGAACAGATTGCAGCAGCGGGCTGTTCCGTGGTTCTCTGCCCCCGCTCCAATGCGCGGCTGGACGTTGGCAAGGCCCCTGTCACTGAACTCCTCCGGGCGGGCGTCAACCTGGCCCTGGGAACTGACAGCCTGGCCAGTTGTGACAGCCTCTCGATCTGGGACGAGCTGGCGTTTGCCGCAAGCTGGTTCGCCGGGCAGGTCGACGCCCCGGCGCTGTTCCGGATGGCGACCGCAGGAGGAGCTGCCGCGCTCGGCCTGGGCCAGACAGCCGGCACTCTCCGGCCGGGCGCTGACAGCAGCTTTCAGGTGTTGCGCCCGTCCTCCCTGCCGGCAGCCGATGATCTCTACGATTTTCTGGTGGCCCCGGGACGCGGCAAGGAGCTGGTTCAACTCTATCTTGGCGGTACAGCCGTATTGCCAGGCAGGGCATAAACTCATATAGTTGAGGAAGGATGTTTTTGCTGAACAGCGCCAACAGGCGCGTTCCTAATCAGAGACGCGGAATATTGATTGATCATGATAGAAGAATTCGGAACAGTTGTAGAACTGAAAGGGAAGCAGGTGGCTGTTGTTCTGTGCCAGCGGCACAGCGCCTGCGACCATTGCCCCTCGAGTGGCGCCTGTCAGATCGGTGACGATAAGCAGTCGATGCTCGTCGAAGCGTTCAACCAGATCGGGGCGGAGGTCAGTGACCGGGTCAAAATTGTGACCTCGTCGCGGAATTTTCTCCAGTCTTCCTTTCTGCTCTATATCGTTCCGATCATCGGTCTGTTGATCGGAGCGCTGATCGGCCAGGTGCTCGGTGAGTACCTGCAGACAGGTCTCGAACCAACCCTGCTGTCGGCAATCCTGGGCGTGGCCTTTATGGCCGGGACGTTTCTCTCCATCAGGGTCGGCACCCGGGCGTTGAGCAGGGAACTTTACATGCCCCGCATTACCGAAATACAACACCAACCTGATGTCCAGGCGGAAGAACTCAAGCATGGGAATTAAAATTATCGCCACCAACAAAAAGGCCTATCACGATTACTTTATCGATGACACCTATGAGGCGGGCCTGGTCCTGACGGGAACAGAAGTCAAGTCGCTGCGGCTCGGCAAGGTCAATCTCAAGGAATCCTTCTGCCGCATCATCAACGGCGAGGTGTTTATCAATAACATGAATATCAGCCCGTACGAGCAGGGTAACCGGGAGAACCACGACCCCACACGGATGCGCAAGCTGCTGCTGCATCATGGCGAGATTGACAAGCTGATCCGCCTCACCGAGCAAAAAGGCTGTTCGCTGGTTCCGACCAAAATCTATTTCAAGAACAGCCTGGTCAAGCTCGAGATAGGCGTCGGCAAGGGGAAGAAACTTCACGACAAACGGCAGACCCTGAAGCAGAAAGAAGCCAGCCGCGAGATGGCCAAGGCAATGAAAGACAGTTACCGTTGAGCTTCATCTGTGGTTGCTTAAATATTCGATTTGTGGGAAAATGTCTGTGTAGTCAAAGGTGAATGATGAAGAGAATCTTGCTGTCAGAATTCACCCGATTGCTAAACGATCTTTACAACTGAATACGAATGGGGGTGCCAAGGTTTCGACGGGGATTGGAAGCGAAGGTGGCATGCCGGAGTGGGCTGGCTCCGTAAAAAAGCCCAACACTAATAAACGCCGATACTGACGTTAATTACGCATTAGCAGCTTAATGCTGCTACGTCCTGATCATCATTGCCTGTGTGGTGCCCGGGACGTTAATTGAAGCGGGCTAGTTCCAGGGAGTGTCTGTGGCCCTGGGGCGAAATTTAGCAGACTCGCCCTTTGAAAATCCTGTCTGTGGGAGTTTCCCGGGGTTAATTAAAACATAGACTAAGCATGTAGAGGCCTTACGTGAAAGGTTTTCGGACGCGGGTTCGATTCCCGCCACCTCCACCATTAACAAAAGACAAACCCGTCTCTCTGGGGTC
>JAVVDY010000010.1:0-120086 GCA_032251255.1 Desulfuromonadales bacterium
CCGGCCTGTCACGCCGGAGGTCGCGGGTTCAAGTCCCGTCAGCCCCGCCATATTAAGGAGGTAACTTGATAGAGTTGCCTCCTTTTCTGTTTGTAGTTCGTCTTGTCGCGTGATAGCGATATCAATTTGAAAGTTGCTCCCTGAGCAGAAAAAAGGAGTTTGCAGATGAGGGAAGTCCGGATCATTCTAAGTGCATTTCTGCTGTTGATGGTTTTACCTTTAACCAGTGCTTTTGCCGGCAATGTGGTTGCCAAGGTCGGTGATGTCCCTATAACCAGCTTTGAGGTTGAGCGTCAAACATCGCGGATTATGCCGTTCAATGTCACATATCATGGAACCGTGACCGAGGACAAAAAGAATGAGGTCAGGGAAAAAGCCTTGGATGAACTGATTTTACGGGCCTACAAAGTCTGCTACGCAAAAAGCCTTCAGCTTGAAATATCTGAAGAGCGCATTCAGGAAAAAATTGACCAGGTAAAAGAGAAGCTAAAAACTCCTGAAGCTTTCACCGCTGCCGTGGCCGAGGAAACGGAGGCCGGTCTGCGTGATTCGATAAGAAGAGGGATGCTCGCCCAAGAGGCTGAGAATCTGGCGATCCATTCAAGAGTCAATGTTCCTGAAGACTTCGTTAAATCCTACTATGAAGAGAACAAGCATACCTTTTTGATGCCATCACAGTTCAGGGCCAGCCAGATAGTGATCAAGGTTGACCCTGCCGCGACAAAAGACGTGCGCGAGGAGAAACGCAAAAAAGCCGAAGAACTCATGAAAAAGGCCAAGGCCGGAGAGGATTTTTATAACCTTGCCTATTACAATTCTGAAGATAGAACCAGCTATGTTGGTGGAGATATGGGTGTGTTTCATGAAGGGCGCGCCGCAAAGCCGATTGAGGACGCTTTGAAAAAATTAGCGGTCGACGGTATCTCCGACATCGTTGAGACCATTTACGGATTTCATGTGCTAAAGCTGACCCAGGTTATTGAACCGCGCCAGTTGAGCTATGAAGATGTGAGCACCAAGATTCGCTCGATGCATGAGAACAAGCAGCGTACATCTCTCTATGAAGAATGGATGAATGAACTTAAGACGGTTTATAAAGTAGAACGTGTCAATGACTGATGTCATGAGTCTATATTGATATGAAAGGCTGCCCATATGTCTGGGCAGCCTTTTTTGTGACCGGTTAAAAAGGGAACAGCAGGGGAATGGTCAGGGTCGCGACAATCCATACCAGCAGGTTCAGCGGCGCACCGACCTTAAGATAGTCATTAAAGCGATAGCTGCCGGGGCCCATGACCAGGGCATTGGATTGATGACTGATCGGAGTCATGAAACAGGATGAAGCGGCAATAGCGACCGCAATGTAAAAAGGTTTTGGGCTGACACCGAGTTCCAGTGCGGTACTCAGGGCAATCGGTGCGATGAGCACCGCTGCGGCAGCATGACTCATCGCTTCGGTAAAGATCGAGGTCATGAAGAAGACGGCACCAAGAACAGCCCATGGTCCGAAGGGCCCGACAATTGAAATGATCGTGCCGGCAATTAACTGGGCCGCGCCGCTGTTTTCCATCGCAAGCCCAAGGGGCAGGGTGCCGGCAATCAGCATGATGATCGACCAGTCGATACTTTCGTACGCCTCTTTCGGGGTCAGACAGCGAGTCAGGACAAGTGCCAGCGCCCCAAGAGTCGCTGCAACGGTAATGGGTAACAGCCCGAGCGCTGCGAATGATACCAGGGCAATGAGAATTGCGACGGCAACCGGCGCTTTTCGGGGATTGTAGGGGGACTGCTGAATGCCGCCGAGCAGGAGATATCCATGCTCCTTGCCGAGATGGACAACCCGCTGTTCCGGACCTTTGAGCAGCAGGACATCACCGAACTTGAGAACGACGTGATCTACCCGCTTGACCACCGGTGAGCCTCTGCGCCAGATTGCCAGGACTGTCAGTCCGTGTGTTTCAGCAAAACGAAGGTCCCGCAATGTTTTGCCAACCGCCTCGCTGGTTGGGGTCAGAGACGCTTCAACGACAACAACTTCATCATCTTCGGCTACCGGAACCGGATATTCCCGTTCCGGAACAACTTCAAGCCCCTTTTTTTTTCGAACTTTGAGGATTCCTTCGGGGTTCCCTTCCAGAAAGAGAATATCTTTCTCGGCCAGCTTGCGGTTACGACGGGGAGCAGGAATCTTTTTCCGGTCACGAAGAATTGCCCGCACCTTGAGATTGAAGTCGTCTTCCAGGCGGGTTGCGGAGATGGTCTGTCCTGCAAGGGGCGATCCTTCGACAACTTCTATCTCAGTGATATATTCGCGGGCCTGGTAGGCGGCATCCAATGTTTTTGCCTTGTTTCTCGGCAGGAGATAACGACCGATAAAGGCCATGTAGAGAATACCTGTCACAAGGACAATCAGTCCGATAGGTGTGAAGTCGAACATCATGAATCGTTCACCGGTATGTTGCTGCAAGAGGATGTTCATGAGGATGTTCGGCGGAGTTCCGATCAGGGTGCAGACTCCGCCAAGCAGAGAGCCGAAGGCGAGGGGAATCAGCAGTATCGAAGCCGGAATCCGCCTTTTTTTTGAAATATTGGCAACGACCGGCATGAGGATCGCGGTTGCTCCGATGTTATTGATAAATGCAGAGAAGCAGGCCACGGTAAGCATCAGGCTGATGATCAGGCGGGTTTCGCTTGCATGGGAAAAAGATAAAAGTTTTTCTGCCACTCGATTGACAAATCCGGTGTTGGAAATACCCGCGCCGATAACAAACATGCCCGCTACGGTGATGACTGCCGGGTTGCTGAAACCTGAAAAAGCTTCTTCGACCGACACCAGACCGGTGAGATAAAGCGTAGCAAGGACCAACACGCTGGTCATGTCCATGCGCACCAGTCCTGACGAAAAAAGGGCAATGGCAACCAGGAGGATTGTCAGGACCAGAATGATCTGCATGGGATGTCCTTAAGCGCGGAAGCTGCAGTTCTGTTTGAATTGTAGTCGAAGTCGGATTGACTGTCGAATCCCGGGAGGATTTGTCGGCAGGTTATTCAAGAATCCGGATGAACTCGCGGGTGACGAGTGCCGGGTCGTCCGCCGCGATGATTGCTGAAATCACTGCAATACCGTACGCACCATGTGCGAGAACTTCCCGTGCTTGTGACGGTTTGATGCCACCCAGGGCGAAAATCGGCATATCAGACTGGAGACAGGCGCGTTGCAGCTTGGTGAGGCCCTGGGGCGGGCCGAAACCGATTTTGGAAGGGGTGGAGAATACCGGTCCAAAGGTACAAAAATCGGCCCCCATGGTGTCGGCAAACCTTATCTCATCGGCAGAATGGGTAGAAACGCCAATCAGCCGGTCCGGTCCGAGCAATTGTCGGGCCTCTGCTGCTGGCAGGGAATGGGTTCCGAGGTGAACACCGTCGGCATCACACGCAAGCGCCAGGTCGATGCGGTCATTGATAATCAGCTTTGCCTTGAAAAGGCGGGTCAGTTGGCGCAATTGTTGACAAAGGGGCCACAATTCTGCGGCGCTCAGGTCCTTTTCGCGAAGTTGGATCATGCGGACGCCGGCTGTGAGAGCCTCTTCGACTGTTTCAGTCAAGCTCCGGCCCTGCGCAACCTGATGGCGGTCGGTTATCAGATAAATGGAATCCGTTATGCGGGGCGCTCGCCTCATCTTCTGTCACTTGCCCAGCAGAAAAGCGTTATCCCAGTCTTTCCAGACAGCCTCATAGCCGAATTTCCGCAATTGTCTGCTGAATTCCTCCGGACTGCGATGGTCGCTGATCGAGAATTGCTCTCCCTCAAGATTCTCACCCGCATAGCCTCCCGGGGCAGTGCAAGAACCCGCGCTCATCTGGGTGATTCCGAGCGGCAGCAGGTGATCGCGAAGTTTTGCGGATTCGCGGGTCGACAGCACCAGCCCGGCATCCGGCAGCAGCAGGCGCAGGGCACAGATTAGCTGAGTCAGCTGTCGGTCGCTGACCTGTTGCTGTGGGGTATAGCCCCCAACTGCAGGTTTGATCCGGGGGAAGCCGATGGTCACCTGCGTCCGCCAGAAGCGCCTTGCCAGATAGAGTGCATGAAGCCCTGTGTAAAAAGAATCGGTCAGGAAGTCCCCGAGACCGAGCAGCGCGCCGATCCCTACCCGGCGAAATCCGCTCACCCCGGCCCGCTCGGGCGCTTCAAGTCGGAAGCTGAAGTCGCTCTTCGGGCCGTAAGGGTGCAGTTCCGAATACAATTCAGGGTCATATGTTTCCTGATAAAGGGTCAGTCCGTCAACCCCAGCAGAAACCATGCGTTGATAGCCGTGCTGATCCAGCGGGAAAACTTCAATTGCGATGGAGCCGAAGATTGACCTGATCTGGTCGATTGCCGCTTCAAGATAGTCAATCCCTGCCGATTCTGGTGATTCGCCGGTAAGCAGCAGGATATGGCGGAATCCCTGGCTGTGCAGAGCCCTGGCTTCACGCTCGATCTCTTTCCGATTCAGGGTCTTGCGGAGCAGATGATTGTCCGCGCTGAAACCACAATAACGACAGCCGTTATGACACTCGTTTGAGAGATAAAGGGGGGCGTAGAGCTGAATTGTGCGTCCGAAGCGCTGGGTCGTCAGTCGATGCGCACTTTCTGCCAGGGTCTCCAGTTGTCTGTCATCCATCCGCGGGGACAGGAGACAGATAAACTCATCAATGTCGACTCGCGGGCTCTTGAGGGCAGAATCTATCTGCCACTGCTGGATCGATTCAATTCTATTTTTAAGCAGCCTGGCAGGATAGCTGTTGAGCTGTTCGAGAAAACTCATGCCTCATGCCTCAAGAAACCGGTCAGCGGACTTGAGGCCTGTGCCAGCTGTCGCTGTTTGCCGAGGCCGGCCAGAAAAGCTTCGCGTCCCGCCTCGACGCCTTTGGCAAAAGCGGCCGCCATTGCCGCCGGATTCGGAGTATCAGCCAGCGCTGTATTGACCAGAACTGCATCAGCACCCATTTCCATCGCTTCGGCGGCATGTGAGGGAGCCCCCAGCCCGGCATCCACCACAACCGGGATATGCGCCTGCTCGATGATAATTGCCAGGTGGTCCCGGGTTCTCAGCCCGCGGTTGGTGCCGATCGGCGCACCCAGGGGCATGACAGTTGCGGTTCCGGCCTCTTCAAGGTGTCTGGCGAGAACCGGGTCAGCCGGCATGTAGGGTAGAACAATAAAACCTTCCTTGACCAGGATTTGTGCGGCTTTCAGGGTCTCCACCGGATCAGGCAGCAAGTAGTAGGGGTCCGGGGTGACTTCAAGCTTGATCCAGGGTTCGCAGCCAGCTGCCCGGGCGAGACGGGCCAGGCGAACAGCCTCCTCGGCGTCTCTGGCTCCACTTGTGTTCGGGAGCAGCAGATATTTATCACGATCGATATGATCGAGCATAGAGTCCTGCGGGTTGTTGATATCGACCCGGCGCAGAGCCACGGTAACAATTTCACATTCAGACGCCACCATCGCCGACAGCATAGCCTGGTTAGATGAAAACTTTCCTGTTCCTATCATAAGGCGAGAGCGGAAGGACCGCCCTGCGATCACCAGTTCGTCCATGTTCTTTTATTTACTCCTGTCAGTAATCCCGAGAATTCAGCCGCCACCGACAAATTGCACAATCTCGACGATGTCGCCATGCGATAACGTTGTGGCTGAAAATTGATCAATTGTCAGAATAGAGCCGTTACGTTCGACAACGATTTGCTGCGGGTCAAGTTTCAGGGACTCAAGCAAGCGGCTCAGGCGGATATCTGGGTCAGCCTCGAAGGCTTTTCCGTTCAGCTGTATTTCCATTCGTCAGAACTCCCATGCCAATGTCTTTATACGGGTTCCTCGCCGAGCAACAGTCGCAGTATCGCATTTGCCTGATGGCCGGCTGCGATTCCGACCCGAGGCGACATGAGCCCTTGGCCCGGCTGTGCAGCGGAGCGTCCATCTCCGACAATATACAGCTGCTTGGTGACCTTCTCGGTGAGAATCTCATTCGCCGGTCCATAGCCTGCAACACCTGAAGCTGCGACCAGTGGGATACCGGGGCACCGACTCAGAAAGCCGGAGACCAGCATGCTTTTCTGATCGGCCGCGTCAAATGCCTCAGCAAGAACATCGACTGAGCCGAACAACGGTTTGATATTGTCTGGTGTCACCCGGTCATGGATAGCCTCAACCCTGACCAGCGGGTTGGTCCGTTGCAGGTTGGCGCGTAATGCTTCAACTTTCGGTTGGCCGATCTGGTCAACGAAATATTGCTGGCGATTCAGATTGGATGGCTCAACCAGGTCAAAATCGACGATGATCAATCGGCCTACCCCAAGCCGCGCAAGCGCCAGCGCTATTGCCGACCCCAGTCCACCAACTCCGGCTATGCCGACAGAACTGTTGCGGACTTTATCATGCACCCCGGGAGTGTGCCTGGCCATCATCAACGCTTCCAGCTCTTCCTGCGCGGGGATTTCGCCACGTTTGATCAGGACAATCCGATCCGCTTCATTCAGCGGAGGGTCGGCATAGCAAGGGAATCCATTAAGAATAATCAGGTCAGCATCCGATTTTTGCTGAGATGACAGTTGTTTGAGGGTGGTCCCGGCCGGAACCGTTAGCTCGCACTCATTCAGGAAGACCTGCATTGAATTTCCTACCGACAAAAAAAGCCGCATAAATAGCGGCGGCAACAGATCCGGTCTGCTGTTCAGGTGTGCCGCTTCCCTCCGCCGGCATGATCCGGATCAGGTTCAAGGGGTCGTTTCGTAAACGCGAAACTCTCAGTAGAGACTACTCCCCCAGGGCGATTATTAGATTTTTGATGCTAGCAGTGAGGCGAGACGAAAGTCAACTTTTTTGCCTCCTCTGGCTGGAATCAAGAAGATTGCTTTTGTTTGGCTGAATCGACTAGGATGCGGTCTTCGGCCCGGGGCCCTGCTTTGACGAGAAATAAGGACAAAGGATGCGTATATCTGATCGCTACAGAATGGTTTTCGACGCTGTCTCCAGTCAGCTAGTGCGGATGCAGCAGGCAGAACAGGAAAAAACAGAGGGTGCGCTCGAGTGTATCGCCAATGCTGTAACTGAGCTGCGTGCTCAACTGGAAACAGTCGGTGAAATTCCCCAGATCAGGCTGGAACAGCGCCTATCTCCAATCCTGTTGAGCGTCCATGCACTGCTTGATCGGGCACGGGTCCTGTCGGAGGCTGAAGGCTGCAGCGCCGAGGCGGCAGCTATCTGGGAACTGGAACAGCAGATCTATCGGCTGCTCAATGATCTGTAGGGGCTGAGCTGGCAGCTCAGGAGAAAGGTTTGCCGGCGATCCGGCACAGGTGAGCTCAGCAGCAGCCTGAATCGTTGCTGCAATCACAGTTTGGTTCGGACCCGGTCAGCCAACCCTTGATGATTGCGCTGGCACAGCCGACACCGGCTTTCACCTGAAGAACCTCCGCGGGGCAGTTTAATGCACACCCGCCACATTCGATGCAAGCGTCACGCTCGACGATCTGTGCCAGGCTGTCCCTGATGACGAAAACGCCGTGCGGACAGACGTCTGCGCAGACACCACAACCAATGCACCTGGTCTCGTCAAACTGCAGAGTTGAAACATTTTTCAGGTATCTGAGTCCGGCTGATTTCATCTGCAATCCCTTGCCCTGAAAACTTCTGTCAAAAGGCCGTTGTCAGCCACAGGGCTCCCGCGGTTAACAGCGCACCGACCTGCAGCGGAATTGACCTTCGCATCTCTTTCTCCACCCCGGAAGGGGAAGTGAATGTACTGGAGCCGGTGAAATTCATCGCAGTATAGGATGAAACGGAGCTGACAAAAAGATATAGCGCGACCAGCCCCGGGAAAGTCATTCCGCGATAGAGGGTCAGACAGAGAACCGTCGACATAATTATGCCGAGCAGCGCACCCTTGGCGGAGAACAGACGTCCAGGCAGCCAGGGGAGCAGAATCGGCATGATGACCGCACCGCTGAGGACACCCGCCAAGCCCGCAAATATTGCTCCCGGGGCGCGACTCCAGGCCGCATTGATGGAAAAAATGTTGTCCCCTATGCCGCCGAGCAGAAGCAGCGCAACAGCCATATAGAGAACAGGTTTGCGCATGCCGGTTATTTCCACCGGTGTCAGGATAAGCCGCTCCCGGGTGGTGAAGGATACCCGGCGCATGGCTGCTGTTGCCTGCATTCCTCCAGCAATGAACTCAGGGATATCAGCGGCCCTGACCGGGCCGTAGGTTACCGAAAAGCCGGTGTCCTGCCTGACCTTGTGCGCGGCCACGCCTGGAGCCCCCAGCTGGGGGACGATCAGTCTTTTGTGCCGGACGACTTTGTCCAGATGGCTGTTATGGCAGCGAAAGATTATTTCAGCCGTGCCGAAAGTCCCTTTCCCCGCTGCGCACCAGACGTTGACGCCCTTGGTGTCAATCACCAGAACCCAGGCAGACAGACCCGCTATCGCTGAGCGGAGGCAGTCAAAGCTGAGTTTGTAATTGGCAGAGACTAGGACCGGCGAGAGATGATCCGGTTGCCCGACGGCATAAAGCCCCGGGGTGATCTGGTAACGTGATCTGCCGATTCCCCAGCGCATCGCCCAGCGTCCCAGGCGGTCCCGAGAGTCGAGTCCGCTGGATACCTGCGGGACCGGTCCTGCGGCGGTGTCCAGCCAGCCGATGACAAAAGGATAGCAGGCGAACCCTGGTTTTTCTTCTGCCGCTTGCGCACAGCACGGCTGCGCCGGCCCTCTGTCTGCCGGGCCAGCATTCGGTGACACCGTTTTCGACTGGCAGCAATCTTCGGGATCCTGCATGGGCTCTCTCTCGGGTTAACGTCTGGCTGCGGACAGGCGTTCGCAGGTCCTCAGAAGCATCGTTTCTGTCGTTTCCCAATCAACACATTTATCAGTGATCGAAACCCCGTATTTGAGCTGGCTCAAGTCTTCAGGGATCTTTTGATTTCCGGCACCGAGGTTGCTTTCGATCATAACTGAACAGATTGAACGGTTGCCGTCGATCACCTGGTCAACGACGCTATCCAGGGCGATATGCTGGCGGGTGTGGTCTTTGTCCGAATTGGCGTGACTGCAATCGACCATGATCGAGGGGAGAAGATTGTTTTTGGCCAGCAATTCTTCTGTTCTGCGGATATCTTCGGGAAAATAATTCGGCCCGTCACTTCCGCCGCGCAAGACGATGTGGACGTCGGGGTTGCCAGCTGTCTCAACGATTGCCGTGCGCCCCGCATAATTCATCCCCAGAAAGCTGTGCTGATGGATTGCTGCTCCCATGGCATCGATTGCGACCTGCAGTCCTCCGTCCGTGCCGTTTTTGAATCCAACCGGGAACGACAGCCCGCTGGCCATCTCGCGATGTGTTTGTGATTCAGTGGTGCGGGCACCGATTGCGCCCCAGCTGATGATGTCGGCAAGGTACTGCGGGGTGATCGGGTCAAGCATTTCGCTTGCGATCGGCAAGTTCAGTTCGGTAATGGCACAGAACAGCTGCCTGGCGATACCCAGTCCCTTGGAGATCTGGTGTGTTCCGTTCAGGTCCGGGTCGTTGATCAGTCCTTTCCAGCCGATGGTCGTGCGTGGTTTCTCAAAATAGACCCGCATGACGATAAACAGCTGCTCCTTAACCTTCTCCTTGAGTTTAGACAGCCTCCGGGCATATTCCAGTGCGGCGGACGGGTCGTGGATGGAGCAGGGGCCGATCACCACCATCAGGCGTGGATCCTGACGTCTCATTATGGATTTGATTCGGGAGCGCCAGTCACTGACGTTAGAAGCCATCTCGATGGTCAGCGGGAAAACCTGCTTAAGGTTTTCCGGGGCTATAATCGGTGTGACTTTACGTACATTCAGGTTGTTGGTCTGGACCATGTGTTCCTCACTCTGGACAGCTGAGATTAAAATGTATTCAAATAAAGAGAAAAATGAGATTATCGGTTTTGTCGGGGATTGTCAAAATGTCAATACAGGTCAATTTCCTGCAGGATTGACAGGCCTTTCTTTTATCAAGTATAAAATCTATCAAATTCCGATATTAATGAAATCTTTTGGCGACCGGTACTTTTATGGATTATCTTATTGTTGCACTGGCGAGAATTATCGATCTTGCTTTCAATCTTTACATTTTCATTGTTATCGCCCGGGCGTTGGTGTCCTGGGTGAACCCTGACCCCTACAACCCAATTGTGCGCTTTCTGCACAATGCGACAGACCCTCTTCTTTACCGGGTCCGGCGAATCCTTCCGTTTCAGATGGGGGCTTTCGATTTTTCGCCGATTGTGCTGCTGCTGGCTCTTTCCGTAATCCAGCAGGTCCTGGTCGGTTTTCTGTTCCGCCTTGCCAACAGTCTGTGAGAACCCATGCGAATAACCCCGATTGAAATTCAGCAGCATCAGTTCAAGAGCAGGCTGATCGGTTACGATTCTTCTGCCGTTGACCATTTCCTGGAGATGGTGGCTGACGAACTGGAACGTCTGTACAAACAGAACCATGAACTGAAGGAAACCCTGGCAAGAACACGTACCGCTCTTGAGCAGATGAAGGAGCGTGAAAAGGCCCTCCAGGACACTCTGATGACGGCGCAGCGGGTGACTGAAGAACTGAAATCCAATGCGCGCAAGGAATCAGAAGTCCTGCTCGCCGAAGCCAAGATGCAGGGTGAGCAGATCGTCCGCGCGGCCGAGGGGCGCAGGGTTGAGCTGATCAACGAAATCCAGGAGGTCAAGCGTCAGAAGATTGCATTCGAAAGCACCTTGCGGGCCCTGATAGAAAGTCATATGAAGCTTCTGAACCTGGATGTGGTTGCCATCGAAAGCAGGCAGGAGGAGGACGATTCGTTGATGCTGGAGGCCCAGTTGCCTCTGCGGGATCGGGATTCCGGGTCATCTTGAAATATCCCTGTCTGCAAAAGAAAAAAGGCGGGACCGGTCTTGAACTCTGTGTACAGCCCCGTTCCAGCCGTAATCAAATTGTCGGCCTGCAGGGGTCCGCACTGAAAATCAAGCTGACCGCTCCCCCGGTGGACGGTGCGGCAAACAAGCTGTGCTGTGAATTCCTGGCCCGCCAACTGGGCCTTCCCAGGTCCACAGTGGAACTGCTCTCGGGAGAGACCTCACGGCATAAAATCGTCCTGTTGAGAGACCTCGACTGCTGGCAGGTAGAGGATTTACTGGTGCCTTTTCTCGGAGATGGATCAGCGTCTTGACATTTGCTCCCCGTTGAAAATAAAATGCGCCGCGCAATCGAAAAAGGAATCTGGAGGTAGAACGATGCCGTTATATGAATACCAGTGCGAGTCCTGTGGACTGCAGTTCGAAGTTCGTCAGAAGTTTTCCGATAAACAGCTGACAGCCTGCAAGGAGTGCGGTGGCGAAGTAAAGAAACTGATTTCCCAGGGTGGTTTTGCCCTGAAGGGGAGTGGCTGGTACCAGCAGGGCTACAGCCCGCAGTCCGGTTGTTCTGCGCCCAAGGGGGACGGCTGCTCAGACTGCCCCAAGGCTGCGAACGGCTGAGTCGCCCCTTTCTGCTTTTTCGGCCCTCGGAGTTTTTCCGGGGGCCTTTTTTATTTGGCGTACCGGCTTTCCCGGTCCTGCGGTGGATACCTTGAGAATGTTTACGCCAAATAGGCTCGAGAGTGGCTTTACAATGCCCTGACGGTTACGTATAGTTTCGGGGTTGATGACAGCGGATTTTCTTACATGGAGGAGCAAACGTGGCACGGATTATTGATGGCAAGGCCATAGCGGCCGAGATCAGGAAAGATATTACCGAAGAAACGCGGGTATTGAGCGAACAGGGGACGACGCCGGGACTGGCGGTGGTTCTGGTCGGGGAAGACCCGGCCAGCCGAGTGTACGTGTCGATGAAGGAAAAAGCATGTGCCGAAACCGGTATTTTTTCAGACGAATATAAATTGTCCGCCGAGACCAGCGAGTCAGAGCTGTTGGCATTGATCGACAGGTTGAACAGCGACGTGCGGATTGACGGTATCCTGGTGCAGCTGCCGCTTCCTGATCATATTGATGAATCAAAAGTCCTCGAAGCCATTTCCCCGGAAAAAGATGTCGATGGATTCCACCCTTATAATGTCGGTCGCCTTGCGACTGGAAACCCGCTCTTTCGCCCTTGCACGCCCTATGGGGTCATGAAGATACTGGAGAAGACCGGCGTCGATCTGACCGGCAAGGAAGTTGTCGTGGTCGGGCGCTCCAATATCGTCGGCAAGCCAGTCGCGCTTATGTGTCTGGCACAGCATGCGACCGTTACGATTTGCCATTCCCGGACTGCCGACCTTGCAGAAAAAGTTCGCCAGGCAGACGTCCTCATTGCAGCCGTAGGCCGGCCTGAAATGATAAAAGGGGACTGGATCAAGCAAGGAGCTGTGGTGATCGATGTCGGCGTGAACCGGGTCGGTGAGAAGAAGCTGGTCGGTGATGTAGAGTTTGCCGCGTCCTGCGACAGGGCATCGGCGATTACTCCGGTCCCTGGCGGGGTCGGGCCGATGACCATTACCATGCTGCTTTACAATACCCTTGAAAGTGCCAAGCGGCGTGCCGTGACTTCCCGCTGAAGATATCGCTAACCTCTGGCATGGAGACGATTATGAAAAAAACGCCTTTGAATGAGGTTCATCGTCAAGCAGGTGCCCGCATGGTCGAATTCGGCGGCTGGGACATGCCGGTTCAGTATGCCGGGGTTATTGCTGAACATCTTGCGGTTCGTCAGGACGCTGGTCTGTTCGACGTCTCCCATATGGGTGAGATTGCAGTCAGCGGTGTGGACGCTCTTGATTTTCTTCAATACACAACCATCAATGATGTCTCGTCCCTGGTGGATGGACAGGTTCAGTACAGTGCCCTCTGCTATCCTGATGGGGGTGTGGTCGATGACCTCACGGTCTATCGCTTCGATCAGGAGCGTTTTATGCTCTGCGTGAATGCGGCCAACAGTGACAAGGATTTCGCCTGGCTGAAAAAGCTGCAGGCCGAATCGCGGTTCGCGGAATGTGAAGTGCACGACAAAAGTTCAGAATACGCCCAGATTGCCCTGCAGGGACCAAAAGCCGAGCAGATACTGGCTCGAGCGACCGATCTGGACCTGACAACGATAAGCACCTATTTTTTTGCTGCAGGGCATGTTGCGGGTGCTGAGGCTGTGGTTTCACGGACCGGTTATACCGGTGAAGATGGTTTCGAGCTTTATCTTGCGCCCGATGCAGCGGTGACTGTATGGCGGGCCCTGATGCAACTTGGCGGAGATGACGGCCTGGTGCAGGTCGGCCTCGGCGCCAGGGATACCTTGCGCCTGGAAAAAGCCTATGCACTGTATGGCCATGAGATAACTGCCGAGATCCTGCCACTCGAAGCAAGACTTGGCTGGATAACCAAACTAGGGAAGGATGATTTCGTCGGTCGCGAGGCGCTGCTTGCCGCAAAAGAACAGGGTCTCAAGCGGAACCTGATCGGCCTTGAATTGTCTGGTCCTGGCGTCCCGCGGGAGGGTTATCGGGTTGAATGCGGGGGGGAAGATGTCGGCTATGTGACCAGCGGTACGATGTCTCCATCCCTCAGGCGGGGCATCGCCCTGGCTCTGGTGAAAAAAGAGTTCGCTGACGCTGATGATTTTGATATTGTAATCCGCAATCGAGCTGTTACCGCAAAACGGAAGAAGCTGCCTTTTGTTTAAGCTTTCAAAAGACTACAAAATACTTCAACAGAATGGAGGTAGGCTATGGAATTTCCAGAAGAATTGAAATATACAGAAGAGCACGAATGGGTCTCTCTCGACGGCGATGTCGCGACCATCGGAGTGACCGATTTCGCCCAGGATCAATTGGGTGACGTGGTCTTTGTCGAACTGCCGGAGGTCGGCGAGCAGTTACAGAGCGGCAAGCCTTTTGGCGTCGTGGAGTCGGTCAAGGCTGTGTCTGATGTCTATGCCCCGGTTTCGGGTGAGGTCATTGAAATCAACGATGCCTTGCCTGACGACCCGGAGCTGATTAACAATTCCCCCTATGAGGAGGGCTGGATGCTGAAGATTCGTCTTTCGGCACCCGCTGAGTTGGATGAGTTGATGTCGGTGGACGCCTATCAGGAGTTCATTGAAGGCTGATTTGATTCTGTTGCCTGCTGCTTCGGTCTGTTCAGGGAAAAGCGAACACCTACTGTATTTTCGGCCCCGAGAGGACAGAGCCTATGCGTTATTTGCCGCATACTGAAAATGATATCCAGCAGATGCTGGAGACGATCGGCGTTGATCGAATCGAAGACCTTTTTTCCGGGGTTCCGAGTTCCTGCCGTTTATCGCGACCTCTCGATATCGCCCCTGCGGCTGCGGAATCTGAATTGGTCGCGCGGTTGCAAGAGCTTTCAGGCCGCAACGCCGGTGTCTCGGATTGGGACGCGTTCCTCGGCGGGGGAGCCTATAATCATTTCATCCCGGCGGTCGTTGATCACCTGGTCAGCCGGAGCGAATTCTATACCGCCTATACCCCCTATCAGCCAGAAATCAGCCAGGGAACCCTGCAGGCGATTTTTGAATTCCAGACCATGATCTGCCAGTTGACCGGGATGGATATTGCCAACGCCTCGATGTATGACGGGGCATCCGCCTGTGCAGAAGCTGTCCTGCTTGCCCTGCGCTGCGCTCGAAAGCGGCACAAGGTGCTGCTTTCGAGCGCGCTCCACCCGCACTACCGGGAAACGGTGCGTACCTACTGCAGATATCTCCAGGTTCAGATCGAAGAGTTCCCTTACACAGAAAGCTTTGCATCCGACCTGCAAGCCCTGACCGGTCAACTGGACGACCAGGTTGCCGCTGTCGTCGTCGGTTACCCCAACTACTTCGGCCGGGTCGAGGATCTTGCCAGGCTGGCGGAGTTGGCGCATGGGCAGGGTGCCCGTCTGATTGCCGCAGTGGCTGAACCTCTGGCTCTCGCGCTGTTCAAGTCACCGGGAGAACTGGGCGCTGATGTGGTTGTCGGCGAAGGCCAGAGTTTTGGTATTCCGCTCTCCTATGGAGGGCCGGGGATCGGTTTTTTTGCGGTCAGGAATCAGGATATGCGGGCTATGCCGGGTCGACTGGTCGGGGAGACGGTCGATCAGGACGGAAAGCGCGGTTATGTCCTGACTCTGGCAACCAGGGAACAGCACATCCGTCGTGAACGGGCGACATCGAATATCTGCTCGAACCAGGGGATGTGTACCCTGATCGTCGGTATTTACCTGGCCCTGCATGGCAAACAGGGGTTGCGACGTCTCGCAGAGCAGAATTACGCCAAGGCCGCCTATGCCCGTCAGCAGATCGGCCAACTGGAGGGGTTTCAGGTCATGCAGGGCGAGTCGTTCAACGAATTTGTCGTCACCTGCAGTGAACCCGCGGCTGAACTGCGAGCGCGCCTGCAGCAGGTGAAGATCCTTGCCGGAATACCCCTAGTGTCTGACTATCCGGAGCAGCAGAAGGGCCTTCTGGTCTGCGTTACGGAACAGAACAGCAGGGAGCAGATAGACCGGCTGGTCACGGCGCTGGCGGGAGGAGCAGTATGAGCGGAACTGATGGAAGAGGGCTGGTGCTTGAGGAGAAACTGCTGTTCGAGTCGTCTGTTCCTGGCAGGGTAGGCTACAGCCTTGCGGAACTGGATGTGCCGAAGGTCCTGCCGGATGAAAGCCTGATCCGAGCGGAATTGGCTGATTTCCCGGAACTGTCCGAAGTCGACGTGATACGGCACTATACCCGGCTCTCGACCTGGAATTACGGTGTCGACAGCGGATTTTATCCCCTCGGCAGCTGTACTATGAAGTACAACCCGAAAATTAACGAAAAAACGGCACGGATGCCGGGTTTTGCCGAACTTCACCCCCATTCACCCGACTCACTCAGCCAGGGGGCCCTCGAACTAATGTACGAGCTGCAGGCCGCGCTGGGGGAAGTGTCCGGATTCCCGGCAATAACTCTGCAGCCCGCCGCCGGCGCCCAGGGCGAGTTTGCCGGGATGCTGATGATTCGCGCCTATCATGAATCGAGAGGGGAAAAAAGGTCGAAAGTGCTGATTCCGGACACGGCCCATGGAACGAACCCGGCGTCTGCGGCACTCTGCGGCTACGATGTCGTGCCGATTGCGTCAGACGGGCTGCTCAGCGCCGGTGCCGTTGCGCAAGCGATGTCGGATGATGTCGCCGGATTGATGATCACCAATCCCAACACGCTGGGTCTCTATGAACAGGAGATCGTCGAGATCTGCCGGATTGTTCATGCTGGCGGTGGGCTGGTTTATTGCGATGGCGCCAACCTGAATGCCCTGATGGGAATCAGCCGCCCCGGAGATATCGGTATTGATGTCATGCATTTCAACCTGCACAAGACCTTTTCGACCCCCCACGGGGGCGGGGGGCCCGGTGCCGGGCCGGTCGGGGTTGTCGAGTCCCTGGAGCCGTTTATGCCGGTTCCGAGAGTCGTCAAGGATGATGACGGTTATCGTCTCGATTACGACCGTCCCCGGAGCATCGGACGGGTCAAGGCATTTGCCGGCCACTTCGGCATCCTGATCCGGGCCTATACCTATATTCTGGCGATGGGCGGTGAGGGTCTGAAACGAGCGACCGAGCTCGCCGTGTTAAATGCCAACTATGTCCGTGCCCGTCTGGAAGGGGTCTTCGACTTGCCTTATCGGCAGCGCTCCCTGCATGAGGTTGTTTTCTCTGAAAACAACCTGCCGAATGACTGCCATACACTTGATGTTGCCAAGCGTCTGATCGATTATGGATTCCATCCGCCGACCATCTATTTCCCTCTGGTTGTCAAGGGAGCTCTGATGATCGAACCGACCGAGACCGAAAGCAAGCAGGCGCTGGACGAGTTCTGTGAAGCCCTCCTGGCTATTGCCAGTGAGGCGAAGGAGAACCCTGAGCTGCTGAAACAGGCACCGACAAGGGCGAAAATGCGCCGGCTCGACGAAACAGCCGCAGCCCGCAAACCGGTTCTGCGCTGGGAGGCATGAGAAAGACATGTCTCTGCACTAATAAGACCCAAAGGGGAGCCGCATTCGCAGCTCCCCTTTTTTTATCTGCCATAGATATATCGGTTTGTCAGGGTATACTGGAAATGCGCATAGATTTTCATCTGTTCGTGGGGCCAGTGACTGGTGACCGGGCCGAACGGTGCCGCCCGGTAAACCGCCTGGATGGCTTCGAAATCAAGGTCATCCGAACCGCTGCCTTCCTGCAGTTCGACATCAAGCAGCTCCCCCTTGCGATCAACGGTTATCTTCAGCAGCAGCACTCCTTCCTCGCCGCGCTGAGCCGCCTGCACCGGGTAATTCCAGACCGCTTCTATCCTGTTGCTGAACCGCTTGAAAAAGGAGATCAGGTAGTCGTGCTGCAGGTTCAGGTAGATTTCGTCACCTGCGAGGATGTCCTCTCTTTCCTTGACTCTTTCTCGACCTTCCTCCCGCGCGATTCGCTTCAGGGTGTCAGCTGACAGTTGGGTCAGCTTCTGCAAAGGGGGGCTGGGCTGAGGCGGCAATTCTTCTTCTGATAACGGGCGATCGTCGGCAATCCGGTTGAGATCAACCGCTTCGCGTGCAGCAGTCGGAGGCGTATTCGTAGGCGAGGGAGTGGAGGTGGGGTGTGGCTTATCTGCCGGTGCTGCTGTTTTTACGTCCCGGGAGTCTTTCCCGACTGGCGCCATCTCTTTTTCCACCCTCTGGTTTGCCTCCGCGTTTCGACTGCTTGTCTCAGGCGGTTCCTGGTCCGGCAGGGGAGTTTCGTCCAGTTCGAACTGCCTGGGTTGCGGCGCTGGTTGGGCGGGTCGTTCCTGCAGAGTGACAAACGTCGGCGCGGGTGGAACAGGATCGGCTGGCGGGAAATAGCGGGGGGTCTGCCAGATGATCAAGAGGTGCAGCAGTAGCGACAGCAACAGGCAAGCCGCGAAAAGTTGCGGCCTTTGACTTTTCTTCTGCGGGTGTGAGTGGTGGGCAAGGTGCATAGCGAGCAGTATATCGTGGGCAGCCGTCAAGGGCCAGATATCATGACGGCGGTCAGAGGAAAATCGATTGACCGTACCTGGGGCATTGGTTATAAACGAAGCTATTCAATGTCCTGGCGGTGGTTACTGCCGCTCAAGAATTTTGGTTCAACATTTAATTACGGAGAAGAAAGACATGCATCTAGTAGATCAGATCAAGGCAAAGGCAAAGGCAAATCTTCAGACAGTTGTTCTGCCGGAAGGCTATGATGACCGGATGGTCGAAGCGGCGGCACGGATTGTTGCTGAAGGACTCGCGCGAGTGGTGCTGCTCGGGAACAAAGAGGCCTTGCAGGGCAAGGCATCAGAACTCGGCGTCTCGCTGGAAGGGGTCAGCCTGGTCGATCCCAAGTCCTCCGAGCTGCTGGGCGATTATGCTGACGAGCTGGTTGAGCTGAGAAAGAAAAAAGGGTTGAGCAGGGAACAGGCGCTCGCCCTGCTGACAGCCGATGACAACCTCTATTTCGCCAGCATGATGGTCCGTAAGGGAGATGCCGGAGGGGCTGTTGCTGGTGCTTTTAATACGACTGGCGATGTGCTGCGGGCGGCCTTTCAGGTCGTGGGCACCGCACCGGGAATGAAGACCGTTTCGTCGGTTTTCCTGATGATCACCAAAAATCCCGATTTTGGTGAGAATGGCGTCCTCTGCTTTGCAGATTGTGCGGTAAACCCCAATCCTGACGCTCAGGCCCTCGCCGAGATCGCTGTCAGTACTGCGGCCAGCTGCAAGAGCTTCCTGGGCGTTGAGGCACGGGTCGGTATGCTCAGCTTCTCGACCAAGGGCAGTGCGCAACATGAGGATTGTGATAAGGTTCTCAAGGCGCTGGAGATTGCCAGGGGGCTCGCGCCTGATCTGGCGATTGATGGTGAACTGCAGGCTGATGCCGCACTACTGCCTAAGGTTGGTGAAAAGAAAGCACCCGGTTCTTCAGTTGCGGGCAAGGCGAATACTCTCATTTTCCCCGACCTTGATGCCGGCAACATCGGTTATAAGCTGGTTGAGCGGGTTGCCGGTGCCGAGGCTGTCGGGCCGATCATTCAGGGGCTGGCCAAGCCCGTAAACGATCTTTCCCGTGGTTGCTCGGTCGATGATATCGTCAACGTTTCGGCAATCACCGCTGTTCAGGCGCAGGGCTAATCAAGAATCGTGGAATAGGTTTTCCGAACCAGCGGCACAGGAAAGGGGCGGTGATTCATCACTGCCCCTTTTTACTTTTTGAAACTGTGCTTTTGAGCAGTAAAATCATTGTGATTTTGTCCTGTTGAGGCATTTTCTTTTGCCAGATGCTATGTTAAGATTCTGCGCTATGCCAAGTTATCTGTGTAAAATAGGAACTGCCGACGGACGCGTGGTCGAAAAGACTTTTGAAGCGGCCGGCAGAGAACAGCTGAAGGAGAATCTTGAAGAACAGGGTTTTTTTGTTTTTCAGATTCGTCTGCAGTTGTTCCAGTTCTTCAAGCAGGCTGACGCCCAGCGGGGCAGGCTGAGTGGCCGGAGGTTCCTTGCGTTCAACCGCGAACTGCTGGTGCTCCTGCGGTCCGGCTTGCCTGTCCTGCAGGTTTTCGATGCCCTGCTCAGCCAGATGGAGGCAAGCGGTTTGCGCGAAGTTCTGGGTGAGATCCGTGAAGAGGTCAAGGGTGGCAGCATGCTTTCCGATGCCTTTGCCAAATATCCCAGGTATTTCCCCCATCTGTATGTTGCCTCTATCAGGGCAGGTGAGAAGACCGGCGATCTGCCGGTGACTCTGACCCGCTACCTTGAATACCAGCAGCGGGTTGAAGAAATTCGCGCGAGGGTCCGGAGCGCATCTTTTTATCCGGTTCTGCTGACTTCCGCTGCCGTGAGCGTGCTGGTTTTCCTGATCCTCTACGTTGTCCCGAGCTTTACCCAGATCTATGCAGACGCCAAGGTCGAACTCCCTTTTATGACCCGGATGCTGATCGGTTTCTCTGACGGATTCGGCCGGATCGCGCCGCTTCTGCTGATCGCCGGGGTGATTCTCTATTTCTCATTCAAGGGTGCGGCCCGTACTTCAAGGGGACGCGTGCTGTTTGACAAGGGGCTGCTGCGCCTGCCGTTCTTCGGCCAGTTGATGAGGGATTATGCCCTTTCCAGTTTCAGTCGCACGCTGGGCACGACCCTGGCGAGTGGAACGCCGCTTGTTCCGGCCATGACCATGTCACGCGGCACTTTGAACAACCGGGTGCTGGAAAATGAAATGGTCTCGGCCATTCATCGGGTTGAAGAGGGGACCGCCCTGTCCGATTCGCTGCAGCGGAGCGGGTTCTTCCCCGTCATCGCCCTGCGGATGATCGGAGTCGGTGAAACGACCGGAGCGCTTGACGAAATGCTCGGTGAGGTAGCCGCATACTATGAAAGTGAAGTTGAGCGCAGACTGACCCTTTTGACCACCCTGATCGAACCGGTTCTAATGCTCAGTATGGGGTTGATGATCGGCGCGATTGTCTTTGCCATGTATGTCCCGATATTCCAGTTGGGCACGGCAATCGGATGAGTGCACGAATTAGACAGAACGAGATGATTCGATGAAATTTGAACGTAAAATGCTCGGGCACCTGCTGGTTGAGATGGGTGCCATTACCCCGACGGAGATTGACCTTATCGTCGAGCAGCAGCAGCTCGCCGGTTTGAAGTTTGGCCAGACCGGAGTCAGGGAAGGTTTTTTCACCGAAGAGGAGCTTGCCCAGGCGCTTGCGACCCAGTTTCAGTATGAATATATCGATCTCGACAAGACGGTTCTTGATCAGGCTCTTGTCGAGAGCCTTCCGGCCGGCCTGCCGCACAAGTTCAAGCTTGTCCCCCTGAAACGTGAAGATCAGACCCTGACCGTCGCTGTAAGTGACCCTACCGATATCCGATCTCTCGACAACCTGGAACTGCAGCTGGGGCTGCAGTTGCAGTTGAAAGTCGCATCTCCTTCGAAGATCGTCAGGTTTCTCGAGCGAGGCGAGGGCTCTCAGAGGGTTCTGCGGGAGGCCTCGGAGGATTTCAAGCTGCAGCTGGTCAAGGAAACTGAAAAGGGGGAAGAGGTCCTTTCTATTGAGAAGCTGACCGCCGACACAAGTCCGATCATCCGCCTGATCGATTCGACCCTCTATGATGCCCTGAATAAAAGGGCCAGCGATATCCATATTGAAGCCACGGCTGAAGGGGTTGTGATCAAGTTCCGGGTTGATGGCGTCCTCTACCAGGCCACTGAAACCATCGATGGCCGTTTTCAGAGCCCGATCATCTCGCGCATCAAGGTCATGAGTGAACTGGACATCTCCGAACGGCGCATCCCGCAGGATGGCCGTTTCAAGGTTCGTCTGGGTGGCAAGTCGATCGATTTCCGGGTTTCGATCATGCCGACTGTTTTTGGCGAGGATGCGGTCATCCGGATTCTCGACAAGGAGTCGATCGCCGCGGACATGAAAGGTCTGACCCTCGAAGTCCTTGGCTTTTCGGAGAAGGAACGGGAGCGTTTTCGAGCGCGGATTCGCGAACCGTACGGCATGGTGCTGGTCACAGGACCGACCGGCAGCGGTAAGACCACGACCCTTTATGCGGCTCTGACGGAAATAAATACGGATGACGAAAAAATTGTCACCATCGAGGATCCGGTGGAATATCAGGTCAAGGGTGTTGTCCAGGTTCCGGTCAATGAGAAGAAGGGGTTGACTTTTGCCCGGGGATTGCGTTCTATCCTGCGTCACGACCCTGACAAAATTATGGTCGGTGAGATTCGTGACCCGGAAACGGCACAGATTGCCGTTCAGTCGGCGTTGACCGGACACCTGGTCTTTACCACGGTTCATGCCAACAACGTCTTCGATGTGCTTGGGCGGTTTATGCACATGGGGATCGATCCCTACAACTTTGTCTCCTGCCTGAACTGTGTCCTTGCTCAGCGGCTGGTGCGGATCATCTGCCCCCACTGTAAAAAAGAGGTCAAATATTCACGGGACGTACTGGAGGACGCCGGCCTCAGCTACGAGAAATATGCTGATTTTACTTTTTATGAAGGCGCCGGTTGCCAGGAGTGCAGCGGGCTGGGGTACCATGGCCGGGAGGCGATTGTAGAGCTGCTTGAGTTGACCGATGACCTGCGGGAAAAAATCGCCGCCAAGAGCCCTGTCTCGGAACTGAAAAAAATGGCCAGTGCTGGTGGGACGGTATTTCTGCGCGAAGCGGCACTGGAAAAACTTTTTGCCGGGAAAACAACCATTCGCGAGATCAATCGCGTGACCTTTGTGGAGTGACAAGCTGGTGTTCAGAAGGACCTATTTAGGATTGGATATCTGTCCGGACGGTTTAAGGGCTGTTGCCGTACAACGGCGCAGCCGGCACACGTGTCTGGTCGGTGGCCAGACATTGACCTTCAGTGATGGTGTGCTCAAGCCGGCAGCGCGGGAGCTGAACGTTCTGAAGCCGGAGCTCTATATTGAAAATCTGCGGGAGGTCCTGTTGCCGCTGGCAAAAACAGAAGAGCGGGTAGCCGTCTCATTGCCGGATGCGTCGGGGAATACCTTTCTGCTTGATATCGATGCAGAGCTGAAAAGCAGGCAGCAGAGTATCGACATCCTCAAATGGCAGATCAAGGATTTCATGCCAGAGGGATACCGTGACTTCAGGCTTGATTACCAGGTTCTGGCTCAGCGGGAATCGGGAGAGCAGAGGGTTATGGTGTCAACCGTCGACAACAAGGTCTTGCACCAGTACGAGGAGTTGATGGAAGCCGCAGGTTTCAATGCCAATCTGATCGATTTTCACGCATTTCAGTTGTACAATTGCTATCGCTCCAAAACTGACCTGGGTGACGATTTTATCCTGGTTGCGGCCAGCGGAAAGGACCTCATCCTGCTTGGCTTCAAGGGGCGGGTGCTGGATTTTTTCCGGGTCAAAAACGTTGGCTACGACGCGGATAATGTTTTTCGAGAAATCAACCGCTCCCTGGTCGCTTATCGCAGGGAGAATCCGGGACAGAGCCGCATGAAAATATACCTGCACGCTGACTGGCTGGAACTTGAAGTTTTAAAGCAGGCGGTACAGTCGGCATTCGCCCAGGACGTTCACATGTTGCCTCAACCGCTGCTGCAGCTCAAGGGGGATGTCCAGAAACTTGCGCTGACCGGGACCGAGATGGCAAGCATGGCAGCAGCACTGGGTGCGGCGGAGCGATTGCTGGACAAGGCGATATAGACATGAGACTTGATCTGAATTTTGCCAGCCGTCATTACGTCAACCGCCGGCTCGTTGCCAGAGCGTACTGGCTTGTCGCCATTGGTTTGCTCTGCCTGCTGATCTGGATTTTGTCCCAATGCCTGTTCGCACGTGAGCAGATTCAGAAGAGCAACGTTCAGCTGGCGGTCATCGCACAGGAAGAGAGGGAGGTGCTCGGAGCAAAGTCGGTCTCTCTCGACAGCCTGAACATTGATGAGTTAAGTTCAAAATTTACCACCAACCAGATGCTGCTCGATCAGGACTCTTTCCGCTGGACGGCTTTGTTCGATCGGATGGAGACTTTACTTCCTGCCGGTGTCAGCATCCGTCGTTTTCAACCCGACTACGAGAAGCAGAGCCTGGCGATAGAGGGGGTTGCAAAAAACCTCTCTGCTTTGCAGCAACTGCTCGACCGGCTGCTTGAAGCTGAGACGATAAGCAACGCCTATCTTGAAAGTCAGAGCGAGACAAAGGTCCGAGACATCTCTGGCAAGGAGTATCCGGCTTTGAGCTTTTCCATTTCACTGGAAGGGGTCTTCTGAAATGGCCCGTACCGGAATGTTCAATATCCTCTGGCAGCAGAACCGGGCGATGAGCCTGGTCGTTTTGCTGCTCCTGTTCGCCAACCTCGGGGCTTTTCTTCTGCAGAGTCAGCTCTTTGAGAAACAGCTGCAGGACGTGCGCAGTGAGGTTCGAGAACGGCAACATGCGCTGCGCAATCTCAAACAGCAGAAAGAGGCAGGGAGTATGCCTGTTTCTGCGCTAACCCAGGTTGAGAACCAGCTCGCTGCTTTTCAGAAGATGATCCCGCCAAGGTCTGAATTGTCAGCTTTTATAAAAGAGCTTTTCAGTTATGCCGACAGCTCAAAGCTGGAGATCAAACAGATCAATTACCAGCCCGCCTGGGATGAAGAATTGGCTTTGCTCAGTTATAATCTGCAATTTTCCGTGAGTGGCGAATATCGTCAGCTGAAAAAGTTTATTCACCTGCTTGAAGGGTCTGAAAGAATCCTGATTATCAGTGATATCAGCCTTTCCGGGGGTGAGGGGCGCAAGGAGAAGAATGCCGAGGTTTCTCTTCGCATCCAGATGAAGACCTTCTTCCGAGGGGAAGCAGCATGAATCGCCAGGCGAAATTATTACTGTTTTTTGCGATGGTATTTGTCTGCGCCCTGATTTATGCCTATGTTTACTATCCGCAGGAGAAGGTTTTTACCGGTGACGTAGAGACGTTCATCGAGCAAGACAGTCCTGCAAAAGGGTCCAAGGCCCAGAACGCTTTGGCAGCGCTCAAGCTTGATTTCGGTGAGCAGCAGAAAACCAAATACACGAACCCGAAAAGGGATATTTTTGCTCCGCTCTATACGGTCAGGCCGGTGGAAAAGCCCAAGCCGGTCGTCAAACCGAAACCGGTGGAAAAGCCCAAACCGGTTGAAAAGCCCCAAGTCGTCATCACCCCGAGCGCTCCCGCGCTAGCTCCTCTGGCCCGCTTCGATCTGCTCGGTTACCTGGACAAGGGTGACGTACGAACCGTTTTCCTCGCTCAGGATAAACAGATTTACCTGGTGAAGCAGGGAGATTCTTTCGCGGAGGAGTACCGGGTAGAGAATGTGACTTCGGAGTTCATGATGATTAGTCGGATCAACGATAATCGAGGAATCAGGATAGAGTTCAAGCAACCGGCGCAATAGGGCTGGTCGCGGACATCGTCAGGTGTACCGATAAACGGGAGAAAGTTGAACATGGAATTAAAGACTGAAACATTGCGACGCAGCTTGGTACTGTCAACGTTGTTTCTGCTGTTGCTTATTGCGGGTTGCGCTGGGACCGGACCAGCTGCATTCAATGATGGCCTCAAATACTTTGAAGCTGGAGATTACGATAATGCGGTCGCTGCCTATATGCAGGCGGTAGAGATTTCACCAGGCAACCCGGAATACCGGATGCGCCTCAACTTTGCCCGGGCCCGGGCCGCGGTTGTTCATAAGGAACGGGCGGACGAACTGTTCGCCGCCGGCAACTATCAGAAGGCCCTCAATGAGTATCAGGTCGCTGCCCGCTTCGATGCGACGATTGAAACTACCCAGGAGAGTATCCGCAACACCCAGAATCACCTGGATGCGCAGAAACTGGTCGAAGAGGGACGTGAGTTTCTAAAAAAACATCGCACCAAGCAGGCCAAAAAGGCCGCAGAGTTGGCTCTCCAGCTTGTTCCGGAATTTTCAGCGGCGGCAGCCTTGCTCAACGAGGTCAACTCAAGCTATCCGACGATTATCGATGGTGTAGTACTGGAGGTCGTTTCCAGCGAACCGATCACCCTGAACCTGAACAAGGTCAAGATGCCGGATGTCTTCAAGATCCTGACGGATCTGTCCGGCATCAACTTCATTCTGGATGATGATATCCGCTCAAAGACCGCGACTCTTTATCTGGAAGAGGCAACTTTTGCCCAGGCTCTGGAACTATTACTGAGCATGAACAAGCTGGACAAGAAGATCCTCAACCCGAAAACCATCATTCTTTTTCCGAAGAACAAGGACAAGCAGAAACAGTTTGAAGATCAGGTGATCCAGACCTTCTATCTTTCCAACATCGATGCAAAAAAAGCCGTGAATATGCTGCGGACCATCCTGCAGCTGCGTAAAGTCTATGTTCACGAGGAGCTGAACGCTGTTGTCATCCGTGACAACCCTGCGGTGATTCGGCTGGCGGAAAAGATTATTGAGGCGAATGACCGCGCGGGGGCTGAAGTTGTTTTTGACCTGGAACTCATCGAAATCAGCCATTCCGATGATCTGAGGATCGGGCCCAAGATTGACCCTTACGGGTTTTCGGTGGGACTCAAGACCGCAGACTCAACCGGGAATGTGATCGAGAATATTGTGGTCGACAGCCTGGATAATCTGGATGTGCTGTACAGCCTGCCGACGGCTACCTTTGACATGTACAAAAACAACGGGGACGGGGAAGTCCTTGCCAGCCCTAAAATCCGGGTGAAAAACAAGGAGAAGGCCAAGGTTCATATCGGCAGTCGTGAACCGGTGGTGACCGTCACCATCAATGGCGACCAGACCTCTGAGAACGTTCAGTACATCGATGTCGGGGTCAAGCTGGACGTTGAGCCAGCCATTCAACTGGATGACACCGTTGTCACCAAGCTGGGGCTGGAAGTCAGCAACGTCGCAGGGCGGAGTACGACGACAAACGGAACCGCAGTCCTGACCATTTCGACAACGACAGCCAATACCTCGCTGACCCTGAAGGATGGTGAACAGACCGTCCTTGGCGGGCTGATCCGAACCTCGGAGACCAAGGCCACGAGTTCGCTGCCGATCCTTGGAGATATTCCCCTGATCGGCAAACTTTTCACCAGCTATAGCAATGAGAAGGCCAAGCGGGAAATATTGCTGTCGATCACTCCGCACATTGTCAAGTCCCTGGATCTTCCTCAGCGGGACATTACCAGCCTCTGGTCGGGTGGCGAAGATGATTTCAAGAACGGACGCAATTTCGGCTCTTTTGCTGATGATTATCAGGCCGGGCAGGAGAGTCGTCCGCCAAGCCCGGTCCCTTCCACGACTCCTCGCAGGATGATAGATCTGTCTGTCCCTGAGATGGACGAGGCGGAGAGCCTTCAACCCGCCGCACCCACGCCGAAGCCTGAGGCCGCTAAACAGCCTGCAGTTAAGGCTGCCGCCAAGGTCGAGAGCGCGATCAAGGCTGAGGGGGCGATCGAGGTCGTTCAGTTGCCAACCCAGACGACTCCGGGCGAGGCGAAGTCTGCCCTGGTTTTTATTCTTGGCAACAAGCTGGTAAACAACGGAGCAACCTTTGAACTGTTCGTTATCGCAGAAGAAATAACGGATCTGTTCAGCGCGCCGATGACGGTGAGCTATGACGACAAACTGCTTGAATTCGTCGGTGCGTCTGAAGGGAGCCTGATGAAAAAGGAAGGGAAGACAGTTTTTACTTCTTCCGAAGTTCCTGGTCAGGGCGAGGTCATCGTGGGGCTCAAGTTTGCCGAGGACGGGCAGGGGGTTTCGGGCGGCGGCGCGCTGTTCAAGCTTGATTTCAAGGCCAAGGGGCCTGGTGTCGCGGAGATTAAGACCGGAAAGCTCAATCTCAGGACTTCTCAGGGTGCGCAGATCCCCGCAGCCGAGAATGTTTTCAAGGTTGAAATCGTTCAGTAGACCGCATGCGACGAAGCCGACTGAAATATAGTGGCAACAAAGGGCTGACCCTGCTGGAGCTGGTGATTGCCCTGTCGATCATGGCAGTCCTCGCCGCGGCTGTCATTCCGATGGCTGAAGTCACGGTGCAGCGGACCAAGGAACTTGAACTCAGGCACTCCCTGCGAGAAATACGCAGTGCGATTGATGAATACAAGAAAGACTTTGACGAGGCCGTTGAAAAAAAGAAAATAATCGTTTCAATCGACGCGACAGGGTATCCGGAAGAGCTGGAGGACCTGCTGGAAGGGCAGGAATGGGGGGGGCTTTATGGCTACTCGAAAAAATATTTGCGACGCATTCCCCGGGACCCTTTTGACGAATATGAGCTAGGCTGGGGATTGAGATCATACCGTGACGATTATGATTCTACGGTGTGGGGCGGGGAGGACATCTATGATGTCTACAGTCAGAGCGACAAATACGGCCTTGACGGAACACCCTACAATAGCTGGTGATTAGATGAAAATACTTACATTCAAGCGGCTGAAAAGACGCTGTGGCTTTACCCTGGTGGAACTGTTGACCGTGATGATGATCATCGGTGCGCTCGCTACAATCGCCGTTCCTAGCTACATGCGGTATCAGATCAAGGCCCGCGAATCGGTTCTGGCCGAGGACCTTTACCAGATGCGCCGTGCCATTGATGCCTATTATGCGGATTATGCAACCTACCCGGATTCGCTGGATGCCCTGGTCAACGGGCGTTATTTGCGTGCCATCCCGAGGGATCCCTTCACCCGCCTGACGAATACCTGGAAATGTGTCCCTCCCCAGTATAACCAGCAAGGCAACCTGGTCTCGGGGAACTGCTTTGATGTCATCAGCGGCAGCAATCAGATCGGTCTGAATGGTCTACCCTATTTTCAGTGGTAGTCCGATGATCCAACTCTACAATGTCAGCAAGTCCTATCAGAAAGAGAACACCGCACTCAAAGACCTTTCTGTCCAGATTGGCAAGGGCGAGTTCGTCTACGTCACCGGCGCATCCGGGGCCGGCAAGACAACTCTTCTGCGTCTGTTATATTCCGCGGAAAGACCAACCCGGGGCCAGATTCTGATCGACGGACAGAATATAAGTCGCATAAGTCGATTTAAAATCCCTTACCTGCGGCGGAAAATCGGGGTTGTCTTTCAGGATTACAAGCTTTTGAACAGTCGCACGGTTTATGAAAACGTAGCCTTTGCGCTTGAGGCTCAGGGGAAGAAACGTTACGAGGTCAGTAAAAAGGTCTATCAGGCACTCAAGTCAGTGGGTTTGGAGCATCGTCTGCAAAGGACTCCGCTGGAACTGTCCGGAGGTGAACAGCAGCGCATTGCCATCGCCAGGGCCCTGGTTGTCGATCCGCTGATCCTGCTGGCGGATGAACCGAGCGGGAATCTGGATCAGGACGTTGCGCTGGAAATCATGGAACTGTTCAGACAGGCCAATGCCCGTGGCACTACCGTTCTGCTGGCAACGCATGACCACAGTCTGTATCACCGATTCCCCCGCAGGGTCCTGACCCTGGAGCAGGGCTGTCTGGTGAAAGACCATCAGCCTGAAACGTTATAAACGTTGAATATGTTTTTCACGGCAAATTGCCCGGCAAGTGGAGGAAGCAGACGTGCTGGATAAATCAAGCTATTTTATCCGTCGCGCATTGCGCAATATGCGTCAATGGCCATTTCTCTGCACTGCTTCTGTTCTGACAATGGCCGTTGCGCTGGCGAGTGTTGCGACATTTTTCCTTGTGGTGATGAATGTCCAGTTAATGGCCACCAAGTGGAGTGAAGATCTGCAGGTTGTCGCCTACCTGGAGCAGCAACCGGGGAACGCTCAGTTGGCTCAGCTGCTGGCTGATATTGAAAAGTTCCCCGAGGTTACGACGGTCAAATTTGTCTCCAATAAAGAGGCGATGCAGCGGTTCCGTTCCCGCCTGGGGGGCGAATCGGACCTGCTGGATGGTGTGAGAGAGGACATTCTCCCTGCATCGCTGGAATTGTCATTACTTCCCGAGTATCGGAATCGCACTGGTGTCGAGCAGGTTGTCAGGCGCCTCGAGGCGCACGTTGACAGCGGCGACATTCATTACGGTCAGGACTGGCTGGAGAGGTTTGAAACTTTTGTTGCCGTCCTCAAAATAGTCAGCCAGGCTCTGGGCGGATTTCTGCTTCTCGCAGCGCTCTTTATCGTTTCCAATACGATCAGGTTGACGCTCTATGCCCGGCGTGATGAATTGGAAATCATGGCCCTGGTCGGCGCGACCTTGCGGTTCATCAAGGTCCCCTTTTTACTCGAAGGGGCACTCCAGGGTCTGCTCGGAGGGGTGCTGGCCCTGGTCATTCTGTCAGCTGTCTTCAACCTGTTTCTCTCGCCGGTTATCCAGTCTTTCTGGCTTACGCCAGCTGGTATTGAGCTGGTTTTTCTTGATTTCAACCAGCAACTGCTGCTGGTATCCGCAGGTGTCCTGCTCGGCATTTTCGGAAGTTTGAGCTCACTGCGCAAGCTAGTACAGATTTGATGAACAAGCCAATCTGCTATCCACTTGTTTTGATGTTGCTGCTGTTTTTGGGCGTGGCAGCGGCTGCTGTTGCCGACGAACCGGACCGGCTTGAAGAGATCAGAAAACGGATCGAACAGACGTCTGACAGTCTCGCAGAGCAAAAAAACGCCGAGAAAAACCTGCTCAAGGACCTGTCCATTGTCACGACCAGGATAGAACAGATTGACCGGCGAATAGACGAGCTGAAAAAAAACAAGAAGGTTCTTTCCCAGCAGTTGGCGGCAGCCCGTTCCAGGCAGGAAGAGACCCGGCAGCAGCTGGGAGCATTGGAAAAACAGGTAAACAGGCGACTCGTCTCCCTCTATAAGGAAGGGGAGCTGGGACCGCTTAAGCTTTTTTTCTCCGCGACCTCACCGACCGAGCTCGTCCGGCACTTTCAGTATCTCAGCAGGGTCCTGCAGGGTGATCGTGAACTGCTGGCTGAGTTCGGGGCTGTCTTGGCCAGCCAACAGGAGAGTCAGCGACACTACCTCGACCTGCAGAAAAAACAGGAGCAGCTGCTGGCCAATGAGCAGCAGAGCCGTGCTGAAATCGCCCGAGGTCGCACTCTGCACAAACAGATCCTGAGCCAGGTCAAGAAGGACAAGAAAAGGCTGGCACAGGAACTGGACGAACTTGTTGCAAGGGAAAAACGTCTGAAGTCGCTCGTAAAGCAACTGGAAGAGGACCGGGAGCCGCCAGCCCCCGCCACGGGGAAAAGTTTTGCCCGGCTCAAGGGATCGCTACCCTGGCCGATTGACGGGTCGGTCTCTGTCGGTTTCGGGACGCAGAAGAATGCCGAGCTTGGAGCCGTTCTGGAAAGCCACGGTATCGAGATTGCGTACAGCAGTCCCCAGCCGGTCAGGTCGGTGGCCGCAGGTCGCATAGTTTTTGCCAGCTGGTTCAAGGGATATGGTAACCTGATGATTGTTGCCCATGACGCCGGATATCATACGCTCTATGCCCAGCTCGACAGTATGTCAGCAGGGATAGGTGACATGGTCGGGGAGGGGACGACCATCGCCCAGACCGGACCTGTTGACGGCCAGGGACTGTATTTCGAGATCCGTCACAATGGAGCGCCGATCAATCCGGCGCTCTGGCTGCGGACTAACAGAAATCGTTAAGCCGGCGAGCTGCAAGTCATCCAAACCCTGTCGGGGGAGATACAACGTCATGTCACATCTCAGAAAATCGCTCTTTCTGCTTCTGCTCCTTTTCAGCATTCTGCTGTGCCGAGGGCTCCCGCAGTCGGTCGAGGCCGGCGATGAATCGTATCGCACTCTTGAGCTGTTCACCGATGTCCTGGCGATTATTCAGAAGAGTTATGTCGAAGACGTAGATCTGAACGATCTGATTTATGGCGGGATTCGCGGGATGCTGGCAACGCTTGATCCGCACAGCAGTTTCCTCTCTCCTGACATGTACCAGGAGATGAAAGTCGATACCCATGGTGAATTTGGCGGGCTGGGAATAGAAATCGTCATCCGTGACAACAAACTGACCGTTGTCGCTCCTATCGAGGGGACGCCCGCCTTTGCAGCGGGGATCCAGGCCGGCGACGTGATCATCAGTATTGATGATAAGCCGGTCAAGGATCTGGAGCTCATGCAGGCGGTCAGGCAGTTGCGGGGGCCAAAAGGGTCTCCTGTTACCCTGACCATCCTCCGAGGTGAAGAGGAAGATCCACGTCAGTACACGATTGTTCGTGACATTATCCAGATTCACAGTGTCAAAGGACGTTTACTGCAGAAGGGGTACGGCTACGTCAGAATTTCCCAGTTCCAGGAGAAGACCGGTGCTGACCTCAGGGCAGAAGTAACCAGGCTGAGAGAAGGGCAGGCGCAGAGCTTTAACGGCCTGATCCTTGACCTGCGAAACAATCCCGGAGGTTTGCTGGATCAGGCGGTTGCCGTAGCGGACCTGTTCCTGGACGAAGGCTTGATTGTTTACACGGAAGGACGGGAACCCGGCAGCCAGATGAGTTTCAAGGCGACGGCAGAGGGGACCGAACCCGATTATCCCATGGTTGTTCTGATCAATGGCGGCAGCGCCAGTGCCTCTGAAATCGTGGCCGGGGCCCTGAGTGACCATGGTCGGGCAGTGATCATGGGTGAGCGCAGCTTCGGCAAGGGATCGGTTCAGACCATCATCCCCCTGAGCGATAATTCAGGATTGCGCTTGACCACTGCGCGTTATTTTACCCCGAGCGGGGTGTCTATCCAGGCCAGGGGGATTGTTCCGGATATTCCGGTTGCCGCGGCCGAACTCCAGAACAGGGAAAATATGACCCATTATCGTGAACGTGATCTGGATAATCATATCGAAACACCGGCCGAGCCAGCGGCCGCTGAGAACGGACAGGATAGCCCTGAACTGTCGGATGAGGATCGTTCCGACTTTCAGCTGATGCGAGCATTTGACCTGTTGAAGGGTCTTGAAATCATGAAAGGCAAGAAGCTGGACGCGGCATGATCAGTGCCGGTGCCTGCAGTCGACCGCTAGAGTCGGTCCTGTCTGTTCGCACCGCTCTGCAGCCCCCGTCAGCCCGGTAATATATCAGTATGGCTGCTGCAAAAAAGAAAAGCTCCGCTCGGAAAAAAAGACTGAAACGGAAGTCCTCCAAGGGGTCCCATTCTCTTCGATTGACCCTTTCGACGCTTTTTCTCGTCGTCTTTGTCGGGTCGTGCCTTTACGGTCTGATACACCTCAAACAGACCTATCCGAACAAGATAGTATCTTCCTATGTTCCGACCCCCATGGAAGAGCCACAGGTTGTTCAGTCGTATCAGACGACCTACGAGGATGTTTACGCTCTGCTGCAAAACGAATTGCTGGCCGGACCGGAGTCACAGGGGTGGAAACGGTTGCCCGGCGACGACGTGCTGCGGCTGAAAATGCATGGAACGTATCCTCCGCAGTTGCGGTTGATGGAACTGGTCACCAGAATCGCCCTCACCGACAGTCCCGCCCATCTCGATCTGGCTCCCCGCAAAGGATATGTGCGACTTTACTGGAGCAACCGCTTGCGGGTGGAACTGCAATATGATGTCTCCCCTGATGTCAGTCGAAAAAAACCGCAGATCGCCATTATCATGGATGACATGGGGCGCTCTCTCGCGGAGGTCGAGCGCCTGCTCGCTCTTAAGGTGCCTGTCACCCCTTCGATTCTGCCGCATAGCGAGAATGCCAGGCGATCGACAACCCTGCTCGCTCAGGCCGGTCGCGAATTCCTCATTCATATCCCCATGCAACCCAAGAGTTACCCCGCGATCAGCCCCGGTCCCAATGCGCTGCTGCTTGATCTGGGTGACGCCGAATTGCAGAAGAGGGTCAGGGCTTACCTGCAGCAGGTTCCGGGTGCCGCCGGCGGAAACAATCATATGGGGTCCATGTTTACCCAGGAACGGGACAAGATGAGGATTGTGCTGAAGGAACTGCGTGACAACGATCTGTTCTTTATTGACAGCAGGACGATTGCCGGTTCGGTCGCATTTGATGAGGCGCGGCGACTGGGAATGCGGACCGGAACACGGCATATTTTTCTGGACAATGAGGAAGACGTGAGCTACATCCGCAACCAGTTGCGGGCCATGGTGAAAATAGCTGAAGAGAAGGGTGAAGCTATCGCCATCTGCCATCCGTACCGGCAAACCTTTGAGGCCCTGGCCCAGGAGCAGGACTGGCTACGTCAGCAGCGGGTGGATTTTGTCGTGGCTTCACGCCTGGCCTTGTCGCGCTAACTGTCGACAGCGTGCGCCCTGGGTTCGCTGCGCTCCATCAGGATCCTGCTCAGCACGGTCAGCCAGCGGGCATAAGCGGCGCCTTCCAGAATAGCCATTGGGTTGTCACCGGTCCGTCGCAGGAGAAGCGTCCGGGCACCATTTTCGATCTCACCCTCGAAGAGTCGATCAAAAAAGTCCTGCAGCGGATGAGCCGATCTGCGTAACAGCCCATAGCCGCCACCTTTTAGCTCAATGTTCTTGCGGGAGAGCTCTCCGCCCGCCTCATCCAGACGCAGAAAGTCTACCCGCGACGCTCCCGCTTCTGCGGCGGTAACCTGCTCGAGGATCAGGAAGGAGCGGATGGCGGATTCCCTGAAGAGGTCACGCATCGACTGCTGGGCGGCAAGACTTTTGTGCTGACCGTAAAAACTTTCAAAAATGAGTTCGATCAGGCAGCCGTCTTCGATAAACCCGGCCCGCCCTCCGTCGGTACTTTCCAGGTAAAAAGAACCGGGCCAGGGGCCGGCCTCCGGGACAGGCTTGGCGCAGCAGAGGCACTGCTGGCTGAGTCGTTGCCTGCGAAGGTTCACTTCCTGGCGCTCCCTGAACAGATGCTCAGAATGGTCATTGGCGATTTTGCCGATCCGGCTTGGGCCACTCTCCAGGTAGTCAAGGTAAACCTGCCTGGCAAGATGCATGAACTGGAGATGTACGTCCGTCGACTTGCCGTGGGTCAGGATCGGATAGACGCGGCCTTCCGGGTTGGTGTTGAGTGATTCGACTTTTGGGCTTTTGGCGATGTAGCCTTCCATGCAGCGGAACCCGCGGTTGATGGCATAGGCCTTCAGCAGCTGGTAGGGGTCACGGAAAGGCCCCTTGTAGCGGATCCGGGTGTCAATCAGGCAGGGCAGCAGCCGCAGGGTATGTCGCGGTAGGTTCTGTTCAGTGAAAAACTGGCTGAGGTTCTTGCAGTTCTGCAGTGAAGGGGCATCCTTGACCGGAACAATCACCCGGTCAGCAGCAAAAAGGGCATTGCGGGTAAAAGCGTTGAGGACCGGGCTGGTATCGATGATCACCAGCCCGGTCAGCGTTGATCGTCCAAGCTGCTCCGCCAGGTGGTTGTTTCCTGACAAGGTTGAACGGACTGCGTGCAGATTCTCAGAGGAAGGGATAACCTGGACGTCGTGTTCTCCCTTGCAGACGAGCTCGGCCGCATCGATGCCGGAAAACAGCTCTCCAACGTGGTGCCGGGTCTTCTGCGGGGCAGGGAGAAACATCCGGTCGACGGTAAAGTGGTTGTCAAAACTGAGGAGCGTAACCGGCAGCTCTCCGGCAAGATTTTTCAGGTAGATAGCCAAGTTAGTGGCCAGGGTGGTTTTGCCTACGCCTCCTTTTTCGCTGGAGATCGTAATGATATAGGGTCTTGCCATGGAGGCTCCAAGTCTGTTGCTGGTCAATGAACGTTTCCGGCTGCGCCTTTCCTGTAGGCCTTTATAAGAAATTGTACAGCCCCTGTCAATCTGGACTGCAACTCGCTATAATGACAAGTTGATATGGATTTATCCGGGTAAGGAGTTTAAAGTTGCCGCCTGACGTCGTGTCGGTTTCCCAGCTGGTTGGTTTCATTCAGGATCTGGTCGAGGAAAATTTTGTCGATGTCCTGGTTCAGGGGGAGCTGGCAAATTTCTCCAGGCCGGCGTCAGGGCATTGCTATTTTACCCTGAAAGACAGCCGCAGCCAGTTGCGTTGTGTCCTGTTTCGCAGCGCAGCGCGTCTGCTGCGCTTCCGCCCCGCTGATGGGATGGAAGTTGTCTGCCGTGGTCGTCTGTCGGTCTACAGTCAGCGGGGAGACCTGCAGCTGATGGTTGACAGCCTTGAGCCGCTCGGTCTCGGTGGATTGCAGCTGGCTTTTCAGCAGCTGAAGGATCGCCTGCAGGAAGAAGGTCTTTTTGCAGCAGAGCGCAAGCGCCCGCTGCCGGCGTTTCCGATGACCGTAGGCGTGGTGACCTCGGCGACCGGTGCCGCCCTGCAGGATATTCTGCAGGTGCTGCGACGTCGCTCAAGTGGACTGAGGGTGCTGGTAAGACCGGTTCCGGTTCAGGGTGATACTGCCGCCGCAGCAATCGCCCGGGCGATTGCAGAGTTGAATCAGGAGGGGAGTGCGCAGGTGCTGATCGTCGGACGTGGCGGCGGCAGCCTAGAGGATCTCTGGGCGTTCAACGAAGAGGTTGTCGCGCGGGCAATCCATGCGTCCGCGATTCCGGTTGTTTCCGCTGTCGGTCACGAAGTCGATATCACCATCGCCGATCTGGTGGCGGACTTGCGGGCGCCGACACCGAGTGCGGCGGCTGAACTGGTGACAAAAAACCGCCTTGAACTGGAACAGCATCTCGACCATCTGGGCCGTCGTCTGCTCAACCGGATGCGTTCACTCCTTCAGCTAGAGCGAGCCCGGTTACGGACCCTTGAGGTACGTCTGCCGTCCCCGGGTGAGACCTTGGTTCTGCAGGGGCAGAGACTGACAGCTCTGCGGCAGAGGCTGGGACAGGCCGTCGAACGGCAGATCGAGTCGCATCAGGGACGGCTTGCCACCCTGGCCGGCAAGTTGGATGCGCTCTCCCCGTTAAAAGTGCTGGAGCGGGGTTATGCCATCGTCCAGCTGGAGAAAAGCGGAGAGCTGCTGCACTCTCCGGAGCAGGCCGACGTTGACGATATTCTGCTGCTGCGTATTCTCCGGGGGGAATTGTACGCCAGGGTGGTGCAGAGGAAACAGCTAAAATAAACAGCGGTGTGTCGGAGCAAGCACATCATGGAGTCCGCTTATGGTAACCAGGAACAGTTATGAAGATGCGATTAAAAATCTGGAGACGGCTGTGGAGCAGCTCGAGGGGGGAGAGCTGACCCTGGACCAGTCGATGAAGATATTCAAGGCGGCCGTCAAGGATATCAGCGTCTGTCGCAAGGCGCTGGAAAAGGCGGAACTTGAAGTCGAGAAATTGCAACAGCAGGAAGACGGAAGTTTTACCCGGGAGCCCTTCGATGAATGATACAGCAGACTGGCAGCTGAAACCCTACCTGCAGGAGCGGGTGCAGATGGTCGAGGACGCCCTTGACCGCTTCCTCCCCCGCGCCACCACCTTGCCGGCAAGCCTTCACGATGCGATGCGCTATTCGGTGTTTGCCGGGGGGAAGCGGCTGCGTCCGGTTCTGATGATGGCTGCCTGTGAAGCCGTTGCGGGCAATCCCGAACAGGTGCTGCCCGCGGCTTGCGCCATCGAGATGATCCACAGCTATTCGCTGATTCATGATGACCTGCCGGCGATGGACGATGATGACCTGCGTCGCGGCAAGCCGACCAATCACAAGGTTTACGGAGAAGCCCTGGCCATCCTGGCCGGAGACGGGTTGCTGACTGAAGCATTCATCCTGCTGTCCAATCCGGATCTCTTTGAGGGGCTGGCCGCCGAAACCCGCAACCGGGTCATTCATATCCTGGCCAAAAGCGCCGGCTCGCTCGGCATGGTCGGCGGCCAGGTCGTTGATATGGAGTCCGAGGGGAAGGAGATCGACCTGCCTACGCTTGAATATATCCACACCCACAAGACCGGTGCCCTGATCTGTGCGGCGATTGAATGTGGCGCCCTGATCGGCGGAGCTACTGCGGAGCAGCATCATGCTCTGGTCCGTTATGGACAGGCGGCAGGTCTGGCCTTTCAGGTTGCCGATGATATTCTTGACATCGTGGCAGACCAGGAACTGCTGGGCAAAGATGTCGGCAGTGACGAAGAACGGGGCAAAGCGACCTATCCTGCACTTATCGGCCTGGCGGAGTCGCGGGGGCGGGCGCGAGAGCTGTGCGATCTGGCTTTTGCCGCGCTTGATCCGTTCGGTAGTTCTGCCCGCCCGCTGCGCGAAATTGCCAGCTATATCGTGGATCGCTCCTTTTAATCTACAGCAGCTTGCTTTTGTGGCGCTGAAGGTTATTTTTTGGTATAGGTTCCATTCGTTCGTCGCGGAAGTGACCTGGCATATTCAGGTCCCGCTGAAATCTTGAAAGAGGACATGAATCGTAATGAGTCAGATATTGCCCAAGCTGAAATCGCCTGCTGAACTGAAACAGCTCACGAGAGCGGAACTCACCCAGCTTGCTGCGGAGCTGCGCCAGCAGATTGTTCAGACAGTTTCCCGCAACGGAGGACATCTGGGATCGTCGCTCGGCGTTGTCGAGCTGAGCATTGCCCTGCACCGGGTCTTCAATTCCCCGCAAGACAAGATCATATGGGATGTCGGCCATCAGGCCTATGCGCATAAATTGCTGACCGGCCGCCTGGAACAGTTTGACAGCCTGCGTCAGCTGAACGGCTTGAGCGGGTTCCCTAAAAGGAAGGAGAGTGAACACGACGCTTTTGACGTCGGTCACTCAAGCACCTCCATTTCTGCCGCGCTCGGCTTTGCTGCCGCCAATCAGACATTTGGCAATAGCAATCGGGTCGTCGCGGTTATCGGGGATGGCTCGCTGACCGCAGGAATGGCGTTTGAAGGCCTGAACCATGCGGGACACCTGAAGAAGAAACTGATCGTCATCCTCAATGACAATGAAATGTCGATTTCGCCCAACGTCGGGGCAATCTCTTCCTTTCTCAGCAAAAAGATGTCATCCGATCTGTTTGTCCGTTTCAAGAAGGAGACGGAAAATATTCTCAGCCATGTCCCCGGCTTCGGTAAGGATCTGATCAGCCTGGCCAAACGTGCGGAAGAATCCTTCAAGGGATTTGTCACCCCGGGGATGCTATTTGAGGCCTTCGGGTTCGATTATTTTGGCCCCTTGGACGGGCACAACCTGGCTGAACTCGAAGATACCCTGGTCAATCTTTCCCACATCGACGGACCGGTTCTGCTGCACATAGCCACGAAAAAGGGGAAGGGGTTTGCACCTGCAGAACAGAATCCGCCCAAATTTCACGGAGTCGGCCCGTTCGATCCCGACACCGGCGAGGTGCTGGGGGGGAAGCCGGGAGCGGTTTCCTATACTGCGGTTTTCGGTCAGACCCTCATCGACCTAGCTGAAGAGGATGAGCGGGTTGTCGCGATCACCGCAGCCATGACCGAGGGGACCGGGTTGAAAAAATTCGCCCAGACCTATCCCGACCGTTTTTACGACGTCGGCATTGCCGAACAGCATGCGGTGACTTTTGCCGCGGGGATGGCCTGCCAGGGGTTGAAACCGGTGGTGGCCATCTATTCCACCTTTTTGCAGCGGGCCTATGACAGCGTGTTGCATGATGTCTGTCTGCAGAATCTGCCGGTCACCTTTGCCCTTGATCGGGGCGGTCTGGTTGGCGCCGACGGGCCGACCCACCATGGCGTTTTCGACATGTCCTTCCTGCGGCATATACCGAACCTGACCTTTGCCGTTCCCCGTGATGAGGTCGAACTCAAGCGGGTGATGTTGACGGCCAGCCGTTTTGACGGGCCGTTTGCCTATCGTTACCCGCGCGGCAATGGTCTCGGCCTGCCCCTGGAGGGAACCGTGGAGCCACTGCCGATCGGTCAGGGGGAGGTGCTGCGCGAAGGCAGGGACGCTGTCGTCTTCGCCGTTGGGACAATGGTCTCTGAAGCCCTTTCTGCGGCGGAACAGCTGGCCGCAAAGGGGATTGAGATTTCCGTCGTCGATCCAAGGTTTGTCAAGCCGCTGGATGCCGATCTGATCTGCAGCAGGGCAGCCGACAGTCCCCTGGTTGTGACTGCCGAAGAGAATGCCCTGCAGGGCGGATTCGGCTCCTCCGTTCTCGAGCTGTTGTCAGATTCCGGCATCCTGAGCCCGGTGCTGAGAATCGGCATCCCCGACCACTACGTCGAGCAGGGCAGCCAACAGGAGTTGAGAGAGTTGCTCGGCATCGACGCCAACGGGATCGCCGAAAAAATTCTTGCGGCCGTCAATGGTTCGGCCAAGGCCGCAGCGATTTGATATTTGCTGCCCGCAGGTAATCCGGACCGCCTCCTTCCCGGGGGCGGTCCTTCTTTGTTTTCGGGGCCGAACCCCATCCATTCGGCACATCGTAATGCAGACTGACCCGGCCGGTGATCTGGAAAATTTCCCCCGTTTGAGAGACAGCGACAATGAGCAGCAGGAACAGGCGAGCAACAGCGAATGTCTCATCATTCCCGTTGAGCGGTTTTACCGGGCCTTGCTCTCCGCTGGTAGTCGTCAAACCTGGCTGGCTGCGGGCCTATTTGTCGACATCGAGACCGAGTAGCACTTGCTCTGCAGCTGTATACGTGTCAATTTAAACAGGTAGCAATCATCCAGCGAAACGACGGAGGAATTTCCCCATGGCACGCAAGCTTTTTATCGCCGCGACAGGCCAGAACAGCGGCAAGACGACAACGAGCCTTTCCCTGATGCATATGGCTCGCAAAAAATATGATCGCGTCGGTTTCATCAAGCCGATCGGACCGAAGCCTTCATCCCTTGACGGCTACCCCGCAGACAAGGACGCGGTGCTGATGGCCAAGGTTTTCGGCCTTGAAGAGGACCTGCCGCTGATGTCGCCATTCGTTCTCAACCCGGGTGATACCCGCAAGGTTCTCGATGGCGAACTCTCCCGCGAGCAGATTGCCGAGCGGATATTTGCGGCGATCGCCGAGCTGGACGCCAAAAACGATTTTCTGATTATCGAGGGCGCCGGGCATTCCGGGGTCGGTTCCCTGCTGGGCTGCAGCAATGCCAGGATTGCTCAGGTTGCAGGGGCTTCGGTCCTGCTGGTGACCGGCGGCGGCCTGGGGAATGTTGTCGATGCCGCCTACATGAACCTCGCGCTGTTTGAAAAGCAGAAGGTTCCGGTGCGCGCCGCCCTGGTGAACAAGATTATTCCGCGGAAGCGGGAGCAGACCCTGAACTACCTGAAAATGGCCTTTGCGAATGAACCGTTCCAGGTGATCGGTGGGTTTAATTATCAACCGATTCTGGCCAACCCGACGATGCGGCGGATCGCCAATGTGCTTGATATCGAACTGCACTGCAGCGAAGAAGAGGCGCAACGGATCGTCCATCATATCCAGATCGGGGCGGCCAGCGCACAGCGGGTTGCGGGGCTGCTCAAGGACTCCACGCTGGTCATCGTCAACAGCAGTCGCGACGAGCTGATGGTGACCCTGGCAAACCTTTATCAGATTGACGAATATCGCGATCGACTGGCAGGGATCATCATTCCCGGTGTCGGGCCGATCAGCCGGATTACCCAGCAGATTATCGACAGCAGCGGGATTCCATACATGAGGGCGGGCCGAACCTCGACCGATGTCTTTGAGATTATCAATGATGACGTATCCAAGCTGGTCGCGGAAGATACCCATAAAATCGACCTGGTGAAAAAACTTGCCGAGGAAAGGTTTAATTTTGATGCGATTGATGCATTGATCGACTGAGTTGTGCTAGGATGTCACAGTTCCACATTACCGCCAGCAGGTGTTTGTTTGAAAGGGATCGTATGAAAATTCGGATTAGGTATCGTCACGGAAGACTACAGATTGTGCAGAATGAGGAACGGGAGGAACGGGAGGAGCAATACGAAGACCTGGATTTTTTCGATCTGCAGCGGATCAACTGGACCTCGCTGGGGGTCGACTCGATCAGAAGTATGATCCGTGGCGGGTATGACACCTCGGAAAGCCGCAAGCAGATTAAAAAATAGACTGCATCTTGAAATGTCAGTAAAAAGCCCATCCGCTGTGACAAGCCGGATGGGCTTTTTTTATCGCAGCAGATCCATCAGATTTTTCTGGTCCTGACAGTAGTGGAAGGCGGTGTCACGATGGACCTTGCGCTGCTTGACCAGGGTGGCGAGACTGACATCAAGGGTTGAGAACTCTTCCGTGCCGACCAGCTGGGTGCGGATTTTGTGGGCCTGGCCTTCGCGGATCATGTTGGCCACCCGGTAGCTGTTGGTGAGTTTTTCATAAGCGGGAATCCGGCGTTTGTTGTCCTCGGTTTTCAGCAGCCGCTGATTAAATGCGAGCAGCAGGTTGTCGGCCAGCTGCATGCGGATCTGCTGCTGGTGCTGGGCGGGGAAAACATCGATGATCCGGTTGACGGCGAGGGTGCTGTTGTTCGCATGCAGGGTGCTTAGGACCAGGTGTCCCGTATCTGCCGCTTCGAGTGCGATGGCTATACTTTCCCGATCGCGCATCTCGCCGATCAGGATGACATCAGGCGCCTCACGGTAGATGCGCTTCAGGCCGCTGTGAAAAGACTGGGTGTCGATGCCGACCTCGCGCTGGTTGACATTGCTGTTCTTGTGCTGGTGGAGATATTCGATCGGGTCCTCGATGGTGATGATGTTCCTTTTGCGCTTGGTGTTGATGATGTCGATCATCGCCGCCAGGGTCGTGCTTTTCCCATGCCCGGTCGGGCCGGTGACCAGGATCAGGCCCTGCGACTTGAGGGCATAGCCCTCCAGCCAGGCCGGCAGGTTGAGTTCCGCCAGGGTCGGAATGTCTTCCATGATGTGACGGATGGCGATCGAAATGCTGTTGCGCTGGTAGTAGATATTGATCCGGAAACGACCCAACGCCTCATCCGTCAGGGCAAAATCGATGTCCTTCGACTCCTGGAAGGCATCCATCTGGCTTTTGCTCATCAGCTCGCGGGCATAAACCTCCGCCTGCTCAGGGGTCAGGATCGGTGCATCAAGCCGGACGATCTCGTTGTCTTTCTTGAGACTGGGAATGGCTCCGGCCACCAGCAGCAGGTCCGAGGCTCCTGACGTGCTGAGCGTTTTGAAGAGGGTCCAGATCCGCGGAAAACTCTCAGCAGCGAGGAGTGCGGCACGCGAAGCGCCAGGTGGAAAAGGATCGAGCAGCATGAACCCGTCATCCGGGATATTGTTCTTCCGCTCCGTGATCTCCTTATAGGCCAGGGTCATCTGGTAGGCCGGAACAATGATCGGTTTGATCGGCTTGCCGATCACAAAGGGAAGCTCGGCATACTGTTCGTTTTCGCTCGATTCGGCAATGGCCACGATAAGCCTGTTCTGGTCGTCGAAGCAGACCGGAATCGCCTGATAGCTTTTCATCTGTTCGAAGGAGAGCAGGGACAGGGCCCTGGGGTCGAAGCGGATTTTAAGTAAATTGGTGACGGGATGGTTGAGCTGCAGGGACAGGTAGTCCACCAGTTTGTCGGCTTCGATGTAGTTCAGCTCAACCAGTTTTGAGCCGAGACGTCCCCCGGTCTGGTTCTGTCTGCGCAGAGCATTCTGCAGCTGCTCTTTGGTCAGCGCATGCTCGCTGATCAGCAGCTCTCCCAGTTTTTCCCGATTTGAATCGTTCTTCTTCTGGCCCATGCAACCCTCCCGACATATTTATCCATAAAACATCTTATAAACGGGCAGATTACCAGAGAGCGGAGGTCTCTGTATATCCCAAATTATTTAAGCAGGCTCACTTTCAAGGAAGTTATGCCACTTAAGCGGCGAAGCTGCTATGCTGTTGTTATGAAAAAACTGCACACATTCGGGCTGTGGGAGCGGCCGCAGGCCAGCCTGCTGAAAACCGTTCTTGCCCAGGAAGGGATCGCCTGCCTGCTGAAAAATGTGGATCTGGCGGTTGCCATGGGGGAAATCCCGATGACGGAATGCTTTCCTGAACTCTGGGTGATTGATGAGGAAATGTTCCCCCGGGCCAAGCTGCTCCTCGATGGCTGGCTGAGCTCGGCGGAATCAGCTGCCGGTCCATGGCAGTGCCCCACTTGCCACGAATGGCTTGAGGGGCATTTCGGCGCCTGCTGGTCCTGTGGCCGGGAGCGGGAATGATCGGACTCCGAGGATTGTCGTTTCTCTAGCGAAGTGATATAGATACCAGCTCCTTGTCACGGAGGGGCGGGAACCTGACCTTTTCCGGGAGAGCTTTATGCACGCGCAGCAGCTGGCCCGTCGGCTTGCCACCGGCGAAGCACCCGCAATTCTGGATGTCCGCAGCGGTCCGGAGTATCGCTCCGGCCATATCCCGCAGGCGCAGCATGCGCCTCTCACCAGGATTCTCCTGCGCCTGGTCAGGCTTCCGCAGGACAAGCAGCAGCTGATTGTCCTCACCTGCGAGCATGGTCCGCGGGCGCAGCTGGTCAGGCGGGTTCTGCAGGGGCTCGGCTATGACCGGCTGGAACTGCTCGAGGGGCATATGGCCGGCTGGCGACGGGCAGGCCTGCCCGTCGAGAAAAGAGCGAAATAATGTTAACCGGATGCAAAAAGAGTAAAAGATGATTATTGACTGGTATCCCGGGCACATGAAAAAAGCGCGGCAGCAGATCATCGATCTGCTGCCGAAGATAGATCTGTTTATCGAGGTGCTGGATGCGCGCCTGCCGGTCAGCAGTGCCAACCCGATGCTGGAACGGATCCGCCGCGACAAACCCTGTGTCAAGGTTCTGAATAAAAATGATCTGGCGGATCCGCTGGTCACCCGCGAGTGGCTCCGTTACTTCGAGCGGCAGGCCGGAGTACGCGCCCTGCCGATTGAAGCCAGGCAGCGGGCCGATGTGGCCAGGATCATCAACCTCTGCCGGAGCCTGGTCCCCGGCCGCGGCAAGCCGGGGAGATCCTTGCGGGTCATGGTGGTCGGTATTCCGAATGTCGGCAAGTCGACCCTGATCAATACCCTTGCCGGGAAAAAAATCGCCAGGGTCGGAGACAAGCCGGCGATCACCACCTGCCCCCAGCAGATTGATCTGCGTAACGGGGTGCTGCTGTCTGATACCCCTGGGCTGCTCTGGCCGGTCCTGGAAGACCCCATCGGCGCGCGACGTCTCGCCACCAGTGGAGCCATCGGCGATAACGCGATCGATTATGTCGGCGTTGCTCAGTTCGCACTGGAGTTCATGCTGCAGCGGTATCCGCAGGCGGTACTGGCGCGTTACAAGCTGGAACACCCTCCGGAAACGGCCGCGTTCGGCCTGGAGCAGATCGGCCTTCGCCGTGGCTGCCTGCTCGCTGGTGGCGAAGTTGACAGCCACCGCGCGGCGGAAATCTTTCTGCGGGAATTGAGATCCGGTGTGCTGGGCAGGATCAGCCTGGAAACGCCGGAGGATGTCTCCACGCGCGAAACCGATGAGATCGCTGTCCTTTGATTGAGGGATGCAGGTGTCAGTCCTGTCCCGGCTTCGCTTCCGCCAGGGTGGTGAGCCGTTGGCGCAGTTCCCCCAGAATGCTTTCCACCCGGCTGCGGTTTTCGGCGCCGATCCTCAGCAGCAGTTTCTGCCCGGCAGAGAGTTTTTCCAGTTCAGGATCGGCATATTGATAGACGAGCAGGGGCTGAACAACCTGCAGCGGCGTGTCCGCCGCAGGGGTTGCCAGCAGGTGATCGATGACGGTCACGAAGCGGTCGTTGAAATGTCCCTGGGGATAACCGAGATCGCGGTAGGCCGCCTGGAAGCGGTCATAATACTGGACGTAGAGTGACACCGCCCGCTCGATGCCGAGAGTGTCGATCATCTGCAGGTAAAGCCTATACCGCTTTGCGTTCTCCGGGCTTATGCTGCCGCCGGTGACCATGAATCTGCCCGGCGGGGGGCTTAGCGGGAGATGGTGCGGGGACACCCGCTTTTCCGGAAGGCTGTCGACGGTGACGACGAAGCGCTGAATGAGATTGTCCAGCTGCAGCAGGCCGAACAGGTTCTGCTGCGGGATCAGTCCCGCGAGACGGGCTTCGAGGGTCTGATCCTGTTCCGCCGGGGGCGCAGGGGACTCCTGCCCGGCCGGCGCAGGTTCCACGGCTGCTTCGGTCTGTGCCGGCGGCTGGGGCTGCGGGACCGGATACTTTACGAGCGGCGGCTGGGAAACCTGTTCGGCGGGTTGCCCGGCGACTTCCGCGGTTTCAGGGCGTGAAGTAAAAAAAGGATGATCATAAAAAACCAGAAAGAGGGCGGCCACGGCGGCGAAGATTGCCGCCCCGATGATAAATGATTTCATGTCCTGTCCTTTGTCGGTCGGAGGTTGACTTTCAAAGTGTATCGATATCCCCGCGCATGTCAATTTCCCCCTCCTGCTGAAACGGCGCCCGCACACCCTGAGTTCTCCCTTTCGTTCACCCCCCGCCAACGAGGGCCAGCCACCAGCATGTGGCAACCACCGCGGCACAGCCCAGGGCCAGCAGCCGGTTGAGCTGTGGACCGGGTGCCCCCAGGCGGCCAATCAGGTTTTCGGCGAGAAAGCCGATACCGAAGCCAGAGAAAAATCCGAACAGATGTGCACCTACATCGGTCCGTTCCCCGGTTGCACCGAGCAGGGCGAGCAGGGCCAGGGCCGCCGCGACCGGCAGCGGCCAGCGGCGGCGCAGGTTGTGCCGATAACGGACCAGGCTGAGTGCCGCGAGGATGCCGACGGCTCCGAAGATCGCAGTAGAGGCTCCGACGGCGCGGTGGTCCGGCTGCTGCAGATAACTGTTGAGCAGGTTGCCGGTGGCGCCGGACATGAGCAGCAGGCTCCAGGCCAGCCCGGAGCCGAGATCGCGGCAGAGGCGGACGATAAAAACGCCGCCGATGACCAGGTTGCCGAGCAGGTGGAGCCAGTCGGCATGCAGGCAGAGCGCGGTCACCAGACGCCACCACTGGCCGTTGAGGATTTTTCCGGCATGGGCGTTGCCGAGCAGCCCCCAGTCGACAGGAGTGTGGCCGGCCAGGTTGATGTCCAGCAGGGTCAGGTTGTGAAAAGTCGCCAGCAGCATCAGCACTGAAAGCGTCGCCAGGTGGTTGTCCTGCAGGGGCTTCTCTTCCGGCAGCGGCGGCGGCCAGTTGCGGTTCTCCTCTTCAAAATGGCGCAACTCGCGCAACGCTCTCTGGAAGTCTTGCCGGTGGATCAGCAGCTGCCAGCCTTCGTCGTCCCGTTCATTCCGGTAGTTGAGACGGCATGCCTCAAGCACCAGGGCCCAGCGCCGCGCCTGACGCCTGCTCAGACCCGTCCGGCTCAAACCGTCATCAAGCCCCGGCGGGACCTTCAGCCAGTCTTCCGTGCCGACGGTCATTTTCTGTTCCTCCAGTTCCATGTCCTCATCATTACAGAAAGGGGACGATGACGTCACCTGAAAACGGGACTTTCCCGACATCCGGTCGTCTGAACCTGCTTATGCCTGCTGCTGCCGGGCTGCAATGGATTGACAGTTCAATCGGAGCATGGTAGTTACTCTATAGTAACTCTCGTGGAGGAGTCTGCCGTGCCCGCACTCACTCAGCGCCAACAGCAGGTTTACGACTTTATCGTTGATCATGTCGCCAGCCATGGATTTCCGCCGACCCTGCAGGAGATTGCCCGGCATCTGGGTGTTGTGGGGAATCTCGGGGTGATCCGGCATCTTGCCGCGCTGGAGAAGAAAGGCTATATCCGGCGGGAGAAGGGCAGCTCCCGCGGGATTGCTCTCGCCCGCGGCGGGCGCATGCTCTCGCTGCCGCTGGTCGGCGAGGTTCAGGCCGGGCCTCCGCGGCTGGCCGTTGAAGCCGTCGAAGACTATCTGGCCGTCGACGCCGGCCTGGTGAAGTCAGCCGACTCGTTTGTCCTGCGGGTGACCGGCAATTCAATGATCGAGGCGCATATCCTGAACGGCGACATGGCCATCGTCAAGCCGCAGAGCACCGCTCAAAACGGCGACATCGTCGTCGTGATGCTGGACGGCGAGGCGACCCTGAAACGGTTTTTCCGCGATCCGCACGCGATCCGCCTGCAGCCCGAGAACAGGGCCATGGCGCCGATCCTGGTTTACCCCGGTGAAGAGCTCCAGCTGGTCGGCAAGGTCACAGGTATTTTCCGGGACCTGGGAGCATAATCACAGCTTCTTGCTGAAAGCCGAACGCCTGGGCCCGGCAACATTGCTCAGTCCATTGCAAAAAAAACAAAGAGAGATCAGGAGAAATACAGTGTCAGTCGTAACTATTGGCGAGAGCGGTGAATTCGAGCAGCTCGGCATACCGCTGTTCCTGGATGCGGTGACCGCAGGTTTTCCCAGTCCGGCGACAGATTATTGCGAACGGAAACTGGACCTGAATGAACTTTGCGTGCGGAACCCCGCCGCGACCTACTTCGTCCGGGCCGCCGGGGATTCCATGGTCGATGCGGGGATTTTCCCTGGCGATGTCCTGGTTGTCGACCGCTCGCTTACCGCCTCGCATGGAGATATCGTGATTGTCGCCGTGGACGGAGAGCTGACCGTCAAGAGACTGGAGCTGAAGCCGAAGGCAAGGCTCGTTGCGATGAACCGCAGTTATGCCCCGATCGCCCTGGGCGAAGATGCCGAGCTTGAAATATTTGGTGTCGCGACCTCGGTTGTTCACCGCCTGCGCAACCCATGAACCGTACCTTTGCCATCGTCGACTGCAATAACTTTTACGCGAGCTGTGAGCGACTCTTCCGGCCCGGACTGAAGAATGTCCCGATTGTCGTCCTCTCAAACAACGATGGGTGCGTCGTCGCCCGCAGTCCGGAGGTCAAGGCGCTGGGGGTCAAGATGGCCGTGCCCCTGTTCAAGATCCGGGATGCGGTGCAAAGGCACGGGATTCAGGTCTTTTCCTCCAACTACTCACTCTATGGCGACATCTCGGCGAGGGTCATGCAGACCCTGGAACAGTTCAGCCCGCATGTCGAGATCTACTCTATCGACGAGGCTTTTCTCGATCTTTCCGGAATCCACCCGCTGAATGAATACGGGCAGAAGATCCGGTCAACCGTCGCGCAGAACGTGGGGGTGCCCGTCTGTATTGGCATCGCACCCACGAAGACGCTGGCAAAGCTCGCCAACTGTGCGGCCAAGAAATTTGCGGCGACCCGGGGTGTGGTGGACCTGAGCGATCCATCAAGGCAGCAGCGGCTTCTCGCGATCACCCCTGTGGCCGAAATCTGGGGGATAGGACGAAGACATGCCGACACTCTGCAGCGGCAGGGCATAAAGACAGCCCTGCAGCTTGCCCGGCACGACCCCCGCCAGATCCGGAGGCTGTATTCGGTCATGCTGGAACGGACGGTTCGCGAATTGAACGGAGAGAGCTGCTTCGCACTGGCGGAGTCGGCAACGCCGCGGCAGCAGATTGTCTGCTCCCGGTCATTCGGAGAGAAGCTTACCCGTTACGCCGATCTCAAGGAGGCCGTCTGCGAGTTTGCGGCCCGGGCCGCGGAAAAGCTCAGGAGCGAAAAACAGCTGGCCCGGATGGTCAATGTCTTCATCCGCACCAGCCCGTTTGACCGGGCTGGCCCCGGCTACGCAAACTCGGCGACCGGCACGTTGCTCCGTCCGAGTTCTGATACCCGGGACATCCTGGGGTTGTCCGCCCGCCTGTTTCAGGAGATATGGAAAGATGGTCGGCGCTATGCAAAGGCAGGGGTCATGCTGGGCGATTTCTGCTCGCCGGATCGTGTTCAGCTCAATTTGTTTGATACAGACCCGGATTCCCGGTCGCGTGAGACCCTGATGCAGGCCATCGATGCCATAAACTTCAGCGGGAAGGGAAAGGTCTGGTTCGGAGGTCAACGCCCGCAGAAGGACTGGTTCATGAAGCAGGCAAACCTCTCCCCCCCCTACACAACCCGCTGGAGCAGTATTCCAGAAGTTAAATGACCGGGGGCGGGCGCGCTCCTCTTGCGTCGCGGGGGGTGGCGAGGGTGTGCAAAAGGGAAGGGGGCGGATTCCTCTCACGTCCAGGCGCTCGCCGGGGACCGGGAATGTCGATCTCCACTGATATATTCATTGTCTTGGCAAAAAAAACCGACTAGAATCTGCGCTCAGTAAAGGAGATGCGGCGCGTGGAAATTCTGGTCATGTATCATAACGGGACCCTTGATTTCGTGCAGGCTCCCCTGCTGACCCATCTTCTGGCGATCGGCAAGATAAAACAATTCCTGCGCGGCGACAGCTGGGCTGTTGTCGGCGTGCATCCGGTGCGTATCCGGGAGCAGTCCGGATACATCGGCCTGGAGCGGCGAAGAGACCGACGCCTGTCCCCCAAGATCAGATATGTCTGAAAGGCTCCTGCCGTTGCGGGAGCCTTTCCCGTCAGGACTTTAGCGTGGAATGTTCCGTCAGCAGCCTGGCCCGGAAGCTGGGGGTCTGGACCCTTGTCCGGCAGGTGGTTGAGCAGTCGTCCGGGAATTCCGCCGGTGCCCTGCTGGAGACCGTCGCGGCCCTTCCGGTACGGCGCAGCTCCGCTGTCCGCAGCCTCGGAAGTTATGTGTCCAGGGCCGGCCAGCCGGTCTGTATCAGGCTTCAATTCGCCGTCGAGCCGGAGACCCTCAGGGAGACCTTTCTCCATGAACTGGCTCATCTCTGTGATCACCTGACCAACCAGCCGGGAAAACGCTACCGCAAGGCGCATGGTTCGGGGTGGATAAGCTGGGCCAGGCGGCTCGGGCTTGACGGCAGGGTCAGGGGGCGTAGCGAGGTATTGAGCGAGCTTTGTCAACAGCGCCTGAAGACCGTTGCCGTCTGCCGGACCTGCGGCGCCGAGCTGCGGCGGCTCAGGCGGCCCAGCCGGCGTTACCAGTATCTCCATCGTCACTGCGGCGGCGTCTTCGAGCCCCTGTGAATCGGTCCGGGCGACTTGTTTTGGCGCGAAGGGGTGGTATCTTTTGATAAGATCTGCAAAGGGGGTTGAAAGCGATGATGATCCGGGTCATGTACCACGACGGGAATACGGAAATGGTGCGGCAGCCGCTCCTGCGGCATCTTATCAGCAGCGGCAAGATCCACAAGTTCCGCCGCAGCGACGGATGGGTTACCCTGGGAGTCGACCCTGTCCGTGAAAACAGAAAGGCGCCCTACAGCGGCGAAGACCGGCGCGAAGGAGCCTGACCCTGAAAAGGAGAGAGAAGATGAAACGACTGGCCCTGTTCTCGGTGCTGGCGGGTCTGCTCATGTGGGCGTCTCCGGCAGCGGCACTCGAAGAATATCAATCCTATTTCGGTTTTGACTATATGCTGACGGACTTTGAGGAGGACGGCGGGGACGGTATCGATCTGGATGCCGCCGCAGTCCGCTTCGGTTCCTACCTGAGCCAGAATACCGCCCTGGAAGCCCGGCTCGGCTTCTCCCTTTCCGACACCCGCGAGGGCGGGCGCGATTACGAGCTGGATAACTTTGTCGGCCTCTACGCCCGGGGAATTCTCCCGTATCAGACGGTTGAGCTGTACGGGGTCGTCGGGGTGACCAGGGCGGACATGGCGGCGGGAGGCAGCACATATCCGGCTGATGGCGAAGAGGTCGGCTTCTCCTACGGCGCCGGTGTCGACTTCAAGGTCGGGGAGCGACTCGCTGTCGGCCTGGAGTACATGATGCTGATCGACAGTTCGGATTATGACCTGACAACCATTAACATTGGCGGCAAGTATTATTTCTGAACGATCACCGGATCACAGGGTTGCTGAAAAAGAAGCTGTTGCGCGCAGACAGCTTCTTTTTTTGCGACTGTCGCGCCGGCTGCCAAAGGCTGGTGATTCCCGTGGTTGCTGCGGATCAACAGATTGCCCGAGGAGTGAGCCTGATGAAAATAATTGATCTGCGCAGTGACACGGTGACCCGGCCGACGCCCGCCATGCGCGAACTGATGGCGAGTGCGGACGTCGGCGATGACGTCTATGGCGAGGACCCCACCGTCAACCGGCTGGAAGAGCTGGCGGCCGGGCTGGCGGGGATGGAGGCCGCCCTGTTCGTCTGCAGTGGCACGCAGAGTAACCTGCTGGCCCTGCTGAGCCACTGCCAGAGGGGTGATGAATACATCGCCGGCCAGACGGCCCACACCTACCGCTATGAGGGGGGCGGGGCCGCGGTACTGGGTGGCATCCAGCCGCAACCGCTCGATTTTTCCAGTGACGGCACCCTGGCTCTGGAGAAGGTTGCGGCGGCGATCAAGCCGCAGGATTGCCATTTCGCCAATACCCGGCTGCTCTGCCTGGAAAACACCCAGGACGGAAAGGTTCTGCCGCTCGACTACCAGCAGGCTGCCGCCTCCCTGGCCCGCGAGCGTGGCCTCGCCCTCCACCTTGACGGCGCCCGGGTGTTTAACGCTGCGGTTCAGCAGCAGGTGCCGCTGGAGCGGATTACCCGCCACTACGACTCCGTGTCGATCTGTCTTTCCAAGGGGCTCGGGGCGCCGGTCGGGTCGGTACTGTGCGGCACCGCCGCATTGATAGCGACGGCCCGGCGCTGGCGCAAGGTTGTCGGCGGAGGGATGCGCCAGGCCGGCGTTCTGGCCGCGGCGGGGATCCTGGCTCTGACCGGACATGTCGAGCGGCTGGCCGAAGATCACCGCAACGCACGCCGGCTGGCCGATGGACTGAGCGGTCTCGCCGGGATCGAGGTCGATCCCGGCGCAGTCCAGACCAATATGGTCTTTGTCCGAGCTGCCGCGAGCCGGCGTGCGGCGCTGCAGTCTTTTCTCGCCGAACGGGGCATCCTGGTTGGCGGCTACGGGGACCTGCGCCTGGTGACCCACCTGGATGTCGACTCCCGGGATGTCGACCGGGTTGTCGACGCCTTTGCCGACTGCCTGTCGCAGCGCGGGACATGATGCTTGAGCCGCTCCGCCAGCAGATTCTCCAGCGCCTTCCGGCGGAGGGTGAATCCGGCCGGCTGTTCCACGGTCGTGGCCACTGTTTTCCCGGCTATGAAGATCTGCTCGTCGACTATTACCCCCCGGTCGCCCTGGTGACCCTCTACCGGCCGCGGGACCAGGCCTGGTTGGGGGAGCTCTGTTCCCTGCTGGCGGAGCTGCTCGCCGACATGCAGTCCGTCTGGCTGCAGGAACGGTTTCTGCACAATGCGCCGGGCAGGCTGCTGAGCGGAAATCTTCCGCCTGTGGTCGATGCGGTGGAAAGCGGCCTGCGCTTTCGCTTGCGCCTCGGCGATGCGCAGAATATCGGTTTCTTCCCGGATATGTCGAATGGAAGGAGGCTGGTCCGGGAACGGAGCAGCAACCGGTCGGTGTTGAATCTGTTTGCCTACACCTGCAGCTTCTCGGTGGCGGCCATGGCCGGCGGGGCCAGCCGGGTCGTCAATCTCGACATGAATCGCGGCGCCCTCGATCTGGGACGCCTCAATCATCAGCTCAACCGTCAGGATCTTCGCGCGATCAGCTTTCTGCCGCACGAGCTGTTCCGCAGCCAGAGCCGCTTGCGCAGGCTGGGTCCGTTCGATCTGATTGTCTGCGACCCGCCTGCCACCCAGGGGAAAAGCTTTACCGCAGAACGGCACTGGCCAAAGCTGGTGCGCAGGCTGCCCGAGCTGCTGAGTCCCGGCGGGGAGGTCCTGACCTGTCTCAGCGCGCCTCATCTCCCGCCGCGATTTCTCGACGATCTTTTTCTTGCTTCGGCGCCCGCCCTGGCAAAGATCGGCAGCTATACGGCCGGTGCGGCCTTTCCCGAGAAGTTTCCCGAGCGCGGGCTCAATCTTGGCCTGTATCGACTGGACGGCTAGAATTCACGTCAGCTCTTTCCTGCCAGGGGACTGATAAGAAAGGGGATTTGCCGATTGTCCGACCCCGTCCTGCAGGTCTGGCGGGCTCACCCTTTTCAGGAGACGATGGCCCTGAGCGGGGTGACGTTGCCTTTTTTGTTTCTGCTCAGCTGGTGGATCAGGCCGTCCTTCTCCAGCTGGATTTCGGTATGCTGGACGAGCTGGGTCAGGTAGAGCAGGTCGTGGTCGGCAAAGTGGTTGTTCTTCTGATGGCCCGAGATGATCAGCATCCCGGCGAGCCTTTGCTTGATCCTCAGCGGAACCGCAATCAGCCCCGGGAAGCTGTAGAGTTGCTCTTCGTGGCTGTTGAGCATGGTTGCCAGGGCATCGGGGAGCGCAGAGGCCACCAGCAGGGCTTTCGCCTGGTGGGCAATGGCGGTGGTCAGTCCGGCGGGCAGCTGCCGGGCAAATTTCTGGCTGGTGACATTGTCGATTCCCCGGCTGACCTTGATGCCGAGGTTCTCATTCTTCCTGTCAAACAGCGCGACAAAGCCGGAACGGGCGGAGAGATCCTTGATGGCGACCTCCAGCAGGGTGGTGAAGGACTTGTGGATGTCCCCCAGCGCAGCAATTTTTGCGATGGCGTCGGTCAGCGACTGCATCCGGTGGAGGGACTGGTTGAGCTTGCGGTTCTTGGTTTCCAGCTCCTGCAGCAGCTCTTCCCGCTGCTGCAGATGATGGCGGTGGGTAAATGCCCGGCCGAGCGTATTGAAAAGGATTTCCCCGGTATCTATGGGGCGGACGATGAAGTCATAGGCTCCCAGGCGCAGGGCCTGCAGCAGGTTGAACGAGGAGGCGTTATGGGTCAGCAGGATGACTTCGGTGTCGGGAGAGCTGTGTTTGACTTCCTTGAGCAGGAAGAGGCCGCTTTTCTTCGGCAGCTCCGTTTCGCTGAGGATAATACCGACCTTCTCATGCTCGAGCAGCGAGAGGCAGTCCTCGCAGGTCGACGCCTGCAGGACATTGATCCCCTGGCTGGAAATCAGCTCGGCCAGATGCTCGCGCCGGTCATCGATGTGATCAACGACCAGAACTCTTTCGTCGGTCATGGTCAACCTCCTCAAATGGAAGTTTCAATATAGCAGAAACTGAAATAATGACAAGATTTTAATAAAGCAGGGTTTCAGATTTCAGGCCGGTCCTGCCGGGCCCGCTTGCGGTAGAAGGAGAACAGCGCCAGCAGTACCCCGATGGTCATCAGCGTCCCGCCCGTTGCCGCCAGACGGGCACCGGGATCGTAGTTGACGGTCAGGATACTGTAGTTCTGATAGACGGGTGCGACCGGCTGCAGATTGAAGCCGGCCATTTTCAACTGGTGGGGCAAGCCCCTGGTGGGCAGGTACCAGCCCTGCCAGGTGCCGCCGTCGGCATAGCCGACCTGCACCTCGTAGGCCGGAATCCCCAGCCGGTCGTCGCGGAAGAAGAGGCTGCCATCACTGCGCTGCTGCAGGTCGGCGACAAAACGGAGCACCCTGAGGTCGCTGCCGTTTTCCAGGTGGAGGGTGTCACCGCTGTGGAGTTCGTGCCGGGTGCCATCGGGCGCGAGAAAGCGCAATCCGACCGGGAGCTGGCCGAAGGAGACCGGGGTGATCACCAGGCCGTTGTGCAGCAGCGGCGCATTGATGCCGACCCTGGCGGAGCGGGACTCCCCGTCTCCATTCAGCAGGGTGAGCTGGCTGATCATGTCCTGCGGCGGGCCCGACCCGGAAAAGAGCGGGGTGAACTCGTCCAGGCGCAGGGCATGCCCCGGCCACTGAGGGAGCTCAACCGGTACGCCGATTCTGAGCTGCAGGCCCGGATTCCGCCAGCCGCCGAGACTGCCCCAGATGTAGGCCAGCAGGACCAGGACCACCCCCAGGTGCAGCAGGTATTCACCCGTTTTGCGCCAGCGGGCCCTGATATGCACCAGCCAGTCGAGAAAACAGCAGAGGGTGTTGAGCCCGAACAGGATCATGATCAGGGCGGCCAGCCAGAACCACCAGGTGAGGGAGAGCTGCTTGCTGGCCGTTTCAGCCAGCCAGGTGGCAAAGGGGACCTGGTCCATTGTGCCGAAGACCCGGCCATTGAACGGCACCAGCAGGGAGCCGCCCATCAGCAGCAGGGTTGCGAGCGAGGCCAGCCAGATGGCCAGTTTCAGCGAACAGAGCAGGTTCCAGGTGCGGGTCATCATGGCGCGCTACTCCAGCGGGTGGTTGCTGTCGAGCAGCAGGCCGATACCCAGATAGGTGAACAGGACAACCCCGAAGCCGGCGATCGACAGCAGCGCATAGCCCGTCCCCTGCCAGCGCCTGATGAACTTCGCATGGCACATGCCGGCATAGAACAGCCACACCAGAAACGACCAGATCCCCTTGATATTCCAGGAAAAATAATAGCCCCAGGCCCAGTAGGCCCAGACCGCGCCGATCACCAGGCAGAGGGTGAACAGGGCGAAGCCGAGGAAGATAGCCTCTTCATTGAGCTTGCGCAGCAGGGGAAGCTCCGGCAGCTGACGCAGCGGCAGAAAACGCTGGATCAGGTACAGCCCACCGAGGGAAAAGGCCATCGCGAACAGGGCATAACCGAGGAAGGAAAAGACGATGTGGAGGCTGAAAAAGGGAGTATCGAGCGCCGCGACCAGGGGCGGGATTGCTGCATCCCGACGCAGGGCGACGCTCAGCAGCAGCAGGTTGAGAAACATTACGAAGAGCCCCGACGCACCGATCCGGTAGCGCAGCTCAAAGTAGAGGTAGCAGGCGGCCAGGGCCCAGCTGAAAAAGAACAGGGTGGAGAAGAGATTGGTGACCGGCAGGAAACCGGCCAGCTGCCAGCGCCAGGCCAGGCAGGCCGATTGCAGCAGGAAGCCGCCTGACACCAACAGCAGGGCGCTGCGCTGCAGCCAGTTCCGCTGCAGGACGATCTGGGCAAGGTAGGCAAATACCGAGAGTGCGTAACACGCGGTGGCAGCCTGGAGCAGGTGAAGGTTGGTCATGAAAGCCTCGGAAGTCTGAATAGGACAGTTATCGCAGTTCGGTTGCCGCTCGTCAATATACAAGCGTCGCCAGCCTTGTCAACCTCGCCCTTGAGCCGGGTTGACAAGCTCCCGTCTGCATGCTAGTTTCTCCGCCATGTCCGGGAATTTATTCAACATTCGCATGCATGCATCAGCAAAGGGCCGGCACCTGTCCGGAGCCGAGCGGCTGCTGGAAGAGCCTGCGCTGGTCGAAGCGGAACTTGTCTCGATGTTGCAGCGCGCGCTAGCGCACCCGCGTGGCAGGGCGGACAGCATCAGCCTCCGGGTCGAGGAAGTTGCGTCACAACGGGTGGCCAGCGGCCGGCTGCTGGATCTCTCCGGTTTCATGGTGGAGCGCTGGCAGGAAGGGCGCACTCTGGCCGCACAACTGCTGGTTGATACAGGGGTCAGCGGCCAGGCCGTGACTCTGGCCATGGCCGCGCTGGCCGCCGGCGCGGCGCCCGACGGCAGCAGCATGCGCGGGGCAATGCTGGTGGATGCCTGCACCGGCAGCCGCCTCGAGCAGGACCGCTACCGCGGGGTCAGGGTCAGCAGGATGGATATCCGCTCCGGTCTGCGAGCGGAACTGCAGCGCCAGCTCGGAGTCTACGGTCTCGACCGGCCCCAGGTTGTCGAAGCGCTGATTCTGGCCAGCAAGGTCAGCGCCGCGCCGGAAGTGATCGCCGAACTCTGCTGGTCCGACGACCCGGACTACACCGCCGGTTACGTTGCCAGCGCCGCTGGCTACCAGCGGATCAGCCAACTCAAGCCGCTCGGTGACGAGCGGGGAGGGAGGGCGTTCTTTCTCCGTCCCGTTGTATCAGACCTGGCCCGCCTGGTTGACTATCTGCAAAAGACCCCTTACCTGATCGAACAGCTCGGCAGCATCAGTGAGATGCGGCCCTGGACGGAATGACGCATTATGCAGGAACTGCAAAAATATCTTGAAGAGCTGGCCGGGCGGGGCATGCTCCGCTCCTTGCGGCGCATCGACAGCGCCCAGGGCCCCCGGGTGACGCTGGATGGCGCGGAGAAACTGCTGCTCTGTTCGAATAACTATCTCGGCCTCGCCAGCCACCCGCAGCTGGTCGAGGCAGCGGTTCGGGCGACCCGCGATTTCGGCACCGGTTCCGGGGCCAGCCGCCTGGTTTCAGGCAGTATGGATCTCCACCATCGCCTTGAAGAGCGCCTTGCCGAGTTCAAGGGGACCGAGGCGGCGCTGGTGTTCAACAGCGGCTATGCGGCGAACAACGGCATCATCCAGGGTTTGCTCGGAGCGGATGACCTGGTCTTCTCCGACCAGCTGAACCATGCCTCAATCATCGACGGCTGCCGCCTCTCAGGTGCCCGGGTGCTGGTCTTCGGCCACAATGACATGACCGCCCTCGAGACCCTGCTGCGGCGGGAGAGTCGCAGTCGCAAGGGGCGCTGGTTGATCGTCGTCGACGGTGTCTTCAGCATGGATGGTGATCTGGCCCCTCTGGACGAACTGGTCCGCCTGAAGCAGCGCTACGATGCCTGGCTGATGGTGGATGACGCCCATGGAGGCGGCGTGCTGGGGGCCTCCGGGCGCGGCACGGGTGAATTCTTCGGCTGCAGTGAGAGCATCGATCTGCAGATGGGCACCTTCGGCAAGGCCTACGGCAGTTTCGGCGCCTACCTGGCCGCCTCGCGGGAGATTGTCGACACCCTGATCAACCGCGCGCGCAGTTTTATCTTTTCCACCAGTCTGCCGCCCGGCGTCCTCGCCGCCAACCTTGCGGCCATCGACCTGATCGCCGGTGCGGAGGGGCAACGGCGCAGGCAGCAGCTGGAATTCAACCGCGCACAGTTCAGCCGCATCCTGCTTGACGCCGGCCTCGAGCTGTGCGGCAGTCAGACCCAGATCGTGCCGATCCTCATCGGTGAGCCGGCACCGACCATGGCGATCGCTGATCAGCTGTTCCGTGAGGGGATCTTCCTCAGCGGGATCCGCCCGCCGACGGTCCCGTCCGGGACCTGCCGCCTGCGCGCCACCCTGATGGCGGATCATCGCCCGGCGGAACTGCAGCAGGCCGCCAGGCTGATCGTGGCGACCATCGCCGCGGAGCAGGGACGGCATGACTGAGACCGTGACCGCCAACGTCCACTTTCACCGTTTTGCCGACGGACGCCAGCTGGCCTGGCGCGAGTCCGGCAGCGGACCGCCGCTGGTGCTGCTGCACGGCTGGTCGATGTCGGGCGCCGTCTTCAGTGAAGTCGCCCGCCTGCTGGCGGCGGAGTTCCGTGTGCTCTGTCCTGACCTGCGCGGCCACGGCTGGTCCGACCCCGGTGAGCACTACAGCCTGGCGCTGCTGGCAGATGACATCGCCGGCTGGCTGGGCGCAATCGGACTCTCACGGGTTGCGCTGCTCGGCTGGTCGCTGGGAGGGCAGGTGGCAATCGCCCTGGCCGGCCGGCCCGATCTCGAGATCAGCCGGCTGCTGCTGATATCGACGACTCCCCGCTTCTGCGCCGGTGACGACTGGACCCATGGCCTCCAGCCGGCCCGGCTGCTGGTCATGCGCCGCCAGCTGCAGAGCAGCTACCAGAAAACCCTCGGCGATTTTTTTGACCTGCAGTTCGCTGACGAGAGCCTGCCGCCGCTGCGCCGCCATGAGCTGCTCGGCTTTGCCGTGCGCCGTTCGCGCCTGGCGCTGCCGGAGGATTGCCTGGCCGCGCTGGAAATCCTTTCCACCGGAGATTACCGTCCGCTGCTGGCCGCGCCCCGCGGTCCGGTTCTGGTCCTGCACGGTCGTCAGGACCGGATCGTCCCGTGGCGGGCCGGCCGGGTGCTGGCCGAGACGCTCCCCGACAGCCGGTGGCAGCTGCTCGAAGGTGTCGGCCATGCCCCCTTTATGAGCCGCCCCGAGCTGTGCGTGCAGCTCTGGCGGGAGTTCCTGAAATGAGCGTGCCACGGATGACCGCAGCGATCGACAAGCGACAGGTCCGGCAGCATTTTTCCAGTCACGCCGCCGAGTATAACCGCTATGCCCGGATCCAGCAGCGGGTTGTCGAGCGCCTGGTCGTGCTGCTCGAACAGCAGCCGCGGAGGCTCTCCAGCGGACTGGAGGTGGGCAGCGGCACCGGTCTGCTCGGAACCCGTTTCAGGCGGTCTTTCCCTGACCCGCGGCTGGTCATGTCCGACCTCGCCCACGGCATGAGCTGCCAGAGTCGCAAGGTTCTGCCGGACTGCCCGGTGTGTGATGCGGATGCTGCGGCGCTGCCGTTCGCCGCCGGCAGTTTCGATTACCTGATCTCCAGTTCGGTCTACCAGTGGGTTGAAAACCTTCCGGCAGCGTTCGGCGAAGTGGCCCGGGTGCTGCGGCCTGACGGCCTGTTTGCCCTGGCCCTGTTCGGCGATCGCACCCTCCATGAGTTGAGAACGTCCCATCGACGGGCCTTGTCCGGACGTCCGTCCCACGGGCAGAGGTTTCCGTCGCTGGCGGCGGTGGCCCGGGCGCTGGGCGATGACTTTACCGTTGAGCAGCTCTTCAGCGAGGACGAAACCGAGTGGCATGCCGATGTCCCGGAACTGCTCCGCAGCCTGAAACGGATCGGCGCCCAGAATTCCAGCAGCAGCCGGCCCGCCGGGCTGGCTTCACGGCAGACCATGCAGGCCATGTTTGACTGTTATCGCACTGAGTTCGGCGAGGCCCGTGGAATTCCAGCGACCTACCAGGTGATCTACCTGCTCTGTCGCAAGTCTGACAGCGGTGTTGCCGGTTAATTTCTCGTTGCTTCTTCGTCGCAAGAGGTTATACTGAAGCTTCAAATCGTGTGGTCAGTCTTGACCTGGAGGAAAGGAGAATCCCGCAATGCCTGTGATTATTGTACGGACGGTGGAAGGTGTGACGACTCAGCAGAAAGAGCAGCTGATTGAACAGTTTACCAAGACCATGAAGGACGTCCTGGGGAAGAACCCCGAAACGACCCACATCGTGATTGAAGAGGTTCCCGCGGAAAACTGGGGGATACGGGGCAGAACGGTTGCGGCGATCCGCTCGGGCAAGAATTAAAGCTTGTCAGAAAGGACCGATATACGATAAAAAGGCCGCCCAATCGGGCGGCCTTGCTGTTCATACGGTGGAGATTTATTCTGTTTCGGCGCAGGATCCCGGCTCGAAGATCGCGCCGACAATGCGGATCGCCTCAGGGCAGGTCACCTGATAAAAGACCTCGACCCCCTCACGCCGACCCGAGATGATATCCTTGTTTTTGAGTAGCGCCAGGTGCTGTGAGACGGTTGCCTGCGGCAGGCCGAGGCATTCCCATATCTTTTTAACATTGCAGGACTGTGACATCAGCCCGGCAACAATTTTGAGGCGCACCGGATGGCCGAGAACTTTGAGGATTTCCGATTCGCGATCGTAATCCTGCTCCTTGTCAAAGGCAACTTTTTCAATTTCCATAACACACTCACAAGAAAGAATTTTGAATATATGGATATTAATTGCAAACAACAGTCTCGTCAAGCCTCATTTTCCTGCTGGAATCGCGGGTTTGTAGAGGAGGGTCCATGCTGCTGCCGGTAATCCTCTTTTTTGCCGGACTTCTGCTGCTCTATTTCGGCGCCGAATACATGGTTTCAGGAAGTTCACGCTTCGCCCTGTCGTTCGGTATCCGCCCACTGATTATCGGCATGACCGTGGTCGCGCTGGCCACCAGCATGCCGGAGATGATGGTCTCGCTGGCCGCGGTGCTCAAGGGGACGTCGGATATCGCCGCGGGAAATATCATCGGTTCGAATATCGCCAACATCGGCCTGATCCTTGGCGCCGCGGCAATCCTCGCGCCGATGAGGGTCGAGGGCAATACCCTGCGGAAAGATATCCCGATCATGCTGGCGGCCTCGGTGCTGATGGTGCTGTTTTCCCTCGACGGCCAGCTTGGCTTTGTCGACGGCCTGCTGCTCCTCTGCGGGCTGATGGCGTTTGTCGTTTACTGCGTGATCAGCGGCCGTCGTTCGGCCAGCGCCCGTCCGGCGGAGGAGGGCGTCGTCGATGAAGAGAAACGTCACCGCCGCCGCGACCTGGTGCTGATTCTGGTCGGCATCGTCGGTCTCGGGGTCGGCGCCGAACTGATGGTCCGCTCGGCGATCACCATCGCCCGGGCGGTCGGCCTCTCCGACATGGTCATCGGGGTCACCATTGTCGCCCTGGGGACCAGCCTGCCGGAACTGGCCGCCTCGATGATGGGCGCCTGGCGGGGCGAGATGGATCTTAGCGTCGGCAATGTGATCGGCAGCAACATCTTCAACCTGCTGTTTGTCCTCGGCTTCTGCGCGATGATCAGGCCGATTGCCATCGAACCCGCCACGCTGCGGTTTGAGCTGCCGGTGATGCTGCTGTTCAGTTTTGCCCTGCTGCCGCTGGTCGGCAGGCGCATGCGCCTCGGCAGGACCGAAGGTGGCCTGCTGTTGCTCGGCTACCTGATGTTTGTCGGCATCTATTTTCTCTAGGGTTAACCCATGCGCCATCTTCTGACCTGTTGCGTTCTCCCCGTCCTGCTGCTCTGCCTCGCCGCTCCAGGGGTCCGCGCGGCAGGGGAGGAGGACCCGCCGGAGGCGCGGCCGATCGACCTCATGCTCGGTGAGACGCTCTCCTACGACGTCTCTTTTCTCTGGTTCAGGCGTCTCGCCGAGGGGACCATCAGCCTGCGGCCCGGACCGCAGTCCGGTCAGTATGTCGCCCTGCTTGAAGCGCGCACACTGGGGCTGACCGCGTTCCTCACCCGCCACCGGATCGAACGGATCGAGACCCTGATGGAACTCGGTCCCGAGGGTCTGCTGCGGCCGCTGCTGCATCAGGCGCACACTATCAAGGGGGAAGGTGAAAGCCGCCACGAGCGGATCCGCAGTTACCGTTACGACCACAGTGCGCGCACCGTCTTCTATCGCAACTGGAAGACCGGCCAGGCCGCCAGCGAGAGACGTTACCCGATGGAGAAACCGGGCCCGGTCTATGACATTCTCAGCGCCTTTTACAACGTCCGCGCCGGGCGCTTTGGCGCGCTGACCAGGGGGCGGCATGTCGCGATTCCGACCTTCACCCGCCGCGGCACCGAAGACGTGGTGGTTGCCAGGGTCGCCGAGCAGGAGCAGCTGCGGCAGAGCTATTTCCCGCCGCAGAGCCTGCTCTGCAAGGTGCTGGTCAACCCGGAAACCTTCGGCACCAGGGGGCGGGATATCTTTGTCCAGTTTGACGAGCGGATGGTCCCGCAGCGCGCCGTGGTGAAAAACGTCATCGGCCTGGGGGATGTGCGGGGGATCCTGCGCGAAAGCCGCAGTGACACTGCCGGCGACCTGCCCCCAGGTGCGCCGCGCGAGGGAGAGAAATAATGGATCGTTCAGCACGGATCTACGTGATCGGCCACCGCAATCCTGACACCGATTCGATCTGCAGCGCGATTGCCTACGCCGAGCTGCGCCGCCTGCAGGGGCTTGAGAACGTGCAGCCGGCGCGCGCCGGCACGCTCAACCGGCAGACCGAATTCGTTCTCGAGACCCTGCAGCAGCCGGCGCCGCTGCTGTTGACGGATGTCCACCCGCGGATCCGCGACGTGGTCACCGACCCGGTGGTCTCGATTGGCGCCGACGCGCCGCTGGCCGAAGCGTTGACGCTTTATCACCGGCACAATATCCGCATGCTCCCGGTGGTCGATGCGGAGCAGCGGCCGCAGGGACTGCTGCTGTTGAAAAAGGCCTCAGAGCAGTTCCTGGTGCCGGACCGCGAGGAGCTGCTCAGGCAGGTGCGGGTGACGATCAATGCGGTCGCCCGCTGCCTCCAGGCGACCGCCCAGCACCTGGTCGACGGCGACCGCTTTGAAAGCCTCAACCTGTTCGTCGGCGCACGGGACGCGTCAACCTTCAGCCAGTGGCTGGCGCGCATCGATGCCGCCAGGGCGGTCCTCATCACCGGCGACCGTGCCGACATCCAGGCGATGGCGGTGGACGCCGGCGTCCGCCTGTTGATCCTCTCCGGCGGTGCCCGGGTCTCCCCGGAACTGGTGGAGCTGGCCGGCGCACGCGGGGTTTCGGTTCTCTCCAGCCATCTCGACACCGCCAACTGCAGCTGGCTGACCCGGCTGGCGACACCGGTCGGCTGCCTGGTCGATGGCAATTTTCCGGTGGTCCGGCAGAGCGACCTGCTCGACGAGCTGCGCCTCAAGCTGGTCCACGGCAACCAGCCCGGCGCTCTGGTCCTCGATGAACGGGAGCGGCTCTGCGGGGTTGCGACCAAGAGTCACCTGATCAGGAGTTCGCCGCTCAAGCTGATCCTGGTCGATCATAACGAGCTGAGCCAGGCGGTGCCCGGCGCCGATCGGGTCGAGATTGTCGAGGTCGTCGATCATCACCGGCTGGGGAACTTCCATACCGACACGCCGATCCCTTTTATCAACCAGCCGCTCGGCAGCACCTGCACCCTGGTGGCCCGCCTGTACCGCCAGTCCGGCTTCGAGCCCGCGCCGCAGATCGCCGGGCTGCTGCTCTCGGGGCTGCTTTCGGACACGGTGATCCTCAAATCGCCGACCACCACCGACGTCGATCGCGAGATCGCACCATGGCTGGCCCGTCTCGCCGGTCTGGACATGGAAGAGTACGGGGCCCGGCTGTTTGCCGCCGGCAGCTCGCTGGCCGGGGGCGCGTCGGCCCGCGAACTGATCCTGGCCGATTTTAAGGAATATCAGGCGGGGGGGCAGACCCTCGGGCTGGGGCAGGTCGAAGTGGTCAACCTGCACTCATTTCATCAGCGGCGCGAGGAGCTGCGCAAGGCGTTGGGTGAGCTGCGCGAGGAGAAGGGCTATGAGCTGGCGGCGCTGCTGGTCACCGACATCGTCACCGAAAACAGCCTGCTGCTGACCGCGGGGCCGGCTGAGCTGCCCTACATCATCGGTTACCCGCAGGAAGGGGAGCACCTCTATCGGCTCAAGGGGGTGCTGTCGCGCAAGAAGCAGCTGGTTCCGCACCTGTTGAAGGTCTTCAAGGCCGAAGGATGACCTTTCAGCCCTCCGGCTGGCTGGTCGGCAGGGTGATCCGCACCTGGGTGCCGTGGCCGGAGCTGCTGGTGATGTCGATGTCTCCGTTGTGCCGCTTGACGATCCCGTAGCTGACCGACAGGCCGAGCCCGGTGCCCTGACCGACCCCCCTGGTGGTGAAGAACGGATCGAAAATCTTGCCGCGATTCTCCTCCGGGATGCCGCAGCCATCGTCCCGGACAAGGATTTCCACCGACGGGACTCCCATCTCCGATTCCGTCAGGTAACGGGTTTCGATCTCGATCAGGCCGTTTTCCTCAATCGCCCTGCGGGCATTCTCAAGGACATGCTCAAAGACCTTCTTCAGCTGCTGCGGGTCGCCATCGATCTGCGGCAGGTCCGCCGCGCGGTCATCCTCGATCGAGATGTCGTCCTCCAGCAGTGACGTGGCCTGTTCGCTGAGCAGCTCTTCCAGGATCTGGTTGATATCCACCCTGCCGAACTGACAGTCCGAATACTCGGAAAACTTGCGCAGGTCATCGACTATCCGGTTGCAGCGCCGCGCGGCGCTGTCGATCTCGTCCAGCCAGGCGATCTCTTCTTCGAGGTCAGGGGTCAGCGGTCTGTCCTGCTTGTTCCGGCGCAGCACATCGACCGCGTTCATGATCCCCCCCAGCGGGTTGTTGAGCTCGTGGGCGGTGCCGGTGACCAGACCGCCGATCGCCGCCATCTTGCCGGTGCGCAGCAGGTTGGCCTGGGTCTCGCGCAGCTGCCGGGTGCGGGTCTCGACCAGCTGTTCCAGCTGCCGGTTCCATTCCTGGATTTTTCGCGCCGCCCGTTTGCGCTCGAGGATGTTCCGCCAGATAAACCTGACTCCGACGATCTCGTTCTTCTGGTACAGGAGATGGTGGGTCCCCTCCACCGGGATCCGGCGGCCCGTCCTGGTTCTGAACTCGGTCTCGATCAGACCGGTCCTGGCGCCGCTCAGCAGGCGGCTGAACCTCTCCCTGAACTGCTCACGCAGATCCTCAGGGATGATATCTAAAAGAGTTGATCCGCCGAAGTTTTCCGTCGTGTAGCCGAGGGTTTTCAGGACCGCCGGATTGACGTACTCGAAGGTGCCGTCGGGGCGGACCTGCTGGATCAGGTCGCTGACGTTGTTGAACAGGTCCTGGTAGCGATTTTCACTCTCCGCCCGTTTCCGTTCCGCTTTTTTGCGTTCGGTGACGTTGCGGAAAATACCCCGCGAGGAGATCGGTCTGCCGTCAACGAAGTTGCAGTTGATGCTCCCCTCCAGCTCGACCTCCAGGCCGTCCCGGGTGACGAAGGAGGTTTCGATGAAATCGATGTTGTCGCCGCTGAGAATTTTCTGAAACGCCTGCATGCAGATGTTCATATGCTGCGGGTGGATGATGTCCTGGATCGACAGCCCGGCGATCTCCTCATCGCTGTACCCCAGGGTCTCCTTCCAGCTGCGGTTGACATACTGGATCGTGCCGTCCGGGCCAACCATCTGGATCAGGTCGTTGGCATTCTCGAACAGGTCGCGATAGCGCTCTTCGCTGACCTCCAGCGCCTTGCGCGCCTGCTCCTGCTCGGAGATGTCGAGAAAGCTTTCAATCAGGTAGGGCTTGCCGCCCAGCTCCAGCGTCGAAACCGTTTTCAGGATCGGCACCTCGCGGCCGTCGCTGGTCAGCAGGATCCGTTCAGAGTTGTCGATCTTCTTGCACAGGTCGGTGACCGGGCAGCTGCCGACTTCGGCAGGGCAGACAAAATGGTGACAGATGCTGCCGATGACCTGGTCACGGGGGGCGCCGATCATCTTCAGCGCCCAGGGATTGACATCAACGATTTTGTGGGTGGCGGCATCGATGATCATCAGGCCGGCCTGAACCATGGAGAAGATCGTCGAGCAACTCTGCGGGTCTCCCAGGATGAGGCTGCCGAGATGCTCCAGGGTGTCGCACTGCGGCGGGTCTTCGCTGGCGGTTCCGGTTCGTTTCAGGGTTTGCTTCTTGGACATGAAATACTCACAGCAGGTACGGGGTCAGAAAGATGCTTATCCAATCTATATACTAAAGGATGTCCGCAGATTAGCAAATATTTCTTCGGTGTAGGGCTTTTTTGGGCTGCTGATTCCGCCAGGACGCGGTCTGCTGGTCAGCAGCTGTCGCGTTACACCCGGTTTTTTTTCAGTTCATCCAGCGGATAGAAGGTGCCGCGCCAGTAGATGCCCCCCTGGATCAGGTTGAGGGTCAGGGTGCGGGCGATGGTCCAGGTGAACAGCGCCGCCGTCAGCGGGAAGCCGAGCGCGTACCAGGCGCGGTAGCCGTGAACCCGGGCGTTCGCAGCGATCGCGAGGCTCAGCAGGGTGACGCCGGCCGCATAGAGTGATCGCTCCGCGCAGCCGGTCAGCAGCAGCGCCAGGTAGGGCCAGAGGCAGAACAGCAGGTTGAAGCCGATCCCGCCGAGCATCATCCCGATCCGGTAATCGGTACCGGCGAAGAGGTTCTTCTCCAGCCCGCGCACCATCTCGGCGACGCTGCCGTACCACTCCACCCGGATCAGCCCGGTGCCGTAGAGCAGCCCCTGACGTGCGCCGCACCGCTTGATGATCTTGCCCAGCTTGAGGTCGTCGTCCGGCCGCATCGCGATGGTCCGGTGGCCGCCGACCCTGCGGTAGGTCGCGCTCCGCACCAGGTTGAAGGCGCCGATGCCGATATGGGCGCGCCGCTTCGGGTTGGTGACCTGCCAGGGGCGGGTGAACAGGGCGAAGAAGAAGCCGAAGGTCAAGCCGAAACAGTTCAGCAGCCAGCCCGGCATCCGCGCCTCGGGGGTTACCGCCAGGTGGTCGAGGCGCTGCCGCTGCAGGGTGCCCACCGCCCGCGCCAGGGTCTCCGGCGCCATCACCACGTCGGCATCGGTGAACAGCAGCAGCTCCCCATGCGCTGCCGCACTGCCGCGCCACAGCGCATGGTTCTTGCCCAGCCAGCCCGGCGGCAGCTCGCCGATCTCGATCACCTGCAGGCGTCTGTCGCTCCCCGCCAGATCGGCGAGGATCGCGCCGGTGCCGTCCTCCGACCGGTCGTTGACCACAACCAGCTGCAGGGCGGGGTAGTCGAGTTGCAGCAGCGACTGCAGCCCCTCGCGGATGTGGCGCTGCTCGTTGCGCGCCGCGACAACGATCGATACGGGCGGCGCCTCCTCCGGGGCAACCGGTTCGGTGGTGCGGAGAAACGGAATCCGGCGGCTGCCGAGGATCGCCATGGCGGCGATGGCCAGGTGGGTGATGAGGGTCAGGGTGGCGAGGGCGAGCGACATGAGGTTCCTCCTCCGTCTCTTTATAGCCCAGCCGCGCAAAGGAAACCAGTGGTGATCTGTCCGTCCGCGCTTTCATGTCGTGCCCCGGGGGCCGGATGCGCGACGTTCAACAGGGCGGGGATGTTGCGCCTGGCGCCTGTCGGGAGGATTAAAAAAAGGCCCAGCTCGCGGAGGGGGAGGGCAAGCTGGACCTTAAGATGGGGCGCGCCTGGCGCGTCCCACTGGGTTGAACTATACAGCACGGATCGGGAAGCTGCAATATAAAAATATAGATATATGAATAATTAATTTATCAGTGGGTAAGGCTATCAAAATGATTGTTTATGTGATAGCCTGATGTGGCTGTTTAATACTCTCAAAATATCCCTTTTTAATTTGATAGCATATCATTGAGAATAAATGTCTATTGATATGGAGCAGGTCATGAACAGGATTATCGGCTACGCGAGGGCCGGGACGACAGGCCAGGCGCTGGCCGCCCAGAGAGAGGCGCTGGCCGGCATCGGGGCGGTCAGGGTCTGCCAGGAACAGGTCGCGTCAGGCAGCACGGAGAGGCCGCAGCTCAGCGCGCTGCTCGCCGGACTGCATGCGGGGGATACGCTGGCGGTCACCAGCCTCGACCGGCTCGCCAGGAACACGAAGCATCTGCTCGAGATCACCGATTCGCTGCACCGGCGCGGGGTCTGCTTGAAGGTGCTGGAGCCGCAGCTGGACAGCACCACGGACGATGGCATGAAGCTGCTCCGCATGCTCGAAGTGATCGTCTCGTTCGAACGACAGGTGCTGCTGGAGCGACAGGCGGAAGGGATCGCCAGGGCCAGGGCCGAGGGCAGGTACCGGGGGCGCAAGCCGACCGCCAGGGTAAAAGCGAAAGAGATCCTCGCACTGGACAAGCAGGGCCTCACCAGGAAGGCGATCGCGCAGCAGCTGGAGATCGGGGTGGCCAGCGTCTACCGGGTACTGAAAGATCACAAGCCGCATAAGCCGAAGGCCGCGCCGGTAGCAAAACCCGGACCTGCAGAAAAAGTACAAAAAGCGGACAAGAAGAAGCCGGTCAGAAAAAAAACCGGACCACCGGTCGATGATCGGCAGCAGAGCTTGTTCGATTTTTAGCTGCGATTGGCATTGTCAAACCGCTGATGGGCAGAAATGCGCCTTTCATCCCTGACGAAGGGTTATGTTTACATCCCGATAAAAATAGCCTAAATTGCCTGTGTTTCTGATGTTTTGCCACGGAGGAGTGGATGCGGTTTCCGGAGGTGAAGGGTTAAGGTGGGTTGATGACCGTCTGTGTCGGTACTGAGGTGCCGGTCAGGCGGTTTTCTATAGCGAAGGTCTTTTTTTCAGCCTGGTGCGGTTGTGAATAGGAAATGTAAATGAAAGTACATGCAGAAATACTCTATGAGTAATGGTTGCCCATTTTGTGAAATTGCTCAGTCGAATCGGTTGTTTTCGAATGATTTAGCTTTCTCTGTGGAGGACGGCTTCCCGGTTTCGTGTGGGCATTGCTTGATTATTCCGAAGCGGCACATTTCTTCTTTGTTTGAGGCAACAGAACAAGAAAGAACTGCTCTGTGGTCTTTGGTCAAGCAGACCCGTCAATATCTCATAGGTGAATACGAGCCGGATGGTTTCAATATCGGGATCAATGATGGGCTGGCAGCAGGGCAGACTGTCATGCATCTGCACATTCATCTTATCCCTCGTTATGCAGGCGATGCTGATGATCCACGTGGAGGTGTGCGCTGGATCATGCCGGACAAAGCGCCATATTGGAAGAAATAATGACGGAGTTAAAAGGCTATATTGACCAATTTTCCAAGCTACGTAGAGCCCCGGGGCAAGTCTGGACAGAGGCAACGCGAAAACAGGCACCCCACAAACCGCTGCTGTTGCTCGCCTTGCTGGATCTGGTTGCTCGTGGAGTTGTCGCGTCTCCATTTATTGATGTCAGGGAAGATCTGGTTGAGCTGAACGAACTTTTCACGAACTATTGGCGAAAGGTTGTGCCGATTCGCCAAACCAGCAGCATCGCTTTCCCGTTCTCCCGGTTGCATAATGAGCCGTTCTGGGAACTTGTTCCCGTTGAGTCACAAACTATTGATCGAAGAGTCATCAACTCAATCAATAACGTGAATCAGTTGCGGCAGGTGGCTATTGGTGGGCGAATTGCCCCGGAACTCCATGCCTTGATGTTGCAGGAGGAGAACAGGGCAGTTCTCAGGCAAACACTTCTTGAAAGACATTTTTCGGCTGGAGCCATCACAGCACTGAATGAGCAGGCAGCAATCCATGCGGAGGCTTATTCTTATAATCTGGTGCTGATTTCAAAAGCCCATCAGCCCCTGGTGAAGGAAGCAGTTCTGCAAGGTCAGTATCGTCCGGCATCTAGAAATCAAGGTTTCCGCCGGGCTGTCGTGACAACTTATGATCATCGCTGTGCTTTGTGCGGTGTGCGAATTGTCACTGCTGAGGGGCATACTGTTGTTGACGCGGCTCATATAGTACCTTGGAGAAAAACTCAGAACGATGATATCCGCAATGGGATGGCACTTTGCAAGCTTTGTCATTGGGCATTCGACGAAGGAATACTTGGCGTCTCTGACGGATACGCCGTTATCATATCTTCGCAAATTTCTTTGTCGCCGAATGTTCCAGGTTCGTTGCAAACGCTTTCTGGCAGGTCAATCATTGCACCACCCGATCGTGACCTGTGGCCATCACAGGAGTATCTCCACTGGCATAGACGTGAGTCCCGGCTGGCTTGAGACGAGGCTGAAAGGTTTAGCTAAAAGAAGTTAGCTCAGGTTTTAAAATCAGTCAAAGACAGGTTTGTGCGGTTGCTATGCCTGTTAATCTTGCTTTCAACTGCCCCTGCGATAATATTCCCTGCAGCACCCCAACCCCAACCAGGAGTTCCACAATGTCCGGCCTTTTATTGAGATGGCTGATCCTTTCTGCCGCTATCATGGTTTCCGCCTACCTGTTCCCCGGCATCGAAGTGACCGGTTTCGGTGCCGCGCTGTTCGCCGCCATGGTGCTAGGGATTCTCAACGCTTTTTTCCGGCCGATCCTGCTCGTTCTCACCCTGCCGATCAACATTCTCACCCTCGGCCTTTTCACCTTCGTCATCAACGCCTTCCTGCTGATGATGACCTCCGGGGTGATCGGCGGTCTGCAGGTGGCCGGCTTCGGTTCCGCGGTGCTCGGCTCGCTGATCATCAGCCTGGTGAGCTGGGGGCTCAGCTCGTTCATCAGTGATCGCGGGCGGGTGGAGTCGATCGATATCGAGCTGCGCCGCAAGCATGGCGATCACTGGGAGTAGGCGGTAACGGGTGACGTTTTAGAAGCGGTGACGCGTGAATGGTGAATGACAAGGGAAGCCAAACCTATGGTTAATGCTTAAATGGAGTAACACATGCCCCATGTGGTTCTTGAGAATATCGATTCTGCTCGCGTGGCTTTTGACAGCGTTGAAACCTTCACAACCCGGCTCGACGACGGGATCCTCAAGGTGACCGACACGTTTCTCAACGCGGCGCAGAACAAAGCGCTTATCGAATCTCTGGCGGTTGAAAACGGCAACAATCAAAGTTTTTTTGTCGAGCTGTCGCAGAAAAAAAACAGCCTGACCGTCAGGCTGCTGCCGCTCACGGATCCCGAGAAGACCGCGGGCGTGAAGATGATCATGGCGAGGGTAGCCAAACAGATCAAAGATGCGAACCCGGGCGTGAGCTACGGGAAAACCAACCTGCAGGATTTTCTTCTGGAGTAGGGGGCTCGTCTGCGCTGCCTGCGACACGAGGTCTGTGTGGCAACGCCCTTGCTGCGTCCTTGTCTCTCTGTCCGGTGCGCTGTGGGGGGCACGATGATCACTGTGAAGAAATGGTGATGAGCGATGTGGAACGAGTCACTGGTGGGCAAAAAACAACGATGACGGAAAATTCCGAGAGGCGTCCCGGTTTGCATTTCTGCCCCGGTGCTTCGAGCGTCTTGTCGGCTTGTGAATTTCTTCCAGCTGACCAACGACTGTTATGTCGTCCGCTCTACTCGCCTGTTCGGTGTTTCCGTCACCGCATGGTTTTACTCTAGCTCAGGACCGCGGGATGTCAAGCGACTTTTGCAACTATTTTTCAGGCAGTTACCACTGGTTGAAAACACTTGCCCGGCCCCCCGTTTTCTGTGCCGGAGCTTTGAGCCTTGGGCAGGGCGGCGGTTTTTCAATGGTGCAAAAAAAAGAGCTTCGCGGGATTGAATCCACGAAGCTCTTTCTGTTTTAGCTGGTGCCGAAGGCGAGACTCGAACTCGCACGGGCGATTGCCCACCACCCCCTCAAGATGGCGTGTCTACCAGTTCCACCACTTCGGCGAAGGGTTGTATATATACTGAATTGCCTGAACGACTGTCAAATAGATTTTGCGGTCGTTCTATTTTTTTTCTGCTTCTGCCGGAGCGGCGGTCGGCTCGGCGGGAGCGGGTGCTGCAGCCGGTTGTGCGGGCTCAGCCGGTGCTCCGGGGTTGAACCCTTCCGGAACCTGGCTGACCGGGACGTCCACCGAGCTCGGCATGACCGTTTTCGAGGCCGGCGAGCTGTAAAAATACGCCAGGGTCAGGCTGGTCAGCATGAAGACGACGGCTGCCGCTGCGGTAACCTTGCCCATAAAGCTGCCGCCGCTGCGGGTCCCCAACATGGTATTGCTGGCCCCGGCGCCGAAGGATGCTCCGGCTTCCGCTCCTTTGCCCATCTGCAGCAGGACAATAACGATAAGGGCGATAGATACGGTGACGTGCAGGATAACCAAAAGTGTTGACATTATCACAAACTCCTCTTTCTGGAATGGTCTTGAACCGGAGCAAACTAACACAGAAGATCGATTCTGCAAAGAGGAAAGTGCAACGGGGGCGGGCGGTTTTGCCGGGCGCCGCCGATTTTCTGCTTGTAAATGCCCCGGCGCTGTGGAAAATAGAGACTCCCTTTATAAAATCTCTTTGATTTCAGGTTGTTTATGTATCTCAATCAGTTCGGATTTCAGGAAAAGCCGTTTCACATTACACCGAATCCGCGCTTTATCTTCCTGAGCAAGAACCACAAGGACGCCTTCGCCCATCTGCTTTACGGCCTGCAGCAGCGGGTCGGATTTCTCTCCCTGACCGGCGAGGTCGGCACCGGCAAGACCACGGTGCTGCGCACCCTGCTCGGGCAGCTGGAGGACGGCGAGTACAGCCTGGCGCTGATCCTCAACCCGTGCCTTTCCGCGCTGGAGCTGATGGAGACCATCCACCGGGAATTTTCCATCCCCTGCAGGGAGGGGCAGAATATCGGCCAGCTGCATGAATCGCTGAACCGCTTTCTGCTCGAACAGCGGGAGAAGGGGATCACCGTGGTGCTGGTGGTGGACGAGGCGCAGAACCTGGAGCCTGCGGTCCTCGAGCAGCTGCGGCTGCTGTCGAACCTTGAGACCGAAACCGACAAGCTGATCCAGATGGTGCTGGTCGGCCAGCCGGAGCTGGAAGCCCTGTTCGAGCGCAGGGACCTGCGTCAGCTGCGCCAGCGGCTGATGGTGCGCTACCGGCTGCTGCCGATGGATGAAGAGGACACCGAGGCCTATATCCGCCACCGCCTCAAGGTGGCCGGCTGGAAGGGGGGCAGCCTGTTCGACCGGGGGGCGCTGCGCAGCATCTACCGCCTGACCGGCGGCACCCCGCGGCTGATCAATATTCTCTGCGACCGCGCCCTGCTGGTGGCCTACAGCCAGGATCTGGACAGCGTCGCCAGCCGGGAGGTCCGCAGCGCCCAGAGCGAACTGCTGCAGGTGGACCAGGCGGTTCAGACGACCGGCGGGCGTCAGGTTCCGATTCTGCTGGCGGTCATGTTTGCCGTCATCGTCTCGCTGGTGCTGCTCTGGCCCAAGCTGTCTGACGATCTGGAGCGCTTTTCCCAGGCGTCCCTTACCGGCCAGCCGGTCCCGGCGCCGGTTTCTCAGCCGGCTGCAGCGGCGCCAGCCGCACCCATGGCCGAGGGTGGCGCGACCGAATCGGTCGAGGCGCCCCTGCCGCCCCCCACCGACCAGGCGAACCCGCAGCGCATCGAGGAACTGCAGGCGCGGGTTGCCGCGCTCGCCCCCGGGGCGACCCTGCAGCAGGCGCTGGCGCCGCTGCTCGCCCTGTGGAGCCGTGATCGCGAACCCTTGAATCTGCAGCTGCCGCCGGCCGATATGCTCGCTGACGCCGGGCTGCTGGCCTCATCCTTCCATGGCGAGCTTGAGCTGCTGCTGAGTTTCAACCGCCCGGCGCTGCTCGAACTGGCCCCGCCGATGACCACCTCCAGACATTATTTCGCCCTGCTGGGGGTCAGCGAAGACCAGGTGCTGCTGGTGCCGGGCCTGACCGAGTCGGGCTGGCTCGACAAGGCGGAACTGGAGCAGATCTGGTTCGGCAGGGCGGTCATCCCCTGGCTCAATACCGACCAGATCCCCTACCTGATGGAGCCGGGGCTGCGCCTCGACGGGATTGCCAGGCTGCAGGCGCTGCTGTCCCGGCTCGGTTTCGATGAGCTGGCGCAGACCGGGGTCTTCGACCCGCAGACGATCCGCGCGGTCACCGCCCTGCAGCGCAACAACGGCCTGACCCCGGACGGGCGGGTCGGTGCCCAGACCCTGCTGCTGCTCTACCGGCTGGCCGGCTACGAGTACCCGCACCTGGTCGGGGGGGGAGCATTATGAGTTCGATTCTCAAGGCCCTGCGCAAACTGGAGGAAGAGAAGGCGGCCCTCGGCGAGGGCCGGGTCGATCTGGCCCGGGATATCCTCAAGCGTTCGGCTCCCAGGCGCAGCGCGTCCAGCCCCCTGCCGCTGATCATCGTCTTCTTTGTCATCCTGGTGGTCGCGGTGATCGCCCTGCTCTGGTGGCAGCTGCGCCCGGCAGCACCGCCCGCCGTGAGTCCCGTGGCGCAAACCGCGGTCCAGCCGACAGCGGCAGAAGCGGTGCCCGCGCCGCCGGCCCCGGCTGTCACGCCCCGGTCTGAGCCGCTCGCACCGGCCGCCGTATCCCCGGCCGTTGCTGAACCGGTGACTGTTGCTGAACCGGTGACTGTTGCTGAACCGGTGACTGTTGCTGAACCGGTGACTGTTGCTGAACCGGCACCGGGCGGTGTGGAAGTACCTGCCGCGGAGAGCGAACCGGCACCTGTCACGATCGTTGCTGCGCCGGCCGCGCCGCTTGTCACGACAGCACCGCCGGCATCACTCCCGGTACCGCCGGCTGCAGAACCGAGCCTGCGGCCGCTCCCGGAGGATTTCCCCCGGCTGAGCATCGACCTGATCCTCTTCAGGCCGGAACCCGACGCCCGGCTGGCGGTGATCAATGACCTGCCGGTGATGGAGGGGACCGTGGTCGAAGGGGTGCGGGTCGTTGAAATCATGCCGCAGCAGGTGAGGATCTCCTGGCGCGGCGAGGATTTTTATCTGCCCCTGAATAAATAGCTCCGTTTGCAGTCAAGGGATCTCGTCCCGGCCGCAGAATATTCAACGTCAGATGCAGAATATTCTGCGGTTTTTCTCTGTTCAGCTCTCCCGGAAAACTCCCATTCCCTGAAAAGTCCCTGATCACAGATAGTTAGGCCGCTTCTCGAAGCTGGCACGAATCCTGATAAAAGATGGGGAACGTTTTTGAATTTACCTGCTGCATGGTGGAGGTCTGCATGAAATCAGCTTTACTGGCCGGGGTCGTCCTGCTTGGCGCTCTTATGGCGGCGTTCGGATTCGGCGCCTTTTCTTCCGAGGCGGAACCGGTCGAACCTGCGATGGCCGAGTTTGCCGTGCAGGGGATGACCTGCGGCTCCTGTGTCGGCACGATCAAGGACGCACTGGGACAACTCGACGGGATCGAGAACGTCGATATCGTCGTCACCACCGGCCGCAGCCAGGTGCTCTTCGACCCGGCCAGAGTGGCCGCGGAGAAGATCGCCGCCACCATCAGCGCCAGCGGTTTCCCGGCGACCCTCACGCTGACTCTCAGCGGCGACGAGTACCGTCAGCTGCAGAACGAGGAGAGCCGCCTGGCTGAACAGTATCTCGCCCGCATCGGCACCCGGATGATCCCCCGTGAGGAGTTCGAGCAGCGCCTTGCCCGGTCGCTGGGCACGCTGCAGTTCACCGGCGGCGACGAGGCCGCCGCCCGCCAGCAGGCGCGCAGCATTCTTTGGCAGGAGGTCAGGCAGCGGCAGATCCTGCTGGCCGCGGCGGAGAGCAACCAGGTTGTTGTCTCCCCGGCCGAGGTCGAGCTGCGCCTGGCTGAACTGCAGCAGTCGACGCCTGACTTCACTGCGGCCGTGGAGGCTCAGCATGGCGGGCTGGACGCCTTCACCAAACGCCTCAGGGAAGATCTGATCATCAACCGCAACATCGAAGAGCATGTGCTGGCCGGCATCGCCAATCCCCTGGAGCAGCGGCGCAAGGTCAACCAGTGGTACCAGGAGTTGAGCCGGCAGACCCCGGTGATCCTCTATGACAGGCAACTTAAACAGGCGGCCGCCAGCAGTGGTTCCTCATGTGGCGGCGGCTGTTGTTCCTCTTGAGTTTGAGGAGATTAACCCCGATGGAGAGTAAAAATGAGCCAGGACAGAGAACAGAAAAAGAATCAGTTCGTCACCCCGGAAAAACAGCACAACAAACGTCTCATCCCTGTCATTGCAGCACTGATTGTCGTGTCTGCGGTTGCCGGCTGGCTGGTGCTGGGGCAGGGGCAGGAAGGGAGTGACAGCTATACCAAGCTCGCCAGCAGTCACGATGAGATCCGCATCGATCTCGACCAGGTCAGTGACGGCCAGGCGCACTACTTCTCACACCAGGTCGGGGGAGAGGCGGTCAGCTTTTTCATCGTCAAAAGCGTGGACGGGGTGATGCGCGCGGCATTCGACGCCTGCGACGTCTGCTACCGGGAGAAAAAAGGCTATCGCCAGGAGGGCATGTTCATGGTCTGCAACAACTGCGACCAGCGGTTTCGCACCGACCTGGTCAACGAGGTCAAGGGCGGCTGCAACCCCGCGCCACTCGAGAGACGGGTGGAAGGGAACGAAATCGTGATCAGGACCGCTGACATCGCCAAGGGCGGCTGGTATTTCCAAAGTCCGGATAAGTCATGACACTTGAATCGATCGTATTGAACAATCTCCGCCGGCGCAAGGGGCGGATGATCTTTCTGGTCCTCGGCCTGCTGATCGGGGTCGCCACCGTGGTGACGCTGATCTCGCTCGCCAACGCGCTGACGGCCGACGTGCAGCACAAGATGGAGAACTACGGGGCCAACATCCTTATCACTCCGCGCTCTGATGACCTGTCACTGAGCTATGGCGGCATCACCCTCGGCGGGGTCTCGGTTGACAGCCGCGAGATCCGCCAGGCCGACCTGGCGAAGATCATGACCATCCCCAACAACCGCAACATCGCCGCGGTGGCGCCGAAGGTGCTGGGGGCGGTGGAGATCGGCAGCGAGCGGGTCCTGCTGATGGGGGTTGAAATCGACAAGGAGTTCCAGCTCAAGAAGTGGTGGTCGGTGCAGGGTCAGCCGTTGACCGATGACGGGCAGATTGTCGCGGGCCAGTCGGCGGCCACGGCGCTGGGCCTGCAGGTCGGCGATCAGCTGATACTGCGTGAGCGCCCGTTCCGGGTCAGCGGAATCCTCAACAAGACCGGCTCGCAGGACGATCACCTGCTGATCGCGTCGCTGCCGGTGGTCCAGCAGCTGCTCGGCAAGCCGGGGACGGTTTCGCTGGTCGAGGTCGCCGCGCTCTGCCACGACTGTCCGGTCACCGATATGGTCAACCAGATCAGCACGGCGCTCCCCGAGGTCGACGTCAGCGCCATTCAGCAGGTGGTGAAATCGCGGATGCACGCCCTCGACCAGTTCCGCTCCTTCTCTCTGGCGATCGCCGGGGTGGTGATCCTGATCGGCGCCCTGGTGGTCTTTGTGACGATGATGAGCGCGGTAAACGAACGGACCCGGGAGATCGGCATCTTCAGGGCTCTCGGTTTCCGCCGCGGCCATGTCATGCGCCTGATCCTGCTGGAATCATCGCTGCTCAGCCTGGTGGCCGGAATCCTCGGCTTCCTCGCCGGGATGGGTGCGACGCGGGTCATCCTGCCGCTGATGTCCGAGACCCATGTCGCGCTGCACTGGAGCCCGCTGCTGGCGGTCCTGGCGGTCCTGCTGGCCCTGGTGGTCGGCTGCCTGGCTTCGTTCTATCCGGCGCTGCACGCCAGCCGGCTCGACCCGACCGAAGCGCTGCGCGCCCTCTAGAAAGAAGAGAACACGATTATGGGATTTATCAGTATCGAGCAGCTTAATAAAACCTTCACCAGCGACGCCGACCAGGTCGTCGCCCTCACCGATCTCAGCGTCGGGATCAGCGAGGGGACCTTCCTCGGCGTGATGGGGCCCTCCGGTTCGGGCAAGAGCACCTTCCTCACCATCCTCGGTGGGCTCAGCCGGCCGACCGCGGGGCGGGTCTGCGTCGACGGGATTGACATCTACGCCCTCGGCGGCGAACAGCTGGCCGATTTCCGCAGGGAGTACCTCGGTTTCGTCTTCCAGTCGTTCAACCTGATCCCCTACCTCAATGCCCTGGAAAACGTCATGCTGCCGCTGGCGGTCAAGCGCCTCTCCAGCCGCGAGAAGAAGCGGATGGCCAGCCAGGTTCTCGAACGGGTCGGGCTGCTGCCCCGTGCCGAGCATCTGCCCAGTCAGCTCTCCGGTGGCGAGCAGGAGCGGGTGGCGATCGCCCGGGCGCTGGTCAATGCTCCGCCGCTGATTCTCGCGGATGAGCCGACCGGCAGCCTCGACACGGCGACCAGCCAGTCGATCATGGATCTGTTCAGCGAGCTGAATGCCGATGGCCAGACGATTGTCATGGTGACCCACAACAACGAGATCAGGCACTATTTCGACCGGACCATCCTGCTGCGCGACGGCCGCGTAGCCGAGGATTCAGCGACGCGTCCGGCGGCTGCGGTTGCCTGCGCGGGGTAGCTGATGATTCTGCTTCTGCTGATCAGTCTTGCCTTTCTGATCTGGGCGATCCAGCGTGAAGTGGAGCGGGTGGCGGCCCCGGAAACCATCCAGGTGGTCGATGCCTGCCCCGGCTGCAGCGCTCTGATCGAGCCGGAATGGCTTGTCTGTCCCCATTGCCGTGAGCGACTGAGCGAATCGTGCCGGCACTGCCACCGGGGCAAGCTGCTCAGCCAGGCGCACTGCCCCTATTGCGGGGTCGCGGCAGCAGGAGCCTGCCGATGAGCAAACGGACCGCACTGATCACCCTGACCATTCTGCTGCCGGCCGCCGGCATCGTCTCGTACAACTACTGGTCGCTGAGCTGCGGCCGCTGCACGGTCTCCGCTTTCTACGGCATGAGTCCGCCGGCGCTGGTCCTGCTGCTCTGCAATATGGTCGCGCTGGCGGTTTTCTACGGTTTCAGATTGATCCGCCATAAGCGGGTGGAGAGCCAGTTCTGCGCCTGCGGCAACCTGCTCCATCGAAACTGGCAGTACTGTCCGTGCTGCGGTACGTTGCGGCGCCAGTCAACGCCTTCCTGATATTCCCGTCGGGTAATTGGGGATGACGATCGGTCTCTTTCCGCGTATACTTCATGCGCCAGAAAGGAGTTCGTCATGCCGAGAATAATTCTGCAGGTCCTGCTGTTGCTGCTGGTTGCCGGTCCCGCCGTCGCCGTTACGGCGCCCACTACGGGCCCTGCTGCCGGACCCGCCCGGGTTGTCGAGCTGGGGAGCGAGACCTACCGGGGGGTGGTGGCCACTGCCAGGCTTCAGATTCCGCAGCAGTCGGGTGAATCCGGGTCCGGCGCGGGTGTATCCTGTGTTCTGCTGATCAGCTTTGCCAGCGCGGCGAGCGGTCAGCCGTTGACGGAAGGGGATGTGGCGGTGAAGCTGGGAGAGGCGGACGGTCGGCTTGGTCGCCCGCTGCGCCTCGCTCCGGGGGACGGGGGGTTCAGTGCGGTGGTGACGCTCTCCCGTGGCGCTGAGTGGCTGCTCAAAATCGGCAGCCGGCTGGATGATGACAAGAAGCGGATTTATCGCTTTTATGCGCAGCTCTGAAGCGCCCCGGCCGGGGCGTGAGCGGTCGCTACGGCGGCCCAGGCGGCCTTCCGCTGGGGGCGCTCAGCGCGGCAGGTAGGGGCGCCAGAGCGGCAGGGTCGGCAGCTGCGCCAGTTCGGCGGCCAGCTGCGCGGCTTTCTCCCGGTCGCTGCCCATCACCTCGGGCAGCACGCCGAGCAGGTCTTCCGTGGTCAGCGACGCCAGACTGTGCGCCGCCGTCTCTTCGGCGAGACCCTGTTCCGCGGGCATCCGGTTGATCAGGTAGCCGGCCACGGGGATCTCCATCGCCCGGGCGCTGAACAGGGTCAACAGGGTGTGGTTGATGGTCCCCAGTCCGGGGCGGACGACCAGCAGCAGCGGGAGTCCCAGCGCCCGCGCCAGATCGGCCATCAGCAGCCCCCCGGCGAGCGGCACCATCAGTCCGCCGGCCCCCTCGACGAGGGTAAACTGGTGCCGCTTGATCAGCCCCGCTGCGCGTTTGACCAGCTCGCTGTAGTTGATCCTGACCTGCTCCCTGCTGGCGGCCACAGCCGGTGCCAGCGGGGCCTTGAAGCGGTAGGGGGAGATGTCGTCCAGTTCGTCCCCGCTGTCGGCAGCCCAGCGCAGCAGCTCGGCGTCCGGGCCCGCTGCGGCACAATCGCTGACCCCGGTTTCCGCCGGCTTCATGACCCCGACATCGATCCCCTGCTGCCTCAAGTAGAGGCTCAGCCCCGCTGACACCAGGGTTTTGCCGACACCGGTATCGGTGCCGGTGATAAAGAATCCCTCAGGCCTTGCCGCACTCATTGATCGTCACCTCCACATCCTTCAACATCTGCAGGTCTGTCTCCCGTTCCCGGCCGCTGGTGGTCAGGTAGTTGCCGACCATCGTGCCGCTGGCTCCGGCCATGAAGATCCATGACTGCAGTTCACGTAAGTTCGTTTCGCGGCCGCCGCAGACGGTAATTCTTTGCTCGGGCAGCAGGTAGCGGAAAAGGGTGATGATCCGCAGGCAGTCCATCGGGGTCAGCTGGCGCATCTGTGCCAGCGGGGTGCCCGGAACCGGGTTGAGGAAATTGATCGGCACCGAGTCGACCTGCAGTTCACGCAGGGTCATCCCCAGCTCCAGCCGCTGGTGCAGGGATTCCCCGAGGCCGAAGATGCCCCCGCAGCAGACCTGCATGCCCGCCTGTTTGGCCCGCCTGACGGTCGCCACGTCCTCTTCGTAATCATGGGTGGTGCAGATCCGGGGGAAGAAGGAGCGGGCGGTTTCCAGATTGTGATGGTAGGTCACGCAGCCGGCGTCGGCCAGGGCGCGGGCCTGCTGATCGGTGAGCAGCCCCAGGGACGCGGAGGGGCTGATCCGGTTCAGGGCGCGGATTTCACCGATGGCCTGCAGGATCAGGGCGAACTCCTCGCCGCTGCTGATCCCGGTGCCGCTGGTGACGATGCCATAGCAGTGGTTCCCTTCGTCTGCGGCCCGGTGGGCACCGGCGACAATCTCTGCGACGCTCTTGAGGGGGTAGACCTCGGTTTTGCTCTGGTGGTGGGCCGACTGGGCGCAGAAGGCGCAGTTCTCCGCGCATCTTCCCGATTTGGCGTTGATGATCGAACAGAGGTCGATCGCAGCGCCGAAGCGGCTTTCCCTCAGCTGCTGCGCTCCGGCCATCAGCCAGGTGAAATCAGCTCCCCGGGCCTGCAGGATCCTGAGCCCTTCTTCCTCATCGATGGCTGCTCCGGATTGGACCTTTTTCAGCAGTTTAACAGTGAAGTCATTCATTTCCGATCTCCTTTGACCGCAGCAGACTAACCGTCTCGCGCCTGATTGTCAACCTTTCGGGTCGGCCAGGTTGACAAAACCTCTTGAGTCCTGGTTACCATTTGGTGTAATTTGCATACATATAAGGTTGACAGGTTGCGCTGGAACTGGTAGAACATCGTTATTTGTCTTCGTGGGGTGCGCGCATGGTTAAGCAGCTGATCGGCAAGAAGCTTAAATCTTCACGTCTTAAAAGAGATCGGACAATTCAGGAACTGTCTGAAATGTCGTCAGTTTCATCGAATATGATTTCAAGAATTGAACGGGGTTTGACAACTCCTTCAGTTGAAATTCTGATGAAACTTGCCGATGCGCTTGATTTGAGCCTCAGCTACTTCGTCGAAGAGGCGGAAAAGGGGGGGACTGTCATTCATACCCCTGCGGGTCGCGGAGAGCCGCTCTTCTTCTTTGAGGACAAGCATCAGATCTCCAGCCTCACCCAGGGTCTGCGTGACCCCGGATTCTCGGTCTTTGTTGATGTGCTGGAGCAGGGATGTGACAGCGGTGAGGGGGGGATGGTCCACACCGGCGAGGAGTTCGCTACGGTCCTTGAAGGGGAGATTGAATTTATCGTCGACGGCCAGAGTTACAGTCTCGGCCCTGGTGATTCGCTCGGGTTCAAGGCAACCCTGCCACACCGCTGGAAGAATATTCATCCCGGCCGGACCCGGGTGCTCTGGGTCGTGTCACCGCCTCCCAACGTCTGATCCCCTGCCCGCAGAGGTTGCTGTCATGCAGATAAAGAAAATCGTCGGCAAGAAACTGAAGGAAATCCGCCTGAAAAGTGATATGACGATTCAGGTTCTGGCGGAAAAATCGAAGGTCTCCTCGAACATGATTTCCCGCATCGAACGCGGACTGACCATCCCGTCGGTGGAAATCCTGATGCGCCTGGCTCTGGTTTTCGACAAAAGCATCAACTATTTTGTCGAAGACGTCTCCTCTTCTCATGAAATCGTTCATACCCGTCCCGGACAGCGGGACAAGACGGTTTATGACGATGACGAGAACAACATGCAGACCGAATCGTTTACCTCCGGGCTGCGCGATCCGCAGTTCATGTCGTTTTACTGCACGGTCAAAAAAGGAGGAAGCAGCGGTCAGCAGAACATGTATCATCCCGGTGACGAGCTGATCTACATTGTTCAGGGCAAGATACGTATGAACATCGCCGGTGAAACCTACATCCTTGAGGAGGGGGACAGCCTCTCCTTCAAATCCCATCTTCCGCACCGCTGGGATAATATCGGCAGCGATGAGGCCAAAGTGATCTGGACCCTGTCGCCCTTCACGATAATCTGATCCAGGCACCCCTCGCGAGCGTAGCGGGGGATCACGGGGATGAACCGCCGGAAAGAACAGAGAATCGCCAGGCAGGCCGATGAGCCGGAACTGCCTGGCGATTTTCAGTTGGATCAACCCGGTTAAGCGCAGCGGCAAGGCGCCTGATTACGGGATACCGCCAGGTGGGGCCTCGGCACGGCTTTCCGTGATCCGCCGGAAAGTTCCCGCTGGAGGCATTAAACAGGCGCTAAATAAGGCAGTTACGTCTGTGGCCGGAGTGTCTCGCGAGGCTTTTTCAGCACCCCGGCAGATTCTTTTCCGGTTGCCAACCCGTTGAAATCATAGCACCTTATTGACAACAAAAGAGCTGCCTGTATACTATAAATCAATTTGAGACACTCAACCTCGTCGAAACCTTCCTTTAAGGGGGCGTTATGAACAAGTCGGAGCTGGTAGAGGCACTCTCGATCAAAAAGAATCTGACCTACAAGAAATCGGAGCAGATCGTCAACCTGGTCTTCGATTCAATGGCGGACGCCCTGATCAAAGATGACCGCATTGAAATCCGCGGCTTCGGCAGTTTCATGGTGAAGGATTACAAGGCCTACATGGGGCGCAATCCGAAGACCGGCGAGGTGATCGAGGTCAAGCCGAAGCGCCTGCCGTTTTTCAAGGTCGGCAAGGAATTGAGGGAGCGGGTCGACAGCTGACCCTCCTGATGACTATCCATCGGCAAAACCCGAGTATCCTGAGTGCTCGGGTTTTGCCGTTTTTACGGGAAGATTATCCATGCTGAAAGCTTTTCGCGGCGTCCTGCCGAAGGTTGCCGATTCGGCGTTTATTGTCGAGAGCGCCGTAGTCATCGGTGATGTGGAGATCGGCGCACAGTCCAGCCTCTGGTTCAATGTCGTCGTGCGCGGCGACGTTAATTTTATCCGGATCGGCGCGAGAACCAATATCCAGGACGGGTCGGTTGTTCATGTGACCCATGAGCGTCATTCCACCCGGATCGGTGATGACGTGACCATCGGCCATAATGTCACCCTGCATGGCTGCCGGATCGGCAACCGGTGCCTGGTCGGCATGGGCGCCGTGATCATGGATGGCTGCCGGATCGGCGACGACTCCATGATCGCTGCAGGTGCACTGGTCGTGCCGGGAACCGTGGTCCCCTCCGGAACGCTCTTTGCCGGCTCTCCGGCGAAGCAGAAACGGCTGCTGAGCGACAGCGAGATTCATTTTCTGAAACAGTCGGCGGAAAATTATCTTGGCTACGTGAAGCTGTATCTTGACTCAGAGTGATTTTGCTATAGTAGGTTTCAGGCGGTGTGTATTCTGTCTGCCCGGCGGGTTTCTTGCCCCGCAGAAAGGGTTCAGCATATGGCAGCGACGAACGTTCCTGATGGTTTTCGCAAAAGTCCGCTCTGCTACAGCCTGACGGCAGAGCAGGTGGAAAAGCTTTTCGGCCTGTTCAAGCGCAAGGCTGTGGCCGCTGGGGGGACGATATTTCTCGAGAACATGCAGGGGGAGGCGCTTTACCTGATTGAGAAGGGGACCGTCCGCATCTCGAAGATGCTCGCCGAGGGGGATGAGCAGGTCATGGCGATCCTCGGGCCGAAAGATCTTTTTGGGGAGATGGCGGTCTTTGCCGGGGAGAACCGCTCTGCGTCCGCCAGGGTCGTGGAGGATGTTGTGCTCTATTCCCTCAGCCGCAGCGATTATGAACTGCTGGCCCAGTCTGAGTGCAGACTCTGCCTGCAGTTGACCCGGAATATTGTCAGCATCTTTTCCCGGCGGTTACGCGCCGCCCAGCAGGACTACCGCGATATGCTGCTGGCTGCCATCGGGCGAAACGGGTAGCGGCGGCTCTGCGTGGCTCACAACCAACATCAACACCGTCGGGTTAAGTAACCGATCCATATAGAAAGTAAGGCAACTCACAACATGTCCGTGTTTTTCAGTCAGCAGCTTGTTTTCGGTCTGATGGGGGGACTGGGCCTGTTCCTGTTCGGCATGAAAATCATGTCGGAAGGCCTGCAGAAGGTTGCCGGGGAACGGATCAGGCAGATCCTCTCGGCGCTGACCAACAACCGCTTCGTTGGCACCCTGGTCGGCCTTGCCGTTACGGCCATCATCCAGTCTTCAAGCGCCACCTCGGTGATGATCGTCGGCTTTGTCAACGCAGGCCTGATGACCCTGGTGCAATCGATCGGGGTTATTCTCGGAGCCAATATCGGGACCACCGTAACCGCCCAGCTGATCGCCTTCAATGTCACCCAGTATGCCCTGCCGGCAATCGGCGTCGGTGCCGCGCTCAAGCTCTTCAGCAAAAAGAAGCAGCACGTCTACTTCGGTGAAATCATTCTTGGCTTCGGCATCCTTTTTTTCGGCCTGGCGATCATGAAGCAGGCCTTCGATCCGCTCAAGGTGAGTGACGAATTCCGCCGGATGTTTCTGCTGGTTGGTGACTACAAGTTGCTTGGAGTGCTGATCGGTGCATTGCTGACGATCATCGTTCAAAGCAGCAGCGCGACCATTGGCCTCACCCTGGCGCTGGCCAGTTCCGGGCTGCTCACGTTCGACGCCAGTGTCGCACTGATCCTCGGTGAAAATATCGGCACCACGGTGACCGCCAACATCGCCGCCATCGGGACCAGCCTGGCCGCCCGCCGTACCGCATTCTGCCATTTTCTGTTCAACTTCATCGGTGTCCTCTACATGTTGCTGCTGTTCAAGTTTTTTACCTCCCTGGTCGATTTTGTCACCCCGGGAGATCCGAACCTGATCGTAGCGACCGCTGCGGATGCTGAGATTTATGGCGTCGCCCTCGGCGATGCGCCGAATATCGCCCGCCATATCGCCAATACCCATACCCTGTTCAACCTGCTCAATGCCCTGGTCTTCCTCCCCCTGATCGGGATCCTGGCCAGGCTTGCCAGTATCGTGCTGCCCGGCAGGGAGGAGCAGGCTGGCGAGCTGAAGGTGAAATATATCGACAGCCGGGTCCTGAACACGCCACCCATCGCTCTTGGCCAGGCCCGCAGCGAAACCCGGCGGATGGCCAGGGTGACCCTGGAGATGCTGGAAAAAACCATCAGGCTGATGCAGAACTACAAGCTCAAGCGGATCGCGGGGCTGGAAAAGCAGGAGGAACTGGTCGACCTGCTTCAGCGCGAGATTACCGATTTCCTTGCCGCGCTTTCGCAAAAGCCGGTCACTCCAGAGACTTCCGTCGATATCGCGGCCATGATGAATATGGTCAATGACCTCGAGCGGATCGGGGATCACTGTGAAAATCTCTGGCAGCTGACCCGGCGCAAGGTGGAAAGCCGGGTCAACTTTACTGAAACAGGGACCATAGAACTTGCCGAGATGGCGGAGAAAACCCTCGAGTTTTTCCGTTTCGTGGTCAACGCGATGGACGCCCGGGACCGCACCATCGGCGACAGGGCAGGGGAGTATGAAGACGCCATCGACGAGATGGAGAACCGCTTGCGGAACAACCATATCGCCCGGCTCAATACCGGAGAGTGCGCCGTCAGACCCGGCCTGATCTATATTGATCTGCTGCATAACCTGGAAAAGATCGGCGATCATTCCTACAAATTGTCTGAATCCATTATCGGAGCAAAATAGATGTTGGCCAGTATCGATGTGGGCAGCAATACGGTGCGGTTGCTGTGCGGCCGGATCGTTCAGGGACGCCTTTTGCCGCTGCTCTATGAGCGTGAGATCACCCGGCTGGGTGGTGGTTATTCGGAACGGTACGGCTTGTCGACAGAGAGCATCGAACGGACCCTGCGGGCTCTGGAGCGGTTTGCCGAGGTTCTTCTCCAGCAGTCGCCGTCAGCCCTGCGCATGGTCGGTACCGCGGCGCTGCGCCGAGCGGTCAACCGGCAGGACTTTATTGACCGGGTCAGGCAGCGCACCGGCCTTCTCCTGGAGGTGATCGACGGCCAGCAGGAGGCGCGCTTCAGCGCCCTCGGTGTCCTGGAGGCCCTGCAGCCTCAGCCGGAATCGCTGCTGGTGATCGATATCGGCGGCGGCAGTACCGAGCTGGTGCTGGTTGAGCGAGGCCTCATCCGCTTTCGTCAAAGCTACCCGCTGGGGGTCGTGCGTCTTTGTGAAGAGGCCGCCGACAGGCAGCAGCGCAGCCGGGAAATCTACGCCGTCCTCGACAGGTTCGTTGCCGACCTGACGCGCTGCGGAGCTGTCAGGCTGCTCGGTTCGGTGGACTGCGAGTTCGTCGGCACAGCCGGGACGGTCACCTCACTGGCCGCGCTCGAGCTGCAGATGGAGGATTATGACTGGCGCAGGACAAACAACTATCGCCTCTCCCGCTGCACCCTGAATGACCAGTACGCACTCCTAACACCGTTGGACATTGCCCGGCGTGAGCAGCTGCCCGGCCTGGAGGCCGGGCGTGGCGACCTGATCCTGCCCGGAATCGAGATCCTGCAGGCGCTGCTGGAGCGGTTTTCCCGCGATCACCTCAGGGTGTCCGATTTCGGCCTGCTGGAGGGGCTGCTGCTCGATCTGCATACGGCAAGCATCGATTGACAGACGCCGTCCCTTTCCCTATATTTAGTGGCTGGTCCGAATGCGCCGGGTATGTCCCGAAGACCGGTGTTCCGCCGTTCTGAATGTCATTCCGTATCTTCAAATTTTTTCAATCTGTAAGGAACAACATGGAAAAGGTTCTTCTCTCCGGGAACGAAGCGATTGCCCGCGGCGCCTATGAGGCCGGTGTGCTGGTCGCTTCGGCTTATCCGGGCACACCCAGTACGGAAATCCTCGAAAACGTCACTCGTTACAAGGAGATCGATGCCTCCTGGGCACCAAATGAAAAGGTCTCCCTCGAAGTCGGAATCGGCGCCAGTTTCGGTGGTGCACGGGCCCTCGTGACGATGAAGCACGTCGGGGTCAACGTGGCCGCCGATCCTCTCTTCACCCTGTCCTACACAGGGGTGCGGGGTGGACTGGTGCTGGTGGTCGCGGACGATCCCGAACTGCACTCATCGCAGAACGAACAGGACAGCCGCAACTACGCCAAGTTCTCCAAGGTGCCGATGTTCGAACCGTCCGACAGCCAGGAAGCGCTTGAATTCACCCGGCTGGCCTTCGACGCCAGTGAGCAGTTCGACACCCCGATGTTCCTGCGCAGCACCACGCGGATTTCCCACTCCAAGTCGATCGTCACTCTCGGTGAAAGACCTGCCGAAATCCCCCGGCCCGGCCTGGTGCGGAATGCGGAGAAACTGGTCATGCTGCCGGGCAACGCGCGCAAACGCCATCATGTTGTTGAAGAGCGGCTGCTGCAGATGGAGGAGTGGTCCTGCCAGCAGTCCTTCAACCGGATCGAGAAGGGCGCGGGCAAGGTCGGCGTCATCACGGCGGGCGTCGCCTACCAGTATGTCAAGGAGGTGATGCCGGACGCCGATGTGCTGAAGATCGGCCTCGTCCATCCGCTGCCGAAGCAGCTGATCCGTGATTTTGCCGCCAACTATGAGACCCTCTACGTGGTTGAGGAGCTCGACCCTTACATCGAAGAGCAGGTTAGGGCGATGGGCATCAGGGTGATCGGCAAGGAGAAGATCTCGATCTGTGGCGAGCTGACCCCGGGTCGGGTTCGGAAAGCCCTGTTCGGCAAGGAGTCTCCGGCCGAGGATAACTCACCCGAGCTGCCGCCGCGGCCGCCGAACATGTGCCCCGGCTGTCCGCACCGCGGCGTGTTCATGGAGCTGAACCGGGCCAAGGCCTATGTGACCGGCGATATCGGCTGTTACACCCTCGGTTTTCTGCCGCCGCTGTCGGCCATGGATACCTGTGTCTGCATGGGCGCCAGCATCGGCAATGCCACCGGCATCTGCAAGGTGATCCCGGAGGAGGAGCAGCGCAAGGTGGTTGCAGTCATCGGTGACTCGACCTTCCTGCATACCGGCATCAACGGCCTGATGGATATGGTCTACAACAAGTCGGCCTCCACCGTGATCATCCTTGATAACCGGATCACGGCAATGACCGGCCGCCAGGAAAACCCGACCTCCGGCTACATGCTCAACCAGCAGGAGACCTATCGGGTCGATATGGAACAGCTGTGCCGCTCGGTCGGAGTGGAGCATGTCAAGGTGATCGACCCCTATAATATCGCCCTGACCCGCAAGACGATCCGGGAAGAGATGGCCCGGCCGGAGACCTCGGTGATTATTACCACCCGGCCCTGCATGCTGGTCCCCCGCGACAATCTCGACAAGCGGATGCCGCTGTATGTCGATCATGACAAGTGCACCGGCTGCAAAGCCTGCCTGCGCCTCGGCTGCCCGGCGATAAGCTGGGACGAAGAGCAGAAGAAATCGAATATCGACAAGATCATCTGTGTCGGATGTAAAGTCTGTCAGCAGACCTGTGGCTTCAGTGCCTTTATCGAGTATGGTGAATAACGATGAGTGATGTGAAAAACATTCTGCTGGCAGGAGTCGGCGGGCAGGGGATCCTGCTGGCCAGTGAGGTCCTCTCCGAAGTCATGATGATGGCCGGTATGGACGTGAAGAAAAACGAGATTCACGGCATGTCCCAGCGGGGCGGCAGTGTCGTCTCCCATGTCCGCTACGGCGGCAAGGTCTATTCATCGATTATCCCCGAAGGGGACGTTGATATCCTGTTCAGTTTCGAGCTGCTGGAGACCTGCCGTTATCTGCCGCTGCTGCGGGAGAATGGCCGGGTCGTGGTCAACAACCTGAAGATTGCACCACCCTCGGTGGCTCTGGGCAAACAGGTTTATCCGGCGGACCTGGCAAAGGAGATCAGCAGGAAATTTCCGGCGACCACGGTTGTCAATGGGCTTGATCTGGCGCTGGAGGCCGGAAATCCCAAGGCGGTCAACACCGTCCTGCTTGGCGCACTGTCGAAGATTCTCGATATCGACCATGAGCTCTGGCTCAAGGCCCTGCATAAAATGGTTCCTGCCCGGCTGCTCGATGTCAACCTGAAGGCATTCGAGCTGGGGCGCAACGCCGGATAACCTGCGACCAGCCTGGATGGAGGCATTGAAATGATCTGGAACGACGAATTTGAAACCCTGCCGCGCGAGGCGATCGAGTCGCTGCAGCTCAAGCGTCTGCAGCAGACTGTTGAGCGGGTCAACGCGACAGTTCCCTTCTACCGGGAGACCTTCAAAAAGGCCGGAATCACCCCTGGTGATATCAGGACGCTTGCCGACCTGCAGAAGCTGCCGTTCACCCTCAAGCAGGATATGCGTGACAACTATCCCTACGGGCTGTTCGCCGTGCCGCTGGAGCAGATCGTGCGGATTCATGCGTCTTCAGGGACCACCGGCAAGCCGACCGTGGTCGGCTATACCAAGCGCGATATCGAGACCTGGGCTGAGCTGATGGCGCGTTCCTTTGTCGCCGCCGGTGCTCACAAAGGTGACGTGATCCATAACGCCTACGGCTATGGCCTGTTTACCGGCGGCCTGGGAGCTCATTACGGTGCGGAAAAACTCGGCGCCTCGGTCATTCCCATGTCCGGCGGCAACAGCAAGAAGCAGCTGATGATCATGCAGGACTTCGGCTCCACGGTCCTCACCTGCACGCCCTCCTACAGCCTGTTCCTCGCCGAGATCGCCGCGGAAGAGGGGATCGATATCCGCGGACTGAAACTCAAGGTCGGCATTTTCGGGGCCGAGCCCTGGAGTGAGACCATGCGCAGGGAGATCGAAGAGAAGCTCAACCTGAAGGCGATCGACATCTACGGTCTTTCGGAAATCCTCGGACCCGGTGTCGGTATCGAGTGCATCGAGGCGCAGAACGGCCTGCATATCTGGGAGGATCATTTTATCCCCGAGATCATCAACCCGGATACCGGAGAAGTGCTGCCGGCCGGCGAGAAGGGCGAACTGGTGATCACCACCATCACCAAGGAGGGGATTCCGCTGATCCGCTACCGCACCCGCGACATCACCCGGTTGAGCAAGGAGCCCTGCATCTGCGGGCGCACCCATGCCCGCCTGGAGCGCCTCAGCGGACGCAGCGACGATATGCTGATCATCCGCGGGGTCAATGTCTTCCCCAGCCAGATCGAATCGGTGCTGTTCAATATCGAGGGCGTCGAACCCCATTATCAGCTGATTGTTGAGCGGGACGGCAACCTTGATACACTGGAGGTGCAGGTCGAGGTCAACGAACAGACCTTCTCGGATGAAATCAAGGTCCTGCAGGGGCTTTCCAGTCAGATCCGCAAGGAGATCAAGGACCTGCTCGGGGTCACCTGTATCGTCCGCCTGGTCGAGCCGAAAAGCATCACCCGCAGTGAAGGGAAAGCCAAGCGGGTCATCGATAACCGCCCGTAAGACCTAGCCAGAGGGAGTTGCCTATGAAAGTTGAACAGATTTCCATCTTTATTGAGAACAAGTCGGGTCGCCTTGCCGAGGTCACCAGGATTCTGGGTGTGGCACAGGTCAATATCCGCGCCCTGTCCTTGGCGGACACCTCCGATTTCGGCATTCTGCGGCTGATCGTCGATAACACCGATCTGGCCCTGCGCGTCCTCAAGGACCATCATTTCACCGTCAACAAGACCGAAGTCATCGGCGTCGAAGTCCCGGATCAGCCGGGCGGTCTCTGCTCGATCCTGGAAATCCTCGACCGGAACGATATCAACGTCGAATACATGTACGCCTTTGTCGAACGGTCCAAGGGGAATGCAGTGATCATCTTCCGCTTCGATAACGTGGATGAGGCGATCAGGGTGCTTACCGAAAACAGGATTACGGTTCTCAAGGGCGAACGCATCTCAACCCTGTAAAGCCTTATCTTTCGGCAGGTTGAAAATAAAAACTTAAGCAGATTGTTGAATAATGCCTGAAATCAAAAAAATCTGGAATGCCGAGGCGGAATGCATGCCCCGGGGTTCGCTGCGCGACCTCCAGCTGCGCCGTCTGCAGCAGACCCTGCAGCTGGTCGCCACGAAGGTCCCCTGTTATCAGAACAAGTTCAGCACGCTGGGTTTTGAGCCCGGCGACCTGAAGAACCTCGATGACGTTGCCGGGCTGCCATTTACCACCAAGGAAGATCTGCGCCTCAATTACCCCTACGGTATGTTTGCTGTGCCGATGCGCGATGTCGTGCGGATTCACTCCTCGTCCGGCACCACCGGCAAACCGACCGTGGTCGGTTACACCCGGGACGACATCAGGTCCTGGACCGAGCTGGTTGCCCGTTTCATGACCGCGGCGGGGGTCACCGACGAGGATATCGTTCATATCGCTTTCGGTTACGGCCTGTTCACCGGGGCCTTCGGCCTCCATTACGGCTCGGAGGCGATCGGCGCTTCGGTCATTCCGATTTCCGGGGGGAACACCGACAAGCAGCTGATGATCATGCAGGACTATCGCTCCAGCGCGCTGGTCTGTACGCCGTCCTACGCCATGACCATGGCCGACCGGATGGAGAAGCAGGGGATCGACCCCGATTCCCTGGCGCTGCGGGTCGGCCTGTTCGGCGCCGAACCCTGGAGCGAACAGATGCGCCATGAACTGGAGCAGCGCCTGGGGATCATTGCCACGGACAACTACGGCCTGTCGGAAGTGATGGGTCCCGGGGTCGCCGGTGAATGCCTGCACAAGCAGGGGATGCACATCGCCGAAGATCATTTTCTCGCCGAGATCATCGATCCCGACACCGGCGAGGTGCTTCCGGAAGGTTCGGTCGGCGAGCTGGTGCTGACCAGCCTGACCAAGCAGGCATTTCCGATGATCCGCTACCGCACCCGCGACATCACCCGGCTGCACTATGACACCTGCAGCTGCGGACGAACCCTGGCGCGGATGGAGAAAACCCGCGGCCGCAGCGATGACATGCTGATCATCAAGGGGGTCAATGTCTTCCCGACCCAGATCGAAGAGGTGCTGTTCCAGATTGAAGGCTGTGAACCGCACTATCAGCTGGTTGTCGATCGGGTCAACAACCAGGACACCCTCGATATCCTGGTCGAGGTCAATGAGAAAATCTTCTTCGATGAGATGAAACAGCAGCGTAAATTCGTTGACCAGGCGGAGAAGAAACTCTATTCGGTACTTGGCTTAAGCGTCAAGGTCAAGCTGGTGGAGCCGTCCAGCATCACCCGCCATGAAGGCAAGGCCTGCCGGGTTTTTGACCGGCGGAACGCCGATATTCCCCTTGACAAGGGGTCGTAAATACAAGATAATCCGCGACGCGTTGGTTGACGGGGCGTAGCGCAGCCTGGTAGCGCACATGCATGGGGTGCATGGGGTCGGAGGTTCGAATCCTCTCGCCCCGACCATTACAACGCGAAAGCCGACTCCGGTTCCCCGGGGTCGGCTTTTTTGTTTGCCGGGCTTTCCGTTCGAACAGCCTTGATCCCGCTGTCTCAATGTTTATACTTGGGTTGACATACCGTTTGCAGGAAACAGCTCAATATCCAGCCAGGGGGCACTAGAGACTGGGGCGGAACCGGTGAAGACGGCCGGACTGGATCTTTACCCTGTGCCTGTGAAGTCACAATCCGTTTTTATCTGGCAGGTTTGGGGATTATCGAACCAAAAATGAATTCAGCTGAAATGGAGTGGTAATGACCATCCCGAATCTTGTTCCGCTTGGTGAGACCGGTCTGAAGGTCACCCGTCTGGTCTTCGGTGCACTGCCGATGGGCCCGCTGCAGGCGAACCTGGCGCCGGAAGAGGGGGGCGAACTGATCCGTTATGCCCTTGAGCGTGGGGTCAACCTCATCGACACGGCTGAGCTGTACGGCACCTATCAGCATCTGAACCGGGGGTTGAAGGGGTTTTCCGGCAAGGTCCATATCGCCAGCAAGACCCATGCGGTCACGGCCGGTGATGCGCGCAGGCATGTCGAACGGGCTCTGCGCGAGATCGACGTGGATTTTCTTGATATTGTTCATATCCACGGGGCGCGGATAGCCGACCCTTTTATCGAGCGGGCGGACGTCCTCGCTGCATTGATCAGGATGAAGGAGGAGGGCCTGATTCACCACATCGGCCTTTCCACTCACTATATCTGTGCGCTGGAAAAGGCGGCGGCGCGACCTGAGATAGAGGTTGTTCACCCGCTGATCAACAGTACCGGCATGGGCATCCTTGACGGCAGCCGGGACCAGATGGCAGCCGCTATCGCGCGCTGTGCAGCTGCCGGCAAAGGGGTCTATGCGATGAAGGCCCTGGCCGGCGGTAACCTGATCAGTGCCGCCCGCTTGCACTTTCGCTATGTTCTGGGTCTTGACGGAGTCCACGGTCTGGCCGTCGGCATGCTCTCCAGGGAGGAAATTGACGGCAACTATGGCCTGTTCTGTGAAGAGCGCGAGGACCAGCTCCTGTGGGCCCGCCTGGAACAGAAGAGGCGCGAGATAAAGATCATGGAGAATTTCTGCAAGGGGTGCGGCGCCTGTGTGCCAGCCTGCACCAACCAGGGGATCTATCTGGAGAATGGCAAGGCCAGGATCAGGCGGGAGGAGTGCATCCTGTGCGGCTACTGTGCGGCGGCCTGTCCTGACTTCATTATCCGAGTCGTCTGAGCGGGCGGCATTCAGCCGTGCCCGACTGGACGTTGTGAACATTTTGCGCCCCAAATGGGCTATGTGAGACGCCCTGATGGAGTTCGCAGGGTCGGAGGCATCTCTTTGAGCGACATGATGACGACATAAACTGCACTGGAGAAGGGGACATGTTCGTTGCCACCCTTCAGGAGTCCTATGAAATACCCATTCCTTAAAGCACTTATCTCTTTCATCCTGCTTGTCTGTTCAGCGGCAGTCCTTGTGTACGGCCTGCTTTTTCTCCAGACCTCTCCGCCGGAAACGCCGATGGCTTCAACTGAAAAAACACAGCCGGCTGCGGAGTCGGGAGCTGTTACGACTCTTTCCGGTTCGGATGGGGCCACCCCCAGCGGCGGGGTCCAGTTCCCCCCGGCAAAGTGAGGGCAGAGTCGCCGCTCCGTCAAATCAGGGTCGATTGGAATAAGCCAGGAGGTGAAGACGCTGGGCGTCATAGCGGATGACTTCACCGGGGAAACGGATATTTCCGGTTGTCTCGCCAGCAACGGTGAGCCAACCAGCCAGATCAACGGCATCCCCGCGGGGGTTGCCAGGGCGGATGCGGGTCAGCCTGAAGTCGCCTTCATGCCCGTAGGGCCTGGCTGCCGGTAAAGCTCTGGCCTGTTCCAAGCCAGGCGTCAGGGTTGTCAACCGATCGACTTTAACTGTTGTTGAATCCTTGACAGCCCCGCCAGGGGGGACATCGGCCCGGTCACCGACGCGTTGATGGCAGCCCTCGGACAGCCCCTGTTTCTTGCCCTGACGTCGGGGAATGACAGAGGTGTTCCTGCCGGGTCAGGAGGTTGCGTTTGCCCGCACCCTTTTGCGCAGGGGACATTCCCCTCTGGTACAACCACGCTTGAGGGGGAAGATATCTCCAGCCAGTCCCCCAGCCCTCCTGCCGGGTTATATCCCTTCGTGTACTTTTTCCCAGGTGCTTTTCAGGTGGAGTCGGAGAAGTTCCGACAGCCTCGATGCATCTCTTTTTTCCAGGGCATCCATGATGTGGTTGTGCTCCTCGATCGCGCTGCCCCAAAGTTCATTGCGCAAATTTGACTGGTAGCGGATTCGATACAGCCTGGCATTGAGGCGTGCGTGCATGGAAAGAAGGGTTTCACTGCGTGCGGCATTGACGATGGCCAGGTGAATCCGCTGATTGAGCTTAAAGTACTGCAGGCGGTCTCCACGTGAGAAGGCCGCGAGCATTTCATACTGCAGGGCCTTGATCTCGTTGATCTCCTCCGGGGTGATCAGGCTGCAGGCGCGTTCACCGGCAAATGCCTCGAGGACCCCGAGGACCTGGAGCATGTCTGCTATTTCATCTGCGCTCGGCGCTGAAATGACTGCGCCACAATTGGGAATCAGGTCAATCAGGCCCTCAGCTGCGAGGATCAGGAGAGCCTCCCTCAGGGGGGTTCGTGAGACATTCAGCTGTTTGCAGATGTCCCGCTCCCTGATCCGTTCCCCCGGGGAGAGCTGATTCTGAACGATCATGTCTCTTAACTGGTTGGCTGTCTGCTCGGACAGCTTGACCCTGCTGATTTCTCTGTTCCCCGAATGAGCCAGTTTTTCTTGAGAGTCCATTATGTGAAACCCGAATCTGTTAAGATTGAAAGAATTCCCCGAGCTCAATCAAACGTCGCCTATGCTTTCAGGCTAAAGGTCATGCTTCCCTTATACTCCAGAATGAACCGTTAAAACTAGAACTATTTAAATGGTATACCAAATCAAGCGCAACCTTCGGGGGGAGTAAATCCCAAATAATGTAATTAAATATAACATGATATATAAATTATCAATTATCGTTTTTAAGGGTGTTTGACTTTTGGTATACAATATGACATATAGGTAATTAAGTTTGGCATCGCGCCATAGGGAGCTGGTGGGGTTGGGCAGGATGAGAGGTATCTGTCTGTCGCTGGCCAGCGTATCGTCACTTTGAGTGTGGGAGGAAATGTTATGAAACTGCGTCTGAAAAAGTTGTTGTTGGGTACCTTTGCTGTACTGCTGGCATCTGGCGGAGCAGTACAAAGCGCATCAGCTCTCGACATTGTTTTTGCGATCAGCGCCAAGCCGGGCTCAATGCAGTATGTCACTGCTGAGGAGTTTACCAGCCGTGCCAACGATCTCCTCGGCGACAAGGCCAAGGTCGTTTTCTACGGCTCAGAGCAGCTGGGGAAGGACAAAGACCTCATGCAGAAGCTGAAGCTTGGCACCGTTCACCTGGCGATGCCGTCTTCTGTCATGTCATCCATTGCTCCTGAAGCAGGCCTGTTTGACATGCCGTTCCTGGTGAAAGACAGGGCCCACCTTAACCGTATCGAGCACAAGGTGTTTTGGCCGATGATTGCACCGGCAATCGAAGCCAAAGGATATAAAGTTATCGGGTTCTGGGAAAACGGGATCAGGCACATCACCAACAACGTCAAACCGATCAACACCCCGGCAGACCTCAAGGGAGTTAAAATCAGAACACCGAAGTCAACCTGGCGGGTAAAAATGTTTTCCGAGTGGGGAGCAAATCCCACTCCAATGTCGTTCTCAGAGGTTTTTGTCGCCCTCCAGACCGGCGTTATCGACGGCCAGGAAAATCCCTATACCAATATCGATGCCGCCAAACTCAACGAGGTCCAGAAATATCTGTCGATTACCGGCCATGTCTACACTCCTTCATATCTGACAGCGGGTGCCAGCCAGTGGGAGAAGCTTCCCGCCGATGTGCGTGCCATCCTCGAGCAGACGGCGGTAGCGGTACAGGGCTGGATGTACGCGACCGGGACCAAGGATGAAGTGGCTCTGGTCGAAAAACTTGGCAAGGACATGCAGGTCAATGTTGCTGACCGGGCAGCTTTTGTTGAGGCGAGCAAGCCGATCTATGCCGAGTTTGCCAAAGAGGTCCCGACAGGGAAAGCCATGGTCGACATGGCGATGCAGCTTGCTGATTAAGTTCTTGCAATTCGGTCCATCCCCCTGGATGGACCGAATTGCTGTTCCGGTGGAATAATAATTTGCGACCTCAGGTTGGGTTATGACCATAAAGCTGAAGCTTCTGTTTGAAAAGCTCCTTGAAGCTGTCTCCATGTTTCTCCTGATTTTTCTCGCTGGTATTGTCGTTCTGGCTGTTCTTTTCAGGTTTTTTGGGCAGTCTCTGATCTGGTACGATGAAGTCGCTTCCGTGGTGCTTGCCTGGCTGACCTATTACGGTTCTGCCCTGGCGGCCTGCAAAAGAGGACATTTGGGGTTCCCGGGTCTCTTCCTGGCCTTCCCGGTTTCCCTTCGAAAGTTTTCATTTGTCATGACCGAAGTCGTGGTCATTGGCTTCTTCGCGCTAATCGCCTACGGCGGTTGGTATATCCTTGGGGTTTTCGGCGAAGAGACCCTGGTCAGCCTTCCCTGGATGCCTCTCAGCTTTACCCAGTCCGTTATCCCGGTCGGGTCAGTACTCTTCATCCTTGCCGAATTGCTGTCCATCCCCGATGCGTGGGCCAAGGCCATGGCAGGCGTCGACTATGAAAAAGTAGCAATCGAGGAGGCGATCGAGGAGGCAACGCAATCATGACAACAGCACTTCTGATTATTGGTCTGTTTCTCCTCGTGCTGATCCATGTTCCCATAGCGGTCGCGCTTGGGACCGTAGCGATTGCAGGGATGGTCCTGTCAAAGGGATTTGACAGCATTTACAATGCCGCGCTGACAATGTTTGACGGAGCGACCAGCTTTCCGCTGCTGGCCATCCCGCTCTTCATTCTCGCCGGCGCCCTGATGAACACCACCTCCATCTCGCGACGTCTCATCAATCTCACCTCTGCACTGATCGGCTTTGTTCGCGGTGGGCTGGCAATGGTCAATGTCGGGGTTTCAATGTTCTTTGCCGAGATCTCAGGCTCTGCTGTTGCTGATGTCGCGGCGCTCGGGTCCGTGCTTATTCCGGCAATGAAAAAAAGGAATTATTCTGCTGAATTCACGGCGGCGATCACATCCTCCTCCGCGTCGATCGCGATCATTATCCCCCCCTCCATCGCGATGATCCTTTACGGTGCGCTGTCCGACACATCAATCGTACAGCTCTTCGTTGCCGGGATTATCCCCGGTGTCCTCGGCGGCTTCGCCATGATGGCCCTGTGCTACTGGTATGCCGTCCGCTATGACCTGCCCAGGGAAAGCGCATTTTCACTGCGCCAGTTGTGGCTGGCCTTCCTGGAAGCAGGTTGGGCCCTGACGCTGCCGGTGATCATTCTCGGGGGAATCTTCGGCGGAATCGTGACCGCCACGGAAGGGGCGGGATTGGCGGTTGTCGCAGCGTTGATTATTGGCGGGTTAATCTATCGGGAGATCGACTGGTATCATCTGCGGAAGGCCATGATAGAGGGCGTCATGCAGACTGCAGTGGTTATGCTTCTTGTCGCCACATCCGCCGTGCTTGGACTCTATCTCACCGAAATGCAGGTTCCGCAAAACTTTGCCCGCTGGATAATCGGCTTTACCAGCAACCAGATTCTGGTGCTGGCACTGCTCAATGTCATGCTCTTTATTGTTGGTATGTTTCTGCACGGCGCCGCTGCGATCATCCTCATTGTTCCGATCGTCATGCCGCTGGTGAACCAGCTCGGGATCAACCCGATCCAGTTTGGCCTTATCATGACCCTGAATATCGCTATCGGCCAGCAGACTCCACCCGTTGCCAGCGTTCTCGTCACCTCGTGCTCGATCGCCAAAACAGATATCTGGGAGACGACCAAGGAAAATATTCCCTTTATCCTTGTCCTCTTTGCAATTCTTATGCTGGTCACTTATGTCCCGCCAGTATCCCTGGTACTGGTCAACCTGTTCTATGGTTAGCAGACAACACTATGAAAACTTCTAGAAAACCGAGAATAGCTCTCGTCATGGGCGACCCCTGTGGAATTGGACCTGAACTGACGATCAAGCTCCTGGCAGAACCGGAAGTTGCGGCTCGCGCAGATATCGTCGTTGTGGGAGGGCAGCAGGTTTATCGCAGCGGCGAAGAGATTGCCGGGCGAAGGATCTCCTGCCCACGGGTCGAAAATGTAACCGCACAGACCTTTTTGGACAGCGGCCTGGTGCTGCTCAGTGAGCCTGATTTCGATACCGGACAGTTTGCCCTCGGCCACGTAGCCGAGGAGTCCGGACGCTATCAGCTGGACTGTCTCGCCACGGCATTGACCCTGTGCAAGGAAGGTGTCGTCGATGGTATCTGTTTCGCTCCTCTCAATAAGGAGGCAATGCATCGCGCCGGACTTCAGCACGAAGACGAGAGCGGGTTCTTCCTTGATCATCTCGGCCACACGGGCCGGTTCGGCCTGCTCAATACCCTCGGCAATCTCTGGACATCGAGGGCAACGTCACATGTCGCCCATCGGCAGGTGAGTGATCTCATTACTCAGGATGCGGTTCTTGAGGCGATCAGGTTGCTCGACTCCACATTGCGCGCAACCGGTAACGACACGCCGCGAATCGCCGTGGCAGGCCTCAACCCCCACGCCGGCGATGGCGGCATGTTCGGTAGTGAAGAGATCGAAAAGATCTCTCCTGCAGTAAAACTTGCTCAGGGGGAGGGGATAAGCGCCGAGGGGCCTTTTCCGCCTGATACGATCTTCCTCATGGGGCGGGACGGGAAGTACGATGCCATCGTCACCATGTATCACGACCAGGGACAAATCGCCATGAAGCTCATGGGTTTCGACTACGGTGTTACCGTCCATGCCGGCCTGCCTTTTCCCATAACCACCTCCGCGCATGGTTCTGCATATGATATCGCGGGGCACAATGTTGCGAGTGTTAACGCCCTCAGTGCGGCGTTTACCCTGGCCTGCTCCATGACGGGCATGAGTTGAACTTTGTCGGGGGGCTGAAGGCTGGTAACAGGAGGAAGGAAAACATGCGGAATTTTTCGGTAGTTAATGCTGTCCATATGGGTATGGTCGTTGGCGATCTGGAGTGGACGGTCCCTTTTTTCCGAGATGTCTTTGGTTTTGAGCTGATTGACACCTCACCACGTGAGGTGGAGAGACAGTCTTTCATTACCGGTATCCAGGGCGCCCAGGCGGTCATCTCCTATATGCAGGCGCCCGGCCTGCTGCTTGAGATTGTCCAGTACAGCGGACCTGCGGGTCGCGTTCATCACAGGCCGGAAATGGTAGAGGTCGGCCATTATCATGTCTGCCTGCTGGTGGATGATATCGATGCCGCTATCGAAACCTGTAAACGTTATGATGAAAGAATCAGCTTTCTGTCGCCGTCCCCCATGGAGGTGGACAGCGGACCGAACACGGGCAACAGGGTGATTGTCATGCGGCTTCCGGACGGCGTGATGCTCGAGCTTATCTGTCACCCAAAGATGAAGGTGTAATATGAACAATCCGATACTTGTCAGCACGATTGCCTATGATGGGTATGACCTGGAAACAACACTGGAGGCAATGGCCGCCGCCGGGGTGGAAAATGTCGAGCTGGCCTACAGCGAAGCCTACACGGCGCCTGTCACCGAAGACAACTTCTCGAAGGCCGCGGCGGACAGCGTGAGAGCCGCACTCAAGGCGTCGGGTCTTCGCTGCCCCTGCCTTGCGGCCCACACAGACATGTCACTCCCCGCCTCAGTGGACAAATTCAAGCGCCGGATCGATTTTGCCGGGTACCTTGGCGCTGAATACATCGTTTCCACTGCCGGACCGATCGCCAACCGTGACCAGTTTCTGAAAAACATCAGACCTCTCGGTGAATACGCTGCCCGGGCAGGGGTCACCATCTGTCTTGAGAATATGGGGGATGGCCGCCCCAATATTATTGACTCAGCCGCTCCCGCCGTTGAACTGATCGACGAAATCAACCTCTCTTCAGTAAAAATAAACTACGACTTTGCCAACCTCCTGCCTCACTGCTCAGAGCGACTGCGCCCGGAGGATGACTATAAGATCGCCCTGCCCAGGGCAGGATATTTTCATGTGAAGGATGTGGCAAAGGATGAGAACGGCAATTGGTACTTCCCTGCTATCGGCGCAGGAACCATTGACTTCAAATCAATCCTGCCGGCCCTGACGGCGCACCCTGAGCCGATACCGCTCTCCCTGGAATTGTCGCTGCGCATTACCCGGCTGCCGGACGCCACACCGATACGGGCAGAAGCGTCCATACCGCTGGAGACCATCGGCAATGTCCTCAAGGAGTCCTTACAATTTGTAAAGTCGTTCACAAATCACCAACCGGGACCTGTATTGTGAGGGAAAAATGAAGAAGATCAGCATCGGCTGTGACCCCAACGCCACCGAACTCAAGAAAATCATAAAAAAATATATCGAGGAACTCGGTTATCGCTGTGATGATTTTGGCAGCGACGATCCGATATATGCCAATGTGGCCATCGAGGTGGCAGAAGCCGTCGCTGGCGGAAAATATGATCGAGGGATACTTCTTTGCGGCACCGGCATTGGTGTGTGCCTCGCCGCCAACAAGGTCAAGGGGGCCTATGCTGCCTCATGTATGGATCCCTATTCAGCCGAAAGATCAATCCTCAGCAATAACTGCAACATTCTGGCCATGGGTTCACAGGTTGTAGGGCCCGAACTGGCGAAGCATCTGGTGCGGATCTGGCTGGAAGCGGAGTATCAGCCGGGGGGGAGATCCGAAGCAAAAATACAGCGGATTTACAACTATGCCGGAGACCACAGGTAAGGCCCGGCTGGTCTTGAACCCCCTGAATATTTAAGACGTAACAATTCATCCGGAGACATTCATGAAGAAATTTATTAACGATCCAGATGCCGTTGTCGATGAAATGGTTGAGGCCTTCGTCCAGGTCCACGCCAGGCACGTCAGAAAACTGGACGGGGTCAGGGCCCTGGTCAGGAAAAATGCCCCCTTTGAAGGGAAGGTCGGTCTGGTCTCGGGGGGAGGGTCCGGGCACAAACCGGCCTTCATCGGCTATATCGGCGAGGGCCTGCTTGACGCGGTAGCGGTCGGCGAAATCTTTACCTCACCTCCGCCCAACGCCTGCCTGGAAGCGGCAAAAGCCGCTGATGGCGGCAAGGGGGTCCTCTTACTGCTCGGCAACTATGCCGGCGATGTGATGAACTTTGAACTGGCTGCAACGCTCGCTAAAGCCCAGGGAATAGAGGTTGCGCGAGCTGTCTCCACCGATGACGTCGCTTCGGCCCCGAAAGGGGAAGAGGAAAAACGCCGTGGAGTGGTCGGTTCGATTCTCTGCTGGAAGGTCGCGGGGGCCAAGGCGGAAAGGGGTGGCAGCCTTGCTGAATGCAAGGAGGTGGCGGACAGGATGAACGGCAACACCCGGACAATCGGTGTCGCCCTCGCTCCATGCACCGTTCCCGCCAAAGGGACACCGACCTTCACTCTGGCCGATGATGAAATGGAATACGGTGTCGGGCATCATGGCGAGGCCGGGGTCGAGAAGGCCAAGCTGGTGCCGGTTGATCAGGTTGTCCAGAGGATGGTGGACGAGATCGTCGCCGACCTCCCTTTTTCCAGCGGCGACAGGGTCCTGCTGATGATCAATGGTCTCGGTGGAACTCCCCCTTCAGAGCAGTATCTGGCCTATCGAAAAGCAAGAGAGGTCGCCGAGGCTGCGGGTCTGTCAGTTGCCATATCGCTTGTCGGTGAGTTTTTTACCGGGCTTGAGATGGCAGGGTTTTCCGTCACATTGAGTCGCCTGGATGATGAGCTTGAGCAGCTCATTCTGGCCAGGGCGGACGCCTGCATGTTCAAAATGTCCTGAAACGGACGGTTTGAGAGTATTTCAAGGAGCAAAAGTTCATGAATTCAGTTATTACGGCTGCACAGATGCACGGCGCCCTGATTGCCCTGTGCGATACCATTGAGCAGGAGAAGGACTATCTCTCTGAACTCGACGGTGCGACCGGTGATGGTGACCACGGAGTGAATATGGCCAAGTGTTTCAGGGGGGTTAAGGCCAAGCTCGAAGCAGCTGAAAAAACCGATGTGGGTGCTGTTCTGGGGCTGGTCGGTCTGGAAGTTATGAATTCCGTAGGAGGGGCCATGGGGGCACTCTATGGCACGATGTTTATCAACCTGTCCTCAAAATCCAGCGGGAAAGGGGAGGTGGGTCTCCCTGACCTGGCAACGATGTTCACGGAAGCGCTTGACGGTATTCTGGCCATCGGGAAGGCCAAGGTGGGAGATAAGACCCTGGTCGACACTCTTGCCCCGGCAGTTGCTGCCCTGGAGCAGGCGGCTAGGGAGAAGCTGACGCTGACAAGAGGGCTGGAAGAGTTTGCCAGCGCCGCACACCGGGGAATGGAGTCAACCAAAGATCTTATGGCAAAAATGGGCAGGGCCAGTCGCCTGGGGGAGCGTTCGATCGGACATATCGATGCCGGTGCAACCTCCTGCTACCTGATTTTGAACGCCTTTGCCAGCGCCGGCAGGTAAAGTCTCGTTCACCTGGGACCTGGCCGTGTGCGGTCTTTCAACAGAACGGAAAAAGGGGGAGAGCATGAACATCGCCGTTATTGGAGCCGGTTTCATGGGCTACGGCATAGCCCTCAATCTGCTTAAAAATAAACATGCAGTCCGGGTCATCGCCCATCGTAACCGTGCGAAGGTTGAAAAGCTCGTCACCCACGGCGCCATCGAAGTTGCCTCCTACGAAGACCTGTTGCGCCAGGCAGATGCCGTTGTCTCCTGTGTTTCTACGGCTGAACAGCTCGAGAAGGTGGTCGACCAGGCTGAACCCTTCCTTGAGACAGTTACCCTATGGCTGGACACTACAACCTCGCGGCCGGAGGTGGCAGAAAAAATTGCTCTGCGGTTGATCGCACGGGGCGTTGATTTTGCTGACGCCCCGGTGACCAGGGGACCCGGGGATGCCGAAGCCGGCCGGCTGGTGTCACTGGTCGGGGCCTCACCGGAGGTCTATGAACGGGCCTGTCCATTGCTGGCGTGCTACTCGGAAACCATCATCCACCTCGGCCCCGTAGGGTCTGGTCTGCGGGCCAAACTGATCAATAATTTTATTACCATGGGACAGGTTGCGCTTGTCATAGAGGCCTTCAAGGCCGCCGACAGGTACGGAATTGACAGACGGACACTCTACCATCTCCTGATGCAGGGAGCCGCGAATTCAGGCACCTTGAAGAAAATGGTCGGACCAGCGCTCGAAGGGGACTACGGCGGGCACACTTTCAGTCTTGGAAACGGAGCCAAGGACGTTTTCTACGGCAGCGAAATGCATGCCGGTTCCGAAACGGGGGAGGTCCTTTCCGCCGCACTGTCGAAATATTATCGGGCTCAACTGAGACACCACTCGGATACAGTTTTGCTGAGTGAGTTGCTGAAACCTGCCTAGCCGGTTGTCCCGAGACGTTAGCTAACCATACAGAAATATGGAGGAAATGTTGTTTGCCGTAACCGTGACCTTTGTTGTAAAGGAGCAGTATCTTGATGATTTCAAACAGGTGATGAAGGCACAGGCCACCAATTCTCTGAATCGTGAGCCAGGCTGCCATCAGTTTGATGTCTGTTTTGATCCTTCAGATGCTCGGCGTGTTTTTCTCTATGAACTGTACACAGACAAAGCTGCCTTTGAAGATCATTTGAAAACAGACCACTTTCTGAACTTTGACTCCACGGTCAAAGACTGGCTGATCTCGAAAACAGCTGAAAATTGGCAGCAATGGAGCAGCTCCCGAGGGTAAGGTTCAATTCAGCTTTCTTGTTTGCATAATAGTGATTGACTGTTTCATCATCGTTTAATTCTGCGATCTTGGGGTCGAAGGTACGTGTGAACATCGTCTTGAAAGGTATCTTGACGTTTCGGCCAATACGCCTGATCATTTTCTTGGCTTCAGCGGTCATATCCTCTGTGAAACATTTGCCACACTTGACACCTTTGGGTTTCAAAGAAATTCTCTTGGGCGAGAAATAGCCGGATGAAATCTCACCAGATGGAGACAGGTTGACTGTCACACCCACCGAATTTGTATCCATGTACGAAAAATTGATATCTCTTTGCCATTGATCGAGGTCGTGAGGACTGCATAAATAGCGATTTTCCTGTCTGCTGGTTTTCTCTATCAGATTTTAGAACTATTATTAAATCCTGAGGCAGGAGCCGAAGGCTCACCAAAGAGTTGATACTGGTGCGTGCTCTCGATCAAGTGGCAGCAGTCGCCACGCTCCACCGACGAATCGCAGCGTTCAACGGGGGGACTCATGGCGTTTTCTTCTGCCGGCCACGTTGTCCAGGGCGACCAGCTTCAATGAGAGAAGGGCGTACTAAATCAAATGAGGCCCAAGGGTGATCCTCTGCCTTGAGGTCTTTACAGATTCGTTTGATTGCATCGAGCCGTTTGAGGCCCTGAGCGGTGTATTTGTCGTAAAGGACAATAAGGAGGGTGTGGTAACGAGCTAGGCTTTCTTCATGCTGTTTCTTCTGGGCATTGTCACGACGAAGTTCTTTGATACGAGCAAGGCGAGCATGCCTGTTGATGATTCGTGCGAATCCTGAGAAGGATTCAAGAAGTTGAACGAATTGATAGAAGGGTTCAGCGGGAAGTGTGACGGTGATTTCTAGGGTGCGATTATCGTGGAGGGAGGAAAAGGGCGAGGCCATTATCTGGCCCCGCTGTAGACCGACGTATATTTAACGTCGCATAACATATATTATGTTAACTTTTGTATTGATATTTTATGGCACCCTCAAAACCACTTTGCCATAGGCTCCGGCTTGTAAAACATATTGATGAGCCTGTGCGGCTTCTGCCAGTGAAAATTCCTTCCCTACTACCGGCGTCAGTGTTCCGTTGTTAAGGCCGGCACAAACCGCGGCAAAGATTTGAGCTTTCTGCCTGTCGTTCGCATTGAACAGCGACATGCCGAGGATGGCAGCCTCGCGCCCCATAATGTCGCGTGGATTAATGCTTGCCTCTCCACGGCAGCCGATCACCACGACACGTCCTTGCTTTGAAAGGATTTTCAGATCCTTGCCGAGATTGACGTTGGCCAGCATCTCCAAAATAACGTTCACACCTTCGTGGCCTGTCAGTTCCATCACTTCGTCAAGATAATCAGGGAGGCTGTGATCAAGAACATGTTCCGCGCCAGTCTCCGAAACGAGTATCTTTCCGGCATCGCTGCCGGCAGTGCCGATCACGTGAATACCGGCAGCACGGGCCAGCTGGGTCGCAGCGATCCCCACGGCCCCGCTCGCACCGTGAATCAGCAACGTCTCTCCCGGCATGGTATGGGCACGATACATCAGTGCGTAATACGCGGTCGCATAGGGAATGCCGATCGCGGCTCCCTGGCTGAAGGTTATCCTGTCCGGCAACGGATAGACCTGGTTCAGATTGCACAGTGCATATTCGGCATAGGTTCCGGTTATGCTGCCGATCAGGAAAACCCGTTGTCCTTCCTGAAATTTTTTGACTCCTGGGCCAATTTCTTCAATAATTCCGGCGGCATCAAAACCCGGGGTGTACGGCAGGATCGGCTTGACCGCATGGGCTCCGGCGCGGATATAGGTGTCAACCGGATTGACTCCGACCGCCTTTATTTTGACCAGAACCTGGTCAGCCGCCGGCTGCTGCCGGGGGACTGTTTCAAACTGGATGACTTCCGGACCGCCAAATGTGTGAATGCGAATCGATTTTATAGACATGGGCTGCTCCATCGCTGAGGTATCTTGTTAGTGTAGCAGATCATCCGGTTGCGGCCAGCTCAAGTCGTCCTCCCCAGCGCGCCAGTAACTCTTCCCTGACCGGACGACTTTTGCTGTCCGTCAGGTAGCCGGTCTGGCTGGCATAGTTGAACGCCTCCTGGCGGGCAGTTTCGAGCAAACGGACATCCCGCAGCAGGTTAGCGACCCGGAAATCCGGCAGCCCCGCCTGCCTGGTGCCAAGCAATTCCCCGGGGCCACGAATCTCCAGGTCCGCTTCGGCGATGCGGAAGCCGTCATTGGTCGCAACCATCACCTGTAATCTCTTGCCGGCATCTTCGCTGTACTGCTGTGACGGAATCAGCAGGCAGTAGCTTTGCTCTGCGCCACGACCGACGCGACCGCGTAGCTGGTGCAGCTGGGCCAGGCCAAATCGGTCGGCATGTTCAATCAGCATGACGGACGCGTTTGGCACATCGACCCCGACCTCGATCACTGTCGTTGCAACCAGGATGTCAATCTGACCTTCGCGAAATGCCGTCATTACCTGTTCTTTGTCCGCGGATTTCATCCGTCCATGCAGCAGGCCGACCGTATACCGGGGGAAAATGTCCGCGGCAAGCTGTTCGGCCGCTACGGTTGCCGCCTGCAGATCGCTTTTTTCAGATTCTTCGACCAGCGGGTAGACAACATAGGCCTGCCTCCCCTTTTCAAGTTCATCCAGAATCAAGCTATACACATTCAAGCGTCCGTTTTCTTTGAACAATTTTGTTTCGATAGATTTTCGGCCCGGGGGCAGCTGGTCGATGACCGAGACCGCCAGGTCGCCATAGAGAGTCAGCGATAGAGTGCGCGGAATCGGTGTAGCGGTCATCACCAGGATGTCGGGGTTCTGCCCTTTGTGCTTGAGGATGCCCCGCTGGCGGACGCCAAAACGGTGCTGTTCATCAATGATTCCCAGCCCCAGCTGGTGGAATTCCACGCCTTCCTGCAACACTGCGTGGGTGCCGATGATCAGGTGACTCTCCCCCGCGGCGATGCTCTGCAGGGTTTCCTTGCGCGCCTTTGCGGTCATGCTGCCCTGCAGCAGGACTGCCTGCAGGCCAAGTTTCTCCAGCCAGGGTTCAAAGGTCAGGAAATGCTGTTCGGCCAGGATCTCGGTGGGCGCGACAAGGGCCACCTGATAGCCGTTCTCGATCGCGATCAGGGAGGCCATCAGCGCGACCAGGGTTTTGCCGCTGCCGACATCGCCCTGCAGCAGGCGGTGCATCGGGTGCGGTTGCATCATGTCCTGTTTGATTTCGCTGAGCACCCGGCGCTGAGCATCGGTCAAGCGGAATGGCAGCATCTTGTTCAGAGGAATGGTGTAGCGGTGTTCAACGTTGAAGGGGATGCCCTGCTCCAGTTGGACCCCCTGCCGCTTCAATGCCAGGCCGAGTTCGAGAAAAAAGAATTCGTCAAAGACCAGCGACTGGCGCCAGCGGTCCCTCCCCTGCTCCAGTTCTTGCAGCGGGGCACTGTTCGGCGGCCAGTGGCTGGCCTGAACTGCGCTGGCCAGGGGGAGCAGATTGTGGCGCGCAAGGATCTCCTGCGGCAGGACAGACGGCAGTTCAGGGGCGTATCGCTCGATCAGGTCATGCCAGATTTTGCGGAATTGTTTCTGCGAGAGCCCTTCGGTAAGCGGATAAACGGGGAGGATGCGACCGAAATTCAGCGGATCCGACTCGAACAGCTGCTCCATGCTGATGTCGACACTGAACAGTTCGGCATCCGGATGATGCACCTCGCGCGTCGCGCCGTAACTTTTGACTTCACCGATAAAGACCGCTTTCTGGCCGACCGGGAACCTTTTCTGCAGCCAGTCCTTGCGATAGCGAAACCACTTGAGGGAGATCTGCCCGCTGCGGTCTCCAACGATGACTTCGTAGATTCTGCGTCTTTTGCGGCTGGTCTGGGCCTCGCCCGCAGCGAGTACCTCGCCATAGAAGACCTCCTGGCGGCCGGGACGGAGTCGGGCGATCGCCTGCAGTTGCCTGCGGTCTTCATAGCGGAATGGGAGGTGGTAGAGGGCGTCTTCGATACTGTTCAGGCCAAGCTTTTTCAGCCTGGCCTGAACCCGCGGTCCGATACCGCGAACCGTCTCCAGGGAGTCATCCAGTACTGAAGGCGATCTTCTGCTGGTCAGCGGGGGCATCTCCCCTGTTCTTTCTAGGCTGTCGGTATGGCGTTGAGTGCCGCGAGCAATGTCTCGACATCAAGGCCATGGGCAGATGCGCCCTGGGCCAGGGTTTCGTTGGCGGCACCCATGCAGCCGATGCAGCCAAGGTTGAAGCTGTTGAGCACGTTGGCGACCTCCGGGGAGACCTGCAGGGCCTGGTGGAAGGTCATGTCGCTGGTGAATTTATTGTTCATGTTCTTCTCCGGAAGCTGTTTGGAAATTGGTTGTTAACTTAAGAATTTTCACAAAACGGAGGACAAAAAGCAAGTGACAAACAAAAACGGGATGATGCAGAACATCATCCCGTCGCAATCTGCCTGGAGTGGCGCCGTTCAGATATATTCAATCTTGGTGATTTCGTAAACCTTGACCCCCGAAGGAACCCGGATCTGGACCTCTTCGTCACATTCATGGCCGATCATCGCCCTGCCCACCGGGGAGGTAATGGATATCTTGCCCTGCTTGACGTCCGCCTCATCTTCGCCAACGATTTTGTAGGTGACTTCATTGTCGGTGTCGACATCGACCATGGTGACTGTCGCACCGAACACGATCTTGTGGCTGTTGATGGAGGCAGGGTTGATCACCTGGGCCCGGGCGACTTTGTCGTTCAGTTCCTGGATCCGACCTTCAATGAAGCCCTGACGGTCCTTGGCAGCATCGTACTCGGCATTTTCGGAAAGGTCGCCATGGCTTCTGGCTTCGGCGATGTCCTGAACAACCTTGGGTCGCTCAACTCGGATCAGTGTCTTAAGCTCATCCTGGAGCCGCCGATAACCCTCTTCGGTCATCGGAATCGAATCGCTCATCGGTTCATTTCTCCTGACAAAAAAAACAGCGGGCGGAAAATCCGCCCGACTGTGGTTAGCTGTATGTTGTGCAACGTTTAGTTACGAAACTGAATAATACTCTTGAAGTGGCTTGACGTCAAGGTTTTCTCGTTTCATCGCCAGGATCCCGTCGGTGACCGCGTGGATTCCAGCGACAGTTGTATAGTATGCCACTTCCTGCATCAGCGTCGAGCGCCGGATCGAGTAGGAGTCGGCGACCGACTGGGCGCCCAGGGTGGTATTGAAAACCATGGCGATTTCACGGCTTTTGATCGCATCAACGATATGCGGCCGGCCTTCCTGTACTTTGTTGACGGGGGTAGTCAATACACCGTTTTTATTGAGAAAATCAGCAGTTCCTCGGGTGGCGATGATTTTGAACCCGGCCTCCGCAAGCCTGCGGACGGGTTCGACGATCAGGCGCTTGTCTGAATCCTTGACGCTGACAAAGATGTTGCCGGAAAGCGGCAATTTGACCCCTGCCCCCAGCTGGGCCTTGGCAAAGGCCTTGCCGAATTCACGGTCGATCCCCATCACCTCCCCCGTCGACTTCATCTCGGGGCCGAGCAGGGTATCGACGCCGGGGAACTTGACAAAGGGGAAGACCGCCTCTTTGACTGACACATGCTGCGGCACGATATCACCCTCCACACCAAGTTCCTGGAGGCTCTGGCCAGCCATGACCAGCGACGCGATCTTGGCCAGCGGGCGATTGGTCGCCTTGGAGACAAACGGCACGGTCCGGCTGGCCCTGGGGTTGACCTCGATCAGGTAGATTGTCGTCCCCTTGACCGCAAACTGGATGTTCATCAGGCCGACGACGCCCAGCTCCAGCGCCAGTTCACGGGTCTGCTGACGGATGGCACTGACGATCTCTTCGGAGAGAGAATAGGGAGGAAGCGCGCAGGCCGAATCGCCGGAATGGATGCCCGCCTCTTCGATATGCTGCATGACGCCGCCGATGACGACATTTTCGCCGTCAGCCAGGGCATCGACATCGATTTCGATGGCGTCCTGGAGGAACTTGTCGATCAGCACCGGGTGCTCCGGCGAAGCTTCGACCGCGTATTTCATGTAATTGCGCAGCCGTTCAACATCGTAGACGATCTCCATGGCGCGGCCGCCGAGGACATAGGATGGACGGACCACAACCGGATAGCCGATCCGCTCGGCAATTTTTACCGCCTCATCGTAGGAGCGGGCAATCCCGTTCTCCGGTTGACGCAGGTTCAGCTTGTGCAGCAACGCCTGGAAACGTTCCCGGTCCTCGGCCCGGTCGATGGCATCCGGAGTCGTGCCGATGATCGGCACGCCGGCTTTTTCAAGGTCTACGGCCAGCTTTAGCGGCGTCTGGCCGCCGAACTGGACGATGACGCCGACCGGCTTCTCCTTGGCGACAATTTCGAGTACGTCCTCGCGGGTCAAGGGCTCGAAATAGAGGCGGTCAGAGGTGTCGTAGTCGGTCGAGACGGTCTCCGGGTTGCAGTTGACCATGATCGTCTCGTAGCCGGCTTCGGAGAGAGCAAAAGCCCCATGGACACAGCAGTAGTCAAACTCGATGCCCTGCCCGATGCGGTTGGGACCGCCCCCGAGAATGATGATTTTCCGGCTGTCGCTCGGCTCCGCTTCGCACTCGGTTTCATAGCATGAGTAGAGATACGGGGTGTGCGCCTCGAATTCGGCGCCGCAGGTATCGACCCGCTTGTAGACCGGGCGGATGTGGAATTTGTGGCGCAGCTGGCGGACGTCATCCTCGGTCACCGCCCAGAGGGTCGCCAGACGCCGGTCGGAAAAGCCATACTGTTTGGCGCTCCGCAGCATGTTGACAAAGACAGCGTCGCCCGAGGCCAGAGTGTCTTTGCGTGCCACCAGCAACGATTCCATCTCGATAATCTGCTCGATATTACAGAGGAACCAGGGATCGATCCCGGACAGCTGGTGAATTTCTTCAACGCTGAAACCGGCGCGGATTGCGTCCGCCAGGTGCCAGAGCCGATCGCAGTTGGGGACCCGCAGCTTATCACGAAGGTCATCGACTTCCTGCTGCGACAGGGAACGGCGATATTCACCGGGAACCTCGAACAGCTTGCTCTCGAAACCGTATGAACCGATCTCCAGCGAGCGCAGGGCCTTCTGCAGGCTCTCCTTGAAGGTCCGACCGATGGCCATCACTTCGCCGACCGATTTCATCTGGGTGGTCAGGACCGCGTCCGCCTGGGGGAACTTTTCGAAGGTGAAGCGGGGGACCTTGGTGACCACGTAGTCAATGGTCGGTTCGAAAGAGGCAAGTGTTTCCCGGGTGATGTCATTCTGAATCTCATCCAGGCGGTAGCCTACCGAGAGCTTGGCGGCGATCTTGGCAATCGGGAACCCGGTGGCCTTTGAGGCCAGCGCCGAGGAACGGGAGACCCGCGGGTTCATCTCAATAACCACCAGCCGGCCGTCTTTCGGGTTGACGCCGAACTGGATGTTGGACCCGCCGGTGTCGACGCCGATCTCACGAATGATTTTCAGCGAGGCATCGCGCAGGATCTGGTATTCCTTGTCGGTCAGGGTCTGGGCCGGCGCCACGGTGATCGAGTCACCGGTATGGACCCCCATGGCATCGAAATTCTCGATGGAGCAGATGATGACGACGTTGTCGGCCATGTCGCGCATGACTTCAAGTTCGTATTCCTTCCAGCCGATGATCGATTCTTCGACAAGGATCTCATTGGTCGGCGAAGCTTCGATCCCTGCCAGGGCCATGGTCTCGTATTCTTCGCGATTATAGGCGATACCGCCACCGGTGCCGCCCAGGGTGAAAGACGGACGGATAATCGCCGGATAACCGACATACCTGATGACCTCCATCGCCTCCTTGTGGTTATGAGCCAGGCCGGAACGGGGAACCTCGACACCGATTTTCTCCATCGCCTGCTTGAACAGGGTGCGGTCTTCGGCCTTCTTGATCGGACCGAGGCGGGCGCCGATCAGTTCGACACCGAATTTTTCCAGGATGCCGGCTTCCGCCACCGAGACAGCCGTATTCAGGGCGGTCTGACCGCCGAGAGTCGGCAGCAAGGCATCCGGCCGTTCCTGTTCGATAATCCGGGCGAGGACCAGCGGTGTGACCGGTTCAACGTAGGTTCGGTCCGCAAAGTCCGGATCGGTCATGATGGTGGCGGGATTCGAGTTGAGCAGGATGACCTCGTAGCCCTCCTCTTTCAGGGCTTTGCAGGCCTGGGTGCCGGAGTAGTCGAACTCGCAGGCCTGGCCGATGACGATGGGGCCGGCGCCGATGATCAGGATTTTTTTTATGTCAGTACGCTTGGGCATTAAAATTTCCTTCGAAAATATCTATTTATGCTTGGCCATCATCTCGATAAAGCGACCGAACAGATAGTTGGCGTCATGAGGACCCGGGGATGCCTCGGGGTGGTACTGAACCGAGAAGGCCTCGTACCCGTCATGTTGAATCCCTTCGACGGTATTGTCATTGAGGTTGATATGAGTGACCCGGACCTCGCCCGGGAGAGACTCTGGCGCGACCGCAAATCCGTGGTTCTGTGAGGTGATCTCGACCTGCTGGCGCTGATGATCGAGGACCGGCTGGTTGCCGCCGCGGTGCCCGAACTTCAGCTTGTAGGTCTTGCCGCCGAGGGCGATGGAGAGCAGCTGGTGCCCCAGGCAGATGCCAAAAACTGGAACCTTGCCGAGCAGTTTGCGGATATTTTCCTGGGCGTAGCTGATCGGCTCCGGATCTCCCGGTCCGTTGCTGAGGAAAACCCCGTCAGGTTTCATCTTCAAGACCTCTTCGGCGGAGGTGTGAGCCGGGACGACCAGCACCTCGCAGCCATGAGAGACCAGGTTGCGCAGGATGTTCCGTTTGATGCCGAAGTCGTAGGCGACGACCCGGTAGGGCCGTTCGTCGGCGCTGCAGTCAGGGTAGCCTCGTCCGAGTTCCCAGACTCCCTGAGACCACGGGTATGGTTCAGCGCAGGTGACCTCCCTGACAAGGTCTCGGCCGACCAGCCCCGGTGCCAGCTGCGCCTTGGCGATGAGGCTCTGCGGGTCGCTGTCGATGGTCGAGACGACCCCGACCTGGGCACCGACGGTGCGGATGTGGCGAACCAGGGCGCGGGTGTCTATCCCTTCAATGCCGACGACATTATGCTCTTTGAGGTAGGCGTCGAGAGTCATCTCCGAGCGGAAATTGCTGGGAAACGGGCAGGCCTCCTTGACCACGAAAGCCGAAAGGAACGGCTGGCGTGATTCGACATCCTCTGGATTGATGCCGTAATTTCCAATCTGCGGATATGTCATGGTGACGATCTCGCCACAGTATGAGGGGTCGGTAAGGATTTCCTGATATCCGCTCATGCTGGTGTTGAAGACCACCTCGCCGCTCACCTCGCCGGTTGCACCGAACGATTTCCCTTCGAACACCTTGCCATCGGCAAGGGCCAGAATTGCTTTCATCAAAACCTCTTTATCTTGAAGTGACCTGAAGTATCAGGACGTAACTATCTGTTCTTTATTGTCTTTCAAATACTGTCTTGCCAGCAAGCAGAGTGCGAACCGCGTAGCCTTTCATCTGCTGTCCGTCAAAGGATGTGTTCTTGCTTTTTGACAGAAGCTGCTGCGCATCAACGGTCCACTCCTTGTTCGGATTGACCAGGGTGACGTCGGCAACCGCGCCTACCGAGAGCGTACCCCGGTCAAGACCGAGAACCCCGGCGGGACGACAGGTGACAAGGGCGATCGCCTGCTCAAGGGTGAGGACCTTTTCGCCAACCAGCTGCAGGGTTAAGGGGAGCAGGGTTTCCAGGCCGACGACACCATTTAGGGCGATCGCGAATTCAACATTCTTTTCATCGATATGATGCGGGGCGTGATCGGTGGCGATCGCGTCGATGGTTCCGTCCGCCAGCCCGGCGCGCACCGCGGCGACGTCATCGGCGGACCGTAACGGCGGATTCATCTTGAAGTTGGTGTCATAGCCGCGCACCGCTTCATCAGTCAGCATGAAGTGATGCGGCGCCGCTTCGCAGGTCACCCTGACACCGCGACCCTTGGCCTGGCGGACCAGTTCAACGCTCCCCCTGGTGGACACATGGGCGACGTGCAGATGCGCGCCGGTCAATTCGGCGAGCATGATATCCCTTGCGGTCATGGCGTCTTCAGCGGCCCAGGGGATCCCTTTCAAACCGAGCTCGGTGGAGACCGGTCCTTCGTTCATGCAGCCTCCGGCCACCAGGGTCAGGTCCTCGGCGTGGGAGATGATCGGCGCATCGAAGGTGTTGGCATATTCGAGGGCGCGGCGCATCATCTCGCCATCCCTGACCGGCAGGCCATCATCGGAGAAGCCGACACAGCCCCCCTCTTTCAGCTCGCCCATCTCGGCGAGGATTTCACCTTTGAGACCCTTGGTGATACAGCCGACCGGGAACACGTTGGCAGTCCCCTGTTCTCTGGCTTTGCTGGTGATGTACCTGGTGATGGCCAGGTTGTCGTTGACCGGGCTGGTGTTCGGCATGCAGACCACCGACGTGACCCCGCCGGCCGCCGCCGCCCGGGTGCCGGACACAATGTCCTCCTTGTACTCAAGGCCCGGATCGCGCAGATGGACGTGCATATCGATCAGCCCCGGGGTGACTATCAGCCCCGCGGCGTTGATCACTTCGGCATCTCCGGCATCGATATTCTGCGCCAGTTCGGCGATCTTTCCGTCAACGATCAGGACGTCGAGTTTTTCATCAATCTTGTTGGCGGGATCCACGACCCGACCGGATTTGATCAGTAGTCTCATTCTCTTCACCTCATGCTGGAGAGTTAGTCGTTCTGGAGTTGCTCGCCGCCGGCCACCAGATAGAGCAGTGCCATGCGCACCGCGACGCCGTTCTCAACCTGGTCAAGGATGACGTTCTGCGGCCCGTCGGCAACCGCGCTGGACAGTTCAACGCCGCGATTGATCGGGCCCGGGTGCATGACGATGGCATCCGGTTTGGCCAGCTTCAGTTTCTCTTCGTTGAGGCCGAAAAACCGGGAATATTCGCGGACCGAAGGGATCAGCGTTGCCCCCTGCCGTTCGCGCTGAATCCGCAGCATCATCACAACGTCGGCGTCGCGAATGGCATCTTCCAGGTTCCGGAAGACCTCGCAGCCCAGCTTTTCAATGCCAGGCGGCAGCATGGTGCCGGGGCCGGCAATGCGCACCTTTGCTCCCAGCCTGTTCAGGCAGTAGATGTTTGAGCGCACCACCCTGCTGTGGGTGATGTCACCGACAATCGCTACGGTCAGGCCGGCAATTTCCCCCTTGTGCTGGCGGATGGTAAAAGCGTCGAGCAGGGCCTGGCTCGGGTGCTCGTGCATGCCGTCGCCGGCATTGACCACCGAGCAGTTGAGTCTTTCGGCCAGGTAGCGGCAGGCGCCCGATGCGTTATGGCGCATGACGATGATATCGGGATGCATGGCTTCGATGTTCTTCGCGGTATCTTCCAGGGTCTCCCCCTTGACCACCGAGGAGCCGGAGGCGCTGATATTGATGGTATCGGCGGAGAGTCGTTTGCCGGCGACCTCGAATGAGGTCCGGGTCCGGGTGCTGGCCTCGAAGAACAGGTTGACAATGGTCTTGCCGCGCAGGGTCGGAACCTTCTTGATGTCGCGGGTGTTGATCTCCTTGAAGCTGTCGGCCGTGTCAAGGATGAAGGTGAGTTCCTCGGCACTCATGGGTTCGATGCCGAGAATATGTTTGTGCTGGAATTTCATCTCTCTCCTCCGTTATTTAATCAGACTGACTGATTGGGGAACATCATGTTCATCAAACTCCACTTCGATCTGTTCGCCGCGCGAAGTGGGGAGGTTTCTGCCGATATAGTCGGGGCGGATCGGCAGCTCGCGGTGACCGCGGTCGATCAGGATCGCCAGCTGGATCGTGCGCGGACGGCCGAGGTCCACCAGGGCATCCATCGCCGCGCGGATCGTGCGGCCGGTAAAAAGGACATCGTCGACCAGGACCACCTGCTTCTCGCCCAGCGGAAAGCGGATATCTGTTTTGCCGACCGACAGGTTGCCGCGGGAGCCGAGATCGTCGCGGTACATGGTGATGTCGATTGTCCCCAGCGGAACCATCACCCCTTCGATCTCGGCGATCTTCTTCTGCAGCTCGGCTGCCAGATAATCGCCACCGGTGCGGATCCCCACAAGGACCAGGTCTTCTGTCCCCCGGTTGCGTTCGAGAATCTCATGGGCGATCCGGGTCAGCGCTCGCTTGATTCCTGTAGAGTCAAGAATTTCAATGGGTTGGCCTGACATCAGTGTACCTCCAGCAAATTCCGGGCATAAAAAAAAGCACCTGATGCGCCGGTGCGCACAGATACTCTTGGATTTTTTGTACAGTTTGGTCGTGCCATCGATTGTGCCCTTGTTAACCTCTCGGGTTAAATTAAAGGGGTGGACGAAGCATCAATTTTGTTCTGCGGAACTTAGCAGTTGCCGCCCGTGAAAGTCAACCGTCTTTTCCCCTGAACAGGTCAGAAAAATATCCTGCGCTTTATTTGATCAACCTTCCGATCCGATCAAAGCGCGGCAAGTTGCGCTGTGAATCCCAGGACCAGTACTTGATGAACGCCAGCCCCTTGATTTTGGAGCGGTGCACGAACCCCCAGAAACGGCTGTCGTAGGAGTAATCACGGTTGTCCCCCATGACGAAGTAATTATTTTCCGGAACCATGAACGGTCCGGTGAAGTCGCGTGGCCCGGCGATGGCCGGCACAGTCTCGGGGTCTTTGTGGACCTCCTGCTCCAGCAGGAAGGGCTGGCCATTGACGAAGACCTGCTTGTTCTTGACCTCGACCACATCGCCGGGAACCCCGACCACCCGCTTGATAAAGTCACGACGCTGAAAATAGGACTTTTCGGCATCCTCGGGGAACTCGAAGACGATAATGTCTCCCCTTTCGGGCTGGCGCAGGGCCAGGTAGCGCTCATCGGTAAAGGGTATCTGGGTGCCGTAGATAAACTTGTTGACCAGCAGGTGATCGCCAATCAGCAGGGTGTCAAGCATCGAACCGGATGGGATCTTGAATGCCTGAAATAAAAAGGTGCGGATGACCAGTGCCAGAACAATAGCGACGATCAGCGCCTCAGACCATTCGCGATACCAAGGTTTTTTAGCCATGACAGTCCCTATTCCTTGACTTTGAGTATGGCGAGAAACGCATCCTGCGGCAGTTCCACGCTGCCGACCTGTTTCATCCGCTTCTTGCCTGCTTTCTGTTTTTCCAGCAGTTTTCTTTTCCGGGTGATATCGCCACCGTAACATTTGGCGGTGACATCTTTACGCAGCGCCTTGACGGTAGAACGGGCTATCACCTTGTTGCCGATGGCCGCCTGGATGGCGACCTCATACTGCTGGCGGGGGATGAATTCCTTCATCTTCGAAACCAGTTCGCGACCGCGGAACTGGGCCTTGTCGCGGTGGACGATCAATGACAGGGCATCGACCAAATCACCGTTGATCAGAACGTTCAAGCGAACCAGCTGGCTTTCTCTGAAATCGAGATGCTCGTAGTCAAGCGATGCATAACCGCGGGTGATCGATTTCAGCCGATCGAAGAAATCGAGAACGATTTCGTTCAGCGGCAGTTCATAAATGACCATGACCCGGTTCGCGGTCAGATATTTCAACTCGCGTTGAACGCCGCGCTTTTCGATGCACAGGTTGAGAACCGCCCCGACATATTCGTTCGGGACATGGATAGACGCCAGCACAAAAGGTTCTTCAATCTTTTCAATCAGCTGAGCATCGGGCAGCATGTTGGCGCTCTCGACTTCCAGGAGATCCCCCTTGGTCGTGGTCACCCGGTAGACAACGGTTGGGGCGGTGGTAATAAGCTCAACATCAAATTCCCGTTCCAGCCGTTCCTGGATAATCTCCATGTGCAGCAGTCCGAGGAACCCGCAACGGAATCCGAAGCCCAGGGCAAGCGAATTTTCAGGTTCAAAGGAGAAGGCCGCATCGTTCAGGCGCAGCTTTTCCAGGGCATCCCGCAAAGCGTCGTATTCACCTGAGTCGATCGGGTAGAGGCCGGAGAAGACCATCGGCTTGACTTCCTGGTAGCCGGGCAGCGGCACGGCCGCCGGAGCATGCAGATGGGTAATCGTGTCACCGACCTTGGCATCCTCGACGACCTTGATCCCCGCAATGACAAAACCGACCTCCCCTGCCGCCAGTTGAGGCAGGTTCAGCGGATGGGGGGTGAAGGCTCCGACCTTCTGCACCTCGTAGACTCCCCGGGTGGCCATCAGCTGGATCTTGTCCCCCTTCTTGATCACCCCGTCCATCACCCTGACCAGCATAACGACACCCTGGTAAGAGTCATACCATGAGTCGAAGGTCAGGGCCTTGAGGGGAGCGTCGCGATCACCGCCCGGAGCAGGAACCCGCTGTACGATCGCTTCAAGGATCTCCTCTATGCCCAGGCCGTCCTTGGCGCTGGCCATGATCGCATCACTGGTGTCGATGCCGATAATGTCTTCAACTTCCTGCTTGACCCGTTCCGGGTCGGCACTCGGCAGGTCGATCTTGTTGAGAACCGGAAATATCTCCAGGTCCTGATCAAGGGCCATGTAGACGTTGGCCAGGGTCTGCGCTTCCACACCCTGGGCCGCATCGATCACCAGCATCGCCCCTTCGCAGGCGGAGAGGGAGCGGCTGACCTCATACGAGAAGTCGACATGCCCCGGCGTGTCAATCAGGTTAAGCAGGTAGGTTTTGCCGTCCCTTGCGGTATAGTTCAGACGCACCGCCTGGGCCTTGATGGTGATGCCCCGCTCCTTTTCGAGCTCCATCTTGTCGAGGTACTGATTGGATTTCTCCCGATCAGTCAGAGCGCCGGTCGCTTCCAGAAGACGGTCGGCAAGTGTCGACTTGCCGTGGTCGATATGGGCAATAATGGAGAAATTACGAATCTGTTGCTGGTTCATTTAGACCTGTACACAAATTAATCGGCAAAATTTGCCGGCAGTTAAAAACTGCTGATTTTAGCTCGCAGGCGTCCTGATTGTAAAGGGCGGTTTCAATCACCAAGTGCAAAAAGTGACGCATGATGCTTCTTAAAGTC
>JAVVDY010000011.1:0-119136 GCA_032251255.1 Desulfuromonadales bacterium
TCCCATGCAACATTATCTCCTAAAAATGTTGCACTTGGAAATTGAGCGCGCCAAGCATAAAGGACTCACCTGCCCGTAAAATTCAAAAGGAGATTTCCGGACCCCGGGCTGGTGTCGCTTATTTACGAAAAGCAAAGGATAATCACTTGTTTGCCCGATTGGGACTGTGTTATATAAGAAACTTCGGTCAACTCAAATATTTATTTGGTGATTTTGCACAGCACGGAGCAACTCTATGAAGCGCGGCAAAAACGAGCCGATTGAAATCATCTGCCTGAAATGCCGTTATACCGAAATCGTTTATCTGCCTATCGACGACCTTCCGCGCTGCCCCAGGTGTAATTCTCCAATGTCTCTTTCCGAACTGCTCGATGAAGGCAAATCCTACTGAATCACCTTGTCGGCCAAGGGCCGACGCCACTACTATCCATTTCAAGGAGGTTACCATGAAGAAGTTTGCACTGTTGATCGGCTGCCTGATGGCACTGATGCTCACCCTGCCCTGTTTTGCCGTTTCGGGCACCCTGGAAGAAATCATGGAACGAGGCTCCCTGCGGGTCGGGATGGAGCCTGGCTATATGCCTTTTGAGTTGACCAACAAGAAAGGTGAAATCGTCGGTTTCGATGTCGATATGGCAAAGCGCATGGCAAAGGCCATGGGCGTCGAACTGGAACTGGTCAGCACTGCCTGGGACGGGATCATCCCGGCCCTGCTCACCAAGAAATTTGACATTGTGATGTCCGGCATGACCCTGACCCAGGAGCGCAATATGAAGATCAACTTTGCGCAACCCTATATCGTCATCGGCCAGTCCATCCTGCTGAAGAAAGATCTGGAAGGAAAAGTCAATTCCTACAAGGACCTGAATGATGCCAAGTACACTGTTGCGTCAAAACTCGGGACCACCGGAGAGCAGGCGACCAAGCGACTGATCTCCAAGGCCAAGTACATTTCCTATGAAACGGAGCAGGAAGGTGTTCTTGAACTGGCCAACGGCAAGATCGACGCGTTTATCTACGATGTCCCCTTTAATGTTGTCGCGTTCGCCCAGCACGGCAAGGGCAAGATGGTTCATCTCGACCAGTCATTCACCTATGAGCCGCTGGCCTGGGCAGTACGTAAAGGCGATTTCGATTTCGTCAACTGGCTGAACAACTTCCTCAACCAGGCCAAGAATGACGGAACCTACGACAAAATCTATGACAAGTGGTTCAAGGACGACGCCTGGCAGAAAGATCTGCAATAATTTCTATTCGGAAGGATCTGACGATTGTTAGCCACACAACGACTGTGGCCCTGGAAACTTTTGCTTGCGGTCATCCTGATCGGGATGGCCGCAGGCATCTGGGGGGCCGTTAATCGCATCGATTATACCTGGCGCTGGAACAGGGTTCCCGACTATTTCTTCTACCTCGATGAAGAGTCCCGGAAGATCCCCTTCGACGGCCAGGTCAAGAGCATTGTCGCCAACGGAAGGGTCACAACTGTCGCCCTGCTCTCCGAAACTGGAGAAACCGTCCAGGTCGAGATCGAAACCGAATCCTTGCGGGTCACCGAAGGTGAGGAACTCTTCGAAGGAGACATCGTCGGCTTTGCCAGCGAATGGAGTCTCGGGCCGTTGATGACCGGCTTGTGGACGACGCTATGGCTTTCCGGTGGCGCCAGTGTCCTTGCCCTTATCATCGGGCTGCTCACCGGCCTCGCCCGGATTTCACGCAACTATACATTGCGTGGCCTGGCAGCTATCTATGTCGAGTTCATCCGCGGGACACCCTTGCTGGTCCAGATATTTATCGCCTACTTCTTTGTCGGCACCGTTTTCGATCTGAGCCGGAATGTTGCCGGCATGGGAGCCCTGGCTATCTTTGCCGGCGCCTATGTCGCGGAGATCGTCCGGGCGGGCATTCAGTCGATCTCAAAAGGTCAGATGGAAGCCGCCCGATCCCTGGGCATGAACCTGATCCAGGCGATGACCTACATCATCCTGCCGCAGGCTTTCAAGCGGATCCTGCCGCCTCTTTCCGGGCAGTTTATCAGCCTGATCAAGGACTCGTCGCTGGTTTCGGTTATCGCCATTACCGACCTGACCAAATCTGGCCGCGAGATTATCACCAGCACGTTTGCCACCTTCGAGATCTGGCTGACAGTTGCGGCCATGTACCTGATCGTCACTTCGGTTCTGTCGCAACTGGTCTTCTACATGGAACGGAGGCTCGCAGTCAGTGATTAAAGCAACCAACGTAACCAAGATCTTTACCGGTCGTGGACAGACCGTCCGTGCTGTCGATGGAGTCAGTGCTCAGGTTGCCCCGGGCGAAGTGGTCGTTGTTATCGGCCCGTCAGGTTCGGGGAAGTCAACTTTTCTGCGCTGCATCAATGGCCTGGAACAGTTTAATTCCGGCAGTATCGTTATTGATGGCGTCGATCTGACGAACAAGAAGACGGACATTAACAAGGTCCGTGCCGAGGTCGGCATGGTGTTCCAGCAGTTCAATCTTTTCCCTCATAAGACCGTTCTGGAAAACATCACCCTGGCGCAAAAGATTGTCCGCAAACGTGACCGGGCTGCCGCCGACGCCAAGGCACGTCAGTTGTTGGTCAAGGTCGGTATCGCCGAAAAGGAGAACGAATATCCTTCCCGGCTGTCCGGCGGCCAGCAGCAACGGGTGGCTATCGCGCGTGCCCTGGCGATGGATCCCAAAGTGATGCTGTTTGATGAGCCAACCAGTGCCCTTGACCCGGAAATGGTCGGTGAGGTTCTCGATGTCATGAAGCAGCTGGCCCGTGAAGGGATGACGATGGTGGTCGTGACCCACGAAATGGGTTTCGCCCGGGAAGTGGCCGACAGGGTGATCTTCATGGATGAGGGGAAACTGGTTGAAGAAGGAACCCCGGAGCATTTTTTTACCGAACCCCGTGAAGAGCGCGCCAGGCTGTTCCTCAAACAGGTTCTCTAGGTTTGCAATCGGCAAGACTCCAAGGGCGCCTGCCGGCGCCCTTTTTTATACATGGTCACAATTCATTAGATAATTTCCCCCGATATGGGTCTTGTGTTAACCGCCATATCATCTATCCTTGCGCCAATGACTAGCAATCAAACAGAGCGATCACAGACCCTGCGGCAAGGTGCCGCTGCCGCCTGGCCGATCTGCCTCGGCTATCTCCCGGTCGGCCTGGCCCTGGGGATGCTGGCCCAGCAGGCCGGTCTCCCCTGGTGGGCGGTGGCGATGATGTCGGTGATGGTGTTTGCCGGCAGCGCCCAGTTTATCTGCGTCGCAATGCTGGCTGCGAACGCTTCATTGCCCGCGATCATCCTGACCACTTTCGTCGTTAACCTGCGCCATACGCTGATGAGTTCGGCTCTGGCCGTCTACCTCGCCGGTGTGAATCGGCGTTTTCTCGTCCTCTATTCCTACGGGATTACCGATGAGAGTTTCGCTGTGAACATGACCCGCTTTCGCTCTGGCGATTGGAGCCGCTGGCAGGCGCTGACCGTCAATCAGTTGGCCAATTCAGTCTGGATCCTGGCGACAGTGACCGGAGCGCTGGTCGGTCAATTGGTCCCCAGGGGGGCCTTCGGAATCGATTACGCACTCACCGGCATGTTTATCTGCCTGCTGGTTTTTCAACTTCAGGGACGCATCTATGTCTTGACGGGGCTGCTCTCGGCAGCGATAGCTGTAGCCTGGTACCTGCTCGTTCCCGGTGATTCCTATATCGTCGGCGCCTCCGTCTCCGCCGCGACCCTAGGTTTCCTCCTCAAACGGCGCTACCGGAGACAGAAATGAGTTTTACCGAGTATCTTTTTCTGTTCGGTGGCATGGGATTGGTGACCTACCTTCCACGCAGCCTGCCCCTGCTCTACCTGGCCCACAAAAAAATGCCGCTGTGGCTGATCGACTGGCTCAGCCTGATTCCGGTGGCAATATTGAGTGCGCTGCTTGCGCCGGCGCTTCTGACTGACACGGCAAGCCGCAGTTTTGCCTTCGGCAAGCCGGAACTGCTGGTGGCAATTCCAACATTGATCTTTGCCTTGAAAACCCGTAGTCTCGGCGGCACTGTTCTGATCGGCATGGCGCTCTACTGGCTGGCCGGTATCCTGATCTGACGGAGCTTAGAGATGAAAAAATTGACAGGGAAGCAGACCCGATATTTGCGTGGTCTCGGTCATCACCTGAACCCGGTGGTCATGATCGGCAAGGAAGAAGTCAGTGCTGCTGTACTGGCTGCCACCGAAGAAGCTCTTGCGGCACATGAGTTGATCAAAGTCAGGCTGCAGGAAGGTTGCCTGTCCGAGCGCAACAGTGTCGCCGAGGAACTGGCAGCGCAAACCGGTGCGGTGGTCGCCCAGATTCTCGGCAGCACGATTCTGCTTTACCGGCCGAGTGAAGAGAAAAAAATCACTCTTCCGGGCTGAACCCTGCCGTCGACTTCGCCATTCACCCCACGGAAAAGCTGCAGATGCGGTTTTTCCCGCTCTGCTTGGCCCGGTACATGGCAATATCCGCCTGCTTCCAGAGGACATCCGCGGCCTGCTCCTGCTCTGTGGAGACGCTGAAACCGATACTGGCACCTATATGACAGTGGCGGCCGCTGATCTGAAATGGCAGCTGCAGGCTCTTGAGTATCTTTTCGGCGAGGTTGTGAGCAACGTCGGCGTGTTCGACCCGGGACAGGATGATACTGAACTCGTCGCCACCGGTGCGAGCCACGGTATCGGTTGAGCGGACATTGTGCTTAAGCCTTTCTGCGACCATGCAGAGCAGCCTGTCCCCCCCCTGGTGGCCGAAGGTGTCGTTAATCTGCTTGAAGCCATCCAGGTCAACGACCATCAGCGCGAAGTGGTCCCCTTCACGGCGGGAGAGATGCAGCAGGTCATTGAGCTGGTCGACAAACAGCGCACGACTGGTCAGTCCGGTCAGGTTGTCGAAATAGGCCATCTTCTCCAGCTCTTCCTGGTGACTCTTCTGGCGGTTGCGGTTGCGGTAGAACAGGCTGGAAATTAGCAGAGACGCTAAAAAGGCAAGGCCGAGAAAAATCCATTTGAACTTTTCCAATGTGGCAAGCCTGGCCGAAAGACGCTCGGCAGGGACATGCGAGATGATCTTCCACTCAACATCCGGGGCCACCACCTCTAGCGGGGGCAAGGTCCTGGTTTTCTGGTACGAGTTGCCGAAAACAGACTGCAGGTCGATTGTCGTGAATGTGAACAGGCCATCCTCGGTGATAAATTGCCCCTTCCGGTCCGGTTGCAGCTGCACCCAGCTCTGCGGATAATCCCTGTAGAACAGTCTCTCCCTCCGTTCTTCGACCATGGATCCCCACTCGTCAGCGGGATTTTCCGCAACAAGCCAGTAGCCGGCCTTGTTGACAAGCATCAGTGAACCGGAGACTTTGTCGGACATGCTCCGCAGCACATCGGTCATTGCACGGGCCTGATAGCTGATCAGCAGTGATCCGCGCCAGTGATCATGGATATCATAGACAGGGGTGATGAACCTGATGACCGGACGATAGGGAACTTCGACCTGACCGCGCTCGATATTGAGTTCCATCGGCGAGACTAAAACAGTTCCCCGCTCAAGCTGTCCGGTTTCCTTGAGAAGGGTGCTTTCGGTATTGTCCTGGCGCTGCTCCTGCAGGGTGGCAACCGGAATATCCCTGTCCCGGCCGATCTGAAAAACCTCCTGCCCTGCCTCGTCAAACAGCCGGAGTTGATAATATGCCGGCCTTACCGAGAGCAGGCCGACATATTCCCTGACCAGTTCCTGCAGCTCGTCCGGTTGATTTGTTTCCAGCCATGCGGCCAGGGCGTTCTGTTGAGAAAACCACTGCAGATCAAAAAAAATATGATCCATGCTGTCTGAAATCTTCGACTGATAAAGCTCGATGAAGCGCAGCTCGTCATCCTCGATATGTGAAATCAGCGTCGCATATTCATTCTGTGACCAGAGATAGATGATGGTGACTGAGAAGAGGTAAAGGATGATCAGCGGGAACCAGAACCAGCGCCAGGCTGGGCTCAAGGAGAAATATAGTTTCTGTCCACCGGTCTTCGGGCCGCTGATCATCTCTGTCATTGTCTCCCGTCTGGCAGGCGTTCGGTCAGAACTTGCCCTTTCAAGAATAACTGAAAAAGGAAATATTACTACTTAGATAGGGCGCCAGGGTGACGCAGGCGACATCTATTGCCAGGGCCGCGGGAAAAAGGGCGGACAGTCAGCTGTCCGCCCGGAGAATCAGGATGCTGATGAGATCTGTTGGACGGCCGATATTTCGTCGGCGGAAAAAACCCGGTCAATATCGAGAATGATCAGGAACTGGTCATCCTGTTTGCCCATCCCGCGGATAAATTCACTGTTGAGGCGGGTGCCGATACGCGGGGCCGGCTCGACCTGGCTGTCATCAAGCTCCAGCACCTCTTCCACCGAATCGACCATGGCGCCGACAATGATATTTTCATCGTTGAGCAGGACATCCATCACGACAATACATGTCGTCTGGCTGGTTTCAGCTTTCTCCATGCCGAATTTCAGGCGCAGGTCGATGACCGGAACCACGCTGCCGCGCAGGTTGATCACTCCGAGCATGAACGCGGGGCATTGCGGCACCTTGGTGACTGCGCGCAGATCGACAATCTCGCGGGTTTTCAAAACATCAACGGCAAATTTGTCGCCGTCCAGCTTGAACGTCAAATATTCCATCATATCCTCCCGAGCTTAGAAGCGTTCAAACTCGCTATCAAGGGTGTCAGTACTGCTCTCAAGGGAGATCTCCGCGCCGGCCGAGCCCGTTCCCGTTTTGCTGGCCAGTCGTTTCTGCCGCGGTTCATTGTCGATATCCTGCTGCGGTAAAGGGACTGAACGGGCCAATCCGACGATATTAGCGGCAGGCTCTTTGGTGCGCCTGGTCTGCTGTTCGTTGAGTTTGAAAAAGGAGATGATCTCCTCCAGACTTTCCGCCTGGCTCGACAGTTCTTCGGCCGTGGACGCCATCTCTTCGGAAGATGAGGCGTTCTGCTGAATGACCATATCGAGCTGTTGAATCGATTTGCCGATCTGGTCAGCGCCGGAGTCCTGCTCCTTACTCGCGGCGCTGATCTCCTGAACCAGTTCCGCGGTCTTGCGAATGTTCGGGACAATGACTTCCAGCAGCTTCCCGGCCTTTTCCGCCACATCGACACTGGAAACGGACAGCGTACTGATTTCCCCTGCGGCGACCTGGCTGCGCTCCGCCAGCTTGCGGACTTCTGCAGCAACCACGGCAAAACCCTTGCCGTGCTCGCCGGCCCGGGCCGCCTCGATGGCAGCGTTAAGCGCCAGCAGATTGGTCTGGCGGGAAATCTCTTCAATAATCATGATCTTGTTGGCGATCTCGCGCATCGCCGCGAGGGTGTCTGCCACCGCCTTGCCCCCCTCTTCCGCATCCTGGGCGGTCTTGTTGGCGATGCCCTCGGTCTGCTCGGCATTGTCAGCGTTCTGGCGGATGTTTGCCGTCATCTCCTCGATCGAGGCCGAGGCCTCTTCCGCGGAGGCCGCCTGTTCGGTGGCGCCCTGGGACATCTCCTGGGAGGCACTGCTCATCGCCTGGCTGCCGGAAGAGACGTTGCCGGAGGCCATCTTCACGTTGCTGATGACGTCGGAGAGCCGTTCCAGCATCTCTTTCAGTGACAGGCTCAGGATGTCTTCGGCGGAGCGTTCCTTGATCGTCACATTCAGGTTGCCCGCGGCGATTTCACCGGCGACCGCCGCAACCTTACGGTTGGAGACCGCCATCTCCTTCATCGCGCCGAGCAGCAAACCCATTTCGTCTTTGCGTGAATCATCAATCTGCATGTCGAGTTTGCCGACCGCCAGATTGCGGGCAATCTTCACCGAGCTGTCGAGTGGCCCGATGATGCTCCGGGTAATAAACCAGGTGATCAGGATTCCGATCAGCAGGGCGGCCGCACCGAGGGTAATCTGCAGATTCTTGACATTTTGCGAAGCGTTCATGATCGCGCTGCTGCTGCTGGTAATTTCATCGACCTGCAGCTGCACGAAATAACCCATCTCCTCTTTGAGCTTGAGAGCAGCGGCATCGAAATTGACCATAATCCGGTTGCCTGCTTCCGTCCCTTCTTCAATGTAGGCGTCCGCCATCCGCCGGCCATCCTCGACGAACTGATTGAAGTCGGATTCGATCACAGCGAGGGTCTGCAGTGACGCCTGGTCGTTCTCCTGGCGAAACATTGTCCTGAACTTGTCCAGACCGGCCAGAAACGCCTCTTCATTCGCAACCGCTTCAGAGATCGGTTCGCGGGTTCTGGTGGCCGATGCGTCGGTCAGGAACTGCTGAACCTGGATGACGTTGTAGGACATCTGTTCGGCGAGAAGAGTAAAAGGCAGGCTTTCACTGGAGACGTGGTCAATTTTCTCCTCAACCGTGTTCAGTGAAACAAAGGTGCTGACAACAGCGACCAGCATCAGGAGAATAATAAGGCCAAAGCCTATCCCCAGACGACTTCCGACTTTCATGTTTTGTAATGACATAGAACTGTTCCCCTGTTGATTAAATGGTGGAAGAAACTCAAGAGTGCAACTTAAACAATGCCCAATTAAGCAAATCTCATTCCACGTCTTGCGCAATGTTATAGATTTTTCATATAAAAAACAACCAATCCAGCAGGGGTATAGTTTGCTTCGCTGAGGTAAAACAGCTCATGGGAGTCAAAGGGCACACAGTTATACACGCTCAAAAGGCTCGTAAAGCCGCTTGTATTCATCTTGAGCGTACCTGTCGGTCATGCTCGCTATGTAATCACAGATAACCCGTTCAATGCCGAAACGTTCAAAGCGCTGCTGGTGTCGTTCCGGAAGCAGGCTCGGATTTTCCAGGTAATTTTCAAAGAGCAGGTTCAGAAAGCGCTCCGCCTTGACCCGCATCCGTTCAACCTTATGATGACGATAGAGTTTTTCCAGCAGAAATTGCTTCAATTCACCATTAAGTTCCGCCATTTCGCGACTGAGGCTGACGGTGCTGGCCGGTTGCGAGCGGACATCTTCAAGGGTTCTGATGCCGCTGTCTGATATGCGTGACCGGGTTGTTTCAACCAGGTCATGGATGAGCCGGCCGATCAGGTGACTTATGGTCTGCAGTACATGTCGTTTCCGGTCAAGTCCGGGGCAGGTTTCAGCAATCATCATGTACGTCTGCTGCCACAGTTCAACCCCGGAGAGTTCCTCCAGGCGGATATAACCGGCCTTGAGGCCATCATCGATGTCGTGATTGTTGTAGGCGATTTCGTCCGCAAGGTCGATGATCTGGGCTTCGAGGGTCGGCTGCAGTTCCGGACCAAAGCGTTTGATAGCGTAATCTCCGGCATTGTCGTAGTCGCTGGAGTGCTTGATGATCCCCTCACGGGTTTCCCAGCTGAGATTCAGTCCATCGAACCCGGGGTAGCGCTGTTCGAGGGTTTCGACGATTCGCAGGGACTGGCGGTTATGTTCAAAGCCGCCGCAGGACTCCATCAGGCGGTTCAGAACGTGCTCCCCTGTATGGCCGAAAGGGGTGTGCCCGAGATCATGCGCCAGCGCCAGCGCTTCAACGAGGTCTTCGTTGAGTCGGAGCGCCCGGGCTATGCCACGGGCAATCTGGGCGACTTCAAGCGAATGGGTCAGCCGGGTCCTGTAGTAATCCCCCTCATGATTAACAAATACCTGGGTTTTATATTCGAGCCGGCGAAATGCCGCGGAGTGGATGATCCTGTCCCGGTCCCGTTCATACATCAGCCGGTCATCCTTGTATGGCTCGTAAAATTCACGTCCTCTGCTCTCTTCGCTTCTGGCCGCATATTCTGCAAGTTCCGTCCGTCTCATACCGTCTCCTGATTGTCAGGGAATTCCGCTCTCTCCCCTTTTTAGCCAGCCGTCAATATGCTATAGATACCATTGATATCAGGTTAGACTGCAACAGTGACAGAATAAAACACACCAGGGGAGCAGATGCGCATCATCAGTGGCAGCGCCAGGGGAAGAAAATTGGCTGAATTCAGCGGAACACAGGTCAGGCCGACCACCGACCGGGCCCGCGAGGCCCTTTTCAGCCTGCTTTTCAGTCGTCTGGGCAACTTTTCCGGAATGACCGTGCTTGACCTTTTTGCCGGGAGTGGTGCTATGTCCCTAGAAGCTCTCAGCCGCAACGCAACGTCCGCCGTTCTGCTCGACTCCAGCCCTGCGGCGATCAAGCTGATTGAAAAAAACGTCCGCCGCTGCAAATTTGAAGCTCAGGTCACCGTTCTTCGCCAAGATGCGTGTAAAGGGCTGGCCGGGGTTGTTCACCAGGCGCCCTACGATCTGATTTTCATGGATCCGCCCTATGGCAAAAACCTGATCCCCCAGGTCCTGAATGAAATTGATTGCTTGAATCTGCTGAGTGTTGGTGGAATAATCTGCGCCGAAAGTGAAACTGGGTTCAGTCCGGCCGAAACAGGCCGGCTGGAATGCTTTGACACACGGCGCTACGGCAGCAGTGCCATCCACCTGTTCCGTACCCGTGAGAAGATTGAGGATCAGTCATGAATCGACATATTGCCATCTACCCCGGTTCCTTCGACCCGTTCACTAACGGTCATATGGATATCGTAAAACGGGGTCTTGAAATTTTTGATACCGTCATAATTGCCGTCGCCAGAAATTCCGAAAAGAACAGCCTGTTCAGCGTCAACGAGCGGACCGAGATGATCAACGAGCTGGTCAATAACAATCCCCGGGTCCAGGTCGAGTCGTTCGACGGGCTGCTGGTCGATTATGTCACCGCCAAGGAGGCCCGGGTTATCCTGCGGGGACTGCGCGCAGTCACCGACTTTGAGTTCGAATTCCAACTGGCGCAGATGAATCACACCGTCTGCGAGCAGGTCGAAACACTCTTCATGATGACATCTCCGGCCTGCGCCTATCTGAGTTCGTCGATCGTCAAGGAGGTCGGCAGGCTGGGAGGCGACATCAGCAGCTTTGTGCCTGGCTTGGTGGCGAAAAAACTCATCGAGAAGTTCAACCAGGCGGACTGATCATCAGTCAGTGCCTTCATCCCATTCTTCCAACTGGTCAACCAGGCGACTGAGTGCTCCGAGCACAACCGCTTCGAGCTGAGCACCCTTTTCGGCGCTGGCCCTGGAGGGATCACCCCAGACCCCGCCCGGCCAGAACTTTCTTTTGTCGCGAACCAGAATGCCGGCAGGAAACGACGGGAACTCTCGCGGCGAGGTTCCTTTGACCAGGTGCGGATGCGAATGCAGAATGCGCGAAGTTTCGATCTCGCCCGCATGCGAATCCCCAACGGTTTCGATCAGATGCGCCCCTTCCCGCGATGCCAGCATGTATTCGGTCAGAACCGCAATCCGGACTCCCGGCAGCAGCTCCAGCAGCAGCTCCCCGGCATCGGTCAAGGCGGCCATATGGGTTCCACCCGCATGGCCGCTGAGCAGGACGAAGTTCTCCAGTCCCTGCTGATGCAACGACTTGACGATGTCCAACGCCAGCCGCTTGAGCGTTTCAGTGGTAATGGATACCGTTCCCGGATGCTGTGATGATGAGCGACAGACACCGTAGTGCACAGGCGGTGCGATAAAGATGGCTCTCTGTTGAGAAAGCCGCCGGCCGATTTCCATGGCATGCAGGGTGTCGGTGTCAAGCGGCAGGTGGGTTCCATGTTCTTCGGTGGACCCGAATGGGATCAGGACCGTCCTGGTCCGCTCCAGCCCGGCGACAAATTCGGCCATGGTCATGTCGGCGAGGATCATGTTTGCTCCTACAGGACCGAGAGGAAATGGTGGGTCTGCGGAATGATCCGCACCGCAGGGTGGATACCGGCAACCCGGGCCTGCATCTCCAGCAGCTGCCCGGCTGAAAGCTTTATCCCGCCGGCCGTCGTTAGCGGCTGCAGAATCAACGGCGCCCCGGGGGCGGTGTCAGCTACCAGCCGGGCTGTCGTGAGCAGCTCCTCATCGGTGGTTTTCTCGCTCACCACGGCTTTGACAAAACAGTTCCGGGTTCTGGCCAATCGGAGAAAGTCCCTGTGGAGGTCCCACAGGGGGCTTGTCCCGCTGACAGATGGCAACTTGATATCCATCGATATCCAGTCGAGGTGCGGCAGGACGCGCTCAAGTTCGGCAACCAGCGTGCCGTTGGTCTCAAGATAGATCGGCAGATAGCGGCGCAGGACCGGCAGCCATTCCTCCAGGACATCGACCTGAATCAGAGGTTCCCCCCCGGTCATACTGAGGGAGTGATGGGCTCCGGGCAACAGGTCAAGCCAGGATTTTATCCGCTCCAGCAGCAGTTCAAGGGAGACGGGATTGGTGACCGTGTCGAAAACCGCGCCGCCGGGGCGGGTCTCCATCAGACACAGATCCTGCCTGGCAAAGGGCGTATCACAGTAAGCACAGTCCAGGTTGCACCAGGCCATCCGCACAAAAATCTGCCGGTGGCCGACCAGAACCCCTTCCCCCTGGATCGAGGAGAAGACCTCAATCAGCTCAGCTTTGGGTGTAGCTGGCGCAGGCATTGTCCGATTCCCAGACGGTGATCCGCTCAACGATGACATCGATACCCGTCAGTTCTTCGGCCAGCGCTTCGAATATATAGCGGGCGATATGCTCGGAGGACGGGCTGATCCCCTTGAACATGTCGAGGTCATTGAGGTACTTGTGATCGAGGCGATCCATGATTTGGTTGGTTTTTTTCTTCAGCAGCTTGAAATCGATGCCAAGGCCGGCGTTGTCCAGCCGGTCGGTCCTGACAGTCGCTTCGATCTTCCAGTTGTGGCCGTGCAGGTTTTCACAATCGCCCTGGTAGTTGAGCAGGTTGTGTGCGGCAGCAAAGTGCGTGTGTATGGTCAGGTGATACATGAAAAGCTTCCTCCGGTCTAGTAGTTCTGAGTCTCTTCCTCATGCTGCGGGGCCTTGTCGCCGGCAACGGAATATTCTTCATTGGCCCAGCGGCCCAGATCGATCAGCCGACATTTCTCGGAGCAGAAAGGACGTGACGGGTTTTCCTGCCAGAAGGTTTTCTGGCCGCAACGGGGGCACTTGATTTCTGTTCTGTTCATACCACGCATCATAACCGAAACACAGGTCCAGTGAAACCTCCTGCCTTCGGCAGGGGCTTAAATTGTCCAGCAGGGAGATGCAAACTATCGCCTGTACAGGAAAAAGTACAGCAAAGAATTGATCGCGATGGTGAGGGTCAATGATACCAGTCCTCGCGGGTCATGGGCTGCCTGCTTGCCTGACGGCCAGATTTTACCAGCAGGGTCTGGTAGAGCCCCAATCTCCTGGTTTCAAACCCATGCGCTGACCCCGCCATATAAATCCGCCAGATGCGATAGATAACCGGCGACGTCAGCCTGATCGCCTCGTCCCGGCTGGCCTCCAGCCTCCTGTACCAGTGACGCAGGGTCAGCGCGTAGTGCTCACGCAGGCTTTCCACGTCACGTGTTTCGAACCCGATCTCTTCAGCGACCCGCAGCGAGGTACTGATCGGTAAAAGTTCCCCGTCGGGGAAAACATACTTGTCGATGAAGGAGGGTCCGACCTGATGCCCCCGCCTGATGGTCTGGGTAATGCCATGATTGAGGAAGACGCCGAACGGTTTCAGCAACTGATACGACCGGTGGAAATATTCCGGCAGCTTCGCCTCGCCGACATGCTCGAACATGCCGACACTGACGATTTTGTCGAACTGTCGGCCGAGCGGCACATCCCGGTAATCGAGAACCTCGACCCTGCACCGGTCAGCCAGCCCGGCTGCACGGATCCGTTCACTCGCCATTTCCGCCTGCGGCGGGCTGAGGGTGATCCCGTAAGCGTCAACGCCATAGTTTTTCGCCGCATGGAGAATCAGCCCTCCCCATCCGCAGCCGATATCGAGCAGTGTCTCGCCCTGCCGCAGGCGCAATTTGCGACAGAGATAATCCAGCTTGTCAACCTGGGCCTGGTCGAGGCTGGTCCCCGCGTCCCGGAAATAGGCACAGGAATAGACCATGTTACGGTCGAGCCACAGTTGGTAAAAATCGTTGGAAACATTGTAGTGATACTGCACGGCCTGGGCGTCGCGCTGCTTGCTGTGGGACTTGCCGCGCAGCAGCGGAGCAGCCTCTTTTCTCGTCAGGGCGGCCCCGGGGAGTCGCAGCAATTCGGAAACCAGCCGAAGCTTAGCCGCCATCTGCCACCTGCGGCCGAGCAGGTAAGCGGCCAGGTCAAAACACGCCTCGAGTTCACCGTCGATATCGATCTCTCCATAGATGAAGGCCTCGCCCAAAGAAAGTTCAGAAGGTCGCCAGAACATGCTGCGCAACGCAGCAGGGGTGTTGATCCTGAGGGTAAAGGCAGGCGCGCCGTTGCCATGATGCCATTCGCCATCGTTCCACAGTCGGATCGCGAACGGCCGGCAGGGAATGTCCCTGAAGATCCGATCAAAAAAGTCCAGACATTTCTGGGCCACAGGATCGGACGCTGATGATTTATTGACTGGAAGACCGTTCATTTGCCCACCTCCTTCAGACCTCGATTCAATAAATAGATAGAACAAAATGAGCAAATTTCAAGTCACCTCCCGGTCTTCATTTCCTCTGCTGAACGCTGCAGGAACAACAACGGGTTCGACCACAGAGGGCTGAACCCGTTAACATCTTTCCTGCCTATCGCAACCCTGCTCACCAGGGCAACAGAACCGATCCCTTCGACGTAAAGGTATCCCAGTACTCTTCGAGCATCTTTTTCGCCTCATCCGAAACGCTGCACTGAGCGGCGTCCAGGTTGCTGTGCAGTTGCGACCTGTTGCGAACCCCTGGGATCACGCAACTGACCTCCTCATACGACAGCAGAAAAGCCAGCGCTTTGCCTGCGAGGGTCGAACCGTCTTCGGTAAGCCACCCGAGCCCGTCGACCAACTCGGCGCGCCTTTGAATCTGCTCGCGCGACCACCGCGAACGGACACCTGTGAAACGGCTTCGGGCAGTGAAACGACCGGTCAGCCAGCCGCTGTCCAGCGGCACCTTGACGATGATCCCGGCGCCCTTCTCCCTCACCAGGGGAAAGGCGCGTCTGATATCCTGGTGAAGAATATTGAAAAACACTTCCAGGACCTCGCTGTTGGTGTTGTTCAGGCAGGCTTCTGCCTCATCGGCGAAATCGAGGCTGGCACCATAATGCTTGATCTTGCCCTGCTGACGGGCTTGATCCAGGGCATGCCAGAGCGTTTCATCTTTTTGATAGATATCGTTCGGAGGATTGTGCACCAGAAGAACATCAAGATAGTCGGTCCTGAGCCGCCGCAGGCTGCGATCGAGGCTGTCACACAAGGTTGATGCAGAAAAGTTCTGCTCTCCATTCGGCTGATGGCCGAACTTGCTCACCAGGACGACCTGATCGCGCTTTCCCGGCAAAGCCCTTCCCAGCAGTTCCTCGCTTCTTCCGGAGGCGTAATTCGGCGCTGTATCGAAGAGATTGACTCCATTGTCGATGGCCTCAGCAACCAGACGATGTGCCCTCCGGTCGTCCATTTTTCCCCAGGCCTGGCTGTTTCCCAATTGCCAGGCGCCAAAGGAAATTTCCGAAACCTGCAGCCTCGTCTGTCCAAGCGTCCTTGTTCTCACCTGATACCTCCGGGGGATTATCCCAACGTCCCAGTTTTTCAGCAAAATTCAGCTACAATTCTTTTGACACAGCCGCCGAGCATTGATAACTTAACTGCTCTATAGCAGTTAAGTCTAAACTCAAATACTGATGATCTCAAGGTCTATGGTCTCTTCTCCTCGATTAATAAAAAACGGCAGTCCAGGCCGAGCGTTTTCGGTTCTCTGCGGCTGTCTGGCCGTCGGCCTGCTGATGCTGTCGCTTGCCGGCTGCAAACAGAATGAATCGAACGTCAGACCCGGAGTGCTGACCGTCGCCCAGGAGCAGCAGAGCTCATGGGTCAGGAACTTCCACCCTTTCCTGCCGATGGGTGTCGCCCGCTGGGGAACCAGCGCCGGCATCTACGAACCGCTGATGATCTTCAACCGGATGACCGGTGAATATGTCCCCTGGCTGGCCACCTCCTATGCCTGGCGAGGCAATGCGGAGGCGCTGGTTTTCACCATCCGCGATGGCGTTCTCTGGTCGGATGGCGAGCCTTTTACCGCTGCGGATGTTGTCTATACCTTCAACCTCCTGAAGGAGAATCCCGCCCTTGACACCGGCGGGCTCTGGGCCTATCTGAGTTCGGTTGAAGCTGATGAAGAAGGCCGCGTGGTCATGGTGTTCAGCCGTCCCTACAGTCCCGGCCTGATGTCTCTAGCCCAGTTGCCGATTGTCCCTCAGCATGTCTGGAGCAAACTCGAAGATCCGATAACCTTCACCAATCCAAATCCGGTCGCGACGGGGCCGTTTACCGAAGTCCTCTCCTTTGAAAGCCAGGTCTATGAATTGGGGCGCAATCCCCGCTACTGGAAAGAGGGCTACCCGAAGGTCGAGGCGCTGCGCTTCCCCGCCTTCCCGACCAATGAGCAGGTGACGTTGGCGCTGATCAACGGCGAACTGGACTGGGCGGGGAGCTTTGTCCCGGCGATCGATCGAATCTACGTCGCCAAGGACCCGGAGCATCATGGTTACTGGTTCCCGGCGGTCGCCGGAAGCGTCTATCTGTATCCCAGCCAATGGGTGGACGATTTTCACGACGGCCGGGTCCGCAAGGCGCTCAGCCTTGCGCTCGACAGAGAGATGATCAACCGGGTGGCGATGTATAACTACACCCGGCTGCCGGAGCCCGCCGGGCTTTCCGACGGTTATGCCAAATGGCGCCATCCTGACATCAGGCCGGGGGATGGGTGGGTTCATTTTGACCCCGCTGCGGCAAGCAGACTGCTTGACGAGGCCGGGTATCGGCGGAGTGGCGAAGCCGGCATAAGAGTTGGTCCGGACGGCAACCCGATGTCTTATGAAATCTCTGTGATCGCTGGCTGGTCCGACTGGGTTCGGGCCTGTCAGGTGATGGCGCGCAACCTGCAGGCTGTTGGTATCGATGCGAAGGTCAAGGCCTATGACTTCACCGGCTGGTTTGAAAAGGTCCAGCGTGGAGAGTTCGAACTCTCGATCGGCTGGGCTGACGATGGACCGACGCCCTACCGGGTTTTCCGCGGGATTATGGCAACTGAAACGGTCAAGCCGTTTGGCGAGAATACCTATGTGAACTGGCACCGCTTCGGCAACCAGGAGGCCGATGACCTGTTGACCCACTTCGAACGCACCGTCGACTTTGCTGAGCAGCAGAAAATCGCCTGGCGGCTGCAGGAAATTTATATCGAGGAAGCTCCGGCGATTCCGATCTTTCTCAACCCGTCATGGGGGGAGTACAACACCAGGCGCTTCGTCGGCTGGCCGACTGCCGAAAATCCCTATGTGCGGCTGTCGACCAATCACCCGCCGGAGCCGTTGATCGTCATGACCAGGCTGCAACCGGCACCTGTCAGCGCAACTGCGCAGAAGGGGGACATGCAGTGAACCGCTCAGTTGAATACCTGCTGCGTCGCCTCGGTTTCTATGCGCTCGCCGCCTGGGTTGCAATCACCCTCAACTTCCTGATCCCGCGCATGATGCCGGGCGATCCCGCCCAGATCATGTTTGCCCGCTTCAAGGGGGAGATGTCCCCCGCTGCTATCGCGGCCCTGCGTGAAACATTCGGCATCACCGACGCCCCGATCTGGCAACAGTATTTCACCTATCTGCGGCATCTCCTCAGCGGCGATCTGGGGGTTTCGGTCTCGAATTTTCCTGAGCCGGTGGTCAGTGTCATCGCCACCGGCCTCTCCTGGTCGATCTTTCTGGCCGGCTCGGCGCTGATCATCTCCTTCCTGGTCGGCACTTCGCTCGGCGCGCTCGCAGCATGGCGGCGAGGCGGCCTGCTCGATTCTATTACCCCGCCCCTGCTCGCCCTGCTGGGGGCCTTCCCATACTTCTGGATGGCGATGCTGGCACTCTTTATCTTCGGCTTCGGCCTCGGCTGGTTCCCGCTCTGGCATGCCTATCCCGAGGGGACGTCGCCAGGTCTCAACCTTCCGTTTCTCCTCGGCGCCCTCTATCATGCCGCCCTGCCCGCCGCCACGATGGTTATCGCTTCGCTCGGCGGCTGGATGCTGGCGATGCGGAATACCATGGTCGGCATCCTTGGCAGCGATTACATCACCTACGCCCGTGCCCGCGGCCTTGCTCCCCGCCGGGTTCTGATCCGCTATGCAGCCCGCAACGCGCTGCTGCCGAACATTACCGGGTTCGGCATGGCCCTCGGTTTTGTGCTCGGCGGCGCGCTGCTGACGGAAATTATCTTCTCCTACCCGGGTCAGGGGTATCTGCTGATCCAGGCGGTGCGCGCGCAGGATTATCCGCTGATGCAGGGACTGTTTCTGACCATTACCCTGGCCGTATTGGGTGCCAACTGGCTGGTTGACATCGTCACCCTGATGCTTGATCCGAGGACCCGCCGATGAACCCCGCGCTGCTTTTCAGACAGATGATCGCCAACCGCAAGGCGCGCGCCGGGATGATCATCTTCGGCCTGTTTGCCGTGGTTTCGCTGGTCGGCCCCTGGCTGGTGCAGGACCCGACGGCATTTACCGCGGTCCCCCACCAGCCGCCATCCTGGGACAACTGGTTCGGGACCACCGGTCAGGGACAGGATGTCTTCGCCCAGACGATCGTCGGCACCCGGGTGACGCTGGCGGTGGGTTGCGCCACCGGCTTCCTGGTTGTGCTGCTCGGCGCTGTTGTCGGCGGGATCGCCGGCTACCTCGGAGGTCGCACCGACAACCTGCTCTCGCTGCTGATCAATGTCTTCCTGGTCATGCCCGGGCTCCCCCTGATGGTGGTCCTGGCCGCATGGCTGCCGCCGGGACCGATGACGATCCTGTCGGTGCTGGTCCTGACCGGATGGGCCTGGAACGCCCGTGTGTTGCGCGCCCAGACTCTTTCACTGGCCCAGCGTGATTTTGTCCTGGCCGCCAAGGTCTCGGGGGAATCAACATTGCGCATCGTCACGGCGGAAATTCTGCCGAACATGCTTTCGCTGATGACCTCATCATTTATCGGCGCGACAATCTACGCGATCGGCGCGCAGGTCGGCCTGGAGTTCCTCGGCCTCGGCGATATCAGCAAGGTGACCTGGGGGACAAACCTCTACTGGGCGTCCAACGATTCCGCCCTGCTGCTCGGTTCCTGGTGGACGTTTGTCCCCACCGGAGTCTGTATCGCCCTGCTCGGTTTCGGTCTGACCCTGATCAACTTCGGGGTCGATGAAATTGCCAACCCGCAGCTCGCAACCGAGTCCCGCTGGGTGCGCAAGCTGAAATCCCGGGCAACAGCCGACGGTTCGACTCCGGTTGTCGAGGGAGGGGTGAAATGAGCCTGCTGCGGGTCGAGAACCTGATGGTCGACTACCTGACCCCCGAGGGCGCCCTGCGCGCTGTCGATGGCGTCAGTTTTGAGCTCAAGCGAGGAGAGATACTCGGCCTGGTGGGCGAGTCGGGCAGCGGCAAAAGCACTGCAGCAATGGCGGCAATGCGGATTCTCGGTCCACCCGCGCTGATTGCCGGCGGAAGCGTCCTCTTTGATGGGCGCGATGTCCTGACGATGTCAGCCGAGCAGCTGCGGCGCTGGCACTGGCGGGAGATTGCGATCGTCATGCAGAGTGCCCTGAACGCACTCAACCCGGTCTTGACCATGCAGGAACATTTTCTTGACACGATCGCGGCCCATCGCCCGGAAATGTCGAAAGCCGAGATGCTCAAGCGTGCTGCCGAACTGCTGAAGATGGTTGATATCGATCCGCGCCACCTCAACAGCTATCCGCACGAACTCTCCGGCGGAATGCGCCAGCGGGTGGTGATTGCCTTGGCGCTGACCCTGAATCCTCCGCTCCTGATCATGGATGAACCGACCACCGCCCTCGATGTCGTGGTAGAACGGGAGATCCTCAAGCGCGTTCTGCAGCTGCAAAAAGAGCTGGGGTTCGCCATCCTGTTCATCACCCACGACCTCTCCCTGCTGCTTGAATTCGCGACCCGGCTCGGCGTGCTGTACGCAGGCCGGCTTGTCGCAATCGGGGCGGTGGAGATTTTCCGCCAGGGGGGAGTGCACCCCTATACCCAGGGCCTGCTGCAGGCGGTCCCGCAACTCCGAGGAAAACGTGAAGCGTTCAAGTCGATTGCAGGAAGCCCGCCGAGTTTGAAGAACCCACCGAGCGGGTGTCGCTTTCATCCCCGCTGCCCCCTGGCGGAAGAACGCTGTCGAAAAGAGCAACCTGAACTCAAAAAGACACAGTCAGGCCATCAAGTGGCCTGTCACGTGCGGACATGAGATCGATTATGACTGATAAACTGCTCGACATTCAACATCTCGGGGTTCACTTTGCAATCGGCGGACTGTTCGACAAGTCAGCGTTACGGGCGGTACATGATGTCAATTTCAGCGTCGATCGCGGTGATATCGTCGCCCTGGTCGGAGAGTCGGGGAGTGGCAAAAGCACTATCGCCCGGCTGATCTGCCGGCTGGAAAAACCGACCGGCGGAAAAATTCTTCTCGATGGCAAGGATGTCCTCGAAACGGAACCACATGCCGCGAGCAAGGAATATCGCAGACGTGTGCAGATGATATTTCAGGACCCTTTCGGTTCATTGAACCCGGTTCATACGGTCGCCTATCATCTCGCCAGACCTCTGCAGCTGCATCAGGTCATCAGCCGCAACGAACTGCGACAGCGTATTCTGACGTTGCTCGAGACTGTGGGCCTGAAGCCTGCTGAAGATTTTATCGACAAATTTCCTCACTCGCTGTCCGGAGGACAAAGGCAGAGGGTTGCTATTGCCCGCGCCCTGGCCACTGAGCCTGATCTGATCTGTGCCGATGAACCGACCAGTATGCTCGATGTCTCGATCCGCATGGATATCCTGCAACTGTTGACCGACCTGCGCGACCAGCAGCAGACCGCTTTTATCTTCGTTACCCACGACCTGGCGGCTGCCCGCCAACTGGCAGACCGCATACTGGTCCTTTACGCCGGCCAGCTGGTCGAGGAGGCGACTTCCGATGAACTGATCGCCGATCCCAAGCACCCCTATACACAACTCCTGTTGGCGGCAGCGCCTCAACAGGGTGGGTCGCTTGACACGCCCCTCCCCGCCAAACCGGGCGCGCCACAGAATGTCGATCCACCGCCGGGCTGCGCTTTTGCCGAACGCTGCAACCAGGCGATGGATCTCTGTCGGCAACAGACTCCGGGCTGGACGTGGCTGGAAAAAAAGCGAAGGGTACGGTGTTACCTCTATGGCGTCAGCCGTGCGGATGAGGAGACCGGGGAATGAAGCTGCTGGAAAACCGCTGGGCATTGATTACCGGTTCAAGCCGGGGGATCGGACAACAGATCGCTCTCGGACTGGCGGAGCACAAGTGTCACCTGATCCTGCATGCCCGGACCCTTGAGCACCTGGATGAGACGCTGAAGCTTTTGCAGGGAAGCAATATCGAAATCTGCTGTGTGGCTGGCGATGTCGGCACTGCAGAAGGACGCTCCTCGATGATAAAGGGGATCACCGCCGGTCCGGGCAAGGTCGATATCCTCTACAACAACGCGGCGATCATGAGTCCCTGGAAAGAGTTGTGGGAAATCACCGAAGAGGACTGGCAGCTGACCTTCGCGGTCAACCTTTACGGCATGATTGAGCTCTGCAGGGCGCTGGTGCCGGGGATGGTCGAACGAGGCTATGGCCGGGTCATCAACCTCTCTTCAGGGATCAGGGATATCCCGCAGCTGGCCCCCTACAGTGTGTCCAAGGGGGCCGTCGACAAATATACCCTTGATCTGGCTGCCCAGCTGAAAGGGACCAACGTCCTGGCGAACGGGCTCGACCCGGCCTGGCTGAAGACCGACCTGGGCGGTCCGAACGCCGATTACGAAGTGGAAACGGTCCTGCCCGGCGCGCTGGTCCCGGCCCTGCTGGACGATTTTGGGCCCAGTGGAAAAATCTTCGCCGCGCAGGATTACCGGGGATAAAGGTTCTTCTACAGCTGAATGCGAACAGTCTGAAGTGAATTCGCGGGAATTTTTACAGCGGCCAGTCGGTTCCCGATCTGCAGGGAGTAGTCGACATCGTCCTTGCAGGTGTTGAGAACTTGGAGACTTACAACCTTCTCGTCGTTCAGCGTCGCGCAGGCATAAAGAGGTTCAATCCCCGCAGTATTGTGGTGGATATCCGCCTGGACCATCCTGTCCCCGGGCCTGATCGTCCTGCTGAACTGTTTCAGGATGTGAAATACAGGGGTGAAATGAGCTTTCCCTGTTTCCGTGTCGATCATGATCGGTGCACCGCAAAAATTACCGACATGGTTGGGGCCGCCTTTGCTGTCCAGCACAATATTCCAGTCGATCCAGCCGCTCAGCCCGTTATTCAGTCCGACGATAATATCGCGGGCATAGCGATGCACCGGCGTATAGAGCGGATGATCATCCGGGTCAACTCCCGGCCACGAGGCAGTATAGGCCCAGTCAGTGGCATTCTTATTCCACCAGAAGGCGTCGTTATCAAACCAGCCGGACTCCTTGAAGCGTATCGGGTCTCCCACTCCGGCTGGTGCCTCCCTGCCCAGGTCGTCGATACAACCTTCGGTGTGGATGATACGTTGGTTCGGATATTTCCTCTTTATTTTCAATAGTATGTCTTCATAAACCTTGAATGTGCTTGAATACCAGTGGACCGCCAGTCCATAAGTGAACCGGGCACATGCGGTATCGCTAAAGAGGGCGTCCGCCCACTCTTCCATCTGATCACGGTTCTGATCGTAGGCCAGCAGCTTAAGCGTGGTGAACCCGGCAGAATGAAGCATCGGTCCCAGTTGCCGATTGATAAAATCACGCTGCGTTTCCGGGGTGAAGTGCATGCTTTCCCACTGGCCATTGTTGCCGCAGGGTTCGTTGACCGGGGTCAGCCCCCAGATGTCAATCCCTTCAGCCTGATAAGCCTGCAGGTACTTCACCAGATAAGCGGCATAAGTGGAAAAGTGCTCGGGTTTCAGGGACCCTCCTGTCCCCTGCCAGTCATTTTCCGCGCAACCCGGGATGTACCAGTCGCCGATATCCTTCATCCAGGGCGGCGCAGTCCAGGCCGAAGCGACAATCCTTAAAGCACTGTCCCCCTGCCCTCCCTTGATTGCCATTGCTTCTTTTATCATGCCGAGAAGGTCAAAGTGCGGGTCCTTGATTCCCGGATAAGATGACGGATCGAATCCGTCACTGTCCGCTGCGATGGTAAAGTGCTCCAGGTCTAGATCGTCGGCGACAGGAGCGTAGGAGTAGCGTCCTTCCACACAGAAGTCACATGAGCCGATATGGGTGCGGAAGAGAGTAAAGTTCGCTCCGTCTGCTCCATAAATCTGGCCCATGATCTCATGGCGTTGTGCCGGGTCAAGATGCGCCAAAACAAAAGCAGACGCCTCGGTAAAGGAAGTACCGATGCCGTCAATCGTTTGATTGACAACCTCCGGACGGACAACAATGACCGGACCATCCGCCTGCTCTTGACCAAAAGATATATTTTCCTGGCTCTCAAACCTGGCTCCAGCCTCGGACGTCAACAGGACTTCAAGAGACTTGCAGGGTTTGTTGAAGTGAAATTGCGTCATCGAAGCTCCTGCAAACGGAAAGGGGCCCACGAGAGGCCCCTTTGAAAAGTAAAGATCATGTTCTGTTCAACACTTACTCAAAATAGATATCGGTCAGGTAGAATGGGGCCGTACCGAAATTGAGGATAGCAAACTCCGTTGCTGTCGTCAGCACAGGAAAGTCAGACAGCCTGATCGACAGCTCGTACCAACCATTGCCCAGGTCCATGGCATTTGCTGATGACAGGCTGTATTCCTTTTCCAGTTCCGGACCGATCGTGGTGTTGGAGAATTTCACCCTGGCTGAAGGGTAATCACCCTTGAATTTAAAATGCAGGGTGTCATAGGTCGAGGCGAATCCTCCATCGAACCCAACAAATGCCACCGCGCCTGCCGCGAGCCCCCAGTTCGTTCCCGGAACAACGGAAAAGACTGGCTGGTATACGGGATCAACGGCATACGCATTATCGTGAACCGATCCCGAAGACCAGCTGTCAATCGAATAATCCGAGCCGTCACCATTCAGATCTATGGTCGTCGTCGCATCTGCTGCGAAGAGATAAACGGCCCCGTCACCATCCGCATCAGCGACCACTGTACGAGGTCCGGCAGCAACGATATCGACAGTGTCAGTTGATACGTTGTTGTTCGCATCTGTATAGCTTGCAGTGACCAGATCGCCATCCATGATCTGCAGCAGGTCTGAACTGTCATCGGTCGCACCCGACACGGTCATGTTGATCTGCGAGGTCCCATTCCCCTCGGCGTCCAGAGTGACATCGACAGCTATCGATTCAACACCGTTGTCGACAGCCACAGCCACGGTGCTATCTGCCGAACAGAGATCAGCGACGGTCAGTGTCGTTTTAGGGGTGTCTTCGGGATACTCCTGCGAATAAAAGAGGACCGAACCAGAGCTGACGCACCCTACATCCAGGTAGATATCATCAAAATAGAGGGAGCCATCGATCAGGGCATTGCTTCCGTCAACGGGGGAGTAGAACCCCAGATATTCGACCCGAGTCAGGTCTGCCCCGGAGAAATCGGTCAGAGGGATTTCATAGTGTCGCCAGTTGGCATTCACGACCGATCGATAATCGGCAAGCTGAACAGAGGTCTTGCTCTGCGTGACATCCTCTATTTCAATCTTCATATCTGCGAACGTCGGGACCGCTGACGTGTCGATATTGAAAGCCAGGACAGAATAAGGCGAAAAATCAGCGGCGTTCATATCGAGAGCGATTCCGCCCCAATCGGTAATTCCTGTCTGGTAATCAACTTCCAGAACATAACTCCCATCAACTGGGGTGACGCCGGTACTGTTTTCAATCGGGACGGTAATGTTTCCAGACCAGTCTGCGCTGTTGATGATCTGGCTGTAGGGAAGGACGGTCGCCGTATGCGACTCAGAATAGATGCCCGCAGCATCCTCACTGCCGGCTGGTGGCGGCTCAACGGCTTCACCATAAACCCGGACCCAATCAACCAGCATGTCATATTGCCAGCTCTGGTTGGTGACCGGGTCAGCGCCCAGGGTCCCCCCCACGGCAACGTTCAGCAACAGGAAAAAGTCGTTGAGAAATTCGTCCATCGTCGACGGGTTGATGGTCTGAACATAATACTGCTGCCCATCAACCTTCACGACAATCCGATCTTCGTCCCAGGTGAGTTCGTAGACATGGAAGTCATCCGTCAGCGGGGTATCAAAAGAGATGGCATCATAGGTGTATGTCCAGCCATCATTCGCCGAGGATGCCGGGTCAGACCAGTGAGCAGCGGCCTGGACGGTGTAATTGTTCGAATAGCGGTCATGCATTTCCATAATGTCGATTTCCCCGCTATAGGGCCAGCCGACCGCATCAAAACTTGAGCCAAGCATCCAGAAGGCAGACCACATCCCCTGCCCGGGTGGCGTCTTGATCCGCGCCTGAACGGAGCCATACTTGGCCGTAAACTTGCCTTTGGTGTTAATCCGGGCTGAGGTAATAGATCCGTCACGTTTGCCGCATTCACCTGAATCACATCTCGCAGTAATCACCAGGTTGCCGTTTTCAACTTTTATGTTCTGGGAAGAATCCGTGTATAACTGCCATTCATCATTTCCCCAACCATCGCTACCATAACCGGTTTCGATGTTCCATTTGGCCGTATTGAGGCTGGTACCGTTGAACTCATCGGACCAGAGCAGGTTATCGGGTGGTGTGGTGCCAGGAATTTCAGCACTATCCGGGATGCTGGCTGGACCACTGCCTGTGCCACAGGAAGAAAGGGAGAAGATAATAACTAAAAAGAATGCTAGCTTATACAGACTTAAGTTCATTTTGATGGCTTTCCAGAAACACAGAAGACAACAGGAGGAACCTTTTTCAGGTTCCTCCTGTTGTGATGATGAAGTTCAATTTTCAATCAAAGTAAACATCAGTTACAGAATAAACATCAGCTTCTGTTACGCCCCATTTCAGAATGCCGAACTCAGTGACAGTACTGAAATCATCGCCATGACCTGATAATGGAATTACAAATTCATACCAATCATTTCCAAGAGCTGTTGCTCCTGAAATTGGGTAGGCAATTTCTTCAGTTGTAGTTCCAGGAAATTTAACAGCGATTTCAGCATATGTCGGTCCTTTAAATTTAAAATGTAAATTATTGTATGCTGAAGCGAATCCTGGATTGAATTCCACAAAAGCCAATGCGGCCGAAATCGCGCCCCAAGTTCCCCAACCTGGTGTCATTTCAATTACAGCTCCAAAGTCAGAATCAACGGCATCAAGGTTTGTACTTCCAGAATCCCAATTAATGATTCCATTGCCAGTAACCAGAGCATAATCGACACCAAAGATCAGATCAGTCTGTCGGTTCCCATCTCCGCTCTTTAGATAAAAACGGTTGTCACCATCGATGTCGCCAGCTGCAGGAGCGGCAAGAACGTCATTGTTAAAATAGATATCAGTCACATAGAAATCACCTGACGCGAGGATAGCGAATTCAGTCGTTGCGGCAAGGTCACCATGGTTGGCCAGGCGGATCGTAAAGTCATACCAACCGTTGCCAAGGTCTGTCGCGCTCGCAACGTTGTAGACGATTTCTTCCTGGATGGTGGCGCCGGGGAACTTGATATTTACTGCCGTGTCAGTATCTGCCTTAAATTTAAGATGCAAGGCAGTATATGCGTTGAAATAGCCAGCGTTAAACCCAGTAAAGGCCAACGCGCCTAGTCCTCCCCAGGCAGGAGCTGTCGTGTTATCAACAGCGAAGCTGGGATTATAGTCCGCGTCACCGGCGAAAGCATTATCGAGAACGGCTCCGGAACCCCAGTTGTCAACTGCCAGATAGTCGGTATCAAAAACGATATCGATCGTTTCATCGGCATCGGTCGCATATAGGAAATCACCTGGGTCCTTACTTGAAGAAGAACCACTGCTTCCACATCCAACCAGTGATACGCCTGCAAACACAAGCGCCAGCAACAGCAGTAAGGCATTAAGAAGAGTTTTACTCATAGTCTGAACCTCCCGTTTGTAGTTCGACCTAAACAAAGGTGACACCATGTTTCGAGAGGAGTCGTCTCCCGGACATGGCCGAATTAACTGCTTACACAGAACCATAGACAAAGGCGTTAGTGCTATATAGCAACAGCGTATTTCAAAGTCAAGGCTTAAAAAACCTTGAAATATAATATCTTAATTTTCAAAAATTACCAGAAAGACCAAATAATTTATAAATATTCTTGACTGTAAAAGTGCATTGTGTTTAAAAGCTATATAGCACTATAAACTGCTATACTTTCACAAGCCACTGCTGAAGACGACAACCCTTCAGCGAACACATCTCGGGCAGGTCATGGACAAGACACTTCCTAAATACATTCTGGTTCAGAATAAGATTAAAGAGGCGATTGAATCGGGGCGGATCTCCGAGAAACTACCCGGGGAGCGAGCGATCGCAAAGGAACTTGACATCTCCTATATGACCGTTCGCAAGGCGATCGACAACCTTGTCCAGGACGGGGTGCTCTACAAGGTTCCGACCAAGGGGACCTTTGTGAACACGAGCGGAGTTGTGCAGAAAGCGACCCGGAATATCGGTTTTTTCCTAGACGACAGGGTTGAGGGCGCCATCTCCAGCCCCTATTATTCCCTCATTTTCAAGGCCCTTGAGCGGGAAGCGCTGAAAAACAATTACCACCTGATTTATTTCTCTGATTTCAGCGATCTGGATCCGTTGAAAAGTGTCGGCAAAATTGACGGCATTATTATCAGCTGCTTTCCCCGCCTGGAAGACAGGATCCAGGAACTGAAAAAGCGTTTGCCGGTCGTGCTGATCGGTAATAGCGCAGCGGACAAGTCGATCCCGTCGGTCATCATCGACAACTTCAGCGGCATTGTCGATGCGATGGATTATCTCTGGTCACTGGGGCACTCGCGGATCGGTTTCATAACCGGCCTGCTCGATTCCGATGTCGGCAAAAACCGTCTCAGAGGCTATCAGAGCGCGCTGAACAAGTTCGGCATTGAAGAAGACGATGAGCTTATCTTCGAGGGGGACTATTCCTATGATTCCGGTGCCAGGGGTGCTGCCCACTTCCTGTCGTTGAGGATTCCACCAACGGCTATCCTCTGTTCCAACGACTCGATGGCCATCGGCGCAACCAAGGTAATCCGTGAGCAGAATCGTCATATCCCGGAGGACATGAGCATCATCGGCTTCGATGATATTGCGGTCGCCTCACAGGTCTACCCTCCCCTGACTACGGTTGCAGCCCCGATCAGGGAGATAGCCGCTAACTCCATCAAAAAGCTGATTTCCCTGATCGACGGGGTTGAACCAGATGATAAACATATGGCACTCCCCGCCCAGCTGATTATTCGCGGCTCCTGTGCCGGCATCACTGAAAAAGTGATGGTTTGAAATGCCTTTAATTCCCCAAGTTCATTAAGAGAGGACGACATGCCACGCACAAATAAACTCAGAAGATCCGTCTGCCTGATCGGGTTCCTGCTGTCTTTCTGTCTCGCGACCGCGGCGTTGGCTCAGAGTCCTCATGCCGACAGGGTGATGACCTACAAGGACAGCAATGGCTGGAAGCTTCTGGTCAACGGCGAAAGCCATTTCATCAAGGGTGTGGTCTGGGGCTATACGCCGATTGGCGAGAATTATGCCTACAATCTCTGGGGAAAACCGGACGAATATATCAAGAAGGTCCTTGACTACGACTGCAAGCTGATGAAGGCCGCCGGGGTCAACACTATCCGCTCCTTCTTCAACACGCCACCAAAATGGGTTGAATATATCTACAGGGAATACGGCATCATGACCATCGTCAACGACCTGATGGGGCGCTATGGTGTCATGGCTGACGGGGTCTGGTATCCGGAAACCGAGATGGATTATTCAAGCCCGCGCATCCGCAGGACCCTGAAAAACAACTTTCTTGAAACCGTCAGAAAGTTCAAAAACACGCCAGGCGTACTCATGTTTGCTCTCGGCAATGAAAGCAATTACGGGCTGCACTGGCGCAGCGGTGAGATTGAAGACCTGCCTGATAACGAGCAATACCAGGAAAAAGCCAAGTACCTCTACAGCCTGTTCAACGAAATCATCGTCGCGGCAAAGGAAATCGACCCCGACCGCCCCTACTCCATCGTCAACGGCGACATTCAGTACATCGACCTGATCGCCGAATACTGCACAGATCTCGACGTCCTCGGGATCAATGCCTACCGCGGCAGCAGTTTCATCAACGACCAGTCCAACCTGTGGGCCGACGTCAAGGAGAAGCTCGACCTGCCGGTCATGTTCATGGAATTCGGCAGCGAGGCATACAACATGCTGACCGACCAGGAGGACCAGGCAGCTCAGGCCAACATGCTGTTGTCCCAGTGGCAGGAGATCTATGCCAAGAGCTATGGCAACGGCGAGGAAGGCAACGCCGTCGGCGGCTGCGTCTTCGAGTGGCGTGACGAGTGGTGGAAGTACAAAAGCGGCGATGTCGAACAACTGGAAGAACACAACCGGGAAGGAACCTGGTCCAACGGCGCCTTCCCCTTCGATTATGTCGAGGGGGAAGACAATGTGAACGAGGAATGGTTCGGCATCATGCAGCTGGGCTATCCGAACAAGGACGGGGTCTCAGAGGCCTATCCGCGTATGGCTTACTATGTGCTGCAGGATGTCTGGAAGATTGATCCCTATGCGCACGACCGAGCAGACATAGCTGCAGTCGATATGCAGGCCCTGGAGCTGGAAGCTGATATCCGCTCCCTGAAGCAGGACAGGACGAGGCGCAAGGCGTTCTACCTCGACGGCGGCAGCCTGCGCACCGAATTCCTGGTCAGGGGTCTGGACAGTGAAATTGAAGAAGACGGCAAGGATGCCCTCAGTTTCTCCAACAGCGAGATGCTGTTCCTCGATTTCGGTTTCCGTCCCTCCAGCAGGCTGACCGGAGAGTTCTCTCTCAATCTGATCGGCAATGTCCCGCAGAGCGAGCTGGAAATCGTCTATGGTCACGACAGGGACCAGAACAGCCTCGAAATCTATGACTTCAATGCCGTGCTGAAGCAGAAAGGGTTCAACCTGACAGCCTTTTACCATGTCCCGCGTTACCACTGGGGGTACGAGGGCGACTTCTACGGCCTGCTGTGGGAAGCAACCGACATGGATGGGATCGACATCTGGGGGCAGAAAGCGCCCTTTGGTATTGATTTTGAGGGCAAGAAAGCTCTCGACGGTCTCAAGGTGGTTTTCGGCCCGGAAATCTACTGGGGCGCCAATCCGAAAATCCTGGCCAAATACAACTTTGGCAGCGACCTCTTCAAGTTTACCCTGATGCATTCGGAAGACCTCGATGAGGCGTCCGAAACCTCCGGAGGCGCGGAAGCGACCGACAAGGCGACCCGGGCGACAACCTTTTCGGCGGAAATCACGAAAATTTCCGGCACAAAGATCGAACTGGGGGTCATTTCATCTGGCTCGGAAAAAATCGGGGACGAGTTTGATCGGCTGGACGGCGACGATATTGTTTATGAGGACATTGAATTTGAAGACACTCTCGGTGCCAGGGCAAGGGTCACGGTCGAAGGTGTCGATTTCGGCCTGATCTATGTCGAAGGCAGTTATGCCGGCCTGGTTGCCGAAGGTGGAGAGCACCATTCAATCGGTGATTTTGACACGGAGCTCCCCCACTCCAGGTATGGCAACAAGGTAACCGCGGAAGCCGGTGTCGGCATCTTCAAGGGGGACTACACCATCTTCCCCAGGGTGTTCTGGCGTGAAAACCTGGAGGAGGCCAACCCGATTATCGATCCGGTTACCACCGGAACCGAGCTGTTCCCCGGGCTCAACCCGCGCAACCTGGGCGAAGACCCCTTTGCCGTTCTGGATAACCGGGAAGCTCTCTCCGGAGAAGTCTTCTTCACCTACGACCCGACCCCGGCGACCAATTTCTACCACTGGGACAACGACAACCTTGAAGACGCCCCCCTGGCGTACAACATCGGCTTCAACTACACCGAATTCAGCACCGCAACGGACTCGGAGCAGTTCTATTATCTGGAAGGCGACACCAACGCCGCGTTCGGCTGGGGGCAGGAGAAAGAGGACGTCTGGAAAGTCGTAAGCCGCATGGTCATCAATACCGAAGCAGGAACCAGGATCGTCAACCGACTGGAAGCAGGTTTCCAGCAGTCGACCGGCCTGCCTGGTCCGACCCGGGAATACTATTCGATGGAGTTCGATGTCGACGTCAGGGACCGGCACAATGTTTCTGGCTATATCAAGAAGAATCAGTGGGGGCCGTATGATTTCCTCCGCCAGTTCAACATCACCTACCCCTGGCAGTTCAAGCTCGGCTACATGTACAAGCTCAAGCGACTGCTGCAGAAATACACCAAAGACCGGCTGGGAAGGTCGGCCGGGATCGGTATTGTGGGGATTTACAAGACGCTGGATGAGAATTCGCCAGTGACTCAGTATGGAGATGGAGAGAATGATTACATCTTCGAAGCCGGCACCTATCTCTCTTTAGAGTTTTGATATCGCCCGCAAATCAATAATGGAGGAAATCCATGTTCCTGAAACACTGCTTGATAACATTTGTCGGTCTCGCCCTGCTGACCGCTTCCGGGTGCGGTTCTGATGACGGTCAAGTGACCAACTCAATCGATCTGCCGACCGATTCCCTGCTGACTCTTTACTGCGAGGATGTCGGCATATACCCCAATAACTGCGTCCTGGAAGACCCGAACAATCCCTATCGGATGGTTGCGGTCAACGATCAAACAAAGTGGACCCTCAGCGATGATGCGCCCTCCGCGAAATCGCGCTTCTATCTGTGGGCGACCGCGCTGGCCCATATTTCGACCGGCGAAAATCAGTATTACGTCGCGACTGCGCTTCATGAGCTGTATTCAGTTGGGACCAGCATCAACGCCAAGGCTCAGGCCAAGAAAGCGTACCGCTCGGTACTGGACAACTTCTACGATTCCAACACCTACTGGGAGGCCTGGTGGTTGCCGGGCGACCCGACCCCCGTCTATGCCATTCCGCTCAAGGATCTGACCGGCATGCGCCTATATGATCCGACACCAGACGGCCTGTTGCCCCTGTTTGACGACCCCTTTCTCGGGCTGTACGAAATCACCCAATGGGGTTATTCGTATGATCCCGATTTCGATCCGGACCAGTCGCTTTCCCAGACCGGAACGCTTTACTGAAATAACCCGCACACACGGCATTAGCAACCATGCAGAAAGTGAAGACTGCTGATATGCAGCCCGGAAAATATCCAGCGTACGCTCTCGGTGCCAGGGATGAATTCATCATCACCGAGTATAATTCGGCCAAACCGTTCTCCAGTTTCTTTCCCGGGGTAGCCGGTCCGGACGGGATCCCGATGTGGACCTTTTATGTAAACCGCGGGCAGTGTGTCTGCAGCATGGGCATCCAGGACAAGGAACATGCCATCATGGAGTTCCTGCCGGCCAACCGCGCCTACCAACTGGCTTCGACCCAGGGGTTCAGGACCTTTATCAAAACCGATAACCAGTCCATCCCCTTTTATGAACCTTTCCAGAAGCATTATCAGGACTCTGCCCTGAAGCGAAGCCAGCGGATGATCATCTCCCCGTCCCGCCTGACTCTGGAGGAAGAGAATGAATCGCTCGGCCTGACTTTCTCCGTGGAATATCACAATATCCCCCAGGACGATTTCGCCGGTCTGATCCGGACCCTGAAAATAACCAGCAACGGCAGTCGACCGATTGCCCTGCAGGCTCTTGACGGTCTGCCGCTGGTGGTTCCTTACGGGGTTGACAATGGCAGCCTGAAATTTACCCGTCGGCTGGTGGAGGCTTTTGTCGAAGTCGTCAACCAGGAGAACAATGCCCCGCTGTTCCGCGGCAAGGTCGAACCGGTCGACCGCCCGGAGGTGGTGCGGATCCAGCAGGGCAATTTTTATCTAGGCTTCATGCCAGAGAGCGGCGATGCGAAACTGATCACCCCGGTTGTCGATCCGGCCAAAATCTTCGGCAGCCTGAGCGATTACAGCTACCCGGAAAAGTTCCTCAGCGAAAGCGCGGAAGAGATCCTCACTGGTCAGGTTCTGGAAAACCGCTTCCCCTGTGCCATGGGGATGTTCGCGGCGAAACTGCTTCCCGGCGATAGCATCAGCTACACCTCGATCATCGGCCATGCCCCATCGGTTGAAGTTCTTAACGGCATGATCCCCCGTATCGCGACGCGAGATTATGTCGCCGCTAAAAGCAGCGAAGATCGTGAACTGATCGAAAAACTGACCCAGGGGAATTTTATCTGCAGCCGTGAGCCGGCCCTCGATCAGTACACGCGCCAGAATTACCTGGATAACGGCCTGCGCGGCGGCTTTCCCATCACCCTGAAGGGGGAAACCGGGCAGTCAGCGTTTTACATGTACTCGCGCAAGCATGGAGACCTGGAACGGGACTATAACCATTTCAGCCTTTCTCCAAGCAAGTATTCACAAGGAAACGCCAACTATCGTGACATCAACCAGAACCGCCGCAATGACCTGTTTTTCAATCCTGATGTCGGTGACGAGAACGTTGAACAGTTTTACAACCTGATTCAGCTGGATGGCTTCAATCCGCTGGTGATCAGAGAGGTCTTCTTTTCGGTCGTGGACCGGTTGGCGCTCAAAACGCTGCTGGATCGTGCAATCGGCGCAGGGCATCACGCCCCCGCCAATGAATTCCTGGGCAAACCCTTTACGCCCGGATCACTGATGGCCTGGCTGCAACACAACGGGATACGGCTGAAAATTCCTTCAGAGGACCTTCTCGGCAGTTTGCTGGGGATCTGCCGGCGGATCACGGAAACCGAGCATGGCGAGGGTTTCTGGACCGACCACTGGACCTACAACCTCGACCTGCTGGAAAACTACCTGGCGCTTTACCCAGAGAATGAACAGCCCCTGCTGTTTGAAAAGAAGACCTTTACCTTCTACGACAACGCTCACCGGGTACAGTGCCGCGACGACAAGTACGTTCTCTGGGACGGCAATCCAATGCAGCTGAACGCCGTTGTCCTCGATGAAGAAAAGGCGGAACTCATCAGCCGCCGCGGGACAAATCCCCAACAGGTACGCACTGCCCACGGCCAGGGAGAGGTCTATTACACGACGTTGGCCTGTAAAATTCTCTGCCTGATCGTCAACAAGCTAGCGTCCCTCGACCCGCACGGGGTCGGAGTGGAGATGGAGGCAGACAAGCCGAACTGGTACGACGCCCTCAACGGCATGCCGGGCGTGCTGGGGTCCAGCATCAGTGAAACGCTGGAAATCAAACGGAACGTCCTGTTCCTGAAAAAATCACTCGACGCGACCTCTGTTGCAGAACGGCAGTTGGCGATTTTCGAGGAACTGGAGACCTTCTTCGACAGTCTGTATCAGCTGCTTCTTGACCAGGCCACCTCTTTCGATTTCTGGGACAGGGCGGCTGCCGCCAAGGAAACCTTCCGTGAACGGACCCGGCTCGGCATCAGCGGCAGGGAGAAAGCGGTTTCATTTGCCAAACTCCAGGGATTCCTTGACGCAGCCCTGGCAAAGCTGGACCTGGCGATTGAAAAGTCGAGACAGAACGATCTTGGTGTCCTTTCGACCTATTTCATCCACCAGGTCACCGCATACAGCCTGACAACGAAAGAGGACGGCAGCCCGAAAACGAACCTGAAGGGGATGCCCTGCTTCCGCGCCGAAGGGTTCAAGCAGATTTCTTTACCGCTCTTTCTCGAGGGCCCGGTCCATTACCTGCGCACCCAGCCTGCCGCTGAAACGGCACGCGAACTGGCACAGAATGTCCGTCTGAGCGGTCTCTACGATCAGGCGCTGCAGATGTACAAGGTCAATGCCTCCCTGGAAGATCAGCCGATGGAGATCGGACGGGCCCGGGTTTTTTCTCCCGGGTGGTTTGAAAATGAATCCGTCTGGCTGCACATGGAATACAAGTACATGCTGGAGCTGCTCAGAAACGGACTTTATGAGGAGTTTTATCGGGACTTCAAAAATGTCTTCGTGCCCTTTTTTGATCCGTCAGTTTACGGCCGCAGCACCCTTGAAAATTCCTCCTTCATCGTCAGCAGCGCCAACCCGGACCGGTCTCTGCACGGCAACGGCTTTGTCGCCCGCCTGAGCGGCGCGACGGCAGAGTTCATGAGCATCATGCTGCTGATGAGCGTCGGGCCGCAACCGTTCCGCCTCAGCACCGCCGGTGAGCTTGAGCTGCAATTCCGTCCCGCCCTGCCCGACTGGCTGTTTACCGTTGAGCCCAGCACTCACCGCCTGTACAGGGGCGATCGCTGGCAGGAGGTGCAATTGCCCGCCTGTACGTTCAGCTTTATGTTTCTGGGGGAGATCCTTGTCACCTACCACAACCCGGAGGGAAAAAGCACGTTTGGCCCCGAGGCCGCGGTTCCGGTGCGCTGGACGGTTTATCGTGACGATGAAGATTTTCAGTCTGTTTCCGGACCACGACTGAGTGGTCCTCTGGCTGAAGATGTCCGCAAGCGGAAAATCCAGAGGATTGAAATCGAAATTCGCTGAATAAAAGGATTATGAAAAAAGGGTCCGACCTGGACCTGACAAACATCTGAGCCACGCCCATTGCAGGACGCGGCTCAGATTGAACCTAAGAGACACCTGCCAGCCGGGCGAGTCTCTTTAACTGACAAGTATCCATACCCACCTTTGCAGTGAAAAGCTCAAGGCGATCCTAGTTGAATTCCACCCGTCGGTTTTTCGCCCATGAGGCCTCATCCCTGCCGTTGGCGACCGGCATCTCTTCTCCATAGCTGACAATCGTCAGGCGGGACTTGTCGATCCCCAGCGAAGCAAGATAGTTCATAACGCTCATTGCCCGTTTTTCGCCCAGTGACAAGTTGTATTCGTCCGATCCGCGGTCATCGCAGTGTCCTTCCAGGCGAAGAAAATAGGTCGGGTCCGACTTTAACAATTCGGCATTTTCCTCTATCGATTCGATAGCGCCAGAGGATAATTCATAAGAATCATAAGCGAAATAGATTGTTTTCAAATCACTTCTATCCAGCGTGAAGAGACCTGCATCTTCCAGGGATGCTTTCTCTTCAACCACTACGGGCGGTGGTACAGGGTCAACCTTGTTCGGCTCATTGACCTCAACCGGTTCGGCGACGGCAACAGCATTATCTGGGACGCTCTTCTTCGCGCATCCTGCAGGCAGGATCAGGATGAACAGTACTGAAGTCAAGAACAGAAAACGTGGAATCATAGATGCCTCCTCTGGGTGTTTTGAGTTCACGGGCATGGCGCGGTGCCGCCTGGGAAACAGTTGTTGGGGAATACATAAAAAAACGCCCACCAGAATAACCGAAGATGAGCGTTTGATAAGGGCATTGACCGGCCAGATGCCTACCAGAAAACGATCAGTCACTTCGGCAACCCGGCTATCCTGTGGGCAGGACCCGTGGCTTTGCGTCACCAGATCTCTCTGGTTTTGCCTTTATCGGCGATACTATCTCCAAACCCGCAGTTTATTGATTCGGCCCACGGATAGGGGTGAACTCGTGGCGCTGTTTTTTAACGCCCACTTCTAATGGCATGGGGCTCCTCCTCTCTCATGGGGCACATCGGTTAGCACGTGACCTGGATATACTGATGCAGCAGGCTTAGGAACGCGTCGAAGACCTCAGGCAGGATGGTCATGTGATGTTGCACCATTTCCAGCCGGGCAGACTCCAGCTGGTGGAGGTAGAAAGGGCCGGGGATAAACTGCATCCCCAGCGAGATGGCCAGCAGCAGGGCCAAAACGGCGGACGACCTCGGCAGTGGCGTCGAAAAGCCGCTGCCGATCCGGGCCCTGAAGATGTCGTAGACGGAGATAATCCAGACGAGCAGAGCACCAGGAACGATCACGACGGCGGCCAGGATAGCGACTTCATAGACCCTGCTCACCGGGCTGCTGACAATGAGGCTCCAGAATGGCCGGGCGGCCAGCAGGACAAAGAGCGAAAAGAGGCCAGCCGACCCGATAAACAGATAAACGCTCCCTCGTTTGGGTTGGCCATTGAGGAACTGCCCCCATCCCGGAAAGAGCAGGCTCGCCAGCAGGGGGATAGAATCCCGAGCAACCCCGTCATCGGCTCCGCCCATCGCCTTAACCGTCCTGCGGTAGGCATCGACGGCACCGCCCGTCCAGAGGAGAAGCCCGGCCAGGACAAAAACCATGACGGCCGCAATGAACAGTGGCATTTCGGCTAAATAGTATTCCGGGAGATTCCGGACGGAGTCCAGTTCGAGAAAAATTGAAGCCAGCAGCAGCACAACCAGCAGCTTGAACAGGGCAAGGCTGAGCCCCAGCCGGTGGAGGCCCAGATAAATGTGGCCTCCACCGCAGATGAGCATTGCCAGGGTGAAGGAAACTGCCGGGTTCTTATGTGACGGTGCGACCCTCTCAGGTTGGGCGGTCCCCAAACGGCTGTTGGCTCTCCCCGGCGGGTGGTACACCGCAAGGTCTTTATAAACAGGCTTGCGTCCTTGCGAGCAGATATCCTCATCATTGATGATCCAGACTTTTTCACTCATACCCTCTATCCCTTCGGGCCATGATCCCTGTTACGTAATCCAAAATCATCGAACCTGGGCTGCCCGGTTAACCGGCGGGCAGGAAGTCAATCGGATAAAGGATGGTGATCTGGGGAACCTCATCCTTCTGGCCGAAGTTGAATTTCTTGACCCGCGCAACGATCTTGTCAACCAGTTCCGCAGAGGCGAGATCGGTTGTCTCCACCACGCAGAGAGAGACCTCCCCGTCCGGTTCGATGGCCAGGCGCAGCAGCAGCTTGCCGCGCAGTGTCGGATCCTTGCGCAGCTCCTTGTTGTATATGCGATAGAGAGTCGCCTTGTAACGATCGAAGACGATCTGGATCTCTTCGTCGGTCCGTGCCGGACCGGGGCCATCGCTGAGCGGACGTCCTTCTTCAGTCAAACCGGCAACTGAGCTTGCGACCCGGGCAAAGGCCACACCTCCGATGCGGTCGCCGTTCCCTCCGCTGCCGCCGAGCCCCAGGTTCCTGCTGACGGTGGCATTGCTGATCCCACCACTTGAGCCGTTGGCCTGCATCGCCACCAGTGAGCGCTGAGGACGCGCGTGACCCGCTGCCAGCGGAGCCTTGTTGCTAACCCGCGCTTCGGTACCGAGCTTTGTAACGGGCGCTTCTTCAATCAGCTCCTTGAACGTATCCTTGAAGGCCAGAACTCCCGTACTTTCGGCCTTTTTACGAGCTGTTTGCTTCGCCCCGCTCGCCGCCGCGACTTTCGTTTCCTTCTCTACCGGTTTCTTCTTGGTCTTTTCAGGTTTCTTCTGTTCCGGTTTTTTCTTTTCAGGATCGGGGATCTTCTCTTCCGGGGCCGGTTCCGGCTGTGGTGCCGGTTCCGGGGGCGGCGGTTCGTTTTTGACCAGCATGGCCAGCCGTTCTGGAATTTTGACCACGGTCTGCGTACGATCCGGGAGAGGGACACTGATCATCGGGATGACAATCCCGAAGAAGAAACTGAGCAGAAGCGCCACGAGCACCGAACGACGAAAGTATTGCTCGGACTCCCCTTCTTTCGACCAGGGCATAATGACCACGCGATAGGGAATCTTTGATGGCTCGCGCTCGATGATGAATTCATCCCTGCGGCGCTCCTCCCTGGCATAGGCGTCCATGACCTCAGAGTTCAATATGTCCAGCTGCTCATAACAAAGATTGAGCTGGTCCCTGGAGGCCTGCTGCTTATCCAGACCATCGCTGACCTCCGCCTCAAACCCAGCCGCCTGCGCGCGCAGGCGGCTGATGTGCGCCGCTGCTCCATCAGCTGGCCTCAGTTCATTCCAAAAGAGGTTTTCAGCCTTCACCTCCGCCAACGCCTCGAGGGCGTTGCAGACATCCTGCAAGGCATCGTAACGTTTTCGCTCTGCGGAAAAGGCCTCCAACTCTGCCTCGGCAATACGCAGTTCACCCTCGAGGATCTCGATCCGACCTTCTATCAGCTCGATCTGCGCGTTCAGAGGCTTCAATTCCTCTGCCAGTATGGAAGTATTGTCAGATTTCATACTAGCTCTGTGCGGCTTTCTGGATGACAGCCAGCGAGATCTTTCCGTAACCGGAAAGCGTACAGGTTGACATGATCTTCTTCAGCACATTGAACGGAATCGTCTTGTCTGCAAGGATGGTGACCTCCTTACTGTCAGCGATGGTCTTGGTGCTGATGCCGATGATGTTCTGCTCAAGCAGGGCGAGCTTGTTTGAAATCGCCTCCACCCCACCCTCCCTGGTTTCGCTGAGTTCCGCCGTCCCGACGATCGCTTCTCCCTGAATCATGACCGCTTCCGGGTTGACCGTGATGACCACGGTCTCGCGCGGCTTGGACTCAACGACGGAATCCGGCAGTTTGATCTGCTTGGGAGGCGAGAGAACTTCATTCGATCCCGAATTGGCCAACAGGAAAAAGACCAGAATCGTGAATACATCCATCAGGGACGTCAGATTGAGACCGGTAATCTTTTTTCTGTTCCGCCCCATTCGTCTCATGCGTCTGGTATCTCTCATGGCGCATCTCCAATCGATATTTGGGGGAAGAGCAGAGCCTGCTGAACCACGTCAGACCCCTCCTCCCGAACTTCCCGCCCACGGACCGTGTCCATGACCTGGATGAGGTAGTCATACTCGATATTCGGTTCCATCAGGACAGTTGCATCTTCCTTCTGCGGATATTTTTCTTTGACCCGAGCAAGCAGGTCGGAAAGCTTCTGCAGGTTGTAGCGCCCTTCTTCTTTGGGGAGCTTGGCGACCACTTGCCTTCCGTTGGCAAACTCCAGGCCTTCATCACGTACGATGACTTCGATGCTGAAATTCGGCTTGTTCTCAACCGCGGCGGCCGAGGCCGCAGTCGGGACGCTCAATTCCAGAATCGTCACGCGCGAGAACACCGCACTGATCAGGAGAAATGGCACCAGTACGACCATCAGGTTGAGAAAGGTTGTAATGTCGAGCTCCGGGACCTCTTTCGACCGCCGTCTGCCATGTCGTCGCCTGGCCATGATCAGCTCGTCGGAAACTGGCGTTTAGCGGTGTTGGAGATACTGTTCAGAGCCTTGACCGACGCCATCTCGAGGCTGTCCACGATCTGTCCCGTGGTCGAGGTCAGCTTTGCATGGATGATCAGCAGGGGGATCGCCGCCATCAACCCGAATGCCGTGGTGTTCATCGCCACCGAGATGCTGGCCGAAAGCAGGTCGGCTTTTTCTGCAGGGTTGGCGTTGGCAACCGCGGTAAAGGCTTCGATCAGACCCATGATGGTGCCGAGCAGGCCGAGCAAGGTAGCAATATTGGACAGCAGGGCGACATACGGAGTCCGCCGTTCCAGCTGTGGAATGATTTCCATCATGCTCTCTTCCATGGCGATTTCGATATCTTCACGTCGCCTTACCGCACCCTGGCGCGCCAGCCCCATGCCGAGCATCTGGGCGATGGTTGATGTGTCCTCGTTGACAACTTCGCGCGCCCTGTCAAAATCCCCTTCACTCAGGAGCGGTTGAATTTCTCCCCACATTCTGCGGTTTTCATTCCGGATACGGCCGAGTTGAACCCAACGTTCCACCGCGATGGCCATGCCGAACGCAAAGACCAGCAGGATGGGATACATGAACAGTCCACCCTTTTGAAAAAAACCAACCAGTGAATAGATAATTCCCATTAGTTTATCCTCCCAGACTTGTTTGTTATGCTGACTTCGTAGAAGTCGAGCTGTCTTTTGAAAACGTCCCGATCCACGGGAACGTCATCTCCGTTCACGACGATATTCAGGCTGTTTTCCACCCCTATTTCCGAACTTTTCCAGGGGACGATGTAGAGCGATTTCGGTGCTTCATCGTTGCCGACAATGGACATTCCGGACAGTTCCTTGACCGAAAAGCCAGTCGCGGCACCGTCGTTCTGGCCGACTTGTGCCGACATCGCAAGGCAGGGCAACAGGGCAAAACAGACTGTTAATGCGAGTTTCCACATCATGAGTTCTCCGATCCTTATAGGCCGAGGCGTATCTGCAGTTCGGAAATCCAGAGCTGTACATATTCATCATCGGGCTGCAGCTCTGCGTATGCCCGGTACTGCTCCAGGGCACATTCCAGGTCATGCAGATAGAGATCGCAGAGGATGCCGAGATTTTTGCGGAGCGGCAGGTATTCGGGAAAAACCTCGAGTGATTGTTGGTAAATATCCCGCGCTTCCGAGAAACGTCCCGCACTGCTCAGCAGCAAACCGTATTCCTGGCTGGCCACGGGATGTCCGGGGATCAGGTGCAGGGCGGCGTTCAGGTGGTCTTCTGCAAGCTCCGGCCGGTCGATGTTGCGATACGCCATCGCGATATCGACATGGGGAGCAGAAACGTCAGGAACCTGCTCGATGACATCGTCGAACAGCTCGATCGACGCTTCGTAGTCACTCGCAAGGAACAGGTTGACCCCGTCATTGAACTTCTGCTGCAGGTCTTCACTCAGCATAACCGCCTCATTGAGAACGAATCCCTGGCGGCCGTCATCAAAACGGTTCACCGTTGGACCCTGCGGAACAACCGGTTCTTCGTTGACGATGCCTGGCTTTACCGCAACTCCCGTCACACATCCGCCCAGCAGCAGTGCCAAGGTGATCACAAGGATCCTCGCGAAGCACCCGTGAAATTTTCTCGCCAACTTCCTCCTGCCCGCTATGTTCATCTGTCGCTCCATCACTCTTGATTCAGACTCTTGATCGGTTCCGCAAGATCTGTATCTGCCTCGCTGACAGACCTCAGGTCTGCCCTGGACACGATCTCAGTCACAGCCCCTTCCTGAACTCCATGAGATTCCTTTTGCTGCGGCTCCGCTCCACTCGAGGGGTCAGCTTCCGGCTGGACCGGGTCAGGCTGCTTGCCGGAATCGTCGCCCTGCTTTGGCGGAAGATGTCGGTGGACCATTCCGGGGAGCTCAGCATGCTGCGATCCGGCGTCTGTTGCCTCTGCTGCAGCGGTCGTTGCCCCGTTTCCATGAAGAGTTGCCTGGCCGCCTGTGGGTGTCGCCGCCACAACTCCGTCAGTCGGCGCCAGGTGCTCAGCGGAGGTCTGTTCGAGAGCAGGTTCCATGTTTCCGCTCGGGGTGACCGGCACAGTCCCGGCGATAAAGTAGGAGAAGGTGCCTGGCGAAGCGATAATCGTTGTTTGTTCGACAGGCTTCGCATAGCGGGACGGGACAAACCCGGCCAGACGTGCCAAACTTTTTTCGACCCACCGGTTGTAGACTCCGAGAGCGATCAGCTCGAGGTTGCTCTCATGGACGGCAATGGCTTTCTCCTCGAAGGGATACGCCTGCTCTTCTATCGCCAGGTCGTATTCTTCACTCTCCAGTGGACTCAGCCCTTCAGGTCGTTCCGATTCCATCAGTGACTTGCTGAAATGGGCATATATCTCTGCAAGATAGTAGGTGGCGGCAGCCGTTATTTCGCCGATTTCATAGTCGATGAGCGCTGTGAACTCCTGCGTCGCCATCTTCATCTGCTTCTGCTTCTTGCGTAAATTCACTTCGAACGGCTTGATCAGCTTTATCGATTCGAACCTTTCATGGGATTTTTCGGCGAGAACCAGTGCTGAGAAACCTGCAAGGTAACGGGTCCTTTCGGTCCGGTCGGACCCGGCAGCCGCGTCAAGCGATACAATCATGCTCAGCTCTGCCAGGTACTCATTCTCCCGTTTTTGCCCCTTGAGCAGTTCGGCAATTTTGTTGCGCGTTTCGATATTGGGTTCAAGCGGTCGGGGAAAAGAGCTGACGAACCGGCGATAAACAGACAGTGCCTGATCCTTGTCTGCACACCTCTCATAAAGCTCAGCGGCAACCAGCAGCGCCTCGCGGCGAAGGTCGTCATTGCCCGACTCGGCTGCAACCCTCTCGAACTCCGGGGCTGCCAGCTCATACCGGGCACTCTCGCGGTAGACGAATGCGATTTTCCTGGTCACTTCCCGCTGTAATTCATGCCCCGGGAAGTTTGTGCGGAACGCCGTCAAAACGGTAGCCGCCCTTTCCCAGGCTTTGATTTGCATTAATGCGGCAGCAGCGTCATATTCAGCCGTAGGCCTGATGTTTGATGTTGGAGCCTTGCTCGCTACCCTGAGAAAATGTTCTGCCGCGATTTTGAAGTTCCCGGTATCCCTGGCCTCCTCACCCTGCCGATAGATTGATACCGCAAGGTTGTCGTTCAACGTTTGGCGGGACGTGTCCTGCTCAGGAAGCAGGTCCAGAACTCTGGTGTAGGCGGTTTCCGCTTCGTCAAAAACCTCGAGTTCATAGCATGAGTGAGCAACGACCAGCCAGGCTGACCGGGTGACCGCGGAGTCAGCGGCCGGGAACGTTTCGATTAATGTCTGCCCGGCGACGACCGCATGCTCGTAATCCTCGAGGGCATAGAGATCGTCTGCGGCCGCGGCCAGGACGATGGCCGCCTTGTCATGTCGGGGGAACGTTGCGGAGAAGGCCAGCGAGCTCCTGATCACCTCGCGCTTGACGGTTTCCTGCTGCGCTTCTGGGATGAATTTCAGGTGCTGGCGATAAGCGAAAACTGCAGCATAGCCGGCCTTTGAGGCCTGCTCGTGAGGATCATAGGCATAGGCTGTCCTTTCGTATTCCACTGCTGCTGCAGCGAAATCGCGATTTTCCAGCAGCAGGTCAGCGAGCTGGTAATTGATGCGCGGGGATTCCTGGTCATGAGAAAAAGAGGCCAGGAACATCCGGTACCAGTGCCGCGCCTCCTCGAAATTGATGGTCTTTGCTTTTTTCTGCTCAGGGTTCTGATAGAGCGCATGGTAATGATTCGCGAGGTCGGCCAGGTTGTTTTTCAGATAAGCGAGCACCTCGGGACGCTCCTCGGGCTCGAAATACAGCCAGTAGTCAGCCGTCAGACCGTATTTTACGGCATAGGTCTTCTTGGCCTCGATGACCAGACTGGGGAAACCACCGGCCAGGTTTATCTCGACAATGCGCATCTGGAACAGCGGCGACTTTTCATGGAACGGGTTGCCGTTGAGGAAAGCGCTGTAGGAAGCGACTGCGTCGCTGTAGCGCCGTTTGACGAAGTAATATTCGCCCAGGTTGGCGTAGATGTTTGCCGCATAGCTACGCTCACCGTATCGATCGAAATAATCGACCACGGAATCTGCGCCGCCGAGATAGGAAAAACCAAGGCTGATCACGCGGAAAGTATCATCCATCCGCTTACGTTCCTGTTCGTCCTCGAGCTGATCAAAGTCATAGCCGATCGACAGCTTGTAGTCGAGTAATGCGATGAAGCGATGCAGCGCCTCTTCGTACAGTTCCTGCTTGTAGAACGTCCAGCCCAGCTTGTAGACGGCCAGCGGGTAGAAAGAGGACGCGACGCCGATTTCGACGATATCCGCATAGGCGTCTTCCGCGTCGAGATAAAGCCGGCGGGTAAAGAAGTATTCCCCGCGCCGGAACTGCACCTCATCGATATATCGGGACTGCGGATATTCTCCGACCAGCCGGTTCATGACCTCAATCGCCTCTTCGATGCGGCCCAGTTCTTCGTAGGCACGACACATCTGGTAGAGAACCTGGTCATTCCGTTCATAGTGCGGGAACTCATCGAGCAGTTTCTGGTAGAGCGCGATGGCCTCAAGGGGGCCGGCCTTCGCCAGATCGTCCAGGTTCGCGTCGATTGCGGAATCCGCACCCGCTTCAGTGAACCGTTCCCAGTCGACCTCACTCTCTGTTGAGGGGGCATCCGTAAAAACAGCTGCATGAGCAGAAGGGTCATGGATTGCCTTGGTCGCTGCCAGGGGCAGCGGCCTGGATGTCTCGAAATCGGCGGCCTGATTCTCCCCGTGAGAACCATCTGAAGGGATGAGTCCGTATTCTTTCTCAACCTTCAGATCGGCGAGGCGGCGAATCGCCTCGGGGATAAGCGCCACGTCTTTCGAGTCTTCGAGGAACTTCTGGTAGCTGGCGATGGCCTTGTCGATTCCGTTGTCAATCTCCTCCTCCGCAACAGTGACCTTTCTGCCACGCAGTTCGGCGATGGTCCCCTTGGTGTCGACGCCACTGCAGCCGCCCATGATCAGGAGCATGAAAACGATACAGAGCACTGCCCGCTTCATCACTTCACCCTCTCTTCGGCCCCGGCCCGGACGGCTCGGTCATAGCTGTCCGCCATGGCAAAGCGTGCTTTCACCTGAAACTCTTCGAGGCGCTCACGTCGACGTGTCAGCTCATTGACCGCCATGATTTCGATGAGATGACCCTGCCGCAGCTGCAGCTCTTCCAATTCACCCAGGGCCGCGCCAATCCGCATCCGCTGCCTGCGGATGTCGTCCCCGTAACCCTGGTAGCTCTGGGTTGCGGCCTGGCGTACACGGACAAAAGTGCTGTAGCTCTGCCGCAACTCCTCGACATCGCGGTCCAGGGCTTCCAGGTGGGTAAATGTTTCCGTCAGGCGCGCATCGTAACCGACCTGCAGCCTCCACGACAGAAGCCCTTTAATCCGGCGGATGCGTGCTTCGACATCAGCGGGGACTGGCTGCCCTGTTAACAGCAGGGCAGCGGAAGCCTCTTCAAGTCGATCTGTGATGACACGTTCCTCGGCGGTCGCGAGATAATCCGGCCTGGGAGCCACCAGCATGGCCTCAAACCGCCGCTCGATCCGCTCCCGCTGCTCCAGGCGCAGCCTCATCAGAGAATCGAGCTCACGGAAGCGAGCGTCAATCGCAGGGAGCAGTGGGTCGTAGTAGGCCTTGCGCCGGGCAATGAGCTCATCGTAGGCGTCCAGATCGTCCCGCCATGTTTCGAGTCTGCGCCGCAACTGATCCAGGTCGAGATAGTTGTGCAGCGACTCCTGGAAATCGTGCGAAGCCATCAGTTCCAGCAGATAGTAAGTTTCGGGGGTATCCGGAAGTTCCCGCAGGCGGACAACCCAGCTGGCATCCTGCTGCAACTCTTCACGCGCCAGGGTTTCCAGAAAGCGCCCTTCCCGGATCAGCCGGATCGATTCGTCGAGTCTGCCGATCTCACGGCTGAACGCCTCCAGCGCGGCCCCGTAAAGCAATGCGGCCTTGCTGTAGACCCCGAGCTTTCCATAGGCATATGGAGCTGCGAGGAGTGCATCCTGCACCGAGCTGTCGGTCACCTCACGCTCGAGCAGGAGAGTCCAGGGCACCAGCGCCCGGTCATAGAAATCGAGAGAAGCGTCAGCCCAACCGGATTTCAGCAAGGCCTGGCTGGAAAACGGTCCGTCAAGCCGCACCCTGTCAAACACTCTCTTCGCCTTCTCGAAAGCGCGCTCTTGCAGCAGCTTGTCGCCGAGGTACAGGTTGGCCCGATCTTTCAACGCAATCTCCACCGGGTCATCGCTCTTAAGTTGTCCGACCTGGTCGAGGTAACCGCGACCCTCCTCCAGTCGCCCGTCTTGAATCATTGCGATTCCGAGGTTGTATCCGGCAAAACCTTTCATCCCCACTTCGTCCTGCAGGGGGAGCAGCACGCCGACGGCTTCGCTATGGCGGCCATTGGCCATCAGTACCTGCCCCCTGAGGAAATCCAGGTCGGCACGCAGCCCTTGCGAGACCGGCTCCTCGATACGTTCGAGGGCGTACAGCGCATTGAGCGGCTGATCTTTGTGATAATAGATGGTGGCAAGTCTGTAGATCGCTTCGTTACGGACGTCATGCGGCACATCGCCATTGATAACCTCGGTGATTGCGCGGCCGGCGCGTCGATGCATGCGGTAGGCCAGCTCGAAATCACCTACGGCGAACTCGGCCAGACCAAGATGGACATAGAGAGAATCGAGTTCAGGTTGATCCAGCCCGCGGTGCTGCGCCAGCTCTGTATCGAGCAGGGAGATGGCCTCGAACCATTCCTCCTGGAAAGCGTAGTAGAGGGTCTCGCCGAAATAGAGATCCTTCAGCTCTTGCGGGGCACCGGTGCTGACGGCCTGCGCTACCGAGGTCATGCACAGTAAGGTTATGACGAGCAATAACTTCATCATGGCTTTCTCGAATCCGTATCCACTGTTGCGTTGTTCCATCTCAAACGGCACCAGGACCTGTTTACCAGTCCTGCAAGCTGATGGAGTGCCGCGCCAGGTTGATATCAAAGATGCCGGGTCTTTCATCCTTTTGAATCCTGAACTGCTGCGTTTCCCGCAGCTCTTCACCCTCGGCGGAAAGACCGGCGTAACTCACCTCGACGGCATGTTCTCCGATCTTCACGTTGCCGGTGTAAAGGCGCTGCACTCCCCCCATCCTGAGGGCCTCCAGCTCCTTGAAAGAGTACAGGTGGTGCGCAACCGGTTTGCCGTCCAGTTTGATCTCAACCGAGTCAAGTCGAAACTGCTCATTCGCGGCAAGCGAGAGGAACATGGAGATCTGCGTGTGCGACGGAAACAGGAGTCGCTCTTCCAGCTGGTTCAGCTCTGCGGCAATGGCGAGGACGTCCCCCTTGATCTCCTGAACCTGTTCATCCAGGCCCTTGATCTGGCCATTCGGTGCCGCTGCGCCGCTGACCGTTCCGACCGGAACGGTCAGCAAAAAAGTTATGCAGAATAAGAGCATCACAGAAATTTTGTTCATGGCCTTCACCTGTCTGAAAGTGTCCAGTGTTAATATTTCCCGACGAGATTGATGAACAGTCCCTGGTGGTCATAATCGAAATCGGTCAGGTCGTCGGAGAAGTCGCTGAAGTTATATCCGAGTCCCAGTTTGACGTGATTGCCTATGTGCCGGTACAAACCGGTAAGGATTCCGCTGCGCCGATCTCTGGCATCAGGGAGTTCGAGCATGCGTGCCTCGATCAGCGCGTCCCAGCGGTGGACAAAATGCCAGTCTGCGCGAACGACATACAGATGGGCGCGACTGTCGAAATAATCCCGCTCAACACGGTCCAGGCTCACCTCTCCCAGGCGGTAGGCATACTTGCCGCCAAGCGTCCAGCGAGGCGTCAGCTGATAGATGATATCGACGGCGGCGATCTGGCTTTTCTGGATAACGGCAGAGTTCGTGTCTCCGGCGGAGAGCTGATCGGCCGCGGGAAGATTGTAAAAATAAGTGTATTTGACCAGCGCATTGAGACGATCGTTGCTCACCGGACGATAGGCATAGCCGATGACCGCCTCGGTGAAATCCCCGTCGTAAAACTGGCCCAGGGAACTTTCACTGTGGGAATAGTTGAACTTGCCGATCAGGCGCCAGTCGGGCGTCAGCTGGTACTTGATGTTGTTCTTGAGCAGCCATGTCGTGCGTTTGTCCGTGGATGTGTCCGGTTGTTCGGTTTTGTCCACCCGACACTCCAGGGCGCTGCCGAACTGCATTTTGCTGAAGCCGTAACCGACGCTTATCCCGGCCGCTGTTCGCTCCAGGTCGGCACCGGTCAGATCATCCACCAGGACGCCGTAATCAAGACTGACACCGAAATTGAGCCGGTCGGTCGGAGAGAGATCCACGCCGGTCGAGTGAAGGAGGCCGCTCGGCGTGTCGCCGTGGGTGTAGCGTTCCTCGAGGTAGACGCTGGCGTGGTCGGAGAAGCGGGTACGGAACCCTGAGGTCACCGCCCCCTTTCTGGATCTCAGGCCGTTGTCGGTGCGGTCATTTTCGAGCGCGTAGTTCAGATACAGGTTGGTGCGGTCGCTGTAGAGGTAATCAGTACCGAGCTGCGCCGCAGTGCCGAGGTCGCCTCCGGAGACTTCGCCGTTCATCGTGAAACGATCCGTCAGGCGATATCCGCCTCCGCCCCCGATTCGCGCGTTCTCATCCCGGTTGCCGCTGGTCCTGATGGATTCCTGGATAAAACCGTAACCGGTCCAGCGCTCTCTGGAATCGTAATGCGCACGGAGTACCGCATCGGTTCTGTCGCCGACGACCTGGGTCAATGGGACGACCGCAGAGCGATCTTCGCGACTGTCAAGTTTCAGGCCGGAGCTGATCGTCCACTGTTCGTTTCTGTGGTAGTCGATGTTTACCTCAACGGCCTCGGTCAGGATGCCCTGCGTCTGATCCTTCGTATCGACCTTGAGGTTTAGGGTAAATTGCTCATTGACCGGTAGCCGCAAAGAACCACCCGCATGCCTGGTGTCCTTGTCGGTCTGCAGACCAGGAGCCGAATATCCGGCGTCGAGCACCTGGCTGTACAAGGTCAGATGGCCGCGCGCGTTGTCATGCAACTCGCTCAACTCCAGGCTGGCATCGGCGCGCCAGGCGTCGGCCTCGGAGTCCGTTCCGGCCAGGCCTGTTGCCGGGCTGAAATTGAAACCGCCATCGTCGGAGGCCGTCTCGATCTGCCCCTCCCCTTCACTGCGTGCAGCTTCCAGCCTGAGCCAGGTCCGCGCAGAGGATCGCAGTGTCAGATCCGCGCCGTGAAGGCTGTTTTCCCTGCCTGACTCATCACTGTCGGTTGCGGTCAGGCCGACCTTGATATTGTCATTCAACCAGTAATGGGTCCGTCCCCCGACCGTCATGGTGTCAGGGTCATCGAAGCCGGGGGTAAACTCGTAGCGAACCACCAGGAACATCGGGTTGCCGGCGGCGCTGTCGCTCTTGATCAGCAGGCCGTCATCCGCGGTCGCAGCCAGCGGTTCCGTCAGCAGGATGCGACCCTGCAGGTAATCGATGTCGTAATCGAGAGCCGCCGTCAGGTTCTTCACGCCCAGCACCAACCCCGAATCCTTGTCGCGGATCTCGATGCGCAGACGTTCCGATCCTTCGAGGACATCCTGCCGGCGCAGGTAGTAGAGAGATCCGCCGGTCCCGCGAAGATCGTCGCGACCGGAGACAGTTCCGGGTTCAGCCGCGAAGCCGTCGACCGATAACCGCTGTTCACCGAACCTGGTCGTTTCCTCCGCCTGGTAATGCAGGTTGGCACCATAGAGACCCCGATCCACGTGAGCCAGAGAATTGTCGGTGTAGCCGATCTTGAAGTTGCCCCAGAGCGCGTGGTTCTGGTCCTTGTTGAGCTTGAGGTAAAACTTGCCCAGGGTCGGCGCATCTTCCGTGACGGTGCTGTCATCACCGAAGGTCGGATACTGATAGTCGGAGTCGATCCGTCTGAACAGCGCCTCCGGCGACTTGTCCAGAAAATTACCGAAGATGTCGTCGAAGGGGCCCTCACGGGTGTCGGCGCTGGACGACAGAGTCCACCCGGAACCGAACCTGCCCCGGGTATAGAACGCCAGGCGGCCCTGAACATTGAGGTCGTCGCCGTACTGGGGCTTTTCCGGAGAGAGCAGTTCTGCCGGTCCGTTGGTTTTGTTGGCGGACAGTGTCAGATCGGCCATGCCGACGGTAAACCAGTCGTCCCTGTCGATCGACAGATCACGCAGGTATAACTCTCCGTTTCCGCCTTCGTCGAGAACCGCGACCTCCACGGTATGCAGGCCGTTCGGCAGGATCTCCTCGGCAGCGAACCGCCCCGCGTCATCCACCGGCACCGGGTAGCCGGCGAGCCAGACGTTGTGCCCGGCTGGGATAGCCTGGCCGGAGGCCTTGACCAGCCCGCCACGCAACGGGATGTTTTGCCTGGCGATGCGGCTTTCGCCATAACCGGCAAGCAGTTCCGGGCGGACAGCTGATTCGTTATGGATTGTGTCAGGGTTTGCGACGATCCATAGCGGTTGCGCGACGGTTTCATCGAAGTGTCCTGCTTCGTCAAAGACCCGTAGCTGGTATTTCAGCTGCAGCCCGAGGGTCGGTACGGACGCATATTCGGGAACCCACTCCCCGTATCCCTGACCATCCAGCTGGACGACTGCCAGCGGAAGATCACGTTCCGACTGATCGGCTGTGAAGATGCGCACTTCGGCGCGATCGATGAAGCTTCGGTAATTGCTGTAGAGCTGGAACCGCACCAGGTTCTCGATGAAATCGTTATCCGGGAGGTCATGCAGTCCGGCGCTGCGGGGCCAGGCGGTGACATTGAGCCGCGGTTCGAACCTGAGGCTGTCATGCTTGAACGACACCTGCGCCTGGTCAAGTGCGAGGTCGGTGCAGCGCTGCACGTCGGGGACACTCCGCTGCGGATCATCGATCGGTTCGCCGTCAACGCTGATCCGCATCTGATTCAACGCGAAGGGATCGACAGTGCGCACTTCGCGGTTCAGTCGATTGATCTCCACGCCCTCATAATCGTCCAGAACCACCAGTTCGTCGTAGACGGGTTCAACCTCGACCCGGGAGAGAGCCGATTCGACGAAGCCGGCATTGATGATATCGTCGGTCTGCACATAACCGTGCCCCTCGAATTCAGTCTGATTTTTTGACAACCCCATCAGGTCAGCGACAACGTCCATGGTTCTGTGAGCCCGCGCTGTTGACCAGCCGATATCATCCCCGTAGATGGCAGCCGTTCGACGGTTGAGCCGCGTATTGCTGGTATAGCCGACGAAACGGAGGCGGACGTTGCTCTTGTCGGCAATCTCGTCCATCACCTGCCGCAACCGGGCTATGTACTCGGGGGACACGACAGGATCGCCGTTTTCGAAGAGGATCGGTTCAATATCACCGGACGGCGGATGGTAAGTGCGGGTGACCGTTTCCGATCCTGCCGCATCCGGGCAGATCTGTGGCTCATCGGGAAGCTCCTCCAACGGGTCGTCGTGCCAGAACTCGACTTCAATGCGCCGGTTCAGAGAGCGCCCTTTCGGTGTCGCATTGGAGGCGACCGGTTGCGTGGCGCCGCGGCCTTCACTGGCGATGGCCGGGTTTGGCAAGCTCAGGGCCTCCTGCACAGCAAGTGCGACACGCCGGGCAACGGCTTTCGACGCTCCGAGGTGATCGCCGTAGATCCGCTGCTGCCGACCGGCCAACGGGAGGTTGTCGGAGTATGCGATGAACTTGATCTGGGCGTTTTCCTTGCTGCGCAAGTTCCAGAGTGATTGCCTGATCTGAGCGATGAACGTCTCCGGAATCTCCAGGAATTCCTCGGCATAATGCAATGGAACCAGCAGGTTCTTGACCCGGACGCGATGCGCATGGCCGTCTTTGTAACGTAACTTGCAAACGGTCTCCGTCCGGCAGACCTTGACACGATTGACACTGCGCTGAACGATAACCTCCCTGTCAACCAGCACCTCACCGATCACGTCGTACCAGACTTCGACCTCGACCCGCCGATTGAGTGCGCGGCCCGCTTCTGTGGCGTTGCTCGCCAGCGGTCTGCTGTCCCCGAGACCTTCGTAGGATATCGCCTCAGGGGGAAGATTGAGGGCGGACTGGCAATATTCCGCGGTGGTACCGGCCCGTTCCCGGGAGAGGCCGACATTGTCACCATAGACGGCAGTCAGCCCGTCACTGAGCGGCTGGGAGTCGGCGTGGCCGACAAAATGGAGGCGCACGTTGGACCTCTCGCGCATCCCGTCGAGAACAGAGCGCAGCTGTTCCAGGTACGCATCCGGGATCTGCGCGTCCCCTTCGTGGAAATGAATCGGCGGCACCAGGTCGGTGAGCTTGATTGTTTCGATTTTGCGCTCCGGCACCCTTGCCAGTTTCACGGAATCACCCTGGTCTTCTTCAAGCAAAGATGCGTCGAGAATCCAAGGTCTGTATGTCAGGTCGCCCGGCAGATGCATCTCGGTCGATTCACCATACACCGCGGCATCCCTGACGCCTGCAGCGAACTGCCTTGAATCACCAGTACCTGCAGCAGCTGCCACCGGCAGCAGGAGAAGCAGCATGAATATCTGTGTGAAAAAGTGCTTGATCATGGATTCCGACAATTCGCTAAGGTTCTGCCTGAAGCGTCCCGGTTCAGCGCGGGCCGCCACGGCGCCAGAAAGTTTCACTCTCAATCGTCAGCCGATAGTTTCCGGCCGACTGGCCCCAGCGGGCAGCGATCTGTTTTTTCAGAGCCGCAATACGCTTTTTGACCAGCGTTTCCGCGTCGACATCGCCCAGATATGACAACCGGAGCACGGACGGCGCTTCCTGCAGTACGTTCATCAGCCTGTCGATTCTTGATCGCCACTGCAGCCTCAACTGCGTAGACTCTGGTTCGAAGGCCCCGTCAGAGATGTCGAGGCTGACGACCCGATGCAGCGCCGCGGCAAAATTGAAGCGCAGCATCTTGCCTCGCGTCGCGCGCTGAACCCGTGGATTTTCGGTGATCACCCGGTAGCCGCCCGGCAGGCTGCGATCGTCCAGCTTCATGATGAAATTGCTGCCGCGGTCCTCATCAGGCACAGCCGCGCAGGCGATATGGAAGCGACCATACTGGTCAGTCGTGGCGATCAACCCGCGAGCGGTCACGACCCGCACACCCGGCAACCCGTTTTCATCTGCATCCTGAAATCCGTCCAGATTGCGGTCATTGAACACCTTGCCGATAACATCGGTACAGTCGATGGTCGGGTCCGGCACAACCCGCACGCTGGCACTCGCCTCACCGGATGCAGCTGCGCCGGTCACCGTATTGATGATTTGAGCCCGGTTGACATATTCCCCTTCCGAGACACCCGCACCGACGATCATCAACAACTGCAGCGTATGTTCGGCATTGACCTGGAGATCAAGAGTGTCCCAAAGCATCTCCATGCCGTTGACAACAGGTTCCCTCGCAATGCCGTCCAGGCGCGCGGAGCCCTGCAGGTACTTGAATCCGGCCGGGAAGCGGTCGAGGATGCCGATATCGTAGAGCGGTGCGGCGAACAGGTTCCTGATGGTGATCGTGTATGGCACCAGATCGCCGCGCCTGGCGTTGACCAGGGCAGCTGTTTTGCTGATCGCGACGGCGCCGTCCAGCACCGGGTCAACGGGAATGTGATTGTTGAAGATTTGGCTTTGTCCCGGCATCAGCACGTCCGCCAATGTCAGGTCGAGGTGATAGAGAGTTCCGTCCGTCCGCGCCAGAACCGACAGCGGCGGGATCGCCGGGGATGCGTTGACTTCGCAGTAATCGACCGTCGCCGGTACGGTGTCATCCGCGCTGCCGAGACATTGCGGGACGGAGAACGGTGCGGTCGAAGCGCCGGCTGGCGGGATGATCTGCGATGGCGCTGCCACATACCCGTTCGCAGGAGGGCTTACCTGAATGGAGTAGCTACCGCCTGAAGGACAATTCGCATCGCTGAAATTCAGATCGAACTTGTAGAAGCCATCCTGTGCCGTGACCTGGTTCTGCTGTGCGGGATCATCGAAGCAGCTTGCCGGAAGCGGCGTACCGGTCGCCGCGTTCACCATCGCAAGGCGGACTCCGGCAACCGGTGTTCGCAATACCGAATCGTAAACGGCGCCGTTGGGGGTGATCGGCAGATTCAGGTTTTGCACGTGAGTACCGGCGTCAACGGTGATCCCACTGATATGTTGCGGGCCGTTGACAAATGGCGAATCAGCGACGCCCAGCGCAGGGGTATTCAAACCGGCGGCGGGAGCAGTGAAGTATATTTCGTAGGACTGGGCACTCCCCCCGTTCGGGATCAAACCGCCTAGCCGGTAGCTGCCGCTGGAATCGGTCAGTGTTGATGAGAGCCGTTGCCCCGCAGAGGAGAGCTCAACCGACCAGCCGGCCAGCGACGTTTCCGCATCCTGAAGCGTATTCAGGTTGGCGTCATGCCAGACGCTGCCACTCAACGTGCCGCTGTCCGGGGTCCCGCCCAGGTCAAGCGAAATGCCTGCGGTGGCCGATTGGACCGGGTTGTTCCAGAACACCTGTGCGGTGTTGCTGATTGTTGTGCCGATTGCGAGCGCCGGATCGATCTGTACGCGGAAGCGAAGCACGGCCTCTGAGCCGGGCTGAAGGTCGCCGTAGAGCCCAGCGTAGTTGACGTTCAGGATTCCTCCCGCATAATCGACGCCGCCCGGCAGTCCATCCAGACGGCCGGTGTTGTTGACGTAGGTCACAACTCCGCTCAGCGAAGTCAGGTCATCGCGGATAACCACGTTGGTCGCAGGCAGGCTGCCGATATTGGTAACACGGATTAGGTACTCAAGCTCGCCGCCAGCGATAGCAACACCGTCATCCGCGACCTGGACATCTTTGTTGATGGCCAGCAGCTGGGCATCGCCAACCACGATAACGGTAGGCTGGTAGCCGTTTGAAGGAAAGCCGTCGGCATCGGTCAACTGGTCACCGAGCTCAACACTGGTCACCGTGCCCTGGTTACTGATCAGGGTGCCGCCCGGTACGCCGCTGTCGACCATCACCTCGAAGGTCACAACAGCCGAATCATCTGGCGAAACGGAGCCGTTGCCGGGCTCATCGGAGGACTCCACCAACAGTCCTCCGATGAGTGGCAACACCCCACCATCAGGGCCGACCGAGCCGCCGTTGAGCAACAGCGAGTTGGCCACGTAGGAGGTGTTGGCGGGAACCTGGTCGCTAAGTTCAACGCCCGTGGCCGGTATCGAACCGAAGTTCATGATCTCAATGGTATAAAGGAGGGTATCGCCAGGATCAACTCTTCCGGGGCTGCCAAGATCCTGGGTAATCTGCACGGTCTTGTGCGTCGCCAGAAGCGGCAGGTTGCCGACGACGTCACGGGTGGGGTCAAGCAGGACCGGCGTGCCCGGATCGTCAGAGGGCTGCTCGGGTCGCAGTCCACTGCCGCTGCCGGTCCCGCTCAGATAACCCTGGTTTTCGAGAACCAGCCCGTCCATGACGGTCCCGTCCACGAGGACCTCAAAGGTTACCGTCGCGTCATGCCCTGCCCCCTGCTCAGGATCGGCCAGGAGGGTTCCGGCGGTCTCGCCCGTGGTATTGACGGACAGACCTTCCTGCAGCGGACTGACGCCCGGAGCCGGGTCATTGAGCGCGACACCGTTCAGGGTCGTACTGCCGCTGAGGTAGCTGGTGTTGGCGGGCACGGGGTCGCGCAGGACCACATCGACAGCATTTTCATTGCCGACGTTGCGGATCGTCAGGACGTAGCGGAGCCGTTCGCCGGCCATCAAAATCTCCGGATCACCGGACATGTCATGAGAACGCTTCCAGACCTCGAAAACAGGCGAAGACGTGATCCTGGTGACTGCCTCGTTGCTGTAAACCGAGGTCTGATAATCCCCCTGCAGAAGGGCCTGATTCAGTACGTCCGTGCCGCTGCGGATGACATCCCGGAGTGTCGCCTCAAACTCGACTGTCAGCGTGTCGCCCGGATCTCCCTGCGCCGCCAGGGTCAGATTGCGGATATCGATGAGCCCGCTGGCATTGTTCCCGCCGAACGGATCGCTGTTACCGCTGTCGGCGTTGATATCCGAGACGGCTATGTTCTGCAGGCTGCCGGGCTGAAACTCGGCGGCAAGGTGATCGATCAGCGATGCGTTGGTCAGCGGGACAATGCTTTCATTACTCAGGGTGAACGCATACCGTAAGGTATCGCCCGGCTCGGCAGTGTCGCCGGGGACTTCCCCGCTGGTCACATTTTCAACCGATTTCACCACGGCGACCGCCAGCGCAACCCGCAGGGAGGTTTCTGCCGGTCCGTCGATATAATCGTTTTCGAGGGGTGTTCCGCTGCCGGTGCGCTCCCAGGCGCTGTCACCATCCCGGCCGGTCCAGCGGACGGTGGCGCTGTTGGTCAGCTGCTGGCCCGGGAGGACATCGTTCAGGACGAGGACGTCATAGGTCACGGTGACCGAGGTCCCTTCTGCAACATTGATATCCGCCGTACCGTCAGTCGGGCTCCAGGCCAAGGTCTGCGCAGTGCTGCTGCCGTCCCCCGTGATGACCGGCTCAGTGATGCTGTTGCCGGCGCCATCAACGCTGACCGTGCCGGACCGGTAGGACAGCCCCAACCCTAATGCGTCGACGATACCCAGGTCAAAAGCAGACGCAAACTCATCACCGGACACACCGCCGGCTGCCGTCAATGTCAAGCTGTATCGCAACAGGTCACCGGCCCGGGGAGCCGCATCCTGGCGGCTCAGGTTGGTCACCGCCTTGGCGATAGTGAGAGACGGCTCGACGATGCTGAGATGTCCGCTGGTCGAGGTCGTGTCCAGATCTGGCGGCATGCCGGCAAAGGAATAGGCCGCCGAATTGACGAAACTGTTACCGGAGGCTGCTTGCGCGTTGTTGAGCACCCGGGTCGTCAGTGTGATGATCACCTGCTCGCCGGACGGAATATGCGGGACTCCCAGGCTGACCTGTCCGGGAAGAACGCTGTTGTCGTTGAGTGCGACCACAGCTCCCTCCCGGTTGACTGCGCTGGCAGAAACATACTCAAGTACGGCAGGCAGGGCATCGCTCACAAGCACGTCATCCAGGGCCGCATTCATCGGGACAGCCGGCACTGTGATGCGATACAGAACCTCTTCCCCGATGGTCGCTTCGCTTGATGAGATCAGGGTTTTCAGGAGCTGCTCGTCGTTGACCAGGTTGGTCATCCAGACCTGGGCGACTTCGCCCGGGGCATAGAGACGACCGCTCCCCGGCAATGACCGGTACTCCAGCAGACGGGCCTGATTGCTCCAGCTGCTGGATGTCGTCAGATCGGTGTGGAAGCCGATGGAATAATCGACCGAGAGGCACTGGTTCTCCGCAACCGGCACGCTGTCCTGCAAGGCAATCCGCAGTTCCCCTCCGCGGCCGGGAGCGGTGTAAGCATAATCGCTGCCGGCCGCGAGGATGGTCGTGCCCAGTCTCACCACTGGTGGATCAGCGAGGAGGTCCCCCTCGTCAAGCTGCGGCGCCAGCAGGTCGCTCACCACCAGGTTATAGGCGGGGGCCAGCCCGTGGTTACAGGACGACAGACGGAAGGTCATGATATCCGACGAGATGTTCACCTGATACGGGTCGGAAAGGCTTCCGCTGCCGGTACGGCCGCTCGAGATCTCCAACTTGCTGATCGGGCTCATGTCCGGCTGCCTGATCTCAATTGTCTCTGCAGCCGTTAAGCGCTCAGGAGCGATGGCCGGGTCACCGTTCGCATAAGAGAGACGTGCCTGGTTGACCCGCTGAACGCTGACGTCTGTACTCACGCCCGCTGGCAGTGCATCAGCAATGACCGAGGCCGAGTAGCTGATTACCAGCTGGTCGATCGGCGTCCCGTCATTGCTGGGTGTGTTGATGATGTCGCCGAATTCCCAGCGCAGAGTTCCGGTGGCGCCGGCCGCCGGTTGGGCACCAACGAGATAATTGAAGTCCGGTCCGGCGCTGATGGTAAAACCTTGCAAGGTCAGTCCATCCGGAAGCAGATCCTCGACCACGACGCTTCTTGTCGTGTATTCCTGCAGGTTCAGGGTCAGTTCGTAGGTCACCGTATCGCCGACTCTCAGAACCGGGAGTGACGCGCTGGGGGGCAATTCAGTGAAGCTGTCGGCAATGACAGCCTTGCTGATTGACGTATTGTCAACCGTCTCGATGCTGACAACGGCCGGACCCGCGCAATAGTCATCCGGCGCTGTCATATTCGGACATCCCCCACCGGCGCGTTCTGCTGCCACGGAACCGTTCAGTGACGTCCAATCCACGTAGACGCTGTTACTGATGAATGCTCCCGTTACCGACTCAACGCTGACCCGGTAGCTGAGGACCAGTGATTGGCCGGCTGGGATATCCAGGGATGCGTCACCATTCAGCTGTCCCCAGGCCAACCCACCACCGGGGAGAACAGTTGGGTCGGCAATGAAGCCGGGAACGTCGACCCCATTTATTTTCGCCGTCGCACTGCCGGTCAGCAACGTCACTGTTGCCGGCAGGGCATCTGCGACGGTGACGTCGAACGCAGCAGAATCCCCGCTGTTGCTGAGCGTCACCTCGTACTCAAGGACATCGCCGACCGTTGCCGGATCGTCAGGCTGCTTGCCTGCCGGAGAGATGAATCCCGCTGACTTGACCACAGTCACGAACGGTTCCGTCAACACCATGGCCGGGCTCATGTCAGCACTGACGCTGGTCCGGGTCGCGTTGTTACCGTTCATCCTGTTATAGGAGTAGGACGCGCTGTTGTGGAATGACAGACCCTGCTGATTGGAAAGGATGTTTTCGATCTCCACCCTGATGTCAATGACCGCCTGCCCTCCCGGCGGGATATCGATACCGGTTGCGGTGTCTTCGATGATCAGTGTGGTTCCGTTGCCGGAGTTGGTGAGGCTCCAGGCGCCGCCTGATACGACAGTGGCACTGATGAAATTCATTCCAGCCGTAGAGGCCCCAAGATCGTCAAGGATGCGGACATCGTATAGCGGAACGGCCGTTGGTGTCTGCGGGACCGTGATCCGATAAGAAAACTGCTCGCCGATAGTTGCGCTCGGCTGGGTGTTCGTTTTCTGCAGAGAGCCTGGCGTTTGAATCAACACCGTGGTTGGGTCGGCCGGGTCGCCGGGGGGGGCGATGCCTTTCAGATACGGATCGTCACTGAACGTATTCAATGTTCCCGCGTTGGCGGACAGGGTCGCCTGGTTGATGACCTGCTGATTGTTGGCAAGACCGGCATCGAGGGTGATATCAAACTCGATAACCAGCTCATCAGGTGGAACAAGGTCCAGAGAAGCGGAGGAGCCGCTGACATACAATTCCCCAGTCGCGTTATTGAAACTGTGCGTCGCCCCTTCCGCGGCAAGGTCTGAAACCATACTGAAGCTGTTCAGGTCGAAACTGGCAGGGTCGAGAATGTCGCTGATGGTGATCCCGTTGATGACTTCGGTAATGTTGAACAGCCTCAGCCGGTAACGTAGCCTGTCTCCGGCTGAGGCTGTGGCCGCCGGGCTTTCACCGCTGGTCAGGTTCCTCACCGTCTTCTGGAAGAAGTAGCCGGACAGGGCCGTAGTTATCGTTTCGCTGTCCTGAGCGTCGGGCACCCCAGGCGTCCCATCCGTCAGCGCTGAGAAGCCGCTGCCGAAACTCCGGCGATCCGCATTGCTGCTGTCTCCGTTGTACCATTGAACGGCACCAGCGACATTCGTCAGTGCAATGCCGTCCGCGGCCGGGTCGGTATCTGTATCAAGCTGTGCCTGGTAGCTGACGAGAAGATGCTGAGACGGCCCGATGACGGCTGCCGACGAATCCAGGAGGGTGATAAAGATCTCGCAGGATGCAGCATCGTAGCTCACGCTGTAATCGTTTCCGGGACCCTGGAGGAGCGGACCGGAAATCGAGGTCATGCCGTCGGCGGCGAAAATCTCGGCATTTATTGCCGGCACTGTGGCCGGGCACATGCCTGTGACTCCTGGTATGTCAGGAAGCCGATCCAGCAAGGTCATGTTCCAGGCATCACCGCCGCCGATGTTCTGAACATCGATGCTGAATGTCGCACTGTCCACAAGATTCAAGGCCGTGGTGTCGCTGCTCTTGGTCACCACCAGATCGGGCTCGGCAATGGTCAGAGGTTCGCTGATTCCCCACTCGCCCGGCAGCGGTTCAAAAAACTCGTCCGGACTGATCACGCCGTCATCGTCAACGTCGATAGCCCGTCCGAACGACCACTTGGCGGTATTGATGAACTGTGTCCCGGGCGTGTTTGCCGGCGCATCGTCCAGGACCACCGTAACCTCGATTACGACCTGGGTTCCTGACGGAATCAGGGCCAGAGCCGGGTTGTCGGTGAAGGTGAATTCGATATGCCTGGCGTCTGCTGTGGCAGCTGGAACAAGGGGGCCCAGAGATGTCGTCGAGGCACCATTGACAAGATATGCCGTGTTACTGACATAGCTGAGAGTGACGCCCGTTTCCGTGAGGTCGTCGGTGAGAACGATACTGTGCAGGTCATTGTTCGACGGGTCACCGGCGGGCCAGTTCATCGATGGAAGCGTGAGTGTATAGGTAAAAGGCACACCGATTGCCGCCGTCGTCTGACCGGCGGGGTTCTGCTTATGAATTGTCTCAACCGGTATGAACAGATCCTGGCAGTTGTTGTTGGAGCCATAGTCCGAGCCGTTCGCGAACCAGATCTTGTGTTCGATATTGGCACAGGCCATATTGCCGGTGAAGGTGACATTGTCGAAAACGATCAGATAGATCGATGGATCATTGGTTTGGAAATTAAGGGTCGCAGTGAGCGGGTTGGATTGAGGGAAATTCTGAAAGTTGCAATCCGTGTCGATGGTGATCTGAGTCGGTATCAGGTAGCCGGCATCACCGTCGACGACTCCGAAGAAGGGTTCGCCGGAGCAGAACTCACCGGCCTGCGCAGGGGGAGCAACGGACAGTGCAAGGGAGAGCAACAGCAGGCAACCAACTCCGAAACGGCGGTTCGCCAGTACCGGCATTGCGGAATACAGGTTTCGGAGAATCATTTGAAGCATTGACACCGGATTTCTCACTTTGCCATTCACCTTCTCTCAGCGACATTTTCTGGAAAGAAAAAAAAAGCGCTCGATCTTCTGCCGAAGATGAGCGCTCCTGAGATTCAGCGATGTGATGCCGGGGCCAGGATGCATAGACTCATCTCTTCGGCAACCCGGCTGCCCTGACAGTCAGGACCCGTGGCTTTGCGTCACCAGATCACTCTGGTTTTGCCTTTTCGGAGAACTTACGTTGTAAATTGCTGCCTGTTCAGTTTGTCTTTTATCTCTCCCGTTTCTGCAAACAAAAAAGCGCTCAATCTTCTGCCGAAGATGAGCGCTCCTGTAATACTGTTATGTGGTACCGGGGCCAGGATGCATGGACTCATCTCTTCGGCAACCCGGCTGTCCCGTTTCAAAGGACCCGTGGTTTTGCGTCACCAGATCACTCTGGTTTTGCCTTTTCGGAGAACTTTATAAATTGTAAATACAAATTATCAATCGCTCATTACGAATGTCAAGTTAGATTAAATTAATGCTAATTACAGGTTTCCGCATTCTATCTTGCAAGCGAGGACAGGGTGATTTCTCTAAAAAGCGGCAAACAGTCATTTTATGTCGAATCAGGAACCATGATACATGAAAAAAAGGCAGAATCCTTTAAGATTCCGCCTTCTTCAAAATGGAGCGGGAAACGGGATTCGAACCCGCGACCTTCAGCTTGGGAAGCTGACACTCTACCACTGAGTTATTCCCGCGTTAGAGGTGCTGAGTATAGGGGTCGATCTCAGATTTTGTCAATCGAATTTTCCGCGAGCAGATAATCTTTCGCATCCTTTACAGAACTGATTTCCCCAGTCATTTCAGCCTGGTTGATCATGGCCTGCAGGGTTCCGATCTGTTTGTCATTTAGCTCAGGCAACAAGCGTTTAATCTCACTGCCGGACAGCAGCGCGGGGATCCGCCCGGCAGTGAGCAATCCGGTGTAATCCGCTATGACCGCAGATATCCTATCCGCGGGGATCCGTCCGGGTTGTTCAAAAATGGCAAAATAGAGGAGCTGGTCGATTGGGGCTTTCCCCAACCCATGAAGCCACAGTGCCCGGGCCCGCTTGCTGTCAGGCAGGAGATCCAGGCTCAGCATAGTGTCCGGGCAGAAACTCACCAGCCGGTCAATGATGGTTACCGACTGCCGACTGAAGCGAATCCGCTCACGAAGACAACTAGCGACATTCACAGCGCCGGATGATCTCAATATTTTAGTGATTAGGTACAGAGACTTGCGAGTGAATACTTCATCAAATGTCTGAGCAAAGAGATCCGGCAGTCTCTGCGTCCAGGCATCTAGATCTGCAGCATTTTGAGGCCATTCCTCGAGCCATGAAGAGCCCGCTATGCTGACCTTGGAAGAGCAGAGCAACCCTTCAAGCAGATCGTATTTATCGAGAAGACTCAGCCCTCTAATCGGATCTTCGGCGGCGAGTATCCGGCCAAGCTCGGTGCGCTTACGCTCACCGGCTGAACGGGACAGGAGATGAGCGTATTTTTTCATGCACTCAGTTGTCTCTTTTTCAATGGCAAGATCGAGGGCTGTACAGTGACGGATCCCTTTGAGAATACGGAGCGGGTCATCTAGCAAGCTTTGACTGGAGCATTGCCTTAAGATACCATTTTGCAGATCCTTCAGTCCCTGCAGAGGATCAAGCAGTGGCTGTTCAGAAAGGGGTGCGACAAGCGCAAGGGCGAACGCGTTGATGGAGAAATCCCGCAGCTGCAGATCCCGGTCGATCGACGGCGCGCGCAGCGGCGCAAAATCAAAGGTTAAGGGCAGCTTGCCAGAGCGCAGCAGGACGCGGCTCTGCAGCCTCTCCTTGTCGAGCCAGAACCAGTGGCCACCCTGACTTTTTGCCCAACGCCGTGCGAGGGGCGACGGGTCTTCTGGCGCCGCAATGTCGATATCGGTTACTGGTCGACCGAGAAAAAGATCCCGCAGGGCGCCACCGACCAGCCAGCAGGACATGCCGATATCTGCGGCCGCGATGGCAAGCTCGTTGAGATGCAGGCTGTCTTTCAGGTATCGTTGCAGATGGCTCATGTCATACAGCATACCGAACATCATAACCGATTTTTGTTTGCTTCACCCGCTGTGACACAAAAAAGGCCCGCCGAAGCGGGCCCGATCGCGTAAACGAATTATTCAATTATCCTCACCATCGCTCTGCGATTTCAAGCAGGCCCCCTCGTCTTCCGGTGAGACGCTTTCTTTGGGGACCTCCTCTTTTCCCCCGGTCCGCTTGCGGTTAACCAGCATCAGAATCCCGAACGTCACCAGGCAGACCAGGAGGATAAAGAGGATGTCGGCAAAACGGACTGGTTCCATGCTCAACCTTCCTTTCCGTCAAGAATCCGTTCACGGCCCTGGTTTGCAGCCTCGTGCTCAGGATCGATCTCCAGCGCCTTGCTGTAGGCTTCAAACGCTCCGGCCGACTCTGCTGTTTTTTCACGGCAGAGCCCCAGGAAATAATAGAATTCGGGAGAGGGCATCTCCCGCGGAATCGTTCCCTCTTCCTCGAGTCGGTCCATGATCAGCGCAGCCTGATCAAATTCATTGAGGTGATAGTGCTCCATCGCCACTCCGATCGATTCAAAATCGTCAACCAGCGGTTGCGGCGGCAGTTCATCGGCAGCGATCTTCTCGAGCCTCAGTTGCAGCGTCTGGCGGGCCTCCCCTTCCGGCAAATGATCGACTACGCCCTGCCAGTAACGCTTCACCGCAGAATAGTCACCTAAAAGATAACAGGCCTGCCCGAGATAGTTAAGCACCGTCAGTTCATTGGGAACCCTCAGCAGGGACTTTTTCAGCCAGGAGACGGCATTCATCAGTTCGCGGCGGACATGAATCAGCTCACTGTAGGTCAAAGCCAGCTCGAAGTAAGCAATGCCGATGCGCATCAGCAGGCCGGGGTTTTCGCTTTCCAGCAGTGCCAGGATCTTCAGGTAATTGATCTTGCGGCGGACATAGGGGGGGTCAACCTCCTTGGCTTCCAGCATGATGATTTGCGAGCCCAGGTCGGAGACATAGTAGGGAAAAGCATCTCTAAGCAGCCTGGCATAGGCGCTGTTAAAGGGGCAGTCGGGGAAACGGCGGAGATAATTGTAAAGACCGACCCCAATCTGCTTGTCGCTTGGTTCTTCTCCCTCCTGCAACTCGACCTGATAGAGCGGCAATGGAATCTCTGGCAGGAAGACGCTGACCTGGTCCGGACCGACCTTGACCAGGGTTTTCGGTTCCGGTTTCCAGAAGCTGTAGGCGATCGGATCGAGGGGCTTTTCGATGTCTGGCATATCTCGTCACCCTTTTCAATGGATTTGGATTGATCGTCAAAACGAAAAAGGATGAAGCCTCGCTCCATCCTTTTATAGCCATCCCTCGGGATGACGTCGATATATAAAGAAGAGGATGAACCTCCTGAATCTAATGGCTGGGGCGCCAGGGATCGAACCTGGGAATGCCGGAATCAAAATCCGGTGCCTTACCGCTTGGCGACGCCCCAAGAGAGAGCGTTTTTATCAAAAGTTGCTATGACTCGTCAAGCAAAAAACCGCAACGGTCACAGATAGAGCCAGAGGAAGAAGAGCGGCACAGAAACTCCCGCCGCAACCAGCACCGCCCCGCGCCCTTTCATCCCCTGCCTGCCCTGCAGGACAAACAGGCCACTGATCGCCAGCAAGCCGAGACCGACGGCATATAGATCGGCAAACCAGGTCCAGAGCTTTTTCGGATGGTTCAAGTGCAGAAAATTTACTTCATAGAGGAAACTGCGCGGCAGATAACGCTCCTGCACAGCGCTGCCGCTGTGCAGGTTGACCACGATGGTATTTCCTTCGGCAAAGACGGTCAGCTCATCTGGCGCGGAGGAAAACACATTTTTCAGCTGGCGGGTTTCTCCGACCCGCAGCATGATCTCCGGGACCAGGTCCTCGCGCGGGACATCCTTCAGGCTGCCGATATTCGATTCGATGCGGGTCAACCGATAACTGGGATTCCAACGGTCGATGTGATTGACCGCGACACCGGATATAACGTAAATCAGGGTCAGGCCGCAGCAGAGGTAACCGAGGTCGCGGTGTACCGCCCGGTTAAGATGGCGCCAGTTCATGGGTTTATACCGCCTTTATTCTATGACGGCCCCCAGGCCGCGCAGACGGTAGGTCACTTCGGGCCCGGTCACCGTTGCAGGGTCGAATGGCGCACCCTTCTCCTCGGCCAGGTGCTTGCGCCAGGCAATCACCTGTTCTTTTGACCGTCTGATCTCCTGAACCACGCCTTCAACTTTTGCCATGTGCCCTTGAGCGGCGATCGGAAAGACAATCTCTCCATCGGTGACCTTGACGCGGATCTTCTCAAACGGACGGTCGCTGCTCAGGTAAATCCAGCAACCGCGTGCGGCGCATACCTCGATGATCATCCCTTCAACCAGAACCCTTCTCCCTACGTAGTCCTGTGGTGCATCATAGATGGCGGAGACGGGCGTTGTTTCCGTCAGGGTTATGCCTTTCCCGTAGACCCCTTCCACTCCGGCATGAGCGTAGGCGGTGCAGGACAGGATCAACAGGCAGAAGATCAAACGCAGCTTCATTGTTCCTCCAGAGTCATGGTGATTTGCTGAATCATGGTGGTCGGCGAGCAGGAACCGGACGGATAAAAAAGCGAAACCCGAAAGCATCTGCCGCTCATTGGGCGGCAGATGCTTTCGGGTCTTTCAGGCGGAAGAGTTACAGAACCGACTTGATGGCCTCACAGAGCTTGTCCATGTTGTCGGGCGTCATGCCGGCGACATTGATCCGACCGGAATCGACGATATAGATAGAATACTTTTCGCGCAGTTGAGCCACCTGCTCCTTGGTCAGTCCGGAGAAACTGAACATGCCCCGCTGCTCGATGATCGAGGAGAAATCCTGATCGACCCCCTTCTCCTTGAGCGTCTTGACGAACAGGTGGCGCATCTCGTTGATCCGACCACGGATTTCGGCGACTTCCTCGGACCATCTGGCCCTGAGCTCACTGTCGCTCAATACGGTGGCCACGATCTGGCCGCCGTGTGACGGCGGATTCGAATAATTGTAGCGGATCCGCAGCTTGACCTGGCTCATCACCGTAGCGGCCTGCTCAGTGTTGTCGGCAACCAGCGTCAGGGCTCCGGTCCTTTCACGGTAGAGTCCGAAGTTCTTCGAGAAACTCGAGCAGATGAACATCTGCTTGACTTTCTTGGCCAGTTCGAGCAATCCGGCCCGGTCTTCCTCGATACCGACAGCCAACCCCTGATAGGCAAAATCGACCAGCGGCAGGATGCCCCGCTGCGCAAGGATGTCTCCGATGATTGCCCACTGCTCCGGCGTCGGATCGATACCGGTCGGGTTGTGGCAGCAGCCATGAAGAAGGATGACGTCCCCTTTCGGGATTGCCTTGATCGAGGCGCACATGGCGTCGAAGTTTAAACCGTTGCTTTGAGGATCGCGATACTCGTACTTCTCGCAGGTGACACCGGCTGCGGCAAAAATGGTGTTATGGTTCGCCCAGGTCGGATTACTCAGCCAGATTTTTGCATCGGGATGCACGGTATGCAGGTAATCACCAACCACGCGCAGGGCACCGGTCCCTCCGGGACACTGTGCAGTTGCAGCACGCTTTTGTGCGATAATTTCGTGCCCTTCACCGAACAGCAGCTCCTGGACCTTTGCACAGTAGACCGGTTCTCCGGTCATAGGCAGGTAGCCTTTGGAGTTTTCCTGCTCAAGAATACGCTTTTCCGCTTCTTTGACCGTTTCGAGAACCGGAGTTTTGCCTTGCGCGTCCTGATACACGCCAACAGAGAGATTGATCTTGTCGGGATTAGGGTCCGCTTTGAACAGCTCGGTCAAACCGAGAATCGGATCAGGGGGAGCGATTTGAACATTCTCGAACATTCCGGAAAACCTTTCTTGCTGAGGGTTATTGTACGTCGCATGAGCCGGGCACGAATGATTCCGCGCGGCTACCAGCGACGGGACGTAAAAAGGCCATAGAACAGGAGAAATCCAGCTTTCTTCTACCTCAAGCACCTGCCCTTGTCAAACCCAAAAAAAGGCGACGCTGTCGTCAGTTGCGGAACACCCAGGCTGTGCCCTGGAAACAGTCAGGAGCCTGCAGGGTTTTGCTCAACACTGCCCCTGCGAGCTGTCCCCTCCGCGCTGTAACCGGTTACGCACCGAATCGGCCAGAGAGTAGAGAACCGGCACCACAACCAGTGTCAGCAGCGTGGCGAAGGCAAGTCCGAAAATGACCGCAACCGCCATCGGCCCCCACCAGTCAGCGGATTCCCCACCGATTTCCCAGTTCAGGGTGCGGAAATTGTAGCTGACCCCGATGGCCATCGGCAACAGGCCGAGAATCGTGGTTGCCGCGGTCAGAAGCACCGGCCGGAAACGGATGACCCCGGCTCGTACCAGTGCGGTGTTGACCTCAAGTCCTTCCTTGACCAGTTGATTGATGTAGTCAATCAGCACGATCGCGTTGTTGACGACAACCCCGGCGAGGGAAATCACCCCGATTCCCGTCATGATAATGCCGAAAGGCATCACGGTGATCATCAGGCCGAGAAACACCCCGGTCAGAGACAGGATAACCGATGTCATGACGATCAGGGTCTGCAGAAATGAGTTGAACTGGGTGATCAGGACCAGCATGATCAGCAGAATCGCTCCGACAAAAGCCTTTGACAGAAAGGCAGTCGCTTTCTGCTGCTCCTCCTGCTCGCCGGAATAATTGATCAGATAGCCACTGGGCAGCTGCATTTCAGCCAGCCGCTGCTGCACTTCCAGCAGCACTTCGTTGCTGTTGCGGCCGAAGGTGTCAGCGGTCAGCGTGACGACCCGTTTCTGGTCAATATGACGAATCGATCCGAACCCGGTCCCCAGCCTGATCTCGCTGATCGTTGAGAGCGGAACCGGCGATCCATCGATTGCCGGAACCAGCAGGTTCTGAATGTCGGCAATCGAGCCCCGACGATATTCCGGCATCCGCGCAACGATGTCATACTCATCCTCCCCCTCGCGGTAGACACCCAGCTTGGTGCCGCTGATCGCAGCTTTGACCATCTCTGAGATTTCGGCAGTGGACAGGGCGAGCAGGCTGGCTTTCTCACGGTCGACATCAATCCTTATCTCAGGTTTCGCCTTGGAAAAATCATCCTTCAGATCGACCAGCCCCGGGACATCCTTGATCAGCTGCCTGGCTTCGGCGACCAGCCGTTCGAGGATCTGGATATCCTCACCGCTGATCTCAACGCTGACCGGTGGCCCGGTCGGCGGCCCCTCCTCCTGCTTCTCCACCTTGAATTCAGCCCCGGCCAATGGCGCGATGGCGCTGCGCAGACGGGCAAGAACAGTTCGGGAGTCCTCCTGCCGGTCGTCGCGTTCGACGAAATCGAGAGAGATCCGACTCAGGTTCGACTGTACGCTCTGCCCGCCCCCCTGCTCGCTGCCGGAGGTTCCGACCTCGGAGATGATATAGCGGATATCCGCTTCCTGGGCGGCGAAACTCTCGGCCCGCAGGGCAAGATCGTTGCTGGCGTCAAGATTCGTCCCTTCCGGTGCCTTGATCTCGACAAAGGCCCGGTTTGGCTCGATATCAGGGAACAGCTCGATGCCATGGCCCAGCACTCCGTAGGCTCCTACAATCCCGGCCAGCAGCAGAAAAGAAGCGAAGACGACCAGCAATCGGTGACGCAGGGCATATTCCAGGGTCCGGCTGTAAAGCTGCAGAATCATGGCCGGCTCATCCTCACCCCGACGCGTCCGCGTGCCGAGTTTCATGAAATGTCCGCAAAGGGTCGGGTTGATGACCAGGGCGACAAACAGCGACGCACTCAGCGTAACGATCAGGGTCAGAGGAAGATACTTCATGAACTCGCCCATGATGCCGGGCCAGAAGGTCATCGGGAAAAAGGCGCAAAGGGTTGTCAGGGTGGAACTGATAACCGGCCAGCCGACCTCCGCAGCCGCAATTTTCGCCGCCGCGATCCCTGTTTTTCCCTCCTGCATGTGTCGATAGACATTCTCGACGATAACGATGGCATTATCGACCAGCATCCCCAGGGCCAGGATCAGGCTGAACAGGACCACCATGTTCAGGGTGATTCCCAGCATGTTGAGAACCGAGAACGAGATCAGCATCGAGAAAGGGATGGCCAGGGCGACAAAAAATGAATTGCGCAGCCCGAGGAACATGAACAGTACCAGGACCACAAGAATCAGCCCGGTAATGATATTATTCTCCAGTTCCATCACCATCCGCCGGATATCTTTTGACTGGTTGAGGGTGACGGAAAGTTCGATCCCGGGGGGCAGTTCCTGCTGGGCGCCCTGCAGCAGGGCAAAGACCTGGTCGGCGACCTCGATGATGTTGGCACCGGTCCTTTTTTTTATCGACAGCGAGACACTCTGACTGCCGTTCAACCGGGCATAGCTGACCCGGTCTTCGAAGGTGTCGGCGATTTCTGCAACATCCTTGAAATAGATAACTTTGCCGTCACGTGCAGTCAGGACCAGATTGTCGATCTCGTCGGGATCGGTAAATTCACCGGGGACCCGCAAGAGATATTTCCCCTGGCCGATGTCGATACTGCCGCCGGGGATATTGACATTCTCCTGGCTGATCGCACGCAGGACCTCGCTTAAAGAGATCCGGTAGGCAAACAGCCGGTCAGGATCGAACTCCACCCGGATCTCGCGCTCCCGTCCACCGGAGATGACGACATCGAGGACACCGCTGATCTGCTCGATCCGATCTTCCAGTTCTTCGCCGACCAGCTTGAGGACGGTCTCGTCGGCATGACCCGAGACGGAAACCATCAGAATCGGAAATTCCGATATGTTGATTTCGAGAATCGACGGATCGTTTTCCAGATCCTTGGGCAGATCCCCCTTGGCCTGATCGACCTTGTCACGAACCCACTGCAGCGCATTCTCGATGTCGACATCCGGGATGAACTCGATGGTGATCATCGATGAGCCCTCAGCGCTTACAGAACTCATCTTTTCAACGTCCTTGAGCCCCTTCAGCTTGCGCTCAAGCGGATGGGTTATCAGGCTTTCGATATCGCCAGAGGTGACACCCTCATAGGGGGTTACGACCAGCACAACCGGGATGGTGATGTCCGGAGTCGATTCCCTCGGGAGAACCAGGTAGCTGTAGATCCCGGCGATCAGGATGATCAGCATAACGGCGAAAACCGTACTGCGCCGATCAATCGCGGCGTTGGACAGTAACATCGATCAGTGCCCTCCGGATGCCACCCGGGCACCATCAACCAGCAGCTGCTGGCCCTTGACGATCAACCGCTGCCCCGGCTGCAGCCCACGGTGAATGATCACCCGCTGGCCGACAGCGCTGCCGGTAATCACGACCTGCTGTCGGGCAACCCCATCCTCCTCTACAAACACCAGCTTTTCGTCATCCCGATCGAGAACCGCGTAAAGGGGTGCCGAGACCACCTGGTTCATCTGCTGACGGACAAAGCGAGCCCTGACGATCATCCCCGGGCGCAGCAGGCCATTGCCGTTGTCGATGATGATTCTCGCCCGGTAGGTCCGGGTAAGATCATCCGCGGTGTAGGCCAGGTACTCAATCGTTCCCTGAACACTGTAAACGCTGCGCGTGTCATTAATGACTGCTGGAGTGATTTTTACCGTCTGACCTATCTGCAGGAACGGCACATCCTTTTCCGGGACATCGACCAGGACCTTGAGCCTGTCAACCTGGACAACCCGCAGCAAGGGGTCTCCGACCTTGACATATTCACCCACATCGACGAGCAGATCGTCCAGGATTCCGCCCAGCGGTGCTCTCACATGGCTTTTTTCCAGCAGCAGCTCCGAATGCCGCAGGTCGGCTTCCGCTTCGTTGAAGGCCAGCTCCATATTGTCGAGATCCTGCTGACTGACCAGTTGCTCGTCAATCAGTTTCCGGTAACGTTCCAGCTTGCGACCCCGGACCTCAAACGTGCTGCGGTGGCGTTCGTAGTCGGACTGCAGCGTGTCGGAGTCGATCCGCACAAGTTCCTGGTTGCTGACCAGCAGGTCACCCTCACGCGGGCCGATCCAGCGGACCGGACCGGCAATTTCTGCGGCGAGGGTCAGATCCTCCCAGGCTTCAAGCGAACCCGGCAAGGTAAAGCTTTCCACCATATCCTGGGGCCGGACCTCCTCGACTGAGACCTGGACAACCTTGACCGAATTCTGCTGTTTGTCCATGTCTGCTGCCGGTTCCTGCTGACAACCGGCCAGCAGGAGGAAAAAGAGTGCGAAAACCAGCCGCTCACATGTATTCAAAACGTATCTCCTTGTTTTCAAAACGGGTATGGATTCCGTGCCGCTCAAGGTTCGCTCCAAGGACCTGATACAGGCGGGCCCGGCTCTTATGATATTCGATCAGGGCGGACAGGCGTTCGATCCTGGCATCAATCATATCCCCCTGAAAGTCCAGCACCCTGAAGGTGTCGGACAGACCTTCCCCTAAACGTCGTTGCTCCTGTTCGAGTGATTTCTCGGCGAGCGCCTGAAAACGCTCGGCAATGGCAAATTGTTCAGCGGTTCGTTTCAGCTCGACCAGCCGTTGCCGGAGTTCGGTTTCGATAGCCCTCTCCAGTTCACGTCTGCGATAGTCGACCTGCCGTTCGGCCAGACGGGCCTGCTCAGCCCTGGCTTCCGCGGCGCGATTTCCCAACGGAACGCTGAACGAAAATCCGGCTGTCCACTGGTACCCGTCCCCAGCGGCCAGCCCCTGGTAGCTCTCCAGGAAACGCCTGTCAAACAGTTGCGGCAGGCTGCCAGACTGGTCCTTGCCGGTCAGTCCGCTCAGTGCAAGGCTGGCGACAAGATCAAGATTCGGCCGGGCCTGATTGGACAGGTACCTGCTGCGCAAGGCGAGAGACTGCTGCTGATCGGTGAGCTGCCTGAGGTCGGCGCGCGTTTCCAGTGCCTGCTGGTAAAGGGCAGGAAACTCCGCCCCGGGCTCCGGCCTCGTAAGCAGTCTTTTCACCTCTGGCTCGTCCCAGGCAAGGTCTGCAGCGATCCGGTCATTCAGCAACCCGTCCAGCTGATGGACGACCAGGTCGCGGCTCTTTTGGGCGAGGGCCAGCTGCAGGTCACGGCCGGCCAGGGCCGTTTCCGCCTCCTGGACCTCGGTTACCGGAATCACACCGGCTTCCAGCCTGATCCTGTTCGCCTCGAGAAGCTCCAGAACCAGCTGCCGCGACTGCTCGCGCAGGAGTTCGGTCTGCCTGGCCCTGACGAGTTCATAAAAAGCGAGCTCAATCTGCAGCGAAAGTTGCCTGGCCTGGTCGAGAAACAGCGATTGGCTCTGCTGAAGCTGGAACTGGGAGATCTGCACATCGGTCAAGTTGATCGCCTGGCCGAAGTTGCGCAGCAGCGGCTGCCGCAAGTCAAGCTGCAGGGAACTGGCATAATAAGGATCAAGGGGGCTGTTGTCCGTTTCGCCACGCTCGCTGGAGAGCGCCAGGTTCGAAGAAAGCCCGGAGGCAAAACTTTTCCTCAGACCGACTTCCGCTCTGCTCAGGCGACTGTCAACCAGGCCTGCATAACCTTGCTCAACGACCTGAGACCTGCTTCCGGCCTGAGTCCCCGCAGCATAAAGCTCCAGGTCGAATCGTGCATCCTGCACTGTCACTTCTTCGGACGCCCGCAGCTGATCGATCCGGTATGCCTTTAACCCCGGATTCTGGGTCAGCCCCAGCAGCAACAGCCTGGCCAAGTCCGGGGCTGGTGCTGCTGGTTTGTCGGCCGCACCGACCTGGCAAACGGCAACAGCCAGCAGCATCACAACCAGGATGGCCCGCAGCCCGGTCAACTTCAGGGGGTTAGTTTTCATCTGCCGATCCCTTCAAGCAACTGCTGAAAAAGTCGTGTCATCGATTCCCGAACGGCACTTTCATTGCTCCAGTAACCAATGTACCAGCCAGAAAGACAGCCAAGAAAAATCATGAAAAAATTTGCCGAAGCGGTGGCCAGAAGAGCATCCGCCTTGATCTGCCCTTTCTCTCTGGCCTGCTGCAGCAGCTCTTCGAGCATGTTCAGGTAACGCTGATCATGTTCCAGTGATTTCAGGCTGCTGACCTGCGGAAAAACAATCTCACGCAGCAGATGTCGACCAAACTCGCGATTATCAGTCATGAAGCGAAACTGCATCATGAACAGATCGACCAGCTGTTGCAGTAATGGTGCTTGCGGGTCATGCAATTCCTTCAGGGTCCTGAAAGACCTGTCAACTTCCTCGTCGCAGAAGGCGAGAAAGATTTCATTCTTCGTGCTGAAATAGCTGTATACGGTACTTTTCCCGATACCGGCGCTCACTGCCAGGTCATCAATACTGGTCTGATCATAACCCTTCTCGCCGAACAGGCGGATTGCGGCCGTCAAAATGGCCTGCCTGGTCACCGTTTTCTTCTTTTCTCTTCTCCCAGCCATAAACAACCGCCCCTTCTAAACTCGACCGCGGTCGAGTTTAGAAGTATACCTGCCGCTTGTCAACATGTGGAACAGTTTGCGGAAAGTACGAAAAAAAATGACGATAAAGAGGGTTTCAGAAGCAGAAAGATGTGTTATTTTGTGGAGATATAATCAACTGCCAAAACATGTTAGAGGCTGACATGGCTCATCACGACAACGATCCGGCTGCTGGAACACAATTGAGCAAGCGCAGAGACCTGCGCACCCCTCTGATTGTCCAGAAAGTGAAAATTGAAAGTGACCAGAAGGTCTTTTTCGGTTACAGCAAAAACATCAGCAAGAGCGGAATGTTTATCGCTTCAGTCAACCCGCTGGAGCCGGGCACCCAGGTCGAGGTGGAAATCCCGCTTCCTTCTGACCCGCAAAAATCGATCCGGTGCCGCTGCGAGGTCATCTGGAAGCGCCTGTTCGCTAAAAAGTCGATCTACGAACCCGGGATGGGGCTGAAATTTCTCGACCTGTCGGAAGAGATGGCCACCGAGTTGGACAGCTGGGTCTGCCGGGACAGCTGAATGCTGTTGAGTGCATAAAACATTCACCGTTTCAGATCGGATCTGATTCCCGGAGCGAGTTTAACGGCTCCACCCTATTACGGATTTTCGCCGATGTCAGACCACCAGTTCCTCCTCGATCTGCTGACTCTTCTGGCCCTTGCCCTGGGCAGCGCGCTGCTGTTCACCCGTCTTCGTCTCTCACCGATTATCGGCTACCTTGTTTCAGGGATGATTGCAGGCCCGTACGGCATGCACCTGATCAAAAATGTCCATGAGGTCGAAGGGATCGCCGAGATCGGTGTCATTCTGTTGCTGTTCACCATCGGCCTGGAATTCTCCATCAGCCGCTTGTTGAGGCTCAAGCGCCTGCTGGTGGGTGGCGGCCTGGCACAGATGCTGATCAGTATCGCTGCGTTTATCGGTGTGGGCACCCTCTACGGGCTGGACCTTGCGACGGCGATCCCGCTGGCCCTCGCGCTGGCTCTCTCCTCTACGGCAATCGTTCTCAAGCTGCTCAGCGAGCGGGGCGAAATCGACAGCGCCCATGGGCGCATGGCCCTCGGCATCCTGCTGGCACAGGATCTGGCCGTCGTCTTTTTTCTGGTTGGATTGCCGCTGCTGGCCGGCCAGACCCTCACCTTTTCAATCTGGGCGATTGGCAAGGTTGCGCTGCTGCTGGGCGGATTGCTGTTGTTTTCCCGCTACCTGCTCCAGCCGACCCTGCACAGCATTATCAAGGTCCGCTCCCAGGAACTGTTCCGGATTACCATTCTGGCCCTGATCCTGGTGACAGCCTGGCTGACCAGTGCAGTAGGTCTGTCACTGGAACTTGGCGCATTCCTGGCCGGCCTGGCCCTGTCGGAATCCCCCTATGCTCATCAGGCCCTGTCGGACATTCTCCCGTTCCGTGACACTTTCCTGGCGATCTTTTTCGTCTCGATCGGCATGCTCGTCAACCTGGGGCTGGTGATTGAACAATGGCAGCTTGTCCTGGCGACCACCCTGGTGGTCTGCCTGGTAAAGTTTTCTGCAGCGTTTCTGGCAACGTTTGTCTGCCGCTACCCGCTGCGCATCGCGCTGTTGACCGGCATGCTCCTTTTTCAGGCCGGTGAGTTCTCCTTCGTCTTCCTGAAAGGCGCGACCGAGCTGAACCTCCTACCGGACAATGCCTATCAGATCATTCTCGCGGTTATCGCCCTGACCATGATCGCGACGCCGCTGATTGCCGGACAGGCTGAACGCTGGGCAGCCGGGATCGCCACCCTGGTCGGCAAACCGGTCACTGAAGTTCATGCGGAGATCAAGGAGAAAACTGCCAACCTGAGCGGACATGTGGTGATTGCCGGATATGGACTGTCGGGAAGAAACGTCGGCAGGCTGCTCAGGGATTTTGATATCCCCCACCTCTATATCGAACTGAATGCCGAAAGCGTCCGCCAGGGCAAGCGGAGCGGCGAGTTTATTGTCTACGGTGATGTCACCTCGGGTGACCTCCTGCATGAAATCGGCATCGACCGTGCGCAGGCCCTGGTGCTGGCGATCAACGATCCGTCAGCCCTGGCCCGGACCATCAGCGTCGCACGCCAGAGCAACCCGGACCTGTACATCCTGGCCCGGACCCGATACGTTGCCGAACTGGATTATCTGTGTGAGCTGGGGGCAGACGAGGTCATTCCAGACGAATTCGAAGCCAGCCTGCAGCTTGGCGCCAACCTGATGCGCCGCTTCAAGCACAGCGAGGGGAAGATCCTCCATGCCCTGTCCCGCCTGCGTCGCGAGCATTACAATACGATGATCCGCTCCGATGCTCCGACCCATGGCCTTTCAGTCCTGGCGGGAGGACAGCTTGAATACCAGGCCGTTCCCGGAGACTCCCCCTGTCTCGGTTCCAGCCTGATGGAAATCGACCTGCGCAATCGCACCGGCGCAACGGTTGTCGGCATTATCCGCCAGGACCGGACGATCTACAGCCCACCGGCCTCCTTCCGCATCGAGCAGGGCGATACCCTGATGCTGCTCGGCACCACCGAAGATGTCAGAAAAGCAGGCGAGCTGCTCCATGGCCACTCCCTCTGATCGCAATTAAACCATCCTCGTTTCAGCCGTAACGACCCTCCTCTGACCTGTTATTCTTAGAAGCAAGAGAGCAGGCTTTTTGCTGAACAAACATATTATCTTACCGGAACGAACGTGATGAGAAAGAGTCTTTACAGGTTCCTGATTGCTCTGGCTTGCCAGCTCCTGGTCGCCAGTGTGGCCTTGTCTGCCTCCATCCAGCTGCGTTGTTCAGACACCCCGGTGTCCTTCAGCTTCGATCGTCCGGAGAACGTGAGGTGCCTCTGTTCTTCGACGGAAAAGGCCATCGGCTTCCTCAGGAGCATCGGTCTGCATACCTCCGGCCAGGTAAGGATCAAACTCGTCAGGCATATCTCACATGCCCGATATCACTCACTGTTTGGTTCCTATGAACCTGCTATCCAGCAAGTGATGATTCTTGACTATGCGGAAGCGGCACAACGCTCCGAGGGAAAACAGAAAATCATGGGCATCGACCTGACGGAAGACCTCTGGTGCAGCTTCGCCGCCCATGAGCTCGCACATGTCATCAGTGAACCCTATCTTAACGCAGGGGTCACTACCCATACAGCTGCAGAGTATATCGCCTTCGTCACCCAGTTCACCGTTCTGTCGCCGGAGACCCGGGAAATGATACTGTCAGCGTACCATGACGTGCATGCCTATAATTCTCTGGAAGAGATGTCGGAGACGTATTACCTGCTCGACCCGAACAGGTTTGCAGTGAAGAGCTACCTTCATTTCAGCACCCTGCAGAAACCGGGTGATTTTATCCGGCGATTACTGCAGCATAAAAACGGGCATTGAAGATTCTGCGACAAAAAAATGAGCCCTGCAGACATTTTCCTGCAGGGCTCATGAACACTGATAAACTGGGGTTGTTAACTCAACTGTTCCATCGCTCGCTGAATCCGCTTGAGCGCCCTTTCCTTCCCCAGGACCGCCAGCACTTCATAAATGCCGGGGCTGGCCGAGCCACCAGTCAATGCAGCCCGCAGCGGTTGGGCAACCTTGCCAAACTTCAGACCTGTCTCCTCCAATATTTTAGCGAAAGCATTTTCTAGAGCTGCTTCGTTAAAGTCCTGACACGCGGACAGATTATCGGAAATCAACTGGAAGATTTCCCGATTCTCCTCGGTCAAAAATTTACTTCTTGTCTTCTCATCGAACTCAAGATCAGCGCTGAAGTAAAAGGCAGCGCCATCAGCCATCTGGACGAGAGTCGCGGCACGCTCCTGCAGGCTTTTAACCACCGCGACCAGGTCGGGACCCGCCGCGTAATCGATCCCCTTCATCTCAAGAAACTCCTCAAGCAGCCCGGCCAGACGCTCCGGATCGCCGTTCTTGATATAGTGCGTATTGAGCCACAAAAGCTTGTCGGGATTGAAAACCCCGGCCGACTTGCCGACATTCTCCAGGGTGAACTTGTCGATCAACTCTGCCATGGAGAAGATCTCTTCATCGCCACAGGACCAGCCGAGGCGGACCAGGTAATTGACCATCGCCTCGGGCAGGTAGCCCATCTTCTGATAATCCATCACCGAGGTGGCTCCGTGGCGCTTGGAGAGACGCTTCTTGTCGGCGCCGAGGATCATCGGCACATGGGCGAAATCGGGAACCGGGTAGCCTAGTGCCTCATAGAGCAGAATTTGCCGGGGCGTATTGTTGATATGGTCATCACCGCGGATCACCAGGGTCATGCCCATTTCCGCATCGTCAACGACGACCACGAAATTGTAGGTCGGAGTGCCGTCGGTCCGCTGAATGATCAGGTCATCGAGTTCTTCGTGACGAATACTGATTTTCCCCTTGATCCGGTCGACAAACGTGGTCACTCCATCATCACTGGGGAGACGGAAACGGACAACATAAGGCTGGTCGGGGGAGTCGGTCCGGTTGCGGCAGGTCCCGTCATATTTCGGTTTGCCCCCGGCCTTCATCGCCGCCTCGCGCTTGGCGTCGAGCTCCTCCTGGGTGCAATAACACCGGTACGCCTTGCCTTCGTCCAGCAGTTGTTGAACCTTCTGCTTGTAAAGATCAAAACGATCGGATTGATAGAATGGCCCCTCGTCGCAGGAGAGCCCGAGCCAGTGCATGGCGTCGAGGATGGCATCAACCGATTCCTGGGTGGAGCGGGCGACATCGGTATCCTCGATCCGCAGAACATAGGTTCCCTGTTCCTTGCGGGCGAGAAGGTAGTTGAAGAGCGCGGTACGGGCACCACCGATGTGCAGAGTGCCGGTCGGACTGGGGGCAAAGCGGACACGTAGATCGGACATCTGGAAACTCCTGTAGCAGAAACGAAAACAGGCCGCAGAGCGGCCTCGATGGTTATACTTCACCCGGTTCGATGTGACAAGTTTTTTCCTAGCTGACGGCCAGAGCGGCATAACCGACGACGCGTGACATGTCGCCGTTTACTTCACCCGAATGGCCATAGCAGACCAGTTCACACGCCGAAGCACCACGCTGCAGGGCAGCCTGCAGCATGACCAGCGCCGGGATCACGCCGCACATGGAGATGCGATTTTCACGCACGGTTTGCCACAGCAATACCGGGTCAAGCGCCAGGACGGCATCGATCGCCAGGCGGTCACGCCGTTGTGTCTCCGCCGCGTCAAGGAAATGGCTCATGTCGGAACTTGCGACAATCAGCACCTCCTCATCCCACGCATTCAAAGCCGAGCCGAGAGCGGTACCCAACGCCAGCCAGTCATCAAGCGTCCCGGAACCGAGACAGATCGGCACGATCTGCAACGCGGGCTGCAGGTACTGCAGGAGTGGGACCTGAACCTCGAGGGAATGTTCAAAGCGGTGTGCGGCGGGATCGACCTGCAGCTGCGGACAGGAACGAAGCAGATGGGCGGCAAGCTCCGCGGCAATCGGCACCTGGCCGAGCGGCGTCTGCCAGCTGCCCTCGTCGAACAGGGCGACATCAGATCCCAGCCCCTGATGATTCGGCCCAAGGATGACCACCTGCCGGGGCAGGCGGACTTGAGCAAAAAGTTCCCCGGCGATCGCTCCTGAGTAGACATAACCGGCATGGGGAGAAACCAATCCCAGACAGTTCCGCGACCCTCTTTGCAGAGGAACAATCCGCTCGAGTTGAGCAATGAGTTCCCCGCTGTCCTGTGGATAAAACGCTCCTGCGACTGCCGGCTGCCTGACCATGTCACCTCACCTGGCGATCTTTATATCCGCAGTATCATCTTCACCCCGACCAGGATCAGCAGAACGGCGAAGACATTTAACAGTTTATCCTGACTGACCCGGTTTGCAATGCGGACTCCCAACCGGGCAAAGAGGATGGTCAGCGGGGCGACGACCATGGCGACCAGCAGGTTGACGTAACCGAGCGTCCAGTCGGCGACGACACCGGCCTGCAGACCATGCCAGACATAGCTCAAAGCCCCCGCCAGCGAGGATACAACGATGAGTGCGCTTGAATTGCCGACAGCCAGGCGGATTGGCAGCCGCAGAAAGATAAGCATCAGCGGCACCGCAACGACCCCACCGCCGACACCAAAAAAGGAGGAGAAACAGCCGCCGGCTAAGCCGACGGAGGTCAACGCCAACCCACCTGGGACCTGTTCATATTCTGGCGGAAGGCGCGGATGAAAGAAAAGCAGCTTGAGCCCGATGACCATCTGCATGGCACCAAAGCAGCTTTTCAGGACCGTCCCCGAAAGAAAAGCCGCAAGTGTCGCGCCGAGCAGCGCGCCGAAAGTGCCGCCAAGGGCAAGGAACATGACCTGGCGCCAGGCGACGTTGCCATGTTTTCTGTGCCCGTAGGTGCTGCTGATCGCCGTCGGAATGATGATCGCGAGGCTGGTGCCGAAGGCCATGTGCACAACAATCTCGTGGGGGACCTGGGCCAACGGGAACAGCCAGAGGAACAGCGGTACCAGGACAACACCACCACCGATCCCCAGCAGCCCGGCCAGGAAACCGGCAAGAGCGCCAAACAGCAGGAGCAGCGATATCAGCGGAATACTGAGCAAAGCATTGTCCCGGATGAAAACAAAAGAGCCAGCTGACGTGCAGCTGGCTCTTTATATGTTGGAGGCCCCGACCAGATTCGAACTGGTGATAACGGTGTTGCAGACCGCTGCCTTACCACTTGGCGACGGGGCCATTGAAGCCGTCAGGCGTGCGCATTGAAGTACCAAATCGCCCCTTGAGTGTCAAGGATAAAATATCTGAAAGACCGGCTATCACACTTTCAATTCTAGCACAGAAACAGGCCCCGAAAGGAGGTCCCTTGCGCCGGAGGCGGACTTGCCCTATGCTGCGTCCTGTCTCGGGAGTATAAATACCTGCACACTATCTGCTGGAGTTTGAAACATGACTGAAAAAAAAGCGCAAGACGTCAAGCTGGAAATCCAGATCGATGAAGAAACAAGCCAGGGGGCCTATATCAATCTGGCTGCGGTCAACCATAACGAAACGGAATTTGTCATCGACTTTATCTTCGCCCAGCCACAGGCGCCCATGGCCAAGGTTCGTTCCCGGGTTATCACCTCGCCGCAGCACGCCAAGCGGCTCGTCGCCACCCTGCATGACAATCTGCTCCGCTATGAAGCACAGTTCGGTGAGATCCGGATGGAAAAAAATCCGGTTAAGAACGTAAACTGACGGTCAATGATTCCGCTCACAACTTTCCCTTGACCATCCTTTCCCCGCAAAAAAAAGAGGCCGAATCATTCGATTCGGCCTCTTTCAAAATGGAGCGGGAAACGGGATTCGAACCCGCGACGTCAACCTTGGCAAGGTTGCACTCTACCACTGAGTTATTCCCGCTTATGTGGTAGTTATGTCGAGCGGAGGTATGTATAGCAAAACGGGTTGGCGGGTGTCAACGAATTTTTTCCCCTCAACCCCTTTCCTCTCGAAAGAGCTGAAATACTAGCGAGTCAGCACCCTGAAAAACTTGAACAGGTAATCCGCACCCGACCAGACCGTCAGCAGGAACGCCACGTAAAAGAAGACGATCCCGACATTATGCATGGAGGGATTGAGGATTTCCCACTCGAGTCCAAAGAACCAGTAGTAGCGATAGTGCAGCAACAGACCGATAATCGCGATCATCTGGAAGATGGTTTTATATTTGCCGAGCGGGCTGGCCGCAATCACGATCCCCTCGCTGGAGGCGATGGAACGCAGCCCGGTAACCAGCATTTCCCGCGCCAGGATGATAAACACCGCCCAGGCGGGGACCCGGTCGAGCGGTATCAGCATGACCAGGGCCACCATGACGATAAGCTTGTCAGCCAGCGGGTCGAGGAATTTGCCGAGAACTGTCACCACTTCCCATTTGCGCGCAAGATAGCCGTCCAGCCAGTCGGTGATCGCGGCCAAGGAGAAGACAATGGCCGCCCAGAAGCTGTTGGCGCGCGATTCGAACAGCAGCAGGACCAGAACCACCGGTACGGCAGCGATCCGCGCCATGGTCAGGATGTTCGGTATATTCATAAGCTGGCGGTTGGAGCTCATTGCTGTGGTCCCTCGTTGTTCTGGTAATAATCAAGGTAATGCTTGACCCGCTCGACGTATTTGCGGGTTTCCTCGTAGGGGGGGATCCCGCCATAGTGGCGAACGGTATTCGGCCCCGCATTGTAGGCGGCCAGGGCATAGTCGAGGTTGCTGTCGAAAGAGTCGAGCATCTTGCGCAGATAGTAGCTGCCCCCGTAGATGGCCTGGTCCGGCTCGAAGGGGTCAGAAACCCCGATTTCACGCGCGGTAGCGGGCATCAACTGCATCAGCCCCTGGGCTCCCTTGTGGGAGATTGTCCGGGCGTTGAAGTCACTCTCCACCTTGATCACCGCCTTGATCAGGGCAGCATCGAGCTGAAACTGCCGGGCGTAATGCTCGATCAGGTTCGCCAGGTGATAACGCCCCCCCTCTTCGCGATAAAAGAGGTAATTGGCAGATGTCGGCACATTGGTGAAATGGATCCGCCCGTTGGCATCGACATAGCGGTAAATGGTGGCAAGCGCATCAGGAACCCCGCTCAAAAGGGCCAGCAGCAGTACAACACCGGTCAGCAGATATTTCTGAAGTCGTGCACACATGGTGCTACTCTAAAACATATGGCGCCACTTGACAACTGCCAACTCGGCTAACTCCTTGACATCAGTAGCACCTCTTCCGATAATGAGCCGCTTGTATGTCGCAGGGGTCGTCACACCTATTCTCCAGGGGACACTGAGGGATGAACATAACATCGGATTTTCTGGTTATCGGCACCGGTATCGCCGGTCTCTCCTATGCACTCAAGGTAGCCGATCAGGGAACAGTTGCCCTGGTCACCAAGCGCGGAATCGATGTAACCGCAACCAGTCTTGCCCAGGGGGGGATTGCCGCAGTTACCTCGGAGACCGACAGCTTCGAGTCGCACGCCGAAGACACCATCGTCGCGGGAGCCTACCTGTCCCACCCCGACATTGTCAACATGGTGGTTTCGGCCGGCCCGAAGGCGATCAACGACCTGATTGACTGGGGAACCAGGTTTTCCCGCCGGGAAGACAACAGCGAGGAATACGACCTGACCCGCGAGGGGGGCCACAGTCATCGCCGCATCCTGCACGCCAAGGATGCCACCGGCAAAGAGATCGAAAGAGCCCTGGTGGATGCCGTCAAGGCGCACAAGAATATCCAGATTTACGAGCAGCACATCGCGGTAGACCTGATCACCGAGGCCAAGCTGCGCAAGCAGCAGCTCCAGCCGAACCGCTGTCTTGGCGCCTACATCCTCGACAAGAAGACCAATCAGATCATCACCTTCGGCGCGGGCGTTACCGTGCTGGCGACCGGCGGTGCGGGCAAGGTCTACCTCTACACCTGCAACCCGGACATTGCCACCGGTGACGGCGTCGCGATCGCCTGGCGTGCCGGAGCGGCGGTCGCGAATATGGAATTCATGCAATTCCACCCGACCACCCTTTACCATCCCCACGCCAAGTCTTTTCTGATTTCCGAGGCGGTGCGTGGTGAGGGGGCGATCCTGCGGCGTCGTGACGGCCATCCCTTCATGCCGGACTATCATCACCTGCGCGACCTGGCCCCGCGAGATATCGTCGCCCGTGCCATCGACAACGAGATGAAAAAGCATGGGGATGATTGCGTATTCCTCGACATCACGTACAAGAGTGCCGACTACATCAGGGACCGCTTTCCGATGATCTACCAGACCTGTCTCGAATACGGCATCGACATCACCACCGAGTCGATACCGGTAGTCCCCGCGGCGCATTACCTGTGCGGCGGCATCCAGGTCAATTCCTGGGGGGAGACCTGCATCGAACATCTCTTCGCGATCGGCGAAGTCGCCTCCACCGGGCTCCACGGAGCCAACCGCCTGGCCAGCAACAGCCTGCTGGAGGGGGTCGTCTTTGCCGACCGTGCTGCGAGCAAATCGCTGGAATATCTGACCGATGAGCCACGGACCTACCCGCGCATCGATCCCTGGGACAGCAGCGGTGTCACCAAAAGCAATGAGGATGTCGTGGTCTCGCACAACTGGGACGAGATCCGGCGCACCATGTGGAACTACGTCGGCATCGTCCGCTCAGACAAACGGCTCAGGTGGGCGATGAGCCGTATTCACCTTATTCAGGAAGAGATCGACGACTACTACTGGAATTTCCACATCACCTCCGACCTGGTCGAGCTGCGGAACATCGCCACCGTTGCCGAACTGATAATCCAGAGCGCCCAGATGAGAGCCGAGAGTCGCGGTCTGCACTATACTCTCGACCACCCGAAACGGGATGACCGCAAATTTCGGCATGACACCGTGATCCCCGGGGCAACCCTGAAGTTCGAACAGGAAAAGAAAGGCAGGATATCGTGACTATCGATGAAATCAGGCTGAGGATCAACCAGCTGGATGAACAGCTGCTGCAGATTTTCAATGAGCGGGCGGCGCTGGCGCTGGAAATCGGCGCGATCAAGAAGCAGCTGAACATCCCGATTTACGATCCGAAACGGGAAAAACTGATCTTCGAACGGATGCAGCAGAACAACCCCGGACCTCTCGACAACGGGGCGATTGTGCGGATGTTTGAACGGGTCATCGATGAGAGCCGCCGACTGGAGCGGATTCGAACCAAGGGGAGTATATAACATGCTGGTGGTGATGCGTAGAAAGGCGACAGAGAGCGAACTGGAACAGGTCAAGCAATTTCTGGTTGAACAGGACTGTGACTTCCATCAGTCAACCGGGTCTGACAGAACCATTCTCGGGGTTGTCGGTGATACCAGTCGCATCAGGCGAGAAACAGTTGCCGAGCTGCCGGGCGTCCTTGAGGTATTTCGCATTCCTACGGAGGAATGAGTTCGGGCTGTTCCGGGCGTCCTGCGCTGCGCAGGGGAACAGCTCCTGGACAAGCAGGCAAGCCGGCCCCGAACCTTGCGCAGTTCGGGGCCGGCTTGTTTAACCGACAACGTCAGAACGGGTAAATACGGCGCGCAGGGCCACGCCCTCCCCTTCAATGTTGGCCCGGGCCCCCTCTTCGCGGTCCACCAGGGTCACAATGCCGACCACCTCAAGCCCCTCTTCCCGGGCCCGCTCCACTGCCTTCATCGATGACCCGCCGGTCGTCGTGACATCTTCGACGATGACCACCCGTGATCCTGGTGGGAGGTTCTTGCGCCCTTCCAGCCACTGCCCGGTGCCGTGCCCCTTGGGTTCCTTGCGGATAATGAAGGCATGCAGATCCACACCTTCGAGCTGGGCGGCGATCGAGGTCGCAGTCGCGATCGGGTCTGCACCCATGGTCAAACCGCCGACGCCGTGAACCGGGCCGTCAAACTGCTTGACCTCGTCATAAAAAGCCTTGCCGACCAGCAGCCCGCCCCTTGCGTGCAGGGTCGTCTGTTTGCCGTCAAAGTAAAAATTGCTCTTGCGGCCGGACGCCAGGGTAACCTCCCGCTCTTCGTAGGACATTTCCCTGATAATTTCTTTCAGTTCCGCCTTGACACTCATCGCTCTCTCCTTTGATAATTACCTTAACTTTAATATCCCATCCTACTGCTTTATCAGAACAATCCCATCTGCTTGTCTGACTTTATCCGGGGAAATTTGACCGGATATTTGCCGCTGAAGCAGGATTCACAGAAGTTCCCGGGGCCGTCACCATGTTTTTGCACCGAGGCGATCAAGCCCTCCAGCGACAGGTAGCCAAGCGAATCGGCAGTGACGTAGGTGGCGATCTCTTCAATGGTATGAGAGGCGGAGATCAGCTCCTTGCGCGACGGCGTGTCGATGCCGTAAAAGCAGGGGTAGCTGGTGGGCGGACTGGAGATCCGCAGGTGCACCTCCTTGGCCCCGGCATCACGGATCATCTTGACGATTTTGCGTGATGTGGTGCCGCGCACAATCGAATCGTCGACGACGACCACCCGTTTCCCCGCCAGAACTTCACGCACCGGGTTCAGCTTGATCTTGACACCGAAATGACGGATCGACTGCTGAGGCTCGATGAACGTCCGGCCGACATAGTGGTTGCGGATCAGGCCGAGTTCTAGCGGCAGACCCGCCTCTTCAGCATACCCCATCGCCGCAGGCACCCCGGAATCGGGCACCGCGATGACCATGTCGGCTTCAACCGCATGCTCCCTGGCCAGCTGGTGCCCCAGCTCCTTGCGCACCGGATAAACCATCCGGTCAAAAATGCGACTGTCAGGTCGGGCAAAATAGATATATTCAAAAATACAGGGGGACGGTTCAACCTTGCGGAAAGGGAAGTAGCTCTTCATCCCCTGCTTGTTGATGATGATCATCTCCCCGGGCTCAATTTCGCGAATAAACTCTGCTTCAATAAGATCAAAAGCACAGGATTCTGACGCGACCACATAGGCCCCGTCCAGCTTTCCCAGACTCAAGGGACGGAAACCGTGCGGATCACGAACCGCGACCATCCTGGTTTCGGTCAGAAACACCAGGCTGTATGCACCCCGCACCCGGTTAAGAGCTTCGCTGATCCGTTCGGAGAGCTCATCCGACTGGGCCTTGGCGATAAGGTGGATGATCGTCTCAGTATCGGAGGTCGTCGAAAAGATCGAGCCTTTTTTCTCCAACCGCTGACGCAGTTCATCGGCGTTAACAAGATTACCGTTATGAGCCACAGCGATGCTGCCGCGGGAATAATCGACCATGATCGGCTGGCAGTTCTTGATATCGGTGCCGCCGGCTGTAGAATAGCGCACATGGCCGATCGCGGCACTCCCGGGCAGCCGTTCGAAGACCTCATCGAACCTGAAAACATCCGAAACCAGGCCAGCGCCACGATGCGCATTGAGATGGTACCCATCGGAAGAGACGATCCCACACCCCTCCTGGCCACGATGCTGCAGGGCATACAGACCCAGATAGGTCAGGTTGGCGGCCTCAGGGTGGCCATAAATACCGAAGACCCCGCATTCTTCATGCAACTTGTCAAACATAAACAGATCGTCTTTCTGAAAGGGTGGGATTTACAACAGTTCGTCCCGCACAAAACGGATTGCATTTTCGTACAGCCAGAGCCCCATCCCCTTTTCCGGTAATTCCTCCCGGGTCCAGCGGGGATGATGGGTGCGGTGCACATACGCCTCCGGGTGGGGCATCAACCCGAACAGCCGTCCACTCGGGTCACACACACCAGCGATCGCCGCAACGCTGCCGTTGGGATTGTCCGGATAGGCAAGGGTCGGCTGCAGGTCGGCATCCGCGTACTTGACCACGGCCAGGTGACGCTGCTCGATCGCCTGCAGGGTCGCATCCGAGTCTGTGACGAACTTGCCTTCTCCGTGGCGGACCGGCAGATAGAGGTCATCAAGCCCCCGGGTAAAAATGCAGGGGGAGTCCTGATCGACCTTGAGCCGCGACCAACGATCTTCAAAACGGCCTCCACTGTTGAAGGTCAGAGAGGTCGTCTGGCGGCCGCTCCCATCCAGGTCGGGGAGCAGCCCCATCTTGACCATCAGCTGAAAACCGTTGCAGACACCCATCACCAGTTTGCCGTCGGCGATGAAGCGGCGCAACTGGTCGGCGACAGTCTCCGAAGTGCCGGCGACCGGCGCATGCAGCAACCGATTGGCTCCGGCCTTGGCACTGCCCAGGTCGTCACCATCAAGGAAACCGCCGGCGAGGTTCAGGAAGTGATAATCCTCCAGCCGGACCCGCCCGGCCAGCAGCTCGGCCACATGGACAATATCGGCAACCTCCGCACCGGCCAGACGGCAGGCGTTGGCCACTTCCCGCTCGCAATTGGTGCCGTTGCCGGCAATCACCATGGTTCTGACTTGCTTGGACATATTAAAGCTCCCTGAGAGTCGCCTGCCAGGACTCTTTCAGTTGATAAATATCAGCCGCGACCAGGTCCTGCCCCTGCAGGCCGACGATCTTCAGTTCAGCGGCTTCGGTCACTTCTCCGATCAGGCTGGCTTCACGTCCGGCAAACAGGGCTTCGAAGGCCTCTTTATCCCGGGGGTGAACGCTGACCAGCAAACGGCTCTGAGACTCGGAGAAAAGCAGCTTGTCATCACGCATTGCGGCATCCGCAATGACCTTACGGAGATCGGCAGAGATCCCGTAACCACCGGCAAAAGCCTTCTCCGCAAGGGCCACGCCGAGGCCGCCGTCGGAGAGATCATGGCAGGAGGCGACCAGGCCCTGCTGCTGGGCGCGGTTGAGGGCGCGGAAGAGATCCAGCGCATAAGCGGCATCGACCCGCGGGACGTTGCAACCCAGTTCGCCGAACTCGGCATAGTACTCGGACCCGCCAAGCTCATCGCGGGTTCTGCCGAGCAGGTAGACCAGGTCGCCGGGACGCTTGACGTCCATCGTCACCGCCTTGCGGACATCGTCTATCTTGCCGATCACCGAAAACAGGACGGTCGGCGGAATCGAGATCTTGGTCTCACCGATCTGGTAGTCGTTCTTCATCGAGTCCTTGCCTGAGATCAGCGGCACGCCGAAAGACACGCAGTACTCGTAAAGGGCCTTGTTGGCCCGAACCAGCTGGGCCGCCTTATATTCACCGTCGGGAGTCTTGTCACTCCTGACCGGGTCGCACCAGCAGAAGTTGTCGAGCCCCGCGACATGTTCGATATTGCCGCCGACAGCGACATAATTGCGCAGCCCTTCGTCGATGGCACAGGCCATCATGTGGTAGGTGTCGATGTCGGAATAGCTCGGGCAGATCCCATGGGAGACCACAGCGCCCTCGAAGCTGTCGAACACCGGGCGGAAAACCGCGGCGTCAGAAGGGCCGTCATTCGCCACACCGGTCAGCGGCTTGACCACCGTGCCGGCCTGGACCTCATGATCATAGCGGCGGACGACACTCTCCTTGGAACAGACATTCAGTCGGCCGAGCAGCCTGGACAGAACCTGGGTCAGGTCGGCGGGCTGGGCAAAGTCGGGTTCAGCCTGTGGCTTGATTTCCCAGCGCGCGGGGATCACCATCTGCGGCACCCCCTCATGGAGGAACTCCATCGACAGGTAGGATACGGTCCGGCCCTCGTAAAGACAGTGGAAATAGCCTGAATCGGTGAACTTGCCCAGATCGGAGACCTCGACATCCATCTCCCCGGCCAGGTGCATGAATTCCTGCAGCTGCTCCGGCGGCACCGCCAGGGTCATCCGCTCCTGCGCCTCGGAGATGAGGATCTCCCAGGGCTGCAGACCGGGATATTTGAGCGGCGCACGGTCAAGATGCAGTTCGAAGCCGCCGGTATCTTCGGCCATCTCTCCGACCGATGAGGAGAGCCCGCCAGCGCCGTTGTCGGTGATCGAGCTGTAGAGGCCGCGCTGTTGGGCGATCGCCAGAAAATCGAACATGCGCCGCTGGGTGATCGGATCGCCGATCTGCACCGCGGTCACAGGAGAGCCTTCGTGAAGCTCTTCGGACGAGAACGTCGCTCCGTGGATACCGTCCTTGCCGATCCGTCCGCCGGCCATGACGATATGATCACCGACCCGGGCCTTTTTCTCATGGCAGGGTTTGCCATGGAGTTCTGCGGGCATGATTGCCGCGGTTCCGCAATACACCAGCGGCTTGCCGGCAAACCGGTCGTCGAAAACGATCGAGCCGTTGACAGTCGGAATGCCGCTCTTGTTGCCGCCATGCTCAACCCCTTCAACCACCCCGTCAAAAATGCGCCGGGGATGCAGCAAGCGCGGAGGCAGCTCCTTCTCCAGGAAGGGGGAGGCAAAACAGAACACGTCGGTATTAAAGATCAGCCGAGCACCCATCCCGGTGCCGACACCGTCCCGGTTGACCCCGACAATTCCGGTCAGGGCACCGCCGTAGGGGTCCAGCGCCGAGGGGGAATTGTGGGTCTCGACCTTGAACACCAGGCTCCAGTCGTCGTTGAAACGGATCACCCCGGCATTATCCTTGAAGACCGACAGGCAGATATCGCGATCGCCTATCTGCTCGCGAATCGTCCGGGTGGCGCCAACGATATAGGTCTTGAACAGGGAATCGATCGTCTCCCGATTGCCGTTTTCATCTTCGTACTCGATCCTCGCCGAGAAGATCTTATGTTTGCAGTGTTCACTCCAGGTCTGGGCCAGCGCCTCCAGTTCGACATCGGTCAGCTCGTCACCCAGCCCCATCTGTGCGCGTATCTGCTGCACGTTGGGGTCATTGACATGGGCCTGCAGCCTGGTCATCTCTTCGAGATTGAGCGCCAGCATTCCAGCGCGACTGATCTGCAGCAACTCCTCATCGCTCACGTTGAGATTGATCGTTGTGACCCGCGGGATGGTGTCCCCGCTGACCTTGGGGACAGTAACCGGCACGCCGACCTGCGGGTCAAGCTCGTCCCTGCTCAGGATCGACCAGCGCTGAATCAGCCCGTTGGCGAGAAATCCCGAAGCGATCTTTTCCGCCGTGGCCTTGTCAAGCTGGCCATTGAGCAGGTACTGGGTCGAGGTATAGACCCCCTCCCCGGCCGCAAAGGCACGACCGGTCTGGTACTGGATCGCCTCACGGGCCGTGCGACCGACATTGTCGGTCACCCCGGGACGGAACCCGACTTCGATCAGCATGTCGAAATCCCTGGCCAGCGGTTGATTGATGGCAACCTGCTGAATCACCGGATCCGAGAACGGACCATGTGCCGCAGCGTCGATCTCGGCATCCGACAGACAGGCGTCCACCGTGTAGACATCCAGTGTCCGGACCGAATCGAGTTCAATGCCGAGGTGTTCGCGTATTTCACGCTGAACACGCTCACCCCGCGCATCGGTGACTCCATCTTTCAAACCTACAACAATTCTCCAGGCCATAGCTTCTCCGTAAAGTTATTCAAACCTTTAATGCGCAAGGGGCAGGAAACATCGTCCCCTGCCCCTTGCGCAGAACCTAACTGCAACCGTTACCGGACGCGAGCAGACAGCAGACAGGACTGCAGAAAATCGGCTGTTCCGCGGTCATGCGGCAGTCCATCCTGTCAGCGAGTATTTTTTCGTTGCGAGATTGCATCAGTCTCAGCTCAAATGTCTGCTGTCAGCGGGAAACCTGAACCGCAGTAACAGCGGCTGGCGGCAGTCTGGCTGCCGAAAACCACCAGCGGCTGGCAACCGGTTATCTGCTCCAGGGTTTTATCAACCAGCGATCTGACCAGATCCGGACAGTTGTTCTCTTCACTCAGGTGCGCCAGGAAAAGCGCGTCCAGGCCATGCCAGCCGATCTCTTTCAACAGCTCAAGCGTGTCGGCGTTCGACAGATGACCGAGCCTCCCCCGGATCCGCTGTTTCAGGTGCCAGGGATAAGGGCCGTCCAGCAACATCTGCTCATCATGATTCGCTTCGAGGACCAGGACCCGGCAGTTGCGGAGCTGCTCAACCACCAGCCGGGTGGCCAGACCGAGGTCGGTCGCATAGCCGATCCGTCCTTCACTGGAGGTTATCGTAAAGCCAACCGGGTTGACTGCATCATGGGCGGTCGGAAACGTTTCGATTACAATATCACGAAAAGAGAACTGTTGGCCGGCATCGAATATACGCAGGTCAGCTATTTTGCCGAGCCTGGGAAGTTGCTTGACGGTTTCCTGATCAATATAGACAGGCAATTGATAACGCCGGGCCAGCGGGCCGATGCCGCTGGTATGATCATTATGCTCATGGCTGACAAGGATCGCATCCAGGTCGCTGCCGGAAAGCTCCAGGCTGGCCAGCCTTCGATCAATTTCCCGTGCTGAAAGGCCTGCATCAACCAGGATCCGACAATCGTCGGCCTCGATCAGTGCCGCATTGCCCCGGCTCCCGCTGGCCAGCAGACAAACACGCACGTGATGACATCCTTTCTCCCCCCTCGGGCGCTGCCCTTTTTACCGAAATTTCGGTTTCGCTGCAAGCAGAAAAGGCCCGTCGGGCAAAGAGCTTTTTTTCTCCGGAAAGTGTTTTGCAAAACCGATATTATTGTGTAGTCTTGTGAGCGTTGTAATTTCCTGCAAAACCGCACACTTGGTACTTGAAATACACTCTGCCGCCGACACAGATGACGATCATCCTTCACCAGGAGGTAACCCGCATGGCTACTAAAGTTGCAATCAACGGATTTGGCCGCATCGGCCGCAACGTGTTACGCATTGCCTGCCAGTCAGATCAACTCGACATTGTTGCCATCAACGACCTGACCGACGCCGCCACCCTGGCTCATCTTCTGAAGTATGATTCGGTCCATGGCACCTTCAACGCCGAGGTCAGCGTTGCCGAAGACAACCTGCTGGTCAACGGCAGGGCGATCCGCATTCTGCAGCAGCGTGATCCGGCTCAACTCCCCTGGCAAGAGCTGGGCGTTGAAGTCGTGATCGAATCGACTGGACTGTTTACCAGCCGGGACGCTGCGGCAAAACACCTGCAGGCGGGGGCCAAGAAGGTCGTGATCTCGGCACCGGGCAAAGAGGTGGATGCCACGATCTGCATGGGGATCAATGAAGCAACCTACGACGCTGAACATCATCAGATCATCTCCAACGCCTCCTGCACCACCAACTGCCTGGCCCCGGTGGCGAAAGTGCTGGGCGAGCAGTTCGGCATCGTCCGCGGCATGATGACCACCATCCATGCCTATACCAACGATCAGCGGATTCTCGACCTGCCCCATTCGGACCTGCGTCGTGCCAGGGCCGCGGCTATTTCGATGATCCCGACAACGACCGGGGCTGCAAAGGCGGTGTCGCTGGTCCTGCCCGAACTGAAGGGCAAGCTGGACGGCATGGCGATCCGGGTGCCGACCCCCAATGTTTCGCTGGTCGACCTGGTCGTCGAGGTCAAGCAAGCGACCACCAAAGAAGAGGTCAACGCTGCGCTGAAAGCCGCCGCCAACGGCCCGCTGCGGGGAATCCTCGCGTACTGCGAGGTTCCGCTGGTCTCCTGCGACTTCAACGGTTCTCCGGTCTCCTCAACCGTGGATGCCCTTTCCACCAACGTTATCGACGGATCGCTGGTCAAGGTGCTGGCCTGGTATGACAACGAGTGGGGTTACTCGAACCGGGTCTGCGAACTTGTCCAGCATATTTCCCCGAGCTGAACCTGGAGTTTGAAATGCACGAGAAGATGACCATTGAAGAGGTTGAGGTTGCCGGCAAACGGGTTTTCTGCCGGGTCGACTTCAACGTCCCCGTGGCAGACGGTAAAATCACCGATGACACGCGCATAAAAGCGGCACTGCCGACCATCCGCTACCTGCTTGACGGTGGTGCGAAACTGATCCTTGCGTCCCACCTCGGCCGGCCGAAAGGCAAGCCCGACCCGTCCTTCAGTCTTGCGCCGGTGGCGACCCACCTGGAAGAACTGCTGGGCAGGCCGGTCAAGATGGCACCGGACTGCATCGGCGAGGAGACCTCTGCGATGGCGGCGGGCCTGGGTCCGGGTGAAGTCATGCTGCTGGAGAACGTTCGTTTCCACTCCGGCGAAACCGACAACGACCCGGGCTTTGCCGCGGAGCTGGCCGGGCTTGCGGAGATCTACGTCAACGATGCCTTCGGCACCGCGCATCGCGCCCATGCCTCCACTGAAGGGGTCGCCCGCCTGCTGACACCGGCCGTTGCCGGCTACCTGATGCAGAAAGAGCTGCAATACCTGGGAAGAGCCCTGGCGGATCCACAGCGTCCTTTCGTCGCCATCCTCGGCGGAGCCAAAGTCAGCGACAAGATCACCGTCATCGACAACCTGCTGCCCAAGGTCGACTCCATCCTGATCGGCGGCGGCATGGCCTACACCTTCCTGCGCGCCCGTGGAATCGGGGTCGGCACCTCGCTGGTCGAGGAGGACCGGATCGAGCTGGCCGCTTCGCTGCTCGCCAAGGCAGCGGACCAGGGCGTCGAATTCCTGCTCCCCTTCGATCACCTGGTCGCCTCTGAGTTTTCCGCCGACAGTCCGGCAACAACCTGCAGTGATGCAGAGTTTCCCGAATCGATGATGGGCCTGGATATCGGTCCGCAGAGCACCGCCCTCTATGTCGACCGGATTGGCAAGGCCAAAACGGTCATCTGGAACGGCCCGATGGGGGTTTTTGAGTTTGCCGCCTTCTCCGCGGGAACGTTTGCCATCGCCAACGCCCTGGCCGAGTCTGACTGCCTGTCGATCATCGGCGGCGGGGATTCCGTCGCGGCGATCAACAAGGCCGGCCTGCAGGACAGGATGACCCACATCTCCACCGGCGGCGGCGCGTCACTGGAGTTTCTCGAGGGGAAGCAGCTGCCCGGGGTTGTCGCCCTGACAGATGCGTAATCAATCCATAATCAGACAGGTTTAACCAGCTACTGGCCATATATCGCTTGATTTTGGTTTCATCAGACCTGATCAGACCTTATCAGCGGCCAATTAGGTTTTTGCTTGTTTAGCTATATTTGATCTCAACCGATAAAAGAGGACTATGATGCGCAGACCACTGATCGCAGGCAACTGGAAGCTGCATAAGACCCTGGCTGAAAGCCGTGAACTGGCCGCCGGCCTGGCCAGAGAGCTCGCCGATGTCACCGATATCGACGTCGTTATCGCTCCCGTCTACACCGCCCTTGCAACTGTCGCCGAAGCGGTTGAAGGTTCTCCCCTCCAGGTCGCCGCCCAGAACTGCTACCCCGAGGAGACCGGCGCCTTTACCGGCGAGGTCTCTCCCCTGCTTCTCAAGGATGCCGGGTGCAGCCACATCATTGTCGGCCACTCTGAGCGCCGGCAGCTCATCGGTGAAACCGACGAACTGATCAACCGCAAGGTCCGGAAGGCCCTGGAAACAGGTTTGACTCCGATCCTCTGCATCGGCGAAACGCTCGAACAGCGTGAACAGGACGAGACTCTCGAGGTTCTCGCCAGCCAGTTGAAGCAGGGGTTGGCGGACCTGGGTGAAAACCAGATTTCCCGGGTGGTCATCGCCTACGAACCGGTCTGGGCCATCGGCACCGGGAAAACCGCCACCGATGACCAGGCGCAGGATGCCCACTCCTTCATCCGCGGAGTCATCCAGGGGCTCTCCACCCCGGACATCGCCCTCGCCTGTCGCATCCTCTACGGCGGCAGCGTCAAGCCGGACAACGTCGACGGACTGCTGGCCCAGGACGATATCGACGGAGCCCTGGTCGGCGGCGCCAGCCTGAAGCTTGAAGACTTCGTGCGGATCGCCCGCTTTGAACGCAAACTAGCGTGAATCCGTTAAACCCAACAACAAATCAGGGGGGGGGTAACAGGGATTGTCAGGATTTTCCGGATAAGTGAACAAAAGCACAAAGTCTTTTTAATGCTAATGACTTAATTCTGCTTATCATCTTCTTCCCTGTAAACATTAAGACTTAAAGAAAAAAAGGGCCGAAACAGTCAACACTGCTTCGGCCCTTTTTCCTGTCATGAATCAACCTCAGGGCTGATAACGAACCACAACCCGGCGGTTCTGTTGACGCCCTTCCTGGGTGCTGTTATCAGCGATCGGCTGATAAGGGCCCAGCCCTTTGGCGACCACCCTGTCGGCAGGTACACCGAAGTCATCAATCAGCGCCTTGCGGACCGTTTCCGCGCGTTCCTTTGACAACTCGACATTGTAAAACACCCCGCCGACACTGTCGGTGTGCCCTTCCACAACCAGCATCCCCTGCTGGGTCGATTTCACCTTGGCCGCCAGCAGCTTCAGTTCACGCGCGGCCTCATCACTGAACACGGACTGGCCCGTCGCGTATTCGATCACCAGGCCGGCGATCTTCAACTTCTCAGACAGCTTGGGGCAACCGTAGTCATCCACGGGAAGACCTTCACCGGTGCCGGGACACTTGTCATCACGGTCGATGACACCGTCCATGTCGCCATCCGGCAGCGGGCATCCGCGCATGTCGACCTCGACTCCGGCGGCGGTGTTTTTGCAGGCGTCCAGCGCATCAGAGACCCCGTCAGCATCGCTGTCGACGAACTTGACCGGTTCAGGGCATCCTGTAGCATCGACCAGGGTGCCTGCAGGCGTGTCGGCACAGCGATCGCGGGAGTCGACGACGCCATCACGGTCAGTATCTAGTACAGGTTTTGCTGCCACTGCAGCTTTTTCAATGACCTGTTCTACTTCTTTTTCTGCAGCCCGGGCGGCAGTCTCCTCTTCCTGTGATGAATAGATGTCACCGGCAGATGAGGCCGTCCCAAAATTGAAGGTGAGCCCGCCAACGAAACTCAGGTTATGGACAAGATCGTCCTTGCGCTGGATATCCTCGTCATTAATATCCAACAGATGCCGGGCATCAAAGCGGAGTGCGACGCGGTCATTGAGAAAGAACTTGAACCCGCCGCCATAGGCCAACAGCAGGTCGGTGTCACTGTCGAGACCGTCAGGAGAGAGTTCAGCGACACCGGCCCCGAGTGCAAGGAAAGGAACAAAATCGTGATCCGCGAGAAAATGATAGAGAAGATCCATTCTCCCCTGTTTGATATCGACATCTTCACCACCGGTCCGATCTTCCTCGGTCATGATCCCGGAGAAAACGGCCTCGGCCGACCAGTTCTGGTCAAAATTGTAGCCAAGGGCCACACCATAAACAGCCGCATCCTTAAGCTTCTGCTCACTGTCGAACAGGTAGAACCCGGCGTGCGGACTGAGCGTCACCACACCAGCGCGGTTTGCCGAAAAAGCGCTACTCGCTGAGCACAAGAACACAACCAACAGGCAGACAACCGTCATAAAATAGCGATTATGCATAACATTCCCTTCTAATAAATTTGCAGCATTCTGTTTTATTTCACAGCATCATGCAACCTGACGTCCATTTACGGGACAATGGTCACGTTTTCGGCAGCTGCCTGAACCGGAGCCCCGGTGGCCTGCAGGGTAATCGTATAGTTACCGACGGTATTGACCGAAGCAAATTCTGCAGCAACCTGATCGGCAAACAAATTCTGAACGTCATCGAGGTTCAGCAGCAACTCGTTGTTGCCATAATTGTTATCGAAGAGTTCAAACGCCCCGCTTACAGAATTGGTGCTGATCTGGGTTCCGTCGGATTTCTTGGCCAGGACGGTCAGCGTTGCGTTGTCAAGCACCACACCCAGAACAGATGCGTCAGCGTCAGGTGTTGCAGAAAGGGCGACACCGGCAAGTTTGAAAACCACCGAACGAAGGCTTGACTGGTCGAGAATCGATAAGGTCAGTGAGACATCTGAATAGTTTGCTGTAGCAGCGGTATTGTTAAAGGCATTCAGGACAACTTTGACCTGAGTGGCAGTACCGGCACTGAAGGTTTCAACACCGGACGCATCCAGCAGGGTCACCGAATCAAGATTAAGAACGACAGAGGTGGCAATAGTTTCTATCGGCACAAGGTTCGTGTCATTGGCGATGATCGTGTCAACATTCTGGGCGGCGTCAAGCAAGGTTTCAGTCTCAGTGACTGTGCCAGACACTGCGGAACTCGCAACGACGTTTTCCACATCAAGGGCCACGGCCTTCACCACTGCAGCAAAAGTTGTCTCGCTGCCTGCCGCGACTGAAAAGGCCGTTGTCCCATTCTGTTCCAGGACGGGGAGTACATCAATAATTGCCTGCTCTACCGCGCTGGAAACTGTCACTTCAGTACCCGCGACAAGAGACGCTACAGTATCTTCCTCAACCATCTGAGAACTGATCTCCTTGACAATCGCCACCTGGTCGACGACTTCCGTTACCCCGAGGTCCTTCATCAGATATAAGGTTTCTTCAATTGCCTTAACCAGACTTACAAACGCGACCGGGGCTGCCACAGAGGGGTCATCATCGTAACTACCACCAGTCAGGCCATTCAGGTCGGCAATCAACTCAGCCTGTTGCGCGGCGGGTGCCAGAGCGACCAGCGTTGTGACAGGGGTTATGTTCTTTGCCCCCGCGGGTGCAAGCATCGGCAGGGCCGGTTTCTGGGTAACCCTGTCCACCCCGCCGACGGACACCAGGACATAAAATCCATAGTTGTCAGGGATGACGAGATCATTGAAGTCGCCATTTTCATCGGTATAGGTACTTGCCTCATTGGCGTCCAGCAGGTAATTCCCGTTCCGATCGGCGATGACCAGGGCGCCGCTCACCGGCCCCTGAACAACTGAACCCGTAACGGTCACGAAGGTCCCCGCAGAGCGCGATCCTCCATCACTGCAACCGAAGGTACCTGCAAGCGAACCGAGCAACAGCAAAAGTGCAACCATCTTCCATGTGCGCATCATTTCATATCTCCTCTAAAGAAATCTTCACATTCTGAAACACTTGGACTTTCAGAGATCAAACGTAAACGTCAAGCCACCATGGACAACCGCATAATCATGGTCGAAAGTCGTCTGGGTATATTCATTGTAGAGCAATGGGATAGCACCGTTGAATTGCCGGTAAAAGTATTCGGCGCCAAGATTGACGGCCACCAGCTCATTGAACCGGTAGACAAGCTCCCCCTGCAGAATATGATTATAGTCAATATAGTCGAGATCCGAGTCCCGCGTCATCAACTGATAATAATAGATAAAATTGGCAAAGCAATCAGCAAAAGGCCGGACCTGGATATCGATCCCCGCCTTGCCATAGGTCTCATTGCGGTCAAACCCAGGATCGTAATCCGCCAGCCCGGCGACTGTATCATCAACGCCGTAAAGAGCAAAATTCTGTCCCAAGGACCCACGGATTTCACTGTAACCGAACTCGCCGAACAACGACAAGGTGATGTTCCTCCAGGATGTCCCGATACCGCTACGAATATAAAACGTATAGTCATAGTTGTCATGTAAATTAACCGTCAACGGGTCTTTCAATGTCCCGTCGCTGTTCACCAGCGGCGAACTGATCGTTATATTGCCGTCGCTCAACTCAACCCGGCCCGGACGGGATGTGACGGACAGGTCGCTGTTGATCCTCCTCACCAGCTGATTTATTTCATCGATATCAGCGGTCCTGTAATCACCGGCCACGTCGTAGCGGCAGCCGATCGATAGAAATGAATAGCCGCCGGTCCCCGGGCCAGACCCGAACCTCTTAGTCAGGCCCAGTTCATAACTGTCGATTTCATAGTCATAGATGCTGACATCAAGCTGCCGGTAGGCGTATCGGGAAGTCACCATGACGCTGTCACTCAACCCGTAGGACGCCATCAGCCGTCCCCCGCGCAGGTCGCCCAGGGTATTTGTCCCAGACGAGACGTTCACGTCATCGATACGGGAATCACGGAAGTCGAAAAGATCGATCGTCTCGTTCATCTGCAAGAGATCAAGAGACACCTCAAATGACCGGCTATCAAGGGTCATCCCGGTCAGATAATTACGCACCGGCACAGTGCCTGCAGCAGCAAATCCGGCAGCGCCAACCGAAGCGGCGAGGCATAAAATAAAAACCCTGAACAAGAACACCGATAAATCCTTTTACGGAAAGTGGAAAGTTTACGCCTCTCAGCCCGGGGCATCACACCAGGGGAGCCAGAGGAGCGGATCACTCTGGCGAAGCGGTCTTGCCTTTTGTCCTCAACGCCAGCTCCCAGTCCCAGGCGGTTTTTACGACATACTCCAGGTCGTCATACTGAGGGGCCCAGCCCAGTTCGGTCCGCAGGCGATCACACTTGGCGACCAGCTCCGGCGGATCTCCTTCCCGGCGCGGTTCATCGACCGTCTTGAAGTCCACCCCGGTCACCCTGCGGGCCACCTCGACCACCTCCGCGACCGAAGACCCGTGACCGTAACCGCAGTTGAAAATGTCACTTTTGCCGCCGTTCAGCAGATGCTGCAACGCGACCAGGTGCGCCGCGGCCAGGTCGTCGACGTGGATATAATCGCGGATGCAGGTCCCGTCCGGGGTCGGGTAGTCGCGGCCGAAGATGCCCAGCTGCTGAAAGACTCCCAGCGCCGTCTTCAGCGCCCGGGTGATCAGGTGGGTCGGGTTCTTGTAGTCCTGGCCGATGCGGCTCTGCGGATCCGCCCCTGCGACGTTGAAATAGCGGAGCGCGACATAACGGAACGCGGGATCCGCTGCAGAGAGATCCGCCAGCAGCCGCTCGCTCATCATCTTGCTCGCCCCGTAGGGATTGATCGGCAGTAACGGAGTCCGTTCATCCACCGGAATGATCTCCGGCTCGCCGTAAACCGCCGCCGTGGAGGAGAAGATGAAATTACCGATCCCGGCCTCAGAGAGGACCTCCAGCAGGTTGAGCGCATTGACCGTGTTGTTGCGGTAGTACTTGAGCGGTTTGGAGACGCTCTCCCCCACTTCGATCGAGGCGGCGAAGTGGATCACCGCCTCGGGGCGAAAGCTTTCCACGGACTTGACCAGCTGAGCCCGGTCGGCCAGGTCGGCCAACCGCAGTTCACCATAGAGAACCGAGGCGGCGTTGCCGGTGGACAGGTTGTCATAGACCAGGATCTCCGCGCCAGCCTCGCCCAGCGCCTTGACCACGTGGCTGCCGATGTAGCCGGCGCCGCCGGTCACCAGGACCCGTTTTCCTCTTAAATTTTCCATAATCATCAATTATCCCGTTTGCGAAAGTGATCTTTTCACATCTGAAACTGCAATCCCGCTCTCCTGTCTTTTGCGCGAACCATAGAAGACGATGTGGATTGCCAGAAACAGCAGTCCGGCGTGAATCGGCACATGGGCCAGGTGTGTCAGTTCTTTGAGTTGGGAAAACGCCACCAGGGCAAACACTCCAGCGGCCAGAACGATGATTTCAACCAGTGAGACAAAAAACTCTCCCTGACCGCGAAACAGCACCTTGGTGATCACCAGCGACATGAGCAAAGAGAACAGCACGACGTCTATCTGGAAAGAGGTCAAGCCTAACGGCAGCGTGCCGAAGGGTGCAGTCTCGACAAGATATGCGACAACCAGTCCGCCCAGGTAGAGGAGCGTCTGGAAAAGGGAGCGACTGATGCGGTGACGCAGACACCATGCAGCGGCAACCAGGGGGAAGTAATATAGGGCAGGATGAAATCCGTTTTCCCCCCCGCGGATACCGACATAGAGGCCCAAAGCGAAATAGCCTGAAAGCAGCACGAAAATCAGCGGGACAAGTTTCTCGGCAATGATTGTCAGCCTTGCATATGTTCTTGTCTCCCGCAACCCATGGGCCGAATCCTTGGCAAAAAACGCAAATGACTCCCTGCGGTTGATCAGGTAACGTAAGCAACCGTAAAGAAGCATTGACAGCAGCAGGTACCCGTACAGCAGCACATATTCCGGCCACTGCCGTGCGACAATCGCGACCAGGGACCAGAACATAGAGATCCCGTATATCACGATAACGGTGAAGCGGTGCTGAAAACCAAGGTTGAGGAACTTGTGATGCACATGGGTCATGTCGGCAGAAAATGGACTGTTCCCCTTCATCACCTGCCGCACCATCACCCAGACCGCATCGATGATCGGCAGGCCGAGCACCATCACCGGGGTCATCGGACTGACCTGGCTTGTCGGAACCTGGGTCAGGTAAACAGCCAAAAAGCCGAGGACGAAACCGACACTCAAGCTGCCCGCATCACCCATGAAGATACGTGCCGGGTAGAGGTTGTATTTGAGGAAGCCGATCACCGCTCCGAGCAGAGCAGCGCAGAGGAACATGACTTCGGTGTGACCTTCGTGGTAGGCCAGGAGCATGAAGGTCGTCAGCGCGATCACCGTGACACCCCCCGAAAGACCGTCCAGCCCGTCGATCAGGTTGATCGCATTGATTACCCCGACCACCGCAAACACGGTGAAGGCAATCGCCAGCCACAGTGGCAGCACCACGTCGCCGAAGCCGAACAGGTTGCCGAGATGTGACAGGTAGATCTGCCCAACCGCGATGGTCACAAGGACCCCGGTGATCTCTCCGGCGAACTTGCGCTTCGGCGACAGGCCATAGAGGTCATCGATCAGGCCGAAGACAAAGACCACCAGACCGCCGGCGAGGATGCCGCGGACCTCACGGGAACCGTCAATAAAAACCAGCGCGGCAAACAGAAAGGAAAGATAGATGGCAATCCCGCCGAGCCTGGGGATGGCCTGTTTATGGACCTTGCGCTCGTCCGGCTCGTCAACCGTACCCGTCGTCAGCGCCCAGCGGCGTAAGACCGGTACAAGCCCGAGCGAGGTAAACAGCGCGGTCATGAAAATCAGAAGAGTGTTCAAGAGGTCCCCTCACTAACAAATTCAAGCTTAAATTTTTCAGACAAGAAAAAATAATAAGTGGAACAAGACCAATGAATCACATATCAGCAGCCAGAAGAATTTCAACAATCCTTTCCGCAGCATGTCCATCCCACAACTCGGGTATTTTGCCTTTTAAAGCCGATCCATGCAAGATGGAATCAGCCGCTTCAAGGATTTTCTGCGGATCATTCCCGACCAGGATATTCGTCCCGTCGGTACATGTGATCGGCCTTTCCGTGTTGGGACGGATGGTGATACAGGGAACTCCCAGCACCGTGGTCTCTTCCTGCAGGCCACCGCTGTCGGTGAGAACCAACCTGGCGTTCATGTTCAGATGCAGAAACTCGAGGTAGCCGAGCGGTTCAGTGCACCAGATCCCTGCGACCTTCTTTCCGATATTAAAATAATGGCCAAGGCCGAACTGTTCGGCCATTTTCCGGGTGCGGGGATGGATTGGAAAGATGATCGGCAGTTCCTTGGCGATCGTGGCGAGAGCTTCCAACAGACCGTTCAGGATCTCCGGGTCGTCAACATTGCCGGGCCGGTGCAGGGTCATCGTCGCATAAGCACCCTTCTGCAGGCCCATGGTCTGGCATAGATCCAAAGTAGACGCCATCTGCCGGTGCTTCACCAGTGTATCGATCATCACGTTGCCGACGAAATGGATCTTTTCTACCGGCAGCCCTTCCGCCGCGAGGTTCTCGTCGGCGAAGTGATCGGTGGTGAACAGGTAATCGCACAGCACATCGGTACAGAGCCGGTTGATCTCCTCCGGCATGCTCATGTCGCGGGAGCGCAGACCGGCTTCGACATGGGCCACCTTGGTCCCGAGTTTCTTGGCGGTGATGGTACAGGCCATGGTCGAGTTGACATCACCGACGACGATTACAAGGTCGGGTTTTTCCGTCAGACAGACCTTCTCAAATTCGACCATGATGCGAGCAGTCTGCTCGGCGTGTGAGCCTGAACCAACACCGAGGTCGATAGCCGGCTTCGGCATGCCGAGGTCGTCGAAGAAGGCCTTGCTCATTTTCTCGTCGTAGTGCTGGCCGGTGTGTACCAGCAGGTGTTCAAACCGCTGTGGATGTTTATCAAGCGCCTCGATGATCGGGGCCATTTTCATGAAGTTCGGGCGTGCTCCGACGACGTTGATGATTTTCATTTTCCGCATAACTTCTTCTCAAATATTTTCAAGGATCGTCAGCATTTTATTCGCCAACACGGAGCGATCGTAATTCTTCGCCCCGGCCAGACAGCGTTTGCTGAGCTGCTGGTAAAGGACTTTATCACTCTTCAGCATTACAAGGTTTTTAACCAACTGGTCGGAGTTTTCCGGTTCAAACACAATCCCCACCCCTTCCCTTTTTACGATATCAGCTGATTCCCCGGCAACACCGTGCAGAGTCGGAATCCCCATGCCCATGCACTCGAACAGCTTGGAGGGTATCACCGTGGTGAACAGATCGGTTTTCTTCAGGTGGATAATCGACACATCAAGCAATGACCAGTAGCGTGGCACCTCTTCTTTCGACACGGAGTCGATGAAGATCACATTCTCTAAACCCATCGAAGCAGCTTTTTCCCTTAATGCCTTTTTTCGCGCGCCATGACCGAGCAGGATAAAACGATACGCATCGCCATCAGGAAGGGCACGGGCCATATCCGCGGCATCGAGGATTGTTTCAAGAGCGTGGGCCATGCCATGTGTTCCAATGTATCCGGCCACGAATTTTCCTTCTAGGCCATATTCTGCAACCAACTGGGCATCCTTGCTCATCGGCTGGAAACGGGAAACGTCAACGCCATTGGTCACAACATCAATTTTTTCAGCATCTACTCCCCTGCCGACCAAGGTTCTCTTGAAAGATTCGGTGACAGAAACAATCCTCGCCGCCCTGAGGTAGAGGAACATTTCAACCTTTTCGAAAAACCGAATCACCGCAGAATCCCTCATGACTCCAACCGCCTTGACCGATTCGGGCCAGAGGTCGCGTAATTCAAAGACATAGGGCACCCGCTTCATCCGGCTGGCAACGTAGGCAGCACAGACAGTGAAAAACTGCGGGGACGTTCCGACCACAAGGTCAGGCTTACTCACCCAGGGTGATGCAAGAATTGCAGAGAACATGAAACTGACATAATCAAGGATACGCTTGGCAAAGCCCTCGTTGGCAGTGATGTAGGTCCAAACGCGAATAACTTTGACACCTCCCAGGACTTCGGTCTGCAAAGGTTTATTCTGGTAACCCTCATAAACCCTGCCCTGCGGGAAATTTGGCGCACAGGTAACCACCGTGACCTGGTGGCCGGCCTTAACCCACTCGCGGCAATGCTCGAAAGTACGACTGGCCGGAGCGTTCACTTCGGGGGGGAAATTATCTGTTAAAAAGAGAATATGCATTCTACCAGCTAAATCGGATGGTTGTTTCTGATTGGCGGAAGTTCAGTTGCAAACATTTATTTGGGATACTCAGCCCGAATTCCGGGTGCCAGGTGGTGTCAACGACGGTCATTTCAGCACCTTGGAGGTCAATTACGATCCTATGCGAATCGACAATAAGATAAGCACGTTCTGCTTTCGAATTGACCTTGACATCAGGATGGAGATAGAGCCTACCCGTTGCGTGCTTGAAATGACCTTGTATGGAGTCTTTGACTTTCAGACTGTCACTTGTCAAGGTCCATTCACGCCGATGTTCCGGCTTGCCCTTCAATCGACTGAAGCCATCGTGGGCACATGCGACCCTGAGAATATCGTTGTCCTGACCCATCTCCAGAGTGGACGGCCTGGCTCGCCTCGCAACACGAAAGCCGCTCCAGACTTCAGATGAATTTTCTCCATTAATAACGACTGTATTGTGCGCGGCAGTCCCCCTCTGTCGGTGACGCTCATCGTTGTTGCCATAGCAGGATGTGCCGCTGTCCACAATCACTCTTCGACCGAACAGGGAGAGTTCAAAGGACAAGGTGTCGGCATGGGCATGGCCAGGGAGGTAATCCGGTCCGATGGGCGCCACATCCAGAAAAACCGTTGCTTGATCATTCTGTAGCTTTACATAACCGGTCTCTTGCAGATGTGTCAAACCCTCGCTACAGACATCTTTAGCGGAAACGCCAAGCCGCTGAGCGTAGTCAAACAGCTTCTCTGGTCTGGCCGCAATACCGAAAGCGGAATCATTAAAAAGCACAATCTCACCGTCCGGATGCTGCATGACGGCAAACCAGCCAAGCATACGTTGTGCCGTTTCGATCCAGCCAACTGGTGCCTGCTTCCCGTAAGAGTTTAAAATATTGATCAGATCAAGCAGATCTTCAAGGATGATAGCATGATACATCGGGCTGCGTTCAAAATGTCCTCCGTCGGCCAGAACCTGCTCTGAGAGCTGCTGGGCAAGGATTCTCCACCCTTTGTCTAACCAACCATCAGCTTCAACACCTTCGAAGAACAATCCGCCAAAAACCAGGGCTTTTGCGTTGGCAAACAAATGGTTTCCCAACAGGTGGTACTCGAGACGCTTGCAGAGAAATCTGATTTGAACGGCCAAATTCTGCAGCGCAACATCAGGTAAATTATTACCTGCCAATCCCCATTTTAACCAATTGACAATCCGAAGCGACAGCGGATAAGGTTCCCAGCCGTTCCCCTGCCCTGGGGTATTTTCATCGATCCAGCGCTCTACCAGCGCCACATGCAGTGCTGTGCGTTCCGCTGCTGCTTCAGCGGTCAGGTCATCGAAGTAATGTAGATTGTAAAGCCAGAGTTTATCCAGATGCGGACTGTTCCATTCAGCAGGACACTCAACACAGTTCTCCTGATTAAGGAAACGGAAATGATCCGGAGCAGTAAAGGAACGAGGCTTGGCAATTGGCATCTGCCAAGAGGATACCAACTGTCGTGGAACCGACGCTGGGCGCAAATCAGGTGCCGGAGATTGCAGTCTGAAGAGAACCCGACCATAAATCTGACAGAGCTTCAGGTGCTTTAACGTATGGAAATATTTTAAACAGGACTCGATAAACATTAATTCAGTTCTTCTAATTGTTTACTTAATTCATTCAAAATGTGGGATCGGACAATATCAGCCTTCCAGGTTTTATCCATATCTTTCAGAACTGATTCCGCTAGTGCTAAGGCCGCCTCAGAGCCTTTACGTTGAGCATAAAGACTTAGAAGTTGATAGTCTTCAAGCCCAATACGCCATGCTTCCCAGCGCCGACTTGAAATCAAACTTCCATCTTTGCCTTCATAGATGACAGCAAAATCTGGTCGTCTACCATCAAAATCGTTCCAAGCGGTGCCAACACTCTCGCCCCATCCTATGTCTGCATAACTCCAGAATCCAACTCCTGTATATCCAAGAGAAAATGCCTTCCATGGCTGAAGGCGATAATAGTCATAAGGAGAATTTGACTTGGCGGGACCATGTGAATCGTATAGCCACAATTCAGTTTTTGAAATTCGTGAAAAGTTTATTGCCTGGTTGACAATCTTGTCCATATTTTTGATTTGAGCAATATCTAAAAAGGGAATCGCATTTAATGCATCCACATTATCGATGGTCGCATAAAATTGAAGAGCAGGAACCTGCCCCCGAGCCCATTTTGCAAGATCTATAAAGTGGCTGATAATATCCCTTTTCATCTCATCAAAAGGATAAAGATAAATTTGCTGTCTTCTAAAACCAGCTTTTTCCGCCGCCGAAAAGATGCCCTCACACCAGGTAAGAAATTCCAACTTCCATACTTTTGACAAAAAAGTGGAACCATTAAAATCAAGTCGTTTCAGATCATTCCAATAGGTAAAAAGGAGAACCTTATCAACCCCTTTTTGGAGTTTTAGATAGTCAGTTAAACGATCGAAACTGATTTCGTGCTTATCCCCCAACAGGGGTATATACATTTGAGGAACTACGGTTACATTAATATGATGGGTCCGCAAATCTTCAAGAGCAAGCTGCTGCTGATTTCTTATCGGGGGGAAATACAAGTAGTCCCAAACAACTGAGTTGATTGTAAGGGGCATGTGAAGGTTAACCTGCTCAGTTCGTAACGAAAGAGGTATTTTAATGTTAAGGCTCTCAGAGCTGACTTGAAAAATCCCACCCCATTCTCCATGCAAAGCACCCTGTGCACTCAAAAGAATCATTCTGGATTCACCAGGGTACAAACTTACAGACTCTGAGATCGGCATCAATGCATCCGGAACTTCTTCCATCGCAGCAGATTGGACAGTGATTGCCTGATAGAGATTTATATTTGGAGCATTGGGTGGCAAAACATTGACAGTAAAATCATACGCTCTCTTGTTTTCCGACAGGTTGGTCAACATCAACGCATGCCAATCCACTCCTCCTGAAGGCATTGAGAAGGTTAAAGAATCAACAGTCGTTTCTAAGGGAGTCTCTGGTTTTGATGCGGGAGTCCATGGAGAAACCGTTGTTAAAATATACTGCTGGCCATCATGCTTAAGCCGGAGCGCCTCCGCGTTTATGGACATCAGCTTTATTTCAAGAGACCGAAATTCTTGAATTGTAGATGCACGTGCGACTGCTCTCTCAATTTCAATTAACTGGTCGTTTAGTTTGCTGTCATCATTGACAACAGACCTGACCTTGCCTATGCGTTTGTATAGAAATTCTATTTTTCTTTTCAAACCTTTCAACTTATCAACAAAATTGCGAACATCTTTCAGAGAACTGCCTGCAGATTCTGGTGAAAGGTGTTCCAAATCGACTGATCCCAGAATTTCAATCTCATCACAAAAAGTGTACTTCCCCCCAGGGACAACTTCCAATACGACATATCTAGCAACTGATCCATTAAGTACCAGAGAGAACTTCCTGACAAAAGTAGATCCAGCGATATTCTCCTTGTCGGAGACCACATCACCAACATAATGAAGGGAATCAAGAGTCTCCCCTGTAAACGCGAACACCTGAGTAGGGTATGAGACTCCGGCGTGACCACCCCGAGCGGTGTTAAAGCTAATTACGTCTATTCGGAAAACAGCCTCAAGGTCAATAATAATTTCAATTGTTCCAGACTCCTGCCAGCCTGCGGTTGTTGGCTTTGTCCAAAAGTGTCCAAAGGTATAAACCCCGTCTGTCAGAAGAGTCGAGTCACTGGAGGACTTGGTCAATCCATAATTTGTATCAGGAGTAAAAGTATAGGCTTTGTCTAAAGAGATAATCGAACTCGCATACACTGGGGACAACATGCCACCCGAAACAAGCCCCGCCATACATATGATTGCTATAAATCTAAGGGAATTGATATTAACCATTAATTTTAGCCGTATTGCTAGGCATATAAGATAAAGGTAAAGGGATATGAATTATTTAGAAAAAATATTGAAACTAAAATTTTTAAAAAGTTCACAAATCAACTTCAACTCCAGCATTATCAATAAAAGATTGAATCCACAATTCAAGACTCATAAGAGCATATATCAGATAACTATGATCAGCTGCATTCGCTTTATTCTCATTGATTATCTTCTTTAAGTAACCGGATGAGAAAAAACCTCGATTTTTTATACGATCTTCACTTAAAAGATCAGAAATAAAAGTATCACAGCTATTCATGATCCACTGTCTTAGAGGTGGAGTAAAGCCTGTCTTGCTGCGATATAAAACGTCACTTGGGAGGTATCTCTCCATGGCTTTTTTTAAAGGATACTTTGTTGTCTTACCTCTTAATTTAACTCGTTCCGGAATTATTGCGCAAAGTTGCATTAATTCAACGTCCATAAATGGAACTCGAGTTTCTACCGATGTAGCCATACTGCATTTATCAGTATAAAGAAAATTATGGGCTGCCAAAAAAGTCTGAACAAGTAAGTGCGAATGCCTGTTAATTTCACCACTTCCAGAAAAACTTTCAAAATATTTATTCATGCAATCAGGAACTGAACTCGTACTGATAATTCGTGAACGGAGATCTTTTGATAGAAGTGATTTGCGAATTTTTGAACTGGACCAGTCGACGATTTCCATGTGCCGATCCAGTCCTTCGGCGAGCAACCCGCATTTGAATTTTCTTGCTCTGCGAGACAAGGGTCCCTGGGCACCATTTACAGTAGACCCTATTTTCTCCAACATAGACAGGATCGAGGTCAACACAGATTTTGGCATCCATTTAAGTCGTTCATAATTCAAAAAAGCCTGGTGGCTTCTATATCCAAAAAAAACCTCATCGCCACCTGTCCCAGAAAGAAGAACTGTTGTCCCATCTTCTCTGGCCATCTTTGATACGAGATACGTGAGAATAGCCGTAGGATCCGCATCAGGTTCTTCCATCTGATATATAATTTTCGGCAGCAGGTTTAAACTTTCCGGTGAAACAACAATACTATTCATATCAACGTCAAGGTGTTCAGCAACTTTTTTTGCATATGGCAGATCATCAGCGAACCCTTCACATTTGAGATCTGCAGCATCGAATGCCATCGTGTAACACGATATCTGACGGTCGGGATAAGTATTCCGCATACTTGCCACAATACTTGACGAGTCTAAGCCTCCGGACAAAAAAGCTCCAAGTTTGACATCCGACATCATCTGGCGCTTTGTTGCTGCCATGAAAGTAGTGTGGACCCTCTCTATCCACTCTTTATCTGAAACCTTGCAATCTGGTTCATAATTCAAGGAGAACCAGGTTTCTTTTTCTATCTTCCCTTCCTGCCATAGCAGGTATTGGCCAGGCTCAACCTTCCGAATGCCACGAAGCATGGTTTCCTCTCCAGGAACCCAGAGGAAGGTGAGGTAAGACGGAATCGCTTCAATGTTTACTTCACGTGGAATTTCAGGTACTTTTAGAAGAGCTTTAATTTCAGATGCAAAAAAAAGCTTATTGCCTGATTGCCAATAGTAGAGAGGTTTGACGCCCGCATGGTCACGAGCGAGGATGAGCTTTCTGGTTCTCTCGTCCCATATCCCCAGAGCAAATATTCCGTTCAACTTTGTTAAAAACTTCAGACCATACTCTTCATACAGATACAGGACAACCTCAGTGTCACTCTGACTGCGGAATTCATACCCTTTCGAAATCAAGTCATTGCGGAGTTCTTTGAAATTGTATATTTCACCATTATAGGAAAGCCGAATATTTTCGGCTCTATTAGCCATCGGTTGATGTCCAGCAGAACTAAGGTCAATAATTGACAGGCGACGATGGCCCAAGCCAACACTACTGTCTAAGTCATGCCAAACACCGAAATCGTCCGGTCCACGATGGACCATAGCGCAGCACATCGATGCCAACAATTCTGGCCTATAATCACCAACATAACCACAAATTCCGCACATCAAACAAGACCCTATATTGATTAAGATTAAGCCTGCTTATGTATCGCCTGAACCATTAAGTTCTTTGCAAATCTGTACAAATTTTTCACTCCATTGAGCAGAGGAAAAAAATTCTCTTTTTTGCCAAGCCCCCTCACGCAATCTTGAATACTGATGAAAGTTTTCCACAAGATTGACCATTGCCTTTCGCAGGGACTCACTATCCCTTGGAGGCACAAGAATGCCTGAAGAGGTATCAACTATTTCAGGGAGTGCCTGCCAGTCAGAACAAATTACCGGGGTTCCGGTAAGATAGGCTTCTATCACTGCCCCAGGATATCCTTCTCCAGGATAGAAAGTAGGCAACAACAACGCATCATATTCACAAAGTTTTCGGGCAACCATGTCTGGAGGCAATACTCCGCAATAATGAATGTGCTTATGACCAGCAAAAATACTTTCGGTCAAATCACCGACAAATGGACCATATATATCTACTACTACATCCTCAGGAAGATCCTTGGCTGCCTCAATGATCTCAAGAATCCCTTTTTCACGCTTTATGTGCCCAAGGTAAACAAACTTTCTGCATGATCCTTCTCTTGTTGGTAACTGCAAGGGGTATTGCGATAGGTCTCTGCTGTTAGAATACCAAAGTGATTTTCTGGACCCATCGTCCAGACTCATTTCAACTAACGCTCTTGTCTCAAAAAGGTTTATGTCAGAATGTTTAATTAACCATTTGGAAACTGATTTCCTCACAACTGAGCCATGCTCTCTGTAATTAGTCCCACCAAACCACCTTATAAGAAAAGACCTTCTAAAGAGTCGACTTAACAACCAGATGGGCAAGCCATTAAGAGGCTCGTTCATGTGAAGGGTTACAATATCAACTTTCCTCATATTGACAGCTATCTGTAAAAATATTTTGATAAATTTCAAAAAAGATTTAAAATAAACACCCTCCCCTCGTGATGTATTAATGACCCTAAGAGATATTTCAGGACAGTCCTGTAGGTGAGTTATAAGGTTCAAAAGTAATATTGTTGTACCACCTAAAGGTGGCGGGAGGGAACCGACTACCAAGACATTTAGAGTAGGATGAGTTGGATTTTTTTTAGACATAATCGCACATTTGAATACCTTTTTTAATTACTCTGGCTGGGACACCAACTACGACACAATTATCTTCAACATCACTAACAACTACAGCATTTGCTCCAATGACAACATCATTACCAATGGTAACAGGGCCGATTATTTTGGCTCCAGCACCAACATATACGTTATTACCAAGAATCGGAACTGCTTGCTTTTTAGACGTTCCTCCTAGGGTAACATTTTGATCAATATGACAATTATTGCCTATTATTGATCGTTCATGAATTACAATACCTAATCCACCATAGCCTAGAACAAGATTTTCACCAGCCTTGACACCATGGGGCAAATAACAGGAAAACACAAAGCGAGAAAAATAGGTAAGCAACTTAGGGACGAAAGGGACCCCTTTCCTATGAAGAAAATTGGCCAGCCTAAAATACATAACTGGATTGAACATAAGGCTCTCCTATAAAAATAAATCCGTAAATTTATTGATAGAAAAATTCAACCTGTTCTCAATACCGGTCAAATCCGAAGCTTTCAATATTGCCGCACACAACCCTCTCTTATCACCTACTTCAACCAGAAAACCATTTTCTCCGTCAGTAACAATCCTTTCAATTATTGGCACACAACGAGTTGAGACAATGGGCTTGTTTAAGTAGAGACATTCTAGGAGTGTATTTGGGAAACCCTCCCAGCGGGAAGAAAGAACATAAACATCACAAAATTGATAAAATGGGTATGGATTGTTAACATATCCGTGGAAGGTTACAAATTCCGAAAGTTGCAAGGAGCGAACGACCCCCTCAAGTAAATTTTTTCCATTATTTATGTTTTCACCAAGGATGTGAAGTCTATAATTTTTGTTAGATTTAACGACTTCAGAAAAAGACTTAATGAGAAAATCAAAACCTTTTTGAGGCAAGAGCCTTCCAGAAGCGACCACATTAATGTGTTCAGTGGAAAAAGGAGATTTTTGATCTACCAAAGAACTGTCTATATGGCTTGTATCTATAGGATTGTTAACAACTTTAACCTTTTGCGACGGAATATTATAGTAATCCACAAGCTCTTTTGCCATTTCAGCCGTTTGGGCAATGACAACCTCAGCATAACGATAGAACCGGATATTCAGCCACCGCCTCCAACCAGACAAGCCACCTTCCTGGGTTTCAAGGGAAGGCATATTAGGATATCGAGCAATAACTCTAAAACGTGGACAAAGCGGTCTCGCCAGAAGAGAAAGTAATGTTGTTCTACTTAGGGTTGAAAAAAGGATGGATGGCTTCAGGCTACGCATTATAGAGATAAAGGGGAAAAGTGCCTTGCGGGTATTTGCTATCCTTAACTCATGTACTTTCACATAATCAGGGACCAAATGTTTAAGCGTGCCGAGGTGTCCGACCAAAACCAAGTGAATGTCATAAGAAGCTGGATCAAGCGAACGCATTATTGTACAAAGAACTCTTTCAGCACCCCCTCCATCAAGTCTTTGGTCTAAAAAAACTATCTTTTTTTTCAATTTTGCTCCTTGGCAAGCATTTGCTCTGGAAGGGTAGTCACTAGTAATAATAGATAAAGATAAAGTTTTAAATCATATGTAACAGCTGCAACATCCATTATTAGCAAAGAAAAAACAATAAGAAGAAGCAAACTCTTGAAATTAATAGATGCCATCTTAAGGGTATTTTTTATGGAATAATAGTGTATCGAATAGAATAAAATAAATGCTACTATTCCTCCATTAAATAACAATTCAATATAATTACAATGAGAATATGTTCCATTGTGAAAATAAGAAAAAGAATTAAGTCCATGTCCAAAAATTGGAGAATTCCAGAACATCTCCATTCCAGACCTGATGAAGTTAATTCTTTCACCTGTGCTTGTTTCATTTGAGAATCCAACTGAGACTTCAGAAATAAAAAAACTCCATCTTGAATACATATATTCCCATTTTTTTACAATTTCATATTTTGAACTTACAAATATTCCAATTATTGATATAATTAAAGCTGAATATGTTATAAAAACAAAATCTTTTCTTGCTAACTTTTTTATATAGTAAATTATTAAAATTATTATAGTTATACATAGCAAAATAAGACCTTTTTTAGACGCGGTTGAAATAATTAGAACTATTGAAAAAACAATGCAGGCAATTGATATAAATTTTAGAAAAATATTTTTATTTTCTAAAAATAAAAAACTAAAGCACAGACCAACATAGAAAGCAAAAGCAGCCATGTTTGCATTTTCAAAACTACCCTGAAATCGGCCATAAACGAAAATATTTCCCCAAATTCCACTATATTCACTATAAGAACTACTTGTGAGAATAAAAAAGTTCACAAAAACGGTTGCCATAAATGCAAACATGACAGCATTAGTGCAACCTCTGTGTATCATTAGGTTATATATAATCACCAGAAAACCAGAAACAAGTATGAGTTTTTTTATTTCCTCGAAACCCATCAAGTAGAGATAAGGGTGCCAAATGAGAGTGCAGATCCAATAGGCACAAAGGATCAAATAGAGTTTAAGTGCAGGCGAAAGACTGAAAGATTTATTCACTAAAAAGCAGGATAAAAATGGCAGGAGAACCGGGAGGCTCAATATATTCGCATAGACAACATTACCTTCTGTTTGAAAGAGGGTTTGTGACAATATAGCAACAAATACTGTTATCTTAGTAAACAAATGTGACATTTTTCAATGTTTCGACGCCAATTTTATCAGGTCTTCTACCATGTAGTCTTGCGCGACAAACTTTCCTTCGTGCCAGCGAAGCGCAGTGTCCCAAAAGCCAGGACAAGAGTCATATGCCTCCATCGCAAAGCTGTAACTAATTTCTATAATAAGCGGTTCTTCTTTTTCAAAAATAAAGTCATATGCGAGGCATTGAGCTTTCAGTTTTTTTGTGACATCAAAAGCAATCTCAATGCATCTCTTGTCAATTGACGCTGAGTTATAGTCAAGTTTTCCGCTGCCAGAAGCTCTGAAATCTCCCTTCCTCACGCCCCTTTTAATTGCAAAGGCCCTATCCCCAATGATGACAACTCTGATGTCATGGTCATTCCCGGCTATGAAATCTTGAAAATAAGCGTAGCCTTTTTCACGGCCTACCTGCCTTTCATATGCTGTTGGGATAAGCAACCGCGCCATCCCCTTAAACAAACCGAAGAATGCGTTCAGGCCTCTATCGCGACTTAAAACTAAAAGCCTATCCCTAAACAAAGAGTATCTGTTGAATTGGGAGAAACCCTTTGAAAATGCCTTATTAATCAACCTCCTAGCATCATCCCTTGATTCAACCAGGCGGACATTTACAGAACCTGCTCCTCCACGCAACTTAAAGACCTTGGGAAACTCTGCTGAGTTGACCCAATTAAGAGCTTTGTCAGGTTCATAAAACACATAGCTTGATACCAGCGGTGCGTTAATTGATTCGAGTAAATATTTTTGACCGATCTTGTCATCAAAATGCCAACAAGTATTGGGGTTTGGAAATACATTTATACCGGCAGCCTCTAATGAATATATAAGCTGTCGAGCAAACTTAATTGCACATGTGTCATATTGTAACCAGTGCCACATGAGAGCCTTGCAATCATGCAATTGCTCTATAATGTCGCTATCATAACAATTGACTTTCTTATAGGGAAAACCCTTTTTTTCACAATATTCAATCCAGCGCATACTAAACGTTCTTGAAAAGTCACTAAATGTTTCTGGTGCGTGATGTATGGCTATTTTGATCATATCTCATGAAACCTTAATGCAGAAACAGTGCAAAAAATCAACCTCAAGGGGTACAGCCTTATCGAACTGATTGTGCTATTTTAGAAAAAAGGAACACAAGTATGAAGCTTCTAGGTGAGTTATAGCAATCATAACAATTACTTCAAATCATCAAAAAGCTAAAATTTATTTTTTATTTATGGGATTTCAAGTTTTTTTATTAGTTTTGCGGGATTACCCGAAATCAAAGAATTGTCTGGGAAGATACCTTTTGCGACTGAATTGGCACTCAAAATGGAATTTCTCCCGATCTTCGTACCTTTCAAAACAACAGCATTTATACCAATCCAAACATTGTCACCAATAATTATCCCTTCAGGACGATCTTGACCCACGGTTCTATTCCCTGAAAAGACTTCATGACCATTCGAATCTAAAATATTGACGCCTGACGCAATAACACAATTATTACCAATTTTTATGCTGCTCTTTGCGTGAATGTACGCTCCATTTATCCTACAATTATCACCTATATTGATTTCAGCTTCTTTCTCGTCTGCTAAAACCGTACACCTGAAAGGCATACCGGCGTGATATCTGTAAGGGCTTGACCTGAGAACGACATTGTCTCCAAGGCGCACATGCCCTAGAATAATTTGAACTTTTGTACCAGATTCAATTTTACAGTTAGAGCCTAGCTTTAACTTATTTTTATATATGTATTTGAGGTAACTTATCTTGAAAAACTCTAAAAACCTCCTGAAAAAGAAAATCATTTTAATCATATTTTTTTATTCCTTAATATTTTTCAGTCTATTTTCAAGTATTAAAATCAATGAATCTCTATGTGATTCACATCTAGTAAAATTCAAAAAAGACATGAGTTGGCTGGTATTTTCTGAATAATAATCAATACCGAGTTTATTGATGACTTTTCTAATAAAGTTGCTTTTTAAAAATAAATTTGAAAGATAGAGATTTTTATTTTTATTAGAAAATGACGTCCAATCTCTATTTAATTTCTCAGGGTCCTGAATAATCATCGATACATCATTTAAATATTTTAAAAAAATAGTACTTTCTGATTCAGACATAATTCTTATAGTACCGTTAAATTTTTCGCTTTGTATGTATGGAATAATCCTAAATTCAGGAATGTTTTCGTTGTCAAATGACAATTCAACCATCATACCCTCATGCCATCCGTCCCATGGAATTTCAAATGGCATCATCAGGTTACCAAGCCCGTAAAAAATGGGTGTCCGATTAAAGACCTCATAGCCTGTTGCTCGATGGGAATGATGTCCGAGGATCGCCGAAGCACCCTGCTCTGCATAAAATCGATACTGCTTAACCATTCTTGGAGTCGGGATGGGAGAACCATCTGGCCCGCCATGCACAATCACGAGAACAATATCAGAATGTTCTGCGGCATTTTTTATCTGCCTGGCATTGTCAATGACATCCATGGGGTTAGCTCCACCATGGCTATCACTGGCATTGCACCATTCATTCTCGGCAAAGTTCACTATTGAGACCGTTCTACCTTTGATCGTTTTATAAAAAGTTTGTTGTGAATCCTTGAGTGACAAATGGGCGCCGACCGTATCAATATTATTTTCGCGACAAAGGTCAAGAGTATCCAGCAAGCCCTGCTCACCATAATCATAAATATGATTATTGGCTAAAGTGACGATGTCTATCTCTGCATAGGACAAGCAGTTAATCACTTCTGGCTTAGCACGTAGATTAGGACCAGTCTTTTTAACCGGCGTGCCCCTGACGGTTAAAGGGCATTCTAAATTTATAATGCGCAGATCTGCATTAGAAATTTGCTGGGCCAAATCCCCCCAAAGTCGAGACGGATCATTGATGGCAAAAGGCTCTGCCCTCTCGCCAGGATAGAAGTCACCACCAATAATGATATTCAAAGACATGCAGAGCCCTTTACGGCAATTGTTCTCTTTTTTAAGAACCAGTAAGCACAAATAATAATGCTCAGATTAAAGATCACACCAACAACAGAGTACGTGAAAATTGCACCTTCGGGCGCAAGATAAAAGCATCCAAGCAATAAGGCGACAGTTCTGGAAATTAGCAACATAACATCAAAATACAACATAAATTTCTGTTTGCCCATAATTGTCAATACTGAGGTCGCTGGGGGATTAACCACCAACAACCCAGCCCACAGGAAAAGCCACCTTGAGTAATTGCCAGCCTCCTGCCATTCAGCACCAAAGAAAGTTGCGAAAATTTCTCCGCCCCAAAAAAAGATTAATAGGATAGGTGGCAGAATTAATAACAAAAGAGATATTGAAGTCTTGATATACAGTTTAAGCATCTTCGATGGTTCGTCTTCCAGAGAAGCCGCTTCACGATAAAACACCTGTCTGACAGATTGTCCGATAAGGGTTGATGGCAGCAGGAGAATTCTCATAGCGAACCAATAAAAACCGACAACCGCGACACCAAAAAAATAACCTAAAAGATAAACAGGGATATTCTGAGAAACCGCATTCAATAAATTTTGCGGTGCAGAATATAGAGGGAATCTATAATGTTTCCTTGAAACATCTTTGATCACATCCAGTGAAAATGAATTAAAAGAAAAATATTTCCTTCCGAACCAAAGCATTAGAAAAATAGAGCAAAGAAGGCCTGCAATATTCCCCCATATCAAACCAATTGCTGATGCCCCAGTAAGACCAAAAAAAATCTGAACTATCGCAACTCCTGCTTTTTGGACAATATTTGCATTGGCAATCAGGCCATATGCTCTTTCACGATTTAGGCCGTAACTGGAAAACGCAAATAAACCGCCGAAAAAAACTATCAGCCCACACCATAGATAATAGAAATCAACCTGGTTCGGAAGATCCCAGTTCTTAAAAAAGTTTGGTGCTATCCATAGAGAAAAAAGCGTAATCATAGAGGTGAGAATTATCAATGAAAAGCAAAGATGTTGAATAGCTCCAGCCTTTTGATCGTCTTTTTCCAAGACCAACGCCATTTCGTATTTTAAAGAACTTACTACTGTGAAAGGAGCAGATATAGCGAGAATTGTACCCAAAACACCGAAACTTTCTGGTGAGTACAAACGAGACAAGACTGGCGACAAGGCAAAAGTTATCGCATGAGCCAGCGCTGTGCCTGAAAGCAGAACAGCCATACTTTTTAAAATGCGTGAATTTTTTAAATTATTTATTAATGACGACGACATAATTGAATTTATATGGCATATCAACCGTTGTGACAAACAATTCTTGGCGAGATGCACAAATAAGCCAGGGCGGATTGGAAGGTCAATCCGCCCTGGCTTATGTCAACCTGCCCTATCTAAATATCATGGCTTATCGACCAGGCAATAACCGCCGTCATTCCAGGCACTGTCACCGAAACCACTCTTGGTCGCCTTGACCCGGAAATAGTAGTCACCATCGGGACGATTGCCGAGCATGAAGCCTGTATCACTGCCGGTATACAGTGGGAAGGCTCCCGAGAAATCCGCTGCGTAGGCGATCTCCAGGACATATGTAACATCGGCTGTCGGAGATGTGGCCCAACTGATATAGACATTCCCGGTTACACTGGGTGACGGTATATCGATCCAGTTGGGTTTGCCCAACCGGGTCACCTGGCAATAGCCGCTATCATTCCAGGCACTGTCGCCGAAGCCACTCTTGGTCACCTTGACCCGGAAGTAGTAATCACCAAGACCTCGATCGGTCAGGGTGTATGACGTGTTGCTTCCGGTATAGAGCGGGAAGGCATCTGAGAAATCAGGCGAATACGCCAACTCAAGATTATAGGTCACGTCAGCGGTCGGAGATGCACCCCAGGCGATATACACGTTGCCGGTCGTGCTTGGCGACGGGACATCGA
>JAVVDY010000012.1:0-118017 GCA_032251255.1 Desulfuromonadales bacterium
TTTCCCATGCAACATTATCTCCTAAAAATGTTGCACTTGGAAATTGAGCGCGCCCCCTCATCCCCTATATTTATATAAATATCAGCAAATTAGTCGGGTTCTCGCATTCCTCAACAGGAGAGATCCTTGCGGCTGTCCCTTCATCTTTTAATCCTGCTGGTTTTTGCGTGCGGCCTTGCCTCCTGCGGCGGCGACTCGTCTTCTCAGCCCAGCGGAGATCCGGACAATCGGGGCTACGTCATCATCGACAACGTGCCGCAAAGCACCGGTGACCCCTCTGTCACACTCTACGGCACGATGTTCAAACCTCCCGGATATGCCTCCGATTACTGTCCCTACAGCGGTGCCGAGATGACTGTTACCTGGACCAACGAAAAAACCGGTGAGAGTGGCACGGCCGGACATGGCTACCGGAAGGAGTGCAACTTTTTAGGGTGGTGTGCCTGTATCGGGCGCTGGGGGTCCGGCAGCATTCCGCTTGACTACGGCGAGAACAGCATTACTGTCAGGGCGGAGCTTGACAGCGGAATTTACGGACAGAATCATCAGGTCGTGGAGCGGCTTCCAGCACGGCCGGAGAATCTCAGTGCCGAGGCGGTTGAGGAGGGCATCATGCTGAGCTGGGACAGCCACGCGGAGGCAACCTCCTACAACCTCTACTGGTCCCGGTCGGCGAACTTCCCCGAGGATGGGACCCAGCTGGTCGAGAACGTCACCAGCCCCTTTCTCCATTCGAGCCTCGAGGATAACGTCACCCATTATTATCGGTTGACGGCGCTCGTCTCCGACCTCGAAGGGGACCGCACCGACTCGGAGTGGGCGACGCCCGGCTGGATTATCGAGCAGCTGCACAGCTTTACCCCCCTCCCCGAGACCCTGGGAACGGCCCTGTCGATCGATCCCGAGGATCGACCCGCGATCTCTTTCGCCGAGGGCACGACCGGCAACGGGCTGCTGACTTTCTCCCGGGAAGCGGACAACTGGATCACCGAAGAGCTGGGGCAAGGACCCTGGATGGCCGCGGCTGACATCGCCGTGGATGCAGAGGGGACCGTGCATCTCGTCACCAATACCACCGCGCTGGTATACTGGCGCAAGCCCAGCGGCGGCAACTGGACCTCACAGCAGCTTGACGATCAGCTCACCTGCGACCTGGCGCTGACGCTTGACGGACAGAGCCGCCTACACCTCGCCTATTTCAGCGGTCACGGGATCCGTTACGCCAGCAACGCCTCGGGAGTTTGGCAGGTCAAGCAGGTGGCTGACGGTTTTAGCGACATCGGCTGCTCAGGCAAAAGCAGAATCTCCATCGCTGTCCCCGCCGCCGTGCATATTGCCTACCGCGAGAGTATTGCGCAACCGCCCTATGCCCGCCTGCAGTATGCCAGCAACGCGACCGGAGTCTGGGTAGTGGAGACCGTCGACGACAGCAGTGCCGTCAAGACCCTCTCCCTGGCCGTGGACAGCAGCAGGCAGCCGCACATTGCCTGGTGCGACAATCTCCGCCAGTTCAAGTACGCCGCCAGGAATCAGGGGAACGGGACCTGGAGGCTCGATTTCATCAAGTCCGCAGGACTTGCCGCCCACCCGTCGCTGGCGATCGGAACCGACGATATCTCCCATATCGGCTTCTACGACACCGTCAACGGGGAATACAAGTACGCCACCAATCGCAACGGAAGCTGGACTGTCTTCCCGGTTGAGAAAATTGGTCTCAGCGCGACGTTCGACTTTATCGACAATGCCCTATCCTTGGATTCGCAGGGGAATCTTCACGCAAGCTATTTCAACCTTGTCGACCAGACCCTCAACTATGTCGGCAAACAGGCCATCAGTCCGCAGGACTGACTTCTCTGCCCGGAGAGAGTCATGACATGCAAGGTACCGGTGATTCACCGTCTGATAAAAAAACTGCCATGGACGGGGCTCGCGCTGCTGCTTTGGCTGACCGCCTGCGGCAGCTCATCATCGACCCCGGCACCCTCGATCTCTCTCAAGTCGCCGACCAATCTCACCCCCCACAGCGCCACCCTCAACGCGATCATCAACCCCAACGGCGTCAATCGCTTCGCCCGGTTTTTCTGGGGAGGGGACCCACAGCTGAGCCTCTCCTATGAAGAACTGATAGAACTCCCTCCCGTCGATGAACCATTGCCGTTCTCCCCGACCCTGACCCGCTTGAGCGACAACACGACCTACTATTATCAGCTCAATGTCGGCACCAAGTACAGTTCGATCCACAGCTTCACCACCGCTACGGCCCCCTCGCCGATCTGGACCAAGCTCTACACCGGCCGCTCGCGGATCTTCTATAACGATTCCTATGCGTTTGCCCTGGAAGACACCCCTGATGGAGACCTTGTCGCCGGGGGACTGACCTACTCGTTCGGCGAAGACGGCAGCGCCATGGTGCTGCGCCTGACCCCTAGCGGCTCAATTCTCTGGGAGAAAGCCTATGGCGGCCCGGGACCAGAAAGTGCAAAAGACCTGCTGATCACCCCGGAGGGGGATCTGCTCTTCTGCGGGAGATTCACGGTTGTTCAGAATAACGACGGGCTGGTGAGTCATGAGTCCCATCTCTGGGTCGTCGCCCTGGATGCGGATGGAAACATCCGCTGGCAGAAGGACTATGGGGTCGGCGAGGGACAGCGGATCGTAGCAACGACTGATGGGGGCTATGCGGTTCTGGCGACGACCTGGAGCCTCGGTGCCGGCGACGCTGATTTCTGGCTGCTCAAGCTTGATGCGAACGGCAATGTGGTGTGGCAGAAAACCTATGGCGGCACCTTCAAGGACACCCCGGCGGAGCTTCTGGCCACCTCAGACGGCGGCTACCTGCTGGTCGGCGCAACCAGCTCCTACGGAGCGGGCGGAGAAGCAATCTGGGTCCTCAAGCTCGATGCTGAAGGCACGATCAGCTGGCAGAATGCCTACGGCACCGACCATACAGATCGGGGCTCCAGCGCAACGGAAACGGCGGACGGAGGGTTCCTGATCGGCGGCATGAGCGACAGAGCCGGGATCAGGGGCTGGGCACTGAAACTCGATCCGCAAGGAAACCTCTCCTGGGACAAATACCTGGCCGAGATGGCGACGACCAGCGGTATCTCTTCGATCGTTCCCTCCTCCGCTGGCGGCTACCTGCTCGGCGGCCCCGGTGTCCTGCTGAAACTGGCGGCGGATGAATCGCTCGCCTGGCTCCGTAGCGTCACCGGACGGACGGACGCCCTCAAGGAGCTCACCGACGGACGGATCGCTGCGGTATCCGGTGGCGACTTCACGGTCATGACGATCGCCGCCGATGCCAGCGAACCGCCTCTGTTCAAGGCCCTGGACCTCCAGGTCACGTCCCAGGAATACGTCTTTGTCACCCCCAGTACGGCACTCTCCAGCAGCTATGACCTGCCCGCCAGCGACACTCTCTTTGGCAGCGTCATTACGCACAGCACGATCCTCCAGGACTATCCGGAGTAGCCCGGTGCTGCCCCCCTTTCCATTACCGGACAAAACAAAGGGGCCAAAGACTCATGGTGAGTCTTTGGCCCCGTACCTGCTTAAGCGATTGATGCGCCCCTGCCCTCAACTCCGCAGGGCAATCATATCCTGGAGCAGCGCGACCCCCTCATCGACATAGGGATCGTCCGCAATCGTCTCATCCAGGGTGGGCGGCTCTCGGTTTTTATCCTCATCTTTTGCAAGCTCACCGACGTCCTCTCCGTGGGGCGAAACGCTCTTATCCCCCTGGTTCAGCTGGCGCAGCTCTTCCCGTTCGGCGATCACCCTGCTCAACAGCAGGGATTGGCGGGTTTCCTCGCGGCGCTGCTGCGCCTTCTGGGCCCGCTCAATGATCCTGGCAAAATCCTCATCGGCGCCGACCCGCTTGCTGCTGTTCGCCTGCAGTGTCGTCAGGTCGGCTCCCAGATTCCAGCGTGAATACTGCGCAGGTTTGATCTTGTCCCAGGGGAGGGCATTTTCAAGGTACTTCTCCCCGCTCTTCAGGCCGTCCATCCGCGAAGGCAAGACAATATCAGGAGTCACACCCCGCTCCTGGGTGGAATCTCCGCTGATCCGGTAAAACTTCTGGATGGTCACCTTGACCGCTCCCAGCGGGAGATATTTGGCCATCCCCTGAATACCCAGCTCGCGATCCAGGTTGAGCATCGCCTGTACGGTGCCTTTGCCATGGGTATGCTCGTCGCCGACGATCAGCGCCCGACCGTAATCCTGCAGGGCGCCGGCAAGGATTTCAGAGGCTGAGGCGCTGAACCGATTGACCAGCACCACCATCGGTCCGTCGTATTCCACGGAACGGTTGGTGTCGTCGAGCACCCGAATCTTACCTTCCCCATTGCGCACCTGGACCACCGGCCCGGACTCGATAAACAGGCCGGTGATCGAGACCGCATCCGAAAGAGCCCCGCCGCCGTTGTTGCGCAGGTCGAGCACCAGGCCTGTCATCTTCTCTTTTTTCAGCCGGCGCAACTCCTTGCGCAGGTCATCGGTACAGTTACGACCCGTCCCGCCGTTATAATCCCGGTAGAAGGAAGGGATCTTGATGTAGCCGAAGGTGCGGCCGGTGACTTCGTCGGTGACAGTGGTGCCCTTGACAAAGGTTTCGGCGATTTCAACCACGTCGCGGATAATCGGGATCACCATCTGGTGGCCGTCCGGTTTTTTCACCGACAAGCGGACCTCGGTGCCCTTCTTGCCGCGGATCAGATCCACCGCATCGCGCAGCCGGGTGTCAGTAATATCGACCGGTTCGTCTGCACCCTGAGCCACCTGCAGGATGATATCGTCCGCTTCGAGATCCCCCTGGCGATATGCCGCACTGCCGGGAATAATCCGCACCACCTTGATATAACCGTCATCTTCGCTCAGGGTGGCACCGATCCCCTCCAGCGAGCCGCTCATTTGGATATCGAAATCCTCTTTCAGGTTCGGGGCCAGATAATTGGTGTGCGGGTCATACGCCCGGGTAATGGCGTTCAGATAGCGGTCGTAATGATCCTGGCTGGTCTCTTCCAGCATCCGGTGGAACAGGCTCTCGTTACTCTTCCTGACTTTCTCCCGGGCCTTGCTCCGCAGATCGGCGAGAACCTCAGGCTCCGCCTTGAGCAGCTTGCCGTCGTCATCGACCCCGACCTCATCCTCATACAGGTTCAGATAGCGGACCAGCACCTGGTATTTGAGGATTTTTCGCCAGAGCTCCTTCAGTTCCTCCTCATTGGCGACATAGTCAACCTTCTCCGGGTCGGTTTCAAAAGATTCGTCCCGCTCCAGGTCAAAGCCCTGCTCCAGCAAGGCGGAGGAGATAAGCTGCACCCTGTTGATCCGCTGGTTGAGCAGGACACGCCCCAGCTCCGGAAGGTCAAGCCGCCCCCGACGGATCGCATCATCGACAGCATCCTGATATTCCTCTAGTTTGGCGACATCCGACTTCAACAGAAAACGCTTCTGCGAGTCGAGCTGCTTGAGATAAAGATCGAAAGCCTGCCGGGAGAAAGCGTCATCAACCTTCTTTTGACTATAATGATGTTTAGTCAACTGCTGCTGGATCATATGTCCGAGCAGGCGCGCCCTGTTATTGTCAAAATCCGCTGCAGGGGTACTCTGGCCCGAGACGACCAGGAAGACCAGCAACAGAGGGATCAACAGAAAACCGACCCTGTTCCATCTTTGTTTTTGCATTGAGCTCCTCATTGCCCCGCTGGGCAGTTTCAAGGGCAGCCGCATACTGCCATCATTGTTTCATTTACCATTTTATATAGTACGCGAATTAAGCGAACCGGGCAAACTTTCTTGCTGCAACTATTCAGAAGAGCGTGGTTTTTGCCCGTCAGAAAGGAATTCGCTTTTTTTTGCAGTAGCTGCGGACAACCGTTTCTGCCTGATTGAGACGGGAAAGCTGCATATTCTTCGCCTTGACCAGGGAGATATCCTCAACCGGCACCTGGATCTGACGCACCTGCCGTTTGACCAGGGCCAGGTTATTCAGAATGATCTTGATATCCGCGGGAGAGTACTGCTTCAGCAGGGGGGGAGACAGACTGAAAAATCCGTCGGCGATATCCTGCGCCATTTTTTTCGGGTTACCGCTGATTGCCATCTGCATCATCCTTCAAGGTTGTTTGTGAAGGCCGGCCGTGAAGTTGGTGCACGACGGGTCCGCATGCCAAGATAAAGTTCTTGACAAATTTAGTTGTTCAATATAATTTGCTCACCGTTCCTTCGGGAACGCTTAGACCCGAACCTACCCCCCCTCCAGGTTCGGGTCTTTTTTTTGCACCGGCCTGCGCTAGTCCCCCCAGTTCTCATCTGCCAGAGCCTCTGGCTCCCTGACCGGGTACCCGTGGTTCAGAATGACACTCTCCAGTGCTGCAATCCGATCATCAGGATGGGGGTGTGAAGCAAACAGGGCAGCGATTCCGGTTTGAGAACGATCCTTCATCCGGCGGAACAGGTCCACGGCTCCTCCGGCATGCCCGTAGCGCGCCACCAGCAGCTTGAGTCCATGGCCATCGGCGGCGATCTCCTGAGTGCGGGAATATCCTGCCTCGAAAGTCAAAAAAGCCTGAGAAATAAAATCTGTAACCACGCTGTCCGTGCCCAGCAGAAGCATGGCCGCCGCCGTCACGCCAAACCCCCGTCCCAGACGTCGCAGATGATCTCGATGAGCATAATGCCCCAGTTCGTGGGCCAGCACCATGGTCAGCTCGTTTTCCGATTCAAGCTGATCCAGCAGACCGGAAAAAACCACGATCCGGCCTCCCGGCAGGGCGAAAGCATTCACCTCCGGGGTCTCCTGCAGGCTGACCCTGAAGGAATATTCGTGGAGGGGGGAGTCTACCGGCACCCGGTCGAGCAGCAGATCGAGGCGTTGCTGCAATGCCGGGCTCGGCTGTCCGGGAAATTGTTCTGCGGCTTTTGTCCCCAGCCAGGTTTCAGCCCGGACCGGAAAATGTTCCGCCGCCCAGTCGACCAGCAGACCCAGCAACAGATAGCAGATCAGGGCGATCAGCGCCAGCCCCCCTGTCAGCCAGAGAAGTTCGACCATGGGGTGGGTGGTGGAGACATTCACGTTTTCCCGGGGGAGGCGTGGGGTAAATTTCATTGCCGTTCGATCACCACGGCCGTGCCGTAAGCCATCGCTTCGACGCTGCCGATCCGCTTCTTCCTGTTTGCCGAGCGGCCGATAGTTGCCGTCTCCAGACGCAGGTTGACGACCATCTGGGCGCCCCCGGCGCGGGCCTGCTCCTTCATGCGGAGAATGGCTTCCCGCCGTGCCCGGTCCACCAGCGACTCGTACGCCTTGACCCGGCCACCAAAAATATTCCGCAGAATCGCCAGCAACCGTTTGAAATAATCGGTGGAAATGACCACGCTGCCGTTGACCAGAAACGCATCTTTCACCTTCTCCGGGTCGAAGCGTCCTTCAGCGGTCACCACCGCCAGCCGCACCAGCTCCTGCTCGCGCGTTTCGATCGATCGATAATGACGACGTTCGCTCAAGCTGCCGGCAATATAACCCAACAGCAGCAGGGTCAGAAAAATGAGCAGATCGAGATTATGCAGAATGGTGGCCGTCATCGACTGCCCCTATTCTACCCGGACCGCGGTTCCGTAGGCGAACAGCTCCGCTGCTCCCTGAGCCACGGACGAGGTGGCAAACCGGATATTGACCACCGCATTCGCCCCCATCTGTTCAGCCTGGGCGGACATCCGCTGCATCGCCTCGCTGCGTGCGTCCTGGAGCAGCTCGGTATATCCCTTCAGCTCGCCACCGACCAGATTCTTCAGCCCGGCCATCAGGTCACGCCCGAGATGTTTGGCCCGCACAGTGCTCCCCTGGACGATACCGAAGTGTTCGACGATCTTCTTGCCCGGAACTGAGCTGACATTGGTCAGGATCATGACAATTCCTTCCGCAGGTTGTTCTGAAAAAAAAGCTAAAAAGACAGGATAGTTGCGTGCCCAGGGTGCGTCAATCTAAAATCCGTAGCGCGCTGGTTGCCGTCAAAACGTTAAAACGGCCTCCGCGGGGCGATACGATTTTGCCGCGCGACTCTTGACCTTGCCTCTCGAGTGCCCTAATCTAGCGTTTCCGCGCGATCAACAGAGGACAGGAGCCCTCCTTGCACACCACCCAGGACCTACTGCAATTTATTTTTGCCGGACTGACCAGCGGGGCCATTTATGCCCTGATCGCGCTCGGCTTCAGCGTTGTCCATAACACCATGGGGATCGTCAATTTTGTCCAGGTCGATTTCGTTTCACTGGGCGGCATGTTGATGTTCTCCGCCCTGCTGGGAGCGGGCCTGCCGATGGTGCCGGGATTGTTGCTCGCCGTGGCCGGCGTTGCCCTGGTCGCCATGCTGGTGGAACGGTTCGGCCTGCGCCCCTCCCGGTCACACCACGAACTGGTGCTGATCTTCCTGACCGTCGGGATTTCGATCATTCTGCGCGGAGCAATGAAGCTGATCTGGGGCAAGAACCGGATGGCGCTGCCGCCGCTGACTGCTGACCAGCCCGTCACCATCTTCGGTGCCTCGGTTCTACCGCAGGCGCTCTGGATCATTGCCCTGACCCTGGTCTCTATCGTCCTGCTGACCTGGTTTTTCTATAGGACCTCGCTCGGCCTGTCGATGCGGGCCGTTGCGTCCAACCCCACCGCGGCGGCCGTCGTCGGTATCCCGGCCGGGCGGGTCCGGCTGACCAGTTATGCGGTGGCCGGGGCACTCGGCGGACTGGCCGGGGTGCTAGTCACGCCGATCACCACCCTGAATTACGATGTCGGGGTGCTGCTCGGGCTGAAGGGATTTGCCGCCGCCATCCTCGGCGGGTTCGGATCCTTCCCCGGAGCGATTCTCGGAGGTCTCGGCCTGGGTCTGCTCGAATCGCTCTCGGCAGGCTACCTGTCGAGCGCCTATAAGGATGTGGTGGCATTTGTCGTCCTGCTTCTGGTGCTCTTTGTCAGACCGAAAGGGCTCCTGGGTAAATAACAACAGACGTTTCACTGCGGTGAGCGCAGGTCTCGCGGAGTGAACAACCTTCCCGCTGTTCTCAGCGGTCATAAGGCTTTTGCAAGATGAGCAGATCAATCCAGTTGTTAATGGGCAACGAAGCGATCGGTCAAGGCCTGATCGAAACCGGCTGCCAGGTTGCTGCGGCATACCCCGGAACTCCCTCGACGGAGATCCTTCAGGCGGTCATCGATCGTCGGGAGGATGCCGTTGAGCCGCTGCATATCGAATGGTCGGTCAATGAAAAGATAGCGTTCGAAGTGGCCCTGGCCGCAAGCTATACCGGCAAGCGGTCAGCTGCGGTGATGAAGCAGGTCGGCCTGAACGTTGCTGCCGATCCCTTCATGCGCACCGCCTACCTCGGGGTCAAGGGCGGCCTGGTGGCCATCGTCGCCGACGACCCCGGCCCGCACAGTTCGCAGAACGAGCAGGATACCCGCTTGTTCTGCATGCAGGCACGGGTCCCGGTCCTTGATCCGGCCAGTCCGGTGGAGGCCAAGCAGATGGTCGCCGCGGCTTTCGAGCTGTCGGAGAAATACGAGGTGATGACCGTGCTGCGACCGACCACCCGGATCTGCCATTCGCGGCAGAACGTCGAAGTGGCTGAACCGGTCAGACTGGAGCGTCGCGCGGCCTTTGAAAAGGACCCGACCCGCTGGGCCGCCACCCCCGCCTTTCTGCCGGCGCTGCACCGCAAGCTGAACAACACCCTGGAGCAGATCGCAGCGGAAGCACCCCTGCAGCCACGGCTGACCAGCGGCAACGGCAGTTACCCCCGCCAGGCTCTTATCGCCTCGGGGATCGTCTACGGGCATCTGGTCGACCTGCTGGAGGAACTGGAGCTGCACGGCACGATCGACCTCTACCAGGTCCTGATGCCCTACCCGCTCAATCCTAAGTTTGCCGAACAGTTGCGGGCAGATTATGACCGGATCCTGGTCCTTGAAGAAACCTATCCGGTGATTGAACTGCTGCTCGCCCACCCCGGCGCCAGCGGCAAGCAGAGCGGTGCCGTGCCGAAAGAAGGGGAACTGACCCCGGATGTCATCCACCAGGTTCTGGCCGACTTCCTCGATCTGCAACAACCAAACGAGGCGCCCGCTGAGCGCCGCGGCCAGCGCCCCTCGCTCTGCCCCGGCTGCCCTCACCGGGCGGCTTTTTACAGCATCAAGCAGAGCTTCCCCGCCGGCATCTTCCCCTCGGATATCGGCTGCTACACGCTCGGGATGAATCTCGGAGCGGTCAACACGGTCCACTGCATGGGCGCCTGTATCAGTCAGGGGGCGGGATTCTACCAGGCCTACTCCCAGGATGGCGATTTTCCCACCATCGTTGTGACCATCGGCGACTCGACCTTTTTCCATGCCGGCATTCCGGCGCTGATCAACGCGGTGATCCAGCAGGCCCGTATCATCGTCGTTATTCTTGACAATGCCACCACCGCCATGACCGGTGGGCAGCCGGTGCCCCACCTGGGGATCGCCGCCGACGGCAGCCAGACCAAAGCGGTTGAGATTGAGCCCCTGGTTCGAGCCAGCGGGGTCGACTTCCTCGAGGTCTGCGATCCCTATGACAAACCGGAGTTCGAAGCCCTGCTCAAACGCGCTGATGAGTACATCCGCAAACCGGAGGGTGGGGTGGCGGTGATTATCTCGCGCCATGGCTGCATCATGGACCGCCGGGTGCGCAGCACCCAGGAGAGCTTCCAGGTGTCAATTCTTGAAACCTGTATCGGCTGTCAGAAATGCACCGGCGCCTTTGAGTGCCCGGCCCTGAGCATGGATCCTCAAACCATCAAGGCCATCGTCAACCAGGACCGCTGTATCGGCTGCGGCACCTGCATCCCGGTCTGCCCGGTCGACGCCATCATCAAGGAGACCAACTGATGAAACAGCAGATCATCGTCAGCGGTATCGGCGGCCAGGGAGTGCTGTTTCTGACCCGGGTCATCGCCCAGGCCGCTGTTGATCGCGGAATCCCCGTATTGACCTCTGAAACCCACGGCATGGCCCAGCGCGGCGGAACCGTCCTCTCCACCATCAAGATCGGTCCCTTCGCCAGCCCGCTGATCCGTGCCGCTCAGGCCGATGTCGGCCTGCTGCTCTGGGAGAACAACCTGCCGGTTCACCGGGGGTTGCTGAAACCCGCGGGGACCCTGCTGATCAATGCTGAGAAAGAGGGCGAAGGGCAACGGATCGACGCTTCGACAATCGCCCGCGAGCTGGGAAATGCGGTCCTCTCCAATCTGGTGCTGTTAGGCCTGGCAGTCAGAGAGAAAGCGCTGTTCTGCTCTGCCGAGGAATGCGAAGAGGCGATCCGGAGCCTGGCTCCGGCCAAGTTTGTGGAGCAGAACCTGACGGCCTTCCGCAAGGGGCTGGGCGAATAACCGTCCACAGTTGTCTCCGCCGTTACCGAGACGGGGACAACGCTAAAGAGTAGGCTATGACCGGCAGACAGAAACTCCTCTATTTTCTCTACCTCCACCGCACTGGACTGGCAGTCACTGCCCTGTCCCTGTCGCTGCTGGTCTATCCCCTGGTTCAGGACAACCCCTACAACCTTGGGCTGTCCAACCTGATCGCCATCCATGTCATCGTCGTCCTCGGCCTCAACCTGTTCGTCGGTTATGCCGGTCAGATTTCTCTGGGTCACGCCGCTTTTTTCGGCCTTGGGGCGTATGGCTCGGCGATCGGCTGCGTTACTCTCGGCCTGCCCCCCTGGCCAACCATGCTGTTTGTGGCGCTGCTGGTCGCGCTGGTGGCCCTGCTGATCGGGGTTCCCGCGTTGAGGCTCTCCGGCCACTACCTCGCCATGGCAACGCTCGGCTGCAATATCGTCGTCCATACGGTGATGCTGCAGTGGGATGAGGTAACCGGCGGCCCAAGCGGCTTTTCCGGAATTCCGCCGCTGGCACTCGGCGGCTTTGCCTTCGATGACGAAGTGAGTTTTCACTACCTGGTCTGGAGTTTTGCGCTGGTCAGCCTGCTGCTCTGCCTGAACCTGGTCCGGAGCGGGGTGGGGCGGGGCCTCGCCGCGCTGGCCGGTGATGAGACGGCGGCGGAGGCCCTCGGCGTCGATACCCGCCGTGCCAAGGTCAAGGTTTTTGTCCTCTCGGCCGTCATGGCCTCGTTGGCCGGCAGCCTTTTCGCCCACTGCTACGGATTCGTCAGCCCCGACTCCTTCGGTATCTTCACCTCGGCAGACATGGTCATCATGGTGGTCATCGGCGGCATGGGTTCGGTGTGGGGATCGCTGTTCGGTGCCGGCTTCATGACCCTGCTCCCCGAGTGGATGGACGTTTTCGAAGCATACAAGGATTTCGTTCACGGCGGGATCCTTGTGCTGGTGCTGATGTTTCTGCCGCAGGGGCTGATCACCGGCCTGCTGGAACAGGTCAAGATCAAAATCGCTCTCAGGAGACGCAAAGATGCTGCGGCTTGAGGGGGTCAGCAAACGCTTCGGCGGGCTGCCGGCGCTGGATGACGTCAGTTTCCATGTGCCGCGTGGGCAGGTTACCGCCCTGATCGGTCCGAATGGCGCCGGCAAGAGCACCCTGATCAACTGTATCAGCGGAGTTCTGCAGCCAACAGAAGGGCAGGTCGCCTTTGCCGGCCGCCAGATCACCGGGAAAGCCGCGCATCAGATCGCCCGATTCGGCATTTCCCGCACCTTCCAGAACCTCAAACTGTTCCCGCGCCTGAGCGTGCTCGACAACGTATTAACCGGTCTGACCTGCGAGGGGGGACGATCTATGTGCATGGCAATGTTGCGTCTGCCCTACCTGCGCCATCGTGAACGGCGCTTGCGGTTGCGGGCGATGGAAGCACTTGATCGTTTTGATCTGACCGAAAAGGCCAACTGGCCAGCCGGGGTGCTGGCCTATGGCGATAAAAAACGGGTTGAACTGGCCCGCGCAACGGTCGGGAATCCTCAGCTGATCCTGCTGGATGAGCCGGTGGCCGGGCTCAACGCCGAAGAGACCTCGGCGGTCGGTGAACAATTGCGCCGGCTGCGCCTGGCCGGCTATACTCTGCTGCTGGTGGAGCATGACATGGACCTGGTGATGGAGATTGCCGATCAGGTAGTCGTTCTCGACAGCGGTCGCTGTATCGCCACCGGCACCCCCGATCAGGTTCGCCGCAACCCGCTGGTGCTGGAAGCCTATCTGGGAAGAATGGACGCAACGGCCTGATACTTTTTGCCTCGGAGGCACAGAGACACTGGGATGAGCCACAGAAGAGGCTGAGGGTTTAAAACCCCGGGAACTCTGTGTCACTGTGATCGGAAACAATGCTGAACATCAACAACCTCACCGCCCATTATGGCGCCGCCCAAGCCCTTTTCGGGGTTGATCTGCAGGTCAAGGCCGGGGAAACGGTTGCCCTGGTCGGTGCCAACGGTGCCGGCAAAAGCACCCTGCTCAAGTGCGTGATGGGTCTGGTCAAGCCCTCCGGCGGCAGGATTTTCTTCGATGGGCGCGAGACCACCGCGAGACCACCGGCCTACATGGTCCGTCAGGGCGTGGCGCTTTCACCGGAGGGGCGGGAAGTGTTCGGCCATCTGTCAGTGCTCGACAACCTGCACCTCGGAGCCGTCCCGCTGAAGTTGGCCAGGGGGGAACTGACGGCCCGCCTGGAGGAAGTGTTCAGCCGCTTTGCCAAACTCAAGGAACGGCGCGAACAACTGGCGGGCACCCTCTCCGGCGGCGAACAGCAGATGCTCGCCATGGGCCGGGCGCTGATGGCCAAACCGCGCCTGCTCCTGCTCGACGAACCAAGCCTGGGCCTGGCTCCCCTGATCACCGACGAAATCTTCGCCATCATCCACCAGTTGGCGCGCGCCGGCACATCGATCCTGCTGGTTGAACAGAATGCCGCACGCGCCCTGTCCGCGTCGGACAACGCCTACCTGTTGGCCAACGGCAGGATTGTCGAACAGGGAGCCAGTTCCAAGCTGCTCAATGACCCGGCCCTGCGCTCCGCGTTTCTGGGCGCCGCCAGCCAGGACAACCCGGCCGCCAGCCGCCTTGGTGCCGCCGGCCTGACCAATATCCGCCTGGAGAAACCCGCTATGCATCAGCAGAATTTCATGCCAGCGTTCGCCTCTGCCGAGGAGCTGAAAAGCCATCAACTGGCCGGCCTGAAGTGGACCCTCACCCATGCCTACGAAGGCTCGAGTTTTTACCGGGAACATCTGGAAAAGGCCGGCATCAAGCCTGAGAATGTCGCCTCGCTGGAGGATCTGCAGAAACTCCCGTTCACAACGGCTGAAGATCTGCGCGCAGGCTACCCGTTCCCCCTCCGGGCGGTCCCTTTTGAACAGGTTGTGCGAATCCATGCCAGCTCCGGAACCACCGGCAAACGGAAGGTCCTCAGCTACACCCAGAAAGATCTTGACGACTGGACCCACTTCTTCGCCCGCTGCTACCAGATGGCCGGGGTGACCCCTCTCGACCGGGTCCAGATTGCCGTCGGCTACGGGGTCTGGACCGCCGGCATGGGGTTCCAGCTCGGCTGCGAAAAGATGGGCGCGCTCGCGGTACCGGTCGGCCCAGGCAATATCGATATGCAGATCCAGTTCCTGCTCGATTTCCAGTCGACGGTCTTCTGCTCCACCGCCTCGATGGCCCTGTTGATGGCCGAGGAGATCCACCGGCGCGGGATTGCCGACCAGATCGCAGTCAGAAAGATCATCTACGGGTCGGAGCGCTCCTCCGTCTCGATGCGCCGCAAAATATCGGAGCTCTTCGGCGGCGCGGAACTGTTCGACATCACCGGCCTGACCGAACTGTACGGCCCGGGCACCGGCATCGAATGCTCAGATCACGACTGTATTCATTACTGGGCTGATTACTACATCCTTGAGATTATCGATCCTGAAACCCTGCAGCCGGTCGCAGACGGCGAATGGGGCGAAATGGTCGTCACCACCCTGTGCAAAGAGGGGTCGCCACTGATCCGCTACAGGACCCGGGACATCACCCGCATCATTGAAGGCCCCTGCAGTTGCGGGTCGATCCTGCCACGCCATTCACGGATCAAGGGCCGGTCCGATGACACCCTCAAGTTTCGCGGGGTCAATATCTACCCGAGCAGCATCGATACCATCCTCTCTGCGGTCCCCGGACTCGGCTCCGAGTACCAGATCCACCTGACCCGCGACCAGGCAGGACGAGACCATATGCGCCTGGTGGTGGAACGCGCCGAAGGCGTTGCCGAGGGGAGAACCCCGGAGCTGACCCACGAAGCGGTTCATCAGATCAAGAAACAGCTGATGGTCACGGTGGAGCTGGAGCTGGTTCACTATGGAAATCTGCCGCGCTCGGAGCGAAAAAGTCAGCGGGTCTTCGACTCGCGCCTCGAGGGTGATATCGTCTAGCCCCTTTGTTCACTCCCACCAAACGAAAGTTATCTTTAAAATCAGGGAGTTTTGCATTATTATCAACGAACTTCCTTTTTCGGTTCCCTTATCGGGCCATACTCTTTCACAAAGGAGATTTGCAATGCGGAGGATTGTAGTCATTCTGAGCTGTCTGATGTTGCTGGCCTCGCCGCTGCTGGCGGCCGACACCATCAAGCTCGGCGCGTTCTTCGACCTGTCGGGACGGGCCGCCTTTATCGGCACTCCGACCAAGCTGGTTGCCGAGATGGTTGTCGACAAGATCAATGCCGAGGGGGGCATTAACGGCCGGATGCTCGAACTGGAAGTCGGTGACACCGAGGCCAATCCGGCCCGGGCGGCATCGATCGCCAAGAAGTTTATCTACAAGGACAAGGTTGCCGCCATTATCGGACCAACCCTGACCGATACCGGCATGAACGTCAAAAAGATTGCCCATGAAGGGAAAACCCCGATCTTCATGACCGTCGGTGGAGACCCGGTGATCATGGGCGGCGAGAAATTCGGCCCCTTTGACTGGGTTTTCAAATCGCCGCAGCGTTCCAGTATCGCCGTCGAGCGCCTGTTCATCTATCTGCAGCAGAAAGGCCTGACGAAAATTGCTCTGCTGACCGCAGCTGACGGCTTCGGCAAGGACGGTGCCCGCTGGATGAAGAAGCTGGCACCCAAATACGGCATTGAAATTCTCATTGAGGAGTCGTTCGGCAACCGCGACACCGACATGACCGCTCAATTGACCAAAGCCAAAAATGCCAAGCCGCAGGCCCTGGTCGCCTGGACCATCGGCCCCGCCGGCTCCATCGTTGCCAAAAACAAAGTCCAGCTCGGGATTGACCTGCCGTTGTTTCAGTGCCACGGGCTGCCCGATCCCAAATATATCGAACTGGCCGGCCCGGCCAGCGAAGGAGACCGGATGCCCTCCACCAAGCTGATGGTCGCCGACGCGCTCCCCGACACCGATCCGCAGAAACCGGTGATTCAGGAATTCATCAAGCTCTACCGGGAGAAGGGCTACGACAAGCAGTTCCCGATCAACACCCACTCCGGGTACGCCTGGGACGCGATCACCATCGTTGCCAACGCGATGAAGAAGGTCGGCACCGACGCCGAAGCGCTGCGCAAGGAGATCGAAGCAACCCGGAACTATGTCGGTATCTCCGGCACCTACAACATCACCGCCGAGGATCATAACGGCCTCGGGGTCGATTCGATGGTCATCGTTCAGGTCAAGGACGGCAAGTTCGTGATGGCGGACTGATTCCTCCTCCGTTAGATAGCTCGCCAGAAAGGGCCCTTCTTATGGGAAGGGCCCTTTTCTTTTGCTCTCTGCGACAGACAGACATCTTGACCTGGCCAGCCAAATATAGATAAACTATAATATGTTGTTATTGTTCATTCTTTTCCGAAAATGTGCAGCCGGAGCATGATGCCAAATTCACTGCAAGACGAACCACGATATAAACTCCTTTTCGATCTCGCTGCGGATGCAATCCTGACCGGAGATGCTTCGGGCAATATTACCGATGCCAACCGCAGAGCGGCAGAATTGAGCGGCTATTCACGGGAAGAGTTGTTCGGCCAGAGCATCAGGCTCCTCTTTTCTGCTGATGAGCAAAATCGCTCTCCCCTGCGCTTCGACCTGGTCGATGCCGGAAAAGAGGTTCAGACGGAACGTCTGCTCAGCCGCAAGGACGGCTCTACAGTCCCCATCAGCATGAACAGCAAAAAAATGCCGGATGGCAGGTATCACACGACGATCCGCGATATTACCCATCAGAAACGCCTTGAGGAGCAGCTCAAAGCAACCAATCGTGAACTGGAAGCCTTCGTCTATACCATTTCGCACGACCTGCGTACCCCCTTAACTACGATCATCGGCTTTACCGACTATCTCCGCAACCACTCCGGAGAGGCGCTGGGCACAGCAAGTCTGGACGCTCTAATGAGGATCGAACAGGCCGGCGAGGGGATGCTGGCGACGATGGAAGCCCTCCTTGCGCTGGCAACCGCTGGCAACCTCCAACGGCCTGAGCAAGCGGTTGATCTCAACAAGCTGCTAACAAAGATCGGTGTCGAGAAGAAGCAGCAGCTTGCGGCGGCCGGGGTGTCGCTCCGCACCGCACCGCTTCCCAGCCTTCATGTCCCTGAAACCTTTCTGATGCAGATTTTCAACAATCTGATCGGCAACGCGATTATTCACGCCGGCAAGCACAACCGCTGCATAGAGGTTGGAGGAGACCACCACCAAACAGGGGCCTCCATTTACGTCCGAGATCACGGATCGGGCATTCCGCAAAAGGACCGGGACAACATTTTTGATCCTTTTTTCCGGGGTTCGACAAGCGGTGAGGTCCGCGGCACCGGCATCGGTCTTGCGATCGTCCAGAAGATCAGCCGGACCTATGGGGGCAAAGCGTGGCTGGAAGAAACCCCGGGAGGAGGATGCACGTTCTGGGTCGAAATGGCGGACATCCCGGCCTGCCGTACCGAAGCTCTCGGCAGCTGAAGGGCAATCCGGTCGGTCAACAGGTTTGAAAAATGTTCAGAAGATCGACTGTTATCTGCAGGGCCACACCCTCCGAGTCCTGCCCTGCAGGAACCGGCAGGTCAGCAGGTGTCAGGATGGGTATGGCCCCCATCTCCAGCCCTTCCCCGCAGATCAGGCAACCTCCCGCCACGGACGGCACGCCGCAATGGGAAACGATCTGTTCTCAGGGGAGTGTTAATGACTGGTTCTCGACAATGCCATACACCCAACAGACCAGAACCATCTACTCTCTCCTGAACCGGAGCATCTCAAACGTTTAACGCTCTTCCTTTTCAGCCTGCTTTTCCCGCTTAGTTTCTGGTTGATAAATCCACCCGAAATCGTTGTGATACACCATCTGCTTGGTCATTCCGCCATCTACGATAATGTCCTGTCCCGTAATGAAGCTGCTTTTGGGATCACATAAAAACATAACCGCATGGACAATATCTGCCGGATGACCCACGCGACCGACAGGATGTTGACCAGCGTCGGGTCCGTCAGGTTGGCAATTGGTCGTGTCGATCCAGCCCGGGGAAACCGAATTAACCCGCGCCTTGCCAGCGAGGGTCATCGCCATGGCATGGGTCAGGGCGCTGAGCCCTCCTTTGGCGGCTGCATAGCTTTCGGTATCAGCCTGGCTCATCAGATGGCGGGTTGAAGAGATGTTCACGATGCTCGCTGGAGAATTGAAATACTCGCGAAACAGCTGGGTTAAAAGAAAAGGGGCTGTCACTCCCACACGCAACATGTAGTTGAAATCGGCAGCGGAACAGGTGTTCAGACCGCCTCCCGAGAGGCAGGCATTGTTGATCAGATAATCAATAGCACCAAAATCCGCGAGGACCCTGTCGACAAAAGCCCTCAGCACCCGTTCATCTGCCAGATCTCCGACAAAGTAGTCATTTTCTTTGAGGTCGATCGTACAGACAGAAACGCCCTGTTCGACAAAAGCATCACATATTGCCCTGCCAATGCCTTGTGCTCCGCCCGTTACAACGGCAACTTTCGGTTTCATCACGCTCAGGATCCTTATCCGTTCGCCCTGCCCAGGGAGGAAGATCCCGGCAGCAGAATTCTCCTGATATTAAACCTCACAACTCCCCCCCGGCGCGAGAATCACGACCCTGGCCGAAGTCTCCTTCTCGACCTGCTGCGCCCAGGCATGAACATCCTGGTTGAGCAGCGCAAAGGTGTTGTAATGGATCGGCAGCACCTGCCTCGGCTGGAGCAGCTTGACCGCCCGCAGCGCATCGGCCGGCCCCATGGTGTAGTTGTCGCCGATGGGAATGACCGCCATGTCCAGACCTTCCTCACCGATCAACGCCATGTCGCCGAACAGCCCGGTGTCCTGGGCGAAGTAGATTTTTTTACCGTCGTTATCGGTCAGCAGGAACCCGCAGGGATTGCCGCCGTAGGAACCGTCAGGCAGTTGCGAGCCGTGCAGGGCCAGGGTCAACTTCAGGTAGCCGAAGGGGTGCTGAAAACCTCCGCCCAGGTGCTGGCCGTGCAGCTTCTCCAGCCCCTGGTTGCCGAGCCAGGTGACGATCTCGTGGTTGCTGATCACCAGGGCAGAACAGCGGGAAGCGATGTCCATGGTGTCGCCGATATGATCGCCGTGCCCATGGCTGACCAGAATAAAGTCCGCAGAAAGCTGATCGGCGCTGGTCGATGCGGCGGGGTTGCCGGTAAAGAACGGGTCAATGAGGAGCTTGTAGCCGCCGGTCTCCAGACCGAGGGTCGCGTGTCCATACCAGGTCAGGGTTGCCATCTGTGTTCTCCTTTCTACTTTTGTGGTGGCACCAGCGCTATCTGCCCCGTCTGGCTGATACGCAGACTCGGCAGCAGTGCGCCGATGTCGAGCTTGGCGTTCAGGTCGTAGGAGACCTTTTCGCGCGGACGCTGCATCAGCTCGCTGAGCAGGCCGAGGCTGCTGACCAGGTCCGCCGTCGCCTCGACGATGACATCTCCATCGCCGTACCCCGCGATCACCGGCAGGTCATTGGCCACCCCGCTGAGCACCTTGAAGCCTTCCAGGTTGACGCTGTAGGTCAGCCCGTTCAGCTTGAGTGGAGAGCGGTTGGGGTTGATGACGTGCAGGCCGATTTCGAAACGGGGTGCCATCTTCTCGGACGGCAGCATCCTGAACGAGGTCACCCGCACCTCCGGAGTTTCGAAAGCAGGCTGCAACAGGGCACAACCGCTGAGAAAAAGCACCAGGGCAAACAGGAGAAAAAATGTCTTTGCTCTCATCATTCCGCCTTTCGAAAAACAAGAGGATTCCTGCAGCAGCGCTGCATTTTCAATAAGGCCATGAAACGCTGAAAAAAGCCATATTTCTCGATAACTCGACCTGGGTGGGCAGGGGCCCTCCCTCGAAGAATGCTTTAAGAAAAAACCGGCTCAGAAAGTGAGCCAGCGCTGCGCCGGCAAGCACGTCCGAGGGGTAATGCATCCTCGCCTCTACCCGGGCCCAGGCAGTGGCCGCAGCCAGACCGTAAATGCCAGTCCTGGACAATCTGGTTGCCCGGCCGGACAGGGACAGATAGTCCAGGTTTGCAGAAGCCAGGGTTGCAAAAGTGGTCGCCCTGGAGGCGTGGCCCGAAGGAAAACTTTTCAGGTTTGCCGCATTGGGACGCTCGCGCGCTGTTTCCTCCTTCAGAAGATCGGTGGTCAAGCTGACCGATTCGCTGGCGGCAAAGCCGACCGCCAACCCTTTCAGCTTGTTCATCGACCACTGCTGAGGGGTCTTTCCGCTCGGCGCCAGCAGGGCGGTCAGATAATAAATATTCTGATTCAGGTTTGCCAGGTCTGTGCTGCGCTCGTCAGCCGTGTCGATCGACCCGAAAACAGGTGTCTTCCGGCTGGCCCAGTCGCTGACATTGCTGTCCCAGTCATCAATCTGAAAGACCAGGGCGCCGGCGATCGGCAGCCAGGTCCCGGGAGAACCGGCGGCCGCGACGAAGGAATCCCCCAGGTGCTGCCAGCCCGGGGAGATGGTCGCTGCCGCACCCCACAACCGGTTGTCACTGTGAGCTGCGCAACCACTCAGCAGGCTGAGGACAAAAACAGCAGACAGCACACCTTTCATCCCATTTCTCCATGTTCTGCAGCGATTTAATGAAACTGCCGCAAGCGGACTTCCATCATTGCCGCCACCCGGGAACAGCTATAGGTCAAGAGAAAATAGAGCACAGCCACGCTGATCCAGACTTCAAAGGTGAGATAAGTCGCGGCCATCAGCTCCATCCCCTGAAAGGTCAGCTCCTGCAATGAGATCACCGACACGATGGCGGAGTCCTTGATCGTCGAAATGAACTGCCCTGCCAGCGGCGGAATCATCCGCCGGTAAGCCTGCGGCAGGACCACATGACGCAGAAGCTGCCAGCGCCGCATGCCGAGGGCTCGAGCCCCCTGCCACTGCCCGCTTTCCACCGAATTAATTCCGGCGCGGACGATCTCACCTATGTAGGCCCCTTCGTACAATGCCAGGGTGACCACCGCGGCGAGAAACACCTCGAGCTGATCCACAGGGGCCAGCAGCAGACCGGTCAGAGACTGCAGCGACTCGGGGGCGGCATAAAGCCGATCGACTATGGCGAGCCGGGGCAGGATCTGATCGCTGATAAAATAATAACAGATCAGCACCAGCACCAGTGGCGGCATGTTGCGGAACAGGTTGACATACCAGCCGCCGGCGGTCCGGTTGAACAGGTGCTGGCTGACCCGCAGCAGCCCGGCCAGCAGCCCGATCGGCAAGGCGAGCAGCAAACTCCAGAAGCTGAGCCGGATGGTTGTCAGCAGGCCCTGAACCAGCAGGTTCGGTACCCAGCTGCCGGTCTCGGCATCAAAACGGAACAGGTACTGCGGAATGACCTGCCAGTTCCAGCGATATTCCAGTCCCGCTTCAACCCGGTAGCCGAGGTAGCCAAGCGCCACGGCGGTCAGCAGAAGCAGAACCAGGTCAAGCAGCGACCAGCGCCTGTTGTTGGTCGGCAGCAAGCGACTACTCTACCAGGGCTTTCCAGTCCTGGGTGGTGAACCAGAAGCGGTAGCGCTCCTGTAGCCAGCCGTCGAGGCTCCGCACCATGATCCAGTTGTTCAGGTAGTTGAGAAAGTCGACATCCCCCTTGCGGATGGCAAAGCCGATCGGCTCCTTGGTAAAGGTCTCCCCGGCCAGCGGCAGGTACAGTTTGTCCGGATATTTGAGGGCCTGGAACTCGGGAAACGGCTGAGAGGCGACCATGGCATCGGCCCGGCCGTTGAGGACTTCCTGCAACGCCTGCCCTTCGTCATCGAACAAGCGGATATCGGCCGCCGGGAGATATTTCTGCGCCGCCGCCGCCGCCGTGGTGCCGATCCGGGCGACAACCCTGGCCTGGGAGGTGTTGAATTCCTCCAGAGAGGATCTCCCCGGAATCCTCTTCAGCCCGGCAACTATTGACATCCCCGAATATTCGTAGGGCGTGGTGAAGTTCACCTTGATATTCCGTTCCGGGGTGATGCCCATCCCGCCGATAATGACATCGAACTTGCCGGTCAGCAGGGCAGGGATGATCCCCGACCACTTGGTCGGCACGAACTGTGCCTCGACCCCCATGTCTTCCGCCAGGCGCCGCGCAACCTCAATTTCATAGCCGATAAATTCACCCTTTTTATCCTTCATCGCCCAGGGGACAAAGGTGGAAAACCCGATCCGCAGACGATTTTTGCTGATCACCTGTTCCAGCGTGCTCTGCCGGATTAACTCCTGGCGGACCTCGGCCGCCGGGAGATTTGCGGCCGACAGGGTCAGAACAACCAGCAGCATCAGAACCAGCGGTGTTTTCATGACAACCTCCTTGTAAAAAAATGTGCGTGCAATTATATCCTGTAATCTGCCAGGCGCCACTCCAGCAGCTTGACCAGAGCCGACAGGCTGAGAGTCAGGGCGAGATAGATGGCGGCGACGGTAAACCAGACTTCGAAGGTCAAAAAGGTCTCGGCAACGATCTGCTGCCCCTGCATGGTCAGATCGTAAATTGCGATGGTGGAGACCAGCGCGGAATCCTTGATCAGCGAGATCCCCTGGCTGGTCAGCGGTGGCGCCATCTGCCTTAACGCCTGCGGCAGCACAATGTGCCGATAGTTCTGCGGGCGGCTCATCCCGAGGGAGGCGCCGGCTTCCCACTGACCACGGGGAATCCCGAGAATCCCGGCCCGGATGATCTCTGAGGCGTAGGCCCCTTCAAACAGGCTGAGCGCCAGAACCGCCGAGGCGAAGCGTTCCAGATCGAGGATCGGCGCCAGCACGAAATAGATGATAAAAATCTGGATCAGCAGCGGGGTGTTGCGGATCAGTTCCAGATAGGCAAACGCCAGCCCGCGGGCGACCGGGCTGGCAGAAAGACGGAACAGGGCGGCGGTCAGGCCGATCAGCAGCGACAGCACGAGGCTGATTGAGGAAATCTGCAGGGTCAGCCCCAGACCTTTGAGCAGCGGTCCCGCCTGCAACCCGTCCGGACCTGAGCTGAAGAGATAGCGGGGGATTCTGACCCACTGCCAGTTGTAGCCGAGAGATGTCGCCCCTTCAGCCAGCAACCAGACCACACCGGCCAGCAGCACGAAAAATGCGCACACCTGCAGAAGATTGCTTAGATGCGGAAGTCGGACAGCACGGAACGGGGGGATGACGGGACCTCTCTTTCGTTTCGAATCTGAGAAAAGGAGCTCAACGTAACCCGCGCGAAAGATAGCACTGGTGGTAGTCCTCGGCCCGCCAGAAGATCTCTGCAGGAACAATTTCGGTAACCACCGGAGAGAGGAACCGACCGGAAGCGTCCAGCTCCGCTTTGGCCTGCTCTGCCTGCTGGCGCTGCGCCTCGCTGTGATAGAAAATAACCGTCCGATACTGGGTGCCGATATCAGGACCCTGGTAGTTGAGGCTGGTCGGGTTGTGCATCCCCCAGAAGGCATCCAGCAGTTGCCGATAACTGATCCGGTTCGGATCGAACGTCAGCTGCACCACCTCGGCATGCCCGGTCTCACCGCTGCAGACCTGTTCATAGGTGGGATCTTCGGTCGTTCCTCCCATATAACCAGCGGCCGTGGAGGTGACCCCTTCGAGCTTGCGGAACGCCTCTTCAATCCCCCAGAAACAACCCCCGGCAAATGTCGCCTGTTGCATAGATCAGCTCCTTCTCAACAGCTCCTGTCCCACCCAGTAGCGGGCAAACTGCAGGGCAGTGCGCCCGCAGCGTTTACTCTTGTCACGGGACCATTTGATCGCAGCCTCCTCCAGCATAACATCCCAGACCGGGGCCAGGCCACTCTCTACGCAGAAGCGGGCGATGGTCTGGCGCACCAGTTGCAGGTACTGGTCCTGGCTGAACCGGTGAAAAGCGACCCAGAGCCCGAAGCGATCGGACAGCGAACTCTTTTCCTCCACACCCTCGCCGGGATGGAGCTCGTTGTTGACCATCTTAAAGCCCAGGTTGTCGGTTTCGTACTCCGGCAGCAGATAACGACGGTTCGAGGTCACGTAGAAACGGACGTTCTCCGGTGCCGCGTAGACCGAACCATCGAGAGCGCTCTTGAGCATCTTGTAGCTCGATTCGCCCGGTTCGAAGGAAAGGTCATCGCAGAGCAAAACAAACCGGTAAGCCTGTCCCTTGATCGCGGCAAAGATATCGGGCAGATAAACCAGGTCGTCCTTATCTACCTGGATCACCCTCAGCCCCTGGGCTGCGTAGGTGTTCAACAGCGCCCGCACCAGCGAAGACTTGCCGGTCCCCCTGCTCCCCCAGAGCAGGACGTTGTTCGAAGGAAACCCGCTGACAAACTGGCGGGTATTCTCGTCAAGAACCTGCTTCTGTCGTTCTATCCCGAGCAGATCCGCCAGCTGTACCGGATCAAGCTCGTCAATCGCCTCGAGATAGCCGGCGAAAGAATGACGTCGCCAGTTTGCCGCCAGCGTCCGTTCCCAGTCGATGGGTCCGATCGCCCTGGGCAACAGCTGCTCCACCGAGGCAAGAACCCGCCGCAGCTGTGCAGTCAGATCTTCATCCAGGTTGAGAGACATTGTTCCCCCTTTCCGTGTGGTCATCAGGTGACCGCTGAAGGTCAGTGCGACAACAGCTGTAAGGCGAGCAGGTTGAGCAGGCCGATGATAAAGCCGAGCAGGGCACCGAACAGGTTGATGTACTTGAACTGCTCTTTCATGATCCCCATCAGCAGCCCCTCCACTTCCAGCAGGTCGAGGCCGTTGACCTTCTCTTCGACCATCCGCCGCACGTTGAGGGTTTCAACCAGCCGCGGGGCTTCCTTTTTCAGCACATCTTCGACCGCCTGACAAAGTCCGCTCTCCAGTTCACTGCGCAGATCAGCGGGCAGGCGGGCGGAAAGCAGGCCGACCGGTCGCCGATAAATCCACTCTTCGCTCTGCTCCAGCAGGACCCCCTCCAGGGCCTGACGGGCCTGCTGCGAGCGGAGCAGGCCAAGCAGGTTGTCGGCCAACTGCCGGCGCGCTCTGGTCACGCCCTCGGCCGGCAAAACCTCGCGGAGCAGGCTTTCAAAGGAACGGTCCCTGATCCGGTCGATGGCGCCCTCGGCCAGACTCACCATCGTCTCGGCGGCGCGACGCGACTGAACCATGCTGATCGCCTGCTCGCGGACAAAACGGCGCACCCCGGCAACCTTTTCGTAGGGAAGGTTCTCCAGGTAATCGGCGAGGGAGCGCTCGAGCAGCGAGTCGACCCGCTCGCGCAGCATGGTTGCCAGTTGCTGCTGGGTTTTCTCCTCCTTGAGCCAGCCGGCGATCTCATCCCCCGCCTTGTCAAGAAACTCGGGAATTTTATCGTAAAGTTTGTCGAGATTGATAAATCCGCTCAGCAGGCCGGCCAGTCCTCCCAGCGAGTCGAGGAAGGAATCGATCCCCTTTTTCCCTTTCTCCACCAGCCGGGTCCGGAAATCCGGATCATAAAGCATCCCGCCGAACTTCTCGACCAGCGGGGGCAGTTCGCGCTCCAGCTGGGCTAGGATCAGCTGGTAAAGATCGGCGGGAAGCAGTTCGCGCAGCGGCCGGTCACTGGCAACCCAGGCCTCTGTTTTACGATCGACAAAGGCCCCGACGGCTCCGGCAACGGCCGGCGAGCCGAAGTAATGCGACACCTTGAGGTCAAGTTGGCTCTGCAGGGCACGATAGCGTTCCGGAGTCAGGTAGCTGGAGAGGTCGCGTGCCAGCAGCTTGTCCCCCTCACGCTGCAGGTAGTCACGCAGTTTCCGCTCGAAAGAATCGCTCTCCAGGTAATCGAACACCAGCTTGACCGTCTTCCAGCGCAACAGATCGACAAGCTCGCGGAAGCGCCTCCGGTAGCGGTCCGGGATCAGCGATTCAAGCGGCCCGAGATCACGATCGAGAAAGCGGCCGAGCTTCTCGGTCACGGCTGTCCGCAGCTCGCGGCGCACCCCTTCTTTCTCCAGGGCACTGCCGACATCGTCCGCCGTGAGCAGGTGCTCTCCAACCATTTCCCCCATCTTACGCGCGAGCTCACCCCGCTTGGCAGGAATGATGCCCGGGGTCATCGGCACCCGCAGTCCCAGCAATCGCCAGGCCTTGAGCGGTCGAAACAGCATGCGGATCGCGATGTAGTTGGTCACGTAACCGATCAGCGCGCCGAGCAGAGGAGGAATGAGATAGGGAAGTACCTGTTCAAAAGTCATGTCACGTCTGAGCCTGAGGTCTGATGGGTCGCGGAACAGCACTGCCGCGATGTTCTGTGCCGGGCAAACGCCTCATGTTTTAGCAGAAACTCCAGCAGCATGTCAGCCGCCAGCCCGTTAATCATACCACTGATCAGGGAAAAGAGCAGGAAAAACGGCAACATCAGCCAGATTGATGGATGCTGGACGATCAGCAGCCAGGCGATCAGCAGCTGTCCCGCGGCATGCCCCAGGGCGCCGAGGACGGAAACCCCGACCGGTCCGATCCGCGAACCGAGACATTGCAATGCGGAGGTCATCAATAGGGTTGCCAGGAGGCCTCCGGAGAGGGAAAGCAGGAAGCCGGGGGAGAACAGGGTGCCGAGCAGCAGGCTGCCGATCAGAATCCGGCTCAGCACCAGGGTCCAGGCTGCCCGTGGGCCGTAGAGGTAAAGGGCCGTCACGGTCAGGATATTGGCCAGCCCGAAGCGGAACCAGGGAAGCGGACTGGGCAGCAGGTACTCGACGGCGTTCAGGGCCACCGCCAGGGCAATAAACAGGGCGAGAAAAACCCGCTGGCGAGCCTGCTCCAGCTGTACCGGATCAACGGCTGAGGAGGTCATAGGTCGCTCCCTCGGCATCACCCTCTATCCTGGCAACTATCCGGTTCGGGACGCAGGCCAGAAGCTCTCCCGCCCGTCGTGCCTCTCCCATGCCGATACAGATTTTCTGTGGGCAGGGCGAACTGAGCACCCGGACTGCTCCATCTTTGATCTCCATCCGGGTCATCCCCAGCGGACCCTCGACGGCCAGCTGTCTGGCAGTATCCAGAGGCGCGCTAAACACCGTGCGGTTCTCCGCCTCGACAATCAGACGGGCTCCAGCCTGGCGCCCGAAAGGGAGGAGGAAAGAGATTCCGACCAGCAGTGAGAGGATAATAATCAGATAGCGATCGAACCGGGTCAATCGTTGCAGAAGACCACCTAGTGCCATTCGAGCACACTCTCAATTCCCGCGGTGGCCAGCCGCCGCCCATCGGCAGTCACCAAAAGACCCTCGACATCCGGCAATTGCTCCAACAGATCCAGGCCTCTGTGCGGACCGAGGACAAAAGCGGCGGTCGCCAGGGCATCCGCGCTGGCAGCATCAGCGGCAACAACGGTGACGCTCTGACACCCCCTGGCCGGCCGGCCGGTTTGCGGATCAAAGAGGTGATGATAGCGAACACCGTCCCGCACAAAAAAACGTTCGTAATCACCTGAGGTCACCACCGCCCGGTTACGCAGGTTAAGCGTTGCCAGAATCGCTCCGCTCTCGCGGGGATGATGAATGCCGATGCGCCAGTCCTGCCCCTGACGATCCCCGAGCAGGCGGATATCCCCCCCGGCATTCACGGCGGCCGAGCTTACCCCGGCCCGGAGGAGCAGCTCCGCCGCCCGATCGACAATGAACCCCTTGGCAATCCCTCCCAGATCGATTTGCAGATCGGGCGCCTGTTTCCGCACCTGTTGCCCTTCCAGCAGCAGCGCGTCAGGCCCTGTCCCCTGCAGCGCACGGCGGAGAGCCTGCTCACCGGGAATCTGCGGATTCTCGCCGCTGATATCCCAGAGGTCCTTGAGCCTGCCAAGGCCGAGATCGAAGGCACCGGCACTCAGGCGAACCATCCTTATTCCCAGCGCCAGCAAATCAGCCGTCTCCCTGCTGACCGCAAACGGGCCGGTCGCCGCAGACAAACGACTTATTTCGCTTTCGGCAAGATGACTGGAGAACAACTGTTCCAGGCGGACCATCTCGGCAAACGCAGCGTCGATCGCCCCTTCCAGGCGATCCCGGTCTTCGCCATACGCCTTGATCTCCACCAGGGTTCCCATAACCAGAGCGGTTCTGGAAACCATCGATTCGCCGCCGGGCTGGCGCAACCAGACCAGCAGAGCGACCAGCAGAATCAGCAGGATCGGTATCAGCGGGCGGTTGAACAATACTAGCTCTTCCCCTCAAGGATCTCACCGATCAGGTCATACTCCGATGAATCGGTTATCTTGACCTGGACCAGCTGTCCGACCTCCGCATGCCCGGCGGTGATCAGGTAGTGTCCATCGATATCGGGAGCCTGTCGTGCGCTGCGCCCCTTGAGCAGCAGATCGGTCTCTTCACTGTACCCTTCGATCAACACGGTCTCCAGGTGTCCGACCAGTTTCCGGTTTTTTTCAAAGGAGACCCGGGCTTGGGCGCGCATCAGCTTGTTGAGCCGGCTCTTTTTGGTCCGGGCGAGAATCTGCTCCGGCAGCTGCGCAGCAGTGGTTCCCTCCTCGCGGGAATAACGGAAGACCCCGACCCGTTCAAAGTGACCTTCCTGGACAAAGCCGAGCAGCTTTTCGTACTGCGCCATGGTTTCGCCGGGGAAGCCGACGATAAATGATGTCCGCAGGGTCAGGTCCGGGATGCGGCTGCGCAGACGTCGCAGCAGGGTGCGGATATCCTTTTCACCGACCCGCCGATTCATCTGCTCAAGAATCTGGTCATCGATATGCTGCAGGGGAATATCCAGATAGTTGCAGATCTTTTCCTCCGCCGCGATCAGATCGATCAGTTCGTCGCTGATGCCGTCCGGATAAGCATAAAGCAGGCGGATCCAGGCGATCCCTTCAACCTTGACCAGCTCGCGCAACAGCGCTTCAATATTCGCCCCGTCATCACGGTCGGCGCCGTAAGCGGTGATATCCTGGGCAATCAGGTTGATCTCGCGCACACCCTTGCTGGCCAGGTGATGAGCCTCCTGACAGACGGAATCGATCGACCGGGAGCGCAGATTGCCGCGCAACTGGGGAATAATGCAGTACGAGCAATGGTTGCCGCACCCGTCAGCAATCTTTATGTAGCTGCTGTAAAAAGGGGAGGAGTTGACCCGCGGGGTCTCGTGATCGTAGAGAAAGTCGGGAGTTCCGATCTCCTGGCTGGAGGTTGTTTTCCCTAATTGCCGCTCTATCAGGTCGACGATCCGCGGCGCGTCTCCGGTGCCGACAAACAGATCGACCTCTGGCAGCTCTTTGCCCAGCTGATCCTGATAGCGCTGCGGCAGGCACCCGCTGACCACCAGCATTTTGCAGGCACCCTGCTCCTTGTAGTCGGCGACTTCAAGAATGGTTTCTATCGATTCTTCCTTGGCATCCTCGATAAACGAGCAGGTATTGATGATAATGATATCGGCCTGGCTCTCGTCGGTGATGATCTCGAAGCGCGGTTCCGGAAGGTGTCCCAGCATGACTTCTGCATCAACCAGATTTTTCGGACAGCCGAGACTGACCAGACTGACTTTTAGCGTTTCCACGTAATTTATTCCTGTTGTCGCTGTGGCCCGCCTGACCGGGCACGTTATCGGAGAAAACCGGCGAGGGCTAGCTGCGCATATTTTCAAACTGCAGTTCGATGCCCAGATCCTCCCCCCTGAGCAATTGCATCACCTCCTGCAGATCGTCGATTTTCTTGCCGCTGACCCGCACCTGATCATCCATGATCTGGGCCTGGACCTTGAGCTTGCTCGCCTTGATCAGCTTGACAATTTCCTTCCCCTTTTCCTTGCCAATCCCCTGCAGAATCGCTGCCCTCTGCCGGACAGCCCCAGCGGAGGCTGGCTCCTCCTTGCCATAATCGAAGCACTTGGGCGAAACCTGGCGACGCACCAGTTTGCCGATCAGGATCTCCTTGATCGCCTGCAGCTTGTACTCGTCGGCTGCCAGAATGGTCAGGCCCTCCTTGCCGAGAGTGACCTCGTTATGGGTCCCTTTGAAATCGTAGCGCTGCCCGATCTCCTTCACGGCCTGGTTGACGGCATTGTCGACCTCCTGCAGGTCAACCTTGGAAACAATATCGAAGCTCGGCATCTCTTATCTCCTGGTAATGAATCAAGAAGCTCACAGAATCGGTGACTTATAACACGAAACCGCCCCGGAAAGAAAGTTCCGGAGCGGCCTCGTCAAAAAAGAGGACTTCCTGCCTGCCTCAGTAACCCAGCCCCTGCTCGGACGGACTCACCACCTCGACCCCTTCCGGCGGCTGGAAACGGAACAGCTCCGCCGAGGGGTACTGGTTCACCTGCACCTTGTCAAAGTAAATCTCCGTGCGGTTTCCTCCCGGATCATAAACTGCGGTGGAAAGAATCGGAAACAGGGTACCGGCTCGGCCTGTCCTTGTGTATTCCTCTACCGCACGCCTGGACACGACAACCTCCAGCCGGTCGATATACTGTGATGACAGGCGAGGCTTCAGCAGCATGGCCGGATTTCCCGCCGCGTCATGATCAGGTGCTGCCCACTCGACAGAAAAATCGCGGCTCAGGTTTGCCAACCCGCTGAGGAAGGTGACCGGGTTCTGACCCTGCTGCTCCTGCAGGCGGGAGAGATCGCTCTCGATCACCTGGCGATTTTCCGGCAGGTAAAACCACAAGGTGCGGCCATCTGAGACGATCTCCTGGACGGTCGGCTCGCGATACCCCCAGCGAAACATGGCGATGCCATCCGCTGCTGCCTGATCGGGCAAAAATTTAAACCGCACGGAACCCTCTCCCCGCTGGGTCCGATCGATGGACGCGATATGCGAAGCCTGGCGGAACTCGGCCTGAAAATCGTGGATCCGTCCCCCGGAATTTTCCTGCGCACCCGCCTTGAAGGGGGATTCCAGGGTCTGCAGGGTGTCGGACAAACTGAAGTCCTGAGCAGCGACATTTGTGGCGACGCAGCAGGCCAGCAGCAACAGGATAGCTATCGGTCTAATCATCTATTTCTCCAGCAAGGGTTTGGCGAACCGGACAGATCCGCACCGAGAGAAAGTCTCAGGCAGGTCCAAACCCCGCCGCCAGTCGAAAGAGGACCTCTCCCCTGATCGGTATGCCATCGCTCGAATCGCAGTTCAGCCCGGCATCGATCTGCAACCCCACCGGCCGGTCGCAGCATTGCCGGCATTGCTCCAGGACCTGTTGCCGGGTCCCGAACAGAAACGTCGGCGGCGAAGGCAGGGCGCGCAGCTTGAGCCCGTCTTCCAGCCCCCCCAGGACTCCTGATGCAAAGATGTTCCCAACCTCGCGCAGGGTCGACCTGAGGGCCTCATCTTCAGGATCGGCCGGAGCTGGTCGACGCAGCAACAGACCGGCCAGACGGCAGGCGTTCTCAACCGACGCGAGCAGCAGGATGGACCCGGAAAACGCGCCGCTGACATGCAGGCAGACCCCGGTCAGGTCCTCTTCTCCCGGTTCGGTGCCAGCCCGCTCCCTGTCTGAATTGAAATCCATCCTGAACCTTCGTCCCGCGTCCAGGAACCTTGAGAGCATGGCTGCAGCCTGCTCCATGCCTGCCAGAACCTGCTCTCGCGAAACCTCCGGAGTCGTTGCTGTCTGATTGGGTAACATACCTCGATCCCTGCCGGAACTACCGGCGCCCCCCGAGAAACCCCTGAATATCAAGGATAAAAACAACCTGACCATCACCCAGAACGGCGCCACCGTTGGTCCCCTGCAGCCGGTCGAACGGGGCGGGCATTTTTTTCACAAACACCTCCTGGTGGCCAACGATCTGGTCAACAACGACTCCGACTTTGCGCCCGAACAGTTCCATCACCACCAGAGAAATCTTACTGGTCGCGGGCGGAACGGGCATGCGCAGAATCTTGCGCAGAGAAATCAGAGGTATTTTTTCATCCTTCAGCTGAACAAGCAGCTGTCGTCCACGACTCTGGATTTCTTCACGTTCAATCTGATGAGTCTGCTGGATCCGGGAGAGCGGTAATGCCATGAGCCTGTCATTGCATCTGATCAGCAAGATCCGGATTATGGCCACCGACAAAGGGAGCTTCAGGGTTATCCGGCTGCCTTCGCCCAACGCTGAATCGATCTGAAGTATTCCGTCCAGCTTCTCAACGGCAGCCTTGACCACATCCATGCCGACCCCGCGACCCGATGTTTCCGTCACTTCGGTCGTCGTCGAGAACCCCGGCAGACAGATCAGTTGCAGAGCGTTCATGTCGCTCATGACCTCTGCCTGCCTGGCCGAAATCAGCCCCTTCTCCAGGGCTCGCTCGCGCAGCTTGCGGGGATCGATGCCGCGGCCATCATCCTCGATCAGGATATGCACGTGTGAGCGCTGACGCCGTATACTGACGTGTACGGTTCCCTGTGCTTCGATCCCGTGATCAACGGCATTGCGAACCATATGCATCAGCGGGTCGGCGACCTCTTCGAGGATCGCCCGGTCCAGCTCGATCTCGGCTCCTTCAACCTTCAAGGTCACCTCTTTACCCGCTTTCCGACACAGATCGCGCACCACCCGATACAACCGCTCGGTAATGCTGCTGGCCGGCATCATCCGGACTTTCAGAACCTGCCCATGCAGATTTTTCACCAGCTTGCCGAGCTGGCCCAACCCCTCGTTCAGCTCGGTCCAGTGCTGCTCGGCAAGTGCCGTCTGCAGGGCATGGCGATTGGTGACCAACTCGCCGGTCAGGTTGATAAATTGATCCAGCAGCCTGGTATCAACCCGGACAGTTCCGGACGTCAGGGACTGCGCACGACGATCTCCCTGTCTGCGGTCTCCGCTGCGGCGATCCTCTTTTCGGCGCTCCTCAGCCGGAGGGTCAGCGGAAATGTTAAGCTGAGAGATTTCCGGGTAAGCCTGAAAGGCCTGCTCAAGCTCTGCGTCGCTCAGTCCGGTCTGCAGGCTGAGCTGCAATGTACGATACTCCTGCCCGTCCATGATCTGCTCAAGGGGTGGGGCAAGGTGATCAATGGTTCCAAGTCTCTCAAGGACCCTGGTGAGCAACAGCAGGCGCGCCGCAGGGGAAACCACATTGTCATGGAGCGTCAACCGCAGATAGCGGGTTTCCGTTAACGCGGCAGCGACAGGGGGCTGTTCTTCGACCACCTTCTCTGCCCCGACCGGGCGGGTAATAAAATCGGCTATTTCCCGTTCGGGAAGATCCTGAGAGATATCCTCCAGCAGCCCGTCCAGCAGATCCACTCCGTCCAGCAGCCGACCGATATCGCCAGGGCAGATGGTTCCCCCCTGGCGGAAATGATCGAGCGAATCCTCCAGATGGTGAGCCAGTTCGGCCATCTTTTCATAGCCCATCGATGCAGCCATCCCCTTGATCGAGTGCGCCCCGCGGAACAGGCTGTTGATCCTGTCTCGATCGTCAGAAGCCCCCTCAGTGGTCACCAGCAGCGCACTCATGCTCTTCAAGTGCTCTCCGGCTTCCGTGAGGAACATCGATTTAAATTTAGCCATATCCATCGGTTGATCCAATCAGCCCCGCGATGACCCGCGGCCAGACCTGCTAGGGTGCTATGCCATGACCCGCTGGACAATCCGTTCCACCTGTTCCTGTTGAAACGGTTTGACGATAAAATCCCTGGCTCCAGCCTTTACCGCCTCCATGACCATACTCTCCTGGCCAAGCGCGCTGCACATGACAACCCGTGCCTCGGGGTCTGCGGCGATGATATCGCTGAGGGCCTCGATGCCGCTGCGCAACGGCATGACGATATCCATCGTGACCAGGTCAGGCTTCAGCAGCTGATATTGTTCAACGGCCTGCTTGCCGTTCTCCGCTTCGCCCGCAACATCCCAGCCGGCCTGTTCAAAAATGCCCCGCAAAAGGTCCCGCATGAACTGAGCATCATCCGCAATCAGTACCCGATTTGCCATTTTCATCCTCCCGTGGGGTCACATAACAGTCCGACCCGTTCCCGTAACATGTTCAAATCGACCAGACGAATCCGTTTCCCATCCCAGTCAAGCACATTTTTAACGCATTCTTTGGCAAAAACATTCTGACAGGGTTTGATCAATGGGGATATCGCGTTCAGCACCGAATGGACCCTGTCGACGGCAAGCGCAAAAGCCCCGTCCTGATCCGTGGGCACAATCATCCGTGTTGCCCGTTCCCCTTTAGCAAAACCGAACATTTGGGCGAGGTCCAGCACCGGCAGAATCCGCCCATGGAGATTGATCGCCCCGAGCACTTCCTCCGGGGCGCCCGGCAGATAAAAAACCCGGGGTTCGTCGACAAGCTGCTGGATCTCCGTCAGCTCCAGGCCATAGAGTCCCTCACCGAGTTGAAAGGGCATTATCTGCACCATAGCGTCCCCGCCTAGTCTTCAACGCCAAGCTGAAAGCGGCTCACTGACGTCAGCAGTTCATCGGCCAGTTGGGCAAGCTTCAGCGACGAGGCTGACATCCGCTCCATCGTCATCGACTGTTCTTCGGTTGCAGCTGAGACCTCTTCAGTGGCCACCGCATTCTCTTCAGCGACCCGGGAAATTTCCTCGATGGCCTCGACAATGTCTCTGGCGCTGTCGCTCTGCTTTTCCGCCAGTTCCTTGATGCTGTTGGCCTTGGTCTGGGAGTTTTCCGCCCGCTCGGTAATTGCCTGAAAAGCAGTACTGATCGTACCGATCGACTCCCGCCCGGTATTAATATCCTCGAGACTTTTTTGCATCGATTGCTGGACATGCACGCTCTCTTGCTTGGTTTTTTCAATTAACGTGCTGATCTCAGCGGCAGAATCCCCGGCGCTTTCGGCCAGCTTGCTGATCTCGTCGGCGACGATAGCAAAACCATGTCCGTACTCTCCCGCCCGGGCGGCTTCAATCGTGGCATTGACGGCCAGCAGGTTGGTCTTCTGGGCGATGTGGGTTATCACATCGACAATCGAACCGATTTTCTGGACATGTTCGCTGAAGGCAACGATCTGGGTTCCGTTCTTATCAACCTGCGCCAGAACCTGTTTCATGTTTTCGACTGAGGCCCCGGCCATCGCTTCACCACTGCGCGCCGTACTGGTCGTTTCCTCGGCCGAAGCCGTCAGTTTTTTTGCCGAGGCGGCCACCAGTTCGATCGACATGGCCATGTCCCTGACCACCCGCAGCACCGTCTCAACCATTGCAACCTGGGTTTCGGCACCACGGCTGATCTGCTCAATGGTTCCGGCCACCTCATGCGCCGTGGTTGTCATCTCTTCTGCTGTCGCGGAAAGGCCCAGGGAGGACTCGTTGACCCTGATCGAAGAGGCCCGGATCTGACCGACGAGATTCCGCAAACTATCGACGACAAGGTTCAGTGAATTGGCCAGATCCTCGGTCTCGTCACTGGCAATTCCCTTGCGCAGGCGAATTTTCCGGCTCAGATCACCGGTGCTGAGGCGTTCCGCCCCAGCCGTCAGGACGCCGATGTTGGCGGTAAACGCCTTGGAGAAAAGCCAGCCGAACAGCAAACCGACCAGAAGCGCCCCCAGGGTTGCAACCAGCTGCTGAAGTTGTTCGGGGATGCCCAGATGGGGGACCAGACCATTGAGCAGGACAATGGAGCCGACCACTACAATGAATCCGACAATAAACTTGTGACTGATCTCAATACGCATGCTGACCCTCCCGTGCAAGCTCGCCCGCCGGCTTGCATCGTATTTGAACTGTTTCCTGGAACTGATGCCCGAACCAGAGTATAACGATTTCTAACCTTTTAGGACAGGGAAGAAGATATCGCTCATCGACCTTATCTCCCGGAAAAATGATCGAAGCCACTCCGCCGGAAATGGTAATGACGTCCGTCCCGCTGAAGAATTTGCAGCCCCGTTATCCCTTGCAGGGTGCCGATCCTGGTCAGCGGAAGATCCAGCTCTGCTGCAAGCTGGGCAATATCATCCGCCCTTTCGGCGGCGACGGTAAAGAGCAACTCATAATCCTCGCCACCGGTCAACGCCAACTCAATCCACTCCGGTCGGTGAGCCAGGACTTCGCTGAAACCCGGAGAAAGGGGAATCTCCTGTAGCTGCAGAACCGCGCCATGGCCGGATGCTTTGAGAATATGGCCCAGATCCGCCACCAGGCCATCCGACACGTCAATCATGGCCGTGGCCAAACCTGTTTCAGCCAGTCGCCGCCCCAAAGAGACTCTGGCCTGAGGACGATGATGCCGGCCTGCAAGCGGGGCTGACGGCTGCTCTCCTTGCTGAAGCAGCCTGAGAGCCAGGGCACTGTCGCCGAGGGTCCCCGAAACAAAGACCAGATCACCTGCTCCAGCCCCACTGCGGCAAACCGCCTGCCCCCGTGGAGCAGTTCCCTCAGCGGTGACCGAAATCACCAGGGGACCACTGGAGCGACAGGTATCACCGCCGGCGAGTACTGCTCCGTGTGCCTGTGCGACGGCAACAAACCCCGCAACAAACCGGTCAAGCTGCTCGACTGAAAGCGCATCCGGAACGGCAAGCCCGAGATACAGGCTCCTGGGAACGCCACCCATTGCCGCAATATCACTGATATTGACAGCGGCGCTCTTGCAGCCCAGCGACTCAAAATCGGTCCACTGCAGGTTGAAATGAACCCCCTCAAGAAGCAGGTCGGTGCTGGTCAACAGCTCATCATCGGCAGCGACAGCCTGGATTGAACAGTCATCTCCGATCCCCAGTCGGAGAAACGGCGCAGGCTCAGCCTGCTGCTGAATTCTTTCTATCAGGCCGAATTCACCGAGCTCGGCAAGTCCTTTATCCGCAACCATTCTGTGCAGGCCCCTTCTGCTGAAACACGCTTGCAATTTTTAGACAACCATTATTATTTTTCTCTCACCAACTGTCAAGCAAGTCAGCACAAACAAAAAGGCAGCCGACGGTGTCGGCTGCCTTTGGAGATACGCAGGAAGCTCTTTGAGGACGGAGCTTATGCCCGAGGCCCTGCCTGGGTAAAATCGAAATCATGACTCTCGGTAATGTATTTCTTGAAGTTGTCGATAAACATGCCCGCCAGTTTTGCCGCCGTCGCATCGAAAGAATCCTTGTCTGCCCAGGCATTGCGGGGATTCAGCAGGTGACTGTCCACTCCCGGAAGTTCTTTCGGGATGTTCAGCTTGAAGAAACGGGTGGTATCAAACTCGACCGTATTGATGCTGCCATCGAGAATGGCATTGATGCAGGCCCGGGTCGCCTTGATGCTCATCCGCTTGCCGACGCCGTAACCGCCACCGGCCCAGCCGGTGTTGACCAGATACGCGTTGACGCCATGCTGTTCCATCTTCTCGCCGAGCAGTTTGGCATAGGCGGTCGGGTGGAGGGGCAGAAAGGCTTCGCCGAAACAGCTGGAAAATGTAGCCTGCGGCTCGGTGACGCCCCGCTCGGTGCCGGCAACCTTTGCCGTATAGCCGGAGAGGAAATAGTACATCGCCTGCTCTTTGGTCAACCTGGAGACCGGCGGCAAAACACCGAACGCATCGCAGGTCAGGAAGATGATATTTTTCGGGTGCCCCCCTTTCAGGGTTGGCTCGTGATTGTGAATATGGTCGATGGGGTAGGAGACCCGGGTATTTTCGGTTTTTGACCCATCGCTGAAGTCGATCACGCCGTTGGCGTCTGCAACAACGTTCTCCAGGAGGGCATTCCGCTTGATCGCGTGATAGATCTCCGGTTCACTTTCTTCGGACAGATCAATACACTTGGCATAACAACCACCTTCGAAGTTGAAAATCCCGGCGTCATCCCAGCCATGCTCATCGTCGCCGATCAGCTTGCGGCGCGGGTCGGTCGAAAGGGTCGTCTTGCCAGTCCCGGAAAGACCAAAGAACAGGCAGACATCTCCGACATGACCGATGTTGGCGCTGCAGTGCATCGACAGGATACCCTCCAGCGGGAGCCAGTAATTCATCATGGTGAAAATGCCCTTTTTCATCTCACCGCCATACCAGGTCCCACCAATGATCGCCACATTTTTTTCAATATTGAAAATAACGAAGACCTCGGAATTCAGCCCCATCTCCTGCCAACGTTTGTTGGACAGGCCCGCAGCATTATAAACCCGGAAATCAGGAGCAAATCCTGGCAGATCAGCATCATCAGGGCGGATAAACATGTTCTTGGTGAAATGGGATTGCCAGGCGATTTCAGTGATAAATCGGACCTGCTTGCGGGTGTCGGGATTGGCACCGCAGTAGCCGTCGGTCACATACACATCCTTGCCGGAGAGGTAATCGATGACTTCGGTATAGAGTTCATCAAAAATTTCGGCAGAAACCGGCTGGTTTATCTTGCCCCAGGCCAGGTTCTCCTCCGAGGGAGCCTGCTTGACAAAATACTTGTCCTTGGGTGAGCGGCCGGTAAACTTTCCGGTATCGACCATCATGGTCCCGTTTTCCGAAACAGCCCCTTCCTTGTTCGAAGCTTCACAAGCAAACAGATCATCATAACTGAGGTTACGAAAAACCTTGCCCACATGCTTCAGCCCCAGAATTTCTGCACTCAACTCACTCATCAATGCCTCCATGGATGGTTTTCTTTCCATCTTGGGATATAGGATTGTATCAGTCAAAACCGGCCGGCTTAAACGGCCGGACTATATCTCAAATGATGTTATCAAGGCAAGGGTTGAGCGAAGTTTTTTTCCCGGGGCACAAATTTATTCTGAATAAAAAAAGGAGTTCTCGAGAAATGCGCTGAAAACACACGCTATTTCGGGAAGTCCTGTTTTGGTAGAGAAACGGGCAGAGAAATCAGGTGAGCGCCGTTTGCGGCTGATATTTTAGTGAATGTAAAAAAGTGTTTGGTTTCAGAAGATCCTATCTCTCCTCTCGAGCCCGGTGCTGCAGGTAGGCCACCAGGCACCATATCTGCCGCTCGGATAAATGTGGTTTCCAGGCCGGCATCACCGAACCGCGACCCCGGAAAGGCTCGGACCGCTTGCCTTCCTCGATTCGCCAGTAGAGGTAGGCTGGATCCGTCTGGGAATAATGCCGTTCATGGAAATCGGGGGCAGGGGGAACAAACCGTTCGGCGCGCGGGTTGCGACCCTCGCTCAATGTCCCATGACATTCTCGACAGAGCCGGAAAAACAGCTCCTCTCCGCAGGAGCGACTCTGTTCTTCGCCAAGCAGTGTGGTCGGAACAGTTCTTTGCGGAACCTCATAGGAGCTGTCCCTGCAGGCACACAACAGCAGCGTCATCCCAGCAAGCAACAGAAGAAGTCTCTGCAATGTGCGCGTCTCCTTAGAACGCGACCGGCGAGCCCCGGTCCTCGCTTTCCCTTGCTCAGGCCGCCTGCACTGGCACCGCACCCCACCCGGCCAGCTCCTCCACCACTGCAGCAACAATCTTTTCCAGCGCTGGCGCAAGCTGATCCGACAGTTCCGTTCCCATTTCTATAGACGCTGACTGGGCGCCCCAGACGACCAGTTGCGCAGGAAGATGCCCCTGTAGTTCTGCCACCGCCAGCAGGTCCTGCAGCCCCATCTGGTGAACCGAAAGCTTGTTGGCAAACGCCCGCGGGACCGCCTCCCCCTCCAGGCGGAAAAGGGTTCCGGGCTCGGCTCCCATCTCCAGGGCATCGATCACCAGAAGGTTTGTTATCCCTTCGAGCCGCGGCAGGAGATCCAGCCCCAGGGTTCCACCGTCCAGAAGTTCCACCTCTTCGGGAAAGGTAAAGCGCTGCCCAAGCGTCCGGACTACCATGCCCCCCAGCGCATCGTCGGTCATCACCAGGTTGCCCAGCCCAAGCACCAGGATCGACATCAGAGGTCATCCCGTTCAACGAACTTGTATCCGCTGAAAATACTGCTCATGACCCCGTTCATCTCCTTGACGTCCATCAGCCAGGCACTGTAGAAATGGTTGATAAAGAATCCGCCCAGAAGCCACATGGTCACATGGTGCACCAGCCGCAGGGTCTGCACATCAATCCAACTCAGCAAAGAACCAAAAATCCCGAACCAGAAGCCATCGGGCTGAAACTGCCCGTAGATTGCAAAACCGGTTATAAGCTGGATGACAAACAGCGAATAGACCCCGGCATAGGCCATGGCCGCCAGCGGATTGTGGCCGACTTCGTAAGGCAACTTCGGTCCGGTAAAGGTATAATAGCGAAAAAAAGTGATTGCCGCCTTGCGCCCCGACTTCGTCGCCCAGGGGAAGAACATCCGCCATGATGAATGGTGATTGCCAAAGAGAAACCAGTAGAATCTGACAAGCAATGAAGCCAGAAACAGATAGGCAAAGGTAAAGTGGATAAAACGGTTCCAACCCATGATATAAGCCGCGGTGTCGGATGCGGTATAAAAAGGATTGCCGATATAGAAACCGGTCACCGATAACACCAGAACACAAAGGGCGTTGACCCAATGAGACAATCTGACGGGCAGTTCCCAGACATAACGTATTTCGAGCATGGCTTTGGCCTCCCTTCCTAGAGGACTTTCACCTTTATAATCTCATTACCGCGACCATCCATGAGATGAACCGCGCAGGCCAGACATGGGTCGAAGGAATGGATGGTCCGCAGGATTTCCAGAGGCTGCTCCTCACTGGCGATCGGCGTCCCGATCAGTGCAGATTCGTAGGGACCCAGCTGTCCGCTCGGATCGCGCGGCCCGGCGTTCCAGGTCGAGGGAACCACCGCCTGGTAGTTGGCGATCGCCCCGTTCTCGATGCGAATCCAGTGCCCTAATGCACCCCGCGGCGCTTCATGGTAACCGAACCCCTGGGCTTCCTTCGGCCAGCTGGCCGGATCCCACTTCTCGCCGTTATGCACCTCGAGAATGCCCCGCCCCATATTGTCCGCCAGTTGCTGCAGCCAGAATTCCGTCTTCTGTGCCAGCATCAGGCAGTCAACACCACGCGCCGCGGTGCGTCCGAGCGTGGAGAAGAGCGCAGCCGGGCCAACTCCCAGGGTGTTCAGTACATGCCCCACGATCGCCTTGGCGTCTTCGTTGCCGCTGGCGTAGGCGACCAGAACCCGGGCCAGCGGGCCGACTTCCATCGGCTGATCCATGTAGCGGGGCGACTTGACCCAGGAGTACTTGCTGTCGGTGTCGAGAAAATCATAGGGCGGTTTCGGCCCGGTGTAGTTGGGCGTGGTTTCGCCATCATAAGGGTGTTTCCCTTTGTCGTCGCCGCCATTGTAGCTGTACCAGGAATTGGTCACATACTCAGTAATTTTCGCCTCGTCCATCTCCAGCACGTTGGCCAGGTCCTTGCCCATGATCACGCCGCGAGGAAAGTAGAGGTTGCCGGTGCCGCCGCTGTTATCCATGGGGAAATCGCCGTAGCAGAGATAGTTCCCGGTGCCCCCGCCGATCGCCGCCCAGTCCTTGTAGAAGGAGGCGACGGCCAGCAGATCAGGGATATAGACCTGCTCGACAAAGATGCGTGCTTTCTTCAGCAGTTTGCCGATCAGGGCGATCTTGTCAGCGTTGATGGCGTTCTGGCTGTCCGGATCGACCGGAATCGACATCCCCCCGACGAGGAACGTCTGCGGATGCGGATTCTTGGAGCCGAGAATAGCGTGGATCTTGATGACGTCCTTCTGCCACTCCAGGGCCTCCAGATAATGGGCCACCGCCATCAGGTTGGCTTCCGGCGGCAGGCGGTAGGCGCTGTGTCCCCAGTAAGCGTTGGCAAACGGCCCGAGACGACCCGTCCCAACGAACGCCCCGATCCGCTCCTGAACTCCCTTGAAATACTTGGCGCTCGACAGTTTCCAGTCGGAGATCGACTGGGCCAGCTGGGCGGTCTTCTGCGGGTCGGCCTTGAGCGCCCCGGTGATATCGACCCAATCGAGGGCATGCAGATGATAGAAATGGATCACGTGATCCTGGACGTTCTGGATACCCATGATGATGTTGCGGATCAGCCGTGCATTGTCGGGAATCTGGATTTTCAACGCATCTTCCACCGCGCGGATACTGGCCATCGAGTGGACGGTGGTACACACCCCGCAGAAGCGCTGGGTAAAGTGGTGCGCGTCCCGCGGGTCACGCCCCTTGAGAATCGTTTCGATGCCGCGAAAGGCGGTCGATGAGCTCCAGGCATTTTTGATCTCGCCGTTTTCTATCTGAGCCTCAATCCGCAGGTGTCCTTCAATTCGGGTAATCGGATCGACTGCTATTTTCTTGGCCATGGTCTAATCCTCCTTCACGACTTGATCAGCTTCCAGTTTGTCCCCCTTGCGGAACGAACTGACAACCCCATGGGCGGCAAATGCGACGCCCGTTGCCGCCACCAGGCCAAGACCGATTTTGTCGGCCGTGGTTTCGATTCCGAAACCGGGAACCTGCGGCAGCCGCCGGTAGAAGGGGGTCATGGCGTCCCAGAACTGTGGTTCGCTGCAGCCGAGGCAGCCGTGCCCGGCCTGGATCGGCCAGCTGCTCCCCTCGTTGTAACGGACAGTGGGGCAGTTATGGAAGGTTTCCGGTCCTTTGCAGCCCAGCTTGTAAAGACACCAGCCCTGCCGGTGCCCGGGATCGCCGAAGCTTTCCGCATACTGCCCGGCATCGAAGTGGGAGCGCCGCTCGCAGTTGTCGTGAATGCGCTTTCCGTAAGCGAACTTGGGACGCCCGAGGGCATCAGTGGCAGGAAGTCTGCCGAAGGTCAAGAAGTGAACGATGGCTGCAGTCAGGTTATCCGCATTGAGGGGGCAGCCCGGCAGGTTCATCACCGTTGCTCCGGGCACCGCCTCGGCCACCGAAACGGCCCCAGTCGGATTGGGCGCGGCGGCAGGAATGCCCCCGAAGGAAGCACAGGAACCGACCGCAATGGTCGCCGCGGCATGACCGCAGACCTCGCGGGCGATCTCGAGAGCGGAACGGCCCGCGATCGTGCAGTACGCCCCGTCGGCTCCAGTCGGGATAGATCCCTCAACCACTGCAATGTATTTACCCTTGTATTTCTTGATGGTGTCATGCTTTGCCGCTTCCGCCTGGTGTCCGGCCGCCGCCATGATCGTCTCATGGTAGTCAACCGACAGGTAGTCGAGAATCAGCTCGGCGGCCGTCGGCTGATTGGCCCGGAGAAAGGCCTCAGAATCGCCTGTGCACCCCTGGAACTCGACCCAGATCACCGGTGGCCGGTTGTCTGCCTCAATCGCCTCTGCCACCCTGCTCATCATGGTGACCGGAAGAGCCAAGGTCGCCGTCATTGCTGAGCAGAATTTGAGAAAGCTCCGCCTAGAAACCCCTCGTTTTTCCCACATTTGCAGAATCTCTTCCGGAATCGATCCTTCGTGCGGACTGTTCTCCGGCTTCAGCATAACATCTCTCCTTTCAATTGCTGGCAACGCACAACAGCATGAAAAATACTCGATATTCTCTGTGACTATAGCAGAAAAAATACGAATTTCCTTAATTGCCACAATTGTCTTTCTTGCTGAGCACAACACTCTTTACAGTCATGCCGATGTCCATCTACCGGCACCCTGAAATGCTCCAGAAGAGTTTCACCATCCGAAAGGTTTTCTCGAGAACTTCGCCGGGATGATATAATGACGTGATGCATTAAAGGAGATGACTATGAAAGTTTTTCTGACCGGGGCCACCGGGTTCGTTGGGCAGGAACTGCTGAAGCAGCTCGTTGATAAAAAGATTTCGGTCCGCTGCCTGGTCAGGCCGGACTCGGTGTCTACTCTTCCTGAACTGCCCGGGGTCGAAATTCAGCGTGGCGATGCCAATTCCCCTGACAGCTTGCATGGCGGATTGCTGGGCTGCCAGGCGCTCATCAACCTGATCGGAATCATTCGCGAGTTCCCAAACCAGGGGATTACCTTTCAAAGCATGCATGTTGAAGCGACCCAAAATCTTCTCGCCGCAGCCGAGGAGCAGGGCGTTAAACGCTTTTTGCAGATGAGCGCCAACGGGACCCGCGCTGATGCGGTCACGGCGTACCACCAGACCAAATGGCTCGCAGAAGAGGCGCTCCGTCACTCCCGCCTTGACTGGACCATTTTCCGACCCTCACTCATCTACGGACCAAACGATCAGTTTGTTACCATGCTCGCCGACATGATGCGCAAGCTTCCCGTCATGCCCGTCATCGGCAATGGTCGCTATTGCCTTCAGCCTGTCGCCGTCGAAGATGTTGCACGAAGTTTCGTCCAGGCTCTCTCCAGGCCGGACAGCATCGGGCAGGTCTTTCACTGTGGTGGTCCAGAGAGGCTCAGCTACAATCAGGTCATTGATGTTATCGGAAAAGCGCTGGGAAAATCTTCCGTCTGTAAAATTCACCATCCCCTGCTGATGATGAAACCGCTCGTTGCCATGCTGGAAGGATTTCGTCTGTTCCCGATCACCAGAGATCAGCTACAGATGCTCTTGGAAGAAAACTGCTGCGACCAGGCTCCCTGGCAGGATTTTTTTAAGATCACACAGGACACCTTTGAGGCGGGAGTTTCGGCGTACCTGAAAAAAGAAAAATAAGACCAGAGAAATGGTCCTGTCATAACGGTCAATGCAGGAAGCGCTCTGTTCGCCCTTATCTGAACAAAGGCCTGGCGAGTGTGCCGGCAATGCGGAACCGATAGCTTCCATCAGCGGCCGGCTTTACCCCTGACAGCTCAATCAGCGGTTTCAACTCTTCGGGGAAAGCGCGTCCCGGGGTTGCCGTGATACGCAGGTTCAAACGAGTCCGTTCCGGGTTGGCACCGAGCTGAATCGTGCCATTGCCGGTCACTCCTGCAAAATCCCCGGCGAGTGCAACGTTTTCCAGGTTCAGCCGCTGCCCGCGCAATCGACCCTGCAGCGCAAGCTGCCCCAGCGTCAGACGTTCCGGCAATGCCAACTGGTCAAGGCCAAAGGCTACAAGGTTACTGATCTCAGCAGAAAAAAGGGCATCCGCACTCCCCGCTTGCGAAATCTGGCGACCCTCCAGCTCGCCCCGCAAGACACCGTCCAGATGATAAGGGTTGCCCGTTTTTTGCAGCGGTGCCAGTTGGATCCCCTGCAGATCAAGCCGCAGCTGGTCTTCGCTGCTGAACGTCGCAGCAATCTTCCCATCGGCGAAACGGCCCTGAAGACTCGCAGTTCTTGGACCACTGACCAGTGACGTCCAAACCGGCCGGAGCTGCAACTGAGAAAAAACCAACGGTGCGAGCTGCGGATGATCTGGATCAACCGTCAGATCGAAACGAACCTCTGCCGGAAGCCCCAGCTCCATCGTTGTACTGCTGACAGCCAAACCGGTCTGCCTGGCGATTTCCTGAACCATTCGCTTGCGCAGCACCTCGGAGGGAAAGCCACTGACAACCCCGACGAGCAGGGAAAGAAAAAACAGCACCAGGCAAAGAGCTGCCAGCCGCCCCTGTCCCGGCATCACCTGCCCTGAGCGTTTGATCTGCTTGGTGAAAAATCCCATCAACTTTTTTCCAAACTGAACAGGGTGAGATTTACATCCAGGCTGGAATGATCGTCAAAACGGCGCTTGATCCGCAACGATTTGACCTGGGTTCCCTGCCCCGAATATTCGATCGCATAGAGAAACCTGACCAGTTGCGGAATCGTCAGCTTCTCCAGTTTCAACTCGACCAGCTGTTGCCGGTATTCACCCTGCTGGGTTGTCGGCTGGGGGCGCATCGAAAGCAGATTGACTCTCACCCCCACCTGATCAGTCATCCGTTCCACATGAGAAAAAAGTGGCCCGTCCATCTCTTTGCGACCCGAGGTCCCGGCCAGTTGCTGCTGCAGGCGCAGAATATCCTGCTGCAATTTTTTCACTTCATCCAAACTGCTTTCGCGGGTACTGATCTGGCTGTCCAGCTTGGCCAGCGCCGACCGGTAGGGCTCTACCACGCCGAGCCAGATTGCCACCAGGACGACCGTAACCATCGCCGCAAGGACCATGAGCTGTTCTCTGCGGGACATCTTCTGAATCATAAGCCCTCTCCCGCCTGAACCAGATCGATCTGCAACTGAAAATCGACCCGGCCGCCGTCTGCGGCCATTTTCGCTTCACTGATTTCAACTTTGGAAAACAGCTTGCTCGTCTTCAGCCCCTGGGTGATTCGGTTCACCGAATCAAAGGAATCGGTATATCCATCCAGGCGGACCTGGTCACCACTATAGACCATCTCCTGCAGATCACTTTTAATCCCCACATCAATCAGGCTGGATAGCGTCTGCAAGACATTCAGTGCCGTCCCCTGGCCACCGACACCGAGGAGCAAAGCCTGCTGCTGAAGTTCCTGATAGCGACTGCGCAGCTGTAAAGGAACATCAACAACAACCTTTGCGGTCGGCATGGTCTGCCGGAAGACAGCTTCCAGCTGCTGCTTGAGCAGCGCGGCCTGTTCAGCTTTGCGGTGATAGTTAACATAGCCAGTGGCCGCAATAACCAGCAGGCAGAGCAGTCCAAGCGCCGCTGCCGCGATCAGTTTTTTCTTCAACATCTCCAGCTGACCCCTGGGTGCATAAGAGCCGGTCCGGAAATTAAAAACAGCCTGACGATTGTTCTCCTTTTCGGTCAGGGCAAGCAAGAGCGCCGGCAGAAATTCCATTGGAACATCTTGGTCGACTGGCAGCACCAGCGCGGACAAAACAGCTCCGGCACCCTCCAGCGAATGCTGCAAGCTCTCTGTCACCGCCGAACCACAGATCCAGAGCGGGAGATTATCCCGCCCGCCCGCCCGCTCCAGCTGTGCCAGCTGAGTCAGCACAAACCGAGAAATCTCCTCTTCCGACAGGTCCACATCCGCGGGAAGCAGGCGGAACTCCGCCACCCGGCTATCGAGGACAAGAGCAACCACTGTTTCCTGGCGACCACAATAAACCAGCAATCCGTCAGGTTCGCCAAGCCCACCGACCAGAGCGTGAGGCAGCAGATCGATCCGCCGCGGCTGCTGTGCCGGGTCTGGGAAATGTTCGAGCACCTGCTCGATCAGGTCACTGCGGACCGCCGCCGCTGTCACCCGGTAGGTGCCATTCTCTTCCCTTGGGGACTGCATGGCACAGGTATGCTGCGCCAGAGAAACCGGTACCTGCCCTTCCAGTTCTGCGCCCAGCACCGCCATCAGTTTGCTGCGCTCCTTAAAGGGGAAGGTCAAACTGCGGACGAATCCTGCCCCTGCGGGAAGGGCCGTGACCAGATGGTCCCCCAGCGGCCGGGTGCCACCGGTCAACTCGTCAAGCACCGACCGCGCATCCTCCGGCGAAGTATAGTGACGCTTGTGCAACTCAAGTGCGACCTGTGTGCCTTCAACGGTAAGCAGCGCCACGCGTGCCGTTTCCCCGTCCAGATCTATGCCGATATATCGTTTCGCCATCCCGTTATTCCACCCTGAGGGAGACCAGTTTCACCTGGTTCGCCTGCCTGTTTTTCTCGACAATCGCCTCTACGGCACGAATGCCCTGGTTGATCTGTCCCTCGCCGCGAACACGGTAGACCGTTCCCTCCACTGCCGCATTCTGCCATGCGCTCAGCCAACTGGGAGAGTAACCGTTGACCTGGTCAAGGTTCGCCAGATTTTCCAGGGGCTGCTGCTCACGGTACTCGATAATCTTCTGGATATCAGCCGGGGCCAGAATGATCTGCACATTTCCGGGTGCGGCCGAAACCTGCCAGGCGTAAAGCAGCTCTGCCGATGCCGTATTGAGATTGATCCGGTTATCGCCGAACACCCGGATAAATGGCTTCAGCTTTTCCACCTTCTCCGCATCGAAACCGCGCACCAGGTTCAACTCCTCCACCGCATCCAGCGCTCCCGCCTTGCGCTCATAGGGCGACTGTAACTGCAGATAATAGCTGTCGTCCACTGATGCAAACTGCGGATCCGCATTCTGCCAGTCCTGCAGGGCGCTGGCCAGTTCGCTCGCTTCTTCCGTAGAAAGGTCCAAAATCTCCTCGCAGAGGGCGACAAAGCGGTGAAAGCCAGGCAGCGGATTCCCTTTGTTGTCAGCAATCCCGTTAAGGTTGAAACGTCCGCTGAGGTCCTCGATAGCGATGCTGACCGTTCCTTCTCCGACCGGATAGTTCGGCACCCCCTGCCCCCAGAGCTCCGAAGGGTGATCGTAATTGTTACGATCCTCCCGCAGGATGATCCGCCCGGCCTCCACTCCCCCCCTGGCCAGGTAGAACGCCGCAGTCCGGTCCCGGAACGACTCGGTCAAACGTAAATCCACCAGGGTGGAAAAAGCAAATTCACTCAGCAGTGACGCAAGCAGCGCAATGACCACCAGCACCAGCAGCAGCGCCATCCCCTTTTCTTGCCTTAGTCGTGGCATATCAGCCTCCCACCAGGGCAATGGTTGACTGAAAAGAGTGGACCCGCTGATCAAGCTCAACCTCCAGGGTCAATTCTATCATCTCGGGCAGTTTTCCCTGCTGGCGACTGTCCCACTGTTCTGACCAGCTGCCGTCACCATAGTAACGCAACTGAAAGGTTTTCAGCCCGCTGATCAGATGCTGGGGCTCACGTTCCTGCTGCGAACTCAGCAGAAACCATTCGCTGCGGGAGAGACGGACTTCACGCGCCACCTCCTCCTGCTCGTAACGAACCAGTGAAATCCCGCCCGAACGACCGCCAAATAGGGGGGTCGCCAGGGTGGTGGAAAATTCCAGGAACGGATACCCCTGGCTGTTTTCACCCCCCACCAGACGGGTCTGGCTGCTACCGGGATTAAAGTAACCGCTGCGTATTTCAGAGGCGAGCCGATCAAACAGAACCCGCGCCTGGTGATATTCCTCGCCGATCGCTTCCAGGTTGTCACGCGCACCCGAAACCGCACTGAATACCCCGTAAATCGTCGTCAGGAGAATGGAGCCGATTGCGATCGCAACCAGAATCTCGACCAGAGTGAACCCCTTTTGCCGCTGGCCGCACATCGCTAATTCTCCAGGAATGAAACCAGGCTGACCTGTTCATTCCGTGCTGCATCGCCCCAGAGGACCGAGACGGTCACCAGTTTGACCTGGGAAAGAATGGTATCTTCGTAGCGCACCCGCCAGCGATAATCGGCAAAGGGCTCCTCAAACCACTCCTCCTTCTCCTGCCAGCCGCTGTTGCGCCCGCTGGCAAGAACCTCTTCCCGGCTCAACACCTGCTGAGCCAGCAGGGTCGCCTGGGTTTCGCGCTGCAACCGCTCCTGCACGGAAATAGAGCGGCTGGACAGACTCAGCAGCGAAACCAGCGCGATCGAAACCAGCGCCAGGGCGATCATCACTTCCAACAGGGTAAACCCCTGCTCTTTATAACTCCCGACGGCCATCATAAATTCTGGTCGATCCTGTCATCGACACGAAATTCAGGGTCTTCACCCGGTTGTCATCGTTCACCAGCTGAATCCAGGCCTCCTCCATCCAGCCCTGTGGATAAATCCGGACCGTCACCTCGCCACTGCGAAAATGCCCCTTGCCGACCACCTGAACCTGCTCGATCCGCAACGGCTCCAGTGAGCGATCTTCCGCCAGAGGCACCTTTTCCAGCTGATCGCCCTTGCGCTCCAGGCGATAGGTCCGAAAACTCTCCTTGTCCAGATCGAACGTCAGCAAGTGAACATCGCGGGTCAGGGCGGCCTCGTTGTAGAGAAGCTTGACATTCCCGGCCAGTTGCCGCATCGCCCGGCGCTGACCACCATCTCCCTGGTTGGCCAAAAGAGGCAGGCTGATCACGGCAAAGATCGCCAGAAGACTGATCACCACCACCAGTTCGATCAGGGTAAAGCCCGTCCGGTCAGTCGATATTCCAGCTTTCAATATCGGCATTGTCTCCTTCACCGCCTGACTCTCCGTCAGGCCCGTAAGAAAGCAGGTCAAAATCTCCGTGGGCTCCGGGGGAAAGATAGATATAAGGATTTCCCCAGGGATCCAGGGGGACCTTTTTAATGTAGCCGCCGGCACGGTACCTGGTCGGGATACGACCCGTCTCCGGCTGACTCACAAGTCCTTCCAGGCCCTGTTCAGTTGAAGGGTAGAAACCGTTATCAAGCTTGAAAAGCCCCAGAGCCTCCTCGATACTTTTGATCTGGACCGCAGCCTTAGTCCGGCGCGCTTCCTCCGGCCGATCCAGCAGGCGGGGAACAACGATTCCGGCAAGGATGCCCAGAATCACCACGACCACCATAATTTCAATCAGCGTAAATCCCCGTGTATCGATAATTCTTCTCATTCCCGATTTTCTCCTTGATTCTCGCAACCACGCCCCTGCCGCGATTATGGCAGATGAAGACCTAGCCCATTCCCTGACTGGCCTGGAAAATCGGCAGCAGGATTGCCAGCACAATAAAACCGACAACCGTGCCCATCACCAGTATCATCAGCGGTTCCAGTAACGACATCAGGCCATTCAGCCTGGTTTCCACCTGATATTCATAATTTTCTGCCACCTTGAGCAGCATCTCCTCAAGGTCACCGCTTTTCTCCCCGACCGCAATCATCTGTGGCAACATGGCAGGAAAAATACTGGCCTTGCGCAACGGTGCAGCCAAACCGGATCCCTCGCGGACGGCTCTGCCGACTTCCGTCAGCAGTTTTTTCAATTGGCTATTGTTGAGCAGGCCGGTCACAATCTCCAGTGACGTCAACAGCGGCACCCCGCTGCGCAGCAGGGTCGCCATGGTCCGGGCGAAACGGGCGGTGGAACTCTGCAGCAGCAGCGGTCCGAAGAGGGGAAGGCGGAACTTCTGCCGGTCAAACCAGAGCCGTCCCCGCTCGGTTTTAAGCTGTTGCCTGGCAAAAACGGCGGCAGCCAGCATTCCTGCCACCAGCAGCCACCAGTAGTCAGCCAGAAAGGCACTGAATCCCATCAGCCAGAGGGTCGGCAAAGGCAGCGCCTGATCCAGATCTTCCAGCATCCGGGTCACCTTCGGCACAACAAAAGCCATCAGAAAAGCCAGAACCCCTCCCCCCACCACCAGCATCAGTAGAGGATAGCTGAGCGCAGCCTTCAGCCGCGCCCCGAGACGAGCCTGGTCTTCGAGAAATTCTGCCAGCTGGTGCAGAACCTTATCCAGGGTGCCGCTCGCCTCTCCGACCTGAACCATGTTGACATAGATCTGCGGAAAGATGCGCGCGTCATCCTGCAACGCCCGGGACAAGGAGACGCCCTGAAGAACCTCCTCCCGGACCCGGGCGAGGGACTGTCCCAGGGCCGGAGGCTCCTGCTGATCGGCGACAGTCGCAAGGGCTTCGTCAATCGTCATCCCGGCAGCCAGCATCGTCGCCAGCTGCCGGGTCGCAACGGCAAGTTGCAGCACCTGAACCCGGCGGGTCAGCTGACGGCTTTGCTTTGATTCCCGACTGCGCACCTCCTGCAGCTTTTCCGGGAAAAGTCCCTGCTGTCGCAGCTGGCTTCTGGCCATCTGCCGGCCCGAAGCCTCTATCGTCCCCTTGCTGCGCCGTCCCCGGCTGTCGTATGCGCTGTATTCGTAAAGAGCCAACTCAGCCTTCCTCCTGAGTCACCCGCAAGACCTCTTCAATCGTGGTTTCCCCGGCGAGGACCTTGTTCAGGCCGCTTTGACGCAGAAGCTGCATGCCATTGGCCAGGGCCTGCCGCCGAATCGTCGCCGCGTCGGCGTTGGCAGTGACCAGCCGCCGGAGGCTGTCATCGACGACGAGGAGCTCGTAAATCCCGGTTCGGCCGAGAAACCCGAGCTGCTGGCAGCGGTCACAACCTCGCCCCCGGTGAAAGGTTGCGCCGGGAGGGAGGGGCTGTTCTCCGACCAGTTCGGCGATCAGTGCCGGGGCGGGCTGACAGATTTCCCGGCAATGCGGACAGATCGTCCGGACCAGCCTTTGGGCGAGCACCCCGATCAACGCAGAAGAGGCGAGAAAAGGCTCGACTCCCATCTCGACCAGCCGCGCCAGGGCTCCTGCTGCATCATTGGTATGCAGGGTGGAAAAAACCAGGTGGCCGGTCAGGGCCGCCTGCACAGCGATCTTCGCCGTCTCCCCGTCGCGAATCTCCCCGACCATGATAATATCCGGGTCCTGACGCAGAATCGAACGGAGCCCCTGGGCAAAGGTCAGATCGATCTTCGGGTTTACCTGAATCTGACCTACCCCGGGCAGCTGATACTCGATCGGATCTTCAACGGTGATAATATTTTTTTCACTTGAATTGATCTGGGAGAGGGCAGAATAGAGGGTACTGGTTTTCCCGGCGCCGGTCGGTCCGGTCACCAGCACGATACCGTGACTCTTGCGAATCATCGCCTCGAAGCGGGGCAGGATCGTCCGGTCGATACCGATCCGACTCAGAGAACTGGGGCCGCCGCTTTTGTCGAGCAGCCGCAGCACCACGCGTTCCCCGAACGCCGTCGGCAGGGTCGACACCCGCACATCCACTTCCTTGCCGGCAATCCGGACCCCGAGCCGGCCATCCTGCGGCAGACGTTTTTCGGCAATATCCAGGTTGGCCATAATCTTCAAACGTGAAACGATGCTCGCCTGCGCCCGGTGCGGTGGCCGCAGCACCTCATAGAGAATCCCGTCAATCCGGTAACGGATCACCAGATCATGCTCAAAGGGTTCGATATGAATATCGCTGGCCCGCTCTTTATACGCCTTGGTCAGCATGCTGTTGACAAAACGGATCACCGGAGCTTCATCGCTGGCATCAATCAGGTCGGCAGGCTCTAACCCTCCGGCCAGATCGATATCGCTGCTCTGATCGATATCCTCTATCGCCTCCTGGGCTCCGCCGGCCAGCTCTTCATAGCCGCGGTGAATCGTCTGCAGCAGGGACCGGGCAGACACCAGGCAAAGGGAGATACGACAGCCGGTCAGTGAGGTGAGATCATTCAGCGGGCGATGATCATAAGGGTCGGTCACCGCCAGAACTATCTTATGGGCTGTTTTTTCCAACGGGATCAGGCGGTACTGTTTGGCATAACCGATCGGGATCCGTTCAAGAAGTTCCAGCGCCGAAGGCTGCAGCTCCGGGTTGCCGAGATACTCCAGGCCACTCTGCAACGCCAGCGCCTGGGCAAGTTCCTCGTCCTGGACGGCCCCCTGCTCCAGCAGCTGTTCACCGATCCGCAGACCACTGCCGGCCTGGTCCTGCAAGGCCTGATCGATCGCAGTGGCCGAAACGGCAAACTGCCGGGCCAGGATATCTCCCAAGCGTTGCCACTCCATCAGGCTTATTCCTTCTCCTCGGTTGGGTCATCATCCGGCTGGAACGCATCAGGCGCCACATCGGTTGCCAAGGGTCCGAACACTTCCTGGCTCCCGTTGGTTTCCTTGAAAATTTTCAGGTTCTTGCGGTTCCGGCGGGTGACCTCTGCCAGGTCCTCCGGGCTGCGGATAATCGTCGGGGTAATAAAGACCATCAGGCTGGTCTTCCTCTCTTCCTCTTTTTTGTTTCTGAACAGCCAGCCGAGCAAAGGCAGGTCCCCCAGCAGGGGGATCTTGCTGATCCGCACCTGCTGGTTGGTCTGAAAGAGGCCTCCGAGGACAACCGTATGTCCGTCTTCTGCAAGCACCGTATTGCGTACCAGTCGTTTATCGATACTCGGCCCGACCTCGGTGGGATCCCCGACATTCTCGTTGGCCAGGGCCACGTCGCTGATTTCCTGGTAGACCTTGAGACGGACCAGATCTCCCTCGGTCACCTGGGGGGTAAAACGGAGAGTCAGCGCCACATCCTGGCGCTCCACCGCGTTCACGGCATTGCCGGCATTGTCGGATCCTTTGGAGGTGATGATCGGGACGTTGGAGCCGACCACGATTTCAGCCTCCTCGTTGTCAGACGTCAGCAGCCGGGGGGCGGAAATGACATTGATGTCGGTGTCGGTTTCGGAAAGGTTAAGCAGGACCGACAGGGCCGGCAGGGTGATCTCATTGCCGTCCGCGTCGATGGTCTTGATCGGGTTGAACATGCCACCGGCAATCAGGCCGCTGACCGCCTGGGTCAGCAGACTCGGAACGCTGCTGTCACTGCCAGGAAGCGGAGCCAGATCTGACAGCCCGACGGGGCCGGTATTCAGGTTACTGGTGCCGAAGGAGACACTGTCGTCACCGACATCCACCGCACCCTGCAGAGAAACTCCAAGATCGAGCAGGGCATCCATCCCCAGCTCGAGAATCAGGGTTTCGACATACACCTGATTCCGCTTGATATCCAGCTTGGCGATAATCTCCTTGATCGTTGTGTAATCCTTCGGGGTGGCGTTGACCACCAGCGCGTTGGTCGGCTTGTCCGCGGTGATGGTCACGGTGCCGATCGTCTCTTCCGCGGGAACCCCTTTTGCTGCCACCTTGGGCACTGTTTTCTGCCCGGACTTCAGTCCGGTCAGAATCTGGTTGAGGGTTTCGGCGAGGATCTCCGCCTCGGCATTTTCCAGGTAGTAGACATGAATCCCGGCCCGGACCTGATCGGCCTTCTGGTCAATCCGGTCAATAAAATCCTTGATCTTGTCGATGAAATCCTGGCTGCCGACCAGAATCAGACGATTGGTGCGCGCATAGGGAATAATCTGCCCGTCATTGGATTCAGCCACCGCACTACCTGTTGCTGCCCCCTTGGTGGTTCTGCGGGCGGTACGGGTGGTAATCGGCGAACCGAGGATTTTGGTGGCCACCTCAGCGGTCTCTTCTGCGTCGGCGTAAACCAGATCGACAATCTCGATATTATCGGCGTCAGAGCCGGCGACATCCAGTTCCTTGACGATCTGATAGAGACGTTCGGTGTTGGATGAACTGTCGGAAATGATCAGGGTGTTGGTCGGCTCATAAGCGACCACATGGCTGGTTTTCGGTATCAGCGGACGCAGCACCGTATTCGCCAGGACACCGGCGTCGACATTTTTCAAGGGGATCAAGCGGGTGATGAACTGTTCGCCGAAATCGCCACCGGCTTCGATCGGCAGGTTCTCTTCCTTGGCCCCCCGGGTCGGAACGATCTTGTTGACCGCGCCTGACGGAACAATGGTGAATCCCTTGATGTTCAGGACCGTTCGGAACAGATTGTAGGCATCGTCGATGCTCATCGGCTTGGGGGAAATGATGGTCACCTGCCCCTTGACCTGCTCGTCATACACAAAGTTGATCCCGGTCAGTTCACTGATCGTCTTGATCAGGTCGACCAGCTCGACATTCTGAAAATCAAGGGTGATTCCGGCGCCGTCTGCTCCAGGTTTTTCCGCTTCGGCCGCCCACACCTGGTTTCCGAGCAACAGCAGGCAGGTCAGCAGCAATGTTACCAGTTTGCTCAATCGCATCACCACGATCCGACTCCTAGTCAATTGTATATTCAAACGTCTGTCTGCTGCCGTTTCGCAGCAAACCGAGAGTAAGATTGTTCGCTTCGCGCACCTGCTGGAAAATCTGCAGCGCCTTTTCCGGGCTGTTCAGCTCCACTTCGTTGATCTGCACCAGCACATCCCCCACCTTCAAGCCAAGCAGGTCGAGAAAGGTTCCCGACTGGATATTGACGATGGTAAAACCGACGGTCTCACCGTTTTCAATTTTGGGCACCATGCGGGCCGTTTTCAGCAGTGCATTCAGGTTGGAGCGCGCCCTGTCAGCTTCTTCTCTGGGAATCTCCCAGCGATTTTCGCCGATCTCCACGATGTTACTCGTGCTTACCGGCGCGGTTCTGGGCCTCGTTCGCGCAGCCTTTTTCTCCGGGCCTGTTTCAACAACCAGCGCCAGGACGGTCTCTTCTCCGCCGCCAGACTGCACGATGACCCGGTCCCGTTCGACCTTGGCCAGGTTCAGATTCCCCGGGAGGGAGTCTCCAATCCGGTAGACGTCAGTATCTTTCCCCGCTTGGATGATCGCTAAAGGGTCAGGTCCGCCGGCAACCGTTCCGAGAAGCTTGAGGTTGGTCTGTATCGCCTGGGGGGGCGTACCTGGCGCCTCTTGCTGAACAGCAGGAGCCATCTCATCCTGCGCCGCAGGCGGGGCATTCGAATCAAACAGATTTCGCTGCGCAATGACCTTGAAGTCCTCTAACCGATAGGTTTTAGCCCGGGTCGGCTCGGTTTTAACCGCCGCCGGCTCGAGATCAGTCGGGGCCAGGTAGATGCCGAGCCAGTCGGCCACCAAGAGACCCGAAAGAAGTCCTAAACAGACGGTCAGCAATAACAAAAGACCATTCAGTGATTTCTGCAGATCAACAATCATTCATGATACCCGGAAAAAAATCTGTGCGCTGAATTATGCAATATATCACAGTTTTCCGGACCACCAAACTATTGAAATAAAACCATATACTTTCCTGTCCACCGGTAAACGGAAAAGCGGTCCGCCAGCGAGCTGTCACGCTCCGGCCTCATTGTAAAAAAAAACCCCTGCAAATTGTTTTGCAGGGGGGCACTGAAACGGTTTCATCAGAATAAAATCAGAACTCAAGCCGGATGCCGATTCGCACCGTGTCATCAAGACGCACTTCGCCGAAGTTTTCAAACTCAACCAGAATATTCTGGTAAGAGAGGTTAAGGGAGGCGCGTGGCATAAAGGTAAAGAACAGAGCGGCACGGGTCTCCAGATAGTCCTCCGCATCCATGAACGTGAAAACATCGGGCGAATAAAGCACACCGGCCGTCAGACCGAGCCCCTGCAACCGCGGCGGGATATATTCCATCTGCAGGCCGATGCCGATCGCCAACAGGTCCTCAGTATCGGTGTCCCCACCTGTCACGTTTACGCTCACCCCGGTCATCATCCCCGGAACATTTCCTGGCGCACCCTTGATTCCGGCACCGATGCCGCCGAGAACAATTTCTGTTTCATCGTTGTAAAGGAAACGCAGAGCGGCCTCTGACTCGCCATAGGTCTCACGGCTGAGCACATGAAGATAGTCGATCTGGGCACTCTCATCATTGAAACCGATCCCGAGAGATCCGGCCCAGACGGTGTTCACTGCGACCAATAGCTGTAAAATGACTAAGACTGTTCTTTTTATCATCTGACCTTCAACCAACTAGACATCTATGCGCTGTTCCAGAATCGATTTTTTGCCCTTCCCCCCTTCGGCCATCGTCAAACTTTCGAGCAACACCTCGCCACCAATGGCTGCGGTTTTCTTGACCAGGTTTTCCGCCTCTATGCCGTCATGGTTGCGAAACGCCCGGATCAGCTTTTCATGCTCAGCGACCGAAATCGCCATCCGCCCTTCCACCGAGAGAGATGCCATGCGCAAGCGATTGAACTTCATCCCAAGCTGCTGCACCAGATCGTAGAGCTTTCTGTTCCCGGAGGCCTTGAGGAACAGTTCATGGAACTCATTATGCACCCGAAAAAAGGTTTTTACATCCCCATCTTTTTCCAACTGCTTGAGCCTTTCATTGATCTGCTCCAGCTTGGCGATGTCCTTCTCTTCTAGACGGTTCGCTGCAAGTTCTGCCGCGTAGCCCTCGAGGATGCTTTTGATCGCGTAGAACTCCTGGACATCCTGCTCCGAAAGAGCAGCGACGACCGCCCCTTTGCGCGGAATGACAGTCAGATAACCCTCTGACTCAAGCTGGCGGAAGGCCTCGCGGATTGGCGTACGGCTGATCCCGAACCGTTCCGCCAGGTCCGGTTCGGCGACCTTTTCCCCAGGCTTGAGAGTCCCTTTTAAAATTGCCTCGCGGATGGTTTCCAGAATCTTCTCGCGCAAGGTCTGATGCCGTTCTATCGGTTTATTCTTCAAAACACGTCTCCCCGTATACTGTATACAAACTTCTAGGATTGTATACAGTATACATATCTTGTCAACGCTTTTCTTTCGTTTTTCACGTGCCTGCTGAGCTGCCCCTTTCTGCTCATCGCTTGCTTGTTTTTTATGACTTTGCTCGCTATCATTTGTCCATTCTTCTCACGTGAGACACCATGGATCCTCTGCGTAAATTTCGCTACTCACTGATCACCCTGCTCGTGCTCGTTGGAAGCGGTACCTCTGGTTATATGGCGATTGAGGGCTGGACCGCTTTTGAAGCCCTCTACATGACGATCATCACTCTGGCGACCGTCGGTTTCCGTTAGGTCCATTCCCTCTCTTTTGAGGGCAGGGTGTTCACCATCCTGCTTATTGTCTTCGGCGCCGGGACGATTGCCTATACCATCGGAACCCTGATTCAGTTTATGGTTGAGGGACAGCTCCGTTTCCTGCTCGGGAGAAAAAAAGTGGAAAAGCAAATCAGCCGGCTGCATAGCCACTATGTCGTTTGCGGTTACGGTCGGATCGGACGCCTGATCTGCCGTGATTTCAAGGCCAAGCCGGTGCCCTTCATCGTTATCGAACAGGACCGCGAGCTCTGTCTCCAGATGGAAGACTCCGGCATCCTTCACGTCTGCGGAGACGCGACCCAGGATGAGGTCTTGCTCCAGGCCGGGATAGACAGGGCGAAAGGATTGATTACCGCCGTCACCACTGATTCGGCCAACGTGTTTATCACCCTGACCGGCAGAGAGCTAAACCCCGGCATATATATTCTGGCCCGCGCCAGCGACGAGAGCTCTGAATTGAAGCTCAAACGAGCCGGTGCAGACAAGGTCATCTCACCCTACATTATCGGCGCCTCACGGATGGCGAATGCGGTTTTACGACCCTCCGTGGTCGACTTTATCGACATTGCCACCGGCAGTGAAAACCTTGAACTGCAGATCGAGGAGATCAAAATAGCTGGGGGCTCCGTTCTTGCCGGCCAGGCCCTGGTCGATGCGGACGTGAGCAAAAACCTGGGGATCATTATCGTCGGCATCAACAAGGGGGACGGTCAGCCGATCTTCAACCCGGGGCCAGAGACCCGCATGGAGAGCGGGGATATCCTGATTACTCTGGGAAAACCACCGGCCATTAAAAACATGGAGCTGATTGCCAGCGGAGAAAACCGCCATGGGTAACGTTCTCCACGTTCATCTGCCGTTGCGTGCCCTGAAAAAGCGCCTGCGCTGGCTGATCAGAAATCGTTTCCAGCCGGAGGTTGCCTGCCAGGGAAACGAACTGGAAAGGATCGACCATTCAGCCTTGCGCGCGCTGGGCAGCCGACTTGCTGACGAGACGCTGCAGCTGACCATCCATGCGCCGTTTTTCGACCTCAACCCCGGGAGTCACGACCCCGCTATCGAGATGATCACCCGGCGCAGGTTCCACCAGACCCTCGACGTCGCCGAGTCCCTGCAGGCGTCCCTGATCGTATTTCATCCCGGCTTTGACCGCTGGCGCTATGACCGGCAGCCTGATCTCTGGCACGAGCAGAGCCTCAAGTTCTGGCCCCCGCTGATCCAGCGTGCCGCCGCGATCAACTGTCAACTGGTTCTCGAGAACATCTATGAAGACACGCCGGAGACCCTGGCAACGCTCCTCGATCAACTCGACTCACCCTGGCTCGGCCACTGTTTCGATGTCGGCCACTGGAACCTGTTCTCGCCGGTCTCGCTTGGCGACTGGTTTGCCAGACTGGGCCATCACACCCGCCATATCCATCTGCACGACAACGGCGGGAAAAGGGATGAACATCTGCCGATCGGTCAGGGGAACATCGATTTCAGTGAGCTTTTCCAGCAGATTGGCAGGTTGCATGCGGCGCCGAGCCTGACCCTTGAAGCCCACACGCTCAGGGAATTGACCAGGTCCCTTGCTGCCGTGCAGCCCTATCTTGAGGCCTTGAACAGATAAAAAAAGAGCGGCCCGTTGGGCCGCTCTTTTAATCTGATCTTGCCTGGACGATAGTGCTTAGCGCGCTTTTTTCCCGGCGACCTGAATCCGGATCACGGCCCGCTCCAGAGCCGCCTGCATCACGGCAAAATTCTTGTCTTCCTGAGAGAGGGTTTTAAGTGCCTCTTCTGCGCGCCCCAACGCTGCCTTGGCGCGTTCCAGGTCGATCTCATCGGCTTTTTCTGCCGTATCAACCAGGACTGTTACCGTATCGTTCTCAACTTCAAGATAACCCCAGTTGACCGCCACGTGAAACAGGGTCCCGTTCTGACGGTAACTCAACTCGCCAACCTTCATGGTGGTCAGCAGCGGGGTGTGGCCGGGCAACAGACCAAGTTCGCCTAGATACCCCGGAGCGGTAATCTCGTCCACGTCCTGAGACAAGACCCGCTTATAGGGTGTAACCATTTCTAGTTTCAGTTTTTCAGCCATTGTGTCTGTCCTTTATCCCTGTTCTCGGAAAAGCTCTCGACCTTAGGCCGCCATACTCTTGGCTTTTTCAATGGCTTCTTCAATGGTACCCACCAGATAGAAAGCCTGCTCGGGCAGATTATCGTGCTTTCCATCGAGGATTTCCTGGAAGCCCTTGATCGTGTCTTTGAGCTCAACGTACTTACCGGGCGATCCGGTAAAGACTTCCGCGACATGGAAAGGCTGAGAAAGGAAACGCTGAATCTTCCGCGCACGGGCAACCACCAGCTTATCCTCTTCAGAGAGTTCGTCCATACCGAGAATGGCGATGATATCCTGCAGGTCCTTGTAGCGCTGGAGTACGAACTGGACATCACGAGCGACCTTGTAGTGCACTTCACCAATGACCTGGGGATCGAGAATCCGGCTGGTGGAATCGAGCGGGTCAACCGCAGGGTAGATACCGAGCTCGGCGATCTGCCGAGAAAGAACCGTCGTCGCATCGAGGTGGGCAAATGCGGTCGCAGGGGCCGGGTCGGTCAGGTCGTCGGCCGGGACATAGATCGCCTGAACCGAGGTGATGGACCCCTTGTCGGTCGTGGTAATCCGCTCCTGCAACTCGCCCATCTCGGTGGACAGGGTCGGCTGGTAACCGACGGCAGAAGGGATCCGGCCGAGCAGCGCCGAAACCTCGGAACCCGCCTGAGTGAAACGGAAGATGTTGTCGACGAACAGCAGAACGTCCTGGCCTTCCTCGTCACGGAAGTATTCGGCGACAGTCAGAGCCGACAGGGCGACCCGGGCACGGGCTCCCGGGGGCTCGTTCATCTGCCCATAGATCAGGGCGGCCTTGTCAAGAACGCCGGACTCTTTCATCTCTTCCCAGAGGTCATTCCCCTCACGGGTCCGCTCTCCGACACCGGCAAAAACGGAGAAACCACCGTGCTGCTGGGCAACGTTGTTGATCAGTTCCATGATCAGAACCGTCTTGCCGACACCGGCGCCACCGAACAGACCGATTTTACCCCCCCGAGAGTAGGGTGCAAGCAGGTCGACGACCTTGATCCCGGTCTCAAACGCTTCAACCTTGGTCGACTGGCTGACAAAGTCGGGGGCGGGGCGGTGAATTGGCCAGGCCAGTTCGTTTTCCACCGGACCGGCCTCATCAACAGGCTCGCCGACCACGTTAAGGATCCGTCCCAGGGTCTTTGGTCCAACCGGCATCAGGATCTGATCACCGGTATCGAGAACCTCCTGCCCGCGAACCAGACCGTCGGTTGAATCCATGGCGATCGTCCGAACAGTATTTTCGCCAAGATGTTGGGCAACCTCGCAAACCAGGTTCCATTCCTTGTCATTGATCGCAGGGTTGGTGATTTTCAGAGCGTAGAAGACCTCCGGCAGCTTGCCGGGCTCGAACTCAACGTCGACAACAGGGCCGATGACCTGGGTGATCTTTCCCTTGTTCATAATTGACCTTTCCTCCATTAATCCTGCTTCTATCCGTTTATTTATCTAAGAAACTGTTTACTTGATCGATTCAGCACCGGAGATGATTTCCATCAGCTCCTTGGTGATTGCCGCCTGACGCGCCCGGTTGTACTGCAGGGTCAGCTTGCCAATCATCTCCGAAGCGTTGCGGCTGGCGCTGTCCATCGCGGACATCCGGGCACCCTGCTCCGACGCGTTCGATTCGAGAAGGGCGCGGAAGAACTGCACCTCCACCATCTTCGGCAGAATCTGAGCCAGTACCTCCCCGCGGTTCGGCTCATAGATGTAGTCGATAGCATCACCAGCATCCCCATCAACCTCTTTGGGCTGAATCGGCAGAACCTGCTCAAGGGTCACGACCTGGGTGATGGCGCTCTGAAATGCATTGTAGAGAACATATACAGCGTCATAGGTATCGGCGAGAAATGCCTCCACCACCTCTTCGCCGATCAGTGCCGCCGTTTTATAGCTGATATCACCGATATTCTCATGAACCGTCTTGATGTTGCCGCCCATGCGGCTTTTGAGGAATTCCTTGCCTTTGCGCCCGATAATGGTCAGGTCAATGGCTTCATATCCCTGCGTGTTCTCTTTAACGAAACGCTCGGCAGCCTTCGAGACGTTGGCATTAAAGCCGCCGCACAGGCCGCGATCGGCAGTCATCAAGACGAGCAGAGCACGCCCCTTGCCACGCTCACTGAGCAGAGGATGGGAATCCCCTGCCTCGCGCATCGCCAGGTTGGAAAGCACCGACTGAAGCTTCTCGGCATAGGGACGGGCGGCGACAGCGGCATCCTGAGCACGGCGCAGCTTCGCCGCGGCGACCATTTTCATCGCCTTGGTGATCTGCTGGGTGTTCTTGACCGTACCGATCCGTTTTTTTATGTCCTTAAGACTTGGCATCCGTTCAAACCCTCTGCAGGCTGGTTAGAATCAGGCAGCGAACTGACCCTTGAACTCATCGAGGGCCTTCTTAATCCGTGCTTCCAGAGCGTCATCGATCTTGTTCTGCTCGGCAAGGTCCTTGATCACATCGGCATGCTGGGCCTCAACGAAGGTGAGCATTTCGCTCTCGTAGCGCTGAACGGCAGCGGCCGGGTACTCATCAACATAACCGTTGTTGGCGGCATAGATGGCCAGAACCTGAGTAGCAACCGGCATCGGCTGATATTGACCCTGCTTGAGGATTTCGACCAGACGCTCGCCACGCTTGAGCTGACGCTGGGTCGCTTCGTCCAGGTCGGAACCGAACTGGGCGAAAGCCGCCATTTCACGGTACTGGGCAAGAGCCAGGCGCAGGGTTCCGGCAACCTGCTTCATCGCCTTGACCTGAGCACTGCCACCGACCCGTGAAACCGACAGACCAACGTTGATCGCAGGGCGAACACCGGAGTAGAAGAGGTCGGTCTCGAGGAAGATCTGACCATCGGTAATCGAGATTACGTTGGTCGGGATATACGCGGAAACATCACCCGCCTGAGTCTCGATAACCGGCAGCGCGGTCAGGGACCCGGCCCCTTCAGCATCTGAAAGCTTTGCGGCACGCTCGAGCAGCCGGCTGTGCAGGTAGAAGACGTCCCCGGGGAACGCCTCACGTCCCGGCGGACGACGCAGCAGCAGGGAGAGTTGACGGTAGGCAACCGCCTGCTTGGAAAGATCGTCGTAGATAATCAGGGCGTGCCGCCCGCTGTCACGGAAGAACTCACCCATGGTGACACCGGTGTAGGGAGAAATGAACTGCAGCGGCGCCGGGTCGGAAGCGGTCGCGGCGACGACGATGGTGTAATCCATCGCGCCGTGCTGACGCAGCTTCTCGACAACCTGGGCGACCGTGGAGCGTTTCTGGCCGATTGCGACGTAGATACAGATAACGCCGTTGCCCTTCTGGTTGATGATGGTATCGGTCGCAACCGCGGTCTTACCGGTCTGGCGGTCGCCGATGATCAGCTCCCTCTGGCCACGGCCGATGGGGACCATCGAGTCGATTGCCTTAAGCCCGGTCTGCATCGGCTCATGAACCGACTTCCGGGAAACGATACCGGGCGCCTTGATCTCCACCTGGCTGTAGGTGTCGGTCTGGATGTCTCCCTTACCATCGATAGGAATGCCGATACCGTTGACAACGCGCCCAACCAGGGCCTCGCCGACCGGAACCTGAACGATCTGCTCGGTCCGTTTGACCGTATCGCCTTCCTTGATGTGCTCGGAATCTCCGAGGATCGCCGCACCGACGTTGTCTTCCTCGAGATTGAGAACCATCCCCATGGTATTGCCGGGAAATTCCAGCAACTCGCCGGACATGGCCTTGTCCAGACCATGAATACGGGCAATCCCGTCCCCGACCGAGATAATGGTTCCGGTTTCGCTGACTTCTACCTCACGGCCGAAATCTTCAATCTGCTTCCTGATAATCGCACTGATTTCTTCTGCTCTGATTTCCATGATATTCAATCACCCCTTGGCTAAGGTATCTGTAATACGTTTCAGCTGGGTTTTCACACTGCCGTCAAAAAGCTTGCCGCCCATCTCGGCCTGCAGGCCACCGATCAGCGACTCATCTATAGCAACACTCAAGACCACCTGCTTGCCGGTCTGCTTCTCCAGACCAGCCTTGATGGCCCCGGTCCGCTCAGCACTCAGCTCACTAGCCGAGGAGAGGCTGGCGCGTACCAAGCCTGACAGGTCATCGGCAAACTTGCGGTAGTTGACCTCGATCTGGGGCAGATACCCCACGCGGCCCTTTTCCACCAGCAGACCGAGAAAGTTTTTCATTCCCGCGCTTAGCTTGAGCAGCTCGGCGACATCAGCCATGATTGCGGCCTTTTTTTCAACCGGAAAGGTCGGGCTGTCCAGCAGAAGACGTAACACATCTTCGCTTTTTATCACCGACGCCACCTGCGCCAACTCCGCGGCATATGGCTCAACCTGCTGTTTTTCCTCAGCAATATTGAGCAGCGCCTTGGCGTACCTTATGGATATCGCACTGTTACTCAATGTAGCTCTCCCACCTTCTTCATGTACTCATCGATCAGACGAGCATCATCTTCCTTGGTGAAGTTCTTCTTCAGCAAATCCTCAGCCAGGTCGACTGCCAGCTGGACCGCTTCCCGCTGCAATGCCGTGCGTGCCTTGGCAACCTCGAGAGCAGCGGCTTTTTCTGCGTCCTGCTCGATCTTGACCGCCATTTCCCTGGCATGTTCAATGATTTTCTGTTTTTCCAGCTCCCCCTCGCGACGGATCGCGTTACTGATCTCCTCAATCTCCTCGGTGGCCCGGGCAAGCTTCTGATCGTACTCGGCAAACTTGGCTTCAGCCTCTTCCTTGGCCCGCCTGGCTTCTGCCAGGGCCTTTTCGATCCCTTCGCGTCGACCTGCCAGCCCTCTTTTGATCGGCTTGGTCAGCAGATAGATCAACAAGGCGACCATCAGACCGAAGTTCAGACAGCGCCACAGAAAGTCCTTGAGCAGCACGCCGCTGTCGGCATGACCGGCACCGCCTGCCGCGACAGCAACACCGGCAGTCAGGCAGATCAGCGCCAGCGAGGCTATGAGCATTTTATCTTTGCGCATGTGAAACCCTTCCTAAACTTTTAAGCCAGTTCACGGCCCAGAACTTTGCCCGCTATCTGACCAGCCATATCTGCGGCCTCAGCCTTGAGCCTCTTGCCCGCCTCGGCAGCTTCTCCTGCGACCTGTTCCTTGATCGCCTGCAAGCGGACCGTTGCCTTCTGCTGAGCTTCTCCGAGAATGGCTGACTCTTCTGCCATTGCGACCTGCTTCAATTGCTGCCGCTCCAGCCCCGCAGCAATCTTTGCTTCGTTCAACTGCTCCTGGTACCGCGCCATCTTCGCTTCAATTTCGCTCTGCAGGCTTTCCGCTTTTTGGTGCGAACCGTCTATCGTTGCACGGCGCTCCGCCAGAACCTTGAGCAGCGGCCGGTATAGCAGCTTGTTCAGGATGATGAGCAGGATCAAAAAATTCGCAAACTGTAGAATAAGAGTCCAGTCAAGACTGATCACTTGAGGTCACCTCTTCTGTACCGGAAAAGTCACGCCCTTTGGTATACTGTATACATTAATCGGGCGCCAAAAAAATGGTCTTAGACCAAAGCAGGGCATTGCTAACACAAGCCCCCTGTCTTGTCAAGATGTTTTGCTCCCTGGTGTTGATACTTTTGCTCGGCAAACCGCTGTCATTTCCCCAGCCGGGACTATTGTTCAGCCTTGCCTTTAGGGGCCGCTGTCGCCATCGAAACCTGGCCGTTGAACAGTACCTTCTCTTCTATCTTCAGCACCGGGGTGTCGATATTCCCCTCGACACAGGCCGGAGCCCTCAGATCAACGAGGGTTGTCGCCTGGATGTTGCCCTTGAAGGTGCCGCTGAGGATCAGGGCGCCGACCCGGATATCCCCTTCAACCTTGGCGGACTCACCAACCACCAGCGTGTCACTTGAATTGATCTCGCCGATAAAGAATCCATCCAGGCGGACCATCTCATCAAAACTTAGCTTGCCTTCAAAACGACTTCCGGGCCCAAGGAACGCCTTGATATCCGCCTTGTCGATCGAAACCGGTTTTTTCATGGTTGATAGCTCCTGTTTTTTACGACTGAACATTAAATTTTCACCCGCTCCCTTTCAGGGCGGACCCCAGTTAGGTGATTAATAGCGGACACCGAATAGATCGAGCAGACGGTCCAGTTCTTCCAGGTCATGATAGGTGATGAGAATCTGCCCGCCCTTTCCCTTCGGGGACAACTTCACATTGGTCCCCAGGGCCTGCTTCATTGCCCCCATCAAGTTTTCCAGGTTGGGATCAACGACCTTTTCTTGGGGTTTCCTGGGCTGCATCCCGCCAAAGGACTTGATCTTCTTGACCAGTTTTTCCGTCTCGCGCACAGAGAGCCGCTTGCGGATGACTTCAGCCCCGGCCTCGAGCATGTCATTTTCTTCCTCCAGCGACAGCAGGGCCCGCGCATGCCCCATCGACAGGCGATTGGTCAACAGATCGTCCTTGACCCGCTGAGGCAGCTTGAGCAGACGCAGTGCGTTTGCCACGGTCGAACGATTTTTGCCGACCCGTTTGGCAACCTCCTCCTGGGACAGGTCAAAGCTGTCCATCAGGTGCCGGTAGGCAGCGGACTCTTCCATCGGATTCAGGTCTTCGCGCTGGATATTTTCGATCAGCGCCACTTCGAGAGCCCAGTCCTCGGAGACGTTCTGGATGACCACCGGCACTCTGTCGAGACCGGCTTTCTGTGCCGCCCGCCAGCGTCGTTCACCGGCAATAATCTGGTAATGATCAGGCATCTGCCGGACCACGAGGGGTTGAATCACCCCCTTCTCCTTGATTGACGCCACCAGCTCGGCCATCTTCTCATCATCAAACACCTTGCGCGGCTGCTGGCCATGCGGCTTCAGCTCCTCAACCGGGCAGACAAAATATTTTTTGCCCCCTTCCTGGGCTGCGGAACTGAGAAGAGCGCCGATCCCCTTGCCAAGCGCCGGCCTTTTCGCCTTAGCCATAAAGACCTCCCGTTGCAATAACCTCCCTGGCCAGGTCCATATATGCAACAGCACCGCGAGAGGAGATATCATACAGCAGCACCGGCTGCCCATAGCTGGGGGCTTCCGACAAGCGCACATTTCTCGGGATCACGGTTTTGAACACCTTGTCCCCGAAGTGATTACGAATTTCATCGCTGACCTGGTGACAGAGGTTGTTCCGGCCATCAAACATGGTCAACAGGATACCGCCGATCTCTAAGCCCGGGTTCAACTCGCGCTGGACCAGGCGGACCGTCTGCATCAGCTGGCCGAGCCCCTCCATCGCGTAAAACTCACACTGGAGAGGGACCAGAACGCCGTCAGCTGCCGTTAACGAGTTGACCGTCAGCACCCCAAGCGAGGGAGGACAGTCGACAATAATATACTCATAGTCATCGGCAACTTCCTCCAACACCTGCTTGAGGCGAAACTCTCGTCTCTCGCTGTTGATCAGCTCAATTTCGGCACCAATCAGATTGGTATTTGAAGGCAGCACGTCAAGGCAGTCGAGAGCGGTCCTGTGGACGACCGCTGAAACCGGCTCCTCGCCGATAAGGGCGCTGTATATAGTTGATGTTACTTCTGTTTTGTCAACTCCGCAGCCACTGCTGGCATTGGCCTGAGGATCCATGTCGACCAACAGGGTGCGTTTTTCAGCTACGGCCAGGGAGGCTGACAGATTTACCGCTGTGGTGGTTTTGCCAACGCCACCCTTCTGGTTGGCCACTGTAATAATTTTTGCCATGCGAGACGCTCCTGAACTCTAAATGAGCCCGAAACTTTAACACAAGCCGGTTACTAAAAACAGACCATTAAATCGTCCCGAGGTAAAGATCGGGCCGCGAGGGAGCGACCGACCGCTACACCGCGTCCGGAGGAACTGTCCCCCCTGTTTTTGACAGAACGACCAATTGTCGTTCTGCATTCGAGAACGGCAACCGATAGCGGTGAATCGCTGAAACCGCCAACCCCAATCGCGCCAGCTCCGCTTCAGCCACTCTGGCCTCCCCCTCCCCCTCGGGACCCTTCATTGCCAGAACGTGACCCGCCCTGCTCACCCAGGGAGCAGCCAGACGGCCGATCTCTTCCAGAGAGGAAAAGGCCCGCGCTGTCACCAGATCAAACCCTGCGTCTCGCCTTATTTTCGAGGCCAGACATTCCAGGCGCACATGGCAAGGGGAAAAGGAGTCAAGGGTCAACAGCCGTTTGATGTGCCGCTGAAACTGTATCTTCTTGCCGACACTGTCTACACTGACAACATCCAGACCCGGCATGGCGATCTTCAGTGGAATTCCAGGCAACCCCGCGCCCGACCCCATATCGAGCAGAGAACGTCCGCCTTCGAGAAAAGGGAGGACCAGCAGGGAATCGAGCAAATGCTTTTCGGTCGCCTCCTCCGGGTCAACTATGGCCGTCAGGTTGATCCTCTTGTTCCAGCGCAGCATCTCCGACAGAAACAATTCCAACCGCTGGCAGGCGTCCTCTCCGAGACGCAACCCTGTACGCTTCAGACCCTCTTCAAGTAAACGCTTCACCTAATTTTTTTCCGCAGATGGATATTCAATACCGCCAGCGCCGCTGGCGTAACCCCCTGAATCCGGCCGGCCTGCCCCAAGGTTTCAGGTTGCACCTCAATCAGTTTTTCGCGCACCTCGTTTGACAGGCCCTCGATGGTGGCGAAGTCAAGGGTTCCGGGAATCCGAACCTGCTCCAACTCTCGAAAGCGGGCCACCTGTTCCAACTGGCGCTGAATATAGCCCTCATACTTGGTTGAAATTTCCAACTGCTCGAGGATCGCCGGAGCAAGCCTTGCCAGGTCAGGGTCAAGCTTCACCAGGTGATCCATACCAATTTCCGGCCGCCGCAGGACCTCCTCAAAAGAGACCCCGTTGCGCAGGCCCTTCAAGCCCAGAGAGTCGACCTTTGCGCTGTCCGCCGGGGTTATTTTCTGTTCAGCAAGGCGCGACCTTCCCCGGCCAAGACCATCCATCTTCTCCTGATAGCTCCGCCAGCGCTGATCCGACACCAGACCGACACTTCTGCCCAACTCCGTCAGCCGCTGGTCAGCGTTATCCTCCCGCAGCAACAGCCGGTATTCGGAGCGGGAGGTAAACATCCGGTACGGTTCGAGCGTCGGCTGGGTCACCAGGTCATCCACCATAACCCCGAGATAGGCCTGGTCTCGACCTACGGTGATCGGCGAACGCTCGGTCGCCTGCAGGGCGGCATTGATGCCAGCCAACAGCCCCTGTGCGGCAGCCTCTTCATAACCGGAGGTCCCGTTTATCTGGCCTGCATGAAACAGACCAGCGACTTCACGAGCTTCCAGGGTCGGTCGAATCTGGGTCGGTTCGACAAAATCATACTCTATCGCATAGCCCGGACGCATGATTTCCACATTTTCCAGGCCGACCATACTGCGATAAAAAAGCAGCTGAACGTCGGGCGGCAGAGAGGTCGACATCCCGCTCGGATAAACCTCATCACTGTTCCGCCCCTCGGGCTCGAGAAAGGTCTGGTGAGCGTTGCGCTCAGGAAAACGCACCACCTTGTCCTCGATTGAGGGGCAATAGCGTGGACCCACCCCCTCAATCACCCCCGAATAGAGCGGAGAGCGGTCCAGGCTGTTTCGAATAATCTCATGGGTCTGCTCATTGGTGTAGGCAATATGGCAGGGCGCCTGCACGATATCGGGAGCGTTTGACAGGAAGGAAAAGGGCTTGATCCTGTCATCCCCCTCCTGCCTTTCCAGTTTGCTGAAATCGATTGAGCGACCGGCCAGACGCGCCGGCGTTCCCGTTTTCGACCGGCCGACAGCAAAACCCAGGTCGCGCAAGCAGTCCGACAGACCCAACGACGCCGGCTCCCCTGCGCGTCCCCCTGAGTAATTATTCAAGCCGACATGAATCAGGCCGCGCATGAAGGTACCCGTCGTCAGCACAACAGTGCGGCCGTAAAAGTCGACCCCCTCTCGAGTCTTCACCCCAACCACCCGACCGGAAACCGTCTCCACCGATACCACGACCCCCTGCTTAAGATCGAGAGAGGGTTCAGACTCAAGCACTCTTTTCATCCGGGCACTGTAGGCCATGCGGTCGGCCTGAGCCCTGGTAGCCCGTACGGCAGGGCCTTTCCTGGTATTCAATCGCCTGAACTGGATTGCGGTCGAATCGATATTCAACGCCATCTCGCCCCCCAGCGCATCGACCTCATGAACCAGGTGACCCTTGGCCAAACCGCCGATCGCGGGATTGCACGACATCATCGCTACCGTGTCCAATCCCATGGTCAGCAGCAGGGTACGGCAGCCCATCCGTGCAGCTGCAAGCGCTGCCTCACAACCCGCATGTCCGGCACCCACAACAATAACCTGGTATTTCTTGCCGTAGTCAGCCACCCTCAAACCACCTTAAAATGTTTCACGTGAAACAAACCCTATTTGCCAATACAGAAGCTGGAGAAAATATCGCCGAGAATATCCTCGGTTGTCGTCTCGCCAGAGATTACGGACAAAAAACCGAGGGCGTCCCGCAGGTCCGAGGAAATAAACTCAAGGGATGCCTGCTTGTCGAGCGAAACGATTATCCGCTGGAGAGACTCCCGACACTTGAGCAGTGCGTCGTTATGCCGCTTCTCGGTGACAATGACAGAGCGATCGACACTCCCCTTGTCCGCTCCGAAGTTGCTTGTCACCGCCTCACGCAAAAGACCGAGCCCATCCCCTGTTTTCGCTGAAACGGCAACCCGCCTTATACCTGCAAAGCGGGGATCAAGGTCCACGCAGCCCAGATCGGATTTGGTAACAACCAGAATGGTATCAACCTCGGCACAGGCCTGTAGGGCCAGGAGGTCTTCCTCGTGACAGGGTCTTGATCCGTCAACCAGCAGCAGGACCAGATCGGCAGAGAGTATTTTTTCCTTTGCTCGCCGAACCCCCTCCAGTTCAACAGGATCACACGAATCGCGGAAACCTGCCGTATCTATCAGGCGAACGGGGATGCCGCCGATGGTCAGTCCTTCCTCAAGGGTGTCCCTGGTCGTGCCTGGAATGTCTGTTACGATTGCCCTCTCCTCCCCCAGCAGGGCATTCAAAAGAGAACTTTTCCCAGCATTCGGTCGGCCAATCAGCAGAATAGAGGCCCCCTCGACAAACACCCGTCCAGTTTCAAAAGTGTTCAGGAGAATCGATATTTCTTCAATAATTTCGTATATTTGACTTCTCACCCTGGTCGTATCCTGGGTAGGAATGTCTTCCTCGGGGAAATCGATCCAGGCCTCAATAAGGACAAGCTCTCTCCTGAGCTTTTCAGTGAACAGATGAATAGCTCGGCTCAACCGGCCCTCAACCTGGGACAGCGCCACAACCCTCGCCGCCTCTGAGCGTGAGTGGATCAGACGCGCCACAGCTTCCGCCTGGGTCAGGTCGAGACGACCGTTCATGAACGCGCGATAGGTGAACTCGCCGGGCTGCGCCAGCCGGAGTCCGTGGGACAAAAAAAGATCGAGGATCGCCCGGACAATCTGCTGTCCGCCATGGCAGTGAACTTCAACAACCTCCTCACAGGTGTAGCTGCGGGGAGGCTGCATGTAAACGACCATTACCTCATCGATATTCTGCCCCCTGCCGTCAGCCAGAAAGCCGTGGTAAAGGTGGTGAGAGGCGAATTCTTTTACCTGCCCGCTGGGCCGGAAAAACTTCCGTACCGCGGCCAGGGAGTCAGGTCCGGAGAGGCGGACGACAGCCAGTCCGCCTTCTCCAGGTGGTGTTGCCGGGGCGACAATGGTATCCGAACAGTTCACCGCTAAAAACCAGCACCGTCTCAGGACGCCTTGCGCTTAATCAGATATTGCTGCGCAATGGTCAACACATTATTAACCAGCCAGTAGATAACCAGGCCTGAAGGGAAATTAAGGAACAGGAAGGTAAAGACCACCGGCATCATCAGCATGATCCGCGCCTGAGTCGGATCCATGTTGGAGGGGGTCATTTTCTGCTGCAGAAACATCGTCCCCCCCATGATCAGTGGCGTAATATAGTAAGGATCCTTGGCCGAGAGATCCGTGATCCAGAGCATAAAGGGGGCATGGCGGAGTTCTATTGACCCCAACAGCACCTGGTACAGGGCGAAAAACACCGGAATCTGAATCAGGATAGGAAGACACCCCCCGAACGGATTGACCCGGTTCTCCTTGTACAGAGCCATCATCTCCTGGTTGAGGCGTTGCTTGTCACTGGAGTATTTTTCCCGCAACTTGGTCATCTGCGGTTGCAGTTTCTGCATCGACTGCATTGAGGTATAGCTCTTCTGGGTCAACGGCCAGAAGAGCGCCTTGATGCAAACCGTCAACAGAATAATGGCGAAACCCCAGTTGCCGAGGTAGTTGTGAAAGAACTTGAGGACGACCATCAGGGGTTGGCCGATAATACTGAAAAAGCCCAGGTCTATCGCCCGATCAAAACCGTAGCCGATCGACTGCAGGATATCGTAATCCTTGGGGCCCAGGTAGGTGACATATTCGAACCCTGCACTTTCATTCGGCTCAAGGGTCAAATACGCCGAAGAAAACCTGTTTTCGACGTACCCCTCTCCCATCTCCACATAAACCTTGCTCGCGGCTCCCTCCTGGGGACTGACCAGTGAAGCAAAGTACTTGGTGACAAATCCCGACCAGACGAGGCCCTTCCCATAGACCTTGGCCGAGGTTTGCAGATCGTCCGGATCGTCCTCTACAACATCCTCCCCAGACAGGGTTGTTGGTCCCACGAACTCTTGCATGTCGCCAGCCATAGAATCATCCCAGGCGGTCACGAGCGACAGATCCAAAACACCCTGGACCTGCTGCGCGGCCCGGTTTATCAGCTTTATCTTCAGATCGACAAGGTAGCTTTCTGGATAAAAGGTATAGATTTTATGAACCTCCAACCCGGTGGAGGTTTTAGCGATAAAAACGACGTCCTGGCTCTGCTGACCACTCAGCTGATATTGCGTAATATTCTCTTTGAGAGCGTAAGACAAATTATCAGGCAGAAAGAGGCCTTCTTTTCCGGAGGTCTTAAACGACCCCAGAGAGTCCGTATCGACGTCTACAAGGGCCACATTCATGGCATCCGGAAGATTCTCGACCTTGTACTTTTTAAGAAAGGCCTGACGCACCCGAGCACCATTGGTGGTTAACTCGAACAAGTAAAGTTCGGACTCGACCCGAACCTTTTGATTCTCCACCGCAACAGGGAGAGATTGACTGGTTTCGACCGGCTCTTCTTTAATGGCGGTGACAGGATCGGTCTTATCAACCCTTTCGCTCTCCGACTGCTGGACAGTAGCCTGCGGAACGACCTCGGTCTGCGGCGGAGGGAAAAGCATGTTGTAGCCCGACCAGACGAGTATTATCAGCGCTATAGCCAGGATAGTCCGGTTGTTTTCCATATTCTAAATTTCCTGTTTTTCAGTGTGAGGTAATGGATCAAAACCACCAGGGTGAAAAGGATGACACCTTAACAGCCTTTTAATTGTCAGAAATCCACCCCTGATAAGGCCAAAAGTCAGCAGAGCTTCCCGAGCATAATTGGAGCAGGACGGGTAAAATCGACAGGACTGGGGAAACAGGGGAGAAATGAGATAACGATAAATATCAATCAAAAATAGCAGCGGTTTTACAGCCATAGGGAACTATCAACCCTTTTTTATAAGAATGTTCAATTCTTGCTCAATCATTCTTGCTGTTACCCGGCCTGAATTTTTTTTTGCTATAACAGAGAGAATAACGGGCGGATCAAAAAAATGATGATGCCGCCGGAAATATTCTCTGAGCAGACGCTTTACCCGATTGCGGCATACAGCATTTCCAACCTTACGGCTGACGGTCAGACCCAACCGGGAAAAATTATCATCTGCAGGCATTTTTAAAAGAATAAAATGGGGTGTATGAATACTACACCCCATCCTTCTTACGATGCCAAACTCTCTAGACGTCTTCAGCCGAAGCGAAGAAGGAAAAGAGTTTATACCGACTATCTGCAAAAACTATTTCCGCGGGATAGCAGCACTTAATGATTTGCGGCCACGCGACCGTCTTCTGTTGATCACCTGACGGCCGTTTTTGGTCTGCATCCGCTTCCGGAAACCATGGGTTCTTTTTCTTTTGATCCGGCTCGGCTGGAATGTACGCTTGGACATTATCTGATCTCCTTCTTGATTTCTTCGTTTTGATAAAGAAGCACTTTTATACACAAAAAAAGCAGCAAGTCAAGATAAATAACGATATTTCATGGTCATACAGATTTATATCGTTCCCGTTGCCGGGAAAAAGACAGGACGAGGATATCTGTCAGAATGCTTGCAAAAAAAAGGGTGGTTTGCTAATTTCTAGTGCTGACTTTTTTGCCTTTCCAAAACTCTTAAAAGACAATTCACAGTTGTTGGTATTTTGTGGATAAACTTGGGTGGTTCAATGCATCATCTCTGGTCAAAAACGGTTGACATTCTTGAAAAAAGATTGAGTCCACATAATTTCTCAACATGGATAAAACCCCTCATTTTTATTGATCTTGATAAAGACATAGTTACCCTAGAAGTGCCAAACCGTTTTATTTCTGACTGGGTAAATGATAATTACAGAATATTGCTGGAAGAAGTTTTATCAGAGATAGGTGCAGCAAATTATAAAATAAAGATAATTATAAACGAAAAAAGTACAAAAAACATTGTTTATAGAAAAGAAAAAAAACAGGTTGAACAAAAGATAAAAACTTCAAACAAGGAGTCATCAAAACAAGAAAATCATTTTCAAAATTTAAATAAAAAATATACGTTTGAAAGTTTTGTATCTGGACCATCAAATCAATTTGCTCATGCAGCTGCAATGGCGGTAGCAAACAATCCAGCGACAACTTATAATCCATTATTTATTTATGGTGGTGTTGGTTTAGGTAAAACACATATAGTTCATGCTATTGGAAACGAAATAATATCAAGAAATAAAAATATAAAAGTTTGTTATTATTCTTCTGAAAAATTCATGAATGAACTTATAAATTCTCTGAGATATGCAAAAATGGATGATTTCAGAAATAAGTTCAGGTCAATGGACGTTCTACTTATTGATGATATACAGTTTCTTGCAGGAAAAGAAAGAACTCAGGAAGAATTTTTTCATACCTTTAATGCACTATACGAATCCCATAAACAGATCGTCGTCACTTCGGATAAATTCCCCAAGGAAATGCCTGGCCTCGAAGAAAGGTTGAGATCCCGCTTTGAATGGGGACTCATCGCCGATATTCAGGCTCCAGATATTGAAACCAAACAGGCTATTCTTAATATGAAAGCTGACCAGAACAGAATAAGCCTTCCCGAGGATGTTGCCTATTTCCTTTCCAATACGATCACCAGCAATGTGCGCGAACTTGAAGGATATTTGATAAGAATCGGCGCTTATGCCAGTTTGACGTCAACCCCTATTACCCTGGACATGGCAAAAGAGGTGCTTAAGGATATCCTGGTTGAACAAAACAAGGAAATTACGGTTGAAACAATCCAAAAAACCGTAGCCAATTACTACCATATAAAAACATCAGACATAAAATCGTCTAAAAGACTGAAAAATCTGGTATTACCGCGACAAATATCCATGTATATTTCACGCAAACTGACATCGTCTTCATTTCCGGAAATAGGGAGTAAATTCGGTGGTAAGGATCACTCAACCATAATCCATGCTATTAAAAAAATTGAAAAGAAAATGGAAGAGGATATCCAGTTAAAAGCAACCATAGAAAAATTGATGAACAATATGAAGGCATAAAGTTGTTGATATTTTTATGGATAAAAACAAAGAAAATTAAAAAAAATAATTTATCAACATTTCGCCAAGAAAAAGCATGAATTATAAACAGCCATTATTTTGGAAAAATTCATTATTTTTCAAATATTTATAAATTTATAAACATATAAACAATCCCTATTATTACTACTATTTTTTAAAAATATTAAAATAATAATAAATAGACTGTGTGAATGGAGGCCCTGATGCAATTTACCATCGAACGAGAAACTTTTCTGAAAGCTTTAACCAGGGTTCAGGGGATAATTGAAAAAAGATACACAATACCAATATTAGCAAATGTTCTTATTGAAGCTGTTAATAACAATATTTTCTTTACTGCAACAGACCTTGAAGTTGGAGTGAGATCTTACTACACGGCAAATATAAAAAAAGAAGGTAGAGTTACCATTTCAGCAAAAAAAATATTTGAAATAATAAAGGAACTTCCTAATAAAGAAATTAATTTCAATGTAAAAAATAACTTTTGGGTTGAAATTAAATGTGGTAAATCAATTTTTAATTTAGTTGGTTTATCTCCTGATGAATTTCCTAAATATCCAGAAATAAATAATATAAACTTTAATAATATTGAACCTCTTGTTTTTAAAGAAATGATTGATAAAACTATTTTTTCAATTTCAACTGATGAAACTAAATACAATTTAACTGGTATTTATTTTAAATCAGAAGAATCAAATATTTTAACAATGGTTTCAACTGATGGACATAGATTGTCTATGATAAAAAAGACATTAAAGAACAATATAAATTTAAATTTTTCTGAAGGATTTATTTTACCTAAAAAAGGTATTTATGAAATAAAGAAGATAACAGAAGATAATAATGAAGATTTCAAAATAGGAATATCTGATAACAACTTTGTTGTTAATTCAGGAGATACTACTCTTGTTATGCGATTGGTCGATGGTGAGTTTCCTGATTACAGCAGGGTCGTTCCTCAAAAAATGGAAAAACCTGCCTCTATAAACAGAGAGGAATTTCTACATGCCTTGAGGCGTATTTCTGTACTTTCCAGCGAAAAATCAAGAGGTATAAAAATAAAGTTGGAGAATAATATTTTAGAACTTTCATCTTCAAATCCGGATCTTGGGGATGCCCGAGAAGAACTTGATATGACTTATAGTGGGCCAGAAATAACTATTGGATTTAATGCTAAATATATATTGGATATTCTCCAGGTAATGAATGATGAATTTATTCAATTACATCTTAAAGATAATTTGTCTCCTGGTTTAATAGAAGCTGATAAAAATAAGGATTTCTTTTCTGTAATAATGCCTATGCGCTTATAAAATGTATATTGAGAAAATAAAAATTGATAATTTCAGAAATATAATTAATGAAGAAATTATTCCATCAACTGGAATTAACTTAATAATTGGGAAAAATGCACAAGGTAAAACGAATTTTATAGAATCTATATATGTTGTTTCAAATTTAAAAAGTTTCAGAGGAAAAAAACTTTCAGAAATTATAAACAATAATTCTGAAAAAACAAAAATAGGTATTTTGTTTAAAAAAAATAAGGTATCTAATTATTTAGATTTTGAAATAAAAAATGATGAAAAAAATATATATTTAAATAAAAAAAAGGCAAACAATCTTTCTGAAACCTTGGGTTTCTTGGACACAGTTCTTTTTTATCCCGATGACATTTTTATCGTAAAAGGATCACCTTCTTTAAGAAGAAGTCTGCTGGATAGGGCCATTTTTCAGACGGACAACAAGTATTTGCCTCTTTTTCAAAATTATTTACGTTGTCTCAGGCAACGGAATGCCGCTTTGAAAAGAACAGATATTCCTGCTGAAGTATGGGATGACAAATTTACTGATTTAGCAACAAAAATCATTTTTCACCGCCTGGCCTATATAGAAAGAATAAACGGAATTCTGGTTAATTTGTTTAACGAGGTTTATCGGTGCAGAGAATCTGTGAGGATAAAGTATCCGGCTCTGGCTGAGGATCCACAAAGCTGCAGGCTGAAAATGGCGGAAAGGCTGGCGGTAAACAGGGACAAAGAACGCGTTTATGGAGTTACCTTGACAGGTCCCCATCGTGATGATCCGCAGTTTTTACTCGATGGAAAAGCGTTGTCTCTCTATGGTTCCCAAGGCCAGCAACGGTCCTTTATGCTGGCTTTCAAAACGGCTCAGATAATTGATTTTAAACAGCACCGGGGAATCAGGCCGGTTTTATTATTGGACGACATGACCAGTGAACTGGACGAGGATCGGAAAGATTCTTTTTTTGAGTCACTGCTGAACCAGGCTGGCCAGGTATTTGTGACCAGCACGGACACGGGTTTACTGAGTCATAAGCGCTTTTCCGGTGCCAGCTTTTTTAAAGTGGAAAACGGCGGGATAGGCGAATACAACTAAGCCATGAGGTATTAAATGTCAGACAAAAAGAATTATCAAGCAGACAGTATACAGGTGCTAGAGGGCTTGGAAGCTGTCCGTAAAAGACCTGCCATGTATATTGGCTCAACCTCAAGCCAGGGGTTGCATCATCTGGTCTATGAGGTTGTTGATAATGCCATCGATGAGGCTCTGGCCGGTTATTGTGACGATGTGATCGTCACTATCCACGAGGATGACTCGGTTACGGTACAGGACAATGGTCGCGGGATACCGGTCGATATGCATGAACAGCAGAATAAATCGGCGGCCGAAGTGGTTATGACCGTGTTACATGCCGGGGGCAAGTTTGATGATGACGGGGAAGGGGCTTACAAGGTTTCCGGGGGGTTACATGGGGTCGGTGTTTCAGTCGTCAATGCCCTGTCCAGCCGTCTGGAGCTGGAAATTCGTCGTGACGGGAAAATCCATCGGCAGAGTTACGAACGGGGGGTGCCGACCGCTCCGTTGCGGGAAGATGGTGATACCATCAAACGCGGTACCAAGATTACCTTCTGGCCCGACGCGGACGTCTTCGAGACAACCGAGTTTTCTTTTGAAACCCTTGCACAGCGGTTGCGGGAACTGGCGTTTCTGAATGCCGGTGTCAAGATCGTTATCAGCGACGATCGGAGTGAAAAAAAACATGAATTTCTCTATGAAGGAGGGATTCGTTCTTTCGTCGAATATCTCAACCGGGCAAAAACCTCCTTACATGCCGCGCCGATCTACTTTCATGGTGAAAAAGGGGGCGTGGATGTAGAAATAGCTATTCAGTACAACGATGGTTATGACGAGAAAATATTTACCTTTGCCAACAACATTAACACCCATGAGGGTGGGACCCATATGAGCGGTTTCCGGGCTGCACTGACCCGGACCATGAATGCCTATGCGACAGCCAATAATCTGCTGAAAAATATAAAGGTGGCGATCTCCGGAGATGATTTGCGCGAAGGGATCGCCGCGGTTATCTCGGTCAAACTCCCCGACCCACAGTTTGAAGGGCAGACCAAAACCAAGCTCGGCAACTCTGAAGTAAAGAGTTATGTTGAAACCATGATGAACGAGCAGTTGGCCACCTTCCTGGAAGAGAATCCGCAAGTTGCCAAGCGGATTCTGGAAAAGGGGATTGAGGCGGCGCGGGCCCGTGAGGCGGCGCGCAAGGCGCGTGACCTTACCCGCCGCAAAGGGGCTCTGGAGGGATTGTCTCTGCCGGGTAAGCTGGCAGACTGTCAGGAGAAGGACCCTGCGCTGTGTGAAATTTACCTGGTCGAGGGCGACTCTGCCGGCGGCAGTGCCAAGCAGGGCAGGGATCGACGCTACCAGGCCATTTTGCCCCTCAAGGGCAAGATTCTCAATGTTGAAAAGGCGCGCTTTGACAAACTGCTGACCTCGAACGAAATTCGCACCCTGATCACAGCGATGGGGACCGGCATCGGCAAGGATGACTTTGACGTGTCGAAATTGCGCTACCATCGTATCATCATTATGACCGACGCGGACGTCGATGGATCGCATATCCGGACTCTGCTGTTGACCTTCTTTTTCCGCCAGATGCCTGAAATCGTTGAACGCGGCCACCTGTACATCGCCCAGCCGCCCCTCTACAAGGTCAAGCGTGGCAAAAAGGAAATTTATCTCAAGGATGATGATGCCTTGCTCGAGTACCTGCTCGAAACCGGGACCGAGGGGGTGAGTCTGGAGATGGACAAGGGCAAAAAGGTTCTGCGTGGCAAGCAGATTATTCCGACCCTGCGCAACATCCTTGAGTTTAATCAGTACTTCGACAAAATTGTTAACCGCGGGGTTCCAACGGAAGTTCTCCGTATGTTCCTGCGCGGTAAAATCCGCAACGGCTTTGCTGACAAGGCCGATCTTGAGCCCCTGGCTGTGCGCCTGCGAGAAGTGGAACCGAATGCAAGATTCGAGGTGCTGGAAGATCCCGACCGCATACTGGTCAGCTTTGGAAACCTGCACGCACGGATAGACCGGCAAACAGTGGAAACTCTCTCGTCCCACGAGTACAAGTTGTTGCTGCAATCGTACCGGCAGGTCGAGGAGGTCTGCAGAGACTATTCGGCGGTTCTTCTTGAGGAGGGGAAGAAGGATGTGATTATCGAGGATCGCAAGGAACTGCTCGAAACATTCCTCTCCCGCGCTAAAAAGGGGCAGTATATCCAGAGATACAAAGGTCTCGGCGAGATGAATCCGGACCAGTTGTGGGAAACCACGATGGATGCGGAAAAGCGGGTGCTGTTGCAGGTGACAATCGAGGATGCCGTCCAGGCCGACGAAATCTTTACTGTGCTGATGGGGGATCAGGTTGAGCCGCGCCGAGAGTTTATCGAGCAAAATGCGCTTAATGTGGCCAACCTCGACGTCTGATATTTTGCAGATTCAAATAAACCCTGCTTCCAGCCTGGAAGTTTTGGAGGAACGTAGATGCTGACAGAACAGAATAAAGTCACCGTTAACATAGAAGACGAAATGCGCAAATCCTACATGGATTACGCGATGAGCGTCATCGTCGGGCGGGCGCTACCCGATGTCCGGGATGGTCTCAAACCGGTACACCGGCGGATCCTTTTCGCCATGCACGACCTCGGCAACGACTACAACAAGCCGTATAAAAAATCGGCCCGCGTGGTCGGTGACGTTATCGGTAAGTATCACCCGCACGGTGACACCGCCGTTTATGATTCGATTGTCCGAATGGCACAGGATTTTTCCATGCGTCACCCGCTGGTCGATGGCCAGGGAAACTTCGGTTCGGTGGATGGAGATTCGGCTGCTGCCATGCGCTACACCGAAATCCGGATGGACAAGTTGTCCCATGAACTGCTCGCCGATATAGAGAAAGAGACGGTCGACTTCGGTCCCAACTACGATGATTCTCTGCAGGAACCGCTGGTTCTGCCCTGCAAATATCCCAACCTGCTGGTCAATGGATCCGAGGGGATTGCCGTCGGCATGGCAACCAAGATACCGCCGCACAATCTTGGCGAGGTCATCGATGGGCTGGTGACTTTGATCGATGATCCGCGCCTGAGCATTGATGAGCTGATTGAGAAAGTTCCCGGTCCCGACTTCCCAACCGCAGGTTTTATCAATGGTAAAGAGGGTATCCGTGACGCGTACAGCAAGGGTCGCGGGATCATACAGATGCGGGCTCGTGCGCTGGTGGAGGTTGACCGTCGCAGCGGCCGGGAAGCGATCATCATAACCGAGATCCCCTACCAGGTGAACAAGGCCAAACTGATCGAAAAAATAGCCGAACTGGTCAAGGAGAAGAAGATCGAGGGGATCAGCGACCTGCGTGACGAGTCGGACCGCGACGGTATGCGGATCGTTATCGAACTGAAAAGAGACATGGTCCCCGGGGTGATCCTCAATCAACTTTACAAAATGACCCCCATGCAGTCGTCTTTCGGGATTATCATGCTGGCGATTGTCTCCGGTCAGCCCAAAGTCCTGACCCTGCGCGAGGTGCTCGATTCGTTTATCGACCACCGGCGCGAAATCGTGACCCGCCGCTGTATTTTCGAGCTGAAAAAAGCGGAAGCCAGGGCCCATATCCTTCAGGGGTTGAAGCTGGCGCTGGAAAACCTCGACGAGGTGATCCAGATCATCAAGGGGAGCGCGACCCCGGCAGAGGCGAAAGAGGCCCTGGTCCAACGCTTCAGCTTCTCCGATCTTCAGGCGCAGGCGATTCTTGATATGCGTCTGCATCGGCTGACCGGCCTGGAGCAGAACAAGATCCTTGAAGAGCTGGAACAGATCATGATTCAGATCAACCGGCTGAAAGAGATTCTTGCCAGCGAAGTAGAGATCCTCAAAATCATCAAGCAGGAACTGCTGGAACTGAAGGAGAAGTTTGCCAACCCCCGACGGACTGAAATTATCGACAGAACCGCCGATCTGACCCTCGAAGACATGATCGTCGAGGAGGATATGGTGGTGACCGTTTCCCACAGTGGCTATATCAAGCGGAATGCGGTTTCCCTTTACCGTGCCCAGCGGCGCGGCGGCAAAGGGAAGACCGGGATGAAGACCAAGGACGAGGATTTTGTCGAGAACCTGTTCGTGGCCTCGACACATTCCTATATTCTTGTTTTTACCAATTTCGGCAAGGTTTACTGGCTGAAGGTGCATGAAATTCCCCAGGGTGGTCGTGCTGCGCGGGGCAAAGCGATTGTCAACCTGATGCATCTTGCCCCGGAGGAGAAGGTCACGACCATTCTGCCGGTCAAGGAGTTTGTCGACGGCAAGTACATTATCACCGCGACCCAGAACGGGACCGTCAAGAAGACCGACCTGATGGCCTACTCCAACCCGCGCCAGGGGGGGATTATCGCCCTGACGATTGATGAGGGGGACAGCCTGATCGCCGCCCGCCTGACCGATGGCGAGATGGATATTCTGCTTGCCAGCCGCAACGGCAAGTCGATCCGCTTTCCGGAAGAGAACGCCCGGCCGATGGGGCGGACCGCTCGAGGTGTTCGAGGTATGATGCTCGAAGGGGACGATTGCCTGATCGGCATGGAGGTGGTCAACGATTCCACGTCGGCAACCCTGGTGACCGTGACCGAAAACGGTTTTGGCAAAAGGACCGACCTGTCTGAATACCGGGTACAGAGTCGTGGCGGCAAGGGGATTATTACGATCAAAACCTCCGAACGAAACGGTTCGGTGGTTGATATCCGCCTGGTTGATGAAGAGACCGACCTGATGTTTGTCACCGATCGGGGCAAGATCCTGCGGACCAGGGCCGGCAATTTCCGTTCGATCGGACGCAACACCCAGGGCGTCAGGCTGATGGTGCTCGAGAATGATGAGCGGATAGTTTCGGTTGCCAAGCTGGCGGAGAAGGATGAGGCGGATGAATCTGGACAAGCTGAAGAAGGAGCTGAAGAGGCAGGGTCCGGAGGCGCAGAGGAATAGACGGCGCAACGTTCACCTGTTTCTGCTTGCCCTGCTGCTTTGTGCGCTGGTGCTAGCCTCTGTTTTCGGTTACCAGGTTTATCAACAGACGGTTCCGGCACGGCTGTACAGCAAGGGGCTGACGTTGGAAAGCCAGGATCGACCGGAACAGGCGCTGACCAGTTACCAGCGCCTGTTCCGGGGTTACTCCGATTCCCCGCTGGCTGCGGAGGCGTTGTTTCGCGCGGCCCGGATCAGTCGGTACGATTTGCGGCAGGACCAGCAGGCGCTGTTGTTCTTTTTGCAGCTTGAACACGACTATCCGGAGAGCGGCTACGTTGTCCAGGCGCAACGGGAAGCCGCTGACCTGACCAAGAATCGTCTGCAAGATTTTGCCCATGCCGTTGTCATTTATCAAAGACTGATAGATGGCGGCACGGACGACGGGGATCGCATTCTCTATGAAATTGCTGATTGCTACTTCCGGTTGAACAATTATTCTCAGGCCCGCATTGAATTTGACGCTCTGCTTGAGCGGTTTCCTGAGAGTTCCCTGCGGGCCGAGGTTCTTTATCGGCGGGCCAGCGCGTCTTTGCTGGAGGGGACGCCCGATGTCGCGAGGGCCGGTTTTCGAGAGCTGATCGAGCAGTTTCCGGACAGCCCATATGCTGCCGAGGCCAGGTTTAGCCTGGCCGAACTGCTGGAAGCAGAAGAGCGATTGCGGGATGCCCTCAAGGCCTATCGAACGTTATCAGGCTACCCGCGGCCAGAGCTGGTGCAGGAAAAGATTGAACGTCTCGAAGCGCGGATTGCTAAAAAGAAGAAGGTTCTGTGATGAATCCTGATGATTTCGTTGGTTCTCTCTCGGTTGTCGGAGCAGGCAGCTGGGGAACGACGCTGGCCAATCTTCTGGCGGAAAAGGGTTACCCCGTCACGCTCTGGGGGTATGAGTCCGAGCTGGTAGAACGGATGCGGCGGAGTCGCGAAAACGATCTTTATCTGCCCGGCTTCCCTCTTTCAGAAAACCTGACCTTTACCGACAGTTTGCACGAGGCGGTCAGAGGAAAAAAACTGCTTCTGCTGGTTCCCCCCTCGCAGGTGATGCGTCAGGTTGTCAGCCAGTTCGTCGGGGAGCTGGATGACGATGTGCTGATTGTTTCTGCTGCCAAGGGGATCGAAAACGAGAGCCTGATGCTGATGTCGCAAGTGCTGGAGGAGGTCCTGCCTGTCTCCCTGCACCCACGCCTCGCATATCTTTCCGGCCCTTCCTTTGCCCGGGAGGTCTCCGCTCATATGCCTACCGCTGTCGTCGCAGCCGCGCGCAACGAAGAGGTTGCGGTCACGGTGCAGCAGGTATTCAATACGGAAAAATTTCGGGTCTACACCCATACCGATATTATCGGAGTCGAACTGGGGGGGGCGATGAAGAATGTGATTGCTCTTGCTGCCGGCGTTGCCGACGGACTCGGTTTCGGTCACAATACAAGGGCAGCCCTGATTACCAGGGGTCTGGCGGAGATGAACCGCATCGGTCTGGTCCTCGGAGGGTCGTCGGAAACTTTCGCCGGGCTTGCCGGGATGGGGGACCTGGTGCTGACCTGTACCGGGGATCTGTCGCGCAATCGCAGCGTCGGGATCGAGCTTGGCAAGGGGCGCAAGCTGAACGAGATTCTCGCCGGCATGCAGATGGTAGCGGAGGGGGTCAAGACAACCCTGTCTGCCTACCAGTTGGCGCAGAAGCTGGGAGTCGAGGCACCGATTATCGAGCAGATGTACCAGATCCTTTATCTGGAGAAGGATCCTGCACGGGCGGTTACCGATCTGATGTTACGCGACCTTAAGGCGGAGTCTCTCTGAAATGCCGTACGCCGGCAGGAAAGGAAAAAGCCTGATGAAAAAATTGTGGTTAATGGTTCTCCTGACTTTTGTTTGTAGCGGCCCCGTGCTGGCGGGCGAACGGGTGGTCATGGAGACCAGTCTTGGCAATATCACCCTGGAGCTGGATGAAGAGAAGGCGCCGGTGAGCGTCAAGAACTTTCTCGGTTATGTCGATCGACAGTTTTATGATGAAACGATTTTTCACCGGGTCATTGACAGCTTCATGATCCAGGGCGGGGGCTTTGATCGCGGGCTGAAAAAGAAAAATACCGACCCGGCGATTATCAATGAGGCGGACAATGGCCTTAAGAACGATAAAGGGACGATCGCCATGGCCCGGACCTCGGTGATCGATAGCGCCACCAGCCAGTTTTTTATCAACCTGAAGAACAATGATTTTCTCAACCATCGCGGCAAAAGTTCCCAGACGTATGGGTACGCGGTCTTTGGCCGGGTCGTCGAAGGGATGGATGTTGTCGAAAAAATCGGCAAGGTGAGTACGATCAGAAAAGGAGGTCACCAGAACCTGCCAAAGCCGGAGGTGGTGATCAAGGCTGTTCGCCGGGTAGGAAAAAAAGCGGAATAAGGTTCCGCACCGACGGCGCTGAAAAAGCCTGGACGGGGTGCAGATGTCGGCTTTACGGGTCATGAGCTATCAGGTCAATTGTTGCACCGGCGGCAGGGGTGAGCCGACAACGGACCTGTGCGCCCGGGTTATCGCATCGCAGTCCCCCGACCTGGTTTTTCTCCAGCAGGTGGGCAGCCGTCGGGACCCCAGCCAGCTTTACCAACTGGCAAACCTGCTGAACATGAAACCGTTCGGGCTCGGCCAGGAACGAGCCTGCTGTTTTCTTTCCCGCCATCCCCTGCGCAGCATGCAGGATTATTCCCTTGGGGCTGACGGCAGTTGTCTGCGGGCCGACCTGGATTATTCAGGTCAGCGGCTGCACCTGTTTAATGTCTGTCTCGATTTCAATCCCCTGCATCGGAAAAAGCAGATCGATGCCCTGCTCGGCGAAGAGTTGCTCGGAAACCCCGCACTCCCCTGTGCCGCACTGGTGGCCGGTGATTTTTCCCTGCCGCTCTGGGGGGCGGGTCAGATTCGTTTGGGCAGCTGCCTGAAGAGGGCTCCGCAGCCCCTCTGGAGGGCCAATTTCCCGGCGGATTTCCCGCTTTGGGGGCGGGATCGTTTCTATTTCCGCGGCGGAATTACCGCGTTGGCCGGCACCATTGTCTCGACCCCGGAGGCACGACGTGCTTCGACTCACCTGCCTCTCGTGTTGACCGTTGAACAGGTAGAAAATCGTAATTTTCTGCGGCTTAAAGAGGTCCCTCGCGGCGGGATGAAACCCGCGACAGGGTAGTTTCTGGGGAAAACCTTTCTCTCTGTTCCATTCCATTTGAGGACAAATGAGTTTAGCTGGTCAGGCTCAGGATCTTTTTCAGCGGTTACTGGAACTGCACCCTGATGCCGAGTGCGCACTGGTATTCAGCGGCCCGTGGCAACTGCTGGTTGCGACGATGCTGTCAGCACAATGCACCGATAAACGAGTCAACCTGGTGACAGAGGGCCTGTTCGGTCTTTTGCCCGGTCCGAAGGAGATGGCTGCATGTCCCCAGGGGCGGCTGGAAGATCTGATCCGCTCTACTGGGTTCTTCCGCAACAAGGCGAAAAACCTGATCGCCTGTGCTGCCGCCGTGCTGGAGCGGCATGCCGGGCAGGTGCCGAGATCCCTGGAGGAGCTGGTCGCGTTGCCCGGGGTTGGACGCAAAACCGCCAATGTGGTGCTCGGAAATGCGTTCTTTATCCCCGGGATGGTCGTTGATACGCATGTCAAGAGGTTGTCGCGCCGGTTTGGCTGGACCCGGCAGACCGATCCGGTCAAAATTGAACAGGAGCTGATGCGCCTGTTGCCCCGGGACAGTTGGACGCAGGCGGGTCACATCCTGATCGCCCATGGCCGCGAATACTGCAAGGCCCCGATCCCTTTGTGCAGCAGGTGCCCCCTCCTGCCGCACTGCCCGCGCATCGGCGTTGAAAGAAGTTCTTGACATCGCAAGACAATAACATTAGATTTTGTTTATTATAGAATTAAGAGGCCTGGTTTTTTCGCATAGGGGGTTATTGTGTTGGAGATTCAGGAACAGTACGGACTTTATACCGTCAAGGAAACGCTTGCGGTGAGCGACGAACGGGCCTGCTGCAGAGCCTCTGATCCCTTCCTCGGTCATGATGTCGTCCTGCAGCTGATCAAGATTGCCGACTCCTTTGATGCGGAGAAGCAACAGTTTTTCACGCAGCAGCTGGAAAAACTTGCCGAACTGAATCATCCTGCCCTAGCCCCGATTTTCGATATCGGCACGGAAGAAAATATCTGCTTTTTTACGACGACGTTTTTCCCCCAAGGGCGTTTTTTCTCCAGCCTGTCCCTTCCCCTGAGTGAAAAAGAAGGCCTGTTGGTGATCAGACAGCTTGCCGAAGGCTTGACTTATGGTCACAGCAAGGGGTTTGAGCATGGCATGCTTGATGCCGATGACGTTTTTGCGGATGAACAGGGCAGGCCGGTGCTGGCCAACTTTGGCGTCAATGAACTGCTGGAGTCGCTCTACGGAGTGAGCAGTGGCCAGTCAGCGCCGAGCCTGGTTCCAAGTATTGCGCAGAAACAATCCTCTTACAGTCTGGGGACGTTTTATCTGGACCTCGTTCTCGCGGAAGGTGAGGGGCATCCCTCACCCATGGAGCGGGTTGTCACGTTGAAAGGGTACCGGGAAAAACAGCTGATATCGACCTTGCTAGGGATGTCACAGGAGGGGATCCCCAGCTATGATGAATTGATCAGGCTGATCGATGAGATTCTCGACCCCCCGGAAGTGCCAGTCCATGCGGCAGAGCTGGAACACGCGTCACGTGATGAGTTTGATTTCTCGCTGGAGCTGGACGAGGACCTTCGCCAGGAGGAAGAGCCTGCACCACAACCGGTTCCTTCTGAAGACCCTATCCCTTTTGAACTGGACGATGAGAAACCGGCTCCAGCTGCGCAAGAGGTTGATAGCGAAAAGCAGGCCTTGCGCGATGCACAATTTCTTTTGCAGGGAGAGTTACACGAGGCAACCGCGGCCTGCAAGAGGGCCGAACGGGAGCTGCTGGCAACCCAGGAAGCTCTCGAAGAAAGCCAGAAAGCTCTGAAAAAAGCCCTGACCGACAAGAATATAGCACTTGAAATGCTGGATAACCAGCCACCGCCACGCCACCCCGCGGTCTGGTTGATCGGCGGGTGCTTGGTGGGGATGTTGGCTGCAGGCAGTCTGGTCTATTTTCTCTTCAATGTCTGGATGGTCCCGGAGCAAGAACTGGTTTCCCACAAGGTCAGCGTTGAGCGGCAACCGATTGTTGCTGAAGCGGTTGCCGCGAACAAGGAGAGCCGGACGGCTGTTTCAAAACCGGCGCCCAGCACGCTCCCTGGGACAACGTCCACTCCTCCGGAGCAGGATGAGAAGGCGGCAGAGCGGCCGGCAGATACATCTGTGACGCAGGACGCTGTCGCTTCACCCGCGCAGGACTCAGGCCGGGGCAAGGTTGAACAACAATCAGCCGAACCTGCTCCGGTGGCTGTCGCCGAGGACAAGCAGGCTCCATCTCCGGAGCCGCCCGCTGACCCCGAAGCAGAGATTCTGGTCGTTTTGCAGCAATGGGTTCAGGCATGGAGCAAGCAGGATGTTTCCGCTTACCTTGCCACCTACAGTGAGGACTACCAGCCCGACGCCGGGCAATCCCTCCAGGAATGGCGAGACGCCCGCAAAGTGCGATTGGAAAGACCGGAATGGATTGAAGTCAACCTGCAAGACTTTGATTTCAAGCTTATAGGACCCGAGATAGCAGAGGTGAAACTGTTGCAGAAGTATCGCTCTGATTCTTATGGCGATCAGACGAAAAAGGTGATCAGCCTGGTACGGGAAGACGGGCAGTGGAAGATATGGATGGAGCGGTCGCTGAACTGAGGCCGAACCAGCAGCCAGCAAAGAACCAGCAGCAGAACAGGGCCCTGAAGATAACTTCGGAGCCCTGTTCTGCTGTAAGCTGTTTATTCCGCGATGCAGGGACATGGTTCCATTGCTATAATAGATCAGATGTTGAGCATCCTCTTTCGCCTCCGCAGAAAGGAACGAATAAATGAGTATGGATACGTTTAGCAGCCGGACCACACTGAAGCTGAAAAATGGGAGTTACCGCTATTGCAGTTTGCAGACGGCCGCGGACAATGGCCTCAAAATATTCAACGGCTTGCCTAAAACCATCAAGATTCTCCTGGAAAACCTGTTACGCAAAGAGAACGGCAGCAATGTGACCGCGCAGACGATACAGGCAGTCGCCCAGTGGAGCCCCCACCAGAGCGCGGCTCCGGAAATCGATTTCAGTCCGGCCCGGGTCCTGATGCAGGACTTTACCGGTGTTCCAGCTGTGGTCGACCTTGCTGCGATGCGCGATGCGGTCAAGCGTCAGGGGGGGGATCCCGCCAGGATAAACCCGCAGATCCCGGTTGATCTGGTGATAGACCATTCGGTGATGGTTGACCATTATGCCAGCAGTAACGCCTATGCTGCCAATGTTGCTGTCGAAATGGAACGCAATCGAGAGCGTTACGCGTTTCTGCGCTGGGGGCAGACGGCGTTTGATAACTTCCGGGTCGTCCCGCCCGGGACCGGGATCTGCCACCAGGTCAACCTGGAATATCTGGCCCGTACCGTCTGGACCGACGAGTTGGATGGTGAACTCTGGGCCTACCCCGATACCCTGGTCGGGACCGACAGCCACACGACCATGATCAATGGCCTGGGGGTTCTGGGTTGGGGGGTGGGTGGCATCGAAGCGGAAGCGGCGATGCTCGGTCAGCCGATTTCCATGCTGGTTCCGGATGTGGTCGGCTTCAAGCTGATCGGCACACTTGGGGAGGGTATTACCGCGACAGATCTGGTGCTGACTGTGACGGAAATGCTGCGCAAGCATGGCGTGGTCGGGAAGTTTGTCGAGTTTTTCGGCAGCGGGCTGGATCAGTTGCCGCTGGCAGATCGGGCTACGATTGCCAACATGGCTCCCGAGTATGGCGCCACCTGCGGGTTTTTCCCGGTGGACCAGATTACCCTCGAGTACCTCAAGCTGACCGGTCGAGATGAGGCAACCCTGGAACTGGTTGAAGCATACTGCAAGGCGCAGGGGCTGTGGCGCTCGCCGGAGGACGCGGATCCCCAGTACAGTTCCGTTGTCGAGCTCGATCTGGGGCGTATCGTGCCCAGCCTGGCCGGACCGAAACGGCCTCAGGACCGGGTTGCAATGAGTCAGCTGCGAACAGCCCTGGAAGATTGTCTGCCGGCCGGGGAAGAAGAGAAAACAGCCCCGGTTGCCGGCAGCAGCTATGCTCTGCGGCAGGGAGATGTGGTGATCGCCGCAATCACCTCCTGCACCAACACCTCAAACCCAGCGGTGATGATGGCTGCAGGGCTGTTAGCGGAAAAGGCGGTGGCGCGCGGCTTGGCCAGTAAGCCCTGGGTCAAAACATCGCTGGCGCCGGGATCGAAAGTGGTCACCGATTACCTGGCGGCAGCCGGGCTTCAACCAGCTTTGGATGCCCTCGGTTTTCAGGTGGTGGGTTACGGATGTACGACCTGTATCGGCAACTCGGGTCCCCTCAACGAACCAATTGCAGATGCAATCAAAGAGCAGGATATGACAGTCTCTTCGGTGCTCTCCGGAAACCGGAATTTTGAAGGGAGAATACACCAGCAGGTCAAGGCCAACTGGCTGGCTTCCCCGCCGCTGGTGGTCGCTTATGCCCTGGCCGGGACCACCCGCATCGACCTGAGCAGCGACCCCCTGGGTGAGGACAGTAGCGGAAGACCGGTTTACCTGAAGGATATCTGGCCGAGCAATGCCGAAGTGGCGGAGAAGGTCGCGCTGGTCACTTCGCATATGTTCAGCAAGGAGTATGCGGAGGTTTTCAGCGGCGATGAACACTGGCAGGCGTTGTCTGTTCCGGAAGGGCTGACCTATGCCTGGGACGAGGAGTCGACCTATATCCGTCTGCCGAGCTTTTTCTCCGGAGAGGGTGGACGTGAGACTTTTTCCGGTTTTTCCGAGGCCCGGATTCTGGCCCTGCTGGGCGACAGTATCACTACGGATCACATCTCACCGGCCGGGTCGTTCAAGGCGGATACGCCGGCCGGGCAATACCTGACCGAGCGGGGGATTCGCGAAGAGGACTTCAATTCGTACGGGTCAAGGCGTGGCAACCACGAGGTGATGATGCGGGGAACCTTCGCCAATATCCGCCTGCGGAACCGTATGGTCCCGAAACTGGAGGGAGGCTTTACCCGCCATATCCCCAGCGGCGAGGAGATGAGCATCTTTGCCGCAGCCCAGCGTTATGCCGCCAGCAACACTCCGCTGGTGATTATTGCCGGGCGTGAGTACGGTACCGGCTCCAGCCGGGACTGGGCGGCCAAAGGGTCCCTGTTGCTCGGCATCAAGGCAGTGATTGCCGAAGGATATGAACGGATCCACCGGTCTAACCTGATTGGTATGGGGGTTTTGCCGCTGCAGTTCCACCCCGGGACCTCGGCAGAGGCTCTTCGGCTTGATGGCAGTGAGAGTATCAGCCTCGATTATGACGGCCCACTGACGCCCAAGCAGGAGCTGCCCCTGACCTTGCGCCGCGCAAACGGAGAGACCGAGTCTGTCTCTGTCCTCTCGCGCCTCGATACGCTTCAGGAGGTCGATTATTTCCTCTCTGGCGGCATCCTGAACCTTGTCCTGCGCCAGTTGATGGAGGGTTGATCAAGGACGGCAGTATGGATGCAGCAAAGAGCATTTCGCTGGTCCTCGGCAGCGGTGGTGCGCGGGGAATGGCCCATATCGGGGTGATTCAGGTTCTCGAAGAGAGAGGCTTTGCGATCCGTTCTATTTCCGGGTCATCAATCGGTGCCCTGGTGGGGGGGATTTATGCAGCCGGCGAGTTGGATACCTATGCAAAGTGGGTCTGTGCCCTGGAGCGCCTTGACGTTTTGCGGCTGCTGGATCTTTCGTTCAGCGGGACCGCTCTGTTCAAGGGGGAGCGGATCATCAACACCCTGAGGGAGTTGATCGGGGATCAGAACATCGAGGACCTGCCGATCTCCTATACCGCCGTGGCGACCGACCTTGAGAAGAGCAGAGAGGTCTGGCTTTCAAATGGTCCGTTGTTTGATGCCATTCGCGCATCGACCGCTTTCCCCACGGTATTTTCTGCGTTCCATTTGAGAGGGAAAAAGCTGGTAGACGGGGGGCTGTTGAATCCGATTCCGATCGCACCAACCTTGCGGGATCTGACGGATTGCACGATCGCCGTGAGTTTAAGTGGCCCGTCACGCAGTATTCAGACGCCTCCCCCTGCCCCTCTGGGGCGGAGGGAAATGAACCGCTACCACAAGATGGTGGTGGAATTTGTTGACAGCCTGCAGAAAAAAAACCACCAGGTCGCGGACGATGAAGCGGGTCTGTTCGATGTCATTTCCAAGAGCCTGGACGCCATGCAGAGCACTATTGCCAGTTTCAAGCTGGCAGCGTACTCGCCCGACATCGTCATTGAAATCCCCAAGGCAATCTGTACGATTTACGAATTTGAACGGGCCAAGGAGTTGATCGAAGTTGGTCGCACAGAGGCGGAACGGGTCCTTGATGGATTCAGCCGGTAACCGTGTTCGCAGGGTCGACCGCCAGGACCAGCACGCTGTCAGCGGTCATGGTCCAGCGGATGTTGAAGTCAAACAGGAGTGCGCCGTACTCCTTACCGTCATTGAGGGTGCGGTGATAGGCGGGGCGAGGATCCATTGCGAGAAGTTCGCTGATCTGCTGCCCCAGGAGAGGGTACTCTGCCTGTAGCTCAGCCAGTTGCCGTCGGGCTGTAGCACTGAACTGGACGGTCATGGCGGTGGCGGGTGGCTGAGCAGCATACCCCCCGGTTGCCGCGGGGATGCTGTCGCCATAAGGCAGGTAGGGCTTAATGTCGAGGACCGGGGTTCCGTCGACAAGGTCAACTCCCCTGAGTTCCAGAAGCGGGCCGGCGTCGGTCTGCTGTATCCCGACCAGTTCTACCGCTGAGAGGCCGATTGGGTTGGGGCGGAAGGGAGAGCGGCTGGCAAAGACTCCGACCCGCTTGTTCCCGCCCAGGCGGGGCGGGCGAACCGTTGGTTGCCAGCCCTGCCCGAAGTTCTGATGAAACAGAAAAATCAACCACAGGTGGCTGAACTGCTCCAGGCCGCGGACTGCTTCGGCACGGTTATAGGGCGCGACCAGGTTCAGTGTTGCGTGGATTGTTTTGACCAGCCCCGGTTGCCTGGGAACGATGAATTTTTCCCTGTAGGGGGAGGACAGAAAGCCGATTGGTTGCAGGGTGATCTCCATGGGGCGCTCCGAAAGAACCTGGCCACAACCTAGCACAGCGGAGCAAAAAACTCACCCATGAGTCGCAACGGCAACCTTTTTTGCTCCGCCCCCGCGACTGATGTAGACGCCGACAAAGACCAGCCCGGATGCCAGAAACTGACCGGTGGTCAAGTGCTCGCCGAGAATCGTCATCCCGAGCAGCACGCTGAAAACAGGGATCAGGTTGACAAATGCCGCCGCCTGGCTTGCTGGAACCTTGCTGACCCCGAAATTGTAGAGACCATAGGCACCCAGGGTAATGAAGGTCCCGAGGTAGATGACTGCCAGCGCAGGGGTTGAGATCCACTGCTCAGGAAAACCGATCGCTGGGACCAGCAGGAAGGGAAAAAAGAACAGGCTGCCGAGAAAAGCCTGAAAAGCGGTCAGGAACAGGGGGGGATAGTTGTTGGTCAGGTGCTTGAGTGAGACCGTGTAGCCTGCCGCGCAGACCATGGCGAGAAATTCGCACAAATTGCCCAGCAGGGGATTGGGGGCCATTTCAGAGGTCTCACTCGACAGGCTCAACCAGCAGGCACCGGCTATCGCCAGAGAAAAACCGGCCAGTGTCTGTCTGCTGACCCGTTCTCCGAGGAAAACCCAGGCCAGGATGGCGACCAGCAGTGGGAGCATGGCAGTGATCATGCCCGCCTGGGCGGCGGAGGTGTTTTCCAGGGCCTTTGCTTCGAAAATAAAATAGAGGCAAGGTTCGCAGATGGCCATGATCAGAAGATATTTAAAGTCCTGACGCCGCCATTTGATGTGGCGGAAGCTGGGGATGAAGAGCAGGAAACAGAGGCTGGCGACCAGCATGCGGCCGAAGATGACCTGCATGGGATGGTAGCCCTGAAAGGCAATTTTAAGCGCGACAAACGAACTCGACCAGAGCAGCATCGCGATGAGCAGGCTGATTTGTGGCAGAAGGGGTCTTTGGTCGATCACGATGCTCTCCTGAAGAAGGCCCGAAACAAGCGGCTACCATAGTCCTCTTTATTCAAATCAGCCAGAGAAAAATGGCTTGTCGATGGACGCTTCTGTGCGTTGATCTGCCGGGGAGGTGTTGATGATTTGTGTGGCTCATCGGGGGGCGAGTGGTGATTACCCGGAAAATACCCTGCTCGCATTTCGCAGGGCGCTTGCCGTGGGAGCGGCCTGGCTGGAGCTCGATGTTCACCTCTCCGCCGAAGGTGACCTTGTGGTGATTCACGATGAAAGTTTGGAGCGGACCACCAACGGGAGCGGTCTGGTGGGGAATTTTTCGCTAAAGGAACTGCGTAGTCTGGATGCCGGCAGGGGAGAAGTGATTCCGCTCCTGGTTGAGGTCTTGGATCTGCTGGGTGAGGAAGACACACTAAACATTGAGCTGAAGGGCAAAGGGACTGGAAAAGTAACGGCTCTGCTGCTCAAGGAACTGCTGGAACAGGGGCAGATTAGGACCGAGAATCTGCTGATCTCCTCCTTCTCTGCGTCGGAACTCTTCAGTTTCAGGATGGTCTTGCCGGGACAGCGTCTGGCGATTATCTGCGATCATCTTCCGGATAACCTGTGGGGCCTTGCCGGGGTATTGCAGCTCTGGTCGTGCCACTTTGAGCGCACATTGATTACCCAGGAGGTGGTTGCCGAGGCCCATCGACGGGGTTTGCGGATTCTGGCTTTTACTGTGAACCAGCGCGCTGAGTTGCTGCGCCTGGAGCAGCTCGGGGTAGACGGGATCTTCACCGATTTCTTCAGCACCATTCAGACGAGGGAGTGACTGCCTGACTTTGTCTTGGTTCAGCGGCAATTGAAAAGCCCCTGATCAGAATGATCAGAGGCTCTGGAGTTAATGCCGTTTCAGGCGTCACCTGTTTCGGCGGTTGGAAATGGTAATCAGGACCTTGGTTGAGAGGGGGCGCGACCCGTGCAGGTTTTTAACGTTGTCCGCAGAGATCGCATCCATGTTGACACTCAATTGTGAGGCGGGGTGCCAGATTGCTGAGCGGCTCAGAAAGATCGGGGTGCGGTTGGCAAACGAAAATTTTTTCATGGGAGCTCCTCCTTTCCTGGTTGTCAGATGGTAGAAAGACTGTCACTCCGTACATTTGCTCCCCACGAAAGCGGGGGGACAGGGTTGTTAATCGCGCTGCTCCTGCAGTGCTGAAAATAGTATTTATCGGGCCGGGCCGGCTGTTGTCCCCGTTGCCGGGGTGGCGCATCTGGGTTGTGAGATCTTTATCCGGCCCATAAAAATGGTTCGCACCGGCTCACGCAAGTGAAGAGCAGGTCTCTGGCATTGCGCCATGTTGAATTGCCTTTAAACTATCACCGGAATGGTTATCTGGTCAAGAAGGAGACGTTTATTATAGCGTCTCCTCAAGGTCGAGGCGGAAAAAGTCGCTTGCTTTTGGCTGCTCCTGGTCATCTGCATAGCGGGTTGGGGCGGTTCCTGGGGCAAAGGCTTCAAAATAAGCCTGCTCATTATCTTCTTCCAGCAGCAGGCCGCTTTTGGTCTCGATCGGATAAAATTCGATACTGTCCGGGACGGTAAAGTCTTCAACCGGATACTGCTGAACCGCTGCCTGCATGAAACTGACCCAGGCGGGTGCCGCCGCCCGGGAGCCTGTCTCGCTTTTGCCCAATGGTCTTTCCTGATCATAGCCGGTCCACGAGACGGCAGCCAGCTGGGGAATGTAGCCGATATACCAGGCATCCTTCAGGTCATTGGTGGTCCCGGTTTTCCCGGCCGATGGGCGGCCGATGGCCTTGGCCCGCCAGCCGGTCCCCTCCTGGACAACGCTTTCCATCACATTGGTGATCAGATAGGCGGTCTCGGGCGAGATGACCCGCCGGGGGGGGCGTCGGATCAGGCGCTGGTCGGCCGCCATGCCGTCCGGAAAATCCGCCGGATCGATCGATTCGAGAATCCGCCCGTCGCGGTCAAGGATTCTGGTGATGTAGGTCGGGGGTGCGAGGATGCCTCCGCTGGCAAAGACACTGTACGCGGTCAACATCTCCAGGGGGGTTACCGCTGTCGATCCGAGCGCAAGCGTCAGGTCGCGGTTCAGGGGTGTTTCGATGCCCAGCTTGCGGGCATAGTTAGCGACATAACCGACCCCGATATCTTCAAGAATTTTGATGGTGACGACGTTGCGGGAATGGGCCAGGGCCTTCCGGAAGCTTGTCGGCCCGTAAAATTTTTCCTCATAGTTTTTGGGTTTCCATGCACTCTGCTTGCCCTCATCATCTTTCTCCTCGTAGATCAGCGGGGTGTCGAGAATAATGCTGGCGGGACTATAGCCCTTGTCAAGAGCAGCGGCATAGATAACTGGCTTGATTGCTGATCCGGGCAGGCGCATTGCCTGGATGGCCCGGTTGAACTGGCTGCTGGCAAAGTCGTATCCGCCGACCATCGCTTTGATCTGGCCATCGCTCGGGCTCATGGCGATCAGCACGCCCTGGGCGAGGGGGTCCTGCTCGAGGCGTAACTGCAGAGAGCCATCCGTATCGATCTGTTGAATTCTGACCTTGATCACGGAGCCGATCGGCAGACGGGAGGGTGCCCCATGCTGAAAGTTTCCGCTGGCCTGCTCATCTGCAGCGACAACCTGAAGCGGAGCAGCCCACTTGGCCGTGTCGATGGGAATCCGTCCCTCCAGCTCACCGACAAAGCAGCGGATCTCCTCGCTGTTGCCATCGATAACCAGAGCGGGAAGGATACTGCCGGCCTGCGGCGCTTCAATCTCCAGCTCCTCTTGCAGCGTGTCTAGGAAGTCGGCCCACTGCTGTGGCGCCAGAACCTGTTCCGGGCCACGATAGCCTTGCCGTTTGTCATGGTCGCGCAGGTTTTCGCGAACGGCCTCCCGCGCAGCCTGTTGCATTTTCAGATTCAGGCTGGTCTCCACCTGCAGGCCACCGGCATAGAGAACGTCAGTTCCAAAGCGGTCCTCCAGGTAGCGACGAACCTGTTCATTGAAATAGGCGGTTTCTTCCAGGTGGGTGTTCAGGCGGGGGCGTATGTTCACCTTTTCCTTCTCCGCCTGTTCGGCTTCCTGCTGGCTGATATAACCTTCCTTAACCATGCGCCCCAACACGTAGCGTTGCCGCTCAACGGCCCGCTCATAATGCCGGTAGGGAGAGTAACGGCTCGGAGCCTGGGGCAGGCCGGCGAGAATGGCGCATTCGGCCAGGGTCAGTTCCTCGACATTTTTGTCGAAATAGTTTTCCGCGGCGGCTTCCACCCCGTAAGCACGATGGCCGAGATAGATCTGGTTCAGATAGAGATAGAGAATTTCTTCCTTGGTGAGGTGTTTCTCCATCCGCCATGCAAGGATGGCCTCCTTGAACTTGCGGGTGAAGGTTCGCTCAGAGGTTAACAGCAATTTTTTCGCCACCTGCTGGGTGATGGTACTTCCCCCCTGGGCGATTCCGCCTGCTTTGACGTTTTTAAACGCGGCGCGCAGAATCGACTGGAAATCGATCCCCTGATGTTTGAAAAAACCGGCATCTTCAGCAGCGACAAAGGCCTGCAGCAGTTGGCGCGGCATCTGGTCAATGTCGACCAGCACCCGCCGCTCCCGGGAGTATTCGGCGATAATCGTGCCATCGTCGCTGTAGATCCGGGTGATCAACGGAGGGCGATAATCGGAGAGGGTTTCAACTCGCGGCAGCGTACTGGAGACATAAAAATACGCAGCGACAAGACTGACAGCTCCCAGCAGGAGGGAAACGGACAGGGCGATGATGAGAAATGTAAGGCCCTGACGCAGTGTCATATTTTTCAGAGAATATTTCATCGGTATAAAGGGGCTTCCCCGGCAGGTTAGCGGTATGATTCATGTCTGAATGATTAACATCACTTTATAACATGCCCTTCGCGCCGGGAGCAATATTCCTGAAAGGCGGCAAAGCGGGGGGTTCTTCTCAAAATCGGTGAAGCGGTGCCTGGTAGAGTTGAACTTTCACAGGTCGGGGAGTAGGATAGCAGCATCACTTTTGCTGGCAAATGAACCATAAAGGAGAGAGCATGATCCGACGCACAAAAATCGTCGCAACGGTGGGACCGGCCTGTGGCGACAGGCAGGGGCTCGAAGGCTTGCTTTCTGCGGGGGTTGACGTGTTTCGGCTGAACTTTTCCCACGGTGAGCACCGGCAGAAAAAGGAGTGGATCGAAACAATCCGCGAGCTCTCTCGGCAACAGGCACGTGCCGTTTCCATTCTCGGAGATCTGCAGGGCCCGAAAATCCGCACCGGCAAGATGCGTTCTGGTGGGCAGGTTTTGACTCCGGGGCAGGAGGTGGTGATTACCACAGAGCGGGTCGAGGGTGCAGACGGGGTGATTCCTACCAGCTACGCTAATCTGCCCAATGATGTGGAGAGCGGAGACCGGATTCTGCTCGACGACGGGCAACTGGAACTGGAAGTGCTTCACACCGCAGGCAATCGGGTCAGCTGTCGGGTTCTGGTCGGTGGCCTGCTGCGCGACCGCAAAGGGATCAACCTGCCCGGAGTGAAGGTGTCCGCGCCGGCGATGACAGAAAAGGACCGGGCTGATTTACAGTTCTGTATCGATCAGCAGCTTGACTGGGTGGCACTCTCTTTCGTCAGGGATGCCGAAGAGGTCAACCGGCTGAAGGATATTCTGTATCAGAAAAAATCGGAGCTGCGGGTCATCGCTAAAATTGAAAAACCTGAAGCAGTAGATAATTTTGACCGGATTCTCGAAGCGGCGGACGGCATCATGGTTGCCCGAGGAGATCTGGGGGTCGAGATCCCTTCCGAACGGGTCCCGCTGATTCAGAAAAGAATCATCCGCAAAAGCAACCTGGCGGGGAAACCGGTGATTACCGCAACCCAGATGCTGGAGAGCATGATCCAGAATCCGCGCCCGACCCGGGCGGAAACGTCCGATGTTGCCAATGCCATCCTTGATGGCACTGATGCGGTGATGCTTTCCGGAGAAACAGCGTCCGGTGCCTATCCCCGCGAAGCCGTGGAGGTGATGGACCGGGTGGCTCGTGATGTCGAGACCGATCCGCAACTGAGGGAACGGATCTATGCCCTGATGCCTGAGGTTGATGGTTATCGACATCTGCCTGAAGCGATCGGCCAGGCCGCCTGCCGGGTTGCCGAGAATGTCAATGCGGCGGCAATCCTGGCCTTTACCCAGACCGGCAGCACCGCAGCACTGGTGGCAAAATATCGACCGAACCTGGCGGTTCTGGCGGTCACCCCGTCCCAGCGGGTTCGCCGCCGGATGGCGCTCTACTCAGGTATCAGGTCGCTACGGGTTGATATCGAGGGGAGCACCGAGGGGCAAATCGCCTCGGTAGAGGAGGCGGTGCTTAACTCAGGCCTGTTGCAGCGGGGAGATGTGGTGGTGATTACCATGGGCAGCCCGGTGTCTGCTCCCGGAACCACCAATCTGCTTAAGGTGCATCGACTGGGGACCGGGAATTTTTACGAAGTGCACTAAGCGCACTGAGTTGACCCGTCGACGACAAAACGACTATGCTCCACGGAGTGGCCATCAAGGAAGGAAACAGATGAAAAAAGCAGTTGTACTCTATAGCGGCGGCCTTGATTCGACGACCTGCATGGCGATTGCCCGGGACGAGGGGTTTGACCCGTATGCCCTGAGCTTTGCCTACGGCCAGCGGCATTCCATCGAACTTGACAAGGCGCGGGAGTATGCGCCGCTGATCGGTGCCAAGGAGCATATGGTGGTCGATATCGATTTGCGCAAGATGGGAGGGAGCGCCCTGACCGCAGACATCGATGTGCCCAAGAATGGTTCGAGCGAAGCAGAGATTCCTATCACCTATGTCCCCGCACGCAACACCATTTTTCTTTCTTTCGCGCTTGGCTGGGCGGAGGTGCTGGGGGCAAGCGACATCTACATCGGCGTCAACGCGCTCGACTATTCGGGCTACCCCGACTGTCGTCCTGCGTTTATCGAGGCCTTCCAGAAAATGGCGAACCTGGCGACCAGGGCGGGAGTCGAAGGGGACAACCCGTACCGGATTCATGCGCCGCTGATCGATCTGAGCAAGGCGGCAATCATCCAGCGCGGTCTGGGGCTTGGGGTCGATTACCGCCTGACCCACTCCTGCTATGATCCGGCACCGGACGGGAGTTCGTGCGGCAGTTGCGATTCCTGTCTGCTGCGGCTCAAGGGGTTTGCCGAGGCCGGGATCACCGATCCGATCGACTATCTCGCGTCCTAGACTTTATCTTCTTCAGGGGTTGACAGCATGGGCCAGATGCCTGACATGCAGCAGAGCAGGGATACCCGCAACATCGCCATCGACAAGGTGGGCGTCAAGGATATCCGCTATCCGATCGTGGTTCAGGATAAACACCTCGAACACCAGCATACCGTGGCCCGGGTCAATATGTTTGTCGACCTGCCCCATCACTTCAAGGGCACCCACATGAGCCGCTTCATTGAAGTGCTCAACCTCTATCATGGTGAAATCAGTGTTGAGAATCTTGAAACGATTCTCATCGAAATGAAGCGACGCCTTGAGGCTGGCAGGGCTCACCTGGAACTGGAGTTCCCGTATTTTATCGAAAAACGGGCCCCCGCGTCAGGGGCTCGCGGACTGATGGAATACCAGTGCCGGATGGTCGGCAGCCTCGGTCGGCAGTTCGATTTCATGCTCGAAGTGAGCGTACCGGTCACGTCTCTCTGCCCTTGCTCAAAGGAGATCAGCGAACGGGGCGCCCACAATCAGCGCAGCCTGGTCAATGTCCAGATCCGCTACCAGGACCATATCTGGCTGGAAGATCTGATTGAGTGGGTCGAGGGTTGTGCCAGTGCGCCGGTCTATTCCCTGCTCAAGCGGGAGGACGAAAAAGCGGTGACCGAGCAGGCTTACGACAATCCGATGTTTGTCGAGGATATGGTGCGTGCGATTACCGAAAAACTGAAGTCGGTCCCGGGGATAACCTGGTTTCGGGTCCAGTGTGAAAATTTCGAATCAATCCATAATCATTCGGCCTATGCACAGGTCGAATTCAGCCGCTGATCGACCTGTGGATAAGTCTGTGGAAAAGGTGGATAACCTGCCGTGCCCCCGCAGGGTTGTGGGTGTTTTTGCCAAGGATCCGGTTCCGGGTGAGGTCAAAACCCGGCTGTCTCCGCCACTTTCCGCAGAGCAGGCTGCCGAGCTGTATCAGACTGCGCTGGGCGAGACCGTTAGCGAGATGCGCCGCGGGCCGTTCGACCTGGTGATCTGCTATGCAGGGGGAAGGGACTACTTCCGCAATACCTTCAGCGACCTTCCCTTGTACCCGCAGCAGGGGAAGGATCTGGGTATGCGGATGAGCAATGCACTGCAGCATTTTTTTCGGCAGGGTTATCAGCAGGCGGTGTTGATCGGCAGCGACAGTCCCGATCTGCCGCTGGAGCTGGTTGTCCAGGCCTTCGCGGCTCTTGACGGCCATTCCCTGGCTCTTGCTCCAGCGCATGACGGTGGCTATGCGCTTATCGGCGAGACCTGTCATCATCCGCAACTGTTTGTCGAGATGCCGTGGAGTTCCCCCGACCTGCTGGCAGCCACCCGCCAGCGCGCTACCGCTGCAGGCATCGATTATCAACTCTTGCCGTCCTGGGATGACCTGGATGATGTTGCTGCTCTGCGGCGTTTTCTGCAGCGCTCGCCCGAAACCCGAACGGCCATATATCTGCGTAGTCTTGCGGTTGCCGAAGGGCTTTCCGCACAGACCTGAAAATGGCACAGTACGGTTGACTTGCCGTCTGGGCTGCCGGATAATTCAGCCCTTAACAAACACGTGCTTTATCGGTCTGTCCACTTGCAGGTCCGTAGACATAAAACCTTTGCCGTTAAGATTGATAAGAGGAGAATTGTTTTGGATTTAGTCCTTCAAGCTGGTCCGGTGGTCAAGCTGGTTCTGCTGGTGCTGGTTTATTTCTCACTGGTCTCCTGGGCGATCATTTTTTACAAGGTCCGGGTCATCCAATTGGCGATCAAGGAATCAGACCGGTTTCTCGATTTTTTCTGGTCCAAGAAGCGATTTGATATTATCGGCCAGGGCGTCCGTGATTTCACCAATTCGCCGCTGGCGATCCTGTTTCGTGAGGGTTACCACGAGCTGCTTCAGTTCAAAAAGCGGGCAGCGGCCGGCTCGGAAGAAGGAGAGATGTTGGCAGACCTGGGCGGGTTGGGGAACGTTTCCCGCGCGCTGCGCCGAGCCACGACCCAGGAAACCCATCGGCTGGAAAAATATTTGACTTTTCTCGCCACCACCGGCTCCACAGCCCCCTTCATCGGCTTGTTCGGCACCGTCTGGGGGATCATGGATGCGTTTCACGGCATCGGCCAGACCGGCAGTGCCTCGCTGGCGGTCGTCGCCCCCGGTATTTCCGAAGCCCTGGTCGCGACCGCAATCGGCCTGGCGGCGGCAATCCCTGCGGTTATGGGCTATAACCACTTCCTCAACAAGGTCAACGTCCTGATCGGCGAGATGGACAACTTCAGCCAGGAATTCCTCAATATCGTCGATCGCATGGAGCGGGGGAAATAGATGGAGGTCGGACGCCCAGGCAGTGGCAGCCGCAGCACCCTCTCGCAGATCAACGTGACTCCGTTTGTTGACGTCATGCTGGTTCTGCTGATCATCTTCATGGTCACTGCGCCGATGATGGATCAGGGGGTTGAGGTCGATCTTCCCGAAGTCGCCGAGGCTCCAAGCCTGCCGGTAAAAAAGGAACCGCTGGTTGTCACGGTGGAGAAGAGCGGGAAAATATCGATCGGCAAGACGGAAATTCAGCAAGTGGCCAAATTGGGACCGGTCTTACAGCAGGCCCTGAAGGGAAAGACGGATCAGGAGGTCTTTCTCGAGGCGGACCAGAAGGTCCCCTATGGACGGGTGGTAGAAGTCATGGCGGCAATCAAGAGGGCCGGAGTCGAAAAATTGGGAATGGTGACCCGCGTTCCCGAGGAATAGCCCGGCCTGATGAAGTTATCCAAGAAACAGAGCTGGCAGCGGTTGCATTCCCGCTTTGAACCAGGTTTCAGACGGATGTTGCTGCTGTCGGTAGCGATCCATTTTCTGCTGCCGGCGTTCTATACCGGCTTGCTCTACCTTTCCCCGCCGAAGGAAAAGCCGCCCGTGTACCGGGTGAACCTGGTGAATAAACCGGTAAAGAACCCGCAGGCAGGACGCCCTGAAGCCGCCCCGAAAAAGCAGGAGGCGGTTAAAAAGGCCCCGCCGAAGCCGGCACCAAAGCCCGTCGTCAAGCCGAAACCGAAACCGGCTCCCAAGCCGAAGCCCACGCCGGTTGAGAAACCGAAACCGGCCCCCAAGCCGAAACCGGTTGTGACCAAAGCGGACGAACAGAGCCTGGCGGAGAAAATTGACAAGATGCGCAGGCAGAAGGAGCGCGAAGACCGCATTGCCAAACTGAAGGAGGACCTGGCGCGGGAGCGCGACAAGGTCGTCTCGCCGGTGGTGGATGCCCCGGTTGGGGAAATGACCGGCAAGGGGGACGAGGAAGGGGTCGCATTCGCTTCATACGTCAAGGCGTATATCACCGAGCAGTGGCGTTACTCTCCCTACCTGGGGAATAATCTGAATTTTGAAGCGGTCTGGGTTCTGGTCTACAGCGCCGAAGGGCAACTGATAAACAAAAAAGTTATCGCAAAATCAGGCAACCGGGCGTTTGACGATTCGCTGTTGAGGGCAATTCTTAAATCCCAGGATTTGGGCCGTGAGCTCGGTGAACGAACTGAATTCGAAGTGACCTTCAACCTGAGGGAAATGCAGAACTGATGAAAAATGGAAGAATATGTCTGGTTATCGTAGCCCTTCTGCTGGCAAGTCTTTCGCCTGCCTGGGCGGTGAAAATTGAAATCAGCGCCCCGGGAGAACAGGAAATTCCTCTGGCATTGACCTCTTTTCTGCCGATGGGGCCGGTCAAGCCCGAAATCGCGCGGGAGATCGACGCGGTTCTTGAGGCGGACCTCAGCCTGTCCGGGCTGTTCAGCCTGGTCGATCGTCGCGCATTCCTGTCGGATGCCGAGAGTCTGGGATTGAGCAGCGTTCAGGTCGATTTCGCCCAGTGGAAACTGCTCGGCGCCGAAGCGGTCATCAAGGGAGGCTACAGGGTCGAAGGGGACAGTCTGATTATCGAGGCCCGCCTGTTCGATGTGGTCGCGCGGCGGATGCTTACCGGGAGGCGCTATATCGGCAAACTCGACGAGGCCCGCCGGATCGCCCATACCTTTGCCGACCAAGTGTTGCTCAGCCTGACGGGGACCAAGGGGCCTTTTTCGAGTCGGATTGCCTATATCTCCAATCGGACCGGGAAAAAGGAACTCTACCTGATGGAGGTGGACGGCCATGCCCCGGTCCGTCTGACCAGCCATCGGACGATTGTTCTCAACCCGGACTTTTCACCGGTCGGCAAGGAGCTGCTGTTTACCTCCTATAAGAACGGCAATCCGGATCTGTTCCGCAAGGAAATCTATACCGGTCGCGAATCCCGCCTGTCGCACCGGAAGGGTCTCAATATCGGTGGCCGCTACAGCCCGGACGGACGCGAGATTGCCGTCACCCTCTCCAAGGACAAGAACTCAGAGTTGTACCTGCTGGGGACCGACGGAACAATCCACAAGCGTTTGACCAACCATTGGGGAATTGATGTCGACCCGAGCTGGAGTCCGGCCGGCAATGAAATCGCCTTTGTCTCCGACCGGCGGGGCAATCCGCATGTCTATATCGTCAACCTGGACAGTCTGGAGGTCAGAAGGCTGACCTTTGACGGCAAATACAACGCGACCCCGGCCTGGAGCCCCGATGGAAAGAGGATCGCGTTTGCACGTCTCGAAGACAAGCGCTTTGATATCTACACGATTAAGCCGGACGGAACCGACCAGAGACGACTGACCTTCGGTCCCGGAAACAAAGAACACCCCCGCTGGAGTCCGGATGGGCGTTTTCTGGTCTATTCCCTGGACCATGACAACGAGAAATCGATTTATCTGATGCGTGCTGACGGAACCGGTACCAGGAGGATTTCCGCTCCCGGAGGTGATGATAGCCACCCGGCCTGGTCGGGGCACTGGTAAGTGGGAAGAACAGTTGTTTTTATATGAGCTTTTTGTATAATGGTCCGATATTTTTTAACGAGAAAGATCAAACACAACGTCTGATTTTTTGCTATCGCGCAAGCGAAAGGAGTGGAGCATTATGCAAAGTATGACCCTGACACGGATGTTTGTTCTGTTCGCGCTGGTTACGCTGCTGGCGACCGGGTGTGCCAAGAAAGCGGCTATGGACGATTCCCAGGCGGCCGGTGGTACCCAGGCCGTGGAAGAGACCCAGATGCAGGAGCAGCAGATTTCATCCGTTGAAGAACAGGCCGTTTCCGATGTGGCTGTTGCTGAGACCGAGCCGGCGATGATGGAGGCAGAAGCTTTGGTTCGCAAGCTGTCCCGGATTCATTTCGAGTACGATCAGTATGTGCTGACCAAGGTCGCTCAGGATACCCTCTATGCCAATGCGCAGCTGTTGAAAGCGGCACCTGCTCTGAAGGTTGTCGTGGAAGGGCACTGTGATGAGCGCGGTTCCGATGAGTACAACCTGGCTTTGGGGGAAAAACGCGCGCTTGCCACCCGGAACTATCTGATTTCCCTCGGTGTCCCGATGGACCAGCTCAGTACTATCTCCTACGGTGAAGAAGTCCCTCTCGACATGGGTGGAACTGAAGACGCCTGGGCCAAGAACCGCCGGGCGGAATTTACCCTGCAGCGCTAATTGTATGATTCCAACGGAAAAGGGTCGTGCAGAGGTGTGCGGCCCTTTTTTTCGTGGTAAGGAGGAAGAATGAAGCCGATTCAGTTGCTGACGGTAGCACTTTTGTTGCTGGTGTTGGCGGGTTGTCTGCCCCCCACCCAGAGCCAGTTGCGTATGGAAATGGATCTTGAGGAGATGAAGCGGCGTCTGGCGCGGGTGGAACAGGGAAATGCCGAGATTCTGCAGGATGGGGGTGGCCCTTCGCGGCAACAGATAGAAGCCCTCAGCCGCCAGCAGGCAGAGCTGCAGTCCGGGCTGGATACGCTACGAGTGGAGTTCCAGTCGATCTATGGACGACTGGATGATCTGGCCCGCGAGAATCAGCAGCGTGGTGACGATTTCGGCCTGGTCCGGGAAGACCTGGGAATGCAGGTCAGTGCTCTTGAGGAGCGAACCATGAAGCTGGAGCAGCGGCTTGAGCAACAGCAGAGAGTGACTGCGATGCAACAGCCTGATGAGCAGGTTGCCCCCGCGTCGTCAACGGCCAGGATCGCCTCTTCAGCAGGCAGCGCTGAGCAGCTTTACAAGCAGGGTCTGGATAAAATCCGCAATCAGCAGCAATATGCCGCCGGGCGGCAGCAGCTTGAAGGATTTATCAAACAGTATCCGAAGCATGATCTGGTGGTCAATGCCGTCTACTGGATTGGTGAAGCCCTCTACGGCGAAAAAGAATATGAACGGGCAATTCTGCAGTTTCAGGATGTGATTCAACATTATCCCGATCACCCGAAAGCCGCTTCAGCGATGTTCAAGCAGGCGCTCTCGTTTAAAAGCCTGGGCGACAATCGGAACGCCCTGACAACATTCCAGAAGGTGATAAACACCTTCCCCAAAGCTCCCGAAGCAGAAAACGCCAAGCAGCAGATCGACGCTCTGCCCAAGGGTTAGCGGTAAGCGCGGTGCAATGCGAAACGGGTATGTCTCAGAGAGGCATACCCGTTTTTTAATTCCGCAAGCCGTTTTGCCTTCCTGTTCGTCTCTTGTTTAGTGATCGTGCAGTGATAAAATTCTAGTGTAAGGGGCCAAGGCCAGAGGGAAAGGGGGTAGCGCCATGAAAGGGTTGGCTTGGGGGCTGATGCTGGTATTTTTCCTGGGAGCGTGCGCGACGGGCGCAGAGCATGCCCGAATGCAATCCCTGTTCGACAGGTATGATAGCCATTGTCGGGAACATGCTCGGGAGGTTGCCGGTGAGGCCGATGAGGCGACACGCTATGAGGAGTGCATGACCTATTACATCAAAACGGACGCAGATTGCCCGATCTGTACCCTTGATTCGCACTTAACGAAAGCCAAGCAACAGTAGAGACTCGGTCCGCCCTGGCCCCTCCAGGTCAAAAACATCTTGGTCTTTCCGCAGGCGAGATGATGAAGCCCTCAAGCGAGGGCTTTTTTTGTCGGGGAGGACAACCCTCAGTCCAGGTCGAGTCGACGGAAGGCGGAGAACACATCATTCTGGCTGAGGATGCCCAGCAGTTTTTTCGGCTCATCCGGATCAATGACCGGGAAATAACTGATATTCCTCTTTTTTTGCAAGGTCTTCAGTGCTTCGCGCAGCGGCGTGTCGGGAGCGATGGCGGTGTGATTCGAGGAGACCAGGTCGCTGGCCACCAGCAGATTTGACAAAGATGGGTCGAACAGCAGGTTGCGGATTTCCGTGTAGTTGATGATTCCGACGAAGTCATGTTCGTCGTTTACCACCGGGAATCGGTCATAGCGGCTATGGGCGATAATGTGCAACAGGTGCTGGAAGGGGGTGGCGTGATGAATGGTTTCCACGTTGCGGCGCATGATATGGCGGACCAGGATATCGCCCGGGTTGTCCACATTGTGTCCTGCCGGCAACCCGAGTGACGAGCGGAAATGATGGGCGACACTGTGCAGTCCCTCCATCGCTCCCTGCGGAGCCCGTTTGCGCAACAGCGAGAGGATAGGAACTTCGCCCGCCTTGACCAAACCGTGGCGAACCGCCAGCGGACCGAAAATCTCGAAGACAACCACGGACCCGAGAACAATCGTCTGGATCAGTGGTCCACCCCCCGGCCACTTGTGGGCCAGGGTCGAGGCCAGTCCGATCGCCATTCCCGCCTGGGCCAGCAGGGTCATGCCGACCCACCTCTGTTCGCGATGGCCGAATTTGCCCAGTTTGGCTCCGAGCCGGGCGCCCAGCAGCTTGCCCGCGGTGCGCGAGATGACGTAGGCAACACCGAGCAGGCCGATATGCCTCAGGGTTTCGATGTGCAGGTTGGCACCGGCCAGGACAAAGAAAACAACATACAGCGGATAGTCGATCTGGCTCAGCGAAGTGACCAGCCGGGGCCAGGAGGGCGAACTGTTGGCCAGGACCATGCCGAGAGCCATGCAGGCCAGCAAGGGCTCAATGCCGAGGGCACGGCAGGTGGCGGCAACGGCGGTTACGCCACCGAGCAGCATAATCTTATGCTCGCTGACCAGTTCCATCCGCTGAGCCCAGACCGACATCGCAAAGCCGATACTGCCGCCGACCAGAATCGGCGTGAGCGTGCTGTGAAGCAGACCACTGACCTGTGCATCGGGGGTCACCAGCAGGTGCACGGCAACGGCGAAGCAGAGGACCGAGGCCAGGTTGTTCATCCCGACCAGGGTAAGAACGGACGAGGTCACCGGTCCTTCCGCTTCATATTCACGAATAACCATCAGGGTTGCGGCAGGGGCTGTGGCGACACCGATAATTCCGGCGAAGATGCCGAAATAGGTTGATGTCTGGAGCAGGCTCAGCGAACCGACCGTGGTGTGCAGGAACAGCAGGTTTACAGCAAAGACGGAGACGCCGACACAGAGGGTGGTGACAACGATTTCGCCGAGGGAAAAGACCGCGATCCGGTGTTTCCAGCGGCGCAGATTTTCGGCCCGCAGTTGCCCGCCGATATTCATCAGGATCAGCGCGAGCGCCACATCGGAAATCAGCCGCAGCTCTCCCAGGGCATAATGGGTGACGAGGTGAGGAAAACCGAGCAGGTCAGCAAAAGAAGGACCGACCAGCAGGCCGACCAGCAGGTAGCCGGTGACGCGTGGAATCCGACACAAACTGGCAAGCCGGCCACCGAGCAGCGCACCGAGCAGAATGACAGCTAGAGCACTGATAATGTGAAAAAAATTATCCTGCATGGGCAGTATGTCGATCTGGAAATTGCAGAAACGGACCGTTGTCGGAGGGGAGTGGCTCAACCGGCCGCTCTCCGGGACGATGCTTCTACCGAGCGCAAACAGCTTGTTTCATAAAAGCATAGAAAAAGGGAAAGGTCAAAATTAAGTCAGGCTGCGTTCCTGATTTTTTACCGAACAAAAGAGGCCCCCGAACAAGCGGAGGCCTCTTTTGTCATTTATGCAAGCAGGTGCTTACATCGCACCACCCATCGGATCCCCCTTGTAGCCGAGAGCTTGCCAGTCAAGGCGACCGCTGTCTCCGTGGCAATCGAGACACTGGAGTGCCTCTTCTTTGGGTGAAACCTGATGGTTCAGGCGCCAGTACATGACGGTTTCGGCGAAGCCGTACTCACCACTGTAGGGCAGGCCGGAGGCCTTCATGCCGATTTCCGCAGCCTTGTTCCAGTCGAAGGTTTTCCAGTAGCCGTCATCACCGACCAGGTGTGCGGTAATAAGGATGTTGTTCTTGCTGTCATAGATCTGCTTACCGCGCATGACCTTGAAGGGGTAAATCTTGGCTCCGCTATCCGCTCTGGTAGCAGTCGGTGCCGCCATAACCAGCGGCTTGCTCGGGTCGAATTTCTCACCACGAATATAGGCTGTGTTTTTGCCGTCCGTGTACCAGGCGTACTCAGGAGCGAGGTTCATGCCATACTTCATGTCGCCCTTCTTGGTGACATAGGTATGCTTGCCATACTCGTCGGTGACTTCCTCGCGTGTCTGATCGCCGGCGGTCGACCAGTCCCACCAGGTCTTGGTCGCCCGCTCCTTGGAGTAGGTCGGGATGTGGCAGGTCTGGCAGGCGACATGTTCAATATGGGCATTGATGCGTGATTCAGCGTGAGGGGCATCGTGGCACTGGGTGCAGTCGAGTTCGCTCATGCCGACCGGCGAAACGCCCATGGAGTTTCCGGGGATTGCATGCTTTTTGGTCACGTGGCAGGTCTGGCAGACGAAGTCGTTGCCGTCGGCGGCCATGTGAATATCGGTCGATTTTTCCGGGTAGAACATGGAGCCATCAAGATCGCCGTGCTTGACCGCATCACCGCCGCCGCCGAAGAAGTGGCAGGCACCGCAGTTTTCCCGCATCGGCAGGCCGACGTTCTGAGCAACCTGGAGCAGGTTGATCTTCTCCTTCGGGATGCCGCCGCCGCTGGTTGCCTTGGCATAGGTGCCGGTGGTGTCGTGGCAGACCAGGCAGTCAACGTTTGACTTGTTGGTGTAGTCGTAGGTGTTGGCGTCGCTCATGCCGTAACCTGCGTGGCAGCGCGCGCAGGAGTCTTCGTTGGAGGCAACGCTGGTGCAGTAGTTGTTCAGTGCGTTACGCTTGCCGCGCTGATAGGTCTTGCCGTCGATCTCCTGCTCGAGACTCCAGTTCCAGTGACTGGTCTTCATGAAGTCGGTTGCTGCGTCCTCGTGACATTCGAGACATTTCTTGGTCGCTTCAGGGCCGCTGTTGATCGGGCCTTCGATGCGGTCCTTGTGGCTGGCCATGGCCAGAGTCGCCAGGGTCAGCAGCAGCAGTGTCAGAAGAATAATTTTCTTTTCGTGTTGCATTGTTACCTCCGGTCTATCCTTTTAATAGGGGGCCCAGTCTCTTTGGGCTTAAAACCAAACATATATATATTTGGATGTTTTTGCTTAAAAGGAAAGAGGAGAAACCTCCTCTTTCCTTGTGACGCTTGGCTTTCCGCCAGAACTTAGAACTTGACAGTCAGAGACGCATAACCGTCCCACGCTGTGTCGGCAACTGGCAGCAAGGAGACGGCGGTTCCATCCAGCACATCGTCGACTTTCTGCGGGGTGCCTACAGGGGAGCCACTTCCGGTGTACTCATAATCGTAGTACAGGCCGCCAACCTTGATGAACATGTTCGGGTTGATGTCGAAAATGTAGTACGCTTCGCCAACATGGCCGCGGGTTGCGAGCTTGCTGCCGATGATGTCGTCCTGGGCCTGGGTGAAGGGAGTCCAGTACTCGGAACCGTAGTTGTACTCGAGGCCGAACTTGCCGCCCGGGGAGGGAACCTGGATACCAACATAGACGCCGTAACCGTCCTGGGTTGAATCGTCAACAACCTTGTTGGTTGCAACAGGCTGCAGAGCATCATTGGTTCCATCGCCATCGGTATCAACTTCTTCGACAAGATACAGGTTGTCGCTGACCATGCCGCCGAAGAGGCCGGCTTCGCCATTCGGGCGCATCTGGGTCCAGGCGAGCGAGCCGAACAGCTTGACGCCATTCTCCTGCTCACGCACGTAGCCGAGGCCACCGAGCAGGATGTCGCCGATGACGGTGCTGGGCTGATAGCGCACCTGGAAGTTCATGTTCGGGAACTGGCTGGCGTCCTGGTTGATGGTCGGAGCAAACAGGGGCATCAGCTGCGAGGGGAAGGCAAATTCGCCCTTGAACCCGTCGACCACGTCCATGGCACCGAAGGCGGTCAGCTGCAGGAAGTTGGTACCGTCGTTGAGGATATCGAAGTTGATGCCGCCCAGGTGGGTGTCCTTGGTAGCGAAATCATTGGTGTTGTAGAGCTCGCCGTTGCCGTACTGGGACTCGAAACCCTGGCCGTAGCAGAAGCGGACGGTCTGTCCTTCGATACCGGTCAGTTTGCTCAGCTTGTAGCCGGCGGTGATGCCGTCAAAATTGAAGTGAACCAGGTGCCCGGAGGGGGTGCCGCCACGCATTTCGTTCTCACGGAACTGGCTGGGGGGGCCGTAGGTCGAGGGGCGGCGGCCGATCGACAGATAGAAGTCGCTACCGCCGATATCTTTCCAGTCGAAGTAGGCGCGCTCAACCCGCAGCCAGTCGCCGGAGGTGTTGCCGCCGTTGGTGCCGTCCATGGTAAAGGCGTCCCAGGAATCGAACACCTTGATCCCGGTGGAGTCGCCCCAGTTCTTGTACATGGAGAGCCGGCCGGAGAAATTGACGTTCTTCCAGACACTCGCTTTCATGCCCAGGCGCAGGCGGGTGGTGTAGAGCAGGTCGTTGTCAAGGTCGCCTTTTGCCGGCTTGTCACCTAGGTCTAGGCCGAGCATGGAAAAACCACCGACACCGGAAACTTGGCCGAGCTGGAAGGCTTGAGCAAATTTGGGGTAGGCCATCATGAAGCCACCCAGCAGGTTTGGATCAAGCTGACCGGTCATGGCTTTCATGCCGAAGTCATTAAAATCAACAGATACGCCCGGATTCCAGGTGATGTCCTGGTAATGGACAGTGTCCACCTTGGTGCGCATGTCGCCGTACCATTCGATGCGGTCTTTGGCGGTGTGGGTCTCGTTCTTTTCGACCAGTTCGGTCATGTCCTCAAGTTCTTCGGACAGTTCGTTGATCTGTTTCTGCAGGTCTTCAAGTGTCGGTGCCGCCATGGCAGTCGCCGGGACGAGCAGCAGTCCGGCCAGCAGCAGAATGAAAAGATTACGCATTAACTTGCCTCCTAGAAAAGGGTAAACGCTTTCGATTAACCGCAGGTTTCGGGCTGATCGGAATCCGAAGCGTGGTCATACAGGAACTGGTTGATGTCGAGCAGGTCTTTTTCTGAAAGCCCTTCCCATGCCTTCGGGTCGTGCTTGGCTTTATTGAACATGCGGTCCCACTGGGACATGGTCTTGGACAGCGGGGTGACGTTGCCACCCTCGGCACCTTCACTGTGGCAGGCTTTGCAGCTCTTCTTGAACAGGTACTTGCCTTTGCGGGAGTTGCCGCCTTCGATCGCCAGGGCAGATGTTGCAACAAAGGTCAGGATCAGGGCAATAGCTAACAGTTTGTGCAGTTTCATGATTTTCTCCTTGCTCGCTCGCGGTGTCGCGAGACTCTGTTGTCTTGAGCGACATCAAGATTAATAGTTGAGATCTTGATCCGGTCAGGGGGTTAATAGCACTTTTTTTGTGTTAGTGCAAGCAAATTAAGAAATTCTATCCAAGGTTATTGCGGTATAAATATATTTAAAGATATGAATATGTCAATCAAAATGTGTGCCAGTTTGTTCTGGGCGCTAACTGGTTGAAATGACTAGACGACCATTTTTGTTGCATATCTTGCCATGAAACGAATTGTTACACAAGGAGTTCTGTTAATCGCCTAAGAGCCCAGCAGCTCTGGTATTTTCTGACAAAAGTGCTCTTCAGGCGCACGTGAAACGAAATGTTTCTCGCAACATTTCGTTTCACGTGCATGTCCTTCTTGGGCTTGCCAGCCAGTGACTTCGATTTATTTTGAGCTCTCGGATGGATGTCCAGGTGATTTTATTCTGTGAGTCCCAGCAACTTCATGCGCCGCCATAGGGTTGTTCTGCTGATGCCAAGGGCGGCCGCAGTATCTCTTTTGTTCCACCGGTGCTGCTTCAGTGCGCGGATTATTTCGTTTTCCTCTCCAGGTTCCCCGTGCCCGCTGCTTTCATCAGTCGCAGGCAGGAGGTCTCTGAGCGATGCCGGTAGAAAGCGCCGCTCAATACGTCCTGTGGTGCTGGTGACATAGGCATGTTCGATAGCATTTTCCAGTTCGCGGACATTACCGGGCCAGTCGTGGGTCATCAGCAGTGACATGGCACGGCTTGAAATTTCCTGGATTCGTTCGCCGTGGGCGTTGAATTTCTGGATGAAGGTTTCTGTGAGCAGCGGGATGTCTTCTTTCCGCTGGCGCAAGGGGGGCAGGTGGATCGGCACGACACAGAGCCGGTAGTAGAGGTCTTCGCGGAAGCGATGACCCTGAACTTCGTGAAGCAGGTTTTTGTTGGTCGCGGCAATCACCCGGACATCGGTTTTGATCGTCTGGATGCCCCCGACCCGTTCAAATTCCTTTTCCTGTAGGACCCTGAGCAGTTTCGCCTGGAGCGCGACCGAGGTGTCGCCGATCTCATCAAGAAACAGGGTGCCGCCATCGGCAAGTTCAAAGCGGCCCGGGCGGTCTTTGATGGCTCCGGTAAAGGCGCCCTTGTCATGACCGAACAATTCGCTTTCCAGCAGGCTTTCGGTGAGGGAGGCGCAGTTGACCCTGACAAAAGGGCCCTTCTTTCGATCTGAACGGTAGTGGATAGCCCGGGCGATAAGTTCCTTGCCTGTTCCGCTTTCTCCCTGGATCAGCACGGTTGAATCCGTTGCGGAGACGGTGCTGACCTGCTCGAATATTTCCAGCATTTTTTTGCTTTTGCCGACAAATTCTCCAAACGAGTGGACGTTGCCGAGCTGGGCCTTGAGCTTTTCGATCTCGCTACGGTCACGAATGATGCCGACACAGCCGTTGATATTCCCCTCAGCATCGCGCAGCAGATCGGACGAGATGAACGCCTGGATCGGATCGCCCTTTTTGCTCATCAGGGTGGCTGTGCAGTTCTGGACCGGTTTCTGATGGTTGAGAGTCCAGCGCAGGGGGCAGTCGGTTTCACAGACGTTGGTTTGGAAGATTTCACGGCAGTAGCGGCCCAAAACATCTTCTTCCCGGTATCCGGTCATTTTTTCCAGACTCCGGGAGAAGCTGGTAATGCGCATTTCGGGATTGATCGTATAGATGCCGTCCGCAATGGAATTCACCAGTGCCCGGGACCGTTCCATCTCCGCAAGCAGCATCTCCTGCTTGCTCTGCAGCTGGGTCGACAGGTCCTTGATCAAGGGGGCTTCACGGAAGCTCTCAAGCACGGCAACGCATTGCCCGTTGCTGTCCTGCAGCGGGGTCAGTTCAACGAGCAGGGGGAGCTCGTTGATGGATCCTTCGGTCTGAAGTGTCCGGGCGCCGGACCAGGAGGTGACCACTTCATCCAGCGGACAGGATTCATCACAGATCGAAAAACCGGTGACTTCGCTGCAGGGAAGACCGATAAGCTGCTCTTCGTCCCTGTTCAGCAATGAGCAGGCACGTGCGTTTGCGGCCAGGACAATCCCGTCCAGGTCAAGGATCAGGCCGGCCTGGGGGAGCTGATCAAACAGGCTGCGGTCGGTAAGAAATGGAAGAGACATAGGGTCCTCTGGTAAAAATTCAGATATATGAATATTGACTTTATAACGATCCGGGCTGGCCGTCAATGGGGCTGTGTGGCGAACCGTCGCAGAAGGAGTCATTTCTCGGTTCTTCGAAAACATCGGAGGGGGTCTTCAGCAAATGAATCATTATAGCTGATTTCGTTTGCTTGGAGTTTCTGGGCGCTCGACCCGGCGATGTTCGTTGCTGTCGCGCAGCAGCCATAGAGAAAATAACAGCAGGGCCAGAAACAGCAGAGTGAAACTGCCTGGAAACCAGATCATGGAATCGACGAACACCTGGTTTTTTAGTGGTTCGTCGGCAAGCTGGGGGCGCTGCTGCAGAGCTCGGTTGCGTAAGACCGCCAGCAATACGGAATAGAGGAGCCCGATCAGGCCATACCCCAGATTGAAGAACAGTCCCTTGAAGCTGAGCACCGTTGCGCGTTGCTCGGATTCAGCGGCACGGTTGAGGTAATGACTGACGAAAAAACCGATGAAATACATGTTGCCGAACAATAGCAGGGCGGGGAGAATTCCCCAGACCGACCAGAAAAAAGACATGCCGATCATTCCTGAAATGGCCAGCAATGAGACCACGGCCAGGTTGAACGACGGGCTGTGGTGGCTGCTCAGTCGCCTGGCCACGCTCGGCACAACGAATCCGAGCAGTGCCAGGCCCGAGCCGAGCACTCCGAACCAGGCTTCAGGAACATCGATCAGTCGATAGTACTGGCTGGCCATGGTGAGCAGCATGCGGATGATGCTGTCGAAGAGCAGGCCGGCAAGAATCACGCAGAGCACAAACGGGGTGCGAAAAATCCAGCGGCCGGCCTGCAGTGTGAGGCGAAGCGCATTTTTCGCCTGGTCATAGGAGTCGGAGTGCCGGAGCTGACGATCTTCCCGCATCAGCACAGTCGTCAAAAGAGTCAATCCTGCGGTGACCAGGGTCAGATAAATCGGGATGCGTAGCGTTGTTTCACGGGTCACCTGCAGGTCCATGCCAATTGCGGTGGTTATTTTCTGCAGCAGGATCGGGTCGTAGAGAACCCCACCCAGGGTCATGGCGATGACGAAGCCGGCCGACTGAAACTGGATCTGTCGCTCGAGAACCCGTCCCCAGTCGCTGATATCCCCTTCCCGTTTCAAGCTGTCATAGGCGAGGGCCTCGTCAGCACCACTTGCCGCAGCTTCGGCCATGCCACTCAAAATCCGGTTAAGGACAAAAACCCAGAACAGCAGGGTCGGATTGCCGCGCGGGACAAATGCCCAGAGGGCGATTTCTACCACCATCAGCAGCCCGGCAAAAACCAGCAGGTTGCGTCGACCGATGGTGTCGGCGAGAGCGCCGGACGGCACTTCACAAAGGACAATGGTTGCTGCCCAGACTGCGTTCAGGACCGCGAACTGCGGGAGAGTCAGGCCGAAGTCGAGAAACAGGATGGAGAATATCGGATAGTAAAAGCGGGCGTTGAACAGCACCCGAAAGGTAATGAACAGCCGGACATTGGCGACAGAAAAGGGCGAGACTGCTGGCAGGGACATAGGCTCCCGAAAGGTTCTCAGCGGCATGATTGCCAGGATCTTCTTATTCTAGCATGGATACTGCCCGGCTCACGGGTTGCCGTGATAGATTCAGGTTTTCCGATCGAGGCTGCGGTATTGAATCGCTTCAGCGAGGTGGAGGGTTTGAATCGAACGACTGTCGGCGAGGTCCGCTATGGTCCGGGCCAGCTTGAGAATACGGGTATAGCTGCGAGCCGACAGGCCCAGCCGGTCAGTGACCTGTTCCAGCAGCTTCTTGCCCCCGGGGTCCAGCTGGCAGAACCTGTGAATATGGCGGGCCTGCATCTGGGAGTTGGCATGCAGGCCGAAGGCTTGCATGCGTTCGCGCTGGATCAGGCGAGCCCGGTTCACCCGGCTGCGGATCTGCGCACTGGTTTCGGTCGGTTCCGGATCGGCCAGGTCCTTGTGGGGAACCCGGGGGACTTCGACGTGCAGGTCGATGCGGTCGAGCAGCGGTCCTGACAGGCGGCTGCGGTAGCGCTGGACCATCGGCGGTGTGCAGCGGCATTGGTGCAGGGGGTCGCCGAGAAATCCGCAGGGGCAGGGGTTTGAACATCTTTTACAAGTTTTCCAACTCAACAGAAATT
>JAVVDY010000013.1:0-10124 GCA_032251255.1 Desulfuromonadales bacterium
TATTGTGCCAGAAAACTCTACTTTTGACATGTCAACCTACCGGGGAAGCTTACGATTTGAGTGCTACATTTGCAGTAACAACTATGGATTCATGAGAAAAAAAATCTGCAAATCAAATAATTGCTTAATTCATAAAAACAAAAACGGACAGCCAGCAATTTAGCTAACTATCCGTTTTTATTATGGTACCCGGGACGAGAATCGAACTCGTACAGCATTACTGCCGAGGGATTTTAAGTCCCTTGCGTCTACCAGTTCCGCCACCCGGGCATAAGATTTTCTATCTTAGTGAATCGTTCCTCTCTGTCAACCGCAAAGCGTATCCATTTATCAATTTTCCCGGGGATGAAAAAATTCAATCTGTGCGGGGTCATCCAGTAAATGATATTTCAGGCAGAGATCGAAGAACAGGCGCAATCCAGCCAGATGCTTCTCGTCAAGACCGTAGTCGATGTTGCGCCAGTAGGCAGCCTTCCCCTGCTCTGTCAGACAGCTCTCAGGGCAAAGAATTTCCGCCAGCGAATCGACTTCAGCAAGGAAGCGGCTACGTGACAAATCAAGCTGCCTGCAAAGGGTCGAAAGCTCTTCTCCATATGCTCTTACGGAATCACGGCGAGCTATCCATAGGGCGAACACAAACGGCAGTCCCGTGTACTCATACCAGAGTTGTCCCAGGTCGAAGCGGTGCATGCTGTGCGGTCGGTTACAGGCCATCTGTAAAGCCCGATCTCCGATCAGGAGAGCGGGTTTCCCTTTTTTTATCAGCGTCTCCACCGGACTGTCTGGAACCTCGTCAATGACCTGGTCCAGGCCGACGAACTCTCGCAGCAGAATTCGCAGCAGGTTAATCGAGGTTGCAGAGTCACCGGTAATGGAGATGGTTTCTTCCGCAAGGTCCGAAAGAGGGAGCGGACTGAACAACAGGACACTCTCCACGGGACCGGCAGAGGAAATCGAATGGCCGGGGAGCAACAGGTAATCGCGCCAGTTCCTGGCATATTCGAAGGACGAGGACGGACTGACGTCAAGTTCGGACCGCTGCAGCATTCGGTTCAGGGCGGATGGAACGCCGGAAATCAAAGTCCCGGAAAACCCGTACTCACTGAGATAGTGAAAAAATGGAACACAGTTGAGGTAGGGAATATGTCCGACGGTAAATGGTCTGTTTTCTTTCATGAATCCGCAATCCCTTTCATGGTCCATGCCGGATTTGCGTATTTGATCTGAACTAGTTCTCTAGCCTGTGCAATCTCCAGTGGAGTAGGCTGATCGTCGATGAAACACCCAGGGAAAATGTGCTCGAAAGAGCCGATAAACTGTTCTTCAACCTGCTCGACGTTTACCTGATGCTCGAGCCAGCGGTTAATCCAGCCGACATGTCTGGCCAGTGAACGCCCTCCTGCTTCGGCATCAAGCTCGCTTTCACAGTTCAGGGTGGCAAAAAGCATGACCGGATCAAGATCAACCGGCAGCGAGCCATGCTGCAGGAAACAGCCTGCGTCCCTCTTCTGGGCGCTGCCACAGATTTTCCGTCCGTTGCAGGCCAGTTCAAAATAGGAGGGAGCGGTGAAGCAGGCACTCTGCTCGGCAGCCGAAGTTCCCTGGCTTTCATGACGGCCGGAAATCATTTCCACTTCGAGTCCCAGCTGCTGCAGGCAGTGTTGCAGGACCGCTGCTATCTGCCGATAATTATCCAGAATATTGGCGTTGAAAAGTCCTGTTTCAGGTGCGATCACCGCATAGGTCAGCTCTGCGGCATGAAGCACGGCACGCCCGCCAGTCAAACGTCGTACCACGTCTATCCCCAGCCTTCGGCAGGCACTCATATTGACCTGCCGGTCACCCCGTTGTCCGTAACCCAAGGTGACCGTTGCCGGGTGCCAGCGATACAAACGCAGAACAGGCGGGGAATTCCCCGCCTGTACCGACCGAAACAGCGCCTCGTCGAGGGCCATATTCTCTGCACCGGTCATCGGCCCGGAAACAATCCTGCGCCAGAGCGATTCAGCCATGCAGACACCCTGCGACGAGTCTAGATTTTAACCCGTTCAAGGAAATTGGTATCGATATTGCCATCGGCAAAATCCTTGTTTGCCATCATCTTCTGATGGAACGGGATCGTGGTTTTGATCCCTTCAATGATGTACTCATCCAGGGCGCTGGCCATCCGCTTGATCGCTTCCTCGCGGGTATTCGCATGGACAATCAGCTTGCCGATCATCGAGTCGTAGTGCGGCAGGACCGTGTACTGATCATACATGGCACTCTCGACCCGCACCCCCATCCCGCCGGGCGTATGGTAGCCGGTAATTTTGCCCGGAAACGGGGTGAACTTTTCCGGATCCTCTGCATTGATCCGGCACTCTATGGCATGACCGTTGATCTTGATGTCAGACTGCTTATAGCTCAGCGGTTCCCCTGCCGCAGCACGGATCTGCTCCTTGATGATATCGACACCGGTAACCATCTCGGTAACCGGATGTTCCACCTGGACCCGGGTGTTCATCTCCATGAAGTAGAAGCTGCCATCGGTGTCGAGAAGGTACTCAACGGTTCCGGCGCTGGAATAGCCGACCGCCTTGGCCGCCGCGACAGCACACTCCCCCATCTTTTTCCGCTGAGCAGTGGTCAGTACCGGACAGGGAGCCTCTTCAATCAACTTCTGGTGGCGGCGCTGGATCGAACAGTCTCGCTCGCCGAGGTGGATGACGTTGCCGTGCTTGTCTCCGAGCACCTGGATCTCCACGTGGCGGGGATGCTCGCAGAACTTTTCGATATAAACATCCGCCTTGCCGAAACCGGCCTGGGCTTCTGTTCTGGCCGTCGCCAGAGCGTTGGGCAGCGATGCCGGGGAATGGACAATCTTCATCCCGCGGCCGCCGCCCCCCGCTGATGCCTTGATAATCACCGGATAACCGATCGCGCCGGCAATTTTCAATGCCTCTTCAGTGGTCTCGACACTTTCATTGGTCCCCGGCAGGATAGGCACGCCTGCAGCGGTTACAGTCTGCCGCGCTGAAATCTTGTCGCCCATCAGGCGCATACTATCGGCGGAAGGGCCGATAAAGGTGATTCCACACTGCTGGCAGACTTCCGCAAATTCGGCATTTTCAGAGAGGAAGCCATAGCCAGGGTGAATGGCGTCTGCATCCGCGACTTCCGCCGCGCTGATAATCGCCTTCATGTTCAGGTAGCTGAGCGCACTGGTCGCGGGCCCGATGCAGATGCTCTCATCGGCCAGGCTGACATGCAGCGCCTCGCTGTCCACATCCGAATAAACTGCCACCGTCTTGATACCCATTTCCTTGCAGGCGCGGACGATCCGCAAGGCAATTTCCCCGCGGTTGGCGATCAGTATTTTATGAAACATAGGTCAATAACTCCGAACGTCCGGCTTTATAACCACCGGTCCTAGCGGTTCACATTGAGGTCGGGATCAAACACGCTCGACGAGGAACAGGGCTTCGCCGTATTCAACCGGAGTTGCATCAGCCTTGAGAATTTCCACTATCTTGCATTTGAATTCAGCTTCGATCTCGTTGAACAACTTCATTGCTTCTACCAGACAGAGCGGCTGGCCCGGTTCGACAATGCTGCCGACCTTGACAAACGGTTCAGCGTCGGGAGAGGGCTTGTGATAAACGGTACCGACAATCGGAGAAATAATTTTTTCATAGCGATCGTCTTCAACTGCAGCTTCGGCGGCTGGCGCGGCTGCCGCAGCGGGTGCTGTTGCCGGGGCAACAGCTGGTGCTGGAGCCGCGGGCATCATATGTGTCTGGACTGGTGCAGAAACCTGGATAATCTCTTTCTCCTGACCCCGCCGGATAAAAATTTTCTCATCCTTGTCTTCCATCTTGAATTCGGTAATATCGGTGTCGGTCACCAGTTTGATCAAACTTTTCAGATCTTTAAGTTCCATTATAATTTTCCTCCTGAGTGCTTTGTTGTGCCGGACTGTAATTGCAGTCGCAGAATCGTAGACTATTCTATGGGTAAGAAATTTTGTCAAGCAGGGAACTGCTGAAATTTTTTCGCGATCCGGGTGAGGCAACGGCAACCCTCAGCGGTCACCACAACGGTATCCTCGATTCTCGCCCCGCCGATCTTTGGCATGTAGATCCCGGGCTCAATGGTGACAACCATCCCCTCTTCCATGTCTCCTCCCGAGGTCGGAGACAAAGCCGGGAATTCATGTACTTTCAAACCGAGGCCATGGCCGAGGCCATGGCCGAAAAAGTCCCCGTAGCCCTTGCCGGTAATGTATTCTCTGGCAACCGCGTCGAGTTCAAGGATTCCGATTCCGGGTTTGACCGCAGCCAGGGCCAGATCGTGCGCAGCTAGTACTGTATCATAAATATCCCGCAGTTTTTGCTCCACCGCTCCGATAGCCACAGTCACGGTCTCGTCCGAGTGATACCCTGCAACCCGGGTACCGAAATCGATCGTCACCAGCTCGCCGCTATTCAGGGGTTTGTCCGATGCCAGACCGTGAGGCATCGCTCCACGCTCACCGGAGGCGACAATAAAATCAAAAGCCTTCTCCTCACCGCCAAGCGTCTTGAGAGCAAACTCCAGAGCCAGGGCGATCTCTCTTTCCGTAGTGCCTGGCTTCAGCAGAGGGATGATCTCATCGAATGCCTTTTGGTTGAGCAGGGCCGCATGTTCAAGCGCGGCAATTTCTTCCCGGTCCTTGATCGACCGCAGGGAGCGAATCGGCTTGGCGATGCCAACCCAATCGATCTTTCCAGCGGTTTTATTTTGCAGTTCCTCCCAGGTTGCCACCGTCAGGCTTTCCGATTCAAAACCGACTCGATGCACCCCGAGCCTTTGCAGCTCAGCAACCAGGCCATCCAGTTTTTTCTGATAACAGATGACCGACTCTGCCGAAACCTGTTGACGAGCCTGAGTCTGATACCTTGAATCAGTCAGAAAAGTGGCGCCCTCACGGTTCACCACAAGCACCCCGTCGGTTCCTGTAAAATCAGCCAGATAACGAATATTGGCCAGGTCAAAGAAAACGAAGGCATCAACTTCCGCCTCCGTTAATAACTTTTCCATATGTTTTCTTCGTGCAGGTTTCACGTTGCTGGCTGTTCCTTTCGGCAATAGGCGATCAACGCTGTCAAGGCGAGCTCATAACCCAGAGCGCCGAAACCACAGATCTGCCCTGTCGAAACGGGCGCAATCAGGGATTTGTGGCGGAAATCTTCGCGGGCATGGACATTGGAAAGGTGAACTTCCACGGTCGGCAGGGCAACCCCGGCGATGGCATCGCGAAGTGCAACGCTGGTGTGGGTATATGCTCCGGGATTGAAGATCAACCCATTCACCGTCTCATCTGAGGCCTGATGAATCCGGTCGATCAATTCCCCTTCATGATTCGATTGAAAGGTCTCCAGGGAAATGTTCTGCAGCGCGGCCATTTCGGTCAGCCGCTGCATGATCTGTGCTAGCGTTTCACAGCCATAAATATCTGGTTCACGTTTTCCAAGCAGATTCAGGTTTGGACCATTCAGTACCAGAAATTTCATGTTCATGCCAGAGCGTCACGCAGTCGGGGAGCATCCCGCATCAGCAGATACCGTCCCTTCCCGAAGTTGCCCTCCCGGGTCAGGGTCAGGGCGACAAAGTAATCGGCAGTCAAGGCATGAATGATCACAAAGTACCGGCCGGTTTTTACCGAGACCTCCTGTAAATCACCGGTGCCGAGAATTTCTGCCGTTTTGCGGATTTCCTTGACGACATTCGAATATTCTATTGCAACCAGCTGCAGATCGACATTATCCCCTTCATTGACATATTGCTCAATCGCAATCCCATCATATCCCATCAACACGGCACCGACCGATCCCGGTGTCTGGGTCACAATCGTCTGCAAAATTTCCTTAAACATTGGCTCTCCCTTTATCAATATTCTTCAGCCACTGGTTAAAAACATCCAGTGGTTGCCGGGCAACCTGCTCCTTCACACTAACCGCGTCAGCCGTCATCTCTTCCCCGGGCGGATGCGCGGTTGCGGACTCTCTCTCTTCGATAAGCGGGGCATCGCTGAATTCGGGACGCTCCACAGCGATACCTTCCTCTTTCGCTGTTTCTGCATCAACCACAAGATCAGGAGTTCCCTCATCCCTGACGGGCAACGGCGTCACAGGCGGTCGGTGCGCCAGAGATGCCTCTTCGGCATCTCGAATCAGGCGTCGCAACTTAAGATTATCCGGATCGTTACGCAGCAGTTCCCGCAGGATTTCCAGAGCCTTCTCCGGCAAGCCCTGCTTCAGATAGAGATCCGCCAGGGTCTCAGAGATCAACGGAGCAGTAAACCGGCTGGCCTGCTCCGGTTCGGGCACTGGCTCGACTTCATCTTCGACAGGCCGGGGAAGGGTGTTCAGCAGTTTGTTGATGACCGGATCGGCAGGACTAAAACCGCGGGCCTTCAGCAGCAGGTTCCGGGCCTTCTCTTCCTGCCCGTTCAGTATCGCGAGGCGGGCATAACCAACAAGTGCGGCAAGACTGCCCTCATCAAGTTCAAGTGCCCTGGTGAATGCAGCTTCAGACCCGGCGTAGTCAGCGATCTGACAGAGCACGCGAGCCCTTACGACATGTGCCGGACTGAAATCCGGGTGAACCTCAAGTCCGCGTTCGACTATCCGCAGAGCATCATCAAGGTGACCAATTTTCCGATAAGATTCAGCGAGAGTCACAAAAATTGTCGACAAAGGGTCTTTGCTGAGAATTTCCGTAAACGCCGCAATCTTACTGAACAGTGCCGCCTCGGACGTCTCTTCAATCATCGGGGTCTCCCTTTTTCGACAAACGGGATAAACTCGGCCTCAATATCAGAAATTTTCTCGAGCCGGGCAGAACCGATTCCAGTATTCAGCACCATCATCAGAGTCCCTCCGCTCACTTTTTTATCTCGCTTCATCGACTCAACATAGTCAGCCAGTGAATACGGCGGAGGTTGCGTTGGAAGGTTAAACCGTTCAAGCAAGTGAACAATACGCTCAACATCGGGCTCGCTGCAGAAGCCCAGCGCTGCGGAAATCCGCGCCGCAATCACCATCCCGACTGCGACCGCTTCCCCATGTCTCCACTGACCATATCCGGCCAGGGATTCTATCGCATGACCGAATGTGTGTCCATAATTGAGCAGAGCCCGGATCGAATTTTCCGTCTCATCGATTTCTACAATATCGGACTTGATTTGACAAGATGTCCTGATCGCATGAATAAGGCAGTCCCGGTCTAACGAGAGCAGCTCTTCGGCATGCTCCTCAAGCCAGAGGAAAAAATCAGGATCTTTGATCACCCCATATTTCACAACTTCGGCCAGGCCGGACACCATCTCCCGAGGATCGAGAGTCGACAGCGTTTCAATATCGATAAGTACCAGCCGGGGCTGATAAAAAGCTCCTATCAGGTTTTTGCCAAGTGGATGGTTGACGGCAGTCTTGCCGCCAACCGAACTGTCAACCTGGGCCAGCAGGGTCGTCGGGATCTGCACAAATGGCACGCCGCGCAGAAACGTAGCAGCAGCAAAACCGACGGTGTCACCGATCACGCCCCCCCCGAGAGCGATCAGGCCGCAACTGCGGTCAAACCCCTGCCCTATGAGTTCGTCATAAATCAGGTTGAGCGTTGCTAGATTTTTATATTCTTCCCCCTCGGGGACAGTGATCAACCTGACATCCCTGCCAACCTCAGCGAGATTCCCGCAGACCTTGTCGGCATAGAGAGAAGCGATATCAGGATTGCTGATAACGGCTATTTTTTCTGAAAAATCTATGGATGTAAGTTCATCATGCAGAGCGGAAAGATTTCCTGCCCCCAACAGGATGTCATAACTACGACTTCCCAGTCCGACCTTGACGATATCGGATGATTTCCCCATGACCCTGTCTCTGCCGCTAACATTGCCCGCAACAGAAGCTGCTACGGATTTGAAAAAAAATGGGCAGGGAAGCCTGCCCATTTGGGAAAAGTATCATTTCCCCTGGAGTATCCTGGGGGTGATGAAGATCATCAACTCAGCCTTGGTATTGGCTTTTGCTCGCGATTTAAAAAGATTCCCCAGAATCGGTATCTCTTTCAGCAATGGAACCCCGGAATTACTCTGGGAATCATTTTCAACAAAGATTCCACCGATGACAGTCGTATGACCATCCATGACCATCACCTTGGTTTCTGCCTTTTTCGTGTCGATTTGGGGCGCATCCGAGGTACCACCGGTCAGCGAAGGAGAATCATTGGTTGCCAGGATCTCAAGGATGACGCTGCCATCCGGGTTTATGACCGGGGTGACTTCAAGTTTCAACTCGGCATTGACAAATTCCGTTTTCGGCAGCCCATCGTCGCCTGAAGACTGATACGGGATGGTCGTCCCCTGACTGATCAGCGCTGTCTCTCCATTCAATGTTGTCACCCGCGGAGTTGAAACAACCTTGGCATTGCCGGCTGCCTCAAGTGCACTGATGCGCATGCTCAGGACGGTGTTATCTACCAGCACATCACCGAAGGTCATCCCGACACCCAGACCAGGAGTTGTGGCCACCCCACCGGCAGCGGGCAAACCAATCAGGAAAGAGCCGCCCGCGCCGGCATCCAGAGTCCGATCTGACTGTCCGCCGGAACGGTCGTTCTCATCAGAGAGTCCCCAGTTGACCCCGAGGTCCTGACTGTAGCTTGAATTGACTTCTACGATGCGCGCTTCAATCATCACCTGTCGTTCTGGTGTGTCAAGCAACTGGACTAGTTCCTTGATTTTTTCGATACGAGCAGGCACATCGGTAATAACCAGTGCCTTATTGCGCTGATCGTTGGTGATTTTACCGCGATCGCTCAGAAGGTCCTGGGCTGGGCCGGATACGCTACCGAGGTCAGCGTAATTCACCGGAACAATCTCGGTTTCAAGCGGCTCCAGTTTTTCAGCCGTCGTCGCAGCGGTCAGTTCGGCATTTTTCATTGCCCTTAGCGTTTCTTTTGGCAGGACCCGTACAACATTCCCTTCCTGAACCATTCCAAGACCGGTGATATCCAGGACAAGGGCCAACGCCTGATCCCACGGCACATCGATCAGCCTCAGGGTCACGTTCCCTTTTACTTCGTCGGAAGCGATAATATTCTGGTCACTGACTTCAGCAATCAGCTGCAGGATATTTTTTACGTTGGCATTGTCAAACACCAGTGAGATTGTCTCCCCGGTATAAACCTTCGCTTCTTTGCTTCCATCAAGAACCGTCACAGGGAATTTGGCTTCAGCCTGTGCAGCAGTCGGGGAAGATTGAGCCTGAGCAGTCACCATCACCGGCGTTACGTCAGCAGTCGAACTCCCCATCCCACTGGCAACCGGGACCAAAACGACTTCTCCGTCCATCGGTTGTTTTTCGGCATAAGGGCCATCTTGAACCGTCAACACCACGTTGTTGCCCGTCGCGGCCAGCGTGGACTCCACGTCACCCTTCAACTGCACAGAGAAACGCACCTCCGTACTCTCCCCGACAGCAACCAGGTAGGGAGTCGCGGAATGGATCGCGCTGGGAAAGGCCAGCGCATCAAACACGCGGCGGAGTGAGCGAGGAATGGTCGTATCCGGCAGAGCAAACTGAACCTTGTCACCAGCGGCAGCTATTGTTCGCGGCGTCACCGGTCCGTCAAGCTCAATCACCAGTTTGGACAACGATCCTTCTTTGAGAAAATCAATACTATTTACGTTGACGGACGCAGTTGTCGTTTCAAGCTTCTGTTGTGCAACCTTTTGGGGGGATGCAGACCAGCTGATTGTCACCTTGTCGTCCTGATCTCTGACCGCAAATTGCGGGAAGGATGCCCCAGATACGTCAAAGACATAACGGGTTTTGTCGACATAAGGACCAACACGCATCCGATCGAATCCTGCGCCCAGGGGATATGACCTTACTGCCCCAGGTGTCACTCCGTATAGATCAACGACGAGCCTGTTCGGGGTTGCCAGAGTAAAGTACTGAACCTTTGCTATGCCTCCTGCCGCGTGAAGCGATACACGGCCATCATCGACAGTAACCGATACCGGATTCTGAACCGCAGTCTCCTGAACCGCAGTCTCCTGAACCGCAGTCTCCTGAACCGCAGTCTCCTGAACCGCA
>JAVVDY010000013.1:10224-115795 GCA_032251255.1 Desulfuromonadales bacterium
CTCCTGAACCGCAGCCTCCTGAACCGCAGCCTCCTGAACCGCAGCCTCCTGAACCGCAGCCTCCTGAACCGCAGCCGGTGCAGGCACACTACTCGTTTTCGTAGCGATCTTTGCTGCGGAATCAGCGGCAAAAGAGATCTGCATATCGTTACCGGCAAAATTCACCCGATATTCAGAGTCTTTATCCAACAGCATCTCAACCCGCGCCAGGGTTCCCAACGACAGGTCGAAAGTCGACAGTCTTATTTCCTGCAGCGGGGCCTGTTCAACCTTTATCGGTGATTGCAGGTCGCCAAGATTCATGCGAGGGAAATCAACCACGACCCGGATCGGGTCATTTGAATCGTAAACCGTATAACGATAACCGACCGACTGATCCGTCACAATATGAACGACAGATCGATCGCCTTCGGTCTGCACAGATACTTCTTTCAGGCTATTCACCGAGGTCTCGGCAAAGACCGGAGCTATTGCCAGCAAAGTCAGCAATATCGTACAAGAAGTTACCCAGGCCACTAATTTCATAACATTTCCCCTAATCTATTTTTCGCAAGTAGTACGAACTAAAATGATTTTTGTTCAGGCAGGTCGATCGTTGCCTGCTTGCGCGTCACCGCACCAGTCAAATCGTAATGGACCTCTTCAACCTGAACTGATTCTCGGTTAATCCCAGTCACAACACCTTCCCTCTTCCCGATCTTTATTCCTGGTGACAGGATGTAGGTCTTTCCATCGGGGGCACTGACCATAGCGCGTGGTGCACCTTTTCCAATCAGGACAGCCTGCAGCCTGAATTGTCCAAGATCAAATCGTTGCAGCGGCGTAAGCGGTTCAGTAGAAGTTCTTTTCTTTTCCCCCTTCTTGATCAACGGTTCAAAGGGATCTCGCCGCCCGGTAGGGCTGTAGACAAATTTTTTCGGTGCATCTTCCTCGGGCTCGCTGACTTGTTCGACCTCGGAAGGGGTGATTTGCGGCTTCGCTTTTTTAGCGGCCTTGGCGACAGGCTTGCTGGCAGGTTCCTCAGAACAGCCTACCGTCAAAGAGAGCGTCAGGATCACAGCGCTGACAATCCAGAGAGAGCTAAATAAACGTATGCGCATCATTTTATTTCTTTCCCTTTCCGCCACTTTCATCAGCCGATTCTAAAAACCTGAACGTGGTTGCGCGGCAATCGACAGACAGAGAAGTACGGTCATCCACCTCTTTCGCTTTCCCCATTTTCAAGCCACCGATATTGACAATTCGCGGCAAATTCCCGACAGCGTCGAAGAACATGGCGACATCGTGGTAGGCCCCTGTCAATTTCAGGTCGACCGGGACTTCCGCGTAAAAACCCTTGGTGACCTCTGTGGCCGGTTTGAAGAGTAACACATCCAAACCTTGCTGGCGGGCCAGGTCACCGATACTGGTCAACAGCGCTGGGATTTCCTTCTTATCAGGCAGTTCCGTCAGAGCCTGGTCGAGTTGCAGCTTCAGATTCTCATATTCGGCCTTGAATTTAGGCAGATTGGCGGCAATGCGCCGATTCTCAACCAGTTTGGCGGTGACCGTTTCCAGCATTTTTTCCTGTTTGGCATATTCTTCAAGCTGGGCCTGATAAAACAGGTAATAAAACCCTGCAGCCAGCAGAACCATCAGTACCAGCACGATCAAGATCCGCTGATAGAGAGGTAATTTCAGTACTTTTTCAACCCGTGGATCCATAAAGACACCCGCCCCTTATTGTTTAACCGGCTTTTCCGTCTGACAGGTCAGCGTAAATTTCTGTAGCTTCACGTCATTAACAGTTGACTGCTCGGTCACGCCGAGTTCAACCCCTCGATAGTAGGGGGACGCTTCAAGATTGCGCATGAAGTCAGCGACGATCTTCTCGGAAAAACAGACCCCTTTGATAGTCACCTGATTCCCAGACACGGAGTAGTCGACAACCCAGAGTTTCTCCGGCAGGGCAAGACTGAGCTCGTTAAGCAAGTGGACAGGACCGCTTCTGTCCTCTTTGAGGACCTGCAGGATATCGAGCTTCTTCTTCAGATCAGCCTGCAGCTTCTTATAACGTGAGACCTCTCCGATCTTTTTCTGCAACTGCTTTATTTCTGCTTCTACAGCTTGAACTTCCGCTTTTTTGTCTTCGATTTTCGTGGCCATGCGGAAATATTCAGCCCCACAGGCAGCAAAGACAAAGACCAGACACAGAACCAGAACCGAGATCTGGCTCCTTACTCGCTCTTTTTTCTGTGCAGCCCTGACGGGTAACAGGTTAATTCTGATCATTTGTCACCCACCTTCCTCATGGCAAGGCCAACAGCTACCGAACACATTGGGCCAATCGCCTTCAGATAATCGGTATCGAATTCCTTTTCGTTGACCACCACGTTCCGGAAAGGATCAATCACCTCTACCGTGACCCCCAGCCTATTCTCCAGGGTTTCGCATACGAGCGGTGAAGCGGAAACACCGCCAGTCAGGTAAACCTTTCTGACCTTGTCCTCGGTTGATGTTGCCGAAAAGAAATCGAGGGAACGCTGCACCTCCTGCACCAGGTTTTCCACTGCATCCCTGAGTACCTCTTCGACTGAATCTGAATCGACGTCCTCCAGGTCGCGACCACCAAGCTTCGCTCTTTCGGCTTCTTCGCTGCTGATCCCCAACCGTTTCTGCAACTCTTCACCGAGCAGGTTCCCACCAGCCTGGATATCCCTTGTGAACACCGAGACCTCACCCTTCAAGACATTGACGCTAATCGCGCTGGCGCCCATATCAACAAGAGCAATCACCTCGTCATCTACAAAGCCGTAGTTCACATCGAACATGTTTTCAACTGCAAAACAATCGATATCCATGACGACCGGCTCAAGGCCCGCCTCACTGAACACATTGACGAAATCGTCAACATAGTCTTTTTTCGCTGCTACCAGCATCACGCTCATCTGCGACGGGTCTTTTTCGTCGGGCCCGAGGATCTGAAAGTCGATATTGACCTCGGCCACATCAAACGGAATGTACTGCTCCGCTTCCCATTGAATCGAAGCCTCCAGTTCCTCTTCGGTCATGATCGGCAACATGATCTTACGGATGATCACCGAATGTCCCGAAATTGACGTCGCAACACGCTTGGTCTTGATTTTCTGTTCGGCCATCAGTCTGTTGACGACGTCAACGATTGCGGCAGAATCCATAATCATGTTGTCGACGATGACCTCCGGCTCCAGAGGCATCACACCGATATTGACCAGCTGATAGTTCCCCCGAGACTCGCGCAAACGAACGAGCTTTACGGAACTTGAACCAATATCGACACCAACGATATCCTTTTTTGAGGCGAACATTTTTTACCCAGTCCAGATAAGGTTACGTTCCTCCCCCACGGGGGAAAAACATGTCATTCTTCAGGAAAGACCTTCTCTCTGTCAGTCAGATTGAGTCCCAGCGCTAAAATAATCTTACGCATTGTCTCCATCCGGCAGGGGTACCCCCCCTCTATACGAGTAATAGTCAACGGAGAGACTCCGGCCTTGCGGGCCAGTTCCGCCTTACTCATCAACAGGGACTCTCTGATTTTCTTTACCCGATTTTGAGCCATACTCTCGCCCTAGTAATTAAGAAAACATCAAAATTGTGCATAATTATATGTCAATAATATCTAGTGTCAAGACAATTTATCGACAGTGAGTATATTGTTAATACTTACTAAAGTCAAATTTCGCCACTTCATGCCGTTACCGAGCCCAGAAAGCGCACAAAAAAGGCCGAGAAGAACTCTCGGCCTTTTTTGTGCGGAGCAATAAAGTTGTGCCGCCCTCAAGCCAGCACAATGAAAATCAGGGGAACACGGCAAGCGCACCAAGCCCAGTTGTTTCTTCCAGGCCAAAGACTATGTTCATATTCTGGATGGCCTGGCCGGCAGCACCCTTGCCAAGATTGTCGATCACTGAAACGATAATCACCCGACCGGTCCGGGGGTCCCCGACCACACCAATATCACAAAAATTGCTGCCTCGGACATTGGCCACATTCGGCAACTCACCCGCCGGAGCAACCCGGACGAAATACTCTTCAGCATAGTCCCCGGAATAGAGACACACCAGCTCCTCAGTCGTTAATTTCTGCGTCAGATCAGCATAAATCGTCGACAGGATGCCGCGGTTGATCGGCAACAGGTGCGGGGTAAAGTTAACCTTGACGGTCTCTCCCGCTAATGCTGTCAGGGTCTGCTCTATCTCAGGCGTATGCCGATGCGATGCGACACCATACGCCTTGAACCCCTCGCTCACTTCGGTGAACAGACTGCCAAGCTTGGCTGAACGCCCGGCACCTGAAACACCTGATTTGCTGTCGATAACCAGCGAAGAAGGACGGATTGCCTTTGCCCGCAGCAGGGGAGCAAGGCCGAGCGCAACGCTGGTCGGATAGCAGCCCGGGTTGGCAACCAGAGCCGCTCCCCGGAGCTGTTCGCGGTAAAGCTCTGGAAGTCCATAGACTGCTTCCCCCAGCAGCTCCCCACTGGTATGCGGCTGATACCACTGTTCATAGACCTGACGATCCCGCAGCCGGTAATCGGCGGAGAGATCAATGACCCGGCAGCCTGCCTTGAGAAAGTCCGGAACCACTTCCATTGCCGTCTTGTGGGGCAATGCAGTGAAAACGACGTCACAACGGTCAGCTATCGCCTGAACGTCAACCGGCTCACAAACCAGACCACAAGCACCGGCCAGGGATGGAAACACCTGGGCGATCGGAATTCCCTCATGCTGCCGCGAAGTCACACAAACCACCTCGGCCAGGGGATGACCGAGCAACAGCCGCAACAGCTCAACCCCGGTGTAACCACTGGCGCCTATGACAGCAACTTTCAGCATAAACCAACCCCCTTGTTAACAAGAAAAGGGAAGCCTGCGAGGGCTTCCCTTTCTGAACAATCCGAAAAAAACAACCGAATCGAATTAACGCTTGGAGAACTGGAAGCTCCGCCGTGCGCCACGGCGACCGTACTTCTTCCGCTCCTTGATACGACTGTCGCGGGTGATGAAACCAGCCTTCTTGAGGACACCGCGCAATTCGGGGTCAGCTTCAAGAAGCGCCTTGGTGATTCCATGCTTGATCGCGCCGGCCTGACCGGAAGCACCGCCACCACAGACATTGACATAGATATCAAACTTACCAACGTTATCCGTCAACTCAAGCGGCTGATGAACCATCATCTTGGACGTTTCCCGACCAAAAAATTCGTCAAGAGAACGCTTGTTGACAGTGATTTCACCAGACCCGGGCTTTAGGTAAACCCGCGCAATGGAGGTTTTTCTTTTACCGGTTGCGTAATATTTCTGTTCGGCCATCTAACTCTTCTCCTGAGCGAATTATACAGTCAGCTCTTTGGGCTGCTGAGCAGCATGCGGATGCTCGCTGCCTGAATAAACTTTCAACTTGGTGAACATCTTGCGACCCAGCCTGTTTTTAGGAAGCATGCCCTTAACGGCAGACTGAATCAGCATTTCGGGCTTTTTGTCCAACAGCTTTTCCGCATTGATTTCACGGATTCCACCGGGGTAACCCGAATGACGATAATATTTTTTGTCCGCCAGCTTGTTACCGGTCAACTTGACCTTGTCAGCGTTAACGACAACAACAAAATCACCCGTATCAACACTGGGTGAATATATCGGCTTATGCTTGCCACGCAGAATACGGGCAATTTCGGTCGCTGCACGACCCAGGACCTGCTCGTTCAGGTCAACAACAAACCATTCTCTTTTAATATCTTGCTGACTAGCGATTTGAGTGCTCATCGCGTTCCTCTCTAAATATACAAATGCTTAACAGTTGCGGAGATCACAAGGCGGTAAAGTTATCTGACCGGATGGACCATGTCAAGATCTTTTTACCAATTCGCCATGCAATTCTGTCCCCAGGCGACTGTAGCCTTCCCGGTAGTCGATACGCATCAGGCAGAGACCATGGGCCGGGGCAGTTCGCCCTGCCGCCAGACGATCTCCCCCGTCCAGAAGGGCCGCAACCTCTTCAGGGGCTCTTTTTCCCATCCCGACCTCCAGCAGGGTGCCGACCATGATTCGGACCATGCCTCTTAAAAAACCTGAGCCCTTCACATCAACAAGCAACAGCGGCTCCTGTTCGACCAGCCTGACGGAGGAGATCTCCTTGCGAGTGGTCCGGGCAGAACAACCGCTGGCGCGAAACGCGGAGAAATCATGGCAGCCGACAAAGTATTCCGCCGCCTGACGCATCAGCTGGACATCGACTGGCTTCCTGACGTGCCAGCTGTTCTTTCTGTTTAAGGGCGACCGCACCGGCGTCAGACAGATCGTATATCGATACCATTTCCCGCTGTTGGAAAAACGGCTGTGGAAAGACTCAGGAACAACCTCAGCCTGACGAATCGCCACATCCGGCGGCAAAAACCTGTTCAGCCCCTCGCGATAGGCCCCCAGAGCAATCTTTGCATCCGTATCGAAATGAGCGACCATCCCGCGCGCATGGACGCCGGCATCGGTTCTGCTGGCAGAATGCAGGCGAACCGGCGTACCGAGCAATTGGGCCAGTCCATCCTCTATTACCTGCTGAACACCGAGGCCGTTCGCTTGAACCTGCCAGCCAGCATAATTGCTGCCATCATATTCTATGGTCAACTTTATTCGCGGCACATCAGAACTTCCAGAGCAGCACCAGCAGGGGCACACTGCCGATCAGCATTCCCAAGTCTAGCGGTTTGAGTTGAGCGGGTCGATCATCCGAGATGTCATCAGCAACGCCACCCCGTTCAACGATCTCATATGCCAATGCGTCCGCTCGGTCAACCAGACGAACCAGGAGCGGACCGACCATGGACACCAGGGTCCGAATCCTGTCAAGCAAACCTGAGCTCTGCTCATGTTGTTGAATCTGCGCCGCCTCAGAATGAACCAACGGCAAAAAATGCATAACCAGCAGCAGCAGGCCGCCGCATTCACGAACCGGAACCCCCAGCGGTTCCAGCGGGGCAAGCAGCCGGCCCAGGCCGACTGACAAAGCGGTCGGAGAGGTACTCAAAGCCAGGAGATAGGAAAAGACCACCGCCAGCATTAATTGCAGATCCAGCGTCAGACCACGCAGCAAACCATCGTAAGAGAGCCAGCGGGTGCCGAACAAAGTCAGGCCCGGAGTAAAAAACAGATGGATGAGCAGGCTGAACAGCAGCAACCAGCGCAGTGACCAGAGTTTGCCTGCGACTTGCCTAGGTGGAATTCGGCAGACAGCTATGCCACCAAGAGCGACCACGGACAGAACCGATAAACGCACGGGCCCGGGAGCGGCAAATAGGCTGACAATCAACAGCAACAACAAGAGCAGCTTCACCCTCGAATCCAGCAGGTGAAGGAGACTCTCTCCAGGCTGGTAAAGTCCCTGATTCAGCTGAGTGTTTGCTTCCATAGCACCAATGACAACAGGGAGCAAAAGGCTCCCTGCTGATCTGAACAGACCGTCGTTTTCAGTCAACTGCACCGGTGACACAGTGCCTCGTTATCTGCCGTCTCGAGCCCTGCAGGGTCAACTCCAGGCTCAGATCCGGGCCACGATCGCGTCCCCCATCTCGGCGGTATTGACCTTCCTTTCAGCGGCGCTCCCCTGATAGATATCTCCGGTGCGGAGTCCGTCGTTGAGGGCCGCCTCCACTGCCTTGTCGATGTCATCTGCCGCCTCGACCAGGCCGAAGGAGTATCGCAGCATCATCGATGCAGAGAGAATCTGGGCGATCGGGTTGGCAATCCCCTGGCCGGCGATGTCAGGAGCGCTGCCGCCGGACGGTTCGTACATACCGAAACTGCCTTCCGCCAGAGACGCCGACGGAAGCATGCCGAGTGAACCAGTCAGCATCGCGGCCTCGTCAGAGATGATGTCCCCGAACATGTTGCCGCAGAGCATCACATCGAACTGTTTCGGCCAGCGACAGAGCTGCATCGCCGCATTATCCACATACATATGACTCAGCTCGACATCCGGATACTGTTTGGCGACACGCTCCACCACCTCGCGCCACAGAACCGAGGTAGACAGGACGTTCGCCTTGTCGATGGAGGTGACCTTCTTGCCGCGCTTGCGCGCTGCCTCAAAGGCGACATGGCTGATCCGCTCGACTTCCGCATCACTATACTTCATGGTGTCGAAACCGGTCCGCTGAGCGCCCTCACCCTCGATCCCTTTCGGTTCGGCAAAGTAGATACCGCCGGTCAGTTCGCGCACGACCAGAATGTCGAAACCGCCCTCGATAATATTTTCCTTGAGGCTCGAGTTGCCGGTCAGGGCAGGAAAAATGATCGCCGGACGCAGGTTGCAGAACAGGCCGAAAATCTTCCTTAACGGTAACAGGGCCCCACGTTCGGGCTGCTCGTTGGGGGGCAACGTCTCCCATTTGGGGCCACCAACCGAACCGAACAGGATTGCGTCGGACTGCCTGCAGATCTCAACCGTCGTATCCGGCAGCGCCTTCGCTTCCTTGTCAATCGCAATACCGCCGACGTTGGCGAAAGTGCGCGCGAATTTCACGTCATATTTCACCTCGATGGCATCCAGTACCTTTTCCGCCTCTGCCATGACCTCCGGTCCGATCCCGTCACCGGGCAGAACTGCAACCTTGTATGTTGTTGCCATCACTCTCTCCTTGATTCGTATGATAATGAAAAACCCCCTTGCGGGGGCTGCAAAGCCGATAAACTATAGGAAGGGGTGCGGTCTTTTGTCAACAAAATCCGTCTACACCTTTAGTGGCATACGCTATCCACCATTCGGCGCGAAGAAACCCAGATACCAGTCGATCAGTGCCGGCCCCCAGAACAGATAGACCGCAGCTGCGGACGCCAGGAACGGGCCAAACGGCAATGCCAGCTTCGAGTCCCCCTTCTGCAAGAGCATCAGCGGCACACCAATCAGGGTCCCTACCACCGACGCCAGGAAGATAACCGGAAAAATGGCCTTCCAGCCGAGAAAAGCGCCGAGCATCGCCAGCAACTTGATATCCCCGCCCCCCATCCCTTCACGTTTGGCGATCATCTCGTAGAGCCAGGCCACCAGGTAGAGGCTGCCACCGCCGACCAGAATGCCGATCAGCGACTCGTACCAGGGCAGCCAGGGGATCGCAAAAGACGTAGCAAAACCGACGATGATCCCTGGCAGACTGATGACATCCGGAATAATCTGGTGGTCCAGATCGATAAAGGTGATCACCACCAGCGCGGACATCAGCAGCCAGTAGATCAGCGTCGCCCAACTGAACCCGAAGTACCAGAGCACCAGGACAAAAAGAACCCCGTTCAGCGCTTCAATCAGCGGGTAACGGGGAGATATCCGGACTTTGCATGCAGCGCATCGGCCACCCAGCAGCAGCCAGCTTAGGATCGGAATATTCTGGTACCAGCGAATTCCCGCACCGCAGTTCGGACAGGACGACGGCGGTGATATGATCGACTTCCCTGCCGGAATGCGGTAGATGCAGACGTTGAGGAAAGAACCGATGATGGCACCGAATAAAAAGGCCAATCCAAGAACGGTATAGAATTCAAGTGGCAAAGAAAAGACTCCTGGCGATAGCTTTACTCCGACGGCGTCGGGTTCGTTTGCAGGGTGTCGGCAAACTTGCTGGTACTGAACACTCTGCCCTTTTTATTGAACAGCCACTCGCCACCATAAGGCTCGGGCGGCATTTTTTTCAAGACACCGCTTGTTACAAGCTCACTGAGGCTTTCCGGCCAGCGGGCTTGACTCTCATGAAAAGACTCCAGAGCACCTTCAATCAATACCGCGCCTTCGAACGCAAGCAGTCGCTTTTCCAATCGCTTTTTCAAAAGAGGATCTTCTGTATCAGCCAACATCTCCTTTAGAAACAGGAGAGCCGTTTTCGTTTTCCCCCCATAGTAAGCCAACCGGGACGCCAGGGTCATCAAATAGCCAGGGCTCCCAGGCAATTGGGCTGCCTGCATAATGTAGTCAGAAGCGGAAGGATAATCCCCTAAAAAATAGAAATAATTGAAACCGATATAAAAAGGCAGCCGCCAATCGGACGTTCTATATTCCATCCCCTTGGCAAGCAGCTTATTGGCCTCATCAGGCTTCCCCGCATCCCAGGCCAGCAATCCTTCCGCAAGGATGTAGGGATCTACAAAATAGGGATCAAGATCGGTCACCACGTCAAGACTGCTGGTCACGAAGCGCCAGTCATCCTCGTTCAATGATTGTCCTGCTCCACCACGGCCGCCAACGAAGGTGGCGGTTTTCAGAAACAGGAAATCCGCCAGCAGCCCCTGGTTCCCCAGGGCCAGAATCCGACTGAATTTCGACGGGATAATGTAGCCTGCAGGTATTTCTGAACGGACCTGTTCGCGGTTCTGCCAGACGGCCGGGAAAAGGGCTCCGTAAAGAACCAAGGCAATTAATAATGCCGAGGCTGAAAGTAAGTATCGCATCAATTGAACTCACGCCGGGCAAAAATGACCGAGGCGAGCGACAACAGGATGCACGAATAGACTACTCCATATCCCACTGAAAGCAACATCCTGCTCGACTCAATTGTCAGGCCGTGGGCCGCTTCCAGGGTATAATCGAAAACAGAGAAATTCGGCAGCAGGTAAGAAACCACAGCGATAAAATGACGCAAACCTTCGGAAATCATTTGCTCCTGTGAGGCAAATTCAGACTTCAGGTAGAAAACGACCTCTTCGATCGTCACCCCGGCAATGTAACTGGCAAAAGAGAAAATCAGCGTGATCAGGGAACTCGTGGTGATCGCACTAAAAAAAACCACGATTGCGGTCAATACGGAAAACTTGACCAACACAAAGAAACAGGCAACGACAAACTGAACCCAGGAAAATCCACCGAAATAGTTCGGATACAGGGAGAGCAACAGCACAACCGTCATACAGGAAAAGACAAACAAAAGCGACAGAGAGACCACCAGAAAGAACTGTATGCCAAGATATTTCCCCCAGATATACTGGGCACGACTGATCGGCTTGGAAAGCACCAGGTGAATGGTCTTGCGGTCAATATCCTTCGCCATAAGGTTGACACCAACGAAAAAGACCAGTAGCAATCCGGCAAAAGAGAGTGCGCTGAGATTCATATCAACAGTCACCTTGCCAACATCTCGCATAAAAAACCCGGCAACCATGATGTTCAGACCAAACAAGAACAGAGCCAACAGGACAATTCCAAACAGGGACCGGTTTCGGATCCCCTCCTTGAAGGTAATCACGGCCAGGGCAAAGACAGCTCTCATTGTTCCTGCTCCTTCACATGTTGCATAAACAGATCTTCCAGCGACACCCACTCGGCACGACACCCCAGAATCTCGATACCCACTTCCTGCAAATATGCACTCACAGAAAAATAGTTCTCACCAGGCACTGCCAGCAGGCAACCCTGCCCCTCCTGACGAATTTGCACACCCATCGCCAGCGGTTTTTCACGATGCTGTTCTGGGATATCCGTCACCTCCAGGAAGACCGCCTGACTCATGGATTGCAAAAAATCATCCCGGTGGAACTGCTTGATCAGGCGCCCCTTGGATATCAAACAGATCCGATCACAGAGGCGCTCGACATCACTGAGGATATGGGAACAGAAAAAGATGGTTTTCCCCTGCTGCTTCAACTCCATGACCAAGTCAAATACCATCTTGCGGCCGATCGGATCCAACCCGGACATCGGTTCATCGAAAATGACGATAGATGGGTCATGCAGCAGGGCGAAACAGATACCTGCCCGCTGAAGCATCCCCTTGGAAAACGTGCGGAGAGGACGTTTCTGTGCCTCGAGCAGGTCCAATTTGGCCAGCAATTCCTGGCTGCGGTGTACGATCTGTTCAACACTTAACTGCGAACTCCTGCCACAGAAGCGGAGCAGTTCGCGCAGATTCAGATGATCATAGAGGTAAGGATTTTCAGGAAGATACCCTATTTCGCTGCGAATATCCTGCTCAGTCAGCGCTTTTCCACGGAACAAAATTGAGCCGGAGTCAGGACGAATCAACCCGAGCAGCATACGGATCGTGGTGCTTTTCCCCGCACCGTTCGGACCGATCAGTCCGAACACTTCACCAGAAGCGATCTCAAGGCTCAGATCCTTGACGGCGTTCACCTTTTTTTTAAACAGCCCCGGATTATAGGTCTTGGATACCGCACAAAGCTGAATTTCATCCACGAATCACCTCTGCATACAGCGAATGAGTGAAAATGCACATCGCTTTATAACAGTTTTCACACAAAAAAACCTCCCTTCCGGGAGGTTTTTTTGTGTGAAAATGAATCAGAAAACTTTATTTTTCCCAGGAGGCGCCCAACCAGACGTCCTCAGCCGGGGTCTTAGTTCCATCAGCAGCTATTGCTTCAGGTTGAGTCGGGAAAGTGAAGTCGCCAAATACGTTCGTGGCGATACGATCCTGCTTGTAAAGTGAGGTCGCGTCGGAAGAAGAGGCATAGATTGTGGTGCCACCGACATGATAGGTGGATCCAGCGAACCACTGAATGTTCCCTGCGGTACCAGCTGAATCAGAAATATACCGACCGATTACACTCGGAGAGAAATTGAGTAACAAGGTATTCGTACCATCAGTCAATTCAATAGACTCACCAGGACTGGCTTCATTATCACTCGCGGTTGTTATGACCGCAAAGGCGTTGGTACAGAAACCGAGAACCAGCATCACGACGATCATTTGAAATGTTCTTTTCATAATTCTATCTCCTTTATTAAATCCAAATAGCTTTATTGGCTTCTCTTAACTCAAAGTAAGTGCTGAGGGGATTTTAAGCATAGTCCCCACAAGATCAGTCTGGGTAGTGGAAGTTATCAGTGTAGTACCCTTCCAGCTCCGTCTTCATGGTCTTAAGGTCACTTTGCGAAGCGGAGTCGAACGCCTTCTGACGGTAGGACGCGAACTGAGGGATGGCAATAGCAGCCAGGATACCGATGATCGCAACGACAATCAGCAGCTCGATCAGGGTGAAACCCTTTTCATTCTTGCGGAACTTCTTCAACATAATCGTTCTCCTTTAGATGGAAAGTTACGCCGGTCTCCCGGCCCAATATTTGACGAAGAGAATATCTTCGTGAACATTTCAAACTATTACTACAGCAACAGCCGTGCCACTTAGAGAAATAATTAATTTAAAATTATAAATGTCTTTTTTTTAAGGGATTTAGACAGGCTATTGGACGGAAATAAGTACCAAATATTCATTAGCCCGCTGTCATTTTGTGTCACTTCGGGGTGACGAAAAATGTCAACGGGGCTCAAAAGCGACACAGAAGGTCACGCATCATCATCCTCACCGAGGTCATACTTGGCGAGACGGTAGCGGACGGAGCGAAAACTGATTCCGAGCAGCTTGGCTGCCTGCTTACGCACACCCCGTGATTTTTCAAGGGCGCTGAGAAGAAGCTTTTTCTCTATGTCCCCCAGATAGTTTTCCAGATCCATCCCTTCGTCCGGGATATCCTGCAGAACCCCCTGCACCCCCAACTGCGATCCGACAAACTGGGCTGGGAGGCAGTCTGCCGTCAACTCTTTCTGCCAACCGAGAACCAGGCAACGCTCAACCAGGTTTTCCAGCTCCCTGATATTGCCTGGCCAGTCATAATCGAGTAACCGCTGCAGGGCATCTCCACTGATCGGCAGATGCGTCTCACCGGTCAGCTTCTGGTAGAAATGATTGAGCAGCAGAGGGATATCTTCCCGCCGTTCCCTGAGCGGCGGCAATTCAACCCGGACCACGTTCAGCCGGTAGAAGAGGTCTTCCCGAAAACGCCCCTCCCTGACCTCCTCCTCAAAGTCCTTGTTGGTCGCTGAGACCAGGCGAATGTCGAGGGGCAGGTTGCGGGTGCCGCCGACACGCCGGAACTCCCGTTCCTGCAGCACCCGAAGCAGCTTGACCTGCATCATCGTCGGCAGCTCGCCGATTTCATCGAGAAACAGGGTACCTCCGTTGGCGGTTTCAAACAGACCCTCCTTGCGCTGATCGGCCCCGGTGAACGCGCCCTTTTCATGACCGAACAGTTCACTTTCAATCAGGTTTTCCGGGATCGCGCCGCAATTGATGGCGACAAATGGGGCGTCCTTGCGCGCGCTGTTGAAATGGATTGCCCGGGCCACCAGTTCCTTGCCGGTGCCGCTCTCCCCGGTCACCAGTACGCTGACCTGGCTCTGGGCAATCCGTTCGATCAGCGAGTAGAGCCGTTCCATTGCAGGACTTTTCCCGATCAGGGTATCGAAAGAAAATTTCTGACCGAGGGCTTTTTTCAGCGACCGGTTTTCATGACTTAACCGGCTCCGCTCAAGGGCATTGCGCACCACGAGACGGATTTCGTCATTCTTGAAGGGCTTGGTGATATAGTCGTAGGCTCCCAGCTTCATCGCCTCGACGGCTTCTTCGGTGGTGGAAAACGCGGTAATCATCATCACCACGATATCGAGTTCCTGTTCGCGGATGCTGCGCAGCAGCTCAATGCCGGAAACCCGCGGCATCTTGATGTCACTGATGATCAGATCAAACGTGTCGGACTGAAGCTTTTCCAGTGCAGCAGCGCCATCACAGGCTTCATCAACATGGTACCCTTCGCGCCTGAGCATGATGACCAGGAGTTCACGCATGCTGGCTTCGTCATCCACCACCAGAATCCGGTTTTTCGCTTTCACATCAGCCATCTACACGATCCTCTCTTGGCTTATTTTTGGCCTTGAAATACAGGTTGAACCGAGCTCCACCGGACTTTCCGCTGACCACTTCGAGGGTACCCCCGTGGGCTTCGACGATAGAATAGACCGAGGCCAGTCCCAGCCCGGTCCCCTTCTCCTTGGTGGAAAAAAAAGGATCAAAGATCTGCTCCTGAAGTTCCTCTGGAATCCCCGGACCGGAATCCTCGACATAGATGCAGTCCGTCTCTGCAAGGACCCCCAGGCTCAGGACCCCGCCTCCCCCTTCCATCGCTTCTGCACTGTTCACGGCAAGATCCCAGAGGGCCTGCCTGACCTGGCTCCGATCAAGGCAGATCTCCACCTCGGGAGGATACTCCTTCTCAATGATGATCTGCTCGAATCGGGAATCTGCTCGCAGCAGTTCAGCCAGTTCATCCAGGACCAGGGACACGTCAACCCTCTCCGGAGAGGGGGGCTTCGGCCGGGCAAACAGCAGAAAATCTGTCAGCAGTTCGCTTAAGCGATCAGCTTCCCGCACCACGATACTCATCAAGCGCCGATCCGCCTGACTGACATTCTCGGCTTCTAAAAGCAGCTGCACGGAGCCACTGATCGACGCGAGCGGGTTACGGATTTCATGGGCCATCCCCGACGCCAGTCGCCCCACGGCTGCCAGCCGATCTGCCCGGTGCAGTTCACTTTCAATCTTTTTAAATTTGGTCAGGTCCTGAAAGGTCACCAGCATGCCGATGTCCATACCATTTCTGTCCAGCACCCGGGTCGAAGCATAACCGAGAATCCCTTCGCTTCCGTCACTCTTGGTATAGCGTCCCTCGGCCCTGCTGACCAGATTGTACTGACCCTCCTGGAAAAAATCGATCTGGGGGAAAAGCCTGGAGAGCTCTGTATCATAAACATCTTCCAGGCTGTAGCCTATGATTTCAGCCGCTGCCCTGTTCAGGGAACGGATCCGCCCGGACCTGTTGGTCATCAGCAGGCCGCTGTTTATATGGGTCAGGATCGTCTGATTTAATTTTGCCAGCTCCTCGTAATCGATCTGCTTCCGCTTGAGCTTTGCTTCGCTGAGGCGCCATCTTTCTGCCAGTGTACCGCTCAAAAAAGCCGTCAGGAAAAAGGCGGTGACGTGAACAAAGACCGCATAGAGAAATGGACCGGGAGAGGTCACATCGGGTTGGGCAATCAACCAGTCCAGGTAGCCGAAATACTGCAAATCGAGCAGGCCACCGAACAGAATGGCGGCCGATGCTGCGGTTATAATCGTATAACGGCGGGACAGTAACAGGCTGGCACTGACAATGATCAGCAGGTAGACAAAGGAGAAGACGCTTTCCACGCCACCGGTGACAAAGATCAGGATGGTAACAAAGAGGAGGTCCCAGACCAGCTGAAGCTGGGTAAAAAAGCCGTACTTCTGTAACCAGCGCAGCAGCAGCAGGGAGAGCAGCGCCTGGAGGTAGGAAAGCCCGAGCAGAACAAAAAGGAGAGGAGCCGCCACGCTTTCAACGTGCCCCTGCAGATAGAACACCGCCGCCCCGCCGAGCAACAGCGTGATGACCCCGACCCGGCAGGCAAGATACCAGACCAAACTGCGCCGGTCCGGGCCGGAGTGCCCAGCCTGCACATTTTGATTCTCAGCCATTACCCGCCAACAGTACCGGCCAGCTTGAAGATCGGCAGGTACATCGCGATAACCAGACCGCCGACGGTGGTGCCGAGAAAGAGCATCAGCAACGGCTCCATCATCGCCGTCAGGTTGCCGACCGCATCGTCGACCTCATCATCATAGAAATCGGCTATTTTGCTCAGCATCGTGTCGATCGCACCGGCCTGTTCACCAACCTCGATCATCTGGCAGACCATCGGCGGGAACACCCCCGATTCCTTGAGCGGGTCGGCAATGGTTTTACCTTCGCTGATACTGGACCTGACATCGGCGATCGCTTTTTCCACCGTTCGATTCCCGGCGGTTTTCTGGACGATCTCCAGTCCATCGAGAATCGGCACGCCGCTGGAGATCATCGTAGACAGGGTCCGGGCGAACTTGGCGACGGCAACCTTGCGGATCAAAACCCCGAAGACGGGTGTCTTCAACGCCCATTTGTCGATTGCACACCGGCCCTTCTCGGTAGCGTAAATCTTCTTGATCAGGAAAACCGTGGCGATAAAGCCGCCGATGATTACCAGGATGTAATCCTGAACAAAGTTACTCAGGTTGATAACGATCTGGGTCGGTGTCGGCAACGAGCCACCGAAATCGGCGAACATCTTTTCAAAGGCGGGAATAACGAACACCAGGATAACAGCTATAACCAGGACAGCGATGCCGATAATGGTGGTCGGATAGGTCATCGCGCTCTTGACCTGCTTTTTCAGCTTGAGGGCTTTTTCGATGTAGGCCGCCAGACGGTTCAGGATCGTGTCGAGGATGCCGCCGACCTCACCCGCCGCGACCAGGTTGACATAGAGTTCATTGAACGCCTTCGGATGTTTCCCCAGCGCATCGGCAAAGGTGGAACCTGACTCTACGTCCTCTTTGACCTGCAGCAGTATCTTTTTGAAGGTCGAATTCTCCTGCTGGGCAGAGAGGATATCGAGGCACTGCACCAGCGGCAGGCCGGCGTCGATCATGGTTGCGAACTGGCGGGTAAAGACAACCAGATCCTTGGTGGTAATCTTCGGCGCAAAGAGTTTGATCTCCCCGCCCAGTTTTCCCTGCTCCTTGACCTTGCTCGGCTGAATCCCCTGACGCCGCAGCTGATTGGTCACTGCCGCCTCGGTCGCCGCCTCCATTACACCCTTTACACTTTTTCCCTCTTTACTTTTACCTGCCCAGGAAAACTTGGCCATGGGGTCACCCTTTCAGAAGATATTCCATTCTATTTAAGCGGTTCATCAGCCTGCGGAACGGCCAGGCGAGTTCAGTTTAATCCGTTTGAGGATTGCGCTCGGGTTGGCGAACATCTGATTCAGTTCGTCCGGATCGGAGGAGCGCGACAGCGCATCCTCCTGGCTGATCTGGCGGGAGTGGACCAGCATGAACAGCGACTGGTTCATTGTCTGGGCACCATACTTCTCCTGTCCCACCTGCATCTGTGAATAGATCTGATGAATTTTGTCCTCGCGGATCAGATTGCGGATCGCCGCGTTCGGCACCATGATCTCGAGGGCCATCACCCGACCGCCGGTCGGCTTTTTTATCAAGGTCTGTGAGAGCACCCCTTCCAGGACGAAGGAGAGCTGGGTCCGGACCTGGGACTGCTGGTTGGTCGGAAAGACATCGACGATCCGGTTGATCGTCTGCACGCAGGAGTTGGTATGCAGCGTCGCGAAGCATAAGTGCCCGGTTTCGGCAATGGTCAGCGCCGCCTCAATGGTCTCGATGTCCCTCAGCTCACCAAGCAGAACGACGTCCGGGTCCTGACGCAGAATGTACTTGAGGGCCTTTTTGAAAGACTGGGTATCGGCCCCCACTTCCCGCTGGTTCACCACGCATTTTTTATGCGGATGGAGATACTCGATCGGGTCTTCAATGGTAATGATATGCTCGCTGCGCTCACGGTTAATAGCGTCGATGATCGCAGCCAGAGTTGTCGACTTGCCGCTGCCGGTCGGACCGGTGACCAAGACCAGGCCGCGGGGTTTCTTGGACAAGGTCCTGACCACCGGAGGCAGCCCAAGTTGCTCAAAGCCCAGGATCTCAAAGGGAATGGCGCGAAAAACCCCGGCAACAGCTCCCCGCTGCATAAAAATATTGCCCCGGAAACGTGACAGGCCCTTCACCCCGAAGGAGAGGTCGAGTTCATTCTCCTCTTCAAACTGCCGTTTTTGCGCATCTGCCAGCACACTGTAGCAGAGCTGTTTGGTCTCCGTCGGAGACATCTTTTCCGAACCGAGCTCGGTCATTTGCCCGTCAATCCGGATCTGCGGAGCAGATCCGGTTGTAATATGCAGATCGGACGCCCCCTTCTCGATCATCGCCTTAAGCAATTGATGCATGTTGGCCATATTCAGAACCCTCTTCGTCGTGGAAAAAGAAACAACTTAAGGCTAATCATCCCCAACGGTGCAACGCAGAACTTCCTCAAGCGTCGTGACACCTTCCATAAGCTTGGTCAAGGCCGACTGACGCATGGTCTTGAACCCGAGCCGCATCGATTCCTGTTTGATTTCGGCAGTATTCGCACCCGACAGAACCATCTCCTTCAGTTCCTCAACCATCGGCATAACCTGATAGATACCTATCCGCCCCTTGTACCCGGTGTCGTTGCAGGTCGGGCACCCTTTCCCTTTGTAGATGACAAACTTGCCGATCTGGTCCTCCGGGATCCCCGCAGAAATCAGGGCGTCATTTGAAATATTATCCGGCTCCTTGCATTCGGCGCAGACCCGCCGGCCCAACCGCTGGGCGGAGATCAGATTCACCGCGGAGGAAACCAGGAAGGGTTCGATCCCCATATTGAGCATCCTGTTGATGGTGCTCGGAGCGTCATTGGTGTGCAGAGTGGAAAGAACCAGGTGTCCGGTCAGAGCGGCCTTGATACCGATTTCGGCGGTCTCAAAATCACGGATTTCGCCGATCATGATAATGTCCGGGTCCTGACGCAGAAAAGCCCGCAGAGCAGCCGCAAAATTCAGACCGATCTCTTCGTGCATCTGGACCTGATTAATCCCGGCGAAGTTAAACTCGACCGGGTCCTCTGCGGTGGAAATATTTTCCGATGTCTTGTTCAGTTCGGAAAGGGCTGAGTAGAGGGAAACCGTTTTCCCGCTACCGGTCGGTCCGGTGACCAGAACCATGCCGAACGGCTTATGAATTTCCCGCTTGAAATGAGCAAGGGCCTCATCTTCATAGCCGAGCTTGGTCATGTCGAGTTGCAGGTTACTCTTGTCGAGCAGTCGGCAGACGACCTTCTCGCCGAACAGGGTCGGCAGGACATTGACCCGGTAATCCATCTCCTGGCCACGACCCAGCTTGATCTTGATCCGGCCGTCCTGCGGCAGGCGGCGTTCGGCGATGTCAAGGCTGGCCATGATCTTGAGGCGGGAGGTGATGGCATTTTTCAGCTTGCGGGGGGGCTTCATCACCTCATAAAGAACCCCGTCAATCCGGTAACGGACCCGGAAGGTATGTTCATAGGGTTCAATATGGATGTCGGACGCCTTCTTGTTTATTGCGTCGGTCAGAATCAGATTGCACAGCTTGACGACCGGAGCATCCTCTGTAGCCTTCGCCAGATCGGCAACATCTTCCAGACCGGCATCCTCTACGAGCTCCAGATCATCAAAGTCCTCCAGGCTCCCCATAACGTCTGCCAGCGAGGAACTCTGGTCGTAATATTGATCGATCGCGTTTTTAATGGCCGCTTCAGCAGCGACCACCACCTCGACGTTATAGCCCGTCATGAACTTGATATCGTCGATGGCGAAGATATTGGAGGGGTCGCTCATGGCGACAATCAGGGTCGATCCTGCACGGTTCACCGGCACCAGCTGGTACTTCTGGGCGACTTCGGCAGGGATCAGTTCGATGACCGCAGGATCAACATCGAATTCGGCAAGATTGATGGATGGAACCCCGTAATGTTTCGACAAAAACGAGGCAAGGTCGGTCTCCTGAATATAGTCAAGTTTGACCAGGGCAGCCCCGAGGCGGATCCCCTCTTTCTTCTGTTCCGCAACTGCATTAGCCAACTGCTGAGCCGTAATCATTTCCTTACGGATCAGCAACTCGCCCAAACGTTCCGCACTCATAGGGTCTGGTCTCTCCTCAAAAGGCGTGTCGCTTGCCCGAATAAACTAACTGGACCTGAAGAGAGAACGGTCCCCCCCTCGCCTCCATTGATCGCATTTAACGGTACAAACTTCCGACAAATCATAACCAGCGAATCTCCGGCCAGAAATATAGCACAGTGCTAGCAGTCGCACCAGTCTTAGTATTCTCCAATATTTAATTTTTGTAAAGAATTTAATTTTCACAGGCACTTCAGGTGACGCAGGGTGAGGAGATTCACCGCTTATTGCGAGAACACCGCTGCTTCGCTACGTTTTCTCCAGTTGACCGAGATATTCGCGGTATTGAATCACCCGGCTTGATTCAAGCAACTGCCGGCTGCGCAAAACATCCCTGTTGATCGCGTCCTGCAGCTCTTCCACAGATGCAAAACATTGCTCGTCACGCAACCGTTCGACAAAATAGAGACGCAGAACCTCATTGTAGAGATTCCCGGTAAAATCGAGCAGGTGCACCTCAATGGTTATCTCTCCGTCACCAAAGGTCGGACGGTCACCGATGTTAACCACCCCTGCGTATTCCTGTTCACGGTGCCGAACCTTAACCGCATAAACCCCAGCCGCCGGTAGCTGTTCCTTGTCCGTCAGCAGGTTTGCCGTAGGAAAGCCGAGATCCCGACCCCGCTGCTCTCCGGGAATGACACGCCCCTCGAATGTATAATTCCGCCCGAGCAGAGCGACAACATCCCTGACGGCTCCGGCAGCGATCATGTCCCTTATCCGGGTCGAACTGTAGGGTTGTCCGTCCACCCCTATCGGTTGCAACACATCAACGCCAAATCCGTATTTTTCACCCTGCGCGCGGAGAAAATCACTATCGCCCTCCCGCCCCCGGCCAAAAGCGTAATCGTAACCGACAACCAGATATTTGACACGCAGGCACCCGACCAGAACCTCGCGAACAAAGTCACCGGCAGACCAGGAGGCCAGTTCTCGGGTGAAAGGGGTACGAATCAACATGTCAAGGTGTGACGCGGCTATCAGCCGTTCTTTTTCCTCCGGGGTATTCAGCAGATTGGGAGCACGGTCCGGCGCCAGTATCTTCAACGGGTGCGGCTCAAAAGTATAGACAACGGATCTCGCCCTGAACTCTCTGGCACGCTGGACGGTACGCCTGAACAGTGCGCGATGGCCCAGATGTACTCCGTCAAAGTTTCCCAGGGTCACCACGGACGGTCCTTCGAGACGGCGCAGTTCCTCAGTCGTGTCAATTATTACCATGTCAACATATCCTGTGGATGAGCGTAAGCAGGTGCATCCCATGTTAACGACACTCGACGGTCCCGGACAAGAAGAAAATCAGTAACATACGGTTATTACAGAGCAGCTTCGCCATACGTCCTTCCATTGCCGCTTCTCAGTGAGCCACCGGGCTCCCGCAAGCGACAGAGTCGAGTCCAGCTGAGCATCCGGCAGCTCGGTGACCGATCTTTCTGACGGGAAAAGGCGGTGCTCATTGCAAGCCTGCAAGATCAAAAGTAACATATCAGCAGAACGGATGATAAGAGTTTGAAAACCACGCAAAAATATTCGATAATCAGGATATTCCCTCGATTATGTTCTTTTGACAGCACCCAGAAAGGTCAGACCATGCCAAGAATCCCTCACCTGGATGAAGACGCCTGTATCGGTTGCGAGACCTGCACCCGGATCTGCCCCGCCGTTTTTCACATGGTTTCCGAGCATAAAGCCGGAATCCACAACCCTGCCGGCGCTTCCGAAGAGTTGATCGAAGATGCGATGGATAACTGTCCGGTCGCCTGCATAACCTGGGAAGACTGAATTGCTGCGTTCTCATGCACTGATGCAATGCAGGTTTTTTTTGCAACTGACTGCCTTGATCCTGGCCGTTCTGTGCATCACAGGCTGTATCAACAGGTCTGCAACGGATGGCAAGAACCTTCCCGAGGAAGAGCTCTACATCGATGCAAAACTCGGCTTTACCATTCTCCACCCCCTGGCCTGGACTAAAACCAGGGTTCCGGTCGCATCGCCGGGGTATCGTGAGGACCAGCTGAGCTGGATTTTCTCCGAGCCGAACAACAGCGGCAGCATGCTGATCAAAATTACACCCCGCGCGTCATCGACTGAGAAACTGGCCGATCTGCTGCTTCATGAGATTGCGGAGCTTCCGGCAACGGCGGAGCCAGTGGTCGAATCTTTCCCCCACGCACTCGGCGAAGCGCTTAAAATCTCAGGCACGGAGGAATCGACCCAACGCCACTTTGCCATCCCTGGGCAACAGCATGCCTATATCATCACATTTTCGTTTGCAGACGGACCAGATGACGATCAATACGCACTCTTGGAAAGAGTTGTCAGCAGCTTACGGGAACTATGAGCAACTATTCATTACCAGGTGAACCTGCCATGACAACTCGGCTGCGACCCGTCAAGCTGCTTCATAAATACTACCGTGAGGCCCCCGTTGCCCTCCAGATCATCCTCGACCACAGTCGTCTGGTGACCGCTCGTGCGGTTGGGATTGCCCGCCGCCTACAGGCCTCTGAGACGATCGATATTCGTTTCATTGCTGAAGCAACCATGCTGCACGACATCGGTGCAATTTTTACTTATGCTCCTGACCTCGGCTGCTTTGGCGAGTTGCCTTATCTCTGTCACGGCATAAAAGGAAGCGAAATTCTCAACGCGGAAGGGTTGCATCGCCACGCGCTGGTCTGTGAACGCCACATCGGAGTCGGCTTGACTGCCGCAGAAATCAAAAAAAACGATATGCCGCTCCCCCCACGCGACATGATTCCTGTTACGCTGGAAGAACAGATAATCTGCTATGCTGACCTCTTTTATTCAAAAAACTCAAAAGATCGAGGCAGAGAAAAAGACCCTTACAGGGTGCGAAACAGTCTGGAGCAGTTCGGTCCCGGGAAAATGGAAATTTTCGACCACTGGCGGGAGAAGTTTGAACCTGGGTTGAGCTAAACAGGTGTCGGAGCGAGGATGGAAAACTGGCTGCAACAGGTTCTGGAATGGTTGCCTGCAGGATACAGCTATCTTGCCCTGCTCATGTTTATCGCTTTTTTCGAATCGCTGCCGATCATCGGATTGCTGATGCCGGGAAGCACCCTGATCGTGCTGGCCGGATTTCTCACTGTCCATGGCAAAAGTTCTCTGCTTCTGTTGATCCTTGTGTGCATTGTCGGTGCGTTCACTGGTGACCTGGCCAGCTACTGGCTCGGCAGCCGCTTAGGTCCCATCCTGCTCACCAGAAAATCATTTCGGCGGCGCAAAAAAATGGTCCATAAGGCCCAGCTCTTTTTCATGGAACATGGTGGCAAAAGTCTGTTTTTCGCCCGTTTTCTCGGGCCGTTCAGGGGCATAACCCCCTTTGTCGCGGGTGGTGCCCGGATGCTCCCCGGACCGTTTTTCAGCTACACGCTGATCAGTGCCATCCTGTGGGGGATCACTTACCCCGGGCTCGGCTTTCTCGGTGGTGCCAGCTGGGAATATGCCCAGGACCTGACAACCCGTTTCGGACTGCTGATCGGACTGGCTCTCATCGTCACCTTGATCCATCTTAAGTTGAAGCACAAAGCCAACAATTCCGACAAGAGGTAATTATGGATGTTGTTCTCAATCAGACGGAATGTCGTATTCTTGGAGCCCTCGCAGAAAAGGAGATGACCACCCCCGATTATTATCCGCTGAGCCTCAACAGCCTGGAGAATGCCTGCAACCAGAAGTCAAACCGGCAGCCGGTTCTCAATCTGACCGAAGCCGAGCTGGTCACCGCACTCGATCGTCTCCGTCACCTTGGCCTGGCAATGCAGTCGAGAAGCGGCGGAAGGGTTGCTAAATACAGCCAGACCCTGCGGGAAAAGCTTCACCTGGATGAGATGGAACTGGCTATCCTGAGCGAACTCCTTCTGCGTGGACCGCAAACGGTTGGAGAATTGAGAGGTCGCGCGGACCGGATGGTCAGACTGGAAAATCTGGAAACAGTGGAAACAGTTCTGGAGGAACTGATAACACGGGACCCCCCTCTGGTTGCCAAGCTGCCCCGCCAGGCGGGCCGCAAGGAGAGCCGTTATATGCATCTTCTGAGCGGCGACACGCCTGAGGAGATTTTCTGCGATGAGGAGAACTCTCGTGGGGCGGTCGGGCCATTGGAAAAAGAAGTTGCAGCGCTGCGCCAGGAACTCGAGGCGCTCAAGGAGGAGTTCCGGGTATTCAGGTCACAGTTCGACTGACAATAACAGCGAAATCTTAATGAGCCTGAGAACAGTTAAAAACGGCGGACCAGGCCAAGCATCAGAGTAGAGGAGGTCCAGTTGACCTCGTTCAGGCGGGTTGCGGAAATAGCTCCACCATCCAGATAGGTGTTATCGATTCCGGCGTCGGTCTGCCATTGCTGATAGCGTGTGGACAGGCTGCAGAACCAGCCTTTTTTCAGTTTTCGAGTCAACTCCAGGCCATAAACGAGGCCATAGCCGTCCGCCCAGTGACGAAAACTGACAGGGTGGGCGAGATCCTGACGCAGGTTCCAGTTGGCTTTCCCCTCGTACTCGGCAAAGTGATACGCAAAGCTCCCCCGCAGCGCCCAAATCTCTGTTGGCTCAAAAGCCGCTTCCAGGCCGATCCATGGTCCCCACCATTTCGCTTTATAGCTGCTGTTGAGCCGTTCCTGAAAGGGGCCGACCGGCGGAAGGAGCCTGTCCGGATCGAAAAAATCATCGGCAATCGACTGCTCGGATATCGCCTGATAGCCATCGGCCATGCGCAGATTCTGCTCATGGTAAGAAAAACCGAACATCGGGCTCAACAGCCAGCGCCTGCCCTGACTGCTGAACCGCAAACCCGCCCCTCCGGACAGATCGAGGACATCCCCCGCATCAGCTGAGTTTGTCGAGCGGGAAAACTCGAGGGTCCGGTTATCGCCGGCATAGTCCGAATCGCGATTTTTCCCGTCAACAATCTCTCCGAGACCGATCATGCCCCGCAGCAGGTACTGATAGCGGGTCCGCCCGCTTGCATCGAAGAGCAGATCGGTTGCAATCTGAAGCTGATAAATATCGAGCCGGTCCCAGGTCAGTTCTGACAGCACATTCGGGTCGGTCCCGTCAAAATGACCGGCTATGTTCCAGTCAACCCGATCCCCTCTCTGCCCTATGTTCAGCTTAATTTCGACTGAGGCCGGTAGCTTCGTCCTTGACAAATGTGGGCCTTGGCCCTCAACGCACAACCCGGAGGAGACATTAATAGCGAGAGACAAAGAGAGCAGCAGGACAGCGCTCAGAATTTTTGGCAAGTGAATCAATGCATCCTCCACAGGGCTCTCGGAATAGTGGCAGAATTGCAGTAAAAAAGCAAAAGGCCGCTCCCCTGACGGAAACGGCCTTCTGCTTGATATCAGACAATGGACTTTACTTGTAACCGTCCATTTCATCGAACTGCAGATACTGGTAGACGGACGCGGCCTTCGGAGCGACCCTCTCTTTATAGGCTGCCAGATATTCAGCCGGAGTCGGCAACCTACCCAATGTCGTGGTTACGGCTCCAAGCTCTGCCGATCCAAGATAGACCTGGGCGCCATTGCCGATCCGATCATCAAAGTTACGGGTGCTGGTGGAGAACATGTTTACTCCATCCGGAACACGGGCCTGGTTCCCCATGCAGAGCGAACAGCCAGCGATTTCAAGGCGGGCACCCATGGCACTGAAAACAGAGAAGACAGCCTCTTCCTTAAGCTTGGCCTGATCCATGCGGGTCGGCGGGCAAACCCAGGTGCGAACGTTGGGGTTGAATTTTTCGCCGCGCCAGATTTCCGCAGCAGCACGGAAGTGACCGATGTTCGTCATGCAGGAGCCGAGGAAAACGTCCTGAATCGGAGTCCCCTCAATCTCCGAGAGCAGCTTGACATCATCCGGATCGTTCGGACAGGCCAGAATCGGCTCGGTGATTTCTGCCAGATCAATTTCGATCACCGCCGCGTATTCGGCATTCTTGTCAGCACGGATCAGCTTAGGATCTTTGAGCCATTCATTGACGGCATCGATCCGGCCCTGCAGGGTTTCAGCATCCTGATAACCCTCTTCGATCATCTTCTTCATCAGAGCAACGTTGGAACGCAGATAGGTACAGACGCTCTCTTCAGAGAGCTGGATGCAGCCGGCCGCGGCGCTACGCTCAGCTGCGGCATCAGTCAACTCGAATGCCTGCTCAACCGACAGGTTCGGCAGACCTTCCATCTCAAGAATACGGCCATTGAAGATGTTGACCTTGTTCTTCTTCGGCACTGTCAGCAGGCCCTGCTTGATCGCCCAGTAGGGGATAGCATTGACAGCATCACGCAGGGTGATCCCTTCATTGAACTCGCCCTTGAAACGAACCAGGACAGATTCCGGCATATCGAGCGGCATGAAGCCGAGCGCCCCGGCAAAAGCGATCAGGCCGGAACCTGCCGGGAAGCTGATACCGATCGGAAAGCGGGTGTGGGAATCGCCACCTGTCCCGACAGTATCCGGAACCAGCAGTCGGTTCAACCAGCTGTGGATAACACCATCGCCCGGACGGAGTGGAACCCCCGCGCGATCAGAGATGAATTTCGGCAGGGTGTTGTGCATCTTGACGTCAGCCGGCTTCGGGTAAGCAGCAGTGTGGCAGAAAGACTGCATGAACATCGGTGATTTGAACCTGAGGCACGCCAGCTCTTTGATCTCATCAGCAGTCATCGGTCCGGTCGTATCCTGAGAACCGACCGTGGTCATGATCGGCGCACAGGAAGAACCGGGCAGGACGCCTTCGACGCCGCAGGCACTGCCGACCATCTTCTGGGCCTGGGTATAGCCCTGATCCGCCTTGGGAACAGGGTTGGCGGCTTTGGCGAAGATATCCGTTTCGCCCAGGCCCAGCGCTTCACGAGCCTGCCTGGTCAGGGCGCAGCCGATAATCAGGGGAATCCGGCCACCGGCACGGTACTCATCTGGGACGGTATCCGGCTTGATGTCAAAGGTGGAAACGATCTCGCCAGCCTCGTTGGTCACTTCTCCCTTGGCGGTATTGATGGTGATGACGTCACCCATATTCAGCTTGGTGACGTCCATGCGCAGTGGCAGAGTACCGGAATCCTGCGCCGTGTTGAAGAAGATCGGCGCGATAACGCCACCGATGATCACGCCACCGCGGCGCTTGTTGGGAACCGCCGGGATATCGTCGCCGATACACCAGAGGACGCTGTTGCAGGCCGATTTACGTGAAGAACCGGTACCGACCACGTCACCGACAAAGGCAACCTGATGACCTTCTGCACGCCATTTTGCGATTTCCTGAATGCCGCCGGGGAAACGGGTCTTACCCATGGCAAGAGCATGCAGCGGGATATCCGGACGGCTCCAGGCATCACCTGCAGGTGAGAAATCATCGGTGTTGATCTCACCTTCAACCTTGAAGACCTTGACCTTTATGGTTTCGGCCATCGCCGGCTTGTTGGTAAACCACTCTGCGGCAGCCCAGCTCTCAACAACCTTTTTCGCAGCGGCGTTATTTTTGGAGAGCTCAATAACCTGATCAGCGGCATCATAAACATAGGTCAAACCGGACAGCGCGCAGGCGGCATCATCAGCCAGAGCAGCGTCGCCCAAGGCAGTGATCAGGGGCTGAACATTATAACCGCCGATCATGGTGCCGAGGATCTGAACCGCTTTTACCTTGTCGATCAGTGGTGAACTTTTTGCTCCGGCCAGGATATCAGCCAGAAAACCTGCCTTGACTTCCGCAGCAGGATCAACTCCGGGAGAAACCCTTTCGGTAAAAAGGTTCATCAGGAACTCTTCTTTACCGGCAGGCGGATTCTGCAAGAGGGCACACAGTTCCGATGTCTGCTCGGAGTTAAGGGGCAGAGCAGGAATCCCCTGAGCATTTCGCTCCTCTTCGTGCTTTAAATAAGCGTCAATCATCTCTCTCCTCCATTAAAAGTTGGCAGCGAAGCTGCCCGGGTAAGCTTGGTCGGAAAATTTTCAGGTCTCAGCCAGGATCTCTTCAGGCCTACTTCGAATTGCATACTGTATACGATTCAACCCGACTCTGTCAATCTTTCCGAGCTCATGAGAAATCCCTGGCTCTCCTCCCGAAAACATCAAGTTGCATACTGTAAGAATCCAATTTAATTGAAGTTTCCAGAATGTGTCATATTTTGTCACAACGCCGCCGGAAACTATCAGAAGAGAAAATGATCTGATTTTCCGAAAGGAGCTTGCCCATGTTTGAAATACTCATGCTGACCACATTTTTTGCCATCAGTCTCAGCCAGTTATTAAACAAAACAAACGGAAAATGTCCGCCACACAGAAGCCGTCTTAATAACACGCGGCAAACACCTGGAAAGTCCGTAACTGTTCCACGGTCTAAAGAGTTACAACCGAGAAATCATCGTCACAGGACAACTCAGACTGGCCACCTGAACTCCGCGATGACAAACTGAAAAGGCTCCGCCGGAACGACGAAGCCTTTTCGACAGCTGAACCGATCAGCCCGGCTATTTTACGATTTCTACCAGTTCGAGCTCAAAGAGCAAAACCGAGTTCGGTTCGATAACCGGTGGAGCACCTGTTTCACCGTACGCCAATTCAGGGGGGATGGTGACCTGCAATTTATCACCCACATGCATCAACTGCAGCACTTCGACCCACCCGGGGATCACCCCTTCAACCTTGAATTCAGCGGGCTGACCAAGTTTGTAGGAGCTATCAAACTCGGTCCCGTCAATGTGCATACCACGATAATGCACCCGAACTGTATCCTCAAGGGTCGGTGACGCCCCCTCTCCCTTGACTACGACTTTATACTGCAAGCCGCTTTCCAGGGTTTCAACACCTTCAGCTTTGGCGTTTGCGGCAAGGAATTCCTTCCCGTTCTGCAGGTTCTCTTCCGCTTTGGCGGCCTGCTCCTCCATTGCTTTTTCCTGCAATTGCCTGTTTAAATTGTTCAGCACGAGCCCCATTTCAGATTCAGACATCAACCCCTGCTGACCCTGAAATGTCGCTGACAGCCCGGCAACTACTTTATCCAGATCCAGGTTGAACTCCTGCGCGCGCAGCATATTGCCGATATTCATCCCGACCGCGTAACTTATCTTATCTTTATCATCTTCCAGAGAAGTGACTTCAGCGGCAATAGCGGGGACGGAAACCAGCGTTATGAGCAACAGCAGGCAGAACAGACGTTTCATGACAACTCCTTTGATTCATTATCTTCCGTTTGAAAAAAATGGCCCGATGCGCGTGCATCGGGCCATAGGAATAACAGGCTAAATCAAAACTGGCAAGAATTATCCTTCTGCAGCAAGGACTTCTTTGGCTTTTTCAAAACCAAGGCTGTAAGCCTTTTTATTCAGGTCAACGAATGCTTCGGGCACCTTGGCCAGAACGGCCTTCTCACCCGCTTCGCGGGAAACGACACCGGTCATTGCGATCATTGCGCCAAGCGCGATGACGTTGGCAACGATTTCACGACCGATCTCGGTCTTGGCAGCACGCATGATCGGAATCCTGTAGACCTTGAAATTGCCTTCTGGTGCCTTCGGGGCAAAATCACTGTCGAGCAAAAGGATACCACCGTCCTTGATGCCGTTTGCGTACTTGTCAGCAGCTTCCTGGGTCATTGCCAGACAGGCATCAACAATCGTCGCCTTGGGGTAGTCAATCGGATCGTCGCCGATGATAACTTCAGACTTTGACGCACCACCACGAGCTTCGGGGCCGTAACTCTGCGACTGAACAGCGTGCTTTCCCTCGATGATCGAGGCCGCTTCAGCCAGGATAATTCCGGCGGTGATCAGACCCTGACCACCAGCACCGGAAAACCGAATTTCATATCTTTCAGCCATGATTCAATTCTCCTTTATGGTGTGATCAGGCGCCCTGGGCGCGGGCGATGACCTTTGCGTACTGCTCACAGTACTCAGGCTTGTCTTCTTTGTAGAGGACACCGGTCAGAATCTTGCCTTCAAGTTGTTCTGCCGTCATCTTGCCCGCTGCGGCAACTGGCACAGCCACATCCTTCAACCGCTTCATCATGTCAACAACACTACGGAACTTGTTGCGACGGCCGTAAGTGGTCGGACAGTCATCAATCACTTCGATAACAGCCATCCCCTTGTGCTTGATCCCTTCAGCGATCAGTTTGTCGATCTGGGTTGCATGGAAGGCTGTGGTCCGGGCAACGAAGGTCGCCCCTGCACCGATAGCCAGCTTGCTGATATCGAAGATCGGGTCAGGGTTGCCGTAAGGTGTCGTCGAGGCCTTGTCACCGGTCGGTGTACAGGGCGAAAACTGACCGCCGGTCATCCCATAGATGTAGTTGTTCATCAACACATAGGTCATGTCGATGTTGCGACGGCAGGCATGGATGAAGTGGTTACCACCGATAGCGGTACCGTCACCGTCACCACCGCAGCAGATGACGGTCATTTCAGGCTTTGCCATCTTAACGCCGGTCGCGAAAGCTGCTGCCCGACCATGGGCGGTATGCAGGGTACAGAAGTCCATGTAACCGGGCAGGCGACTGGCACAACCGATACCCGAAACCAGTGCGGTGTTATTCTTTTCCAGACCACAGGCATCCATGGCACGGATCAGGCCCTTCATGACGATGCCGTGACCACATCCGGGGCACCAGATGTGAGGCAATTTGCCGGGGCGAATACTCTTTTCGTAATCGTAAGCCATTAGATGACCTCCTTGACCTGGGCCATGATCTGACCCGGATTGATCGGCTCGCCGTCAACCCGATTAACACCGGACACGTCACAGGTGCCCTTTACAACGCGTTCAACTTCAATAATCATCTGACCAAGGTTCATCTCCGGGACCACAATCGCCTTTACCTGATTGGCAAGTGCAGCGACGCGCTTCTCGGGGAAAGGCCAGAGGGTGATCGGACGGAACATGCCGGCCTTGACACCTTCAGCCCGCAGTTCGTTCACCGCATAACGCGCAGAACGTGCTGTCGATCCGTAAGCGAGGATGATGACTTCCGCATCCTCGGTCAGATACTCTTCGTTCAGCTCGATATCCGCACGAGCTTCCTCACACTCAACCTTGGCAATCTGGCGCCGTTCCTCAAAGTCGACCAGATCTGCCTTGGTGGTCGGGAAACCATCAGCAGCCTTGTTCAGGCCGGTGACATGGAAACGGTAATCAGACCCGAATGCCGCCAGTGGCGGAACGTCTGTCATCGACTTGGCATCGTAAGGCTTGTAATCTTCCGGTGCACAGGTCGGAGCAGCCCGATCGATCACTTCCAGCTCGCCCGGCTCGGGAAACTCGATGCGCTCACGCATATGCCCGACGATCTCATCGAAGAGAACCTGAACCGGCATCCGGTACTTCTCAGCCAGGTTAAAAGCGCGCACGGTCTCGCTGAAAATTTCCTGACAGGAGGACGGTGCAACAGCAATGGTCGCGTGATCACCGTGGGTTCCCCACTTCGCCTGCATCACGTCAGACTGGCCCGGGCCGGTCGGCATACCGGTCGAAGGACCGCCACGCATGACGTTTACAATGACACAGGGAGTTTCAGCGATACAGGCATAACCGATCAGTTCCTGCTTCAGGGAAACACCAGGGCCCGATGTTGCAGTCAGAGCTTTGGAGCCCGCAAGGGAAGCACCGATAACCGATGCCATGGCAGCGATCTCGTCTTCCATCTGGATGAACTTGCCACCGACCTTGGGAAGCTCCTCGGACATAACTTCCGCAACTTCGGTAGAGGGAGTAATGGGGTAACCACCAAAGAATGTGCAGCCTGCATAGACAGCGCCCAGTGCACATGCTGTGTTCCCCTGCAATAATGCTACTTTCTTAGCCACGAAATGACCTCCTATAGCGCCTTACAGCTTGTGAACTTTAATTGCGAAATCAGGGCAGCGTAACTCACACTGGTTACATGCAATACATGCATCAGCGTTTGCAACCTTGACAACAAATGCATCCATCTCAAGAACCTTCGTCGGGCAGAATTCAGCGCAGATGGCACACCCTTTACAGTATCTCTCGATGATCTCGATTTCCGCTTTCGCGCTCATGAGCGTCTTTCTCCTTTACACGTTATTTGCTGTGACACAACTGAACAGCATGACTAAAGCGGCGGAATCCTAACACATGTGGCGATCACACGCCAGACAAAATTGTATACGATTTGATTCGTACCGACTCAGTCATTGGGGCCTCGAACAGAACCCGACAAAATCATTATCTTTTTATCTAGATTTCTGAATATTTAACTTAGAAAGAAGGGCAGCCCGCGGGCTGCCCTTCTGGTAAATCCAGCAGACAGAGCCTAGATGTTCATGCTGCCGACAAGCTCCTTGACCGCAGCCACAGAGTTGTCCATCAGCGCCTGCTCGGTCTCGTCAAGCTTCATTTCGAGAATCTTCTCGATACCGCCAGCACCGATCACGCAGTGAACCCCGACATAGAAGTTATCAACTCCATACTGGCCCTGCAGCAGTGCGCAGGTCGGCAGAACACGCTTCTGGTCCTTGAGGAAAGATTCAGCCATGGCAACAGCCGAAGATGCCGGACTGTAGAAGGCAGAACCGTTACCGAGCAGCTTGACAACTTCACCACCGGCTGCCTTGGTACGCTCAACCATCGCAGTCATGACCTCTTGAGCCTTAGATGCATCGCCATATTTCTGTTCAAGCAGTTCCATCACCGGGATGCCGGAAACGGAAGCGTAACGTACCAAAGGAACCATGGTGTCGCCATGGCCACCGAGGGTAATAGCGGAAACATCCTTGACGGAAACGCCCAGTTCCCAGGCGATGAAAGCAGCGAAACGAGCCGAATCGAGCACACCCGCCTGGCCGCAAACGCGCTCCGGCGGGAAGCCGGTGATCTTCTGGCAGAGGGTTACCATTGCATCAAGCGGGTTGGAGATGATGATAACGAATGCGTTCGGAGCGTTGTCGCGAATCCCTTCGGAAACCGAAGTCATGATCTTGGCGTTAACTTCGATCAGATCATCACGGCTCATGCCCGGCTTACGGGGCAGACCGGCCGTAACGATAACAACGTCTGAACCTGCAATATCCTTGTAATCGTTGGTGCCAGTTACGCTGACATCGAAACCGTCAACCGGTGCGGCCTCAGCGATGTCGAGAGTCTTGCCTTGCGGCATGTTTTCGACAATGTCAAACATGACGACATCACCCAGTTCACGCAGTGCGCAAAGTTGAGCAAGAACGCCACCAATCTGTCCGCCACCGATCAACGAAATTTTAGGTCTCGCCATTTTCTCTCTCCTTTATTCGATAAATTCGCCGGCCGACAATTGGCAGGCATGGATAAAAAAAGTAAAACGGCATGCGCACAAACCGCGCAGCGGTGTATACAGTATACAAACAATTTTTGACTGTCAAGAGCCTTTGCGCCACGAATCTAAAATATAACAACAGGACATTCCAAGCAGCAAAATATTCGCCGGCAATTATGCGTGAATGTCAAATAATTCTCCATTCTTTTCAGGTAATGCGGTGTCAGTCGCCTGCATCCGTGCAACAAAAAAGCCCGCCATATGGCGGGCTTTTTTGTTGCACGGGATTTTACGGATTACATGGCGTCGATAATTGCATTAAGAGTCGCACTCGGACGCATAGCCTTGTCTGCCTTGACCGGGTCGAACTTGAAGTAACCACCGACATCAACCGGGGAGCCCTGGCAGTCGATCAGTTCCGCATCAATCTTGTCGGCATTTTCTCTCAACTGCTTGGCAATCGGTGCGAAGCGGCTCTGCAGCTCGGCATCTTTATCCTGGGCGGCCAGCGCCTCGGCCCAATAAAGAGCCAGGTAGAAGGTTGCGCCGCGGTTGTCGATTTCTTTGACCTTACGGGAAGGCAGCTTCTGATTTTCCAGGTACTGACCGATACCTTCATCGAGAGTCGCTGCCAGGACAGCGGCTTTCGCGTTGTTATCAGCCGCGGCAGCCTGCTCCAGGGACGGAACCAGTGCGCAATACTCACCCAGGGAATCCCAGCGGATATGACCTTCCCGGAGGAACTGCTCAACGTGTTTTGGAGCCGAACCACCGGCACCGGTCTCGAACAGGCCACCACCGTTGATCAAGGGAACGATGGAGAGCATCCGCGCCGAAGTACCAAGCTCGAGGATCGGAAACAGGTCGGTCAGGTAGTCCCGTAGAACGTTACCGGTTGCGGCGATGGTGTTCTCACCCTTACGGACCCGCTCAAGGGAGTACTTCATCGCTTCGCGCGGCGGCATGATCTTGATGGTCAGGCCGGTAGTGTCATGATCCGGCAGGTACTTGTTGACCTTGGCGATGATCTGCTTGTCATGTCCACGATTCTCGTCAAGCCAGAAGACAACCGGCTCACCGGAAGCCTTGGCACGGTTGACGGCGAGTTTGACCCAGTCCTGGATCGGGATGTCTTTGGCCTGGCTGGAGCGATAGATATCGCCAGTGGAAACCGGCTGCTCCATCAGCACTTCACCTGCTGAATTAACAACCTGGAATTTACCTGCAGAAGGAGCTTCGAACGTCTTGTCGTGGGAACCGTACTCTTCAGCCTTCTGTGCCATCAGGCCGACGTTGGCGACGCTGCCCATGGTCGCCGGATCGAACTGCCCCTTTTCCCGAGCATCATCCACGATCTCAGCGTACATGGTGGCATAGCAGCGGTCAGGAACCATGGCGATGGTGTCCTGCAGTTCATCCTGCAGATTCCACATGCAGCCCCCGTCACGGACGACGTTCGGCATGGAAGCGTCAACGATGACGTCGTTCGGCACGTGGAGGTTGGTGATGTTTTTGCGGGAGTCGACCATGGCCAGGGCCGGACCGGTTTCGTAGCACTTATTGATGTCGGCTTCGATTTCCGCCTTCTTGTCAGCCGGCAGTCTGTCGAGCTTGTTGAGGATGTCAGCCATACCGAAGTTCGGGTTGGCACCGATCGACTTCAGGGCGTCAGCATGCTTCTCGAGAGCGTCCTTGAAGTAAACCTTGACGCAGTGACCGAACATGATCGGGTCGGAAATCTTCATCATAGTCGCTTTGAGGTGGAGAGAGAGCAATACGCCCTTCTCTTTCGCCTCTGCCGCAGTAGCAGCGTAGAACTTCTGCAGTTCGGCAACCTTCATGACCGAGCTGTCGATAACTTCGCCGGCTTGCAGTGCGACATCCTTCAGGGCGGTCACGGTACCAGCTTCGTCAACAAACTGAATCTTTACGGTATCGGCGTTCTCCATGGTGACCGACTGCTCGGTCTCGTAGAAGTCACCGCCGTCCATGTGGGCGACGCGGCACTGGGAACCGGACTCCGGCCAGGGCTTCATCATGCGATGCGGGTTCTTCTGAGCGAAGGCCTTGACCGAAGCAGCGGCACGACGGTCGGAGTTCCCTTCGCGCAGCACCGGGTTAACGGCAGAACCGAGCACTTTGGCGAAACGTGCCTGCAGTTCTTTCTCTTCCGGAGTGTTGGCTTCTTCCGGATAGCTGGGGATATCGTATCCCTTCTCCTGCAGTTCCTTGATACAGTCCTGCAGCTGAGGGATCGACGCGCTGATGTTCGGCAGCTTGATCACATTGGCTTCCGGCTTCTGCACCAGTTCACCGAGCTCAGTCAGGCAATCGGGGATTTTCTGATCTTCCGTCAGGTTGTCAGGGAAATTAGCGATGACGCGGCCGGCCAGGGAGATATCCTTGGTTTCCACTTCAACGCCGGTACCGCTACAGAACGCCTGTACGACCGGCAGCAAAGCGTAGGTTGCCAACGCAGGTGCTTCATCAATTTCGGACCAGATAATTTTTGCCATTCTTCTCTCTCCTTCAGTTAAAGTCAGTTTCAGCTGAGACTTGTCGACAGGACAAGACATCCCACCAAAACAATTAAAGCCTTAAAAACCAGATAGTTATACTTCAGAAAAAGCGCACTTCCAGACAGCCGAGCGTTGTATACAGTATACAAACAGCAAATACCTGTCAAGCCCATTTGCGGTCAGGCTATTCAATTTATCCGTGAGCGATATTCAATCCCCCCAGAGTGACGGAAGGGCCTTTTCAAGATAAAAAAAACGCCTGCTCTTCAGCCGCAACGGGAATTTTCCCGCGGACGGCCAGGCGAAGCAGACGTTCAATAATTTGCAGCCGGGAGACGGCTCAGCGGAACAGTTCAGACGTCCGTGCTTCTTCCCGGGCAGAGTGTTTTTCTTCGTCGGTCTTATCCCGGGGGATTACCAGAATCTGCCCGGGGAAAATCTTCATTGGGTCCTTGATCTGATCCCGGTTTGCCCGGTAGACAAGTGGCCAGAGCATGGGATCTCCGTAGACTTCCCCACGCGAAGAAATATCCGAAAGGGTCTCACCCTCCCTCACTTCAACCTGATCAACCAGGCGGGGCGTGGATGGGGATGCCGCAACAACCGGCCTGGGTGGCGCAATCTTGACCGGCACCGGCTTGATCACAACCGGCTGAATCTCTTTCTGCTCCTGCTCTCTTTGCCTGGCGAGATCCAGCCGCCGCTGTTTTTCACGCTCAGTCGCCAGCAGGGCATCCAGGGCAAACTTTCGCGCCAGCCGAAGCGATTCATAGGCCAGTGCATTCTCCTCTGCCAGTATCTGACGCTCTGCATTGCGCAGAGCCATCGCAGCAGCCTGGTACTCGCTCACCGCCAGCCGCGAGGCACCACTGGCATACGCACTTGCCACCAACTCACGGGCCGATGTCGGGTCAGGCTTAAGCGCTGGTGCACAACTGCAGAGTACCAGGGCGATAGTAATAACAGTGAATGCCAGCGGCAACCACCGTTCTGCTTTATTCATCAATCCTGCTAAGACCTCTAAACTATTTGTTCTGCCGGCGTAACCGGATTGCCAGTTCCTGCAACTGTTTTTCGTCGACCTGATTCGGAGCCTCAGACAGCAGGCAGGTTGCTTTCTGGGTTTTCGGGAAAGCAATCACGTCGCGGATCGAATCGGCACCGGTCAGAATCATCATCAACCGGTCAAGCCCGAACGCGATCCCGCCATGGGGAGGTGCCCCGAAGCTGAGAGCGTCGAGCAAAAATCCGAACTTCTCACGAGCCTCCTCCTCATCGATACCGAGCAGCTTGAACATCCGACTCTGCACCGACTGGTCATGGATACGAATACTGCCGCCACCAATTTCCGACCCGTTGAGAACCAGGTCGTAGGCCTGCGCCCTGGCCTTCCCGGGTTCGCTGTCGAGCAGCGGGATATCCTCTTCCAGCGGTGCGGTGAAGGGATGATGCACAGCAACATGCCGTCTCTCCTCGCCGTCCCACTCAAGCAGGGGGAAATCGGTGACCCAGGAAAATTTGTAATCATCCTTTGCTGTCAAGCCAAGCTTATGGCCGAGATGACCACGCAACCGACCGAGCGCTTCATTGGTAATCCGGGCGGTGTCGGCGACAAACAGCAACAGGTCACCCACTTCGGCATTGAGCGCGCCGTTGAGCGCATCAAGCTCAGCCCCGCTGAAGAACTTGGCGATCGGCGACTGCCAGCCCTCTTCGGTCACCTTGACCCAGGCCAGCCCCTTGGCCCCATAAATCTTGACGAAGTCGGTCAGGTCGTCGAGTTCCTTGCGGGAGAAGGTCGCACAGCCCTTGGCATTGACAGCCTTGACCAGTCCCCCGCTGGCAGCGACATCGGCAAACACCTTGAACTGGGAATCCCGCACCAGCTCGGTCAGGGAGATCAGCTCCATGTCGAAACGCAGGTCCGGATTGTCAACACCAAACCGATCCATTGCCTCGGCATAAGTCAGGCGCGGCATCGGCAACGGGATATCGACCCCCAACGCGTCCTTGAACACCGTGGCGATCATTCCCTCCATGACCGACATGACAGCGTCACGATCGACAAAGCTTAACTCGCAGTCGATCTGGGTAAATTCGGGCTGCCGATCAGCGCGCAAATCCTCATCACGGAAACACTTGACAATCTGGAAATAGCGATCGAAACCCGAGACCATCAAGAGCTGCTTGAACAGCTGGGGCGACTGGGGAAGTGCATAAAAGTTACCCGGATTGACCCGACTGGGAACCAGGTAGTCTCTCGCCCCTTCAGGAGTACTCTTGGTCAGGACCGGCGTTTCTACCTCGATAAAACCGTGCTCACCAAGGTAGTTCCTTACGGTCCGTGCGACCAGGTGGCGCATCAGCAGCTTCTGCTGCAATTCGGGGCGACGCAGGTCAAGAAAACGATACTTCAGGCGAATATTTTCAGCGACGTCAGTATGTTCATCGAGCATGAAGGGGGGAGTCTCGGAGCGGTTGAGAATTTTCAGCTCGGTGACCTCGATTTCTATCTCACCGGTTTTCATCTTCGGATTGACGGTCCCCTCCGGCCGCGGAGAAACCTTCCCGCGGGCAGCAACAACGAACTCATTCCGCACCTGCTCGGCTTTTTTATGCGAGCCAAGATCACGATCGGGATCGAGGGCCAGCTGCACGATTCCTTCACGGTCCCGCAGGTCGATAAAAATCAACCCGCCATGATCGCGACGACGCTGCACCCAGCCCATCAGACAGACCTCCTGACCGAGTTCAGCGGCAGTCACCGTGCCGCACAGATGTGTCCTCTTCCAGTCTCCAAGCATATCGTTCAAAGCTAACCTCCATCGGCCCTTGACAGGGCACCTGAGTCTATTCATGAAAAAAGCGAAGAGCTGATTATAAACCAGCCCTACGCAAGGTCAAGCAGAAGCCGCCGAAAACGCGAGTTTTTTCGACGGCCAGAGCAACATCAAATTCCACCACAGTCGAACCGAACGGCTAAAGCCGACTCAGCAATTCCTGCTCAAGTCCATCCAGGGCGACCTGACATTGACTGCTCTGGTCCATGTCTTTGAGCTCGGCGCTTCCGCTGCGGAGCTCCTCCTCACCGAGGATCAGGGTAAACCTGGCATTCAGCTTGTTGGCCCGCCGCATCTGGGCCTTGAGGCTTTTCCCCTGATAATCCATCTCGGCCTTGACGCCGCTCCGCTGCAATTTCGACATCAACACAAAAGCCTGCTCTGCAGCATCTTCGCCCAGGGCCGCCAGGAAAAGATCAGGCCTGGCCACCGTGAGCTGATCCTCCCCTTTCATCAGGACCAGCCGCTCCAGACCGATGGCGAAACCGATTCCCGGCAGAGCCGGGCCACCGAGACTCTCAACAAGCCCGTCATAACGCCCACCAGCCGCCACTGCATTCTGCGAACCGAGCTGGTCGGTAACCAGCTCGAACGTTGTGCGGACATAATAGTCCAGCCCGCGAACCATTCGGTCATTGACACGGAACGGAATCGAAAGCGCCTGCAGGTGTTGCCTGACCTGGCCAAAGTGCTTTTCGCAACCGCTGCACAGGTGGTCAAGTACCGATGGGGCGTCACCGGTCGCCTCTTTACAGCCGGTCGCCTTGCAGTCGAGAACCCGCAGCGGGTTCGTTGTATAACGCCGCTGACACTCTGCACAGAGAGCCTCGAGCCGCTGCTCAAGATAACTGATCAGGGTCTTGCGATACCCGGGACGGCACTCAGGACAGCCGAGTGAATTGACCTGCAGCTCAACCGCATCAATCCCGATCTCGCAGGCATAGTGGTGGAGCATCGCCAGCACCTGAGCATCTATCTTGGCATCCTCGACGCCGATAACTTCGGCACCGATCTGATGAAACTGGCGATAACGCCCTTTCTGCGGGCGTTCATAGCGGAACATGGGGCCCATATAATAGAGTTTTGAAACCGGGTCGAGGGTATGCAGCCGGTTCTGAATGAAAGACCTCATGACCGGCGCGGTCCCTTCCGGACGCAAGGTCAGCGAGTTGTCACTCTTGTCGTTAAAGGTATACATCTCCTTTTCGACGATATCCGTGGTTTCACCGATCGAGCGGCAGAAGAGTTCGGTCTTTTCCACCGCCGGGGTGCGGATCTCGGCAAAGCCATAGGTGCTGAAAACTTCGCGCGCCTTCTGCTCAAGAAACTGCCAGGTCTCAACCGTGCCCGGCAGGATATCATTCATTCCCTTGATCGCTGTAATACTCACAACTTTTCCTTTTGCCCTGTTCTGGCTCATTATGACGAAACGGACACCGCGTCACAGAAAAAAGCAAGGGTCCCGTGTGACCCTTGCCGTCGTCGTTTCACCCAGGTTCCCCGCACATGGAGGGTTTGACGGAAATTATCCCCTGCCAATCTCCACAACACTGCGGATGACGTTACGGACCAGCTTGCCGTCATACATGGCCTGATCTGCGAGGTCAAGCAATTTTTCCTGATCCGCGGCATCCCCTGGGTAGGTCGCATACCCGGCGGTGACAGTCAGGTGGCTGGGCGTCTGCTGGTCCTCGAGAAACACATGCTCATCAATCGCTTTGCGGATACGTTCGGCGATCATCCGCGACGTTTTACTGTCCGCATCCACCAGGATCGCCGCGAATTCATCCCCGCCGAAACGAAACAGGGTATCGACCTCCCGCACGCAGCGCCGCAACAGCACCCCAACCTCCTGCAGTGCCGCACTTCCGGACAAATGCCCGTAATTGTCATTGATCGTCTTGAAATGATCAAGGTCGAGGAAAAGCAGGGAAAACTGCAAGCCGTAGCGTTGTGCCCTGCGCACTTCATGCTCCAGCGCGATCTGCAGATAACGATGATTGTAAAGACCGGTCAGATCGTCGGTATGCATCAGGTCCTGGGCACTCTGGTAACGGCAGGCATTACCAAACCCGATCGATATCTGTTCGGTCAGGTAATGCAGGCTGTCCACAGGAAGGCTCCCGGTTGACTCCAGCGCCGGGCAATCGAACAGGACGACTCCTCCGCGCAGCTCACCCTCCGCCCTGAGCGGCAGCAAACCTACGGAACTTGCTGAAATTTCAGTAGAATCAAGACGTCGACGTTCTTCTTCATTGAGCAGGCAAAAACTGTCATGACGTTCGAAAAGATCCCAGAGCAGCGCGGGGATATCTCTTGCCTGTACCGATTCGATGCCGAGCAAGCCGTGAAATCTGGTGGCGCCTCCCTGGTTCAGCAGAAACCCGAAACCGCAGCCCCCGCCCAGTTCACGCATCAGCTGCTCCACCGCCTGGGGTAATAAAAGCTCAAGATCAATCAGCGAGGAAAGAGCCTGGCCAGACTGGAAGAGCCGGATTTGACTTTTCAGCTGAAGGTTTTCATCCAGAAGCCGGCGCTGGTCGAGGCAGGTCTTCACCAGGTGCCGCAATTCAGCCGCATCAAACGGCTTGACCAGATAATCACGGGCACCGCTCTTCAACGCTTCAATCGCGGAATCGAGACTGGCATGACCAGTAATCATGATGACTTCGGGCGGATTCGGCAGAGCACGAGCCGCTTTCAGGACACTCAAACCGTCCAGTCCGGGCATTACCATATCGGTCAGGACCAGATCAATCCCCCCCTCGGACATCCGTGCGACAGCAGCTTCACCGTCCGTGCAAACCTCAACCTGGTATCCGTCCTCATGCAATTGCTGCTTGTAGAGCTCGCGGAAAAAGAGCTCATCGTCAACGACCAGGATATTTGCTGCTTTCATGAAAAGGCTCCCGTAATCATAGACGTATTTCTATCAGTCTCAGCCAGGGCTGTCAACGGAAAAGCCCATTCTCCCATCGTTTGACCAGCCAACCTTGCCCGTCGCTGACGAAGCGGACGGTGCCGTGCAAATCGGTCCGATAGAGCTCTGCTTCCAGTTCCAGAACCTCCCCGACAACCTCATCGGCAGGAAACCGATAATGATTTCTATAACCGGCCGAAACCAGGGCGATCTGAGGCTTTAATGTTTGCAGAAGAAGATGAGACCCTGAATTACGGCTGCCATGATGAGGCAGCTTGAGTAACGTGACCGGTCCCGGAATACCCCCATCAAGCAACATCGCCGTTCCGCTTCGTTCCAGATCGCCGGTCAATAACAAACCATCCTGGCCATGTCGCGCATAGAGAACAACGGACCGATCGTTTGGCATCACCGATTCCTGATCGGGGACATAGCAAAACAGCTCCAAATCGGCTGCGGCCGTAACAACCTCTGTCCAACCACGGGAAAATCGACGAACAGGAATATTGTGCCGCAGCAATGCCTCCCGCAGATCGTCATTCAAAAGCTTCCCATCCAATGGCCACCAGAACTCTTTGACCGGGAAATGATCCAGTATGTAAATCAATCCCTTACGATGGTCCGGATGATCATGTGTCAACAGGATTGCCTCAAGCTGTTTGACGCCAAGTTGCCCCAGCGCAGGTGCAAGCAGGCGCTCACCGACATCAAAACTGTCACTGTGAAGCCCTCCGCCATCAACCAGGAGATGCCGCCCTCCCTTCAATGTCAGCAACATCGACTCCCCCTGCCCCACTGAAAATGCCGTCAGGGCAAGGTCAACACCTCGAACCGTCAGGTCGGCGTACGCCCAGCCCCCCAGACATATCAGCAGCAGACATGGGACGACGACCCGTTTCCAGGGAAGCAGCAGGGTCAGGGCGCATCCCGTGATACCAATTAACTGCGCAGGTGACAGGAAGAGGTGCGCAGCATCGAGAGCGGGAATTTCGGCCACCGATTCGGCGCATTTCAGGGTCAACTCCAGGACCTTCCCACACAACACGAACCCGGTCTCGGCAAGAAACTGACTGCAGTTTGTCAACAGCAGGCCTGCCAGTCCCGCCGGAACGGCCAGCAGGGTCACCATGGGAATGGCAAACAGGTTATTGACCAAACCGGCCAGCGAAAGCAGATGAAAATTCAGCAGCACCAGCGGCATTGTCGCGAGGTTCGCGGCCAAGGTGATCAGGACAATCTGCAAAAACTTTTTAAAAATTCCCGGGAGCTTGACGGTCGGGAGCAACCAGTAGCGCTTCCAGCAGAGGATACCGGCAACGCCGGCGAAGGAGAGCTGAAACGAAGCCTGCCACAGGGCCAGAGGCTCCAGCAGCAGAAACAGGAAAGCCACGCTTGTGAGCAGTTGCATTGGAGCCACCCGCCTTCGCCATGCGAGAAGAACGGCGGCACAACAGCAGAGGGCGAAAGCGCGGCGGGTAGACAGGGCATCCCCGGTGAGCGCCAGATAAGCGAGCAGCAGCGGCAGCAGCAACAGCGGCAGAACCCTCTGGGGGGGCTGCCAGCGCAGTAGACCGGGAAAACGGCGATAGCCCCAAAGAAGAGCTTGATAGCCGAACAGCGCCAGCAATCCCATATGCAGTCCGGAGATTGCAAACAGGTGAGCGACGCCGGTCCGGGCCAGCAACCGCCTCTGGTCTCCGCTGATGCTCCCGCGATCGCCCAAAGTCAGAGCGCGGACCAGCGCAGCGGGCCCCTCCGGGACACTCCGGTCTATCATCCGGCCGCACTGCAGTTTCCAGCGGGCAAGGCGTCTCATGGGGCTAGCGGCGGCGGCACCTAATTTTACGATCGATCCCGCGTCAGAGAGGTAAGCCGTCACCCGTATCCCGGAATAGGCCAGGTGACGGGGCTGATCGAATTCCCCCGGAGTGCCGAACATTCGTAACCGCCGCAAACGGCTGCGAAAGCGGATGCGATCACCGTAAAGCAGCTCAGGATAACCGTTATCGAGGTAAAGACGCACCGGCCCGGCAACCCTGGTCGCTATTCCCTGCGAAGAGACCAGTTGCGCGGCCACATCGACACTGCTTTTTCCCGGACCCCGGGCGGTGACCCGAAGCACCTCCCCCTCAACGACAACCGGGGATGGCCCGCTGTAGGTATGAATCCGTGAACTGTCTTCTGCGGGGTAAAGGTGGAAAGGAACTCTGAGCAGACCGATCAGAAGCAACGTCAGAGAGAGGCAGATGAGAGCCGCAATTTGCATGTTGCGGCAGAGATACCAGCAGAGCGCGGTAAAAAACGGAAGGCTCCAGAACAAAGCGTGAGGGACCCCGGGGCGCAAAAAACCTCCCCACAGCAGCCCCGCTGCGTAAGCAACCAGACAGACGGATACCGGCTGCATCTCCCCCCTCCTGATTTGTCCCTCTGCCAGTCAGCAGAGACTAGCTGGCGGCCTGTTTCTCCTGCTCTATATCCAGCTTGCGGATGAACTTCTCTGCAAGAGCGACATCATCTTTACTGCCGATAAAAACCGGCGACCGGTCATGGATATGTTCCGGCTCGACATCCAGAATCGGGCCACGACCGGTGGACGCAGCCCCACCGGCCTGCTCAACAAGGAAAGCCATCGGACTCAACTCGAAAAGGAGCCTGAGTTTCCCGTTGGGCTTACCCTTAAGGTGCGGATAAAAGAAGATCCCCTGCCCTTTCAGCAGAACCTGGTTGATGTCAGGGACGAATCCGCCACTGTAACGCAGCTTGACGCCACGGTCTTCAAGCTGCCGAACAAAGGCTTCCGTTCCGGGCGTATAGAGGTTGCGCTGTCCTCCGGGGGAATAGAGGCTGCCCTTTTTGTCGATGCGGATATTCTCCCGCACCAGATTATATTCCATCAGGTGGTTCATGCTGAACTCATGAACACCGTGTCCGGTACTGTAGACCAGCGTGGTCCGCGGACCGTAAAGAATATACATGGCGGCCACCTGATTCCGCCCGGGCTGCAACAGATCGCAGCCGGCGAAAATCGAGACGATGGTGCCGACTGCCAGATTGACATCGACCAGGGAAGACCCGTCCAGCGGGTCAAACGCGACCGAATACTTCCCCTCGAAATCGGGAGAAACCGGGATAATCTCGTCCGCCTCTTCCGACATCATATTGGCGACCACGCGGGAATGATCCAGCCGCTTGCGCAGAATCCGGTCCGCCAGCACATCGAGAGCAAGCTGCTGCTCCCCGTACAGGTTTGAAGTTCCCGCGACACCGAGATCTCCCGTCCGGATCGAATTGATAATATATTTTGAAGCTTCGGCGATTTCGCAAATCAGGTGAACAAGATTGTCATCAACCTCATGCTCACGAAGATGCCGCCGCAGATCTATTTGGAATTTAGATTTTCCAGGTTCCGCCATTTCGAGAAACTCCCTGTTATTGGGTCACAAATTCAGCCAACGGCGACATTACCTGAACCGTAATCCGCTGTTGCCGCAACATACTAACCCAGAATCAAAAAAGCAGCAACCGTCCGCTTGTTCTACCTGCCTCAATTGCTATAATTGCGACACACAAGAAAAACCCAATTTCCGCAGAAAGGATATTCATATGCCTGAGCAGCAACACCCGGAAAGTCAGGAATCACGATCGGAAAAAATCTGGCGGGCCACCAGACGTACTCTTTCATCCGCCACATTCCGCGCCAACCGCTACAAGCACGTAGTGCAGAAGAAGATCGACCTGGGCGCGGTCCACAAGAAGATCGACCAGTTACATGCCGAGCTGGGGAAAATGATCGATGACTGTCGCGAAGCCGGGCACGGTCAGATTCTTGAACGTGATGAAGTGGTCCAGCTGCTGCACAAGCTGGACAGCCTTAAGAAAGCCGCGGCGCTGGTTGAGGAGGAGATAGAAATTATCCGTTCCGAGATGCCTCCGGAGGAAGAGCCCGAAGCAGACCTGGGCAGCGATACACCGGAGGAGAAAGACCGCCAGGAGTAACACAAAAAAGCCCCCGTGAGTGACCGCTCACGGGCTCCGTTCTTCGCTCCAGCGCAGCTGAAGAGTTGCATAATCGACGGCATAGAAACCGAGAGCCCGGTCGATAGCGGCACTGATTGTCGCCCCGCTGCCCAGAGCATCGAGCAGCTCACGCATCTGGAACCAACCGTATTCATCCAGCAGAAAACGGACAAAATCGTAACTCTGCAGATAAGCCAGACCGGCGCGGGCTGCGGAAAACTGCCGGGCGGACGACTCGAGCTCGGGCCAGGTGAAGAGTGTGCCGCTCTCGCGCGCCTGCTCAAGCAAAGTCATGTTCGGCGACAGGTGTTCGGCGGATGCCACTTCGGCCAGCCCCTCATTCAGCCACAGCGGCACGTTGTTGCCGGCCAGTTCCCGCACGACAACATGCATGAATTCATGAAACAGCAAGCCTCTGACCCTGGAGTCCACCTGGCTGATACCACCGGCAGGGAGACGGATTTTACCGTCGTAAACCCCTGCGGCCCAGTCTGGCGAATTGGTCAGATTACTGAAATCCGTGTTGGCATAAAGAATCACCGGGATCCTGCGCTGCGGATAATGCCCCAGCTGGCCGCTCACCCAATCGTAGGCATCCTCCAGGACCTCCAGAACATCGTTGCCGAGAGAGGGCGGAACCTCACCGTCATAATTGATGATAAAATGACCGCCGTACTCTTTGCCCATCTCCTGTTCTACGGCCAGTTCCCGCCTGAGCCGCTCGAGCTGCTCGGTAACCACCTGGTCCTGTGGTGAGAGGATCAACACCCTCTCCCAGGCATCGACGGCTTCGCGCATCCGATCGGTATGATAATACAGGCGTCCGAGCAGCGTCAGAACCTGCACTTCATCGCCGGTCATCGACCAGGCTTCATGCAACTCACTCTCGGCATAGAGATAGTCATTGGCCTTGAGCAATGCCAGTCCGTTGAATAGCCAGAAGCGCGCTTCCTGGCCATCGTACTGCTTGCCAGTCTCCAGCATCTGGGATGCTTCGGCATAGCGATACTCGCGGATTAACTGCTCTCCGGCGCGCAGATAGGCCTGGCCCAGATTATAACGGAGCACATCCTGTTGTGGCTGTATCTCAAGCGCCCGCTGCAGCAGCCGGATCGCTTCGGTATATTCGCCCTTCTCCATCCGCTGCATGGCCTGCTGATTCAAGACATACGAGGGACGCTCCGCCGCCGCAGCACAGGAGAAAAACAGCACAGCAGACAGGATGAGGGCCAGCGGGGCTACGCTGAGAAAGGATCGGGTCACGCTTAACCTCCAGTGCCACCGTTCTCTGACAACGGGAAATCGCACCAGAGCATTGTGGCACCGACAACCGCCAAAGGGATGCAGAAAAACTGCAATAGCGGGATTGCCAGCAGGCAGAAAACACCGCAGCCGAATCCAAGCATCAGAATCGGCTTTTTCAAAACATACCCCTGCTGCCGGCGGAAGCTGATCTGTTTACGCATAAGGACGAACCCCAGGTACTCAACGACCAGAAAGAACAGGGTGAACAGGGGCGCCAGAACCGCATAAACAGGGGCACCCAGGGCGGGCACCAGATTGACCATAAACAGCGCGATCATCCCGAGGATAAAAAACAGCTGTTTTTTAAACTCCACCCCCATTGCATGCCGCGCATCCGACCAGAAACGCCCCAGGGAGAAAGGTTGCCCTGAACCAAGACCGGAAATAACCTCTTCGGTTCGCTCTGAGAGTAACTCATTGAACGGCGAAGCGATCAGGTTGCCGACCACGGTGAATGAGAAAAAGACCATCACCGCCGTCAGCAGAAATGCGACGATCCAGGCCAGATAATTGAGCACGACCCAGTACCACTGCTCCCCCGCCGGCAGGTACTGCGCCAGCAGTCCGTCAAACAGGTCGACACCGAGATAGACCGCCAGGGAGAAGATCAACAGGTTGATACTGAAGGGAATCGCCAGATATTTCAGCAACCCGGGGTGCTTGAGCAGAAACTTGGCTGCCCGGAAGGGATACGTGAAGCCGCGTCCGAAACTTGCGACAGGCCTGACCGTCAGCGCGGCAACATTGTCGATCATAACTCCTCCCGACAGGCCTGCAACCCTTCTTCCAGGGTCGGATAGAGCAATTCGATGCCCAGCTTATCACGCAGCTTACGGTTATCCATCCGTCGCGACTCTTTCAGGTAGGACAGCATCAACGGATTCATCTCCTGTTCCGCCCGGGCGAGGCTGATCTGCTTCGGTCGCGGCAGATCGTGCAGGTCAGCAACCGCGTTGAAATAATCGGTCATTGTGCTTTCCTGGCCATCACAGACGTTATAGATATCTCCGTCCTCGCCCCTTTCCATGGCAGCCAGGCAAATCTGCACCAGGTCGAGAGCGTGGATTCTGTTGGTGTACCCCCCCTCTCCCGGCAACAGAACCGGATGACCCTGCATGATTCGCGCAACCGGCAGCCGGCCGGGGCCATAGATTCCGGTAACCCGCAGGATGACCAGATCAAACCCAAGCCTGTCGGCCTGTTCCCGTAATTCCTTTTCAGCGCTGGCGCGTCGCTGGGCCCTGGCGGTCTGCGGATTGATCGGGGTTTCCTCGGTGACGACTGCACCGCCGCAATCTCCGTACACGCCACTGGTGCTGAGATAGACAACCCTCTTCGGGGAGTTCTCCTTATTCAACTTACGGCAGAAATTCAACACCCGATAATCACTCTTACCACCACCTTGCGGAGGCATCAGGTAATAAACCTGGCTGCCGTGAAGCGGGATATCCGGGGTATCCTCCTGGTAATCAAAATTACCGACAACGGTCACAAACCCCCGGGCATTCAGCTCTAGAGCCTTCTCCGGAGTCTTTGCCGTCGCCCAGACCTTACGACCCTGTCCGGTCAAGACATCTCCTATCCGGCGACCGATATCACCGCAACCGACAATCACAACTCTGTCCATTTATGCATCTCCTCAAACAATGTCCGGACAGCAGATTAACATATCAGGCAAATCTCATCATACGAACAAAAAGGGGTCCACCAATCATCCTGAGCTTAAAAAAGGACGGGTTTTATGGTCAGGAGCCACCGGTGAACTCACTCTCAACGTGGCATTGGCAGAGTGGTACCTGGAAACTTACGTATTAAGCTTCAGATCCTCAGCTGTAAACATCTCCCTGCGATCCTCCCCCCCTGCAGGGTGGAGGATCGACCGGCTTTACTGCAGACTTTTGCTGACAATCTCATACAGGTCACGGGAGAGTTTTTCTCCCTGCAAACGTTCCAGTTGCCGCTTCATCAGCGCGCGCCTTCCAGGTTCGAGACGTTTCCAGCGGCTCAAGGGCCCTGCCATCCGCGCAGCCACCTGCGGATTCTTTGCATCCAGCAGCAGAATCTGTTCAACCAACAGTTGATAGCCCCTGCCATCCTGCCGATGGAACCCGGCCAGATTCCCTGCGGAGAAAGCCCCCAGCAGGGAGCGCGTCCGGTTCGGGTTCTGCAGGGTGAACGCCGGGTGCTGCAGCAGAGATTCTACCTCGGCAACAACTGTCTTGCGATGCGAGAGGGCCTGCAGCATAAACCACTTGTCGAGAACCAGCGGGTGACTCTGCCAGCGCCGGTAGAAATCATCAAGGACCGTCTGGCGCTCAGCCAGGTCGCTGTCGACCAGCGCAGCAAAAGCGGCCAGCCGGTCGGTCATGTTGTCAGCCTGACGGTATTGGTCGAGACAGAGCTGGTTGATCTCAGGCTCTTCCAGCAGCATCAGGCAGCCAAGGCAGAAATTTCGCAAGCTACGCCGTCCGACCCCTTCAGGTTCGAGGCTGTACGCTTGCGCTGTTGAGCACTCATGGTAACGCTCCAGCAACAGATCTCGTGCGTCCCGCGCTAGTTGCCGCCGACCCAGGTCACGGACCTGGCGAATCGCATCCGGGTCAATCTCCTCGACCAGTTCAGCCAGGTAGAGCTCTCCGGGCAAGCTCAACAACTGACTGAGCAGACTGCGGTCAGCCTCACGGTCGGCCAAGGCCTTGCGCCACGAGTCAACAAACCATGCACTGAATAGGTTAGCGGACTGATGGCCCTCTTTTATCCGCTGCAGCAATTCCTGCTGGGCCAGCAACTGGCCAGCTTCCCAACGGTTGAAGGGGTCGCTGTCGTGTGCCAGGCGAAAAGCCAGCTCATCTGCGCTTGAGTCGGCGTCCAGCTTGACCGGTGCCGAAAAGTTTCGAAGAGCGGACACGACCGGCTTGGCATCAACGCCTGTCAGGCAAAAACTCTGCCGGGACTGGGTCAACTCCAGGACCCGGGTCGTATCGCCTGCAGGCCCTTCCCCCTCCAGGCGCAGCGGAATGTCCCGCCCTTCCCTGTCAATCAGGCCGACGGCGATCGGGATGTGAAACGGCAGCTTCTCCGTTTGCCCCGGCGTCGCTGGGCACTGCTGGGAAAGCTCCAAGGTCAGGGTTTTCTTCCCCGCATCATATTGACTTGCAAGGGTAACCCGCGGCGTCCCGGCCTGGTCATACCACCGGCGGAACTGCTGCAGATCTTTTCCTGCAGCATCCTCCATGGCGGCAACAAAATCGTCAGTCGTCGCCGCCTGGCCGTCATGCCGCCGCAGGTAGAGCTGCACCCCCTCGATGAACTTTTCCCGCCCGAGCAGGGCCTGCAACATGCGGATCACCTCACCGCCCTTATTATAGACGGTCACCGTATAAAAGTTGTTGATCTCCACGTAGGATGCGGGCCGCACCGGGTGAGCCATCGGTCCGGCGTCCTCGGGAAACTGGCTCTGCCGCAGCACCCGCACATCATCGATCCGCTTGACTGCGGCGGAGTTCATGTCGGCGGAGAACTGCTGATCCCGGAAAACGGTCAACCCCTCCTTGAGGCTGAGCTGGAACCAGTCCCGGCAGGTCACCCGGTTTCCGGTCCAGTTATGAAAATATTCGTGGCCGATGACCTCCTCCACCGCCAGGAAATCAGCATCAGTTGCGGTGTCCGGATGGGCCAGCACGTACTTGGAGTTGAAAATGTTCAACCCCTTGTTCTCCATGGCTCCCATATTGAAGTCGTCCACCGCTACGATCATGTAACGGTCCAGATCGTATTCCAGGCCGAACACCTGCTCATCCCAGGCCATCGACTTGTGCAACGACTGCATGGCGTGGGCGCAGTAATCCTTATTCCGCTCCTCGACATAGATCTGCAGCAGGACATACCGCCCGGACATGGTCCTGTAATGATCCTCGATACAGACCAGATCGCCCGCGACCAGGGCAAACAGATAGCTCGGCTTGGGAAACGGGTCCTCCCAAAGGGCGTAGTGCCGGCCACCATCCAGGTCCCCCTGTTCCAGCAGGTTGCCGTTGGAAAGGAGCACAGGGCAGACAGCCTTGTCGGCGATAATCCGGGTGGTGAAACGCGCCATCACATCGGGCCGGTCAGCATAATAGGTGATTTTACGGAACCCCTGCGCCTCGCACTGGGTGCAGAAGTTACCGCTCGACAGGTAAAGACCTTCCAGGGATGTGTTATTTGCCGGAGCAGTAAAGGTGACCACTTCGAGGGTAAATTCGCGCGGGACGGAGTCGATCCGCAGCTGCTCTTCATCCAGGCTGAACTCACTTTCATGCAACAGCCGACCATCAAGAACCAATTGATCGAGCTGCAGTTCACGACCGTGCAGGATCAACGGTTCAACCACGCCTTTGCGATCCGGATTGAGCCGGATTTTCTGAACGGAGCGTACCCTGGTCGTCTCCCCGGCCAGTTCAAAGGTAAGGTCGATGCTGTCGGTCAGATAAGCTGGTGAGCGATAGTCTTTGAGGTAGGTCGGTTGCGGTGTCTCTTTTTTCATAGCTGGATGCATTCATTCGGGAGAAAAGGAAGTCAATACTCTGGTGTCTTGTTGCCCGAGAATACCACCTTTTATCCTAGCAGGAAAGGACATGAACCAAATGTGTAAATATTTTCGACAAAAAAGCCCCGACCGTAAGGCCGGGGCTTTGGAAACCGATGTTAAACCTAGCGATTATTATTTTCTCTTGCGACGGTAAATGGCCAGCCCGGCAATTCCGGCACCCAGAAGGAGCAGAGTTGACGGCTCAGGAACCGGCGCAGCACCTTTTACGAATGCGGTGACATGAGAGTAATCTTGATCGCCATTCCATGTGCTATTGAAGAAACCGTTAATATCCAGGGTTACGGTGTCCCAGACATAGGCGATAAAGCTGGAGCTTGCCTGCTTGACGCCCAGAGCGAAGCTGACTTCCTTGCCGGCATATTCTTCGGGTGCCATCAACGTATAAGCAAACGAGTAGCCCGTGGCCCAAGGATTCGGGGCACCGACATCATTGGAATCATCATACACCATTAACGACCAGCCAGAGAGCCCAGTCGGACCTTCAGGGTCCTCATACTTTGCCACATAGTTGAAGGTATCCGGTGCCACAGATCCAGTTGCTGAGTTTATGAAATCCGCCTCATCCGCGGGGTTGCCCAAGTTGGTTCCCGCCTGATAACAAGCATCAGCAGTATAGCCATTCGCGGTGGCGTCAGTCACTAAACAACCCGGCGTTGCAAACGCGGAACCAACAGCGAAGAAGGTCAGAAACATCGTAATGAGAATAACTTTTTTCATATCAGGTCTCCTTTAGAAGAGTTGTGCTTAAATATCGTTCACCCAAGGATATTTATAAAGGTACAATCCATAAATGCAATTCACATACCAATTGAAAAGATTATTAATATCAGTATGTTAAAAGCAGCACGAACCGAATCGGCAAGCTATGTAAAAAAAACTGACACTTGTTCATCACCCTTACACGATAAAACCCTCCCGTCCTTTCCCTGTCACTAGCAAAAAAACTGTTTCCAAGAAGACAACCCCTCTCTAATATGTTACTAAAAACAGGTTAATCAACGAGGATGAACGGTATTATGCAGAAAATGTTACGCCTGATTCTGACCTCAAGGGTCTACGAAGCGGCGGTCGAGACACCGCTGGAGGAAGCAACAGCGCTTTCGGCGCAGCTGGACAACCGGGTCCTGCTCAAGCGGGAGGACCTGCAGCCGATTTTCTCGTTCAAGATTCGCGGCGCCTACAACAAAATCGCCCACCTCGGTACAGAGGAAAAAAAATGCGGGGTGATTGCCGCGTCCGCCGGCAACCATGCCCAGGGAGTAGCCTACTCGGCACAGCAGCTCGGGCTGAAAGCGCTGATCGTGATGCCTGCTACGACCCCGCGGATCAAGGTCGACGCGGTGCGTGGGTACGGCGCAGACGTCGTACTGCATGGCGACAACTATTCGGAGGCCGCCGAGCGCTGCCAGCAGCTGGCCGCGGAAACCGGCATGACCTATATCCACCCCTTTGACGATGAACTGGTGATTGCCGGACAGGGGACGGTGGCCGACGAGCTGCTGCGTCAGAGCTCAGGCAAGCTCGATGCGGTGTTCGTCCCGGTGGGCGGCGGCGGCCTGATCGCCGGGATCGGCGGCTACCTGAAGGCCCTCTGCCCGGAGATCAAGGTCATCGGAGTTGAGCCGATCGACAGCGATGCCATGTACCAGTCACTGAAGGCCGGAAAACGCGTTGAGCTTGATTCGGTGGGAATTTTTGCCGATGGCGTGGCGGTTCGCCAGATCGGTGAAAAGACGTTCGCCCTCTGCCAGAAATATGTCGACGAGATCGTCCGGGTCAGCACCGACGAACTGTGTGGCGCGATCAAATCGGTCTACCAGGCCACCCGCTCCATCGTGGAGCCGGCTGGCGCACTGGCTGTCGCAGGACTGAAGCGCTATGTCCGCGAGCGGGACATTCACGGCCAGACGCTGGTGGCAATCAATTCCGGGGCCAACATGAATTTCGAGCGATTGCGTTATGTGGCTGAGCGGACCCAGACCGGAGAAGAACGGGAATCGCTGTTTGCGGTGACGATTCCGGAGCAGCCGGGTGCCCTGCGGCACCTCTGCAGCAACGCGCTCGGCGATGTGGACATCACCGAATTCAGCTACCGGCTGGCCGACCGCGAACAGGCCCAGATTTTCGTCGGGGTATCCGTCGGTGGCGAACTGGAGCGACGGAAGTTCTCCAGTCAACTGGCGGCCCAGGGCTATAAGAATATCGACCTGACCGACAACGAGCTGGCCAAGACCCACCTGCGCTACATGATCGGCGGCCGCTCACCGCAAGCTTCGCGTGAGGTCCTCTACCGCTTCTGGTTTCCTGAGCGCCCCGGCGCCCTGGCCCGCTTTCTCGCCGACATGGGGGCCAGCTGGAACATCTCGCTGTTCCACTACCGGACCATCGGCGGTGAATACGGCCGGGTGCTGATCGGGCTGGAAATCCCTGCCGGCGAAGAGGAAAAACTGGCCCTCTTTCTCAACCAGATCGGCTATCATTTTATCGAGGCCACAGATGATCCGGCCTACCGGCTGTTTCTATAACCTTTTCTGTAAAATTTTCCGACTCACAGGAGTTACGAGATGAAGATTACCCGTCTACAGAATTGTGAAAAAACCCCCGTCAATCTGGACGGCGCCAAAGGTGCAAGTCGCCAAGTGCCGATTGGAAAGGCTGACGGCGCGCCGAACTTCTCCATCCGCGTCTTTACCCTGGAGCCGGGCGGGCATACTCCGCACCATGTTCACGAGAGCGAGCACCTGAACTATATCCTGGAAGGGAAAGGCGTGGCGATGGAGGGTGACACCCCGCGCGAGATCAGCCAGGGAGACTTTATCCTGGTCACCCCGCATGAGACGCACCAGTACCGCAACACCGGCGAGACTCCGCTGGTCTTCATGTGCATGGTCCCGACTGCCTACGAGTAAGAAAAAAAGCTCCGGTTGACCTTTGCAACCGGAGCTTTTCAAACAATCGTACTCAATTCAATAAGGACGCCTAACGGTCAGGATATTTCTCCCGCTTCCAGCGGAACGGCAGATCAACGATCGTTCCCGCCCGGTCGATTGTCTCCACCGCCCTGAACATCTCCTGTAGAACGGCGCGCTGCTGGCTGGGATGAAACGGCTCGCCGAAGGGGTGGCCGAACGGCCAGCGCAGGGAAACCGAGCGCGGCGGTTTGACCTTTTCGGTATAGTCGCGAACGATCGTCACTCCGACAGTGGTTATCCCCAGCTCTTCGATGACTCTCTGGATCAGTCCCACGGACTGATTGCAGATGCCTCAGGCAGGGGACAGAAGGACCAGATCAACCTGGTCTTTCTTGAGCAAATTCGCCACCTCAACCGCGCTCTTCTCCACAAGTTCGGCAAGGTGTCTGCCGGTGACATGCCCCATAAACCCGTAATGGGTTGTCGCCAGGCAGCCGATCAATCCTTCCTGCTCAAATTCACGAAGCCGATCCAGCGGCAGAACGATATTCGGATCCCTTTCTGCATCGGAGTGATCGTAGTAGTCATGGGTGATGGTAAAATCGTCCCATAATGTTGCTGCATTCAGCTGCCTGAAGCTCGGATCGCCGTCGGCATCGGTCATATCGAAAGGAGGCTGAAACCCATGGTGAATCCCCGCAGTGGTGACAACGGCCACCTTGCATACGCTGAGCGGTTTTCCCAGGGGCTGCCAGGGGATCTCTGCCGATCCGACTGCAGGCTGATAACCGGCAGCCAGCGTCCTGCCCAGGGGGGGGAACCAGCCGACCAGCTTGGCGATGATTATATTTTTAAGACGGGAGTGTCCGGGCAACGCGCGACTCCTGACCGCAGTGTGACCGGAGGCACCTTTTACCGTATCCATCCCGCCACCCTACCTGAGTAATGTTTGCTGCTGCGCTTCGTTCTCCGCAGTCAGCACCGCAATGGGCAGGGACTGATTGTTCGCCCATTCGATCCATGACCCATCATAGTTCTTTGCGCGCTGATAATTCAAGCCGAGCAGAACCAGGGTTGCGTAGGAAGAGCGGATACCGGTCTGGCAATGGGCGATAATCTCCCGGTCAGGGGTGATCCCCTTTGCACTGAGCAGGACCCGGATCTCCTCTTCACCTTTGAGAACCTTTGCGCCGCCTACCTCTTTCTGCAGATCTTCCCAGTTCAGGTGGATCGCGCCCGGGATATGTCCCCCCCGATCCGCCCGAACTTCGGAGCCTACGTGCTCGCTCAAGCGCCGCGTATCCCAGACCACGACCGAGCGGTTGGCGATCCGGGTCAGCACATAGTCCCCTTCTGCCCGAAGATCGGGGCCAGGCTCTGCCACCGCCAGCCTGTAATCCGTGGGGGCCGGGGCTGAGGAGGGCAGCACTGAAACAGTACGCCCTTCCAGCGACCATTTATCATAACCCCCATCCAGGACAAACGATTTCAGATGCCCGTGGTACTGCAAGGTCCAGACAAGTCGCGCCGCATAAGGATCCGAGTCCTTGGCATAGACGACAACCGTTGTCTCAGGCGTAACCCCCAGGCGACTCATCAGGGCTGAAAATTCCACAGTCGTCGGCACCAGACTTTTGACGCCGTTTCTTGTGGAGAGAAATTCTGAGCGATCAACATGTAACGCCCCATCGATATGCCCCAGATAATAAAGCGGCGCCTTCCGAACGTCGAGCACCACGACATCAGAACGGTTGACTGCCAGCCATTCTGTATCAACGAAGTAATCCGATAAAGCGGCCTGGGCCAGGCCGACGAAGCTGACGATGAAAATTAGCGAAACAATTGCTGCCGAGATAATGCGTTTCATGAGTTCCTCCATAATTTATTGATTTACGTGGTTTTATTATAAGTATAATACAGTGTCAAGATAAACTTTAATATTCTATTCTACTGCCTATTGTTGTTGTTTCTGGGATTGCGGGCCGAAGATGACAAACAGAACGTGATATGTTATTGGGTACTGACAACCCAACAGGAGCAATACGTCATGGAATGTACCGCCACAGGCAAAGGTTGCCGCTGTACCTACAGCTCATGCAGTCGCCGCGGCAACTGTTGCCAATGCGTCGCCTACCATCGGGACAAAGGTGAATTCACCGCATGCTTTTACTCGCCGAACGCCGAACGCACCTATGACCGTTCTTTCAATAATCTGTGCAAGGACCGTGGTCTCAGAACCTGAGCGAAGATGGAGAACTATAGCGAGTCGGCCGAGAAAAACCGGCAACCGATTCTGGATAAGCTGAAGCACCATTTCCACCAGGCCACATCGGTCCTGGAAATTGGCAGCGGCTCCGGTCAGCATGCGATCTTCTTTACCCGGTATTTAACTCAGCTGACTTGGCAAACAACGGAAACGGCTGAAAACCTTGCGGCGCTGCAAAAAAATCTTCACCAGCTGCAATCACCGCAACTGCCTCCGCCATTACTCCTGGATGTGCAAGATCGACACTGGCCGCTGTCCACAGCAGAAAATATTTTTACGGCGAACACCCTGCACATCATGCCCTTCGAGGTGGTCGAAAAAATGTTCTCCGGAATCCGCTCTATCCTGAACCCAGGCGGACTACTCTGCATTTACGGGGCGATGCGCTACAACGGTGCCTTCACCAGTGACAGCAATGCCCGTTTCGATCTCAGGTTGAAACAACAGAATTCCGCTCGCGGGATTCGGGATTTCGAGACAGTTGACCTTCTGGCTAAAGAGCAGGAACTCGAATTACTGGCCGATCATGCCATGCCGTCCAACAACCAGCTGCTGGTCTGGAGACGGAGAAAAGGATAACCATCCTGTCTAAAGCGATTGAAAACAGCTTCATCCCAACCAGCCGTGAAGAGATGTTAAACCGCGGCTGGAAGGAACTTGACGTGCTTTTCCTCAGCGGAGATGCCTATATCGATCATCCGGCTTTTGGCACGCCGCTGTTGGCCCGGCTGCTGGAAGACGCGGGGTACCGGGTTGGAATCCTCGCCCAGCCGGACTGGAAAGACCCCGAAGCACTCAAATCAATGGGCCGCCCACGCCTGTTTGCCGACATCTCTGCCGGCGCCATGGACTCGATGGTTAACCACTACACGGCTGCCAAACGCTTGCGCAGCGACGATGCCTACACCCCCGGCGGAGTTGCCGGCAAGCGCCCCAACCGGGCGGTGATCGCCTACACGGCAGCGGTCAAAGGAGCCTTCAAGGGATTACCAACGGTCATCGGCGGCATCGAAGCCAGCCTGCGCCGACTGGCGCATTACGATTACTGGGACGACAAGGTCAGACGATCGGTGCTGGTTGACAGCAAGGCCGATCTGCTGCTGTTCGGCATGGCTGAACAGGCGCTGCTCGACCTGACCCGCGCGCTCGCCCAGGGAACGGACATCAGCGAGCTGCAGGATTTATCAGGCAGCGCTTATCTGGCCAGGGAGGTTCCTCCGGGGGCCATACTCCTCCCCTCTTTCGAGGAGGTCTCCGACGATCCGGATGCCTACAACAAAGCGTTCCGCCTCGCAAGCGAGCAGCAGAATCCGTTTTCAGCGCAACCGCTGGCCCAGCGGCACGGTTCACGCGTGCTGGTTGTCAACCCTCCGGCGCTGCCACTCAGCGAAGCGGCGATGGACCACATCTACAGTCTGCCCTTTACCCGGCAGCCGCACCCCGCTTATCGGGAAAAGATTCCAGCCTGGTCACAGATCCGTTTTTCGATCACCAGCCATCGCGGCTGCTTCGGCGGCTGCGCGTTCTGCGCCATCACTCATCACCAGGGGAAAACCATCCAGTCCCGTTCACAGGAGTCACTCATCGCCGAACTGGACGCCCTGACCCGGCACCCGGAATTCCGCGGGACTGTCACTGATGTCGGAGGCCCGACCGCCAACATGTACGGACTGGGCTGCAACGATCCCCAGGCCGAACAGCAATGCCGTCGCAGCAGCTGTCTTTATCCCCGGCCCTGCCGCAACTTGAGGACCGACGACCGCAGGGCGACACTCATGCTGCGCCGACTCCGCACACACGACAAGGTCAAGCATCTGTTTGTCGCCTCCGGCATCCGTTTCGACCTGCTGCAGCTGCAGCAGAGCTACTTTGATGATCTGTTGCAGCACCACGTCGGCGGCCTGCTCAAGGTCGCGCCCGAATCGACCAGCGACAGGGTCTGCGAGGTGATGCGCAAACCTGCCGGGGCACTGTTTACGGAATTTTTGGAAAAGTTCCGCAGTCGCAGCCAACAGCTCGGCTTGCGTCAGGGAATCGTTCCTTACTTCATCAGCAGTCACCCCGGTTGTGACCTGGACGACATGATCGAGGTTGCCCTCTACCTGAAACGCCACCGCTTGAGGATCGAACAGGTTCAGGATTTCACCCCTACGCCAGGCAGCCTGGCGACATGCATCTACCACACCGGTCGAGATCCGTTCAGCGGCAAAGCGGTCCATGTCCCTCGTTCGGCGAAAGAGAAACGCCTACAGAAAGCCCTCCTGCTCTACCATCGACCGGAGTCAGCAAACGACATCAGGGAAGCGCTGCGCATTGCTGGCCGCGAAGAAGAAACAGCGACGTTGCTTGAAGGCAGACAGCACCTCCCACGAGAAAGAAAAAACCTGTCAGGGCGGAAAAATATCACGGAGCACAAGCCACGGAGACGTTAAACACCTATTATCGATTCATTTCAGCTCTCAACATTTCTGGAACATTGATTGATAACACTCAATTCTGTCCGGCTTTTTACAACAGGCCGGAGGGGCGCCTCATTGCATGCTTACTCGGCAACCTGATCAAGCTCGTATGAGACAGCTTTTTAAGCTGCCTAAAACTCCGGTTTCAGCGAAAGCACCCCTTCCCCGCTAATCTAAGGATCTTGGCAGAGCTCCAGATATTCGGCCTTCCCCATCTTCTTTTATCCCCGGCTTAAATCGATTTAGTCAGGGTAAATCTTTTTAACATTGTTAAATATTATTGTTGACAATTTCTACCATGTCAGCTATATCGGTCGAGCGTAAAACCCTTTTCTATTTACACCGGAAACCAGTCCGGAAAATCAACATTACCGACGGCAGAAAAACAAGAGGAAACGAACGCCGAGGCAACAACAGAGTCGAAGGGGAACACCTGCCAGAAGGTTATGCCTTGCTGGGGATCTCCTTTCTTTTTCTGTTCAATATTCTGCATACGAGATTGATCCTGACAGACCGATTCGCTGGATAGGTCGGCAGCAGCGGGACGCGTTGCTCCGCAAAGAAATTTCAAACCATGCAAAGGATGCCCAGATGTCAAAAAAAATGATTAAGCCATCACTGCGAAACCCCTTGGAGCCGCCAGAGGAAGTCGAATTTACCATTCCCGGTGAGGTTGCTGGAGCGACCGGTGGCTACGAAGAGGTCATGAAGGAAGGGCATGACCTGATTCAACGCCCGATCAAATCCGTCGCCGTAGGCCAGATTGAGAAGCAGCACTTCAAAAAGCGGATGACCGTCTGGGAGCGGATCAAGGTCCTGACCGACGCTGAACCCAACATCCTGTTCCAGAACTGGGGCAAGAACCTCGATGGCGCATCCCTGGTCACCGGGATCCTGAATATCGGTGGCCGTGATGTGGCCCTCTACGGGCACGATTTCACCGTCCGCGCCGGTTCAGTCGATGCGACCAACGGTCAGAAGCTCGCTCGTCTGATGAAGATGGCGGGAGAAAAAGGCTTGCCGCTGATCGGCATGAACGATTCGGCGGGCGCCTTTGTCCCCGCCGGTGTCGGCGGACTTGATGGCTACGCTGAAGCCTTCACCGCCCTGCGCAAAATAAGCGGCGTGGTCCCCTCGATCATGTGCATGTTCGGCTTCAATGCCGGGGGTGGATCCTACCTGCCGCGGCAGGGCAGTTTCGTCATCCAGCCGGAAGACACCTTCTTCGGCCTGACCGGTCCCGGCGTCGTTAAATCGGTTCTCGGCGAGGACATCACCCCGGAAGAACTGGGAGGCCCCAAGGTCCACAGCGCCTCGGGTGTGACCGACCTTGCAGTTGCCGACGAAACCGCCGCGCTGCGCACCGCGGTGCGCCTGCTCAGTTACATTCCCGACAACAACTTCAGCATGGCCCCGTTCCTCGAGACCAGCGACCCGCTTGACCGCAAAACCTGGGAGATAAACACCCTGCTGAAGAAAGCTTTCAACTCGCCGACCGGATTCAACACTCCGTTCGACGTCTCGATCATCATCCAGCAGATCTGCGATCATGGCGACTACTTTGAACTTCAACCGACCCGCGCCCGCGAAGCGATCACTGCATTCGGCCGGCTCGGCGGCAACGTCGTCGGTTTCGTTGCCAACAACTCGGCGGTTGCGTCCGGCCAGATCGACTGCGACTCGGCAGTTAAAATCGCCCGTTTCGTTCGTTTCTGCAATATCTACAACATTCCGCTGATCTTTATGGAAGACACAACCGGGTTCCTGCCGGGCCGTGAACAGGAAGCACGCGGCATCGTCCAGGCCGGCCGATCCATGCTCGACTCCATCGTCGATGTCCGCACCCCGCGGATCCTGCTGATCCTGCGCAATGCCTACGGCGGCGCCTACGCCTCCTACAACAACTATCCGACTGGCGCTGACCTGGTCCTGGCCCTGCCGACCACCCGCCTGGCGGTTATGGGCCCGGCCGGCAAGGAATTCGTCTACAAAAACGAGCTGCGCAGTCTGCGCGGCTCGATCAGACAGCGGATTGCCGAAGGCACCCAGGTCCGGATCAAGGCCGGCATGGAAGGGGATGTCGCCAAGGCAGACGCCGAGAAGGAAGCAGCGGAATGGCTGAAGGCCGAAGAGACGCTGCTCAACACCCGCTACGAAAAAGAACTGATGAACCCGAAAGAGGGTCTGGCCCTCGGCTCGATCTCCTCTATCGTCATGCCGACCGACCTGCGCAAGGTTCTCGGCGAAAACCTGAACTTCCTGCTTCGTCATTATCAGCCATCAAGCTGGCAGGACGTTCAACGCGAGTTCCACTAGCCCGCCGGAAAAGCATGACGTCATCGTCACAATCGATAACCCCCATGGTAATTGGAGATTAAGCCCATGGCACAAAATAATGATCTGTACACCAACAATCCCCTGATCCACAGGGATCGCCGTTTAAGCCAGTCTGATTCCGAGTGGGTCCGTTCCTTCTCCTGCGAGGACCTGAAACCGCTGATCGTCTGCCGCGGCCCGATCCGTAAAGAGGCGATGGATGTCTATGAAGAGATGGGCATCAGCCACTACGGCATCCTGCTCTCGGAAAAAGATTCGATCGTCTACCCGAATGCCCTGTCCCCCGAACTCCGCATGCTGACGGACAACAGTCGCGTCCATCGGGTCCCGGACTACACCGGCGCCTCGAAGGAGGAACGTGTCGAGCGGATCGCCCAGATCATCCAGACCGCCAAGGACAACGGCTACGATTCGATCTTCGCCGGTTACGGTTTCATGGCTGAAGATGATGAGTTCGTCGCGGCTATCGAAAACGCCGGATTGAAGTTCATCGGACCCTGCGCCGCCACGCAGCGCGCGGCGGGCAAGAAGGATGAAGCGAAGCGGACTGCCCTGCAGGTGAATGTTTCGGTCACTCCCGGCATCGACAATGTCACAGCACGGACCCTGATCAAGAAGCATCCTACCCGGGAAAGCCTGCTGGCGCTGCTCAAGTCCGAAAACCTGGACTGTGATGCCCGCGACGAGATGACCCTGGAAGAACTGGCCGACTGTATCCTGTTCGCCTCCTACGACAAAGGGATCGACCTCTTCTCCATCGAAGAACTCTGCGCCCAGGTTGAAACAGAGTGCTTCGAGATGTTCAAGAATTATCCCGGCGCGCGTATCCGCCTCAAGGCGATTGGCGGCGGTGGCGGGAAGGGGCAGCGGATCCTCGGCGCATCGCTGCTCATGACCAAGAAACCGAGCGACAAGCAGATCAAGGACGCCTGCGCCGACGCGCCGGGCCTGGTGCGTGAAATCCTTAACGAGGTCAAGGCCAACGGTGTCGGCGACAACAAGAACGTGCTCATCGAGTTGAACATTGAGCAGACCCGCCACAATGAAATCCAGCTGCTCGGCAACGGCGAGTGGGCCATCGCCCTCGGCGGTCGTGACTGCTCACTGCAGATGCACGAGCAGAAATTGCTGGAGATTTCCGTCACCCAGGAAGCCCTGGCGGACGAGATCGCCAAGGCCAAGAAGGCCAAAAGGACCGCCCAGGCCAAGGCCCTGGAATCAGACCTCAAAGTTCTCAAGCGAATGGAAGAGGAATCGGAGCGTTTTGGCACCGCGGTCGGTCTCGATTCCGCATCGACCTTTGAATGCATCGTCGACGGCGATCGTCATTATTTTATGGAGGTCAACACCCGGATCCAGGTTGAGCACCGGGTCACCGAACTGGTCTACAGTCTCAAGTTCGTCAATCCGAAGAACAAGAAAGACTTTTTTATCGTAGAATCTCTGGTTGAAGCGATGGCTCTTCTGGCCATGCATAAAGAACGTCTGCCCAAGCCCGAGCGGATTGCTCGCTTCGGCGCCGCGGCGGAGGCACGTCTCAACGCGACAGACTGCTCGCTGTCGCCAAGTGCAGGCGGCATGATCCGCTACTGGTCAAAACCGATCGAAGGTGAGATCCGGGATGACCAGGGCATCTGCATGGTCAACCCGGATACCGGTCTCTTCATGCGCTACAAGGTCGCAGGAGCCTACGATTCCAACATCGCCCTGCTGCTGACCAAAGGCGAGGACCGCATCGACAGCTACAACCACCTCTCCAAGGTTCTGCGCAGCACCACCCTGCGCGGGACCGATCTTGCCACCAACCTCGAATTCCATTACGGCCTGGTCAACTGGTTCATCGGCAACAACGTCATGGCCAAACCTACCACCCGTTTCGTCGTGCCCTACCTGACCCTGGTCGGGAAACTGAAAGAAGCCGCCTCCAAAGTGGATGTGGTCTACGCCTTCCTCGCGATGAAGAAGCATTACGCTGCCCTCTACGGAGGAGATTCTGACATCTCCAGAGCAGTATCCGAGACCCTCGACCGCAAGGGAACCCTGTTGACCCGGCCGATGGAAAAACTGCTCGCGGACCCGCATCTGCTCTCAGGCTGGCTGAGCCTCAACAAGAAGAACTTCGCAATCAAAAAAGGGAAGGTAACCTGGCTACGCAACCCGCTGGTCATCCTCGAGGAGACTTACGAATATCTCAATATGACCTGGAATAAAAAAGCCCCTGCGGCAGAAGTCATCTGGACTCACGATGACAAACTGCTCAAGGGAGCACTTAAATTCTATGCGGAACTGCGCGAACACTTCGGCCTGAAGAAAGAAGAATTCACCAAACTCAACAACATCCTCGGCAAAGACAAGCCCCAGGGGGGCTACGACGCCGCTACCTGGGACCAGATCCAAGCCGCGCATCAGGGGTACGAAATCGGCAATGAGCTGCTCGGCATTCTCTTCATGATCGCTGAAGAGACCGATTTCTACGCTTTCAAGGTTGAAGACAACCTTGAGGTCACGATCCCGGACTATCTCAACGATCCCGATCTGCAAGCGGCAATGAAGAAAATTCTGGTTCCACCGCCGGCAACCAAGGCCGATGAGATCGTCACTCCCGGCGGCGGCATGTACTATGCCCAGGAAGCCCCCGGAATGCCGCCTTTTGTCTTTGAAGGGATGCATTTTGAAAAAGGCCAGCCATTATTCATCCTCGAAGTCATGAAGATGTTCAACAAGGTTCCGGCGCCCTTCTCCGGTACGATCGACAAGATCCTTATCGAGGGGGGGGATGGAACCATCGTTTCCAAGGGACAGGCGCTGTTCAAGGTCACCCCGGACGAAAGATTCGTCGAAGTCGATCCAAAGGCCATTGAGCGTGAGCAGCGAGCCAAAACAACAGAATATCTGGCAGCTGTCCTGTAAAAACAGTCCTGAATGCAGACAAAAGGGGCTCCGCAAGCGGAGCCCCTTTTGTCTGACACGATAATAATTCTAACCGCTCAGTGATGAACACCGAGCCACAAAGCCAGCTCCTGCCTCATTGTTTCATCCCCTCCCATATTCAACTCGAGCAGCCGCCGCAGATGGGTGAGGGTTTCGAGATCTTCGCTGAGAAACAGAAAACCGTGGTGTTCTCCCTCGATGTGGACCAGCTCGGACTCGAACTGCAACCTGGCGGAATCCTGGCCAAGGACTATGTCGAGACAACAGTTGGCCCCAAGCTCAAGCCCGGCCGCAGCGGGTAGATCAAACAGCGCTCCGCGCAACGAGATGTCGAGCAGCTCACCGGCCCACTCCCGGTCCCCGCAACGGACCTGGCAACAACACTGAAAAGGGACCCGTTGATAATTACGCTTTTCCACCACATCTGCCTCCTCGTCCGTTAGCAGCCAGCACCAGAGCTGTTCGCACCCGAGCATTCCAGAAAAACCCGCCAAACCCAATCCGCGTTCGATCAGAAAGACAATGAAGATCGGGGCATTTTATGGTTTTTCATTTCAGGGTGGCAGCGATTGCAGTCACTCATGGGAAAGCCTGTACGCATGTGGCAAACCCCACAGAACTGGCCGAAGATATTTGATTCCATGGTGAAGTACTGGGTCCCCTCTTGCTCGATATCAAATATTTCCGGGTGGCAATTTGAACAATCGAGCCAGCCCATATGGTCCTCATGTGAAAAAAGGACACCGGAACGAGGGGCCTTGGTTCCCAGCTCGAGAGGTTTACGCAATTTTTCCGGAAGGTGCATGGCGGGTTCGACGCCAGGCTTCACCGTATGAACCGGATCAATGTAGCGTTCCTTCACCATCTTTGCCCAGTCCAGGCCATTACCGAACTGCGCTCTGGGCATCCCTTCGGCAAACGCCGAAAATGCTTCACTGTAGGCGTCCTTGTTTCGATGATGGCAACGCGTGCAAAGGCTGTTATCTCGAACCGTGAAAGCCGTCTTGCCATCATGACAGGCACCACAGTAGCGGCCGGCGAGATTTCTCTTTCGGGTGATCCGGGTTTCCCCCTTGTAAATGGAGAACTTCAGCTCCAGGTGGCAGACCCGGCAGTCGTAGCGCGCCCTGTGACTCCAGTGCGGGAAAATCACCGGGTCCATACTCCCCCGTTTGGGGGGCGGCCGCAGAATGGTATTCCCGTAAGTCTCGAAGGGACCGTTCGGTGGAATAGTCTGCAGAATCTGCATCAGCTCGTAACGATCCATGCCCAAGGCCGGAACGGCATCGGAGAGTAGCCCGAACACGGGAAAAAGCAGCAGCAACAGCAGATACCAACTTCTTGGCGAGGCACCAAGCACTCTGGTTTTCTTGCGGAAGGGTTCCACCTTGACCTCTAATAAACCGGTTTCGAATGGCAGCGACCACAATCCTTCAGCGGGAACGAGACCTTACCGTGACAGGCGCCACAGGATTTTCCGGCGAAAATATCCTGCATCGAGTGTTTCGTCTGTCCGGACTTCAGGGCATAAACCTCGGGGTGGCAGAGGTCACAGCTGTTCCAGACCGCGTGTTCCTTATGGGAGAAGATGATATCGGGCAGACCGTCCAGCTTGGCATCCAGGCTGACATCTCCCTGTTCATGTTTCATTTTGGCCCGGTCGAAAGAGACACCTTCGATAAAATCCTTCGGCGTCACCAGACCTTTCCGACTGGCCAGCGCCCAATCTATTCGGTTGCCGAAACGACCTTCAGGAAGCTTTTCCGCCAATTCATCAAAAGCATCGGCAATCCGGTCGTCATGCCCGATAGCAATCGCCGTATGGCAGCGCTCGCAATTTTTTATATCTTTACCAACCAGACTTTTCTCTTCACAGGCAAAAGCTTCTTTGCCATTGTGGCAAACGCCGCAGTACTCTCCAGCGCGGTTATCTTTTTCCCGGACCAGAGTCTGGCCGGCCTCCATGGAAAAGCCGATGTCAACATGGCAGAGTCGGCATGTGTGCTTGGCTCGATGGACCCAGTGCCTGAACACAACCGGATCCATCTGGTTCTGCTTGGAAAAATTGTCCATCAACGTGGTACCGTATTCATGCGGCGGCAAACGTTTCTTGGCTGCATCAACCGGACCCGGGGCCACAAGACCCAGCAGACCAATCGTGATCAAAAAACCGAAGAAACACCCTGAGAAAATACGCCATTTCATAATACGTCCCCTTCCGTCCGCCCTGACTAAAGTTTAATAACTCGATGATCATCATGCATTATAGTGTTTTTCTGGAGAATGTCCAGAAAGCTAAGAGATTCGAATACTTAAGCCCGGATATGCAACGATTTTGGTCTTCTTTCCCCGTTATCTCTAGTACAAAAAAAGAGACCGGCCCAACCGGGCCGGTCTCCTGATGGTTTTACCTAAATTCCGAACAATCAGCTTGTCGCTGACCAGAGTCCGTGCAGGTTACAGAATTCACGTGCGGTGATCTTGCTCGCCGTCACGTTGAAGACCGCCTGGGGCACGGCTCCCGGCTTAAGGAACTGCCGGTAGGATTTTCCGTCCGCCACAAGCTCAATCCATTCGATCAAATGGGCGTCCTCCATCGGGTGCGGCACGCTGCCGACGGTCACAGTGATCACACCGTCCCCGACCTCGATCACCGGCACATGCTTCTCGGTGGCAGCATCGGTGGTGTTTTCATTCAACAGCTCCATGGGTTGACCGCAGCACACCAGGGCGCCGGGGCCGGCATGGAGAATTTCAACGATATTGCCGCAGATCGAACATTTGTAGACTTCAAGTTGCTTGGCCATAACGACTCCTCTCGATAACGTAACAGATTGCAGTGGACAACAGAGAACACGGACTGGGCTGCCGCAGGAAACCTCCCCTGCGGGACACTCAAAACTTTTTCAGTATACCAGTTTCCCGAATTTTTTCAGGAGGATTGTGATGGATTAAGATTTTTCTGTCTTTCCGATTGATCTGTTGATGTCCCTTCCCTTATAATCAGATTCAAACAAGCAAAGATAGACTCTCTGCCCTGCAGGTGAGGTCAGAACGTCCACGCGGAATAATATAAAATCCGGGGATTCCTCAACGGTTCTGTGAGCCTGCCCACCCTAGAGTGGGACGCCTGATGAATCGACAGGAGTTCCCACCTATCTGGTACTCGTTGTGAGGCCGAAAGATCCACGGCCGCGGTGGAGAGTCGCAAAGAAGAGGCACCCAAGGGTGCCTTTTGTTTGTTTATGTTATGCTCCTCCACATCCGACTGACCAGACCTTAGCCAAGGATATTGACTAGATGCAGCAACAACCGGCAACGGACTACACTCGTATCCAGCTCGATGGAAAAGAGATTATTCTGGTGGGGACCGCTCACATTTCCCAGGATTCGGTCGACACGGTGATCCGCACCATTGAGGATCTGCAGCCTGACACTGTCTGCGTTGAACTTGACGCGCAACGCTACCAGTCGCTGGTCAACCAGAAGGGCTGGGAATCGCTCAACCTCAAAGAGGTCATCCGCAAAGGGCAGATGCCGTTCCTGCTGGCAAACCTGGCGCTCTCCTCGTACCAGAAAAGGATGGGGCTGCAGACCGGTGTCAAGCCGGGAGCGGAGCTGGCCGCGGCCGCACAGACCGCAGTCGAGAATGGGCTGGGGATGGAGCTGGTTGACCGTAACATCCGCACCACGCTTCTGCGGGTCTGGCGCAAAACCGGCCTCTGGAACAAAATGAAGGTGATCGCCGTGATGTTTGGCAGCCTTTTTGAAAAGCAGGAACTCGCTGAGGAAGATCTCGCCAAGCTCCGCGAAGAGGACACGCTCTCGGTCATGCTTCAGGAGATGGGCGACCTGCTCCCGTCGGTCAAACAGATTCTTGTCGATGAACGTGACACCTACATGGCCTACCATATCAAGAATGCGCCGGGCGACAGAATCGTTGCCGTGATCGGCGCGGCTCATCAGCCGGGCATCGAGCGTCAGCTGCAGCAGGAGATTCCAGCAGAGGCGATTGAAGAAATCTCCACCGTTCCGGAAAAGTCCATGGCATCGCGTTTCATCCCCTGGCTGATACCAGGAATCGTAATTGCCCTGTTTATTGGCGGTTTCTTTTTCGGCAACCGGGAACAGTTCGCCGATGCTGCTATTGCCTGGATCCTTGCCAACGGCGTTCTGTCCGCTCTCGGAGCACTGCTTGCCTGGGGTCACCCCATAACGGTGGTCAGTGCTTTTTTCGCCGCACCGATAACCTCGCTCAACCCGACTATCGGCGCCGGGTTTGTCACCGGACTGGTTCAGGCCTTCGTTGCCGCTCCGACTGTCCGTGACATGGAAATGGTCGGGGACGACCTGGTCACCATGCGCGGCTGGTGGCGCAATCGACTGGCCAGGGTTATGCTGGTATTTCTCTTCTCTTCAATCGGCTCGGCCGCCGGAACCTTTATCGCCCTGGGATGGTTGAAGGACATGTTTTGAAAGACAGGGTCGCATGCTGAGACAGCGCAGCGTTCATAAGAGCCCTGTTTGGTTTTATCTGCACGACACGCTTTTCTCTGCCTCCCCACGACTCTGTGGTAGATTTATGCTATGGGGGCAATCTCGAGAACCGAGAAAAGATCCACACCTGCAGGAGTTCTCCCTTGAATCAGCCATTCCGCAGCAGCCGCTTTTTTAGACGCAGCCCACTGGCCGGACACAGCCTGGTCCAGATCCTCATCTATGCCAATCTGGGGCTGTTCACCCTGATGGTCCTGCACGGAACCATTCTCGGCCTCGGGATGCGGGTTATCCTCAACCCACCGACCCAGCTCCTGCTCGCCTGGGGCGGGCAATACTGGCCTAACGCCCTCCAGGGGGAATGGTGGCGCTGTATCAGCTATGCCTATACTCACGGCGGCATTATCCATATCGGCTTCAACATGGTGGTCCTCTATCAGGTCGGCCCGCTGCTCGAAGAGGAGATCCGCTGGCACCGGCTGCTGGTCATCTATACCCTCTGCGCCATCACCGCAACCCTGGCCGGATATTTCTGGCACCCCTATACTCCGGTCGTCGGCGCCTCCGGTTCTATCTTCGGCCTGATCGGCTTTTCCGTCAGCTATTACCATCGCGTGGGAGGGCATCTCGCCCACCAGCGGCGCAACTTCATGTTTCAGTGGGCAGTCATGGCCTTCGTCTTTGGCCTGATGGTTGGCGCCGACAACGCCGCTCACCTCGGCGGAGCCCTGACCGGTGCCGCCATGGGCTATCTCATTCCTACAACCGCCCGCAATATGCGCCGGACCGACAAACTGTTCGAGGTTCTCGCCTGGGCCTGCGGCTTGATCACGATCGTCAGCCTGCTGTTTGTTCTGTTCTCCCGTCTTGGCAGGGTCTTCTAGATGGCAAAAGAGAAAATTCCCTCGACGGGCGCCGTTCGCCTGTTGAAACAGCACAGGATCCCTTTCACCCCGAGGCCCTATCGTTACGAAGAGAAGGGCGGCACCAAAGTCAGCGCCCGCGAGCTGCAGGTCGACGAACATCAGGTCATCAAAACCCTGGTGATGGAAGATGAAGATCAGCAACCGCTGATCATCCTGATGCATGGCGACAGGGAGGTCTCCCTAAAGAACCTGGCCCGGCAGCTGGACGTCAAACAGATCTCCCCCTGCCCCCCGGCCAGGGCGGATCGTCTGACAGGGTACCAGACCGGCGGCATCTCGCCCTTCGGCACCCGGCAGGCAATCCCGGTCTATGTCGAAAAAGGCATCCTGACGCTGGAGCGGATCTACATCAATGGTGGCAAGCGTGGCTTTCTGGTCGAAATCAACCCGCAGGACCTGTTGTCCGTTCTGCGGCCACAGGTAGTCGAGGTCGGGATATAGCAAAAGCCGGACGGGAGGTATTCCATGAATCGCCAAGATCTGCAGGCAGCAGCCGAAGCAATCCGCAACGCATCCTCGCTGGTCATCACCAGCGGAGCCGGAATGGGGGTAGATTCCGGCCTGCCCGACTTCCGCGGCGACAAGGGGTTCTGGAATGCCTACCCGATGTACGAACGGCTCAATCTCAGCTTTGTCCAGGCCGCCAACCCCGAACACTTTGAAGGCGACCCGCATTTCGGCTGGGGATTCTATGGCCACCGCACCGAACTCTACCGCAGGACCATTCCGCACAGAGGCTTTACGCTCCTCCAGGAATGGGTCAACCGGTACAGCCTCGATCATTTCGTGATCACCTCCAATGTTGACGGTCAATTCCAGAAGGCCGGATTCGACGAAAGCAGCATCCTCGAAGTCCACGGCTCCATCCACCACCTGCAATGCACGGTTCCCTGCAGCAACGACATCTGGGATAACGAGGAAACCTTCGAGATCGACCACTCCACCATGCGCGCCGGCCACACCCCCGCCTGCCCCCGCTGCAGCCGTACCGCCCGTCCCAACATTCTGATGTTTGGCGATTATTCCTGGCTGCACCACCGGACGGCGGGTCAGGAGAGGTGCTTCGATCGTTTCCTGCAGAAGAACTCTGGCCGGCCGATGGTCGTCATTGAGATGGGTGCCGGAACGGCAATCCCCACGATCCGCAGTCTCAGCGAACGGCTCGGCCAGCGGCAGGGGGCTACGGTCGTCCGTATCAATCCCCGCGAAGCGCATATCCGCGGTGGGCACATCTCCCTGGCCTGCGGTTCGGTCGAAGGACTTGAAGGTATTGAGTCAGAGCTGAAGCATCCGTCATGAAACCCTTCGGGTCACGGGAGAGGACATACCCCTGTTATCGCCTGATCAACCGGGAGCAGAAGGAAACGTCGCAGCTTGAGAGCAGGTTCTGGCTACCATGGCCAGCCTGCTGGCCGGAATGACCAAGGTCGCGGCAAGCCAATAATCTCTTTGACCCGAATAGAGGATGGACCATGACCACCACCCTGGCATTTGACGTCTATGGCACCCTGATCGACACCCACGGTATCGTACATGCCTTGCAACGCCTGGTTGGAGACCACGCACAGGCATTTTCCCGGAGCTGGCGTGACAAGCAGCTGGAATATTCCTTCCGCAGGGGGTTGATGCAGAACTATCAGAATTTTTCCGTCTGCACCAGCCAGGCCCTCGATTTCACCTGCGCCTACTACAAAACTCCCTTAACAGACGACCAGAAAAGCGAGCTGCTCGGCCTCTACCGATCACTTCCGGCGTATGCGGATGTCCATGACGCTCTGGCCGCTCTGCAATCGGCAGGATACCGGCTCTTCGCTTTTTCCAACGGAAGTGCGCAGGCGGTCGAGATGTTATTGAAAACGGCCGGGATCCGGGAGTTCTTCATCGCTGTCGTCAGTTGCGACGATCTCAAATCATTCAAGCCGAATCCCGGTGTCTACAGCCATTTCTTACGTGAGGCGCATGCCATCGGCGAGAGCGCGTGGTTGATCTCCGGCAACCCGTTTGATGTGATCGGGGCCATTTCAGCAGGCATGCGAGGCGCCTGGGTGCAGCGTTCCCAGGAGGCAATCTTCGACCCCTGGGGGATTGAGCCGACACTGACGGTCACCCGCCTGACCGAGTTGATCGAATGCCTGCAGAAATAACCGCGGGGACTTACCCAGTTTGCCGGCCAGACTAATTTTGCCTTAATGCCTGGTCAACCATTGAGAAGCCCCCTTGACCCGACAGGAAAAGCCGGTTAGATTGTGCCCGCACACTGCCCGACAGCTGATAAGAATATTACGTTTCTAACGAAATTTACGTACGTATCAGGAGTATATAATGATCGAACCCTTCAAGATGGGCTATACCGCCATTGGCGGCCTCGGGATTTTCATCCTCGGGATGAAATACCTTTCCGACAGCCTGCAGATGCTCTCGGGAGGCCTGATCCGCAAGGCGATCGCGTCAGTCACCACCAACCGCTTTTTGGCGGTTATGGTCGGTCTCTTCGTGACCACCTTCGTCCAGTCCTCATCGATCACCACGGTCATGGTGGTCGGTTTGACCAATGCCGGCCTGATGCAATTGACCCAGGCGATCGGTGTGATTCTCGGCGCCAATATCGGAACCACCATCACCGGCTGGATCCTGGCAGTCAAGGTCGGCAAGTACGGCCTGTTACTGATCGCCCTCGGGGTCTTCCCGATGCTCTTCTCCAAGAACGATCGGGTCTCGGCAAGCTCCAAGGTGCTGGTCGCTCTGGGCCTGATCTTCTTCGGCCTGGAGATCATGAGCGGCGCGTTCAAACCGTTACGCAGCGACGAAGGATTCATGAACCTGATGCTGACCCTCGATGCTCAGACGCTGCTCAGCATCCTCGGCTGCGTCGCCATCGGCTGCCTGATGACCATGGTCATCCAGAGCAGTTCAGCAATGCTCGGCATCACCATCGCCCTCGCGACAACCGGAGCAATCCCGCTCTATACGGCCATTGCCCTGGTCATGGGGGAGAACATCGGTACGACCATCACCGCCCAGTTTGCAGCAATCGGCGGCACCATCCCGGCCCGACGGGCGGCAATGGCCCACAGTGTCTTCAACGTTCTGGGAGTGTTGATCATCATCACCGTCTTCTCGACCTATGTCGGGATGATCGAAACATTTGTTCCCGGCGATTCCGGTGCTGTTGGTGCCGATGGAAACTATCCCTACATAGCGGCTCATATCGCCATGGCCCACACCTTCTTCAATGTCACCGCCACTCTGGTGATGCTGCCGTTTCTCAACTATCTGGCAAAACTTGTCGTCAGGATGGTTCCGGAAAAAGAAGGGGCTGCGAAAGCCGGGTTCAAATATATCGGTGCGCCTGGCACGATCCCAGTAGCGATGGGCATCCCGATGGTTTTCGAAGAACTCAAGAGGATGCAGGGTCGGGTCCACAAGGCGCTGCGCCATGCCGGAAGCTTCATGCAGCGCGATCTCAAGGGGCGCGATCGTTTTTACCGCAAGGTGACCTCGCTGGAAGACGAAACGGACATTATTCAGCACGAGATAACAACCTTTACGGTCACCCTGATGCAGGCCGGAAATGCCAGCAATGCGCAGTCGGACAAGGCGTACAGTTTTGTTCGGGCGGCCGATGAGCTGGAATCGATTGCCGACTATGCGGCCAGCCTCTGCTCGTATATGAAACGTCTCGACAAACACGAACTCGATTTCAGCGAAGATGCCTGGAAAGATATTCGCAGTTACCACAGTGAAGTCGTGGCGTTCTTTACCATGGTCTGCAAGGCCTTTAAAAACGAGGATACCAGCAGCACCCGTCAGATTTACGATGAAGCCAACCGGCTCAACGATCTGGCCGATAGCATCCGCAAGGCACATCTCGATCGGATGAAGGCCGGCTCCTGCGACGCCCTGCCCGCCCTGACCTTCAGCGATATGGCGGTTGCCCTGAGGCGGATAAAAAACCACACGGTCAATCTGCACGAGGCTCTCTTCGCTGAGAGCTAACTGATAACCTGAACCGTACAGGTCACCCGGTCGTCCTCCGGGAAATGACTCAGGGCAGCGTTTTTTACTCCATGGAGAGCTTATGACTTTCAACCACTTCGACGCCCAGGGCCAGGCTGTTATGGTGGACGTCAGCAACAAACAGCAAACCCGGCGGATTGCTGTCGCCAAGGCGACGGTGCTGATGCGACCCGAGACGCTTGAACTGATCCGCAGCGGACAGACGAGCAAGGGGGATGTTCTCGGCGTGGCCCGTCTTGCCGGCATCTCTGCGGCAAAAAAAACTGCCGACCTGATTCCGCTGGCCCATCCGCTGGCCCTTCACGCGGTCAGTATCGAATTCGAAATGAAGACCGCCAGCGCCAGTATCGACGTTCAGGCCAAGGTGACCGCCGTGGAGCGCACCGGAGTGGAAATGGAGGCAATGGTTGCCGCTTCACTGGCAGCGCTGACCATCTACGATATGTGCAAAGGAGTTGACCGGGGCATCAGCGTCACCGATGTCCTGCTGCTCCACAAGGACGGGGGCAAAAGCGGTCTCTATCAACGCGACTGTGCAGCGGAACCCGAAGCTCTCTAGCCACCCACCCCCTTTTCGGAACGGAAGGGCAAAGGGAGGTTGCTGAAGAGAACCTCTGCACCGGCTTGAACAACCGGCCATAGACGGGTTATGGCTGACTCGTAATCCGTCAAAGAAGCGGTTTGACAATGCTCAGAAAGGCTTTCGTCCCCCGGGCGCCGACCTGCTTCTCCAGTTGCTGGTTGGTTACCTGAGGGAAACTCCCGACATCACGATAGTTCTCGTAAAAATCCTCATCCTCGACATCGACCGCAGGTTTCCCCGAGATCAGTTCAAAGGATGCGGAATAACGAAACGGCCAGACATCCACCAGGGGCAGAAGGTGTGAGAGTTCAGCAAGGATTGCGTTGGAGACATGAAGCCCCAACGGCCTTTTCTTGGGAGCAATCACCCAGGAGTTCTGCGCCTGCATATCATCGGCGATATATCCCTGAAGCGTGGCGGCAAACGATCTGTCGCGAATCACCAGTCCACACTCGGTGTTGATATTCTCACTCCGCGGATCCAGGTTGTATGAGCCGACAAATGAAAACTCCCCGTCAACCACCATACTTTTGGCGTGCAGGCAGAAATAGGGCTGACCATCGTCAGGGGCAGGCGCCCATGGTTCAGGAGGAAGCGCCGAATCATCCTCTGTCCCCCTCAGTTCCATCACCGTCTTGCTGATTTCATGCCGCTCCGCCGGGGTGAGAGACCGGGACATCAACTGTTCATAGCTGGGCATGAAAGACAGCATGTCTGCCGGCAGCGGCTTGAACTCGAATATCTTGAACTTCAGGGCAGTGAGGTAGGTCTGCTTTTGCTTGTAGGAAAGAGCATAGACATACCAGCTGTCTGTGGCCGCCAGGCTGTTGGTGGAAATACGCAGGTCGATCCCCGGGTATTTCTGCCGCAGCGTCTGAAACAGATCAATCGCTCTGGAGGTGAGGACAAGGTAGGGTGTCTGGATATTGACTGACCGCTCGGCGTTTGAAGCAAGTTCGGCCAATTTAAGGGTAATCTTGCTCCGGTTCTCGCTGGAGAAGAGAAACCTGCCTCTTTTTTGGGGGTCATCAGCAATGAACTCCACATCGGCAACGGCCTTCAGTGGCTCGACAAACAGTCGGCTGATCAGCTCGGAACGATCCACATCGGTCAATAGAGGCGTGAACAGCCCGTTTAACCGGAAGCTCTCACGGGTGTGCCACTGAGCCCGTTTTCCCTGTTTGCGCTGTTTTTTAACATCCGCCAGATCCGCCAGGGCAATAGCCCGTCGGTAAGCCCAGTAGCGGTTAAAACTGTCCTGCATATCACCTGCCACCGGACCGACAACCATGACATCCCGATCCTTGTAATTCATCCCCCGGGCCTGATCATAGTAGGCATTCTGATAGTTCCTGCCCCCGGTGATCGCGACCAACCGGTCAACAATAAAGGTCTTATTGTGCATGCGCTGATTCAGACGTTTGAAACTGAACAGCATCGCGTAGAATTTATCCAGCAGCGAAGGGTCTGCCTTGCGCTTGCCCAAAACACCAGCGATCGGGTTGTAGAGTTTGATCTGCAGATTCGGGTGAGCATCGGCCAGAAAAGTGGCTATCTCGATGTGCTGCTCCGATGCCAGGTGATCAATCAGCAACCTCACTTTGACCCCACGTCGAGCGGCCTGCAGCAGTTCGTACATGACGAGCCGACCGGTTTCGTCATTTGCCCAGATCATCGTCTGGACGGAAATACTGCTCTTCGCGCTGCGGATCAGATGAATTCGGGCGAGCAGGGCATCGCTGCCGATTTCGAGTAGGCTCAGATAATTTTGCCGGGGATCCGACTGCTTGAGAACTTCGGCACAGGCCAGAAGCGGGGAATTCAATCGGGCGGGAGGATCGTCGGCAGGATCGGTTTGTGACAGTTCCAGCGATGGAGCGCAGCAGCCCCACAGCATGAACAGCAGTAAGAGCAAGGCTGCCAGAAACAAACCCACCAGGGAACGGGAAACGAAAATCGGTCGCATCCTTCCTGCCTTGTCTGCGTAAGTATCGGGAGAAAATTAAAGCGGGCCACCGCAAGGGCAGCCCGCTTCAGTAAAGCGGTGGTTGAAAGAACTACTTGGCGTCCTTCATATACCGATAATAATCAGAATCGGTAGAAATGATTAAACGACCATTCTCGCTGATCCCCTTCTTGTAGGATTCCAGCGTCCGCAGGAAGGAGTAGAACTCCTTGTCCTGGTTGTAGGCTTCAGCATAGATCGCTGCAGCCTCGGCATCGGCTGAGCCGCGGATTTCCAGAACTTTACGATAGGCTTCGGAGCTGATTTCTTTGAGGGTCCGGCCCATTTCACCGAGAATTTCTGCCTGCTCCCCCTCGCCCTCGGAGCGATATTCGGCGGCAACCTTTTTCCGTTCATTGATCATCCGCTCGTAGACCCGGGTGCGAACCTGCTCCACGTAGTTGATCCGTTTGATCTGGATATCGAGCAGCTCGATACCGTACTCAGGCGTGCTGGCGCGGGCCTTCTCCAGCATACCGGCCAATATCTCTTCGCGCCCGACCAGATCTTCCTTGGCGATTTCAACACCTTCGACCTCGAACTTCTCCTCATCGGCACCCTCGGCCCGGTAGTCGCTGCCACGCACCAGCTCGACCAACAAGCGGCCGGAAACAGCATCCCGCACCACGGAATCGATAATATCGTCAAGCCGACTCTGGGCACCTCGCTCTGTCGCCACCGTTTTATAGAACAGCAGGGGATCGGCGATCCGCCAGCGGGCCGTGGTATCGACCCAGATAAAACGCTTGTCCTTGGTCGGAATCTGATTGGGATCACCGTCCCATTTGAGAATCCGCCTTTCAAAGCGGGTGACCTTCTGCACAAAAGGCAGCTTGAAATTCAGCCCCGGGTTGATCACGTCGCCCACCGGCTTGCCAAACTGGGTGACAATCCCCTGTTCTGCCTCGTTAATCACGTAAAAACCGCCCCGGGCAATGACGATGATTGCGATAATCAGAATAATAAAAATCGACTTTCTCATTTGGCCACTCCTTCTTTGCGCAGGGGGAGCAGCGGCAGCAGGCCACCGGACTGATCATCCATGATATAGGTCTCTTCCAGTCTGGGCAGAATGACTTCCATGTTTTCTAGATAAATTCTGCGTCTGGTCACCTCCGGGGCTTTCCGGTATTCCGTCAGCAGGGCAAGAAACCGGTTGGTTTCCCCTCTCGCCTTGTTGATTCTCTCGACAGCGTACCCCTCGGCTTCCTGAAGCGCCTGTTTGGCCTCACCACGAGCCCGGGGTACTTCACGGTTGAACTGTTCACGGGCCTGGAAGATTAAGCTCTCCTTCTGCTGCTCGGCCTCGTTGACTTCGTTAAAAGCATCTTTGACCGGATCAGGCGGGGTCACGTCCTGAAACTTGACCGTAACGATGCGAACTCCGATGTCGTACTGGTTGAGGGTTTCCTGCAGACCCACCTCGATCTCGCCGGCCAATTGTGCCCGCTCGGTGGTCAGGACCTGGGTCACGTTGGCGTTGCCGATCGCCTTGCGGACCATTGCTTCTGAGATGTCGCGGATCGTGCCGACAGGGTCCTTGATATTGAAAATGAACTTGAAGGGGTCAGCGACCTGAAACTGAACGATCCATTCGACGTCACTGACGTTGAGATCTCCGGTCAGGGTCAGCGATTCTTCCTCCAGTCCGCCCTTGGAAAAGGTTGTGCGTACCCCGGGCTGGATCGTGCGATAACCGAACTCTTCCTTGAGGACCCGGCCGGTCTGCACCAGGTAAACCTGATCGATCCCGAACGGCAGCTTGAAATGCAGTCCCGGCTCAGAGAACCCGGCAAACTCGCCAAAACGGAGCACGACTCCGGTCTCCTCGGTGTCAACTTCATAAAAGCTGCTGTAGCCGCCCAGAATCAGCAGCAGTATAAGGATCAAAATCGGCAGGATCCCCTTCTGTGGACCCAACTTGTTCTTCAGGTGATCCCTGATTTCAATAACCTTCTTTTCCAGGTCGTCCCCGGAGGGGCCTTGTCCCCAATCCTGCATCATTACCTCTCAATCTTAAGTTGTTTGTGAATTGGCAGAGTCAAGTCCCTGCCAAGGGTCAGTCTGTCATCATAACAGATTTTTCTGTCGAGAAAAATGACAAGAAGGATAACAGGAAGAAATTATTAACGATATTGAAAAGCAGAAAAATCATGACGAATCATCTTATCCACAGGGGTTGGGCTACTGCTCATCAGACAGGAACTCGGCCGCATACTGCCTGTGAAGGTGTTCCCTGTAAAAAAGATCGAGCAGGTTGCGGTCAAGTTGACCCGAATCGGCCATTCCATAAAGAATCTTCATGGCGTCTTCAAGGCTGTTGGTCTTGCAATAGACCCGATGTTCCGCTGTGACGGACACAAACCGGTCAGCAATTGCCAGAATGCGGGCCTGCAGCATAGGCTGTGCGTCGCCGGACTGATGATAACCGCTGATAATATCAGGCACCCGGCGCAGGTCCTCAGGGAAAGGGAGAAGATCGAGCATGCCGACTGATGCCAGAGCGTGATTGTTGATCTTGACCCGCTCCCGCTCGTTGATCGTTCCACTCATGATCGACAGGTTGGCCAGCTCATCTTCGGTCAGCACAGAGACCTCCTCCATCTGTCGATCGACCCATCGATAGCGATCCGCAATATCCCGCAGGCGCTGCAGATCGCCTGTTGTCATGATCTTCTTGCCGTGATTGCATGCAGCAAGAAAATGCATGTCCTCAAGCATCTGCTGCTGACGATGACTGCCATCTGTCAGGATGGGAAGGTTCTCTCCCGGCGCACCTGACCGCAGGCGAAACAGCTCCTGATCCCGGCGAAGAATCTCGAAACGGGTCTGAATCAGCTCAATCCGGTCAAAAACTGTTTCCAGTTTGCTCGATTTGTCGACCAGGCTGATCGGTGTGACCAGTTTGCCGCAGTCATGAAGCCAGGCCGCCACTTCCAGTTCGTACAGCTCACGCTGATCGAAAAACTGTCCGGCAAAAGGTGGCTGATCGGCTCGGTTAACTGCCCGTGCAAGCATCATTGCCAGCACCGGCACCCGCCGACAGTGGTCGGCGCCGAGATAGAATTTCTCGTCCACCGCTCCGGCAATCATCTGGATCATCGATTCAAAGAGATTTTTCTGTTCTTCGATCTGTTGATTCTTGCAGAGCAGACCACCGACACTGCTGGCCAGTCGTTCAACGAGCAATTGGTGCTGACCAGAGAATTTTCCGCGACCGGGATTCATTATTTGCAGAACGCCATATACCCTGTCCCGCAGACCACCCAGTGGAACGCTGAGCAGGGTCTCGGCCTGATAGGCAAATGCCCGTTCGAATTGCCTCAGTTCATCATCGTCCCCGGAACTGAAGGATGGGGCATCAACTAGCAGCGAACGGTTTTCAAGATAGGTCTGCAACAGGTAAGAACTTCCGCGGTCCGCCTGTTCCGGGATCGAAACGAGAGCCAGCTGGTCAGCAAGGGACTCTCCCGTCAGGGACACTCCGGAAGAAGTGATCCTGACAGCTTCACAACTGAGCAGGCCGGAGACAGGCCGCAAGTAGAGCAAGCCGGCGTCCGCTCCGGTCAACTCCATCGCTTTGGAGACGACTTCTGCCGCCAACCTCAGGTTATCAGTCTCTTCGGCCATTTCGGCAAAAAAAAGAGCTGACGTCGCCCAGTGACTGCGGTCTTCTTCCCGGTCAAATCGTGACATCTCGATACCCCCTGCTGTTCAGTTTATCGATCGGAGCAGACATTTCAAGCCTGGCAGCCGACCAGCAGCACGTTTCGAAGCTGACAACCAATCGAAAGCGGTCCAAAAATGAAACCCCATGCTCACCGGGATCATGGGGTCCACTGTTAAGATGTCAGGCTTTTGGAATGTACGCCCAGGCACTGAACGCCACACCGTGACCCTGATGGGCGATAGTTGCATATTGCTTGCATTAGCAGGGACAACCCATCCTCAAATTGCGGCAAGCGAGCGGATAACTACAGTTCAACGATATCCTCAGGGGTATAGGTGAGCCGCTTCAGATGATCACCCGCGATCCGGTAGGTATTCTCAACACCGACTACTCCCAGACCGGGATAAACCGCTTTCGGCTCAAAAGCAAAGGTCATGTTCTCCTGCAGTTCCTGGGTCATGAAGCCACGGGCAATAAAGGGGTATTCGTCGACCTCCAGGCCAACGCCATGGCCAATGAAAGAAACCTGCGACCCGGAAGCCCCCATGAAGTGATCCTTGTAACCCAACTCGACCGCCAGATCGTAGCACTGCTGATAGACCTCTCCCCAGATAGCACCGGGCCGGGCAACCTCGAACAGGCGTTCCTGCACCCTCAGCATGTCGTAATAGGCCTGTTCAAGCGGTTGCGGCAGTTTACCGACCACCATGGTCCGGGTCTGATCGACCATGTACCCATCATAGGCAGTCATCACGTCAATGATAATCGGCTCGTTGCGCTCGATCCGCTTGTAACTGGCTCCTTGGCCGACCGACGGGTTCAGCCCGAGCCCGCCAAGAGGCGCATCAAGAAAGGCTGGAACCGCCGCATCAGGACCGGAAAAGATATGACCGAAATAGAGCTCTGCGTTAAAGGCCCTAAAGCGCATGATCCCCTGGTGCCCCTCTTTACGGGCGAAGCATTCAAGATCAGCGGCCACCTCCAGGTCGGTCCTGCCGACAGCGATGACCTCTCTGGCGTGCTGAAAAATTTTATCCATGATCAGCGCACAGTCTTTCATGATGGCGATTTCGTATTCACTCTTGATTGCCCTGACGGTTCTGATCAGGTGGGACGCATCCACCAGATCGCAACCGGGAAACACCTTCTGCCAGCGGTGGAACAGCGCAACCGGTACGACATCCAACTCCATACCGATCCGCGTCGCCTTGGGCAATCCAAAGTCGCCCAGAATCCCAGGCAGATCACGCATGCTGCCGAGTGGCGCCACCTCCTTGAGACCCGACTCCATGCGTGCCCGGCCATAGTCCTTGCGGACCAGATAAACGGGTTCACCGCTGACGGGGACATAGAGCACTCCCTGCTGGATTGACCCGCTGAAGTAGAACAGGTCACTGTTCTGCAGTATAACCGTCGCCTCAAGACCCGCTTCAACCATCTGCGCTTGCAGGGCCTGACACCGCTGGGTCAGTTCTGTTGCAGGAGTTATCCGCATAAACCCTCTCTTTCATGAAATAGCAACAGTACGGGCTGTTACCGATGTGATTGACTTTACCAGATTGAAGACATGAGTATGAGCAACAAAAATGAGATATCACACAGAATAGATGCCGTCAAATTGAATGCCAATTTTTACCCTGATCGGCAAAAATTCAGCGGATGAAATTGGCGAAGAAGCCTGCACTTTTTTTAGGCAAAAAGCCAGAGGCTCGAGATTAAAAGAGGGGGGTTCGACTTTTACACAAGGCTATCCACAGAAACTGTGTACAGTATCCGCATAAAAAAAATCTGCTCCGTCCTTTCCCCCCTGTATGTATAGAGTTTTTCTGATAAATGGATAAATCACACGAATGACATTCAATCACAGACCGTAGGCCAATACCCTGTCAACGCTTCAACAATATTTCCCATTTTTGCTCGATCGCAGCACTGTCGTATACTCCCGAATCATGAAGAAGTTTTCCCCAGCTTTCACCGTTAATCGCCCTGCGATAGATCTCGACCGGATCGCCCTGTCCCACCGTGGAGAGGAAAACGGAAAGAATTTTCTCCTTGCCTGTCGCCCTATCTGCGCTCAGTTTTGCAACCCGCTCCCTCCCTGCCCCCAGCTCGGCGATCAAGACCTTATCAATAATTGAAGCAGCAAGCGCCTCCGGTTGACCAATAAGGTCATGAAACCTGGTCTCCAGCTGTTCAGGGTCAATGTCCAGCTGGATCAAAACGTCCCCCCAGTTGCTGACCCGGGAACGGCTACTCAGGATTTCAGTCAAAGCACGCCCGCTCTGCCGGGACAGGTCGTGGGCAATCCAGAGATCATCAGCTTTTGCCCCGTTCATTTTGGCACGAACCAGGGATTTTTTTTCGACCCGATACAGAACCGCCATCAGTGAGTTCTGGGCCGTTGTCAGGAAATACGGATCAGCAGCATGGCTTTGCTGGGGAAGGTAATGGCGCTGCTGGAAGCAGTGGCAGGAGACCGTCGACCCGGCAAAGCAGATGACGGGGCAAAAGAAAAGAGCAAGCAGCGGTAGAAGATACTGTCGCACAGGAAACCTCTTTTCCCTATTGAACCTAGCCCAGAACCCGATTGAGAAAGGGAACATCGGTCATGACACTGGACCTGTTCGGGCTCTTGCCATAAAAGAATCCTGTCCTGCTGAGTGGAGAAGTGGCTTCAACAGGGATCGTCTTAAACTTCCCAGCTCCTCTTCAGCAGCTGACGTACCGGCCAGGAGACGACCGCGGCAGACCAATTTATGCCCGTTCTTTTCCCAGCAGTCTGATCCAGACAAATGCTGCCATCCGGGCATCATCAAGCGCGCGGTGGCGTTGAATCCGGGAACTCAGCTCTCCGCCCAGATGCCGATAAACTGTTTCCAGTCGATAATTCGACAGCGACAGCAAGCGCCGGCTGAGCTTCAGGGTACATTCAATGCTGTTCGGCAGGTCATGGCCGAATTGTGCGAATTCTGCTCGCAGAAAGCGCGTGTCGAAGGGGGCATTATGCGCGACCAGCCGCGCCGCACCGAGAAACTCCCGGAACCTGCGGATGGCCTGTTCAGGTTGCGGTTGCCCAAGCAACATGGTCCGGCTGATGCCATGCACAGCCTGGGCCCGTGGATCGATCGGCACCCCGGCATCGATCAGGCTGTGAAATTCATCGACCACCTGTCCTGCAGAGAGCCTGACCGCGCCAAGTTCGATGATCCGATGCCCTTGGCTTGGCGACAATCCGGTGGTTTCAATATCAAAAATAACGCTTTCCACTGTTCACTCCCTGGTCAAGGTGCAAAAATGCCAGACGAGCATCATTCGCTGCTCACAGTGCGGCCTGACAGAGGGGAATCTCAATATGCCCCCTCTTGCTTCGACAATACCGAAGATCTTACCCCCTTGTCGGACTAGGACCAAAACAAATCATAACCCTCTGTAATAAACAAGCCGGGCAGCGTCATGCTGCCCGGCTTGTTTATTACAATTGACGCGCTGTGAATCAGTTCGAATAGGAGGTTTTCAGCTGCATTCCTTCGCGGGATTTCGGATCATAGAGGCCCTTCTTCTCGCTGTCCTTGAACCATTCCTGCTTCAGGCCCCCGAGGAATTGCTGCTTCTCCTTGACCATCTTGTCGTAGTTCATACCGATAACCGTCTGGGCCTTCTCTTTACTGGAGAAATCAGGCGCCTGGTAATCGGCGGCATTGTACTTGGCGAGCACGACGCGCAGTTTGACGCGGGCATCCTGCGCCTTATTGATTGCGCTGCCGAGAACCCGCAGGGTCTCTTCCGGAGCATGGAAGAAGGACCCGTGAGCGGCAATGGCGTAATCCCAGCGCCACTGGCCGTGGCGGATGTCCTGCAGAATCGCCTTCATCTCCTCTTCGCCAGCTCCCAGCTCCCATGCCTTGCCCGCTTCCAGATGAGCCTTGGCGAGGACGTCCATAGCAACTCCGGATAGCTCATTCTTACGCGCCAGTTTCTCCTCGACCGTAGCGCGGAATTCCTCCTCGGTCCCTTCGTGACAATTCAGGCAGGTATCCTTGACGTTAGCCAGCGGGCTGCCGACATTGTGACTGGAGTAGGTTTTGTCACCCTTTGTGACCGCTGGCATGTGGCAATCGGCGCAGCTCAAACCCTTCTTGCCGTGAGCACCGGTGATGAAGGTCTCGTAACCCGGATGCTGCGCCTTGAGCATCGGCGCTTTGCTCACTGCATGAGTCCAGTCGACGAAGCTGCGATTGTCATAGTAGGCCTCAACATCCTCTGCAGCAAAACCATCGTCCCAGGGGAACGTGACGACCGCGGCGGTCTTTTCCTCTCCCTTGGCATCGGTCCATTTCGTCTTTTTGAAATAATATTCGGAGTGGCACTGGGCGCAGACCAGAGAGCGCATCTCCTGCTGCCCGGCCTTTGCGAAGGGCATGCTGCCTTCGGCATCGAGTGCCCGCGGCAGATAGTCGCGCGTGACCTTGAGCTTCATGGTCTTCTGGTCATGGCAGTCGCCGCAACCGATGCTGTTGACCACTTCACCGCCGTGGCGCGCCCACTTGCCGGTGTAATAATCGTTCTCGCCCAGGTCGTCGATTAAGCGGGGAACGTCGGGAGACTTGCAGGTCCAGCAGGCGGTCGGCATCGGCCCTGTTTTCTGATCGACCGGCGCCCCGGTGCGCAGTGTGTTCATGTTGTCCTCGAGGGCGTAGTGATGTCCGCGAGGCGCATTGTAATCCTTGGAGAAACCGTAACCGGCCCAGAGAACAACCAGAGCCGGACTTTCCTTGAGCATGTCCCGAATGTCGTCGCTTTGGGCCGTTTGCATATAGGATTCGTACTGCATTGGAAACTTGTTCGCCCATTCAGAGCTCCTCGACTCGATCTTGTCGCCAGCCAGCACGAAACCAGAGCAGAGCAGGACCAGCAGAACAGACACGGGGAACACAAACCACTTCTTCATCATGTTGACCTCCCAGGTTAGAGTGTAGAAATTGTGACAGAATGACCCTGCAAATTGAGACCCGACATGCCTCAGCTTAGCGACTGGCTGTCGGGTTGAATGCCATGCATATCACGTCCAGCCCTCTCACTTTTGCCATTTATGTGCCAACACCACAGCACTTAAACTTATACCACTGGAATACGGGCTTTTCAAACGGAAGGGATCATTGTCCTGAAAAATGGATTCGAACAGCGCAACCAGAATTGCTACCATTCGGGTACACTACGGCCGTCATTTTCGTTACCCGAAAGTAACAATGGCCGACACGGCAGCTATTCTTCTGGATTTTATTTTCCTGGGGAAGAGTTTTTTGGAACAACCGCTGAGACACCGCCCGACCGGGCCGTTCCCAGATGGTAACATCTCACGGAGATTGTAACGGGCCGCTGAACAGAAAGGTCGCTCCCTTCAGCCCACCCGCCCATCACTGATCTGATCTTCGACAAACAGCTGCAACATTTCAAGAGATTCGGAGCCGAGGTCCAGAAACTCAACCCCCATCCCGACCGGCAGTTTTGGGCGCCTTATCCAGTCGGGATGATTGACCCAGACGACCCTGGCCACACTCTGAATCGGCCCAGTCCGTCCCGTCAACTGGAATTCCACATTCAGCAATGTCCCCACAGTCAAGATCGCACCGGTGGCAATAAACAGGCCCCCCTCACTCAGGTTGACAGAAAAATTTTCCAGATACTTCTTCGGCTGAAGGCCGAAACTGATCCTCAGGCTCGCATCAATCCGTGGCAGAATCCGCTCCCTGATTGCGAGGATTTTCCCCGCGGCGGCGATAAAGTCCCTCCGCCGCACCGGCTTGAAGAGGATATCATCGCAGCCGGCATCACGGCACAGCTGTTCGTCTTCAGGGCTACGCTGCTGGATCACCATGACCACCGGCAGCTGTTGACCTGACTGCTTGATTCTGCGGCAAACCTCATCACCGTTAATGCCCGGCATGTGCAGGTCGAGAAAAACCAAGTCGGGCTTTTCATCTGCAATGACAGTCAAGGCCTGCTCGCCGTTTCCGGCGACCAGTAAATCAACATCGTCCCTTCTGAAGAAGGTTTTTTCCAGCTCCAGAAAAAGTTCGACATCATCTACCAGCAGAATCTTGACGGCTCGGCCGAAATCATTCAGCCCCGCCGACCCGGTCGTCTTTACATCTTTCATGGTTTTGCCCTGTCATTTGAACCGTCTCGCTGCAAAGGCGACAGTTCGAACTTAGCGTACCGGCCCAGCAGCACCAGGCTAACTGGAAGTATAGCAAATCTGTTGATACCGAGAAATAATCAACCCGCGCAATCGGACGGATCTCCGAGCAGCTTGGCGAGAGCATGCGGGAGGGCCGGCAACAGAACCTCGATGTTCTCTCTGACCCCCTTCGGGCTCCCGGGGAGATTAATGATCAGGGTTGTTCCACGAACTCCGACCAGAGCACGCGAGAGCATTGCATGCGGTGTCTTCTGCAGGCTGACTGAGCGCATCGCTTCAGCCATGCCGGGTATCTGATAGTCAAGGACAGATTCAGTCGCCTGCGGAGTGCGGTCGCGCGGTGACAGACCCGTGCCCCCCGTGGTCAGGATCAGATTAAGCTTTTCCTGATCTGACCAGTTGCGGAGAATTTCCGCAATTTCTTCCTGCTCGTCCGGGAGAACCTGATATCGGGAGATTTCCCCAAGATGACCGACCAGTTCAGCGGCCAGCGGTCCGCTCTGGTCCTCCCTTTCGCCCCGGACACCTTTATCGGAGAGGGTCAGGACACCGATCCGGAATTGATCTGCCATAAGATTTCCTCTGCAAAGGTTAGCGATTCCTGCTCTTTGCGGCAAGCAGCCTGCGCGCATTGGTGGCAATTGCCTGCGGGACCTGTTTGCTGCGGGAAATATCCTTGAGATCCTTTTCCGTCAAGAACCCCATAAAGCGCATCGCCTTCTGCAGTGGAGTCCGGGGATGTATCGCCAGCGCCTTTTTGATTTCGTAGTGTTTGACCCATTCCTTGTTCAGGAGAATGATGCGAATCATGTCATCGCTGGAAGCGCGATTCTTGGCCACCAAGATCACCTCATTTTCAGAGATCCGGGGATTTTTCAGAACCGCCGAAGTCACCAGCTTGTTCGATTCACGCAGCAGCAGGGTCCGCCATTCCTTGTCTCCGGTCATTGCCATCTTGATCTTTTCCGAGACCGGCATTTCCAGCAGCTTCTGATACTTGGAGAGATCGTCATCCTCAAAATCTGTAAAATCGTCATCCTCCGTGAACGTCTCATCCGGAGTAATCTCTTCATCAACCCGGACCTGCCCCTGTTCAGCAACAACAGATTGCGGTTGTGATGCTGCCTCAACGACAGGATCTGGTATCCAGCCAAGCCGTAATTTGAGAGTTTTGTCGGCATGCGGATTGTTGACAATCAGGGTCTTCAGGGCGGGTGCCCTCATCATTGCCTGCTCATTGGCGGCGATAATCTCCAGCGTTTCTCCGGAGGCCCGTTCGGCGAGAAACAGAAGCGTTTTCAGGGGAAGGTTGCGACTGGTCAGGAGGGGCTGCATGATCCCGGGATCACGGAAGCGGATCCTGGCAATCAGGTCCAGGACTTCCGGTAGCACATCCTTTTGGCTGATCGCCGAGGTCAAAATCTGCGGGGGCAGCTCCCTCAGGGTCTTCAATGCCTCACTTTTCAGTTCATCGTCCTGCCCGTAGCAGAGGACAAAGAGAACCGTTACCAGATGGGGTCCGGACATCGGCAGGGTGCCACGGGCGGCCGCGAGCTTCATCTCGCGGCCGCCCCATTGCTTCATAATCCTGGCCACCTCAGCCGGCACCCTGACCTGGATTTTTTTCCCGCTGTTTTTGTCTTCGGTCAAACACTCACTCCATGACGATGCGACCGGCGATGACCGGCACAGGGCCTAGTTGCGCTTGACAACAAGCACATCCAAACCGGATTTTTTAGCCTCACCGGCAACCTCAGAAGCAGCAGCGGTATCATGAAACTCTCCAAACCGAACGATCTTCATCGGCACCTGAATGTCGACAGACTCCTCCTCGATGCGAATGTCATGCTGATACAACTTATCCGCCATGGAACGTGCTCGATTGAGATTATAGTAGGAGCCGGCATAGAGAACCATCTGCTGTTCTTCGTACAACAGGAACGCTGAAGGGATCAGTTGCTGCAGCTCCTGCAACTTTTCCCTGGCGACAGGTTCAGGGTAGGCGCCAACCCGCAGGCGGGTCATTGTCGTGGTTTTTTTCCTCTCGAGAACAATCGGCTCAAAACCAAGCTTTCTGACTTTGGCCAGAGTACTCTCCAGGTTGCTGTCGACCACAAAGGCGCCGACCTGAAGAACGTAATCAGGGGCTGGCGCGGGAGGACTTACGGCCGGCGGAGCAGCTGCGGCGGCAGCCTTCTCAGCCACCGGTTCTGCCTTCTCAGCCACCGGTTCTGCTTTCTCAGTCACCGGTTCTGCTTTCTCAGTCACCTCAGGCGGACCAGAGGATTCTTGGGTTGCGGCAAGCGGTGCCGTGTCTACAACTGGAGAAGGTTCCGCGACCTTGACATCACTGGCGTCGGCCGCCGGTGGGGGAGCTGTCTGTTCCTCAGCGACCCTTTCTGCCGGCATCACGACCTCTTTGACCGCCTGCTGCTCCTGCTCAATCTGTTTCCGCTGAGGGATCTTGATCTTCTGGGGTTGTACTTTTTCCACCGTGATGGCTGGTTCCGGCGCGGGAGGCAGGAGCAGATCACCCATAAAGAAATAACCGGCAGCAACAAGAACAACCAGCAGCAGCAGAAGCATTAGAATCCGTTGGGAGGATCCGCCTGCGGTTTTCCCCGCTTCGCGCGGCTCTTCATCAGTCAGCGGCTCATCGATCAACGGCTCATCCACTCGCGGTTCAGCGGCAAACAAATCCTCTGCCGATGACTCATCGGCAGCAGAGTCGTCATCGGTTATTTCAAAGAAGAACTCCTCTGCGGACTCTTCCGCGGTATCCTTCTCCTCCGGGGGATCGTCATCAAAAAGATCGTCCCTGCTCATAAAGTTCCTCCTTCACCATCATCAACGTCAATCATTTCGCATTGAAACGGGCACCTCTTCCTGAACCGGAGAGGTGCCCGCGGGGCACATCATTTATTCTCCGCCCTGTTCTGCCAGGATTTTGGCTGTCTGATGGGACGGAACCTCTTCATATTTACAGAACTCCATGGAGAACATGCCGCGGTCGGATGTCATTGAGCGCAGTTCCGGGGCATAGCGGAGCACTTCCGCCATCGGCACTTCCGCCCTGATGACCTGGCTGTTGGCCTGGGGCTCAACCCCGACGACCTTGCCCCGGCGCGAGTTCAGGTCGCCGATAACGTCCCCCATGCAATCATCGGGAACGGTGATTTCCATCGCCATGACCGGTTCCAACAGAATCGGCTGGCAAGACTCCATCGCTTTTTTGAACGCCATCGAACCGGCAACCTTGAACGCCATTTCCGAGGAGTCGACGGAATGATAGGAGCCGTCGTATAGGGTAATCTGGACATCAACCACCTGGCTCTTGGTCAGGGGACCGTTTTTCATCGCCTCCTGAATCCCCTTGTCGACGGCCGGGATGTAGTTGCGCGGGACCACCCCGCCGACAATGTTGTCGACAAACTCATATCCGCTGCCCCGGGGGAGAGGCTTGACCTCGATCCAGACATCACCGAACTGGCCGCGACCACCCGACTGCTTCTTGTATTTCCCCTGGACCTTGGTACTGCCGCGAATCGCCTCGCGATAGGGGACCTTGGGCTCCTTCAACTCGACCTCTGCACCATACTTGCGGGACAGTCGCTCGACAGCGACTTCAAGGTGAACCTGGCCCATGCCCGAGAGAACCATCTCGTGGGTATCGTCATCGCGGGAGATGCTGAGCGCCGGATCCTCCTCCATCAGGCGTTGCAGGCCGGTATAGATCTTATCCTCCTCACCCTTTTTCTTTGCTTCCAGGGCAAAAGAGATAACCGGCTTGAGCGGCGTAATCGGCTCGTACATGATATGTTTTTTCAGATCGCAAAGGGTATCACCCGTCGCTGTATACTTGAGCTTGGGCACGGCGACGATATCGCCGGCCACAGCCGAATCGATAGACACCTGTTTTTTCCCCTCCAGTTCGATGATGCTGCCGATCCGCTCTTTCTCCCTCTTGTTGGGATTGTAGACCGTCATGTCCGGGGTCAGGGTTCCGGAATAGACGCGGAACAGGGACAGTTTTCCCGCATAGGGATCGTTGATCGTCTTGAAAACCATCGCCGAGAAGGGCTCGTCCTCCCTCGGTTGACGCTCCTCCGGCTCCCCCTTTTCGTTGACTCCGGTCTGGGCCCCCTTGTCGACCGGCGACGGCAGACAGGCGACAATATAATCGAGCAGTTGCCGGACGCCGATGTTGGCCAGGGCGCTGCCGCAGAACACGGGGGTAAACACCTTGGTCAGTGTCCCTTCGCGCAAACCCCTGAGCAGCTCTTCCTGGGTCAGTTCCTCACCTTCCAGGTATTTTTCCATCAGCTCATCATCCGATTCGGCAATTGCCTCGACCATCTGCTCACGCAGATTCTGGGCTTCATCAAGCAGTTCTGCCGGGATATCGACCTCGTCGTAGGTCCCCTTTTCGTCAAATTTGTAGATGCGCGCCTTCATCGTCAACAGATCGATCGTGCCCTTGAAATTCTCTTCAGCGCCGATCGGAAAGGTCACGATTACCGCCCTGGCACCCAGGGATTTTTCCATATCGTCAACGGCCTTGAGAAAATCGGCGCGTTCCTTGTCCATCTTGTTGACAAATGCGATCCGGGGGATTTCGAATTCATCGCACCAATCCCAGATCTGCTTGGTCTGGGACTTGGTTCCGGAGATGGCGGACACGATCACGACTGCACCGCCCAGAACCCGCAGGCAGCGCCTGGTATCATGCAGAAAGTTGCTGACTCCGGGAGTATCGACGATATGCAGGCTGTGTTTCTGCCAGGTACAGTGATTCAGGCTGGCGCTCAGGGTAATCCCCCGCTTGATTTCTTCCTCCTCAAAGTCCATTGAGGACGTGCCCTTATCGACCTTGCCCAGGCTGCTGGTCATCCCGGTATTAAACAGGATCGCTTCAACCAGAGAGGTCTTGCCGGCACTGTTGTGCGCCACAATTCCGAGATTTCTCAACATTGTCGTGTCGTACTTGCCCATGATCGCTCCTTTTCTATCAAGTAAAAGGGAACCTGTTGGAGTTCCTGTGCAGAAAGCCTCCAATTGGTTGGCGTCGCATACGCCGCAAACAATTTTCGCTACTACGAACTGACGGCAGACTGAGGGCAGTTCCGCCGGTAAAGGAGATAGAGCCCCTCCAGGGTCAGATAGGGCTCTACCAGGTCAATCGAATCGGTCGCCTCAGCAATCGGAGCGGCCAGCCCTCCGGTGGCGATTACCTTCGGATTGGTGGCCAGTTCCTCTTTCATGCGGCTGACAATCCCCTCAACCAGGCCGACATAGCCGAAAAAGATGCCGGCCTGCATGCTGCAGACGGTATTTTTGGCAATAAGCTGGGCCGGACGGGAGAACTCAACCCGGGGCAGCTTGCTGGCCCGATCGAACAGCGCTTCGGCCGAGATTCCCACTCCCGGGGCGATTGCTCCCCCCTGGTACTCCCCTTCCGGTGAAATCACATCAAAGGTCGTCGCCGTTCCGAAGTCAACAACGATCAGGCCGCATTTGCACTTTTCATAAGCGGCAACGGCATTGACGATACGATCCGCGCCCACTTCTTTTGGGTTGTCATAGTGGATAGGCATCCCCGTCTTGATGCCGGGGCCGACAACATACGGGGTCAGATTGAGGTATTGCCGGCACAGCCCCTCCAAAGTATTCAGCATCGGAGGAACCACGCACGAGATAATCACATCGGTCAGATCCTCGAAGGCGATTCCGGCAAGACGGAACAGGTCATGGATAAGCATGGCATACTCATCCACGGTTCGATACTTGTCGGTGGCAACCCGCCAGTCACGCTCAAGCAGCGTATCCCGATAGATCCCCAGGACCGTGTTGCTGTTACCGACATCTATCACAAGAAGCATACAGGTTCACTCCATGACGTAACGAAGGAAGCGGGAGAAGTCTCCCGCTGGTCCTTTCTCTGGTTAATCTTTTAGCGGCACCACATCCCCTGCCAGAATACGCTCAACCTCACCATTTTCCAACTGCAGACGCAACGCCCCGTCCTCATCCAGACCGACCACGACTCCTTCGCGGATGCCGGGGTTCAGATCGACCCGCACTGCCTGATCAAGCAGGTCGGACAAACCTTCCCAGCGGCGCCGGATCACCCGGAAGCCTTCCTCGCGGTACTCTCTGTAGCACTCATCGATTTTTTCCAGCAGGGAGCGGACAAAGGCCAGGCGGGGGACTGATGTGCCACGTTCCAGCAGGACAGAGGTTGCCGGATAGCGTAAATCCTCCGGGAACTGGTTTGCCTGCATGTTCAGGTTGACCCCTATCCCGAGCAGGACAAAATGAACCTGCTCAGACTCAGCGCTCATCTCGTTGAGCATGCCGGCTATTTTACGCCCGTTGACCAGCAGATCGTTAGGCCACTTGACCCGAACCGGAAGTCCGAAGGTGCCGATCAGTGCCTCGGCTGTCGCCACGGCAGAGAGAAATGTAAGTTGGGGAGCCTGTTGCGGAGGGATCTGCGGTCGCAGCAGGATAGAACAGTAGAGGTTGATACCTGCGGGGGATTCCCAGCGCCGACCGAGACGTCCTCGACCGGCGCTCTGTCGGTCAGCCACGAGGACCGTTCCCTCCGCCGCACCCTGTTCAGCCATCAGACGGAGATCCTCGTTGGTTGAACCGGTTTCGGCAAGACAGGTGAGAGTCCAGCCAATCTCCCCCTGCAACCCCGCCGTGATATCCTCTGCCAGCAGCAGATCCGGGCCCTTGAGCAGACGATAGCCCAGCGAACGCCGCGCCTCGATTTCGAAGCCGAGGTCACGCAGTTGCTCGACCTGCTTCCATACCGCGGCACGTGAGATATTCAGCGTCTGGCTGATCTCCTGCCCGGAGAGAAACTCGCCCCCCCTGCGGCGGAACAGACTGAGGATCTGGTCGCGTGAGCTCAAAACCACTCCCGGATTAAAATAGGCAAACCCTTCAAGAATCAAACAGCAGTGAAATGTCGGCCCCCCTGACCGAGTGCGTCAATGCCCCGACAGAAATAATATCAACCCCCGTTTCAGCAATTCCCCGTACGCTCTCCAGAGAGACCCCCCCCGAAGCCTCGACCAGGGCCTTGCCGTCAATCTGACGAACCGCTTCGGCCATGTCTTCCAGGCCCATATTGTCGAGCATTATAATGTCGGCACCGGCAGCCAGGGCCTGGGCGACTTCATCATGATTGCGGGTTTCGATCTCTATTTTCAGCGTATGTGGCAGCTTCTGCCGGGCACGGCTGATGGCAACGCCAATCCCCCCGGCAGCGGCGACATGATTCTCTTTAATCAGAACCCCGTCAAAGAGACCGATCCGGTGGTTGCGACCGCCACCCATCCGCACAGAATATTTATCCAGCGCCCTTAACCCGGGGGCGGTCTTGCGGGTGTCGACAATAACCGCTCGGGTCCCTTCGACCTCCCTGACAAAAGCTGCGGTCATGGTAGCGATCCCGCTCATCCGCTGCAAAAGATTCAGCGCAACCCGTTCACCCTGGAGCAGGCTCGCGGCAGGGCCCTTCAGCCAGGCAAGCACCTCCCCCCGCTGAACCTGCTGGCCGTCACCCAGCAGCTTTTCAAACGCCACACCGGCATCCAGAGTCATGAACACCCTGGCCGCCACGTCGATTCCGGAGAGGACAAAATCTTCCTTGGCAACCAGCTCCGCACGTGCCATCGTCCCGGAAGCCACGGTCACTTCAGTGGTGATATCCCCGAGGCCGATATCTTCTTCCAGTGCCGCCCGGACGATCCGCTCGATTTCAAACATGTTGCGACTCCGCTGAAACTTTACGATTCCCTTGTTAAACAGGAAAATCATTCTCTTAAAAGTTTTTACTGTATAGCACAGCAGTCGCCCACCCGCAACCCAAATCCCTGACCTCACAAGGATAAATCCCCTTTACATTTCGATAGCTTGTGCTAAATATGAACGGAGACAATTGCGACATTCAAGCTCAGGAGTTATCCCATGCATAAAGCAAGCAAGCCGATACTGTTCGTCCTCTTCCTGGTGCTACTGACCAGTGGCTGCGTCAGCAAAAACACCTATTTGCAGAAAGTCAATGAAGCCGACCTGCTCGGCCGGGATGTTGCCACTTTACAGTCCGACAAGGTCTCATTGAACGAAGAGATAGATGGGCTTGAGAAACAGCTTACCGACATCAATCAGCGGCTGATAGAGGCACTGAACCAGAACTCCGAACTGCAGCGGAAGCTGATCGGCAGTCGTGCCGATCAGAATCGACAGGCGCAGTCTTTCACCCACCAGCAGTCGGAAATGGAGGAGCAACTGGCCGGCCTGCAGCAGACCAACGAGCAGCTGCTGCTCTCCATCGATCAGCTGCAGCGGGAGAAACGGCAGCTGGAACAGGAACTTGAACGGGAAAGGATCGCCCGTGAAGCGCGGCTGGCCAAGCTCAAGAACACCTACGACCAGTTGGTCGGCGCACTGGAAAATGAGATTGAACGGGGGGAATTGACGATCACCAATCTCGAGGGAAAGCTCTCCGTCAATCTGCTCAGCCAGATCCTCTTCGATTCGGGCAAAACGGAAGTCAGAGCCGAAGGAAAAAAACTGCTCACCAGCCTCGGCGATGTCATCAGCAAGTCCCCCGACCGGGCCCTGAGTATCGAAGGACATACCGACAACGTCCAGATCAGCTCGCGGCTCAGGGAGCGTTTCCCGACCAACTGGGAACTCTCCACCTCCCGTGCTACCAGTATCGTCCATTTTCTCCAGGATGAAGTCGGGATAACCGGGGATCGCCTTTCTGCCACCGGGTTCGGCGAATATCGGCCTGTCGCGGATAACGAGACGGTCGAGGGCCGCGCCCAGAACCGGCGCATCCAGATCAACCTGGTGCCCTATGAGCCCCCTGCGTTTGAGGCGGAACAGACGAACCAGTAAACCGATGATTGATTGACAGTTCCGGCGCTGGTGCCGTATAAACAGAATTCAACCAAAACCTGTTCGCCGGCCAAGGGAAGAGGGGTGAGAATCCCCCGCGGACCCGCCGCTGTGAGCGATGACGAAGGGCCAGACAGCCACTGGAACATTCCGGGAAGGCGGCCCGGAGAACGAGTCGCGAGCCAGAAGACCTGCCGGGACGAACGCCCCACACGAACCTCCCCGGGACCATGGGAGGGTGGCAACTGCAAGCTTTATAAACGGGAAGCCCGCAGACCCTTCGGTTTGCGGGCTCTTGTGTTTTTCCCCGAAGAGACAACATGCGACATCGATATTTCCTGTTACTGTTCCTCTGCTGCTCCCTAATCCCGTTCCGCTGCGAGGGAAATGTTGCCATGGATAAACCTGCAACGGCGATCGTCATTGCCGCATTCGGCACCACCCACAGCGATACCCTTGAATCACTCCTGGGTATCGTTCGCGACACTGCTGCCCTCTATCCTCAGACACCGGTCAGGCTTGCCTTCACCTCCAATATCATCCGCAGACGATGGCATCAGAGAGCCAATGACAAGACATACCGGGAGGAGCATCCGGACATACCGGACATGATCTACCAGGTGAAAAACATCCTCGGCACGCTGGCAGATCTGCAGAATCAGGGCTATAAGACAATCGTCGTGCAACCGACCCTGCTCACCCCCGGCGAGGAGTTCAGCGACCTGCAGAGCTATATCAACGGGCTGCTGTCGATCGTAACCGTCAAATCCCGCTGGCAGCCCTTCGACAAGATAGCCCTTGGCAGGCCGCTGATGGGATCACCGGGGCACAACCAATCGGTGAGGCAGGACCTTCAGCACCTCGCCGAAGCTCTTGCAGATGATGTCGAACAGGCGCATAAACTGCGGGCGACCCTGCTCTACATAGGTCATGGCAATGAGCATCTGTCAAACACTGTCTATTCGGACCTGCAACGGGTCATGACCGACATGTACCCTGAGGTCACGACCGTGGTCGGTCTGGTGGAGGGCCTCCCCTCGCCGGAGCAGGTTCTGGCCAGGCTTCAGGAGGCAAAAGCGGAGCGGGTTCTGCTCAAACCATTAATGGTGGTTGCCGGCGACCATGCCAAGAACGACATGGCCGGCGACGCTGACGATTCCTGGAAAAGCCGCCTGCGTGCAGCCGGGATAACCACCGAACTGCTGCTCGAAGGACTGGGCAACAAAGTCGCGATTCGAAGACTCTTCCTCAGTCATCTCCGGGATGCCGCTGCGGAGGCGGGCATTGAACTGCGCTGAGGCCACCAGCTGTAACGGTCGTCCCTGCGAGATTGAAGTGTCGGGACTTTCGCGCAGGTTTGGCAAGACGATTGCCGTCGACTCGGTCGATTTCCGGGTCGGCCGCGGAGAACTGTTTGCTTTTCTCGGCCCGAACGGTGCCGGCAAAACCACCACGATCAACATGCTCACCGGACTGCTCAAAGCCAACGCAGGAGAGATCCGTTATCACGGTGAACTGTTCGACCCACAGCAGCTGAAGACCAAACGACTGATCGGCGTGGTCCCGCAGCACAACAACCTCGACCGCGAGCTGACAGTTGCCGAGAACCTGCTGATCCATGGGCGCCTGTTCGGCATGAGCGGTCGCGAACTGCAACGGCGAATCGACACCTGCCTGGCTTTTGCCGACCTCGCCGGCAAGCGGGATACGCCGGCGGGGAAGCTTTCCGGCGGGATGAAGCGCAAGCTGGTGATCGCCCGTGCCCTGCTCCACCAGCCGGAAATCCTCTTTCTCGACGAACCGACGGTCGGCCTTGATCCGCACAGCCGGCGCAGGATGTGGGCATTTCTCCGCCGCATCAACCAGGAACAGAACTGCACGGTCTTTCTCACCACCCACTACATCGAGGAGGCGGAGGCATTGGCCGACCGGGTGCTGATCATTGATCAGGCAAAAATTATCGCCGGGGGGACACCGGATCAGCTGAAACGGTCAGCCGGCAAATTCGTTCTCGATATCTACAATGGAGATCAGATCGACAACGAGTTTTTTGAAGAACGTTCGGTGGCGTTGCAGCGCCTGGAGCAGCTTGACACCTCGGTGCGGATTCGTGAGACCACCCTGGAGGACGTCTTCCTGCAATTAACCGGCAAGAGGATCGAGCCATGATGCTCCATGGAGCGCGCGCCATCTACCTGCGGGAAACCCTCATCCTGCGCCGCAAGCTGGGCAAAACCCTGCTCGCCTCGGCGGTCTCACCCGCGCTTTTCCTGCTCGCTTTCGGCTACGGCGTCGGCCGCGGCGCGCAGGTCGACGGCGTCGACTACCTCGCTTTTCTGTTGCCGGGCCTGCTGACCATGAGCAGCATGAACCAGGCCTATGGCATCGCCACCGAAATCAATATCTCGCGCTTCTATTTCAAGGTCTTCGAGGAATACCTGCTGGCGCCGCTGCAGCGCTGGCAGATTGTCGCTGGTGAGGCATGCTATGGCATCACCCGGGGGATGATCCCGGTACTGATCATCGGCGGTTACAGCCTGCTGTGCGGTGTTCAACTGCGCTTCAGCATCTTTTTCCTGCTCGCCCTGCTGCTCCATCTGGCGATATTTGCCCTGCTCGGCTTCATCGCCGCGATGATCGTCAGAAGTCACAGCGACCAGGCGACCATCAATGCCTTCCTGATCACCCCGATGATGTTCCTCTCCGGAACCTTCTTTCCGGTCGACCAGATGCCGATGGTGATCAGGTGGGTGGCCAGCATCTTCCCGCTGACCTATTCGACCCGGCTGATCCGTACCACCCTGACGCCCGGAATGGAGATCAGCCCTCTACTTTATGCCATCCTGCTCGGGATCCTGCTCGGGTTGTTCCTGATCGCGAAACGGATTGTGAGCAGGGTTGAGATCTGACTTGAGTTCTCCTGTGCCAGAAAGCGTGTTGTCGTTCAAACTATGAAAAAGCTCGTCCTGACCATATTCCTGCTCAGCCTGGCAGGTTCCTGCCTGATCGGCGCTACCGCCATCAACCCGTTCGCTATGTCCGCGCTAGACCGTGACATTATGCTCTCGCTGCGCCTTCCGCGGGTTCTCTTTTCGGCGGTCATCGGGGGGATGCTCGGGCTGTCGGGGAGCGTCTACCAGCTGACCCTGAAAAACCCCCTGGCCGACAGCTTCACCACTGGCGCGGCCAGTTCTTCGGCTCTCGGTGCGGTGCTGGCGATTTCCTTCGGCCTGCCGCTGCCGCTGGTACCGCTCACGGCACTCGCGACCGGACTGCTCGGGCTGCTGATTGTCTACCGGCTGTCGAAAACCAACGGCGTCATCAACCCGGTGACGATGATCCTGGCGGGCGTGGTGATGAACATTGTCGCCTCTTCGGTAATCAGCTTCGCCAAGTATTTTTTTGAAGACTCCCTCTCCTCGATTGTTTTCTGGCTGATGGGAGGATTTTTCGTCATCGACTGGGGCAAGCTGATGCTCAGTACGGCGACCCTGCTGATCGCCTATCTGCTCTTCTCGGCCCGCGCGTTGCAGCTCAACATGCTGGCCCTCGATGAACACTCCGCGCAGAGCCTGGGGGTCAACGTCGAGCGGCTGCGGACCGTTGCCTTCGTCGTCGCCACAACCCTGGTTGCCGTCGCGGTGAGTCATACCGGCATCATCGGTTTTGTCGGCCTGATCGTGCCCCATGTTGCCCGCAGCCTGTTCGGCAGCGACATGCGCCACAACCTGTTCTTCTCCATGCTGCTCGGCGCCCTGCTGCTGATTTTTGCCGATGCGGCCTCTCGCTCGATTATCCCCGGCGGCGCCGAACTGCCGGTCGGGATCATTACGGCCCTGCTCGGTGGCGTCTTCTTCCTCTACCTGCTGCGGACCCGACGGGAAAGGTTCTGGCATGGCTGAGCTGCGGATAGAACATCTGAACTTTCAGCGTGGCAACTTCCGGTTAACAGTGGATCAGCTGTTGATCGCTCCGGGAGAAAAAGTCGCCATTCTCGGGGAGAACGGCAGCGGCAAGAGCACCCTGCTGCAGCTGCTCTGCGGAACCCTGCACGGCCGCGGCATGATCACCTACGAAGAGCGGCGGCTCGACAAAATTCCGGTCGCGGAACGGGCGCTTATTTTTGCCCTTTTGCCCCAGCTCGCCGAAGTCATCTTCCCGTTCAGTGTCGAAGAGGTGGTGTTGTTCGGCCGCTACCCGCACACTCGCGGAAACAGCTACAGCGAAGAGGACAGGCGGTTAAGCGAACAGCAGATGCAGGCTCTCGACCTGCTCCACCTCCGCAAACGGCCGTTCAACCAACTTTCCGGCGGAGAAAAACGCCGGGTGATGCTGGCCAGGGTCCTGAATCAGGCGGCACCGATTATTTTCCTGGATGAGCCGAACGCCAGCCTCGACATCCGGCATACCCTGGAGATTTTCAAGCTGCTCAACGACAGGAACGAGACAGTCATCTCCCCGGTGCACGATATCGGTCTTGCTGAACGCTTCTTCGACCGTTTCCTGCTGCTCAAACAGGGCAGACTGCTGGCTGATGTCCCCCGCCCCCTGCTCACCCCGGAACTGCTGACGGAGACGTACGATGTCAAGGTTACTCGCGGCGCTGCTGCTTTTACTTTTCTGCACAACTAGTCATGCCGCGGAGCGGATCGTTATTCTCGCCCCGGCCGCCGCGGACATTATTGACAAACTGGACGCCGCAGCGTTGGTCGTCGGCAAAACCCGCAATGTCAGCGAGTTTCCGCAGGCACCTCAGGTCGGTTCGCATATCCGGCCGAACCTGGAACTGATCACCGCACTCGACCCCGACCTGCTGATCATTTCTTCAAACAGATTTTTTTCCCGCGAGATGGCGGAGAAAATTGATGCCGAGATCTTCTTCTACAACCCGAACCGTCTCACAGAAATTCTCGAGCAGACCCGCGACCTGGCAGCGTTGATCGGCCGGGAGCAGCAGGCCCTCGAGCTGATCAGCTCCCAGCGGGAGAAACTAAACCGGCTGCAACCTCTGCCGGAATCGCCGCGGGTCATTTACGAAATCAGCGAAATCCCGCTGACCATCGCCGGAACCGGCAATATTATTGCCGACATCATCAGCACGGCGGGTGGAGATTTTATCAGCGCCGGCGACCGCAAGCTGCTGAGGTTCAACCCGGAAGAGGTCCTGGCGCGACAACCGGACATCTACATCTGGCAGGTCGGACCGATGAACCAGCAGCCGACTCCTCCAGATGAGCGGGGGCAGTATCGCGCACTGCAGTCCGTTTACCTGCAGGTCGACCAGCTGCAATACTCGCGGGCAAACACGCGAAGTTTTGATAATGTTTTGGCATTGAACAGGTATTTTTCAAACTACAAATGACCCGGACTCGGACGGACCAACGATCCCGACGAACCCGGCAGAAGAAAGTTATTCCATGCAGAAGCCCCAACCCGGACATTTCTACGCCGTCGGTATCGGCCCCGGCTCACCAGACCTGCTGACCGTTCGTGCGGTCAACATCATCGAAGCGGTTGATGTCATCCTCACCCCTCAGGCCAGGGGGAGCAACCGTTCGCTGGCCCTCAATGCCATAGCACCCTACCTTCACCAGCAGGAGGTCATGACAGTCAGCTACCCGATGGAGCGCAACGGCAGCAACACCAGTGAACGCTGGTCAAGGGTTGCCGATGAGGTATTACAACGGTTACAGCAGGGCCGTTCGGTGGCGATGATCACCATCGGCGACCCGCTTATCTTTGCGACAACCAGTTACCTGCTTTATGGTCTGTCAGCAACACTGGCAAAGGAGAAAATCCACCTGGTTCCCGGCATCAGTGCCTTCCAGATCGGGGCCAGCCGGTTTCACGACCCGCTGACCCTGCAGGAGGATCGCTTGACACTGATGTCGGCGACCGACCTGAAGGCCGTGGAGAACGCGCTGGGCCATTGTGAAACGCTGGTCCTCTATAAAGCTGCCGGAGTGATCGGAGACTTGATGGCACTTTTGAAGGGAAAGGAACTGCTTTCTTCAAGCAGGCTGGTCAGCTGTGCCGAACACGGGGATCAGGAACTGGTGGTTGAAAATCTTGAGACATGGACTCCCCGGCCTCTGAACTATATGACGACAGTTATTGTCAGAGCCGGGCAGAAGAGCTGGCAGAAAGACGAACAACCGGAGCAAGGAACCCGACGTTGAGTTCATTGCTCCGGTTGGGGGAGATAAGGGATCAGAATTTTTCAAACTCCTGGTCCAGGGTATCTTCTTCAAGATCTATAACCGGAGGCAGGGCCTGCTGATGAACGGTTCCGTACGGTTCTTTTTTCAGCGTATGCGGCAGCACCGACATGCCTTTGCGGACGGGCGGCTCCGTTTGTTGAAAGACCTGCTTGCCCTTCATTTTGAAAAATCCGGTCATCTCTTTCAGCTGTTCTGACTGGGCTGACAGCTCTTCAGCCGTCGAGGCCATCTCTTCCGCAGAGGCTGCATTCTCCTGGATGATCTGATCGAGTTTCTGCACCGCCAGGCTGACCTGATCGGTCCCCGATTCCTGCTCCTTGCTCGAGGCAACGATCTCCTGTACCAACTCCGCGGTCTTCTGAATTTTCGGTACCAGGGTCGCGAGCATTGAACCGGCACGTTCTGCGATCTCAATACTCGAAGAGGACATGTCACCGATCTGGGCAGCGGCCCCCTGGCTCCGCTCAGCCAGCTTGCGGATCTCCGAAGCCACCACGGCAAACCCTTTCCCCTGCTCCCCGACCCGGGCCACCTCGATTGCGGCATTCAGGGCCAGCAGGTTGGTCTGCCGGGCAATTTCCTCAATAATCGAGACATTGCCGGTGATCTCACGCATGGCCGTGACCGTCTCCTCAACGGCCTGCCCACCTGTCGCCGCCTCTTCCGCAGCAGCCCTCGACATCCTTTCCGTCTCGCTGGCGTTCTGGGCACTCTGCTGGACATTAGCCAGCATCTGCGCCATCGCCGCCGAGACTTCTTCGACGGATGCTGCCTGCTGCGAGCTGCCATCGGACAAGGATTGACAGGACAGGGAAATCTGGCTAGCGCCACCTGCGACATGCGCCGTCGCGTCCCTCAGGCGTGTCGCGATCTGGCCGAGACTGCCAACCATACCATTCAGGGCATCCCCCAGAACATCCTTTTCCGATTCGAGTTCGACCACGACGTCGAGATTCCCGGTCGCGATCTGCTGCGCCAGTTCTGAACGTTCGTACATACTGTCAGCCAGTTGATTCAACTCAGCTGCCAGGTCTCCGATTTCGTCTCTGGAATCCAGCTGGATCCGGTTGTGCTTGCCGACATCTCCATCACTCAACTGGCCGACCATGGCGTGAATTCTCAAGATCGGGCTTATCAGCAGCCGATCGGAGATAAAGCGGATCGCAATCCCCGACAGGACGAACACAATCAGAAAGATCCAGATCTGGGTTGATGAATTTTTCACCGCAACCGCGCGGTTGTCAGCAATCTTGACCTCTACACGGGATCTGAAATTTTCCGCCAGGTCTTCAAATCTGGGCAACAGCTCCCGCTGCAGCTGTCCGGTCTTCTGGATCGCCTCGATCAGCGCGGCCCCCTCTGCACCCTCCGCAAGCAGCCCATAGTTTTTCGTCGCCTGCTCGGTATAGTATTTATGTTGATCAGCCAGGCGCAGCAGCGCATCTTTCCCTTGCTGGTCAAGCTGCGCCATGCCGTGCAGCGAGTCCGAGATAAGAGCTCCGATACTATCAGCTTCAGCAACAGCGTCCTCATCGCCGATCAGCACCGCTTCCTCATAGAGTCCCTGTTGCTTCTTGTAGAGATTCAGCGATTCAGCACTCTTCATCGCCAGCGGAAAGTCACGAGAGCCCACCAGGTCGAGCCCCGAAGAGAGTTGTTCACTGGAGACGTAAGTGAACGCTGTTGCTATGGCGAAACCGACAAAGCCGAGTCCGACACAGAGCCAGAGTTTTGCACGAATGCTACCGAACATAGGATTCCACACTTTCTAACAACTCGGCTCCGGTGACTCACCGGAGCCGAGTGACTGGTTTTAATTAATGATGAGCTGCTTAACCGTGCCGTCCATCGCAGAGGCACTGATATAACCGATCCCTTTCGGATCTGCAGCAATTGCCTGCTTCATCTGGGCATCGTCGGAGACTTCGACCGGTGGTTTGCCTGTCCCGGTAAAGAGAGCCTTTTTCCAGAAAACCATGAACTGTTGAGCTGTTTTCTTGACCACACCTGCGCTGAAAGCCTCGGTCAGTGCCTGATTCTGCTGACTGTAGAGTACGATCCGCTCGCCATTGCTCCAGGACGATTTTTTCCCGAGAAAAATATTCTTGGCGTCTTTCGCATCGATGCTCGAAACGGCATTATCCTTGTTCACGACCAGAACATAATCAGCGGCCAGGGCGACATTCGCAAAGACGAAGGTAGCGGCAACGAGCATAAGGACAATTTTGATTTTCATCTGCTACCTCCTCTTAGAAGTTGACTGATGTTTTGACAACAAAGTAATTCCAGTCCTACTCAAGCTCGGCAGGATCGTTTACCGTCGTCAGGAACAGTGCGGCGCCATCAACATCGTGGTATTCCGCCTTGACCAGCCAGTTGGGGGAGATATCGTAACGGACACCGACCCCTAGATCCTTCCGCCAGCTGAAAAAGTCCTGCCGGCTGGGGCTGGTGGCAGCAAAGGCCTCACCGTCCTTGTCATCTTTGTCGGAGTAATAGACATCGTAAAGAGCTGAAACGGTCATCCGATCCATAAACGTATAGGCGGCCATTACATAATAGGATTGTGAGGTTGCGTCGATCGCAGTGATATTGCCAAACTTCTGCTTTCTATCCGTTTCCGAGTACTCGCCGGCAAGGGTGAGGTTCTCATAAACATATTCCAGCGAGGCGACGTACGTGGATTCATTTTTCAGCTCTCCCACGCTCGGCGGAATGGTGCCAATGATATCTGGATTGGTATTTGGGGTCGGGGGCATGCCGGGATTCATTTGTGACTCGGTGATCATCCCGCTGTAAGACAGCTGATTCTGGACAGTCAGCCATGACAGGCCGAGCCGCAGACCTTCAAGGGGCGTATTCACCACCAGGCCACCACCCGCGATATAATCATTGTCCACATCCATGCTGTTGACCTTGTACTGGTCGGCGAACCCTAAAGGACCTGACGCGTTGGCGCTGGTCAGGGTGAACGAAGCATTTTGCTGCAGTGCATTGATCAGCAGGGATTCATCATCAATGTTGATCCCACCGTAAAAGCCATGATAATCAAGGTCGCCAAGCACCCCGAGAGACAGGTTGCCGTAGAGCCCGGCCCCCTGGTAGGCCACCAGCAGGTCACGCTTGGTTTCATCATAAATACTCTGGGGCAGGAAAACCATGGGGCGCAGCATGTCAGTGTCGCGACCCTCGTTATACAGGCCCATCGGCAGCTTGACCTTACCTATCCGTACCCCGAGATAATCGTCATGACGATAGTCAGCAAACCCCCAGTCAAGGCGGACCTCATTATTCCCCACATTGCCGAGATCACGAGATAACAGCTGCATTCCGGCCCGCAGCTTATCACTGATCTGTGTGTTGAGCGCAATCCCTACTTCGTTGAACTCTGTGGTCCCGTCAACAGAATCGCCAGCCAGGAAGCTGTTCTCGCTGCTGTCGAGATATCCCTGAGACAGGAATCCATTAATCTGCAGTTGCGCAACATCAAACGCCCCTGCCTGCAGCGGCGCCAGAAACAAAACCATCAGTACAACCCAAATTCCCTTGTGCATGAAACTCCTCCTGAAAAATGATTTACATCCCTTAGTGAGCCCTAACAAAAAAAAGTAAACGATGATTGTAACTATTCAGCAAAAAAGTTCTTGACAGTGTTTTTCTGAAAAATTTGCATG